>JBFWUK010000029.1:10821-76018 GCA_050247355.1 Vicinamibacterales bacterium | reverse complement strand
CCAGCCGCAGATCGACTTCTTCAACATCGGCAACACCGACACGGTCGTGAACCACACCGTGGCGGTCGGTCCGGCCTACCTGCGTCCGGGCGACAACATCTCGCCGCGGATCATCCGCGTCGGGTTCAGCTTGAACTTCTAACGCAGACCTGAGACCGGAAAGGGCGCGGTGCTTGTCGGCACCGCGCCCTTTTTTTGTGTACTTAGGGCCGCAGATGACACAGATGACGCAGACTATTCAAAATTCCTGGGCGGGAGGGCACTGCGGGTCGGGAAGAACTCCTGGCCGGGATGCCTCACGAGGCCCGTAGCCGCGCCAAGCCCACGCCGCTATACTGCGCGTCAGGACACGCGCGTAACCGTCCTGGCAGGAGGGTGTTCATGGGTCTCTTGATGAGCTTGCTGGTCGGCGCGCTGGTGGGTTGGCTTGCCAGTCTGCTGATGAAGACCGACAAGCAGATGGGCACCATCGCCAACATCATCGTCGGCATCGTCGGGGCCTGGCTCGGTGGTGTGCTGGCCGGGATGCTGGGGTTTGCGGCAGTAACCACGCTTTCCAGCATCATCGTCGCGATTGCGGGCGCCTGTGTGTTGATCGCTCTCCTGAAGGCGCTGAACGTCTTCAAGTGATCCTGGCCGGGAGGGCACTCCTTGTCGGGAGGGTGTCTCTTGTCGGGAGGGCACCTCTTGTCGGGAGGCACCTCTTGTCGGGAGGGCACTCCCTGTCGGGACGGCACCTCTGGTCGGGACTGTGTCTCTGACGGTGCGGCGCTGCAGGTCGGGATTGCGGTCCGCGAAGCCGGCGGCCGCGCGCTGTGCTTGCCCCCACGAGGCGCGGTAGCGCCGAGCTACGAGTGGCGTAGCCACGAGCCCCAGGCGGCGCGCCAGCGCCGCGCCCTACCGCAGAGCCCCAATCACTTCCTGCGCTCCAACGACGGCGAACAGCAGCAGGATGGCAGCGAGCAGCAGATTGGTGTACCACGCGTTGTGCGGCACGTCCTCGGTCCACTCCACCTTGTTATTCAAGTAGAGCAGCGTCGCTGCCAGGAACGGCACGAACAGGCTGCCGACAATGGTGTAGGCGACGATCACCTGGATGGGCTGTCCGGTGAACGCCAGTGGGATGGGCACCAGCGTGATGAACACCAGCGCGATCCGGTACGGCGTGCTGGTCACCTTGACCACTTCCTGCCGTCCGGCCGGCGGCAGCTTCTTCAGGATGCCGTAGAAGTCGGCATAGAGGTACGGCACGCTCTGCCACACCCCGAGCAGCGACGCGAACACCGCCGCCCAGAAGCCCACCGAGAACGCGAGCCGGCCGAAGGTGCCGAGCAGGCCACCCAGCGCGTCGGCCATCCGCCGCACTGCTTCACTGTTGGTCAGGGTGATGCCGGCAGTGAAGAACGCGTCATTGGCGATCAGCATGATCGAGATGCCGAACAGCGCCGTGAAGATGTAGGCGACGGCGACGTCGCCGCGGACATACGACAGGAAGCCGGCGCCGCGCATGCCTTCTTCACGCATCCAGTAGTTGTAGGACAGCATGGTGATGGAGCCGCCGACCCCGCCGATCAGCGACAGCACATAGGTGCCGCTGCCCGCCGGAATGGTCGGGATCAGCAGCCCCTGCGCCGCCGCGCCCGGGTTCTCGAGCGTCAACGCGGCACAGATCAGGATGCTGAAGCCCATCACGCCGACCAGCACCTTCATCAGCTTCTCGAAGCTGCCATAGCCGCCCAGCCAGACAAAGGCAAAGCCGATGACGCTGTGCAGCACCGCGCCCCATGGCTGCGAAATGGCGCCGCCGGTCAGGTTGGCGATGCCCAGCCCGGTGGCATTGGTCAGCGCGGCGCTGACGAACACCGTCCAGATCACCAGGTAGGCGCCGAAGTACCACTTCACCCACGCCGGCAGGTGATCGGCCCAGCCCTCGAGCGCGGTCTTGCCGGTGGCGAGCTGCCACCGTGCGATGCCTTCGCTCAGGACGAACTTGAAGAAGGCGCCGGCGACGATCGCCCATAAGAGCACGACGCCGTAGCGCGCGCCGCCGACGGTGGCCGAGACCACGTCGCCCGAGCCGATGCCGGTGGCGGCGACGACCAGGCCGGGCCCGGCGAGTTTCAAGAAGCTGAAGGATTGCGGCTTGGACGGTTCGGACACGCCGAGATTATGACGCATCAAAACAGGAGATTGGCGCTTTATCTCCTTGACTCTTGTTAATGGTTATTCGTCGCGGTCCGCTCGCGTGGCCCGGGCCTTCTTGATCGTCGCGTGGTGCTTCTTGCCGGCGAGCCGGCGTTCCTTGGCGGCCCGGGTCAGCTCGGTTCGGGTCCGCTTCTTCGGCGGAATCGACGCCCGCAGGATCATCTCCAGCAACCGCTCGCGCGCGGCCTCGCGGTTGCGGGCCTGCGTGCGGTGGACCCGGCTGTCGATCATCAGCACGCCGTCGGTCAGCGCCTTGCGCCCGGCAATGGCCTTGAGCCGCGACTTCATGTCCGCGGGCAGCGACGAGTTGTCGATGTCGAAGCGCAGCTCGACTGCGGTAGCCACCTTGTTGACGTTCTGGCCGCCCGGGCCCGAGGCGCGGACGAACCGCTCATCGACGTTCAGAGGAATACGAAGGGGAGAAGTGAACAGAGTCGCCATGTCTCGATTCTAGCCACAGTGGACACAGAGGACACAGAGGAAATTCTTCCAATTGCGATCAAGCATCGACGATGCTGACGGGCATTTAGAAGAATTAACTCAGTGTCCTCTGTGTCCTCTGTGACTAATTTGATCAGGCGAACGGTTTGTCGATTGACGGGCTCGGCTGCGAGAAGTACTGCGCGCCGGTCTCGGTCACATACAGGCAGTCCTCCAGCCGGATGCCGAACTCGCCGTAGATGGCGATCATCGGCTCGTTGCTGAAGCACATGCCGGGTGCCAGCGGCGTCTGGTTGCCGCGGACGAAGTTGGTCCACTCGTGGCCGTCGAGGCCAATGCCGTGGCCGGTGCGATGGGGCAGGCCCGGCACCTTGTAGTCGGGGCCGAAGCCCGCGTCGGTGATGACCTTGCGGGCGGCGGCGTCCACCGCTTCGCACGGCGTGCCCGGCTTGATCACGGCAAAGGCCGCGGCCTGCGCGCGCTTCTCGAGTTCCCAAATCTCGATCTGGCGGGGGCTCGGCTTGCCGAACACCGTCGTGCGCGTGATGTCTGACTGGTAGCCGTCGATGGCGCAGCCGCCATCCACCTGGACGACGTCGCCTTCGGCCAGCTTCTGCGGCTCGATGCTGCCATGGGGGAACGCCGTGAACTTGCCGAAGCTGACGCCGGCGCTGCCGGTCGCGCCGAGGGCGCGGTGGGCGGCGGCAATGTTCGCGCGCAGATCATCCTGCGTCATGCCTTCGCGGAAGGTGGCAAACGCGGCGCGGAACGCCTCGATGGTGATGTCGCTGGCCTTTTGCATCAGCGCCAGCTCGGCCGCCGACTTGAACATGCGGCAGCCGGCGGTGACCGGCTCGCCGTCGACGAAATCGGTGCCGGGCAGTTCCTTCCGGACGCCGCTGAAGATGAAGTGCCGCAGGCGCTCCTCGACGGCTACGCGGCCCGTGGCGCCACGGTCCTTGAGGATGCCGGCAATCTGCCGATACGGGCTCTCGTCCTCCTGCCACACCCGCACTTCCGCGTTCTTCGCGACGAGCTCGCGGGCGCGCTCTTCCTCGAAGCCGGGACACACCCAGGCGGGATCGCCCTTCGCCGGAATGACGCACACGAACGGCCGTTCGCTGAGGCCCCAGCGCACGCCGGTGAAATAGAACATGCTCGATCCGCCCTCGAGATACAGGGCGTCGATCTTGTTCTCGGCCATCAACCGGCGCGCCTTGTCGAGGCGGCCGGCGCGCTCGTCGGCGGTAATCGGCTGAATGCCGGCGGTCATGGGCTTCAGGGCGGCAATGGCGGGATGGGGTCCGGAGGCTGCCACCGGCGCCTGTGCGGGCGCCGGTGCCGAGTTGCAACCGGCAAGTCCGGCACCCAGACCGGCGGCGGCACCGGTCTGCAGGAAAGTTCGACGCGAGCTGTTCATTACGGATCCCTTCATAGCCACAGAGGACACAGAGGACACAGAGTAAATTCCTTCTAAATGCGATCGAGCATCGACGATGCGGACGGGCATTTTGAAAGACTTGCTCTGTGTTTTCGGTGTCCTCTGCGGCTAATTAACGGTGTTTGATGAAGGTCCCATTCTGTAGCTCGGCATAGGCCTGCTGCAACTCCGATTGACTGTTCATCACAATCGGGCCGTACCAAGCCACCGGCTCCTCGAGCGGCCGCCCCGAGACCAGCAGGAAGCGGATGCCTTCGTCGCCCGCGGTCACGATGATCTCGTCGCCGCTGTCGAACAGGACCAGCGAGCGGTTGCCCAGCATGGAAGGCGTCGCCTCATCCGAGACGCCGACCAGTTCGGTCTGCACCGGCAGCGGCTTCGAGGCGTCACGGAAAGTCCCGGAGCCGGCAAACACGTAGGCAAAGGCGTGGCGTGACGCCTCGACCGGCAACCGCTTGGTGCGCCCGGGCGCGACCGAAATGTCGAGGTAGCGGGGATCGGCGGCCACCCCCTCGACCGGCCCCGTCTTGCCCCAGAACTCGCCGACCACCACGCGCACATGCGTGCCGTCATCGTCGGTGACCTCGGGAATGTCCTTGGCCAGGATGTCCTGGTAGCGCGGCGCGGTCATCTTCAGCGCGCGCGGCAGGTTGGCCCACAACTGGAAGCCATGCATGCGGCCCTGAGCGTCGCCCTGCGGCATCTCCTGGTGCATGATGCCGCTGCCGGCCGTCATCCACTGCACGTCGCCGGCGCCGAGCGAGCCGCGATTGCCCAGGCTGTCGCCGTGCAGCACCGTGCCGGCGAGCACGTAGGTGATGGTCTCGATGCCGCGATGCGGATGCCACGGAAATCCGGCGAGATAGTCGTCGGGCCGCTCGTTGCGGAAGTCGTCGAACAGCAGGAACGGATCGAACTCCTGCGTCTTGCCGAAGCCGAAGCCGCGGTGCAGCTTCACGCCGGCGCCTTCCGTGTGCGGCTGAGCCGTGATCACCTGCTTCACTGGGCGAATAGACATGATGAATCCTTGGGATTACCGAGCGAGCCGTGCCAGCCACTCGGAGGGAACCTCGACGTACGTGCCGTCAAGATCTGAGATGCTCCCGCACCCGAGCAGTTTCATGGTCCGCACCACGTCGGTCCGCAGGATGTCGATGGCCCGCGCGACGCCGGCCTCGCCGCCGGCGGCCAGGCCATAGGCATACGCGCGGCCAATCAGCACGGCGCGCGCGCCCATGCACAGCGCCTTGACGATGTCGCTGCCGCGGCGAATGCCGCCGTCGAGCAGGATCTCGGTCTGGCCGTGGACGGCCCGCACCACTTCCGGGAGCACGCGAATGGTCGGCGACACGCCGTCGAGCTGGCGGGCGCCGTGGTTCGACACCACGATCGCCGCCGCGCCCTCCGCCACCGCCCGCCGCGCATCGTCGGCGGTGTGCACGCCCTTGGCGACAATCGGCCCGCCCCACGCCTCGCGAATCCAGCGGAAGTCGTCCCACGACGTCATCGACTGCTCGAGGGCGGCGCCGACGTCGGCGTAGCCCATCGGCTCGTCGTTGATGACGATGTTCGGAAAGTTCATCAGGCCGCCGTCGTTGAAGAAGCGATACAGCCAGCCAGGGCGCACCAGCATCTGCCCGAGGTGCGGCACCGTCGAGAGGTTGCGCGCGAGCAGTTGCTTCACGCCGTTGCGCGCATCGCGCTCGCGCATGCCGGCCACCGGCGTATCGATGGTCACGACCAGCGCCTTGAAGCCGGCGGCCTTGGCGCGGGCGATGGCACCCAGAGCGACATCGCGGCCGCCAACCAGGTACAACTGGTACCACGCCGTGCCGGTGGTGGCGTCCTTGACGTCTTCCATGCGGCACCCCGAGAGCGTCGACAAAGTGTAGATGGTTCCGGCATCGCCGGCCGCTTCGGCGGCGGCTTCCTCGCCGCGCGGATAGAACATCCGGCTGCTGCCAACCGGCGCCAGGATGAACGGTACGTCGATGGTGGTGCCAAGCACCGTGGCGCGCAGGTCGCACGCGGCTGTCGCGACCGCCGAGCGCGGGCGAAACATCACGTCTTCGTAGGCGCGGCAGTTCTCGCGCAAGGTCCACTCGCGCTCCGCGCCGCCGTCGATGTAGTCGAACGCCATGCGCGGCAACCGCCGCATGGCGGCCTGGCGAAGGTCGGAGATGGTGACGGCGCCGGAGACGGAGGCCATGGCCGCCGATTGTATCCGCGTATTCAACCGGTGGCCTATACTGCGTCGATGAGTCGGACGATGCGAGGATTCGTGGCGCTGGCAGTGGTCGTCGGCGGAGCAGCGCTATCGGCGGCGCCGTCGGCCTCGGTGATCAAGGTCCGCGAGTGGCGGGCCACGCGCGAACGGCAGATCGTCGCCGAGTTGATGCAGCTGGTGGCCCTCCCCAACATCGCGTCCAACAAGGCCGACATCATCAAGAACGCGGATGTGCTGACCGGCATGTTCGAGAAGCGCGGCTTCACGGTGGCCCGGGTCCAGACGCCCGGTTCGCCGGTGTTGATTGCCCGCCGGGAGGCGGCCAACGCCGCCGGCACGCTGACGCTCTACATGCACTACGACGGCCAGCCGACCGACGCCCGGGACTGGACGATCGGCCAGCCGTTCGCCCCGGTGGCCATGCTCGGGCAGACACGCTTCGACCTCGCCACGACCTCGGCCGTGCTCAGCCCGGAGTTGCGGATCTACGGCCGCGCCGTCGCCGACGACAAGGGCCCCATCGTCGCGTTCCTCGCCGCGGTAGACGGCCTCGCCGACACGCGGACGGCGGTGCCATGGTCGTTGCGCGTGGTGCTGGACGGCGAAGAGGAGGCCGGCTCGCCCAATTTCACCGCGGCGATGACCGCCAACGCCGGCGCCGTGCGCGCCGATCTCGCGATCATCGTCGACAGCCCGCGCCATCCGAGCGGTCTGCCCACGGTGTTCTATGGCTCCCGCGGTGTCACCGGCGCGGAGATCACGATCTACGGCGCCACCGGCGATCTGCACAGCGGCAACTACGGCAACTTCGTCACCGACCCGGCGATGGCGCTGGCCAAGCTCATGGCCTCGATGAAGGACGATGCCGGCAACGTCGCCATCAAAGACTTCTACGATGGCGTCGTGCCGCTGACCGCCGCCGAGCGCCGCGCCATCGACGAAATCCCCAACGTTGACCAGAAGCTGCTGGAGCAGTTCGGCCTGGCGCGCGCGGAGCATCCCGACAGCCGCATCGAGCTGCAGCACAACCGGCCGACGCTGACCGTGGCCGGGCTGCAGTCAGGCACGGTCGGCCCGAATGCGCGCAACGCCGTGTCGGGATCGGCGACCGGACGAGTCGAGATGCGGCTGGTGAACGGCCTGGATGAGAAGACGCAGTTCGGACGGCTGGTGGCCCACGTCCGCGAGCAGGGCTACTTCATCGTCAACGGGCCGCCCGATGCCGCGACTCGCCGGACCCACCCCAAGATCGCCAGGGTGACGCAGACCGAGAAGGGGTTTCCGATCGGCAAGGGCAACATGGAGGACCCGCGGACGGTGATGGCCGCCAACGCCATCCGCGCCCTCGATCAGCGGCTGGTGCAGATGCCGACCATCGGCGGCAGCCTGCCGTTCTCGACGTTCAACGACACGCTGAAGCTGCCGACAATCGGGCTCGCGGTGGTGAACTTCGACAACAACCAGCACGCCATCAACGAGAACCTGCGGGTGGGCCACCTCTGGGAGGCGATCGACATCTTTGCGGCGCTGATGACCATGCAGAAGTAACTAACACGAAGGTCACGAAGGACACGAAGCACTTGAAGTCCTTGTCTTCGTGATCTTCGTGTTGTTGTTCACTACGAGCCTGCGAAAGCCGCCAGGGTGTGATTGATTACGTTAACGGCTTTCCAATACTCGTCGAGCGGCAAGTGTTCGTGCGGCGTGTGGTCGAGGGCGCTGTCGCCCGGCCCGTAGGCGACGATTGGGCACTTCCACACCGGCGCGACGACGTTCATGTCGCTGGTGCCGGTCTTCAGTACGAATCCCAACTGCGCCGACGGGTCTTCGGTCCTGACGCCAGCGAGGAAGCTGCGCACCAGTGGATTGTTGCGGTCGCCGCGCCAGGCGCGTTCTTCGCCCTTGAAGACAAAGTCGAACTGGGTCGACCAACCTGAAGGGTTGTCGCCACGCGCCGCTGGCCAGGCGCGCAGGTCGGCCATCAACGCGTCGGCGTCGAAGCCCACCGGCAGGCGCCAGGCAAACTGCGCATCAACCGTGTCGTGCATCTCGGCGTTGGTCGAGGTGATGAAGCGGCGCAGGCTCGGGCTCAGTTGATCGAACGCCTTGCCCTTGCCGGCGTTGAACGCGGCGGCATGAGCGGTCACCCAGTTCCACAGGTCGACGACGACCGAGGCGACGCTGGCGTCGGGACCGGCGGTGTGTGCCATCGGCTGATCGGCGGTGAGGTCGAGCAGCAGCCGTCCCTTGTAGCCCAGCGTGACGCGGTTCCAGTGGCTGGGCTCGCCGATGATGCAGGCCGTGGGAATGGGCTCGGTGGTGCCGTCGAATCGCGAGGCGATGTAGCGGGCGCCCTTGCTGGTGGCGGCCTCTTCCTCGACGGCGCCGACCACCACCACTCGCAGCCCGGCCTCGCGGGCCCGCGCCACACCAAACGCCGCCGCGCCGGCCACAAACGTGGCGAGCGGCCCCTTGGCGTCGACGCTGCCGCGGCCGAACAGAAGATCGCCGCCGGCCGACGACTCGATGCGCACCGGGATGTTGCCGGGCACGGTGTCGATGTGGCCGAGCAGCACGATGGTGCGCGCAGCCGACGGGTCGCCGAGCTCGCCGACGGCGTTGCCGGCTTCGTCGACGAAGGCGCGCTCGTAGCCGCTGGCGCGCATCTGCTCGACCAGCCAGGACGAGGCCGCTGCTTCCTGGCGCGACAGCGATGCAATGGCGACGAGACCCCGAACCAACTCGATGGCGGCCGCGCGGTCCATCACGCTTTCAGTTCCTTGATCGCCTTCGCGATGGCCTGCACGCCGAAGTCGATCTCGGCCTCGGTGATGACCAGCGGCGGCAACAGCCGCAGGACCGTCGGCCCCGCCGGCAAGGCAATCACGCCGTGCTTGAGCATCAGGCTCTTCAGCACCGGCGCCACCTTGGTCCGGAGCTCGACCGCGATCATCAGGCCGAGCCCGCGGATGTCGCGAACCGCCGGCACGCCCTCCAGAACGCTGCGCAGGGTGTTGCGCAGGTGGGCGCCGAGCACGGCGCTGCGCTTGATCAGGTCTTCGTCCTTGTAGGCCTGGATCGCCGCCAGCCCGGCGGCGCAGGCAATTGGCGAGCCGCCGAAGGTGCTGCCGTGCGCGCCCTGCGTGAGGACGTCACGAATTGCCTTGGTATAGGCCAACGCGCCCATCGGGAAGCCGCCGCCCAGGCCCTTGGCCAGGCACATGATATCGGGCTCGATGCCCGCGTGTTCCACTGCGAACCACTTGCCGGTGCGGCCGAAGCCGGTCTGAATCTCGTCGACAATCAGCAGCGCGCCGCGCTCGCGGCACAGGCGCTGCGCCGAACGCAGAAAGTCGGGGGTACCGACGTTGACACCGCTTTCGCCTTGAACGACTTCCAGGATCACGGCGGCCGTCTGGTCGGTGATCGCCGCGTCGAGGGCCGCGGCATCGTTGAATTGCACGTGCGTGGTCTCGAGCAGCGGCAGGAAACCCTCGCGATACTTGGGTTCCCAGGTCACCGACAACGCGCCCATGGTCCGGCCGTGAAAGCCCTTGGTGGTGGCGACAAACGCCGGCCGCCTGGTGAACAGGCGCGCGAACTTCAGGGCGCCGTCCACCGCTTCGGCGCCGCTGTTGGCGAGAAACAGGTGAGGCAGGTGCTTCGGCAGCACGTCAACCAGCGCCTGCGCAAACTCGGCGCGGACATCGTTGTAGAGATAATTCGGACACAGAGTCAGCGTCTCGGCCTGGCGGCTGATGGCCTCGACCACCCGGGGATGACAGTGCCCGAGCATGGCCACGCCCTGCGCGGAACCCAGATCGAGGTACTTCTTGCCCTGCTCATCGAACACCGATGAGCCTTCGCCGCGGGTGATGACGACGTCGCCGCGACGGGCGGTCGTGCCACCGAGAATGCGTTCTTCGACTTCTGCGTAGTTCATGACTGATCCAGGGCCACAGATGACACAGATGACACAGATGCGATGAATGCGCCGCCCGGCGGCGGGCCGCGACGCGGCGGGGCCTGGGGCTGAGTGGCCGCGGAGGAATGAGCTCCAGTAGAAATGCGGCTCACTCCTCCGCGGCCACTCAGCTCCTGCACCGCGGCTCCGCCGCGGACGCCGGTCAGCCATATCTGCGTTATCTGCGTCATCTGCGGCTCTTAGTTAACTGATATGGGTGCCGGCGCCTGCGAGTGCGCGCGTAATCGGCTCGTCGACGCGGCCGTCGGCGAAAATCACCTTGCCGACGCCTTCGGCGATGGCCTCGACCGCGCCCATGACCTTCTTCTTCATTCGCCCCTCGGCAAACTCCATGAAGCGGTCGGCCTGGGCTTTGGCAATCTCGGAAATCAGCGTCGATTCGTCGGGGAACTTCTTTAACAGTCCCACTTGATCCGTGAGAATCACCAACGCATCGGCGTTGAAGGCGCCGGCCACCATGGCCGCGGCGCGGTCGCCATCGACGTTGATGGCCTCGCCGGCGGTCGACGCGCCGGGCGGGGTCAGCACGGGGAAGTAGCCGGCGGCAAGCAGGGTCTTCAGCAAATCGGCGTTGACCTTCTCGACCGTGCCGGTCCAGTCGTCGCGCAGCACCATGCGGCGTCCGTCGACGCGGATGCGGAGCGTGTCCTTGCGGGTGCCTTCGAAGATGCGGCCATCGAGGCCCGACAGGCCGACGGCGTTGACGCCGGCGCGCTGCAGCTTCTCGACCCACATCTTGTTGAGTTGGCCGCAGTAGACCATCTCGAAGATCTCGAGGGTGCGGCGATCGGTGCGGCGGCTGACGTGCCCGGTTTCGCTGGTTACGAACTGCGCCGGATGGCCGAGCGCCTCGGCCACCGCGTTCGTCGTCTGCGCGCCGCCGTGCACGAGCAGCAACTCCGTGCCCTTCGCGCGCAGCGCCACGATGTCGGCTACCACCGCATCAATGTTCAGCGACGTACCGCCGCCCACCTTCACTACGATCATTCAGAGATCCTCAGGGCTTAAGGGCTTAAGGGTTTAGGGGCTTAGGGATGAGCACTTCAAGCCCCTGGGCCCCCAAGTCCCTAGGCCTTCAGATTGGGTGCAGCCCCGGGAAATCGAGGCCGAGCGTCTCTTCCCACCCCATCATGATATTGGCGCACTGCACGGCGGTCCCGGCCGCGCCCTTCATCAGGTTGTCGATCGCGCACAGCGCGACCACGCGGCCGGTCGACGCATCCAGTTCGAAGCCGACGTCGGCGTAGTTGCTGCCCGAGAGGATCTTCGGCTCGGGATAGCGATAGAGGCCGGTGCGTTCCTTGACGATGCGGACGAAGGGTTCGGCGTTGTACGCCTCGCGATACGCCTTCCAGATATCCTTCTCGGCGGTGCCGGGCTTGACGAAGGCATGGGCGGTGGCCAGCACGCCGCGCACGTTGTCGACGGCGGTGGCGCTGAGGTGGACGTCGGTCGTCACGTTGGCGAGCTGCAGCGCCTGCAGCACTTCGGCGGTGTGGCGATGGCCGGTCGGCGCAAAGCTGCGCATCACGCCGGCGCGCTCCGGATGATGCGTGGAGTCGCCAGCCGCCGCGCCGCCCTCGCTGCTGCCGACCTTGACCTCGCAGATGATCCCGCGCGACGCGTCGATCAGGCCGGCCGCCGCCAGCGGCCACACGGCAAGGGTCGTCGCCGTGGCATTGCAGCCGACGCCGCTGACGTAGCGTGCCGCCTTCAACTCGGCGCGGTGCAGCTCGGGCAGGCCGTAGACGAACTGTTTCAACCACACGGGGTTGGTGTGCGGCTTGCCGTACCACTTGTCATATCCCGAGGCGTCGCGCAGCCGGAAGTCGGCGCTAAGGTCGACAATCCGCTCGGCGAGTCCCGACAGCTGATCGATCCGGCTCATCGCGCTGCCGTGCGGCAGGCCCAGGAACAGCAGGTCGCACTTTTCAACCGCGTCGGCGCGGACGAACTTGAGTTGCGTGCGTTTCCTGAGGTTGGCGTGGGTGAAGTGCACGAACTGGCCGTCGAGCCGTTCGCTGGTGACCTGCTTCACCTCGAGGTCCGGATGGCCGAGAGCGAGCCGCAGCAACTCGCCCCCGGTGTAGCCCGACGCGCCGATGATCGAGACCGAAAGTGGGGCAGCCACGACTAAGCCGAGGCGCCGTCGGCGAGGGAGATGGCGGCCAGTTGCGGCCCGGCGTCGGTCCAGCCGTTCGCCGCATTCCAGCCGTTCTTCGCCACGTCCAGGCAGAAGTCCACCATGCGCTCCGGGATGTTCACGTTGGTCGGCGCAATGCTGTTGCGGAACTCCATGGTGTAGTTCACTTCGTTGACCAGCAGGCCGCGGTCCGGATCCTCGAATAGGTCGAGCGCGACCACGCCGCCGCCGCAGGCCTTGGCCGCGCGCGTGCAGATGTCGGCCAGTTCGGGCGTGATCGGGCAGTTGCTGGAGGAACCGCCGCGGGCGGTGTTGGTGATCCAGTTCGGCGACGTGCGGTAGATGGCGCAGATCGTCTCCGGCCCCACCTGAAACGCGCGAATGTCGCGCCCCGGCTTCTGGATGTACTCCTGGATGTAGAAAATGCTGTGGTGGTAGCTGCCGAGCGTTTCCTTGTGCTCGAGAATCGTCTCGGCCGCGTCGCGGTCGTTGACCTTGCTCAGCAGCCGGCCCCACGAGCCGACCGTCGGCTTCAACACCACCGGATAGCCGAGCCGCTCGATCGCCTCGATCGCGCTGTCGGCGGTGTAGGCGACCAGCGCCTTCGGCTGCGGCACGCCGGCGGCCGCCAGCGCGCTGGTGGTCATCAGCTTGTTGCCGCAAATGTCGGCGCACAGCGCCGTGTTCACCGTCTTTACGCCCTGGTCGTTCAGGATCTTCAGGCTGTAGAGCGCGCGGCTGTGGTTGATGCAGCGCTCGACGATGACGTCGTAGTCCTTGAAGGGATGGTGATCGACATCGGTGATGTCGAAAATCAGCTTCTGGTCGTCGATCAGGTCGAGCGACACGCCGCGCTTCTCGAACGCCTCGAACAGCAGCTTCTCTTCGACGCGGACGCGGCTGTAGAGGACGCCGACTTTCACGCGGTTGGGGTGACTACTCACCCCAGTCCTCTTCCTCCTGCGGCGCCAGCGCCAGCGTCAGCGGCTCGAGCGAGACGATCTCGAGTTCCGCGCCGCAGCCGGGGCACTGGGTGATCTCGTTCTGCATCACCTTGGTGAGGGTGACGTCAGCAAAGCATTCGGGGCACTGCGCGGTGCCGGTGGCGGTCGGAAGGGCCATCGCGTCGGAATCCTGTGGTGGTTGGGTTAGTCGTTGTGGTGCAGTTCGTACTCGCGCTGCACGCGGGCGTTGTGCGTCGCCTGCTTCTGGTCGCGTTTCTTGGCCGCGCTCAACGCCAGGGCGTGCGTCGTCTCCGACTTGACCGCCGGGATCGACAACAGCTTTTCGAGCTCGGTGCCCTGGCACGCCGGACAGGCCGGCGTCTCGCCGTTCGGTCGCACCAGCATCTCAAATTCTTTTCCGCACTTCTTGCAGGCGTATTCGAAGATCGGCATGGTGGTTCTCCGTTGGTCCGGTTTAAGCCGGACGCCACATCTATCTCGGAACGACCATCTTATCCCGGGAACGTGTAATATCTCCTGCTCAAGGGGAGGCATCCGAATGGGACGTGTACTGCGAGGTGGTCTACTGGTCGCGGCTGGAGTGATGGCCGTTGGGGCGATGGGCGGCAGCTTCTACGCGCAGGCGCCGGCTGCGGCGCCGTGGATGGCGGTCACGCCGATCAACGATGCGCCGAATCCCTACAACACGATCGAAGGCTGGGCGAAGATGCCGGCGGGCCGCACCTGGGGCTCGACCAGCGCCGTCGAGATCGACAAGGACGGCCGCAGCATCTGGGTGGCCGAGCGCTGCTCCGCCAATTCGTGCTGGGACCGCGCCAAGGGCGAGATGTCGCCGCTCAACACCGTGTTCAAGTTCGACGCGAACGGCAACCTGGTGACCAGCTTCGGCCAGGGGATGTTCGTGTTCCCCCACGGCATTCACGTCGACCGCGACGGCAACATTTGGGTGACCGATGGCCAGAGCAACCTGCCCGCGCGCGCCCCGGGTTCGCCGGCCGGTGCGCCGCTGCCGCCGATGCCTGCGAAGGTGGTGGGCCACCAGGTCGTGAAGTTCAGCCCCGACGGCAAAGTCCTGCTGACCCTCGGCAAGCCCGGCGGCAATGTGCCCGGCCAGCCGGCCGACCCGGCGTCGTTCTACCAGCCGAACGACGTGATCACGTATCCGAACGGTGACATCCTGGTCGCCGAAGGCCACGGCAATGCGCCTCCCGCCACCGCCCGGTTGATCCGGTTCGATCGCACCGGCAAGTTCATCCGCGAGTACGGCAAGATGGGCAGCGCCCTGGAGGGCGAGTTCATGCAGCCGCACGGCCTGGCGTTCGACTCGAAGGGCCGCCTGTTCGTCGCCGACCGTTCGAACAACCGCATCCAGATTCTCGACGCCGAAACCTTCAAGACGCTCGACACCTGGTACCAGTTCAGCCGTCTCAGCGGCATCTTCATCAAGAACGACATCATTTACGGCGCCGACTCCGAGTCGGGTTCGGTGAGCCCGCCGCACTACATGTGGAAGCGCGGCATCCGCATCGGCAGCGCGGTCGATGGCAAGGTCACCGGCTTCATTCCGGACCCGTCGCACAACGGCCTGACCTACGAGATGGTCGACGGCAAGGTGGTGGCGAAGATGGCGGGCGGCGGCAAGCCGCCCGGCGGCACGCTCGCCGCCGAAGGGGTTGCGGTCGATGCCGCCGGCAACATCTACGGCGCCGAAGTCGGGCCCCGCAAGCTGCAGCGATACGTGAAGAAATAAGCCGGGAGTCGGGAACCGGGAGTTGGGAGTCGGCGGGGGCGGTAGCGCAACGGGCGTTACCGCCCTTCGCCTTTCGGTTCGGCGGTGAACAGAGGACAAAGGACCAGGAGCGATGTGAATTCCTACTTGATCTCGACTGCCCATCCCACCCCGAGCTTGAGCTGCGGCACGTAATTCCCGCCGCCGACGCGAAACTCGGTGAAGAACCCGTGATCGTGCTGGAAGCCAAACAGGTAGCTGCCGCCGGCGTGGATCTCGCGGTCGGCGTCCTCGAACGGGCCGGTGAACTGCGCGATGGTGATGGTGGGCCCGCCGCCCTGGAGCAACGACCAGCCGCTCTGGCCCAGCGGAAACCTGACCACCAGGTCGAGATTGATGGTGCCCAGGCGCAGGCCGTCGCCAAACCCGCCGTCGATGCCTGGCCGCAACCGGAAGCGGCCGCCGATGTCGGGCGACTCCCACGCCACGCCGCCGTAAACCTGCGTCGGGTCAATCGAAGCCCCGCCGCTGAAGCTTATTGAGGACTGTGCCGCTGCCCCGGTGGGGGAGGCGGCAACGAAACATAAGGCAAAGAAGGCCGCGAGCACCCAGCGCTGTCCACTCGTAGTGACCATTGACACCCTTTCACAAGAGCCCTATCAAGTTCCGTGCCCGCCTTCGCTGAACGACGCTAGCCAGCTTCGGCGCGGTGAACCCGTGCCGCTTCCTCGATCAACACCGCTGCCCGTGCCGGGCCATCGTCGTCCTTCATGCGTGCGGCGAGGGCTGCCGCTCGTGCGCGCATGCCCGGACTTGCCAGCGCCTCGCTGATTCGGTGCGCCAGTTTCGCGGCCGTCAGTGATCGCCGGCTTACCGCGGCTGGGGCCACGCCAAACTCCCGTAACTGCCCGGCCCACCCGAATTGATCGGACACGTGGGGCACGCACACCGATGTGACGCCGGCGCGCAGCGTCGTATGGGTCGTTCCCGCGCCACAGTGATGGACGACCGCGGCGCAACGCGGAAAGAGCTGCGCGTGCGGGCTGCGTCCGATCACCATCAGCCGATCGCCGCGTTCGGGCGGCACCGCGGCCTGGATGATCGCGCGACAGCCGGCCAGCCGCGCCGCCTCTTTCATCAGCGCCACCGATTCGGTGAGATACGACGCACTCACCGGCATCAGGCTGCCGAAGCCCATGAACACCGGCGGCTCGCCGGCGGTGATGAAGGCCTCGAGTTCCGGTGACATTACTTCGTGGCTCGTCGCCGGCGGCGTCAGAAAGCCGCATACGCGGTTCCATCGTGGCCAGTCCGGTTGCCCGGCGCAAATCGCCGGGCTCACCGCGATCAGGTTCAACAGGTGCGATGCCCAGCCGTCGAGCAGCAGGTCGTTGACCGGCGCGACGCCCACGCGCCTGCGGAAGGCATTGACCGGCCCGCGCATTACGCGGTTCAGCGCGAAGCGCGCGATCGCCCAGCCGATGGCATTGCCGGTCTCGCCGAGCCGCGGCAGGCCATCCGGATGAATGTGCCGCGACGGCACCATCGAATGGGCAAACGTCACGCTGACCGCGGGCTTGTCAGCCAGTTCGGCGGCCGCGCGCGCCTGGTTGAGCAACAAGTGGGTGACGATGAGATCGGACCGCTGGCACAGGTCCACAGCCGCCTGAAAGATCGCGTCTTCGACGGGCCGCAGCAGCCGGTCGTAGACGATCTTCCCCTGCAGCAGGGGATTGGCGGTGTTGATTGCCTTGAGGCCGATGGCGTAGAGCTCGGCGTCGTCGGCAATGACCGGCGTCGCCACCGCTCGCGCGGTCAATCCGAGTGACGTGGCCAACGCGTCGTAGTGCCGGTTGGCGATGTCGGTATAGAAAAGTTCGACCGTGTGCCCGCGTTGCACCAGCCCGTGCCCGAGCGCGACAAGGGGCCGGATATCGCCTTCGCTCCCCCAAGCCTGAATACCGATCCTCATCGCGCCGATCTTACGAGAGATCGCCGGTCGGCCGCCGCGCGGCCCCGCCGTCCGCCATTCGCGTCGGCCACCGGTCAGATCGCCCAGAAGCGGCCGGCGTCGCGCGGCAGCGTTGCCAGCAGCGCGTCGAGGCGCGCGACATCGACATGCGCCCTGAGCGCGCCAGCGACTGCGGCGATCGCGTGAGGGGGCGAGAAGTTGTGGCCGGGCCTGAGCGCGCGGACCTCCGCCGTCATGTCGGCAAGACTGCCAAAGGGCCGCTGCGGTTCGCCCGGATCCCAGTCGGCGACGAACAACGCGCGCAGGCCGACCGGCAGCACGCCGGCAAACCGAATGGCGTCTGCCAGCGGAAGCCGGCGGCGAAACACCTGCAGCACGGCCTGAGCGGTGGTGTAGGCCTGGTTGGGACTGGCGAAGTCACAGCGGTCGCGCACCTCAAGCAGGAAGGCCGCGAAGGCGTCGGTCGCGCGCTGGTATTCGGCAGGATACGGCATGATCCGAGGGCGATGCGCAGATTGGTCCGGCGGCCGGATCCGCGGGACACGTTGCCCGCGCCCTACACCCACCATACACCCTGTCAGCGATGGAACCGCTAATCTAGAACAGCTTGATTCTGCGTCATCTGCGTCATCTGCGGCCCTGGCGGCTGCGTCATCTGCGGCCGTGGCAAGTGGTGCCATCTGCGTGAGCGATTCGTACGCGGCTCTTCGCCACTCGTTTGTTCGTTCCTTCGCCATCGGCCGCTTCGCCGCGATCGCCGGCTGGCAGATGATCAACGTCGCCGTCGGCTGGCTGCTCTACGAGCGCACCGGCGATCCCTGGTCGCTCGGCCTGGTCGGGGTGGTCGAACTGGCGCCGGTCCTGCTGCTGATGATCGTGGCCGGCAATGCCGCCGATCGGTATCCGCGCCGCAACATCGGCATCTTCGCGCACACCCTGTTGACGCTGGTAGCGGCGGCGCTGGCTCTGGTGGCCGCGGCCGAGGGGCCCATCTGGGCCATCTACTCGCTGCTGGCGCTCGTCGGCACCGCCCGTGCCTTTGCCTCGCCGTCGGTCAATACCATTCTGCCGCAGCTGCTGCCGCCGGCCGAGTTTGCCAACGCCAACGCGTGGCTTTCGTCGACCTTTCAACTGGCGGCGATCAGCGGTCCTGCCATCGGCGGGGTGCTGATTGCCGTGACCGGCGGCGCGACGGCTGCGTTTGCGCTTGCCGCCGCCGGCCAGCTGATCTTCGTGGCCATGCTGCTGACCATGCCGGTGCGCACGCCGCCGCCGGCGGCTGCGCGCCGCAGCGCGAGCGATGTGTTCGCGGGTTTCCGCTTCGTCCGCGACAACCCGTTGTTCCTGGCGGCAATCACGCTTGACCTCTTCGGGGTCCTGTTCGGCGGCGCCGTGGCGCTGCTGCCAATATTCGCCAAGGACATCCTGGGCGTCGGACCGGCGGGACTCGGCTGGCTGCGGGCGGCGCCCGGCGTCGGCGCGCTGGTGATGGCGCTGGTGACCACGCGCATCAGGCCATGGCAGCGGCCCGGGCGCGTGCTGATGTTGGCGGTTGTCGGTTTCGGTGTAGCGAGCATTGGCTTCGGGTTGTCGCGGTCGTTCGCGCTCTCGATGGCGTGCCTGTTCCTGACCGGCGTGTTCGACAACATCAGCGTCGTAATTCGGCTGACCCTGGAGCAGACGATCACACCCGACCACCTGCGCGGCCGGGTCTCGGCGATCAACTACGTGTTCGTTGGCTTCTCGAACGAGTTCGGTGCTTTCGAGAGCGGAGCGACGGCGGCGCTGGTCGGCCCCACGCTCTCGGTCGTTGGCGGCGGATTCGCGACGCTTATGGTGGTATTGATGGTGCGGTTGGCGTGGCCGCAACTATTGCGGATCGGTCCGCTGCATACGCTGGCGCCGCATGATGAGAATAAGATGGTGCCAACATGAGCGTCGCGCGCACCCTTCTTCTCAAGGCCTCCGACAGCAGGTGGCTGCGCGAGAACGGCACCCGGGCGCCGTTCGTCCGCCGGGCCGTGTCCCGGTTCATGCCCGGCGAGTCGTTCGACGACATGATTCCCGCCGCGCGGACGATGGCGGCCGAGGGCATCACCGCGGTGTTCACGCGGCTGGGCGAGAACGTCAAGGACCTGGCCGAGGCCGACGCCGTGGCCCGCCACTACCTCGACGGCATCGATCGCATCCACCGCCTGAACCTGGCCTGCGAGCCCTCGATCAAGCTGACCCAACTGGGCCTCGATATCAATCGCGAGCTGGCCTACGGTCACCTGCGCGACCTCGCCGCGCGCACCCAGGCCACCGGCAATTACCTGTGGATCGACATGGAGCAGTCCAGCTACGTCGACGTGACGCTGGAGTTGACGCGCCGGCTGCGCGGCGAATTCCCGCGGATCGGTGTCTGCCTGCAGGCTTACCTCTATCGCACCCGCGAAGACCTGGTCGAGTTGATGGGACGCGGCATCGGCATCCGGCTCGTCAAGGGCGCCTATAACGAGCCGCCGGAAGTGGCGTTCCCGAAAAAGAGCGAAGTCGACGCCAACTACCTGGCCCTGGCGCAAGTGATGCTCGACGCCGGTTCGCGCGCGGGCGGCGCGCGGCCGGTGTTCGGCACCCACGACGTGCAGTTGATCGACACCATCCGCCGCCATGCCGCCGCCACCGGTGTGAAGCCGGCCGAGTTCGAGTTTCACATGCTCTACGGCATCCAGCAGGCAACGCAGCTGCGCCTCGCTCGCGATGGCGCCTCGGTGCGCGTGCTGATCGCCTACGGCGCCTACTGGTTCCCCTGGTACATGCGCCGCCTCGCCGAGCGTCCCGCGAATGTCTGGTTCGTCGTGAAGAGCCTCTTTCGATAGGGACCAGGAACCGGGAGTCGGGAGTCGGGAGTCGGAAAAACACTTGCCCTCAATTCGGTCGACTCCCGGTTCCCGACTCCCGACTCCCGGTATGATCAGTCCATGAACGACGAACCGAAGAGCGCGGTGGAACTGGCGATGGCGCGCTTGAAGAAACAGGACGCCGACGCGGGCGTGGCCGAGCACACGCTGACCGAGCAACAGAAGGCCGAGATCGCCGAGGTCCGCAAGACTTACGGCGCCAAGCTGGCGCAAGAAGAGATTCTCTACAAGACGAAGCTGGTGGGGGCGGTGGATTTCGAGCAGCGCCAGACCATCGACGAGCATTACCGGCGCGATGTCGAGCGTCTGACCCACGAACGCGATCGCAAGATCGAGAAGATCCGAAACGCCTGATGGTGGACGACGGAGAGATCTACGCTCGCATTGGCGAGGATGGTTTCGCGCGCCTGGTGGCGGCGTTCTATGCGCAAGTGCCGGGCGACGACCTGCTCGGCCCGATGTACCCGGCCGACGACATGGCCGGCGCCGAGCAAAGGCTGCGCGACTTCCTGGTCGGCCGTTTCGGCGGCCCGCCGCGCTACGAGGAAAGCCGCGGCCATCCGCGCCTGCGCATGCGGCATCATCCTTACAAGCTGGATCAGCTGGCCCGCGACCGCTGGGTGAAGCTGATGGACCACGCGCTCGACCAAACCGCGCTGCCGCCCGACGTCACGCAGTTCCTGCGCGAGTTCTTCCACGGGACCGCGACCTTCTTAATGAATAGTCGCGGGTGAGAGATCAAGAGGGATTAACAGGAGATTAGGAGTTCAGGAGAATGGTCTTCAAAGTTCCTGTTCTCCTGATCCTTCTGAACTCCTGTTTGTCATCATTCGGCTCGCAGCGCGACGAGCGGGTCCACGCGCGAGGCGCGCAGCGCCGGCGCGAGGCAGGCGAGCGCGACGATCACGCACTGCACCAGCGCGACCGCCAGGTAGGACAGGGGGTTCAGCACGTTCACGCCCATCAGCGCGGACTGTGCCAGTTGCGCCAGCCCAGCGGCCAGCAGCAGGCCAACCACCAGCCCCGGCACGAGCAGCCGGCTGGCGTTGTGCAGCACATCGACGATCAGATCGCGCGGCGTAGCGCCGACCGAGACGCGGACGCCGAATTCGCGGCGCCGCTGGTTCACCGCGTGAATGATCACGCTGGCGAGGCCGACGGTGCCCAGTACCAGCGCCAGGATTCCGCAGATCGAGAACAGCCAGCTCACGGTGCGGACGGGCCACAGCGGCACCGCGAGGCGCCGTTCCATGGTCTTGACCGCGAATACCGAGACCTGCGGGTCGACCGTGCGAAACGCCTCGGCGACCGGCCGCACCAGCGGCACCGGCGTTTCCACGGTGCGGGCGACTATCGTCAGGGCGCCTTCGAACTGCTCCCGGCCGATCGGAACGTAGATGACGGGTCGCTCGCGATCCAGGCTGCGCGTCAGATGCGTCGCCGTAACCCCGACCACGGTGACGAGTCGGCCGTCACCCGCTTGCCCTGGGCCAGTGGCGCGAATCGAGGGGCCGATCCGCAGTGTTTCGCCGAGGCCGCGGCCGTCGGGCCACTGCTGGCGCGCGAAGGCCTGGTTGACGACGACCGCTGCCGCCGAGTCGGTCGGGGAGAACTCTCGCCCGGCCGCCATCGCAATCCCCATCGTCGAAAAGTAGCCCGGCCCGGCTGCGAGCGTGGCAACCTGCGGGCAGGTCGCCGGCTCGCACTCGCCGCCATCAGGCCAGACCGCCGTTTCGCGGTCGAAGCCGATGAAGAACGGCGCGCGATCGATTACCGCGGCCCCGGCGACGCCCGGCAGCGCCCGGACACGAGCGAGCACCGCGTCCACGAATCGCCGTGAGGCGTCACCGTCGAGGCCGTTCGAGGCGGGATCAAACTCCGCGACCACGAGCCGATCCCGCGCGAAGCCCATCGGCAGGTCCGCCAGGTGGCTAAACGATTGGATCAACAGGACGGCCAGGGCCAGGAACGCGGTTGACCCGGCGATCTGCGCGCCGACCAGCCAGCGGCGCAGCGGCGAGGGCCGCCCGCTGGCGGCATTACCACCTTGCGATCCCAGCACCCGCAACACGTCCACCCGCGCCGCCGAGATTGCCGGCCACAGGCCCGGCAGCACGCCGGCAAACACGACGATGAGGGCGATGAAGCCGACGACGGTGAGATCGGGCGTGAAGTCGAGATGCTGCGGCTGCTCGATGGGGATCGCGAAGGTGCCGACCAGCGACTGCGTCCACCACGCCAGTACCAATGACAGCGCGCCGGCGAGCGCGGCGATCACGAAACCCTCGGTCACGACCAGGCGGAGCAGCCGCGCCGGGCGGGCGCCGAGCGCGGTGCGAATGCCCATGTCGCGTTCGCGCTCCACCGCGCGGGCGAGCAGCAGGTTGGCGACGTTGAAGCAGGCGAGCAGCAGCACCAGCCCGATCAGCCCCATGCCGATCGCGGCGGCGGTGGCAATGCCGCGGCGTTCGCCGTCGGCCTCGCTCAGCAGGTGGAAGCGCGCGCCGCGATCGCGGTGCGAGTCTGGCCAGTCGCGCGCCATCGCGGCCGCGGCCGCGTCGAGTTGGCCCTGCACGGCGGCCGTGGTGGACCCGGCGGCGACACGTCCCAGGAAGAACAGCCAGCGGGTCTCGCGGGCTTGCATCTCCGCCGGCATGCCGAACAATGCCAGGTCCTGGAGCGGCAGCCAGACGTCGGGGGAATAGATGCCGGCAGGTCCGGTGAACTTGTTCGAGATCACGCCGGCCACGCTGACCTCGGCATCGTTCAGGCGGAGGGTGAGACCGGCCAGCGACGGCGCGCCGAGCTTGTCGCGCCAGAAGCGCTCGCCAATCACCACCGCCGGCGCGCCGCCGTTGGCAGGCGCCACCATCAGCCGGCCGGCAATCATCGGCGCCGTCATCATCGAGAAGTAGTTGGGCGAGACGAACAGGACCCACGCGGTGTCGGCGGTGCCGTTGTGCCGCCACGCCAGCGACGAGCGGCCCTCGGCGGCCAGTTCCAGGGTGCCGCGGGTGGCCTCGGCGAAGCGCTGGTAGTCGGGCAGCGAGCCGTAGCCGCCCTCGTCGCCGCCGGGCGTGGTCGCCACGCGACCGACGCCGGGATGGCCACTGGTGGCCGAGCCCTTGAAAAGCAGGGCGTTGACCACCGTGAACGCCACGGTGTTGACGCCCATGCCGATGGCCAGCGTCAGAACGGCCGTGGCCGTGAACGCGGGGCGGCGCCCCAGCTGGCGGAAGGCGATGCGCAGGTCGTTCAGCAGGGTGGCCATCTAATAAGAGGACGAAGAACCGCAACGCCGGTTCCAATCTGGTTCCCTGAAGTAGGATGCGGGCATGAGAGAGGTGCACGTTGCGTCGGACACCAGCAAGCTGGGCCAGGACATCACCATCGGCGAGTTCCGGCTGCGCGCCGACGAACCCGTCGACAAGGGGGGCGCCGACACTGGTCCCGAGCCTCACGAATTCGTGCTGTCGGCGCTCGGCGCCTGCACCTCGATGACGCTGCGGCTGTATGCCGAGCGCAAGGGCTGGCCGCTGCAGCGGGTGGTCGTGACCCTGAGCGGCGGCCCGGCCGACGGAAAGTACGTCATCACCCGGCAGATCATGATCGAGGGCGACCTTGACGCCGACCAGCGAATGCGCCTGATCGAGATTGCCAACAAGTGCCCGGTCCACCGCACCCTGACCGGGGAGGTATCAATCGAGACGAGGGAGATGCCGGCATGAGCCAAGAGGTCATCAAGCGCTATACCAACGGCGAGGTCACCGTCATCTGGCAGCCGTCCCTGTGCGTCCATTCGGCCATCTGTTTCAAAGGCCTGCCGGCCGTATTCGATCCCCGCCGCCGCCCGTGGGTGGTGCTCGCCGGCCAGACCACCGACGCCATCGTCGCCCAGGTCGAGGAGTGCCCTTCGGGGGCGTTGTCGTACGAGCGCGTAAAGCCGGAATAGCCGCTGTCCGCGCCGCCGGCCCCACATATAGTGGAGACGGCCGCAAACGACCCCATTTCGCCGTATACTCTCCTACCGATGCACACGAAGGCACGCCTTTTCCTGGCCATTGTGCTGGCTGCCGGCTGGGTCAGCATCGGGCGGGTTCACGCCCAGATTCCCACCGAACTGGCCGCTGAACTCGATCGCATGCTCGCGCAGGTGGCCGACGCACCTGCCGACCGCAATCCCGCCGAGCGGGCTCGCCGGCTCGAATTGCTGGGCGATGTCGAAGTCCGCGCCAACATGCTTGGCGCCGCGCGCGGCGCGTTCGAAGAAGCCACGGCGTTACGGACGCAGAACTCACCCGAGGACCGCGATCTCGGCCGGCTGGCGTTCAAGATGGCCAACGTCGCCCGTCTCGACAAGCGCCCGGCCGACGCGGAGCGGTGGATGGACGTGGCCGTGACGCGGCTGCGCACCGGCGCGCCGGCCAGCCCCGAATACGCGGATGCGTTGATGGAAGTGGCGCGCGCCGCGACCGCCCGCAACGACGCGGATCGGGCCGCGCAGGCGTATGCGACCGCCTTCGAGGTGGTCTCGAAGATCGAGCCCGGTTCGCTGCGCGAGGCGCAACTCGCCGAGATCATGGGCGACGCCGCGGTCCGCGGCAAGGATCTCGAGGGGGCCGACCGGTTTTATTCGCGTAGCCTCGCGGTGCTCGAAGCCTCGCGGCGCAACACCGTGGACTACGCGCGCGTTTCGAGCGCGCTTGCGGTGGTTGCCGCGTCGCGCAGCCAGGCGCCGCGCGCGCTCGGGCTCTACGAGGTCGCCCTCAAGATCTACGAAGCGCAGCGTCCCGACAGCCTCGAAGTGTCGCAGATCCTGACCAACCTCGGCATTCTGCAGATGAACCGCGGCGACCTGCCGGCGGCCGAGGCGATGTTCCGCCGTTCGCTGACCATCAAGACGGCGCGCAAGGGCGCCCCCGAAGACCTGGGTACCACGCACGCCAACCTGGGCCTGGTGCTGCTCGAGCAAGGCCGGCTCGCCGATGCCGGTGTGGAGATCAAGGCCGCCGTTGACCTGCGACGCTCGCAAGCGCCGCCCCTCGAGATGGCGACGCTGCTGACCAGCCTGGCGCGCATCGAGCGCATGCGCGGCCGCGCCGACGCGGCCACCGCCGCCGCTCGCGAGGCGCTCGACCTGCGCCGCGCGCAGCAGCCGCAAACCTTGCTGGTGGCCAGTACCGCCACCGAGCTGGGCCTGGCCCGCGAAGCCGCCCGTGCCTGGGACGAGGCGCTGCCCTTGCATCGCGAGGCCCTCGCCATTCGCGAGAAGCTGGTGCCGAACTCCTCCGACGTGGCCGAATCGCTCGAGCGCATCGCCATCGTCACCGCCCAGGGCAACGATCCGCTGGCCGCGCGCAACGCCTTCCAGCGCTCGGTCGAGGCCTGGAGCAGCGTTTCGCCCGGCTCCCTCGATCACGTGAACGTCGTTCACGAACTGGGTAATTTCCTGGTGGCGCGCGGTGATCCCGAGGAAGGGCTGCGCCACCTGCGCGAGGCCGTGACCCTGCTGGAGCAATCGCGGGCGGCGCGGCCGCAGGGCACGCTCGAGGCGCGGGCGCAGTTGGTATCGCGGGTGCAGGCTTACTACGGTCGCCCCATCGGCATCCTCGCCGAGCGCGGCGATGCCGGCGAGTCGTTTACGCTGCTCGACCGGATGCACGAACGCCTGCGCCGGGCCCGCGGCACGGTCGATGAAAGTGCGCCGGCCATGTCGCCACTCGACGCGCTGAAGCGCGGCGTCGAGGCCGGCACGCTGGTGGTGGCCTTCAGCGTGCAGCCCGAGGCGAGCTACGCCTTTGTCGCGACCCGCGAGACCCCGATTCGTGTGTACCGCCTTGACGAGAAGGCTGCCGCACTGGCCGAACGGGTGGAGCAGTTCGTGGAGCGGGTGAAGACCCGCTCGTCGACGCTGGCGTACCAAGTGCCGCTGGTGAACGATGGCCGGGCGCTGTTTACGTTGCTGTTTGGACAGTTCGAGGGCGACGCGATTCGCGCCGACCGGCTGTTGATCATTCCCGACGGCCCGCTCGAGTCGCTGCCGTTCAGCGCGCTGGCACGCAACCCGTCCGGCCGCGCCGCCTGGCAGTACCTGATTGACTGGAAGCCGATGATCTTCGCGCCATCGGTGACGGCCGCGACGGCGTGGACGGGCGCGACCGGCGCGCCGGGCAGCGTCGGCCAGTTGTTCCCGACGACCGACGATCCCGGTCCGGCCAACGCGAAGCTGGTGGGGACCGCCATGCCAGCCGGTGCACTGGTGTTGCTCTGGACGCCGGCGGAACGCGCCGCCGACGAGTTGGCGGAGCTGTTCAAGATGAGCCTCACCGCCGGCCGCTCGCGCGAGACGGCGCTGACCCGGGCCCAGCGCGTCATGCGCGACGAGCGAGGCCGCACGCATCCGTCCTATTGGGCGGCCTTCCGCTATTACGGCGCCCGCGGGATGCAGTAAACGCCAGGGTGCCTGAGGGGCCTAAAGTGCCCAAGCCGTGCCCACCATTAGCACCGTCGGGCACGCCAGGCACCCCAGGCACCTTTAGGCACCCTTATTATTCGGGTATGGCGTTTGCTCTTCACATCGGCAGTGAGAGCAACCCCCACGACCCGCCGGCTGACGCCGCGACTCGTCTTTCCCCTCCTCCTCGTCGTCCTCGGCCTCGCCACGCTGGCCACAGGCCACGTGATCTGGCAGATCAGGGCCGATGTCGATCGGGCCACCGCCCGGCTGACGCTCACTCCCGGACCGCAAACCACCGTGATCTTCGACGCCAAGGACCGGCCGATCTCGGCGCTTTACAGGGAGCACCGCCTGCCGGTGTCGCTCGAGGAGATGTCAGGCGACCTGATTGAGGCCGTGCTGGTGACCGAGGACCGCCGCTTCTACGAACACGACGGCGTCGATCGCCGCCGCATCCTGTCCTCGACGGTGGCGAACCTCCGCCACGGCCGGGTGACCCAGGGCGCCAGCACCATCAGCCAGCAGTTCGCGCGCGCCGTGGGTCTCGATCGCAGCCGCACCTACAGCCGCAAGCTTCGCGAGGTGTGGCTGGCGCAGCGGCTCGAAGCGAAGTACGGCAAGCGGGCCATCCTGCAGGCGTACTTGAACCACGTCTACCTCGGCGACGGTTACTACGGCGTCGAAGCGGCGTCGCGCGGTTACTTCGCCAAGCCCGCCACCGCGCTCAATGCCGCCGAATCGGCGACGCTGGCGGCGCTCATCAGCCGGCCGTCAGGCTACGCGCTGCGACGGACGCCCGCCCGCATCCGCGACCGCCGGGATTGGGTGCTGCGGCAAATGCACCAGGCCGGTCACCTTGATGCGGCCGCGTTCGGCGCCGCCATCGCGACACCAGTGAGCAGCCTGCTCGCGAGTGCCGGGCAGCGGAAGGCGATCGATCCCGCGGCGGCCACCGAGGGTCCTTATTTCGTGGGCCTGGTCACCGAGGAGTTGTTTCGCCAGTTCGGCGCCGAGAAAACGTTGACCGCCGGCTTGCGCGTCTACACGACCCTCGACACCGAGGTGCAGCATTTTGCCGAGGCGGCCGTCATGAAACGCCTGAAGGAACTCGACGACAAGCGGAAGTCCGGCGAGCCGCTGCAGGCGGCGCTGGTGGCCATCGAGCCGGCGACCGGCTACGTGCGTGCCGTCGTCGGCGGGCGCAACTTCGCGGAGAGTCCGTTCAACCGCGCCACGATGGCGAAGCGCCAGCCCGGCTCGGCGTTCAAGCCATTTGTGTTCGCGGCGGCCCTCGAGGCCGGCTTCTCGCCCGGGACCACCATCGACGGCCTGGATGCCTTCGTCGATTCGGCCCAGGGCGCCTACCTGCCGGGCGGTGAACACGAGGTCGACTCGACGACACTGCGCTCGGCGCTGGTGTCGTCGAGCAACCGCGCCGCCGTGCACCTGCTGCAGCGAGTCGGCCTGCGCCCGACGATCGATCTCGCCACCCGCGTGGGCCTGAGCGAAATGCCGTCGGTGCCGTCGCTGGCGCTGGGCACCGGCGAGGTCAGCTTGCTGGACCTGACGTCGGCCTATACCGCGTTCGCCAATGGCGGCGTGCAGCAGCCGCCGGTCATCATCCGCCGCATCGAAGACAGCAACGGGCGCGTCCTGTTCCGCGCCGACGAGCAGGGCCGGCGCGTGCTCAGCGAATCAACCGCTTTCCTGATGGCGTCGATGCTGGCCGATGTCGTCAATCACGGCACCGGCTACGGCGCGCGCCGCAACGGCTTCCGCCTGCCGGCCGGCGGCAAGACCGGCAGCACCGACGATCATGCCGACGCCTGGTTCGTCGGGTTCACGCCGCGCCTGGCCGCGGGTGTCTGGATGGGCTACGACCGCCCGCAGCCGATCATGCGTCGCGGCTTTGCAAGCGTGGTCGCCGTGCCGGCGTGGGCCGGGTTCATGAAGGCCGCGACCACGGGGAACAAGGCCGAGTGGATTGCGACGCCGTCGGGCATCAGCCGCATCCGTCGCTGTCAGGAGTCCGGCGGACTGGCGACGGAGTATTGCGAGTTGGCCGGAGAGGTGCACGACGACCTGGTGGCGATCGGCCGCGCCCCGGTTCTGTGTCCGCTGCATACATCGGTGTCGGCGCTCCTGCCGCATTGAGTTGATATCTGCCCCGTCTGACGCTAGGCTTAGGCCGAACTTCATACCAGTCGGTATTCGGAGGCGGCCTCATGCAGGTGATTCCGGTAACGGCTGTCCACCGTGGCTTCGGGCGAACGTCCCGTAAAGACACGTGGTGGGCGGCACCTCTCGGTGTGTTCCTCGGTCTGTCGGCTTTCGTCGTTTACGCCACGTGGGCGGCGTTTCAAGGTGAGCATTACCACTTCGGCCCATACCTCTCGCCGTTCTATGCACCGGAATTGTGGGGCGATTCGCCGCACGCCTGGTTTGGCCCGAAGCCGGCGTGGTGGCCGGCGGTCATCCCGTTTTCGCCGGCGCTGTTGATCCTGCCCTTTCCCGGCGGCTTCCGCTTCACCTGTTATTACTATCGGGGCGCCTACTACAAGGCATTCTGGGCCGACCCGCCATCGTGTGCGGTAGGTGAGCCGCGCAAGAGCTATCTCGGCGAGAACGCCTTTCCCCTGATCCTGCAGAACGTCCACCGCTTCTTCATGTGGGTGGCGATTGTCTTCATCGCCTTCCTCGCCTACGACGTCTGGGTGGCGTTGTGGTTCGCCAATCCCGCCACCGGCGCGACCGAGTTCGGCATTGGCGTCGGCACGCTCGTGCTGGCGGTGAACGTGGTGCTGCTGGCCAGCTACACCTGGGGCTGCCACGTGCTGCGCCATGTCGTGGGCGGCCGCAAGGACGAGATTTCGAAGTCGCCGGTGTGCGACATGGCCTATTCGTGCGTGTCCAGCTTGAACGTGCGGCACCAGCTGTTTGCCTGGTGCAGCCTGTTCTCGGTGATGGGCGCGGATGTGTATGTCCGGCTGTGCTCGATGGGCTACATCACTGATCTGAGGATCCTCTGATGGCGGCGCACGCCACTTACTCCTACGACGTCCTGGTAATCGGGGCGGGCGGCGCCGGACTGCGGGCGGCCATCGAAGCCGCCAACGCCGGCGTGTCGGTCGGCCTGATCTGCAAGTCGCTGCTGGGCAAGGCGCACACCGTGATGGCCGAGGGCGGCATGGCCGCGGCCATGGCGCACAACGACGATCGCGACAGTTGGAAAGTGCACTTCGCCGATACCATGCGCGGCGGGCAGTACGTGAACAACTGGCGCATGGCCGAAATTCACGCCAAGGAGGCGCCCGACCGCGTCCGCGAGCTCGAAGCGTGGGGCGCGGTGTTCGACCGCACGCCCGACGGCCGCATCAACCAGCGCAATTTCGGCGGCCACCGTTACCCGCGCCTCGCGCACGTCGGCGACCGCACCGGCCTGGAGCTGATTCGCACGCTGCAGGATCACACCACCTACCTCGGCGTCACCGTGCACATGGAGCACACGGTGATCGAGTTGATTCTCGACGGCGGCCGTGCCGCCGGCGTGCTGGCCTACGACCGCGAACGCGGCCGCTTCCACGTGTTCTCGGCCAAGGCCATTGTCATGGCCACGGGCGGCGCCGGCCGCGCCTACAAGATCACCAGCAACAGCTGGGAGGGCACCGGCGACGGCCATGCCCTGGCCTATCGGGCCGGCGCTGAACTGATCGACATGGAGTTCATCCAGTTCCATCCGACCGGCATGGTGTGGCCGCCGAGCGTGCGCGGCATCCTGGTCACCGAGGGCGTGCGCGGCGAAGGCGGCGTGCTGCGCAACAGCGAAGGCCGCCGCTTCATGTTCGACGACATCCCCGACAACTACAAGCCGCAGACCGCCGCCGATCCGGAAGAAGGCTGGCGCTACGTCATGCAGGACAAGACGGCGCGGCGTCCGCCGGAACTGCTGACCCGCGATCACGTGGCGCGCTGCATCAACCGCGAGGTCAAGGCGGGCCGCGGCTCTCCGCATGGCGGCGTGTTCCTCGACATCGCCTGGATCAAGGAGAAGATCTCCGACGCGCCCGGCCACATCAAGCGCAAGCTGCCGAGCATGTACCACCAGTTCAAGGAACTGGCCGACCTCGACATCACCACGACGCCAATGGAGGTGGGGCCGACGACTCACTACATCATGGGCGGGATCAAGGTCGACGCCGACTCGCAGGAGTCGACCATTCCCGGGTTGTTCGCGGCGGGGGAGTGCGCGGCGGGCATCAACGGCGCCAACCGCCTGGGCGGCAACTCGCTGTCCGACCTGATCGTGTTCGGCAAGCGCGCCGGCGAATACGCGGCGCAGCTGGCGCGCAAGAGCACCCAGCCGACGGTTGACGATGGCGCGGTGGAACGGGCGCTCAAGGCGTCACTGGAGCCGTTCGAGCGCGGCAGCGCCGGCGAGAATCCGTACCAGGTGCAGCAGGACCTGCAGGAAGCCATGCAGGCGCTGGTGGGCATCGTCCGCAACGAGGGCGAAATGCAGGAAGCCGTGCACAAGCTGGCCGGCTTCAACGAACGCGCCGCCCGCGCCGGCGTCGACGGACACCGCGAGTACAACTCCGGCTGGCACACCTGCCTTGACCTGCGGAACCTGCTGGATTGTTCCGAGGCCATTGCCCGTTCGGCGATCGAGCGCAAGGAAAGCCGCGGCGGCCACTTCCGCGAGGATTACCCCGACAAGGTCGCCGAGTTCGGCACCTTCAACATCTCGACCAGGCGTCAGCCGGACGGCTCGATGAAGGTATCGCGCATTCCGCTGCCGGAACTCCCGGCGGAGCTCAAGCAAGTCATCGAGGAGCAGAAGCAGTGAGCCAGGCGACCTTTCGGATTTGGCGCAGCGAGCCCGGCGGCGGCTCGGGGCAGTTCACCGACTACACCACCGAGATCTCCGAAGGCATGGTCGTGCTCGACGCGGTGCACAAGATCCAGGCGGAGCAGGCGCCCGACCTGGCGTGCCGCTGGAACTGCAAGGCCGGCAAGTGCGGGTCGTGCTCGGCCGAGATCAACGGCAAGCCGCGGCTGATGTGCATGAGCCGCCTGAACTCGCTCGACCTGACGACGCCGGTGACGGTCGAGCCGATGCGCACGTTCCCGCTGATCAAGGACCTGGTCACCGACGTGTCGTGGAACTTCCGCGTCAAGAAGGGCGTGAAGAAGTTCAAGCCGCGCACGCCGGACGCCGCCGACGGCACCTGGCGCATGGCGCAGCGCGACGTCGATCGCGTGCAGGAGTTCCGCAAGTGCATCGAGTGCTTCCTGTGCCAGGACGTGTGCCACGTGCTGCGCGACCACGACAAGCACGAGGAATTCATCGGCCCGCGGTTCCTGGTCTACTCCGCGGCGCTCGAAATGCATCCGCTCGACAGCGACGACCGGCTGCAGGACCTCAAGGACAAGAACAATATCGGCTACTGCAACATCACCAAGTGCTGCACCAAGGTGTGCCCGGAACACATCCACATCACCGATAACGCGATCATCCCGCTCAAGGAGCGGGTCGTGGACCGGTTCTACGATCCGGTGACGCGGTTACTGCGCATGATTACGGGGTGAGCCCATGTTTGACCTCAAGCGCCTGTCGACCTCCGCTATTCCGTCGGCCCTGGCCAAGGCCGAGCGCTACCGGCTGCTCAACGAGCCGGACGAAGCGCAGAGCATTTGCGAGGACGTCCTGCACGCCGACCCGGCCAACACCGACGCGATGCGGACGCTGATTCTCGCGCTGACCGATTCGTTCCCGCACCATGACGGCAAGACCGTGAGCCGGGCGCAGGACCTGGTGGCAAAGCTGCCGTCCGAGTACGAACGCGCCTATTTCGGCGGCCTGGTCGCCGAGCGCCGGGCGCGGGCCCTGCTCGGCAAGGGCGGCCCCGGCCGCACCCTGCCGGCCGGCGACTGGCTGCGCGAAGCGATGCGGGCATTCGAGCGCGCCGAAGCGGTCAAGCCCGCCGACAACGACGATGCGCTGCTGCGATGGAACGCGTGTGCGCGCTTGTTCCAGCGCCATCCCGAACTGATGGCGGTCGATGAAGAGCGCACGGCCCCGGTGATGCTCGAATAACGGCGTGCCGGCTAGCACAGGTCCCATCTGAAAGACAAATGATTACAACAACGCCGATGGTAATTTCGTATCCTCTGCCTACAACGACAGAGGGGAAGCACCGGGTGGGGCGTCGCTTTCACGAGCCAAAACGTCCCCGCCCGGTTTTTTTACCGTTCGCGGTATACTGTTGACAGGTCGGGCTTTAGCTCGACGGTAATTCAGGAACCTGGTTTCAGGAGACCCGTGCGCATGTTCGACAACTTGAACGGTTCGAGCCTTGATCGTCGCTCCTTCCTGCGCGGCTCGGCGATGTTTGCCGCCGCCATCGGTGTGTCGGTCCTTCCCGCGCTCGCCCAGCAGGCGCCGCAGAAGCCTGAAGACGAGAAGAAGAAGGAAGAGCCCAAGGATCCGTTTGCCGACGATTCGAAGGAAGAGAAGAAACTGGTAGACGACGAGGGCCGCGAGTACCGCGTCTGCCCGCAGTGCGCCTACAACATGTACAAGCAGGGCCGCATGTGGGTGTGCGAGAACTGCGGTTACAGCTACGTTGAGTAACAGGCAACCCTGAAGGGTTGCCTCCACCGTTTCAGGCGACGCCCGGTTCCCTTTTGGGAGCCGGGCGTTTTTGTTTTCAGGCGTGGACGGTCTTCTCGACCAGGCGCATGAACGCGGTGATGGCCTTCTCGAGGTGCGGTTCCGGCGTGTCCTCTTCCTTGCAGTGCGACAGCCCGTTCGATGAGTACGCGAACATCATCACCACCGGCATGTGCGGCACCATGACGGCCGCGTCGTGCAAGGGACCCGACGGCAGGTGCGGCGCGTCGCCGGTGACCTCACCGATGGCTTCGGCGCACAACTGAAGCAGCCGCGCATCGAACGGCCGCGGGTCGATCTTCCAGAGCGGCTTCCACTCCACCGACACGTTGTTGCTGCGCGCCGCCGCCGCCGCCGCGGTGCGGGCCTCGGCCAGCATCTGCGCCAGCACCCCGGCGTCGAGCGCGCGCTGGTCGAGGGAGATGTCGCACACGCCGGGCACCGCGGTGACAATGCCCGGCTCCACGTTCACGGTGCCCACGGTGCACACGACCCGCGCTTCCGGCGTGGTGTGCCTGATTGCGATCTCCCGGAAGGCCAGCGCGCTTTCGGCCGCCGCCAGGAACGCGTCGCGCCGCATGGGGATTGGCGTCGAGCCGGAGTGGGCGGCCTGGCCGGTGAATCGCAGCATGTGGCGCTCGACGCCGAACGTGCCCAGCACGACGCCGGCCGGCCGGTTCAACGACTCGAGCACCGGTCCCTGCTCGATGTGCAGTTCGAGATAGGCCACGGCGTCGATGGCCTCGAGATACGCGGCCGCCTCGAGCATCCGCGTCAGTTCGACACCGTTCTCGCGCAGGGCGTCGGCCAGGCGCGTGCCGGTCTTGTCGACGAGCCCTTCGACATCGGCCACCGCCAGCGCGCCGGCGGCGGCCGACGAACCAAGCAGGCTGCGCCCGAAGCGCGCGCCTTCTTCGTCGGCCCAGTCAACGACCTTGATCGTGACCGGCGGCCGCTGGTCCTTGAACATCCTCAGGGCCTCGAGGCCGGCCATCATGCCCAGGGCGCCGTCGAGCCAGCCGCCGTTCGGCACCGAATCCAGGTGGCTGCCGACAATTACGGTGCGCTCGGAAGCTCCCTTCAGCGTGGCCCAGCTGTTGCCGGCCGCGTCAATCTCTGGCGTGATGTCCAGTTCCGCCAGCTTGCCGTTGAACCAGTGCCGGGCCTCGCGCCACACCGGGCCCCACGCCAGCCGCTGCGCGCCGTCGGGTGTGGAAGTCAGCGCGGCCAGTTCGCGGAGGTTGGCGATGACGTCTCGTGCGCTCATGTTGCGAGAGTATATCCAAGGGGGGCGGATCTACCCGGGTGGCCTAGAATGCCGGGACATGTCCCTCAAGCACCGCACCCTGTTCATCACCGGCGGCTCGCGCGGCATCGGCCATGCCATTGCCCTCAGGGCGGCCGCCGATGGCGCCAATGTCGTGATCGCCGCCAAGACCACCGCGCCGCACCCGAAGTTGCCCGGGACCATTCATACCGCCGCCGCCGACGTGGAGCGGGCCGGCGGCCAGGCGCTGGCCGTGGCGGTGGACATTCGCGACGAGGCACAGGTCGACGCCGCGGTGGCCGCGGCGGTGGCGCGTTTTGGCGGCATCGACATCCTGGTCAACAACGCCTCGGCGATCGCGCTGACGGGCACGCTTGACACGCCGATCAAACGGTTCGACCTGATGCACCAGGTCAACACGCGCGGCACCTTCCTGTGTTCGCAGAAGGCGATCCCCCATCTCCTGAAGTCGAGCAACCCGCACATCCTGAACCTGGCGCCGCCGCTGCACTCGACGCTGCAGGCCAGGTGGTTTGCCCCGCACGTCGCCTACACCATGGCCAAGTACGGCATGACGCTGTGCGTCCTGGGCATGGCCGAGGAGTTTCGAGAACCGGGGATTGCGGTGAACGCGCTGTGGCCGCGAACCGCGATCGACACCGAGGCGATCCGGCTGATTGCCGGACAGGCGGCGCGGGGCATCACCCGCTCGACCGCGATCATGGCAGACGCGGCCCACTGGATCCTGACGCAACCGAGCCGTGCCTGCACCGGCCGGTTCCTGATCGACGAGGAGGTGTTGCGCGAGTCCGGCGTCACCGACCTGTCGCGCTATCGCGGCGCCGGTGTCAGGGAAGAGGACCTGATGCCCGACTTCTTCGTCTAGAAACGAGAAGGGCAGGCTGCCAAAGCAACCTGCCCTTGAAAGATGGATGGACAAACCTGAAGGTTTGTCGCCACAGCCACTAGAAGCGGCCGGCGCCGGTCCAGCGGCCGGGCTCTTCGCCCGTGAACACGCGCCACCCGAGCGACGGCGAACCGCCGCAGTGCGAAATCAGCATGTCGACCAGGTGCACTTCGGTCGTGCCCTCGTCGGCCAGCGAGCCGTAGTTGTAGGCACCCTCGTCGCCGGCGGCGACCACCGGCCGGCCGCCGTTCTGGCTGGGGCTGCGCGTCGGCTTGGCGTTGTAGCCCCACCTGGTATCGAACGTGCGGAAGTGATCGATCACGCGATCGAGCCAGGGGTTGTTCACATACTGGACTCCGAGCGGGCAGGAGTCGCTGGTGTTGCTGAACTTCGCCAGTTCGCCGCGCATGTCGGGGAGCGGCAACCGCTGGCCGGCCGCCGGGTTCGGCGTTCGCACCTCACCGGGCTGATCGGGGCGGGGCGTCGGCGTTGCCGTGCCAGTGGTCGTGAAGGCGCGCACCGGCGACCACGGTCCACCCAGGTCTTCGACCTCGGCGCGAACCCGCCAGTAGTACTTCCTTCCGGTAGCCAGCGCCGGCGACACCGTGAAGCGCATGATGCCCTGGCTGTCGAACGAGCCCAGGCCCGACACGGCGATTTCGTCGAACGTCTCCGTCACACTGAGCTGGAAGCGATGCGCAAACGCCGACCCGCCAAACCGCGGGGTCGCCGCTTGCGCGACCAGGATAGGCGTCACGCTGACGTTGGTCGAATCGTGGATCGGCGCCAGTCCGGCCGGGGTCGTCGACTTGACCGTCGTGCCGTCGGGATTCGAGGCCGCGCCGCCTGATCCAATCACCGCGCTCGGCGACGTGGGAGCAGGCATGCCGCCCTCGCAGGCAACCAGAGTGACCGCGCAGAGTGCGGCGAGCGCCGCACCGTTCAAGTGGGATTTGTAGGTCATGTTCAGTCTTCGATTATTTATCGGGCGAACAACCCCAACTCAATATATTTCTTCGCAGCCCAGCAATTCGGGCGCGAAATCGTCGAATATTGTAAGTCATGTCTGCTGTTCAGCTCTCGGCCGCCCAGTTGCACGAGCCTATTCTGCCGCTGGCGCAACCGCCGCAGGTCGTGCTGTCTCCGCGGCAGACGATTGACGAGGCCCTCCGCGCCATTCGCTCGGCCTCGGCTCACGCCATCCACTATTACTACGTCGTCGACGAGGACAACCAGCTCGTCGGTGTCGTGCCGACGCGGCGGTTGATCACGACCGAACCGGACCGGCTGGTGTCCGAGGTGATGATCGACAACGTCGTCGCCATTCCCGATTGGGCCACCGTGTTGATTGCCAGCGAGTACTTCGCCACCCGCCGGCTGCTGGCGTTCCCGGTTGTCAACGGGAAGGGCCAGCTGCTGGGTGTGGTCGACGTCGGCCTCTTCACCGACGAGGTGATCGACCTGGCCCGTCGCACCTACGACGACATCTTCCAGTTGATCGGCGTCCACGCCACCGCCCAGCGGTCGACCTGGGATGCGTTCAGGGATCGCTTCCCCTGGTTGCTGTGCAACATCGCCGGCGGCCTGATCGCCGCGTTCATCGCCAGCCAGTACGAACACCTGCTGCAGGAAGTGGTGATCCTCGCGCTGTTCATCCCCATCGTCCTGGCGCTCGCCGAGAGCGTCAGCATGCAGGCGTTGAGCCTGACGCTGCAGAGTTTCACCGAAGGTCCCTTCGTGCCTAGACGCCTGCTGGCGGCGCTCTGGAAGGAGTTCCGCACGGCCATTGCCCTCGGCGCCGGTTGCGGCGCGGTCGTGGCGGGCGTGGTGGTGGTGTGGCGAGGCGACGCGGTCGTGGCGGCGGTGATCTTCGCCGCCATTGGCTTGTCGATGGTGGTCGCCTGCCTGCTTGGCGTGGGATTTCCGGCGCTGCTGCGGGTCGCCAAGGCCGACCCGCGTATCGCCGCCGGGCCGGTCGTACTCGCGGCCGCCGACGTGGCGACGTTGCTCTTCTACTTCGGGCTGGGGGCGCGTTTCCTCGCGTGAGGCCGGCCGGGAAAGGCCAGCCGTAACTCGCCGGCCGCGACTTCGCGCCACGCGCCCGGCGCCAGGTCACCCAGCACGAGCCCCCCGAACTGGACACGGCGCAGCCGGCGCACCGGGTGTTCGACGGCGTCCAGCATTCTCCGGATCTCGCGATTCCGGCCCTCGGTCAGGGTGATGACGAGGTGCGTTTCACGAGACGAGGCCTTGCGAACGGTGACGGCCGCGGCCTTCAGCAGCTCTCCATCCAGGCGGATGCCGCTTACCAGCGCCTGGCGCGCCGCATCATCGACGCGGCCGCTCACCGTCACCAGGTAGACGCGCGGGACCGCCGCGGCTGGGTCGGTCAGCCAGTCGGCGAGCCGCGTGTCGTTGGTCAGGATCAGCAACCCGCTGGTCGCCATGTCGAGCCGTCCGACCGGCATCACCGGCACCGGCACACCGTCGAGCAGGTCGAAGACCGTCTTGCGGCCTTGCGGGTCGGACCGGGTCGTGACGACGCCACGCGGTTTGTGCAGGATGATGGTCAGCGGCCGCGGCGGCGGCGCGGCGGCGCCGTCGATGGCAATGGCCGCGCGCTCGGGCACGACCAGCCGCCCGGGGTTGGTGACGCGCACGCCGCCGACGGTGATTCGCCCGGCGGCGATCAGCGCTCGCGCCTGGGTCCGGCTGGCCAGTCCCAGCTTCGAGACCGCCCGCTCGAGCGGCACGTGCCCCGTCCTCCACCCACGCGCGGCTGCCGCGCGCGGGGCCCGGCTAGCGGTAATTGCCAAACTGAAGAGAGACGCCGAAATCCTTGGCTCGCAGCGCCTGCATGGCGCCCTGCAACTCGTCTTTCGAGGCGGAAGTCACGCGCACCTGGTCGGCCTGGATCTGCGCCTGCACCTTCTTTTTCAGGTCCTTGAGGTGCTTGACAATCTCCTTGGCGGCATCGCTGGGGATTCCCTGCTGCAGGGTGATGACCTGCTTGACCGTGCTGCCGGCCGCCGGCTGAATCTCCTCGCGCTTCAGGTTCTTCACCGGCACGTTGCGCTTGATCAGGCGGGTCTGCAGGACATCCCACACCGATTCGAGCTTGAAGTTGTCCTCGGCGGTGAGGGTCAGGGTGTTTGCCTTGGCGTCGAGGTCGATGGCCGCGCTCGACCCCTTGAAGTCGAAGCGCTGGGCAATCTCCTTGCGGGCCTGGTTGACGGCGTTGTCCACTTCGGGCATGTCGATGTTCGACGTCACGTCGAACGAATACGTGCTGGCCATGAAGCGATCCTAACTGATTGGTATACTCGGCGCGAGTGCCTCCGAACGCCGTTGCGCCGCTGGTGCTGGTCGTGGACGACTACACCGACGCGCGAGAGATGTACGCCGAGAGCCTGCTGGTGCACGGGTTCCGCGTCGCCGAGGCGGCCAATGGCCTCGAGGCGGTTGCCAAGGCGCGCGCCCTGTCGCCCGATGCGATCCTGATGGACCTGTCGCTGCCCGGCATCGACGGCTGGGAGGCGACCCGCCAGCTCAAGGCCGACGCCGCCACCTGCCTCATCCCGGTGGTGGCGATCACCGGCCACGCCCCCGCGCATGCCGCCGACCGCGCCCGCGCGGCGGGGTGCGACCGCCTGCTGATCAAACCGGCGCTGCCCGACCAGGTGATCGCCGAACTGCGGCTCGCCCTGCGCGACCCTTCGATCTAGTCGTCGGCCGGCGACGAAAATACCTAGTTATGCCCGGCCGGCGGCCCACGTACGCTGCAAGGGCATGCTGTTTCCGATCGCCGACTACTGGTGGTTCTACGCCGCGTTTACCGCCTTCATCCTCGTACTGCTCGCCATCGACCTGGGGGTCTTCAACCGCCAGGCGCACGTGGTGTCGATTCGCGAAGCGGCGAAATTCAGCGCCATCTGGATCTCACTGGCGCTGGTCTTCAACGTGCTGCTGTATTTCTACGCCCTGTCCACCTTCTCGGGCAACGAGCGGCTGCTGGCGATGCCGGGCTTCGACCCGGCGGCGGCCGCGTCGCGGGTGGCGCTCGAGTTCCTGGCCGGCTATGTCGTCGAATACACGTTGTCGGTCGACAACATGTTCGTGTTCGTCGTGATCTTCTCGTTCTTCCGCGTGCCCTCGGTGTATCAGCACCGCGTGCTGTTCTACGGCATTCTCGGCGCCCTGGTCTTCCGCGCGACCTTCATCGCGCTGGGGTCGGTGCTGCTGTCGTATCACTGGATGATCGTCCTCTTCGGCGTGCTGTTGATCTATACCGGCTTCAAGATGCTGGGGCACGACTCCGGGGAGATGGATCCCAGCAAGAACCCGCTGGTGAAGCTGACTCACCGGCTGATGCCGGTCTCCGATCAGTTCGACGGGAAGAACTTCTTCTCGAAGATCGATGGCAAGTGGCACGCGACGCCGTTGTTCCTGGCGCTGATGGCGATCGAGATGAGCGACATCGTCTTTGCCATCGACTCGGTGCCGGCCATCTTCGCGCTGACCCGGGAGCCGATGATTGTCTTCACCTCGAACGTCTTCGCCATCCTCGGCCTGCGGTCGCTGTATTTCGTGCTGGCCGGTGCGGTCGCCAAGTTCACGCTGCTGCGCTACGGGCTGGCCGGCGTGCTGATGTTCATCGGCCTCAAGATGATCTGGTTGAACCAGGCGTGGGGCGGTCATTTCCCGATTGGCTGGTCGCTGGCCATCATCGGCTCGCTGGTTGGCGGATCGATCGTCGCCTCGCTGGTCCTCGACAAGGGCAAGGCGGCGTAGACTAACGCTGTGGTGAACAAGGCGGCCGGCATACGCGAGGTGCTGGTCTCCCGTGCCGGCGAGCGAGAGACGACCGCCGATCGGGTGGCCGTGGAAGAGCCGATGGAGGTGCGCGTCAACGGCGCGTCCTTCGCCGTGATCATGCGCACGCCAGGCGCCGACCGCGATCTCGCCGCCGGGTTCCTGCTGGCCGAAGACGTCGTCCGCACCGCCGATGAGATCGGCAGCATCGAATATTGCGCCGATGCCGGCGACGACGGGCGCGATAACACCATCAACGTCACCGTGCTCGGCGACGCCGTGCCGCGCCTCGAGTTGCGGCTGGGCGATCGCCGGCAGGTCATGATGACCGCGTCGTGCGGCCTGTGCGGGCGGCGGACGATCGAATCGCTGCAGGCGCGCGTGGCGGCGGTGGCCGGGCAGTGGACCGTGCCGGCCGCGGTCATCAGCTCGCTGCCCGAGCAGCTGCGGTCCGCGCAGGCGGTGTTCGAGTCGACGGGCGGGCTGCACGCTGCGGGCCTGTTCGATCGTGCCGGTGCGCTGCTGCTGTCGGCTGAAGACGTCGGCCGCCACAACGCGGTGGACAAGATCGTCGGCCGCACCCTGCTGGCGGGGCAGCATCCGCTCGACGACCGGCTGCTGCTCGTGTCGGGCCGCACGTCGTTCGAGCTGGTGCAGAAGGCGCTGCTCGCCGGCATCCCGCTGATCGCGGCGGTGTCGGCCCCCTCGAGCCTGGCCATTGATTTGGCCGAGCAGGCCGGCATCACCCTGTGCGGCTTCGTCCGCGGCGCCACCTTCAACATCTACAGTCACCCGCACCGCATTGGATGATGGGGGCCAGGCCCCCATTTCCACCATTTCATCGTCTCCCCCCGTCGTTTTCCCGGGCGGCTCTACAGTCACAAACGGTGGTTCCGGGGGCCTGGACCCGATCATCCGGCACCAATCATCCGGTGATTCCGGGGGCCTGGCCCCAATCATCCATTCGGCAGATGCCCTAAGCGGGTTGACAACGGGGGCACCAATAGGTGGCGCGGGCGTCGAGGCCCATCTTCTTCGAGGCGATCGCCGTGCCACACCTGCGGCATGGCCGGCCCGCGCGGGCATAGACCCACAAGCTGTCTGACGGATCCGAACGGCGGTCGGTGCGCCTCAACGAGCGATAGGTCTGAATCGCGGCGGGCGTGCCCGGCACGACGTTGTCGGCGAGCAGGCCGCGGGCGATGTCGAGCACCCGCTCAAGAGCGGGCTGCGGCACGCCGCCGGCCGGGGTCTCGGGGTGGACGCCCGCCAGGAACAACGTCTCCGACTTGTAGACGTTGCCGATGCCCGCGACCAGCCGTTGATCCAGCAGGGCCTGCGCGATCGGCAGGGCGCCGGCGGCCCGCAGGCGGCGAATCGCGTCGTCGCGGTCGAAGTCAGCCTTCAGCAGATCGGGTCCGAGCGCCGCCACCGGATCGGTCGACGCCAACTGCTTCGCGGTCACGAACTCCGCCACCGGCACGTCGAACGCGACCGCCACCCAGTCGGCGGTGTCCACGCGCACGCGCATGGCCTGCGGCCCCCGCCACCAGCGCTCGCCATGACGATAGAGATGCCACGACCCGTTCATGCGCATGTGCGTGCGCAGGATCAAGCCGCCTTCGAAGACGATCATTACGTGCTTGCCCGCCGCCTCGCAGCGCTCGATCAGCCGCCCCACGATCGGCCGATCGTCGTCGATCCGCGCCAGGTGAGCATAGGCGGTGTCGAACTTCGTCACGTGATGGCCGGCGAGCGTCTTCTGCAGCGTCCGCGCCGTGCGATAGATGGTGTCGCCTTCAGGCACCGGCGGATCCTTCGCCGGAGTCGGCCCGTTCTGAACGCCGGGCCACGCGCAACTGCAGCCCCATGCCGGTGGCCGCGAAGCCCAGCGCGATCAGGAACTGGCTGGCGGGGTCGGTCGCGGCCGGCTGGCCATTGATCTCCTCGATCAGCCAGCCGCGCCGTCCCTCCGGTGCGTCAGTTGCGATCCGGACCAACTCGCGCCCGAGCGCGCGCCCGATGCGCGATCGCTCCGGTTCGTCGGCCGGCAACGACACCACCAGCTGCCGATCGCCGCGTCCGATCCAGGCCGCCAGTTGCCCGTTGACCAGCACCACCCGCGACCCGGCTGTCCGCATGGCCTTCTCGAGCGGCCAGGGGATCAGGATGCCGTAGGGGTTCGCCGGATCGGTCGACGACAGCGTGACCGTCGGGTCGCCGTCGCCGCCATCCCGCGCATCACGCAACAGGTCGATCGCACCCGGCTGCGCAAACTGCGCCGCGCCGAGGCCGGCCACAAAATAGCCGCGGCGGATGCGGCCGGTTTCTTCAAGCCGTCGCAGCACCGGATAGATCGCCGAGAAGCCACCGGGCAACTGCTCGACCGCGGCGACATCCCGCGTGACCACGCCGTGACGAACCAACAGCTGATTCGCCATGGCCGCGGCCCAGGTCGTCGGCGTGCCGGCGCCGGCGGGTGCCAGCGTCCAGCGGCCTTCAGCCGACGGCGGCACCAGCCGCCGGGACCGGAACGGCGCCCGGCCCGCCCGGCGCGCCCGTTCGGGCGGCGCGGCGTACGCGCGCAAGGCGTGCAGCGTGTCGTTGGTGACCACGCCCTTCCAGACCAGGTCCCAGATGGCGTCCAGTGTCTCCTGTGGGAAGCCCCCGCCCGTCGCCTCGTGCAGTGGACCAAAAAACGAGGCGCCGTGCCGCGCCAGGAACGCGACGATGCGCGCATCGCGGTCGGCCAGCCCCGGCTCGTGCTCGGGAGTGAGCGCCGCGGGCGGCCTCAGGCCGGCCACGTGATCGGGCAGGTAGAGGGCGATCCGTCCGTCGCGCTCGCCCAGTGACTCGACCCCTACCCAGGTCACCTCGCCGGCGCCCATCAGCGTATCGAGAATGGCGGGTTCGTAGCCGTGGACTCGCGCCGCGAGCACCTCGCGATCGAGCAGCGACGCCACCAGCGGGACGCCCTGCAGTTGCTCGATCACATCGAGCAGGCCATCGAGGCCCGCGCGTGGCCGGACCAGGCCATGCCAGCGCACCAGGAAGCGGCCCAGGGCCCCGGCGTCGACCGGCTCCACCTCCTGCCGCAGCCTGGCCAGCGAGCGCTGGCGCACGCTGCGCAGCACCTCGGCGTCGCACCACTCACGGCCGCGGCCGCCCGGCCGGAACTCGCCGTCAATCACGCGTCCCGAGTCGCGTAAGGCCTGCAGCGCCGCCTCGATCACTGCCACGCCCAGGCCCAGGCGGGCGCTCACGTCCTGGCTGACGAAGGGGCCGTGCGTGCGGGCGTATCGCCGGACGAGATCGCCGATCGGATCGGCCACGGCCTCGAGCAGCGCATCCGGCAGCCCCGGCGGCAGCGGCGTGCCGATCGCGTCGCGATAGCGGGCGGCATCCTCGACCGCGACCAGGCGTGGCTCGCCGCCGATGCGCGCCTCGAAGGCGCGGCGGACGGCCAGCAGTTCGGCAATCGCCGTCTCCGCCACGCTGTCCTGGCTTCGCGCGGCAATCTCGTCGCGCGACAGGTCGCCCAGCCGCAGCAACAGGTCGTGCACGGCGTCGGTGGAGCGGGCATGAAAACGTTCGGGCAGGTGCTGCAGGTCGGCCTCGAGCGATTCGAGCGCGCCGCCATCGAGCAGGTCGCGCAGCTCGGTGTCGCCAATCAGCTCGCGCAACTGCGACTGATCCACCGACAGCGCCTGGGCCCGCCGCTCCGCGAGCGGCGCGTCGCCGTCGTAAATGTAGTTGGCGACGTAGCCGAAGAGCAGCGACGAGGCGAACGGCGATGGCCTGGCCGATTCGACATGCACCACGCGGATCGACCGGCTGCGCACGCGGGTGAGGATGTCGGTGAGCGCCGGCAGATCGAAGATGTCGCGCAGGCACTCGCGGTAGGTCTCGAGGATGATCGGGAACGAGCCGAAGCGGGCCGCGACCGCCAGCAGGTCGGAGGCGCGCTTGCGCAACTGCCACAGCGGCGTACGGGCGCCCGGCCGGCGGCGGGGCAGCAGCAGGGCGCGGCCGGCGGCTTCTCGAAAACGCGCGGCGAACATGGCCGTGGAACCCAGCTGCCGCACCACCTGGTGCTCGACCTCATCGGGATCCGGCAGCAGCAGGGCCACGTGCGGCATCCGCTCGCCGTCCGGATAGCGAATCACGAAGCCATCGTCCGACCACATCGCCTCGACATCGACGCCGGCTTCGTCGCGGATGCGCGCCGTCACGGCCATGGCCCACGGCGCGTGCACGCGGCTGCCGAAGGGCGACAGCACGGCGACCCGCCAGTCGCCCAGGTCGTCGCGAGACTGTTCCACCAGGATGGTGCGGTCATCGGGCACGGTGCCGGCTGCCGCCTCCTGGTCGTCGAGATACTGCATCAGGTTGGCGGCGGCCATGGCGTCGAGACCGTGATCGGCGGCCAGCGACGAGAGGGCGTCGGCGCGGCGACGCTTGCGCAGGTCGCGCACCAGCTTGCCGATGGCCATGCCCAGTTCGACGGGACGCCCTGGGCCTTCACCCTTCCAGAACGGCATCTTGCCGGGCTGGCCAGGCGCCGGCGACACCAGCACGCGGTCGTGCGTGATCTGGTCGATGCGCCAGGTCGATGCGCCGAGCAGGAAGGTCTCGCCCGCGCGCGCCTCGAACACCATTTCCTCGTCCAGTTCGCCGACCCGCGCCTTGTCCTTCTCGGCGCCGGTCAGGAACACGCCGTACAGGCCGCGGTCGGGAATGGTGCCGGCGTTCGAGATCGCCACCCGCTTCGCGCCCTGCCGTCCGGTGACCACGCCGTTGACGCGATCCCAGGTCAGCCGCGGCCGCAACTCGGCGAAGTCGTCCGACGGATATCGCCCCGACAGCATGTCGAGCACGCCGTCGAAGATGCCGCGGCTCAGCTCCGCGAACGGCGCCGCCGATCGCACGACGCCAAACAGCTCCTCCACCGGCCAGCGCTCCATCGCCACCATGGCCACCAGTTGTTGCGCCAGCACGTCGAGCGGGTTGCGCGGGTAGCGTGACGACTCCACCTTGCCGTGGCGCATGGCCGCGGTCACCGCCGCGCAGGCCACCAGGTCGCCGCGGAACTTCGGGAAGATGATGCCTTCGCTGACTTCGTCAATGCGATGACCGGCGCGGCCAATGCGCTGCAGGCCGCTCGCCACCGACGGCGGCGCCTCGACCTGGATCACCAAGTCAATGGCGCCCATGTCGATGCCGAGCTCGAGCGACGAGGTCGCGACCAGCGCCCGCAACTGTCCGGCCTTGAGCAGGTCCTCGATCTCGATGCGCTGGGCCCGCGCCAGCGAGCCGTGATGGGCTCTGACCAGCGCTTCGCCCGCCAGTTCGTTCAAGGCGCCGGCCAGGCGTTCAGCCAGCCGGCGGCTGTTGACGAACAGCAGCGTCGATCGGTGCGCTCGAATCAGCTCGACGAGGGTGGGATGGATCGAGCTCCAGATCGATTGCGCCACCGGTCCGCGCGACGCCGGTCCGCTGGGCTGCTCCGCCGGCTTGCCCATGGCGGCCATGTCTTCAACCGGTGTCTGCACGGTGATCGCCAGCTTCTTCGGCGCGCTGGCATCGATGATGGTGACGGGCCGATAGGTGACCGCGTGGTCGTCCTCGAATTCCTCGTGGACCGAAGCGGAGAAGTCTGGCTTCGGTCGACGAGCCCTGAGCGAGTTCGACGACTGCTTCTGAGCGGTCGTTGAACGAGTCGAAGGGGTGGTTACCTTTCTTGTGACAGCCCCGCCAAGGAACTTCGCCACTTCCTCCAGCGGCCGTTGAGTGGCCGACAGCCCGATGCGCTGCAGGGGCGCCTGGACGAGGCGCTCCAGCCGCTCGAGCGACAGCGCCATGTGCGCGCCGCGCTTGGTGGAGACCAGCGCGTGAATCTCGTCGATGATCACGGTCTCGACCGATCGCAGGCTCTCTTGCGCGTTCGAGGTCAGCAGCAGGAACAGCGACTCAGGGGTGGTAATCAGGATGTCGGCAGGCGACCGCTGGAACCTCGCCCGCTCGGCGGGCGGCGTGTCGCCGGTGCGCACCGCAATCGCCGGCGAATGAAAGGGCAGGCCGCGACCGGCGGCGACGTTGGCGATGCCCGCCAGCGGCGCGCGCAGGTTGCGTTCGACGTCCACCGCCAGCGCCTTCAACGGCGAAATGTAGAGCACCCGGCACCGGCGTTGTGCCTCCGGAACCGGCTCGAACATCAGCCGGTTGAGCGACCAGAGGAAGGCCGCCAGGGTCTTGCCGCTGCCGGTCGGCGCGAGAATCAGGGTCGATTCGCCGCGCGCAATCGCCGGCCAGCCGCGCTTCTGCGGCGTCGTCGCCTCGGCAAAGACGGCGCGAAACCACTCGGCCGCCGCCGGATGGAAGTTCGACTGGAGCACGTCGGCCACCTGTTAATTCTGCGTCATCTGCGTCATCTGCGGCTCCGTCTCTGCAATCTGCGGCCCTGGTCTTGTCTGCGTCATCCGTTTTTGGAGCTATAATCTGTGTTTCATGGGTGACGCTGGCGAAGGCCTGATTGATGCTGAAGCGCGCTTGCAAGAGCGCATGGACGAACTCGAGGAAAGCCGCAAGGTCGCGAAAGACAAGGGCCCCAAGGTCGATCCCGAGATAGCGCGGCAGACCGAGTCACTGCGGCTGGCGCGAACCGAGCTGCAACGACAGCTCGAGCTCACCACCCACGCGGTGCGGCGTGAGCAGATTGGCCACGCGGTCGCCGAGATCGACCGCCGCCTGGCCGACGTCGGCGCCAAGAAGAAGAAATAACGACGAACAAGGAACGAATAACAAAGGCGTTCCCTTTCGTTATTCGTTATTCGTTATTCCGTTATTTTTTTTCAGTTCGCTGGCAAAGGCGGCCGGCGACGCCGGTCGCATCTCCCGGTCGAAGGCAATCGCGCGGCGAATCGCCGCCGCCATGCCGACCGGCAGGTCATCCATCTTCACGGCGGCCGGTCCGGCCGCCTGCTTCATCCCGATATCAAACAGCGAGGCGCCGCCGTAGGGCAGCGTGCCGGTCAGCATCTCGAACGTCATCACGCCCAGGCTGAAGACATCGGCGCGGCCGTCGACGCTGTCGCCGCGCAGCTGCTCCGGCGCCATGTAAGCCGGCGTCCCGACAATCGTGCCGGCGCTCGTCATCGTCCCGCCGGCGGCCGCATTGGTCGTCAGCTTGGCGACGCCAAAGTCCACGACCTTGGGGCCGGTGCCGCTGGCCGGCAGCAGGATGTTCTCGGGCTTCAGATCCCGGTGCAGGATGCCGGCCTTGTGGGCCGACTCGACGCCGCCGGCAATCCCGGCGAGCAGTTCCGCCACCAGTGCCGGCGCCAGCCGGCGGTCCCGCTTCAACAGGTGGCGGAGGTCTTCGCCTGGCACGTACTCCATCACCAGGAATGCCGCGCCGTCGGTCAGCGTGCCGTAGTCGAACACGGTGACGATGGAGGGATGCTGCAGGCGCGCCACGATCTGTGATTCGCGCCGGAAGCGCTCGCGCGAGTCAGGATCGGCCAGCAGGTCGCCACGCACGACCTTGATCGCGACATCGCGCTCGAGGCGCACGTCCCACGCCCGAAACACGGCGCCCATGCCGCCCTGCCCGACAATCGCATCGACGCGGTACTTGTTGTCGACGATGGCACCGAGGCCGATGGCGGGACCGCCGCTGCTGCCGCCGGCCACGCGCACGGTTGGCGTGAACGCCTGCGTCGCCGCGCCCGGCACCTGGGTCGCGCCCACTTGCTGGCGCAGCCGCGACAGGTCTAGCGCCACGCCCATCTGCACCGCGATGCCGCGCAGCAGTTCGCGGTCTTCCGGCGTGTAGGGCTCCTCCGATCGCTTCGGGCCGAGCGCAATCAGGCCGACGAACGGGCGCGGGTCGCTGCCGTCCCTCGACTCCGCTCGGGACAAGCCCGCGAAGATCGGCACCAGCAGGGCGGCGTTGGCCTCGGCCAGCCACACCCGGTCGGCCGGCGGCACCCGCGCCACCGGCGACTGCTCGTCATCGAGGAACACTTCCAGCGGCTTGTCCGACCAGCGCAGCAGGGTGATCACGCCGCTGTCGGCGCGCAGCGAGGTGGCGCTGACGCGCAGCGCGGTCACCGGTTCGAACACTCCGCCGGGATCGCCGCCCGGCGTCGCGCTCAGATGGGCCTCCGCGCGCGCGAACACGGCCACGCCCTCGGGATGCAGCGCCGTGTCGATCTGGGTGACCACCATGGCGACCAGGTCGCGCGGGTTGGCCTCGTAGGGCACGCGTCCGGCCAGCGACACCAGGATCTCGCGCGCGTCGTACTCGGCGCGGAAGAAGCGCTGGTCCAGCCAGCGCTGCGCGGTGTTCCGATACCGCAGGCCCAGGCCGAGCAGCAGCAGGCAGATCAGGTAGAACAGCGGGCGGCCGCTGACGATCATCGACAGCGACATGTCGCGTTGCTGGACCAGCGACAGGACCAGCGCCACCACCGGCAGGATCACCAGCACCGTCAGCGTCCTGCGCGCAAAGGCGTATTGCAGGCTGCGGCGCAACACCGTGCGCGGGCTGAAGACGTGGCGCACCGCCACCGCGTAGGGCAGGCCGAACGCGGGGAGCAGGACAATCGCCTGCAGCAACGCCTCCAGCAGCCACGGCAGCTCCACCGGGCGGCCGAGCAGGCTGAACAGCAGCGGGATGCCGGTCTTCAGCGCGTACGCGAACACCGCCGGCACGCCGGTGAAGACCACGATCTGGATGCGCCGGCGTTCGTTGGCGTCGGGATTGGCGCGGTAGCGGCCGATTCCCTCGATCACGATCAGCACGTTGGCCGCCAGGCCCAGGGCGAAGCAGGCATCGAAGGTCCACGCCCGTTCCGCCAGCCATGCCAGCGCCGGCAGCGCGGCATCGGCGCCGAGCAGGAAGGCCGCACTCACCACTCCGATGACGAACATCGGCAGGGCCGCGGCGATCACCGCCGGCACGATCCAGCGGTGCCGATCGAGCACCTCGGCGCGATGGGGGAAGTAGAGCACCGCGAGGCCGATGATGGGGAACGACAGCGGTGTGATGATCCAGTTGAAGGCCAGCAGCAGCGCGCCGAGCAGCGGAATCGACTGCGCGCTGCCGAGCAGGGGGCCGCCGTTGGCGGCAGCGGTGACGATCAGCGCCATCGTCATCAGCATGGCGGTCGAGCCGCGCGCGCCGAGCGCGAGCAGGACCGCCGCGCCGGCGAGAAACGCGGTGACCTGGGTCAGCGGCCCGAGATGCAGCCGCAACCATGGGGCCCAGGCGGCGCCGTCGATCGACCAGATGGCCGGCCGCTCGACCACGATGTGGCGCGCGGCGCCGTCGGCGCCGGTCACACTGAGAGTGAGGGGCGCGCCGGGCCTCGCCTGTTGCGCCTCGCGCCATGTCTGCAGCACGCCGGCGGAATCGGCCGGCAGCTGGCGCAGGACGTCGCCCTCGCGGATGCCGGCCCGATCGGCGGCGCCACCCGGCCAGACCCGGGTCACCGTGACCGGTTGGCCGGCGGCGGCGCGGACGTCGGGAGGGCGAATGACCGCAACCGGCTGCGGTTCGGCCAGGGTGGCCATGACGTTCTCGCCGGAAACGGCGAGTCCGGCGCCGGCGGGCCACAGGTGCGGCCTCAGCATGACGGCCTGGACAACCAGCGAAACCGCCGACAGGGCGAGAACCGCCCCGACAATCAGCCGTTCCGAAGAGACCCGCATGCAAGTGCGATTGTAGTGCGTGTGATATCCTTCACAAGCACGTAGAAAACCCGCGTGCATGACATACTTCCTGCGAGTTACGAAGACATGGACGGCTGGGGCGGAATCCTACTGTTAGCGGCGATCGGAGTCGGCTTCGGCATCGTCTCCGTGGTGCTGTCGTACTTCCTCGGTCCGCGCAATCCGACGCCTGAAAAGCTGGCGGCCTACGAGTGCGGCATGCCGCCGGTGGGCGACGCGCGCGAGCGGCAGTCGGTGAAGTTCTACCTGATTGCGATGATCTTCCTGCTGTTCGACATTGAAGTCGCCTTCCTCTATCCGTGGGCGATGGCGATGCGCAGCCTGGGCTGGACCGGCCTGATGCAGATCGTTGTCTTCTTCATGATCCTGGTCGTCGGCTACATCTATATCTGGCGCAAGGGTGTGCTCGATTGGGGTCCCGAGTTTGATCCCGATTACAAGCACGCGCCCAAGCCCGGCCCTGCCGTGGTGAAGAGATACCGTTATGGGACTCGAAACTGATTACGAAATCCCCGTCCTGACGACGTCAGCTGAATTCATGATTCAGTGGGCGCGCCGCTCGGCCATCTGGCCGGTGGCGTTCGGCCTGGCCTGTTGCGCGATCGAGATGATGGCGACCGGCGCCAGCCGCTACGACCTGGCGCGCTTTGGCGCCGAAGTGTTCCGGGGCTCGCCCCGGCAGGCGGATCTGATGATCATTGCCGGCCGCCTGTCGCGCAAGATGGCGCCGGCCATGCGGCGCATTTACGATCAGATGCCCGAGCCGAAATGGGTGATCTCGATGGGCGCCTGCGCCTCGTGCGGCGGCGTGTTCGATAACTACGCCATCGTCCAGGGTTCCGACCAGGTCGTGCCGGTGGACGTGTTCATTCCCGGCTGCCCGCCGCGTCCCGAGGCGCTGATCTACGGCATCGTGCAGTTGCAGAAGAAGATTGCCGCCTCGAAGCTCGATCAGACCCCCAGGGTCCGCATCGCATGACCGCCGAAGAGATCATCGCGGCGATCGCGCCGGCGGTTCCCGGCGCGACGCTCGAACCGCTCGCCTCGTCGGACATGGCGGTGACGCCCTCGCTGCTGGTCTCGCCGCCGCACATCGTGCCGGCGTGCCAGGCGCTGCAGGGCCCCGGCCTCGAGTTCGTGGCGTTCTCGGACGTCACCGCGGTCGACTTCCACCCCGATCGCGATCCGCGCTTCGACGTGGTGTATCACCTGGTGTCGCCGCACCGCCGCGCGCGGGTGCGGCTGAAGCTGCGCGTCAATGCCGGTGAAGAGGTGCCGACGCTGACCGGGCTGTTCCCCGGCGCCGGCTGGCCCGAGCGCGAACTCTACGACCTGTTCGGCATCGTGTTCACCGGCCACGCCGACTTGCGGCGCCTGATGATGCCCGAGGACTGGGACGGCCATCCGCTGCGCAAGGACTACCCGGTGCAGTTGCGGAAGGACGCGCAGACCTACATGCCGCTGCAGATTACCGAGCAGGAGTTCCAGGCGAACATGGAGCGGGATCGCTATCAGCGCTCGGCGGCGAAGCCGAAGGCTTGATGAGCGAACGCGCGAGCCGGGCGGCGGCGACGCTGCGCGAGACCGCGCGCGCGCACGAGCGGGCGGCCGCGGACGTGGCGGGAATTGTCCGGGCGGTGGACGCGGTGGTGACCGCGCTGCGGCAGGGACGCAAGGTGTTGGCGTTCGGCAACGGCGGCAGCGCCGCCGACGCGCAGCACTTCGTGGCGGAGTTGGTCGGGCGCTACCTGGTCGAGCGGCGGGCATGGCCGGCCATCGCGCTGTCGACCGACACCAGCATCCTGACCGCGCTCGGCAACGACTACGGGTTCGACCGGGTGTTTGCGCGGCAAATCGAGGCGCATGGCCAGGCCGGCGACATCGCGCTGGGGATTACCACCAGCGGGAACTCGCCGAACGTGCTGCGGGCGCTCGAGGCCGCCAACCAGCGCGGGCTGGTGACCATCGCCTTGACCGGGCGGGGGGGCGAGGCCGGACGGATGGCGGCGATTCATCTCGCGGTCGACGACGACCGTACGCCGCGGGTTCAGGAGGTGCACATCACGTTGTTGCACATCCTTTGTGAGTTGGTTGAGGACGAGCTGAATGGCTGACGTACGCACCGAGACGATGACGGTCAACATGGGGCCGCAGCACCCCAGCACGCACGGCGTGCTGCGGCTGGTGCTGGAGCTCGATGGTGAGACCGTGGTGTCGGTGTCGCCGACCGTCGGCTACCTGCACACCGGTATCGAGAAGACCGCCGAGCAAAAGAAGTGGCAGCAGGTCATCCCGCTGGTCGAGCGCATGGATTACCTCGGCGCCCAGTCCAACAGCCTGGCGTTCTGCCTGTCGGTCGAGAAGATGCTCGGCCTCGACGAGAAGATGCCGGCGCGCGTCAACGCCATCCGCGTGCTGATCGCCGAGCTGCAGCGCCTCAGCAGCCACCTGGTCTGGTTCGGCACGCACGCCATGGAGATTGGCGCGATCACCGGCCTGCTCCACGCGCTGCGCGAGCGCGAAATCATCATGAACCTGAACGAGATGCTCGGCGGCTTCAGGTTCTTCCCCAGCTACATCCGGGTCGGCGGCCTGAAGGAAGACATCCCGCGCGGCTACAAGGAAGCGGTCCGGGCGTTTCTCGACCGGATGCCGGGCAAGCTCGACGAATACGAAACGCTGATCACCAAGAACCCGATCTGGCTCGACCGCACGCGCGGCGTCGGCGTGATCAGCTACGACGATTGCTGCAAGTGGGGGCTGTTCGGCCCAATCGCCCGCGCCGCCGGCGGCGACTACGACGTGCGCCGGGCGTTTCCCTACTGCGATTACGACACTTACGAGTTCGACGTGATTGGCGCCTCGAACGGCGACGTCTACGATCGCTACCTGACGCGCATGGCCGAGATGCGCGAAAGCGTCAAGATTTGCAACCAGGCGCTCGAGCGCATCGACCCGGTCGGCGTGTGGGCGTGCGACGACAAGCGCGTGGTGCCGCCGCCCAAGGACCAGGTCTACACGGAAATGGAAGCCCTGATTCAGCACTTCCTGATTTACTCGCAGGGCTTCAAGGTGCCGGCCGGCGAGGCCTATGTGCCGGTCGAGGGACCGCGCGGCGAGCACGGTTGTTACGTGGTGTCGGACGGCACCAACCGGCCGTGGCGTGTGCACATGCGCGCGCCGGCCCTGTTTGCCTGCCAGGCGCTGCACAAGTTCGTCGTCGGAGGCATGATCGCGGACGTGATCGCCGTGATCGGATCGCTCGACGTCGTGATGGGAGACGTGGATCGATGAGTTTTCATCCCACGATGCCTTACGGTACGGCGGGCTGGCATCGCTCGATGCGGGCCACGCTGCCGGAGGGGCCGGAGTTCGCGTTCAGCGCCGCGACGCGCGCCCAGTTCGAGGGGTTCGCCGCGCACTACGCCCCCGAGCATCGCCGCTCGGCGACGCTGCACGCGCTATACCTGGCCCAGGAGCAGCAGGGCTACATCAGCAACAACGTCACGCGTCACGTGGCCGAGGTGATTGGCTGCACGACGGCCGACGTCGAGGACGTTGTCTCCTACTACGTGATGTTCCACCGCAACCCGGTGGGCAAGTACGTGCTGCAGGTGTGCACCACGCTGTCGTGCGCCCTGGCCGGGGCCGAGCGCGTGGTCGAGGAGCTCGAGCACAAGCTGGGTATCAAGGCCGGCGAGACCGATCCCACCGGCATGTTCACCATCCAGCAGATGGAGTGCCTCGGCGCCTGCGATCGCGCGCCGGTGATGATGGTCAACAACGACCACTGGCACGAGCACCTGGCCCCCGAGGCGGCCGGCGGCCTCGTTGACCGCATGAAGACCGAGGGTTTGAACGCCCTCGGCGGCTGCCACCTTGCCATTGAGGGCCGGCCCGAGAGCGAGTGGCAGGGCAAGACCACCACGCCGGTGAAGCCGAAGGCGGTGCCCGACTACGAACCCGTGCTGACGAAGTACGCGTTCACGCCCGGCGGCGCCGAGTTCGACCATTACCTCAAGCACCAGGCCGGCTACGAAGGCCTCAAGAAGGCCCTGGCGATGACCCCCGATGCGGTGATCGAGGACGTCAAGAAGTCGGGCCTGCGCGGCCGCGGCGGCGCCGGTTTCCCGACCGGCCTCAAGTGGCAGTTCGTCGACAAGAAGTCGCCCAAGCCGAAGTTCATCGTCTGCAACGCCGACGAGAGCGAGCCGGGCACCTTCAAGGACCACCTGCTGATGGAGCGCAATCCCCACCTGCTGGTGGAGGGCTGCCTGATCGGCTGCTACGCGATTGGCTCGAAGGCCGCCTACATCTACATTCGCGGCGAGTTCTACCACCTGTTCCCGGCCATGCAGAAGGCGATCGACGATGCCCGCAAGGCCGGGTATGTCGGCAAGAACATCATGGGGTCGGGCTTCGACTGCGAGGTTTACCTGCACCGCGGCGCCGGCGCCTACGAGGCCGGCGAGGAGACCGCGCTGCTCGAATCGCTCGAAGGCAAGCGGGCGCAGCCGCGCTTCAAGCCGCCGTTCCCGGCGGTCGAAGGCGCCTGGGGCTGCCCGACGGCCGTCAACAACGTCGAGACGCTGTGCAACGTGCCGCTGGTGCTGACGCGCGGCGCCGACTGGTTTGCCTCGCTCGGCCCCGAGAAGAACGGCGGCCCGAAGTTGTTCTGCGTCAGCGGCGCGGTCAAGCGCCCCGGCGTGTTCGAAGCGCCGATGAAGGTCACGCTCAAAGAGCTGATCTACGACTACGCCGGCGGCCCGCTCGACGGTCACACGTTGAAGGCGGTCATTCCTGGCGGTTCGTCCGTGCCCATCCTGCTGCCGGATCAGCTCGACATTCCCGCGAGCTTCGACGACGTGCAGCGCGCGGGTTCGCTGCTGGGCTCGGCGGCGATCATGGCGCTCGACGACACCACCGACATGGTGTGGCTGGCCGACAACCTGCTGCACTTCTATCGCCACGAGTCGTGCGGCAAGTGCACGCCGTGCCGCGAAGGCACCGACTGGCTGTATCGCATCCTGCATCGCATGCTCAACGGCCAGGCTACCGAGAAGGACATCGCGCTGCTCGGCAGCGTCGCCGATCAGATCAACGGCAAGACGCTGTGCGCCTTCGGCGATGCGGCGGCGACGCCGGTGCTGACCACCCTCAAGTTCTTCAAGCCGGAGTACGAGGCTTACGTGAAGGGCACGCAGCCGAAGCCGGCGGACTATCGCGCCAAGGCTCCGGTGGAGACTCACTAACGTGGCCGACATCATTACCTGGGTTACGTCGCCGACGTTCATCGCCTACGCCACCTTGATCGGCGTGGTGTTCATGGCGCTGCAGATCTCGGCGGCCGTGATGGTCTACGCCGAGCGCAAGGTCGCGGCCTTCATGCAGCAGCGCGTCGGGCCGACGCGGGTCGGCCCCCAGGGCCTGCTCCAGCCGATCGCCGACATCGTCAAGTTGTTCTTCAAGGAAGAGCTGCGGCCGAAGGCGGCCGACGCGTTCCTGTTCACGCTGGCGCCGATCATCTCGGTGACCACCGCGTTCCTGGCGTTCGGACCGGTGCCGTTCGGCGCCGCCACCACGTTCTTCGGCCTGCTGCCGGAGCCGATGGCGCTGATGATTGCCGACGTCAACGTCGCGGTGCTGGTGATCTTCGCGGTGGCGTCGATGGGCGTCTACGGCATCGTGCTGGCCGGGTGGGCGAGCAACTCCAAGTACTCGCTGCTCGGCGGCCTGCGCAGCTCGGCGCAGATGATCAGCTACGAGCTGGCCTACGGCATGTCGCTGGCCACGGTGGTGATGTTCGCCGGCTCGATGTCGCTGCGCGAGATCGTCGACCTGCAGCAGGGCTACTGGTTCGGCTTCATCCCGAAGTGGTACATCTTCATCCAGCCGATCGCGTTCTTCGTGTTCGCCTGCGCCGGCATTGCCGAGACCAACCGCGCCCCGTTCGACTTCCCGGAAGCCGAGCAGGAGCTGGTGGCCGGGTATCACACCGAGTACAGCTCGATGCGCTTCGCCATGTTCTTCATGGCCGAGTACATCAACATGGTCACGGTCTCGGCCGTGGCGGTGAACCTGTTCATGGGCGGCTGGCACGGCCCGTTCATCCCGCCCGAATACGGCTGGATCTGGTTCCTGATCAAGCTCGCGTTCCTGTTGTTCTGCTACCTGTGGCTGCGCTGGACGCTGCCGCGGTTCCGGTACGACCAGCTGATGTCGTTTGGATGGAAGGTGCTGCTGCCGTTGGCGACGGTCAACCTGCTTCTCACAGCCGCGGGGGTGCTCTACTTTGGGCTCTGACGCGTTGCTCTTTTATATCTTCGCCGGCGCCGCGGTGCTCGGCTCGCTGCTGGTCGTGACCCAGCGCAACCCGGTCTACAGCGTGTTGGCGCTGATTGCCTCGTTCTTCGGGCTGTCGGGCCTCTACGTGCTGCTCGAGGCGCCGTTCGTGGCGGTGGTGCAGATCATCATCTACGCCGGCGCCATCATGGTGCTGTTCCTGTTCGTCGTCATGCTGCTCAACGTGCCGCGTGAGGACGCCGCCGAATGGGACCGCGCGCATCCGTTGTACCGGCCGATGGCGGTGCGCATCGGCGGCGTGCTGGCGTTGCTGCTGGCGCTGGAGCTGGGCTGGGCGCTGTCGCGCACGGCCGGCCTAGGCGGGGGCGTGGCGGACGAGCACCCGGCGGTGTCGTCGGTCGCCGAGCTCGGCCGCGTGTTGTTCACCGACTACATGTTCGCGTTCGAAGTGACGTCGATCCTGATCATCGTGGCGATGGTCGGCGCGGTCGTCCTCGCGAAGAAGGAGAAGTGACCATGTCGATTGGCCACTATCTCGTGCTCTCGGGTCTGCTGTTCTCGGTCGGCGCCGCCGGCGTGTTCCTGCGCCGCAACCTGATCACGCTGCTGCTGTCGGTGGAGATCATGCTGAACGCCGTCAACCTGGCGTTCGTGGCGTTCGGCCGCCAGCTCGGCACCGTCGACGGCCAGATCATCACGTTCTTCGTGATGACGGTCGCCGCCGCCGAAGCGGCCGTCGGCCTAGCCCTCGTGATTGGCCTGTTCCGGCACCGCGAATCACTCAACCCAGAGGCGTTTACCTCCCTGAAGTGGTGACCGGATGACGCAGACCACGACCCCAGGGCCGCAGATGACACAGATGACGCAGACTACGTTGGGAGCCGAGGAATAAACCCGTGCTAGCCCTCATTCCACTGCTTCCGTTTGCAGGATTCCTGGTCAACGCGACGATGGGCAGGCGGCTGCCCAAGGCGGTGACCGGCGGCCTGGCCTCCGCCGTGATGGTGCTGTCGTTCCTGCTCGCCGTCATGCAGGTGTGGTCGCTGGCCGCGCTGCCGCCGGAATCGCGCCAGGTCAACCAGACCCTGTTCACCTGGATCACGGCCGGCGACTTCTCGCTCGACCTGGCCCTGCGCCTCGACGCGCTGTCGGCGGTGATGATCCTGGTCATCACCGGCATCGGTTCGCTGATCCACATCTACTCGACCGCCTACATGCACGAGGAGCCGGACGAGGCCTTCGCCCGCTACTTCTCGTACCTGAACCTGTTCTGCTTCTTCATGCTGATGCTGGTGCTCGGCTCGAACGTCCTGGTGATGTTCGTCGGCTGGGAAGGCGTCGGCCTCTGCTCCTACTTGCTGATTGGCTTCTACTACGAGAAGCAGGCCGCCCAGGATGCCGCCAAGAAGGCGTTCGTCGTCAACCGCATCGGCGACTTCGCGTTCATTCTCGGCGCGCTGCTGCTGGTGGTGACGTTCAACTCGCTCGACTTCACGACCATTGCCCTGGCGGTCAAGCAGATGCCGCCTGAGGTGACCTTCGGCACGCTGTCGCTGATCACGCTGCTGCTGTTCATTGGCGCGACCGGCAAGTCGGCGCAGATTCCGCTCTACGTCTGGCTGCCCGACGCCATGGAGGGCCCGACCCCGGTGTCGGCGCTGATCCACGCCGCGACCATGGTCACCGCCGGCGTCTACATGATCGGCCGCAACGCCGTGCTGTTCGAGCACGCCCCGATCACCATGGGCATCGTCGCCGTGGTCGGCGCCGCCACCGCGCTGATGGCCGGCACCATCGGCCTGGTGCAGAACGACATCAAGCGGGTGCTGGCGTATTCGACGGTGTCGCAGCTCGGCTACATGTTCCTGGCGATGGGCATGGGCGCCTTCGGCGCCGGCATCTTCCACCTGATGACCCACGCCTTCTTCAAGGCCTGCCTGTTCCTGGGCTCGGGCGCGGTGATCCACGCCCTGCACGGCGAGCAGGACATCCGCAACATGGGCGGCCTCAAGAAGCACATCCCGATCACCTACTGGACGTTCGTGATTGCGTCGGTGGCGATCGCCGGCGTGCCGATGCTGTCGGGGTTCTTCTCGAAGGACGAGATCCTGTTCGAGACCTTCCTGCACGGCAGCCAGGTGCTGTGGGGCATTGGCGTGCTGACGTCGCTGCTGACCGCCACCTACATGTTCCGCCTGGTGCACCTCACGTTCCACGGCGAGGAGCGCTTCGGCGCCGTCGCGGCCCACGGCCACGACGACCACGGCCACGCGCACCAGCCCGACCCGTCCGACCAGCCCCACCCGGCCCATCTGCACGATGCCCCGGCGCCAATGGCGTTTGCCTTGATCGTGCTGGCCATCGGCTCGATCCTGGCCGGCTACACCAACATTCCGCATGCCCTTGGCGGCCACCTCGCGCTGGGCACGTGGCTGGAGCCGGCGTTCCAGGCCACCAACTGCGGCCAGCCGGTCGCCACCGGCGAACTGGCCGGCATGGCGCTGGCCGAGTGCCTGCCGGGCGAAGCGGCGGCGGTCGAGGACCACGCGGCGCTCGAACTGACGCTGATGGCGGTGTCGTCGCTGGTCGCCTTTGCCGGCATCGGGCTGGCGACCTTCCTGTGGCTGAAGCGCCGGGACATTCCGGCGCAGATGGCGACGCAGTTCGCCGGCGTCCACAAGCTGCTGTTGAACAAGTACTACGTGGACGAGGTCTACGACGCAACCGTCGTGCAGCCGATCAAGGTGGTGTCGCAGGAGGGCCTGTGGCGCGGCTTCGACATCAAGGTCGTCGACGGCGCGGTTAACGGCGCAGGCTACTTCGTGAGCGGCGCCAGCATTGTGCTCCGGCTGCTGCAGAACGGGTCGGTCAAGACCTATGCGGCTTCCATTTTCGCAGGCGCGGTAGCCATCCTCGCCTACTACCTCTGGAGATAGCGCGACGTGAACGGGTTGCCCCTACTCTCCATCGCCATCCTGCTGCCGATCATCGGCTCGGTGCTGCTGCTGTTCGTGTCGAACCGCGACGGCTCGAAAGACGGGCTGGTCCGCAACATCACCCTCGGCGTGTCGCTGCTGACCTTCGCGGTGACGCTGCTGCTGTGGGCCGGCTTCGATCCGTCGGCCGGCGCCGCGGCGTTCCAGTTCGTCGAGCGCCGCTCGTGGATCCCGGCCTTCGGCATCGAGTACTACGTCGGCATCGACGGCCTCAGCCTGATGCTGCTGGTGCTGACCGGCTTCCTGACGCCGCTGGCGCTGCTCAGCTCGTGGGCCGGCGTCGAGAAGCACGTCAAGGAGTTCTCGATCTTCATGCTGCTGCTGGAAGCGTCGATGCTCGGCGTGTTCAGCGCCCTCGACATCTTCCTGTTCTACATCTTCTGGGACTTCGTGCTGATCCCGATGTACTTCCTGATCGGCATCTGGGGCTACGACCAGCGCATCTACGCCGCCGTCAAGTTCATCCTCTACACCATGGCCGGCAGCGTGCTGATGCTGGTGGCGATCATCGGCCTGTCGTGGCTGCACCAGTCGGCGACCGGCGAGTACAGCTTCGACCTGCTCGAGCTGTATGAGCTGAGCATCCCGGCCGGCACGCAGTACTGGTTCTTCCTGGCCTTCACGCTGGCCTTCATCATCAAGGTGCCGCTGTTCCCGTTCCACACCTGGCTGCCCGACGCGCACGTGCAGGCGCCGACGCCGGGTTCGGTGATCCTGGCCGGCGTGATGCTGAAGATGGGCGGCTACGGCCTGATCCGCCTGGCCTTCCCGCTGTTCCCGGAGGCGGCGCTCTACTTCGCGCCGGTGCTGGCCACGCTCTCGGTGATCGCCATCGTCTACGGCGCGCTGGTGGCGATGGTGCAGCCCGACATGAAGAAGCTGGTGGCCTACTCGTCGGTCAGCCACATGGGCTTCGTCATTCTCGGCATTTCCGCCTTCAACGTCGAGGGCGTGCAGGGCGCCTCGTACCAGATGCTGGCCCACGGTGTCAGCACCGGCGGCCTGTTCTGCATTGTCGGCATGCTGTCGGACCGGCGCCATACCCGGCTGATCAGCGAATTCGGCGGCCTCAAGACGGTGATGCCGCGGCTGACGGCGGTAATGCTGATTCTCACGCTGTCGTCGATCGGCCTGCCCGGCATGAACGGTTTCATCGGCGAGTTCCTGATCATGCTCGGCGCCTTCAAGTGGGATCCGCGCTTCGTCGTGGTCGCCGCCCTCGGCGTGATCCTGTCGGCGGTCTACATGCTGTGGATGTTCCAGCGCGTGTTCTACGGCAAGATCACCAACAGCCATAACGCCGATCTCAAGGACCTGTCGTTCCGCGAGTGGGCGATTATCGGCCCGCTGGCCGCCGCCGCCATCGGCATGGGTGTCGCGCCGAACGTGTTTCTGAAACCGATGGAGCCGGCCATTCAACGCATTGTCGAGCGCGTGCAGTCCCGCCAGCCGCTGGTGGTCGAGGTACCAGCCCAGACGCCGGAAGTGGTGGCGTCCTCCTTCGCCAAGGCTCCCGCCTTCGCCAAAGCTGCGGCGGGCAAGTCGGAGGACAAGCGATGATCAGCAGCGAGTTCGACGCCATCATCCCCATTCTCTGCGTGACCCTGGCCGGTCTCGTGGTGCTGCTCGCCGAGGCCTTCCGCGGCCGCGACGAGAAGATGCCGATCGGCGGCCTCGCCATCATCGGCCTGGTCGGCGCCGGCGCCGCCTCCGTCCTGTTGTGGAACCGCAACGCCACCAGCTTCGGCGTGGTGACCGCCGACAACTTCTCGCTGTTCGTGAACCTGGTGCTGGTGGCGGTCGGCATCCTGACGGTGATCTTCTCGTCGCAGACCGTTGACCGCGACGGCATTCCGGCCGGCGAGTACTACGCCATCATGCTGTTCGGCATCGTCGGCATGATGCTGATGGGCCAGGCCACCGACCTGCTGGTGATCTTCCTGGCGCTCGAGACCATGTCGCTGGCGGTCTACGTGCTGACCGGCATTCGCCGCGAGCAGCAGCAGAGCACCGAGGCCGCGTTCAAGTACTTCCTGCTCGGCGCCTTCGCCAGTTCGTTCTTCCTTTACGGGGTGGCGTTCCTCTACGGCGTGACCGGCAGCACCAACCTCGATCGCATCGGCTCGGTGATCGCCGCCCAGTCGATGAGCGGCAACCCGATGATCCTGCTCGGCGTCGGCCTGCTGATCGTCGGCTTTGCCTTCAAGGTGGCGGCGGTGCCGTTCCACATGTGGTCGCCCGACGCCTACGAGGGCGCGCCGGCGGTGGTCACCGGCTTCATGTCCACCGGCGTCAAGGCCGCGGCCGTCGCGGCCTTCGTCCGCGTGTTCCTGTCGTCGCTCGAGCCGATGATTACCGAATGGGCGCCGGTGCTGTGGGCTATTTCCGCGGCGACGATGGTGCTGGGCACGGTGGTCGGCGTGGCGCAGACCAGCCTCAAGCGCATGCTGGCGTATTCGAGCATCGCGCACGGCGGCTACATCCTGGCCGGCCTGGTCGCCGGCAACGACGTCGGCAAGGCCGCCATCCTGTTCTACCTGGCCGCCTACGCGCTGACCAACCTCGGCGCCTTCGGTGTGATTGCGCTGCTCGGCACGCGCGAGCGCGCCAACGACGACCTGCGCGACTACGCCGGGCTGTTCCACAGCCACCCGGCACTGGCCGTGCTGATGACGTTCTTCCTGCTGTCGCTCGGCGGCTTCCCGCCGACCGCCGGCTTCATTGCCAAATGGTATGTCTTCAGCGCCGCCATCGGCTCGGGCTACTACGGCCTTGCCATCATCGGCGTGCTGTCGAGCGTGGTCTCGGTGTTCTTCTACCTGCGCATTGTCGTGATGATGTTCATGACCGAGCGCGACGCCCGGCCCGTGCCGGCTCCGATCACCGGCGTGGCCATGTCGGGCCTGGTGCTGGCGCTGGTCGGCGTGCTCTACCTCGGCGTGTTGCCGACCGCCGTCATCGACTTCGCGCAAGCGTCGATCAGCACGATCTTCTAGGGGTCTGACCCCGACCAGGAAATGCGGAGGGGTCTGACCCCTCCGCAGCGCCGCCCCCGCGTTGGGGGCAGACCCCCTGCGCAGCACCGTCCCCGCATTGCGGTCAGACCCCTCGGCATTTCCTGCTCGGGGTCAGACCCCGGTGTCGATCCCTGAACATTCCATTCGACGTGATCACAAGGGCGCATCACCGCGTCCCTGAAACCGGAGGAAACACGTGAAATTCCTGATGATGATCAAGCACGCCGAGCAGACCGAGCCGTTCCAGCCGCCCCAGTCGCTGATGGACGCGATGGGGGAGTTCATGGGCGAGGGCTTCGCCAAGGGCTGGTTGAAAGACACGGCCGGGCTGAAGCCGACCGCCCAGGGCCTGCGCATCCGCCAGAAGGGCGGCAAGCTGACCACGACCGACGGGCCGTTCACCGAGACCAAGGAGATTGTCGGCGGCTACGCCATTGTCGAGACGGCGACCCGAGAAGAGGCCCTGGCCGTGGCCCAGCGCTTCATGGAGCTTCACCGCATTCACATTCCCGACTTCGAGTGCGAGTCGGAAGTGCGGCCCTGCGACGACATGTAACCCTGCGACGGGATGTAGTGTCCGGCTTTAGCCGGACCTGGACCCAAGCAGCGTCGCCAGTAACTCGTCCTGGCCCGGCAACACGGTACGCAGGTCGAGGACGACCCGCTCGTGCTCGATCCTCGCGATCACCGGAGGGTCGAGCATCCGCAGCCACTGTTCGGTCACGTTGGGCGACTCGTTGGCCCGCGTGATCGACAGGAGGACGGTAGGGAGGTCCAGGCCGGGAGCGCTGCCGCCGCCGACTGCGGACGAGCCGGTCAGCATCGCCACCTGCCACCCGGCCGCGGCCAGACGTTCGGCAAGTGTCTGCGCCCGGGATTCGATGGCTTCGGCCGAGGCGTGCAGCATCTGCTGCACCGGGACGGTGGCGGCCGCGCGGCCGGCCACGTACTCCGCCAGCGTTGCCTCGAGGATGGCAAAGGTGATCTTGTCGGCGCGCAGCGCCCGCATCAGCGGATGCGTCCGCAGCCGATCCACCAGGGCCTTGCGGCCGGCGATGATGCCGCACTGCGGTCCACCCAGCAGCTTGTCGCCGCTGAAGCACACCAGGTCGACGCCGGCGGCGATCGACGCCTGCACCGACGGCTCGCCCACGAGGTCGTCGACCAGGCAGCCGCTGCCGATGTCTTCCACTACCGGCACACCGGTGGCGCGGCCGGCCTGCACCAGGCCGGCCAGCGTTGGCCGCTCGGCGAAGCCTTCGATCCTGAAGTTCGACGGATGCACGCGCAGGAACATCGCCGTCGCCGGCGTGACGGTGGCGGTGTAATCGTTGACACGAGTGCGGTTGGTGGTGCCCACCTCGCGCAGCGTGGCGCCCGACTGGCGCATTACGTCGGGCACGCGGAAGCCGCCGCCAATTTCCACCAGCTCGCCGCGCGAGATCACCACCTCGCGTCCGTTGGCCAGCCCGGCCAGGATCAACAAGGTCGCCGCCGCATTGTTGTTGACGACAATGGCGGCTTCGGCGCCGGTGAGGGTGGTCAGCAACGATTCGGCGTGGACCGTGCGCGAGCCGCGCGCGCCTTCGGCCAGGTCGTACTCGAGGTTGCAGTAGCCGCCGGCGATTGACGCGGCCCGGGCCAGGGCCGCCGCCGCGATCGGGGCGCGTCCCAGGTTGGTGTGAATCACCACCCCGGTCGCGTTGATGACTGGCCGCAGCGAGCCGCGCGCCCCGGCTGTCAACGCCGCGCGAGCCGCGTTTTCAATGTGCGAGCTGGCCGCCTCGTGGTCGCCAGGGCCGTGGCCGCCGGCGATGGCCTGGCGCAGGTGCTCGGCAGCGGCGCGCAGCGCCGTCACGGTGGCCTCCGCACCGTGGGCCACCTCGAGGTCGCGCACGGCGGCGCGCTGGCGCAGCGCCTCGATGGAGGGAATGACGCGGAAGTCTCGCACCTTGGAAATATAGTACGATTCTCCTTCCGATGACGCAGCGAACGCACCGTCCGGCCGAGAAGTTCTGGCCGTACGTCGAGAAGCCGGAAGAGCCCACCGCCGAGGAACTGGCGGCGCTCGATCCCGACCTTCACGCCACCCTGTTCGGCCCGCGCGACCTGCCGTTCTCGATCACCCTGGTGTTCCCGCCGTTCGAGGGGCCGGGGTACGAGACGGCGGTCGAGAAGGCGAAGGCCTCGGCCGAATACCGGGAGAGCGGCGACGGGGCCAATCGCCGCCATCGCGCGCGGTTCTTCCCGGGCGATGCGCTGCGCCTCAAGGACCTGTTCGAGATCGTCGGCCCGGTGCCCGGCTGCGAGGTGCTGATCGACGATCGGCCCATCCCGTATTCACGCGAGCTGTGGCTGCCGATGATCTGGTTTCTCCTGCTCGACTAGCCCCCGGCCGTGGCGCCCCCCAAGAGCGACTTCGACAAGGAAATGCAGCACCTCGAGGCCGAGATGCGGCGCCTCGAGGCGGAGTACAACATGTTCTTCGCCGGCCGGCTGCCGCGGCTGCCGTGGGAAACGCGCGCGCGGGTCGAGGCGCTGGTCAAGAAACACGATCGCTCGTTCATCCGCAACACCGCCGATCGCTTTCGCTTCGAGACGCTGCAGAACAAGTTCGCGAAGTTCGGCGAGTTGTGGGAACGGCAGTTGACGCAGATGGAGGGCGGACGGCCGAAGCGGGGCGGCGCGAAACCGCCGGCGGCGCCGGCGCGGACGGCCGGGAAGACGGCCAAGGAAGAACCCGCGCCGCCGGCCGCCGTCGCCGATCGCGTGGTGCGTTTCTCGAGTGCCGGGGCGGATGAGGATCGCGTCAAGGAACTCTACGAGAAGCTGGCCGAGGTGAAGAGGGCGGCGGGCGAGGCCGCGGTGCCGATGGAGCGGGTCGCCGCGCTGGTGCGGGCGCAGGTGCAGAAGTTCGCGGCCGACGGCAGCGAAGTGGCGTTCCGGGTGGCGATGAAGGACGGGAAGGTGTCGCTGACGGTGAAGCCGGTGAAGGCGGGGGAGGACTGAAGGTGTTACG
>JBFWUK010000029.1:0-10721 GCA_050247355.1 Vicinamibacterales bacterium | reverse complement strand
GTGCGGGCGCAGGTGCAGAAGTTCGCGGCCGACGGCAGCGAAGTGGCGTTCCGGGTGGCGATGAAGGACGGGAAGGTGTCGCTGACGGTGAAGCCGGTGAAGGCGGGGGAGGACTGAAGGTGTTACGGGGAAACGATGCCGGGAGGGAGCCCGGCACCGTTTCGGTCAAGCAGTAACTACGCGGCGCGGGTCACGTTGCCGGCCTGGGGACCCTTGGGTCCGTCGACGATTTCGAACTCAACCGGCTGGCCCTCTTCGAGGGAACGGAAGCCGGCGCCCTGAATCGCCGAGTAGTGCACGAACACATCGCTGCCGCCTTCGCGCTCGATGAAGCCGTAACCCTTGGCGTTATTGAACCACTTGACCTTGCCTGTAATACGCATCGTTCTGTTCCTGTCTTGCAGGTGGCTGAGCCACCGTAGTGATCGACCCCCAGCCTCTCCAATGATGAGGTTGAGGGCAACAAAAAAGGCCGCAACTTGCGGCCTTCTGGTCCGCAGAAATGGACTGCGGGGATGATACCGGGCCGTTACATTTGGTGTCAATTGCCATTACTGACCGGTAGCGATGAGTTTTCGATATTTCTTCGTATGCGAAAGGGTCCAGGTTCATGCGCCGTGCGATTCTGAGTGTTTCTGACAAGACCGGCCTCGTGGCCTTCGGCCGCGCGTTGGCCGATCGTGGCTTCGAGCTCGTTTCTACGGGCGGCACCGCCAAGGCGCTGGCCGAGGCCGGCCTGCCCGTGGTCAACGTCAGCGACGTGACGGGGTTTCCCGAGATGATGGACGGCCGGGTCAAGACGCTGCACCCCAAGATCCACGGCGGCATCCTGGCCCGCCGGCACCATCCCGAAGACCTGGCGCTGGCCGCCGAGCACGGCATTGGCATGGTCGACCTGGTGGTGGTGAACCTCTATCCGTTCGTCGAGACCGCGGCCAAGCCTGGCATTCATTTCGACGACCTGATCGAGCAGATCGATATCGGCGGTCCCAGCCTGGTGCGTGCCGCCGCCAAGAACTTTCGTGACGTGCTGATCGTGGTCTCTCCGAAGGACTACGACGAGGTGATCGCCGAGCTCGATCGTTCGGGCGGTCCGTCGGTGGAGTTCCGCTTCGATCTGGCGCGCCGCGCCTTTGCCCACACCGGCAGTTACGACACGGCGATTGCCGGCACGCTCGACGAGGTCAGCGTTAAAGGGGACCAGTTTTCACGCCCCCAGGCCCCTAAGCCCTCAGGCCCTGACGTGCCGTTTGCTCCTGACGAACTCTCGGTTCACGCGCACAAGCTTCGCGACCTGCGCTACGGCGAGAACCCGCATCAGCCCGCCGCGTGGTACGCGCTCGATGCCGCGAAGGGTCTGGGGGCGCCGGCCGTGCTGCAGGGCAAGGAGCTGTCGTTCACCAACCTCCTCGATCTCGACGCAGCCGCCCGCATTGTGCTCGAGTTCAGCGAGCCGGCGGCGGCGGTGATCAAGCACACCAACCCGTGCGGCGTGGCCACCGGCGCGACGATTGCGGAAGCGTACGTGCGCGCGCGAGAAGCCGACGCGCTGGCCGCGTTCGGCGGCATCATCGGACTCAACCGTCCCATCGACGTCGACACCGCGACCGCGATCGTCGCGACCTTTATCGAAGCGGTGGTGGCGCCGTCGGTAGACGAGGCGGCAAGGCCCATCCTGGCGAAGAAGGCCAACCTCCGCGTGCTCGAGGCCGATTTCGCGTTGCTCGGCGGCAGTGAGTACCGCTCCATTCTTGGTGCGCTCCTCGTGCAGCAGCGCGACCAGGTGGTCGAGGCGCACACGCCCTGGCCGTCCGGCGATCTCAGGGTCGTTACCAGGCGCCAGCCAACGGCAGAAGAATGGCAGGCGCTGCGCTTCGCCTGGCGCGTGATGGCGCACGTGAAATCGAACACCGTGATCTTCACCGACGCGCACCGCACCCTGGCGATCGGCGCCGGCCAGATGAGCCGTGTCGATGCCGTCAAGGTGGCAACCATGAAGGCGGCGGGCTGGAGATCGGACGCCGTGTCGATGATTCTCAAGGGTTCGGTGGCCGCGTCGGACGCCTTCTTCCCGTTCCGCGATGGCCTTGACGCGGTGGCCGCCGCGGGTGCCACCGCGGTCGTGCAGCCGGGTGGATCGGTGAAGGATGCCGAAGTGATCGCCGCCGCGGATGAGCATGGCCTGGCGATGGTCTTCACCGGCCGAAGACACTTCCGTCACTAAGATGTGGAGTCCGCCTTCTTGACCACCGTAGCCCTGGCGAAGGTGGTTAGGCGGATCGAGACCAATGCCGATTTCCGATCTTGGTGACCTGTTGCGCGGCATGCAGCCAGTGCTGAATGCCGGGACCTACGCATACTGCGTGGTCCCGGACGGCACCGACACATCGGCGTTCGCCCCCCTCGGCACCTTTCGCGAAGCCGAGGGAGTGACCGTGATCGTCGAAGAATCCGTCGCCACCGCCCACGGCCTGCCCCCGCTGTTCCGTGCCGCGTGGATCACGCTGACGGTAGATTCCGACCTGGCGGCGGTGGGCCTCACCGCCGCCGTCTCTCGCGCGCTGGCCGACGCCGGCATCAGCTGTAACGTCGTCGCCGCGGCGCATCACGATCACCTGTTCGTACCGGTGGAGCGCGGCGGTGATGCGATGGCGACGTTGCGGCGGCTCCAGTCGCAGTCCTGAAGGGAATCGTGAAACTAGGCCCAGTCGTCTTCGTCGAGGACGTGGCGCTCGGTGTGCTTCAAGTCACGCGCGCGCACGAAGCCGATCTTCTTCGTGCGGGCATCCGAGCGCAGCACCCATGCCACGTCTTCCAGGTCGTAGAGAGACGGCAGGGAGCGGTCGGAGTAGCCGGTGCAGGACGCCACCGCGAAGCGAATCTCGTCGCGAACAATGCGCTTCCCGCAAGAGATGATCTCGTCGGTCAGGCGCGCCCCGCGGATGATGGTGGCCGAGCGGCAGGTGAGGCAGAGCGAGGCTTGTCCGTCCGAGACGGTGCCTCCGTGAATCTTCAAGCGCATGTCGTGAGCCCTCCTAGGCTATCTGGTGCATCGAGACCTCCTCTCAGGACAGGGGTGTATGTGTGTCATGCCGACGACGTTGTCATCGTCGTCGATTGGTTGTCAAGCAGCTTGCGTCTCGCGCGCGACGATGGCTACGTCGTAGGCGAGGTGAGTAGTGGACCTCGACTTCGAACGTGGCGAGGTGACGGTCCGTCGTGGCAAGGGCCAGAAGGACCGGCGGGTCATGTTGCCCCAGGCTGTGCGAAAGGAGTTGAGCGAGCATCCTGAAGGTGTTCGGCGGCAGCACCATTCGGATCCTGGCGGCCGGCCTTGGGCGTGTCGCGTTGCCGGAGGCGCTGTCGCGGAAGTTCCCCTGGCGCGCCGACGGAATGGCGGTGGCAGTTCGTGTTTCCGGCGGGACGTATCTGCCGGGACGAGCGTTGGGGCGGGCCATCGCGATACCACATTCATGAGTCGGTGATTCAGCGGGCGGTGACGGCGGGGGCGAGGCAGGCCGGCGTGACCAAGCGGGTTGGCTGCCACACTTTCCGTCACTCGTTTGCGACCCACCTGCTCGAGGCTGGTTACGACATTCGCACCGTGCAGGAGCTACTCGGGCATGCCGATGTCAGCACGACCATGATGTGTACCCACGTGCTCAATCGCGGCGGGCTCGGCGTGCGGAGTCCGCTTGATCGGTTGTGATGGGTTTGCTGTGAGAAGTCCGCGGGCTAGTGCCGATAGCGACAGCGGCACCGAACCCGCAATGACCGCTCCCGTAAGAGGTTGCGCTGGAACAGCTCAATCTCCCTCGTGGTGGATAGCTGCGAAGTCCTCACAGCCAACCGCGTGGTTGCAGGCTATTGCGGGACGCGTCCCACGCCGGGGTCCCGTGCTAACATCCCGCGCCACGGCGAGTTGGGAATCCGTGGGCAGACGAAATCTCAACTGGATTAGACTGCGACGGCAACGGAGCGGTCTACTCCAATACTAGTTACGCTGCAGGTGCTATGCGGTCAGCACAACGAGAGTCTCGCGCAATCCCTGTCGGGCCTACAGCCCAGTTACACGTGGCCGAGTGGACACAAGAGCGGCTTGGTGCGTTTGGCGTGCCGCTGCCTGCAGGGAACCGCCTTCAACGGGCCCGAAGCCTGATCGAGGAGGTGAACGAGCGTCGTGTTGTTCTCTCTAGCGAAGATCGTGAGCTTCTTGAACGGGTAAACGAGGCTCAGTGGACAGTCATCGAGCAGTATGTGATTGCGCGAGCGCTCGGACGCCCGCCCCGGCGTCTTGAGCCTGCTCACCTACGAAAGCTTGAGGAAATGCTCTCCGGTGCCGATGTTCCGGGGGCGGATCGGAACCATTTCGCCAGAAATACGCAATTCGAACTATATGTGGGCTCACATCTCACCATGGGCGACGTTCGCGTGGTGGTTGCAGAACCGGATCTGGTGATTGACTACCTGGGAGCGCCGTGCGGGCTCGCTGCCAAGCGCGTCCAGAGCGTTCGCCAAGCGGTCCGACGGGCTCGCGAGGCCGCCGATCAGATCGCTGCTTCTGGCGTCCGCGGCATTGTGGCCGTTAACGTCGACGTCCTCTTGGGTCTAAGCGAGACCGAACCAGATCCCACCCGAACTCTGGACGAACGATTGGAAGTAGTCAGGGAGATCGAAGCGGCCATGGCCGCACGCGACGAGGTCATTGCTACCTTGACGTTCGCAAAAACTGCCATTTGGGACTTCTCGGGATCCCGTCCAGTCGTGGAGCTATCGCACTCCAACCGATACACCGTGCATCCTCGTGACGGCCACACTGAGACCCAAGGCAGAGAGTTCTTCGATAGGTTGTTCACGAGGGTGGACCAAAGAATGGAAGACCTCTGATCGGCAGCCTAGCAAACCGCTGCAGCCGACGAGCGGCAGGTCGTCAGGGTGCGAACGAAATGGATCCAACCAGAGCGCGGGTCAACTACTTGCGGACGTGGCTCGAGCGCCACAAGGGCGCCAGCGATGTGGCGCCCTCTGTACAAGAAGCCCTGGACGAGGCGGAATGGGAACTCGGTGTAATCCGCGACCGTCCGCTAGATGCCGCTAACCTCTCGACCACCCGGATCGACGAATACTCCGGAATGGCTCTGCGACGAGTCACTGACGCCTTGCCGATGTTACCGGACTACGATTTGTCTGCCAGCCTTCGAATCAACTCGATCAGCACGAGCTCAAGTTCGGCTGCCTTCACCTACGTTCACGAAGTAGGCATGATTGGCACGCCCGCGGCCGTCGAGTATTCCCTTGCGAAGGCTGATCAGTACCGCGTGCTGCAAGAGTCGCATCAACGTCGTTCCAGGGTCCGTGGTCTCATTCAGGAGCTTGTCCCCCGAGCAACGGTGCGCTTTGAGGCGGCGTGCCTAGCCGTCGACCAGAGCCGGATCGGCGTTTCCGCAAAGAGCGCTGCTGCTTCGGAACTGAGAAACCTGGTCGACGGAGTCCAGGGCGAGCTCATCGAGCTTGCGCGAAGGACTCCGCGAGAGCAATTCAATTGGGAGACCATGAGCGAAAGGCTTGCGCCGACGTCGTCGGACATGCAGGCTGTCCTTTTGGAGCAAGGGCGGCTCAGATCCACCTTGTACGCTGATTTGTCGTATGCAACCAAACTTCGTGAAGGTGAACGGGCACAGCCCATTGAGAACCTGCTGGCCAGGGCGTTGAACCACGTTTTCGCGGTCTTGTCGGCAATCAAAGCTGGGAAGGCAGCCTAACCAGCCGCTGCAGCCGACGAGCGACCGCGAGTTCTAACACACTTGAGAATGAGACCGCCGCTCGCGGCTGAGCGGCAAGTCGTTAGGCCGCCATCAAAGCGAACCCAGTTCGAATTTACCTACATACGCCATTGGCGTATAATCGCTCATGCGGTTTGTTGAGACGCCGATCTTCACCAAGGTCATCACGGCGCTTCTCGACGACGAGTCGTATCGAGACCTGCAGTCGGCGCTCATGCGCCGGCCCGAACAGGGACCAACCATCGGCGGCACCCATGGCGCCCGAAAGGTGCGATGGGCACGGCCGGGAGCAGGGAAGCGTGGCGGGATTCGAGTGATCTACTACTGGGCGGTCCGTGAAAGGGCGTTCTACATGCTTTACGCCTACGCCAAGAACGAGCAGGGTGACCTGACACCCAACCAGGCGCGTGTCCTGGCGGCGCTCATTCGGGAGGAGTTTAAGTGAAAGCCGATGCGTTTCAAGAGTTGGTCGCCAGCGTTCGCCAGGCCGGTCGCATTCGTCGGGGCACCCTGCGCGCGTCTCGGGTGACGACGTTCAAGCCCGCCGACATCAAGGCGGTCCGAAAGAAGCTGCGCGCCTCGCAGAGCGAATTCGCGCTCATGATCGGTGTCAATGTGTCGACGCTGCGCAACTGGGAGCAAGGTCGTCGTGTTCCCGACGGACCGGCGCTGGCCCTCCTTCGGGTCGCGACGAAGAACCCGATCGCGGTCGCCGAAGCGCTCCATGGTTGGCGCGGTGCGGCCTAACAGCCGCTGCAGCCGACGGACGGCAGATGGTTTAGACTCCTTCGAATGACCGCGCCCGCCGCTCGCGGCTGAGCGGCAACGCGTTAGGCGGAACTCAAGAGTGATTGAGGAAGGCCAGTGGAAAAGACTGCAATTCGAAGGGCCTCGATTGATGACTCGGAATCGATAGCGAGGCTCGTGAGTGAGCTGGGCTATCCGACGGCGACCAGTCAGATGCGTCGACGGCTTGAAGCGATACTCGACGACGGACGACTATCAGACGCTTGTTGCATGCGACGATGGCCAAGTGCTCGGCTTCGTCGGAACGCGGAGTGGCCAACTCTACGAAGACGACCAACGCTACGGACAGATCATGGCTCTAGCCGTTGCGCCACATCGGCAGCGGCGCGGTGTGGGTCGGATGTTGATGCAGGTGGCTGAATCGGCCCTCATCGAGCGTGGCGTACGCGTGCTGGTCGTGACCTCCGGCAACCAGCGATCCGATGCGCACGCCTTTTACGAGAGTTGCGGGTACAGCTTCACCGGGCGTCGGTACAAGAAGGCGTCCGGAGTGTCCGCCTGACACGGCATGCAGCCGACGGCGACGTGTGCAATGATGGCGCCGCCGCGGCTGATGCCGGGCGTTAGACGTCATTCCTCATGAATTACGAAGAAGCGGACGACGCAATGTTCGAGGCTTCGCATTCTCGCCACTCGCTTTCGCGGCCGTGCAATGCCGACGAACCGGTACGACGTGTGGATGCCGTCGCTGGCACCGAGCGAGAGGCTTCTGAAAGCTGGCCAAACCGGCCGAATCTCATGGGCCCAGTTCGCGCGCGGTTATCGAACCGAATTGTTCATAGATGGGCCAATCGACTCGCGTAGCCGCAGTGTCAAGAATCACGGACAGAAATTCACATTGCGTCTGCTCAAGAAGCTCGCGCGCGCTGGGCGTGTCACCCTCATGTGCCACTGTGCGGAAGATCAGGAACGGTGTCACCGCCACTTGCTCCACCGACTAATCTCGAGTGGCCGAGTCTGACGGCGGACATCCAGGCGAGCACGACCCGCTCCACCTGACGATGGTAGAATCGTGGCCATGGAGATAACCGAAAAGCAGCGAGCCATCGAGGCGCTTCGGACGCTGCCCGAACACGCCACGATCGACGACGCCATCGAGCGCCTGTGCTTCATCGCGAAGGTCGAAGAGGGGCGTCGCCAATCAAACGCCCGCCAGTTCGTGACTCACGACGAGGTCAAAAAGCAGTTCTTGTCGTGAGGGTCGTGCTCTGGACAAAGCAAGCGCAGGGCCGACCTGGCTGCGATTCGCGCTTTCATCAGTCAAGACTCGCCTTACTACGCGTCGGTCGTCGTCTCCCGCCTGATCTCAGCCACTGACCGACTGGTCTCACTTCCAGAATCGGGCCGGGCCGTTCCGGAGTTCGACGATCCCCTGGTCCGCGAGGTCGTGCACCCGCCCTACCACATCGTCTACCGGCTCGTGGGCATCGACGAGGTGCACGTGCTGACCGTTCACCACTCTTCACAGGCCTTCCCGGCAGCACTCTGATTGCAGCCCAACAACCGCTTGCAGCCGTCGGCGTGCGGAGTGATACTGACGCGCGCCGCGGCTGAAGCCGGGGCGTTGGGCAGACCGATCAACGTCCGAAGAGATCGCGAGGACGACAGGCAATATCGGGGAAAGCCTTCAATACGGCTTTGTCGAACGTGACCAACGGGCACATAGATCGTGCGGCTAGTTCCACGAAGAGGGTGTCGTAGACGGACACGCCGGATTCGATAGCACGCAGGAGCGCACCTTGGCTGAGCGTCGAAGTCGCGATCGACTCCATGCCTAGCCGTCGGGCGAGTGCCAAACGGGCAGGCCCATCGGCAGCCGACAACACACCCGCCTTGACGGCCATCCACACAACGTTGCCCAGCTCTGCTTCCCAATGCGCCGGAGCGAGTGGCGTCACAACCTGTTCGAAGCACTGGCGTGACTCGTCGACAAAAGCCGTCGTGCCGAGCAAGAGATAGGCGACGACGTTGGTGTCAACGACGGCCTTCACGGTCGTCCCACGGCCATCCAGGCATCAACTTCGGCGGCCGTTGGTCGCCGGGTTTGCCGTTGCCAGCCCGCCTCAATCTGGTCGAGAATTGCGCGTCGCTCGGCCACGTATCCTTCCAACAGGTCGCGCACCTCTTGTTCCATGGACCGGTTGTGACGCTTGGCCAGCGCCTTCAGCGATTGCACAACCTTGGGGGGGACATTTCGCACAGTAATCGTTGGCATGACGTGTTCCCTTGCTAGCACTATGCTAGCACACGGGCTGCCCAACATCGCGTTGCCCCGGCGAGCGGATGGAGCGCGAGTGCGCTGGGCTTCACCACGCCTGCCTGAACGCCGTTGGTCTGGCTGTCCGGCATTGGGCTGGTATGTGCGGAGACGTTTCTATGAAGCGCTGGGCTTCAGGAAGGAGTTGGATGGCGAGGTGGCAATCTTCGGGATAGGAGCGAGCGGATTCGTCCTGCAGAACTACTTCCAGAAAGACTGGGCCGAGAACTTCATGATGTGGACGACCTTGACGCGTGGTGGTCGCACGTCTCGTCGCTCGATTGGCCCACCAGATTCGGCGTGCCTGCACCGACACCGCCGAAGGTCAGCCATGGGGCCTGCGGGTCGCCTACGTGGTCGACCCCTCCGGCGTGCTGTGGCACGTGGCGCAACGCCGCCCGGGTCCGCGATAGCCGTCCCCATACCGCTCACGGGGCGGCGCGCCGGCACCGTCCGTTTGCCGCGTTCAAAGGCTGCGCTATGCTGGCTCTGAGCGATGACCCCCGAACATGAGACGTGGATGCGCCTTGCGATCGAAGAGGCGGAGCGCGCGCGGGGGGCAACGGGTGACAACCCCTGGGTCGGCTGCGTCATCGTCAGCCGGCAAGGCGAACTGCTCGGGCGCGGCCACACGCTCGGCCCCGGCGAGGATCACGCGGAGATCGCGGCGGCGCGCGACGCCCAGGCCCGCGGGCAGAGCGTCGTCGGAGCGACGCTGTATTCCACCCTCGAGCCGTGCTCGTTCCACGGCCGCACACCCGCGTGCTCGCGGTCGATCGCCGAGCGCAGGATCGCGCGGGTCGTGATCGGCATGCGCGACCCGCATCCCCGGGTCAACGGCGCCGGCATCCAGATTCTGCGCCAGGCCGGCGTCGAGGTCGTTGAAGGCGTTTGCGAGTCCGACGTCCGGCGTCAACTCGGTTCGTGGGTGCTCGATCATCATCCCTACGAGCCGCGTCACCGGGCTCAGGCATTGCCGGAGCCGGAACGTGCCTCGACGCTGGCCGAAATCTACGCCGTCGACAGGGCTCGCATGGAAACGCTACTCACCACGACCCAGGCAGGCACGAGAGCGGGGCACCTTCACCACGAGCTGATCCGCGGGCTGGTGGAGAGGTGCGCGATACCGAATCGCGACGAGCTGCGCGCGCGGCTGGGAGGTGTCTCTGCCGAAGACCTCGACCGCTCGCTCGAGGAACTTGCCGAACTGCATGGCGTGGTCCTGCACCCGGCGAGCCACGCCGTCTGGGCCATTCACCCGTTCTCCCTTGCCCCGACACCTTTCCTGGTCGAGTCCGGCGACCGGAAGTGGTGGGGCAACTGCGCCTGGTGTTCGCTCGGCATCGCCGTCCTGGTCGGCGAGCCGTGCCGCATCACGACGACGCTCGGCGCGGAAGGGGAGCAGGTCCGGCTCACTGTCGAGAATGGCCGGGTCCAGCCCGGTGACCTGGTCGTCCATTTCCCCATTCCCATGTCCCATGCCTGGGACAACGTCGTCTACACCTGCAGCACGATGCTGTTGTTCAGGGACGAGAGCCACGTCGCCGAATGGAGTGCGCGGCATCAGATGCCTCGTGGCGACATCCAGCCGGTCGCGAAGGTGCTCGAGCTGGCGCAGCGCTGGTACGGCGAGCACCTCCGCCCCGACTGGACCAAGAAGAGCGTTGCCGAGGCGCGCGCCATCTTCGCCGATCTCGGGTTGTCCCATCCCGTGTGGTCCCTGCCGTCGAATGAGGGACGGTTCTAGGCTAGGCCAGTGTTCTAGTGCGATCATCACCTGCAGGAGCAGCCGTGAAGACCGAAGACCGCGTCGCCGCAATGAAGTTCGCCAACGTCTATCCGCTTTACGTCCAGAAGGCGGAACGCAAGAACCG
>JBFWUK010000028.1:1653-78407 GCA_050247355.1 Vicinamibacterales bacterium | reverse complement strand
TGCGGCCCTGACGCCGCTTGGCGCTAACCCGCGGATCGTGGTGGGAACCACCCACCTTGTCGCGTGTCTGAACACACGACAACGTTACGATCGCGAGCCGGTCATTCCATACTGTCTCGCATCCTGGGGCTCGCGACGCTCGTGGGCAAACACGTTCGCCCAGGAGCGCGCGTGAGCGCGCGGCCCCCACGAAGGCGCGGAGCGCCGAGCCCGACGAGCGCCGAAGGCGCGAGCCCCACGCGGACCACGTGTCCGCGCCCTAGCCGAGCTCGGCTTCCAGGCGAGTCACCAGACCGTCGAGCTGGGCGACGACGGCGCGCACGGTGTCGGGCTGCGACAGGTCGACGCCGGCCCGTTTGAGCAGGGTCATCGGGTGGTCGGAGCCGCCGGAGCGCAGCAGGTCCAGATAGCGGGCGACGGCGGCGGAACGCGCCGCGGCATCGGTGCCGCCGATCTCATCCATCAGCTTGGCCGTCGAGGCAAAGCAGGTGGCGTATTGATAGACGTAGTACGGCGACTGGAAGAAATGCGGGATGCGCGCCCACGTGTGCTGCGCGCGGGTGTCGGGCGACAGCGCGTCGCCCCAGTACTCGGCAAGCAGCCGGCCATAGATGCCGCTCAACGTCTCCGAGGTAATCGGCTGATCGGTTTCCACCAGCCGGTGCGCCGCCAGCTCGAAGTCGGCAAACAGCACCTGGTTGTAGAACGTGCCGACAATGTTGTCGATCGCGTGCTGCAACAGGACGGCGCGCTCCTGCCGCGTCTTCGCCCGCGCCAGCATCAACTCGAGCAACAGCGCTTCGTTCAGCGTGGACGGCACCTCGGCGACGAAGATGGTGTAGCCGGAATAGACGAATGGCTGCGTCTCCTGCGACAGCAGCGTGTGCATGGAGTGCCCCAGCTCGTGGGCCAGCGTGAACACCGCGTCGAGGGTGTCGTTGTAGTTGAGCAGCATGTACGGGTTGGCGCCGTAGACCGGCGCCGAGTAGGCGCCGCTGCGCTTGCCCTGGTTCTCGTAGACGTCGATCCAGCGCTCGGCGAACGCCCGCCGCACCCGCGCCTGGTACTCGGCGCCGAGCGGACTGACCGCTTCGATGATCCAGTCGAGCACCTCGTCATAGCGATACCGTTCCTCGGCATCGACCAGCGGCACGAACGCATCGAAGACGTAGTAGTCCTTGAGCCCGAGCACGCGTTTGCGCAACTGGTGGTAGCGGCGGAACGGCGCCACGCCGCTCTTGGCCTCGTGGATCAGGTTCTCGACCACGCTGGTGGGAATGGCATTGCCGAAGAGCGCGGCGTCGAGCGTGGTCTGGTAGCCGCGCGCGCGGGCCTCGAACCACTCGCCCTGCATGACGCCGTTGTAGAGCGAGGCGTAGGTGTTCAGGTTGCCGATGTAGGTGTCATAGAGCGCTTCGTACGCCCGCTTGCGATCGTCCTGGTTGCGGCAGGTCGCCAGCAGCTTGCGGTACTGCCCGTAACTGACTTCGACCGACTCGCCGGTGGACAAGGCGATCGTGGGAAAGCGCGCGTCGGCGGTCGACAGCGCGGCATAGGAGTCCTTGGGCACGCCGCCCAGCCGGCCCGACAACGACAGCAGCTTTTCGCCCTGCTCGTTCAGCACGTGCGCCTGCAGGCGGAACACTTCTTCGATGGCGAACCGGTAGAGCGCCAACGCCGGCGACTCTGCCATCCACTGGCGCACCGATGCGAGCGGCAGCTGCAACAGTTCTGGCTGGAACCACGACGTCGCCTGTTGCCACTTGGCAAACAGCAGCTGCACCCGCTGGCGCTGCGCGTTGATGGTGTTGTTGCGCTGATCCTCGTCGTATTGCAGCGCTGGGTAGTACCACACCCGGTAACTCAGCTGGTCGAGCGCATCGCGATCCTGCAAGGCCCGCAGCAGTTGCGCCGGCCCCTGCGCCAGGGTGCCCTCGTACGTCTTGTAGGCCTCAATCCCCGCGCTGAGCTCGGCAAAGGCCGCTTCCCACGCCGGCCAGTCGGGAAAGATCGACGACAGGTCCCAGGTGTACTTCGGGTCAAGGGCCTGGCGGTCGGGAACAACGGTTGAAACAGGGGACGAAGCCGGAGATGCCATTCCTGCGATCATATGGCAGGACCGGCGGTATCATGCCGCGCATGAGCACCCACGATTCGGGCTGGCACAATCCCAGCGCAAAGCCCCAGGAGGCCCGCGGCCCCCTGACCTACGAGCAGATGGCGCACCGGCTGCGCGAGATGGAGGCGCTCTGCCGCGACATCTATGTCGTGGCGGCCGAACTCGGGCTGCCGCAGCCGTTGCTGACCCGCCTGTGGGTGGTCGCCGGCCAGGGCGCGCCGCCGCAGGCCTTCGCCATGGACGAACAGGCCGCGGCCGCCCAGGCCCTGCGCGCCGGCCTCCCGGTTGCCGCCGAACCGGCGCGCGCCCCGCTGTCGCCGCTCAAGCGGCAGCGAACGGTGCTGGTGGTGGACGATGATGCGATCATGCTGCAAGTGATCGAACGAATTCTCTTGAAGGAGAATTACAAACTGCTGCAGGCCTCATCCGGCGCCGCCGCACTGGAACTGCTCAAGGAGCAGCCGGCACTCGATCTGCTGATCACCGACGTGTCAATGCCCGTGATGACCGGCCCGCAACTGGCCGAGCGGGTGCGCCAGATCTTCCCCGGCTTGCCGGTGCTGTTTCAAACCGGCTTCAGCGACATGCTGTTCGACGATCGCCCGGATCTCGGCGACCGCGCGGCGTTCCTGGAAAAGCCGTTCACCGCTCGCGGCTTGATGGAAGCCGCCCGGCTCGTGCAGTTCGACACGCTCACTCCCCGAGAATAACGCCCAGTTCGCCGACCGTCGGCCGGATGCGCGAAACGAATCGCCGGCGCGCCAGCGCCTGGGCCAGCGGCGCGGGCATGGGCACCGCCTGCCCCAGCGCGGGCTCCACCACCTCGGCAAACTTCGCCGCATGCGCGGTCGCCAGGAACAGGTGCTGAGGTGCTGGGGTGCCCGGGCCCGCCGGCGCGGCCGGAGGCCGCTTCGGCGCGGTCTCGCCGTCGTTCGCCGGATTGTTCGCGATCGGAGGCGGATGCCGAGGTGCTTGGGTGCCGAGATAGGCAATGGCCGTGTGCGGGTCGGCGATGTAGCCGTAGCGGCTGTGCAGTTCGCGGATTGCCGCCCTCACTTCGGCATCGGTGTGCACGCTGGGCGTGATCACCGCCCGCATCTCGGCGCGGTCGCCGCCGAATAGCCACTGCAGGCGTTCGAAGTTGCTCGGCGCGCCGACATCCATCGCGTTGGCAATGGTCGGCACCGAAGGACGTGGGGCGAAGACACCGGTCTCGAGGTAGCGCGGCACGGTATCGTTGACCGTGGTGGCGGCGACGAAGCCGGCAATCGGCACGCCCATGCGCTGTGCCATGACACCGGCGGCCAGATTGCCGAAGTTGCCGCTCGGCACCGACACCACAATCGGCGTTCCGGCCGGCGCCTGCAGCGCCGCATAGGCGTAGTAGAACATCTGCGGCACCAGCCGGCCCAGGCTGATGGAGTTGGCCGAGGTCAGGCGCACGCGCCGCCGCAGTTCCTCGTCGGCGAACGCCTCCTTGGCGATGCGCTGGCAGTCGTCGAACGTGCCGGTGACGGCCACGGCGACGACGTTGCCGCCCAGCGTGGTGAACTGCGCTTCCTGGACCTGGCTGACCTGGTCCTCGGGATACAGCACAACAACGCGGGTGCCCGGCACGCCCCAGAAGGCCTGCGCCACGGCGCCGCCGGTGTCGCCACTGGTGGCGACCAGCACGGTGAGCCGTTCGATTCCACTCGCGCCCAGCCCTTCGACTCGCGCGACGTCGCCGCCAGCGACGTCGCGCTCGCTCAGGGCAAGCAGCCGCGCGAGCGTGCGCGCGCCGAAGTCCTTGAAGGCAAACGTCGGCCCGTGAAACAGCTCCACCACCTGCAGCGACTCGTCGAGCCGCACGATCGGCACGGGAAAGTTCAGCCCGTCGCGAATCAACGCGGCCAGCTCGGCCTCGTCGAACTCGTCGCCGACCAGCGACTGCGCCATGGCGACGGCCACATCCTGGAACGGCGCGCGGCGCAGCGCGTCCCACCAGGCGGCCGGGCGGTGCTCGAGCGTGGCCGGCACATACAAGCCGCCGTCGGGCGCCAGCCCGGCGGCAACGGCCTCGCGAAACGGAACGGCCGGTGCCTGTCCGCGCGTGCTGACACAGATCATGATTTGATCACCAGGGCCACAGACACAGATCGTTCATCCAGAGCCGCAGACACAGATCGCTCATCCAGGGCCGCAGATGACACCGATAACACCGAAACAAAATGTTCTGCGTAATCTGTGTCATCTGTGGCCCTGGCCGGGGCCGGCGTCATCTGCGTCATCTGTGGCTCACAATCCTGGCTCCGCTGCGTCCGACCGGCGACACCCACAGGTCGGCGCCGACCGAGCTCTCGCCGGCAAATGCCCGCTGCATGGCCTCGCCAACCCGGCCGGCGGTCTCGAGCGAGCCGGCCAGCGCGAAGACTGACGGTCCCGAGCCCGACAGGCTGCAGCCCAGCGCTCCTGCCGCCAGCGCGGCCGTCTTGACGGCGTAAAACCCCGGCACGAGCGACGCGCGCTTCGGTTCGGCGATCACGTCTTCCAGCGATCTCGACAACAAGGCGTGATCGCCCTTGAACAGCGCCGCGACCAGCGCGCCGAGATTGCCCCACTGGCGCACCGCGTCTCGCAGCGGCACCTCGTCGCCCAGCAACGCCCGCGCGGCGCCGGTCTGCACCTCGACGTGCGGGTGCAGCACGGCGCACGCCAGGCCGGCCGGCACCGGCAGGCGGACGATGTCAGGCGGATTCGCGCTGCGCGCCAGCACGAATCCGCCATACAGGGACGGAGCAACGTTGTCGGGATGCATGGCGCCGCACCCTGCCTGCTCCCCCGCCATGGCGCAGGCCAGCAGCAGGTCGAGCGACGCCGGCCGCCCCAGCAATTCGTTGGCGGCCACGACCGCCGCCACCGCGCTGGCGCCGCTGCTGCCAATGCCGCTTGCCAGCGGCAGGCCCTTGTGGATGGTCAGCGCCACGCCGCGGGTGGTTTCGAGCCGGCGCAGCAAGGCGCCGACCGCGGCGCCGGCGGTATTGCTGGCCGGATCGAGGGGCAACCGCCCGCCGTCGCCATGAATGGCGGCGATCGTCACCCCGGGGCCATCCTGCGCGGCGGCCTCTACGACGTCCCCCGGCTCGTCGAGGGCAAAGCCGAGCACATCGAAGCCGCAAGCGACGTTCGAGACCGACCCAGGCGCATAGGCTGCGATCATTCGGCCCGGACCGGAATGGGAGCGCCGTCGGGACCAATGGCCACCAGCACGACTTCCGCCTCGGTGACCATGACGCGTTCGCCGTGCCCGGCGCCCCAGCGCTCGGCCTCGACCAGCACTTTCACGGTGATCGAGGTGCGGCCGACGCGTGTCGTTTCTGTAAAGAAATTCACCAGGTCGCCGACGAAAACCGGGGCATGGAACTCCACCGCGTTCATGGCCTTGGTGACGTAACGGTGGGTCGCGGTCTTTCGCGCCTCGACCGCCGACGCCAGGTCGATGTGGGACAGGATGACGCCGCCGAAGATGGTGCCGAGCGCATTGGTGTCTTTCGGCAGCAGCAGCACCTTGATGGCGGGAACGCGGTCAGACATCCAAGAAGGCTACACATTTTTTGGGCCGAGCCGAAAAAAATGAGGCCGCCGCGATTCATTCCGTTTATTCTGTTTATCCAGACGATGAACAAAGTCGCAGGCGGAAGCCTGAGCGCGGGCACCAGCCCCGGGAGCACCCCCTGGTCGGCCACCGAAGCCGCCGAACTGTACGACGTCCCGCGCTGGGGGCAGGGTTACTTCTCGGTCGGCGAGCAAGGCCACCTGCAAGTCCACCCGACCAAGGATCCGCTGCGCAGCGTCGACCTGAAACGGCTGATCGATCGGCTGCAGCTGCGCGGCCTGGCCGTGCCGATCCTGCTGCGATTCACCGACATCCTCAAGCACCGGCTGGGCGAGATTCACGGCGCGTTCCAGAACGCCATCCACCAGAACCAGTACCAGGGCAAGTACGTCTGCGTCTACCCGATCAAGGTGAACCAGCAGCGGCAGGTCGTGGAGGAGGTGCTGAACTTCGGCGCCCAGTACGGCTTCGGACTCGAAGCCGGCAGCAAGCCGGAGCTGCTGGCCGTGTCGGCGATGGCCAACAACGACACGCCGATCATCTGCAACGGCTTCAAGGACTACGAGTTCATCGAGATGGCGATGCTGGCCCAGAAGATGGGCCGCCAGATCATCCCGGTGGTCGAGAAGTACACCGAGCTCGACCTGGTGCTCGAATACGCCGAGAAGATCGGCGTCCGCCCGAACATCGGCATGCGCGTCAAGCTGGCCGCCCGCGGTTCGGGACGCTGGCAGTCGTCGGGCGGGTTCCGCTCCAAGTTCGGCCTGACGGTGACCGAGATCCTGCGCGGCTTCGAGGAGCTGCAGAAGCGCGGCATGGGCGACTGCCTGAAGCTGCTCCACTTCCACCTCGGCAGCCAGATCACGCACATCCGCATCATCAAGGGCGCGCTCAACGAGGCGGCGCGGGTCTACTGCGAGCTGGCCAAGCAGGGCGCCGGGCTCGAGTTTCTCGACGTCGGCGGCGGGCTCGGGGTGGATTACGACGGCTCGCAGACCAACTTCGAGTCGTCCATGAACTACACCCTGCAGGAATACGCCAACGACGTCGTCTATCACATCCAGACGGTGTGCGACGAAGCCGGCGTGAAGCACCCGACGATCATCTCGGAAAGCGGCCGCGCGATTTCGGCGTACCACAGCCTGCTGATCTTCAACGTGCTAGGCACCCTCAACTTCGGCGAGGAGACCATTCCGACCGAGGTCAAGGACGAGTTCGAGCGGCCGCTGGTCGACCTGATCGAGGCGTACCACGGCGTGACCGGCCGCAACGCCACCGAGACCTACCACGACGCGCAGCAGGCGCTCGACATGGCGATGAACCTGTTCAGCGGCGGCTACCTGTCGCTCGAACAGCGCTCGCACGCGGAGAACCTGTACTGGGCGATCTGCGACAAGATCAACAAGCTGTGCAAGGACATGCCGGATGTGCCGGAAGAGCTGAAGGCGCTCGAAGAGCTGCTGTCAGACACCTACTTCTGCAACTTCTCGCTGTTCCAGTCGATTCCCGACAGCTGGGCGATCAAGCAGCTGTTTCCGGTGATGCCGATCCATCGCCTCAACGAGCGGCCGACCGAGCACGCCGTGCTGAGCGACATCACCTGCGACTCCGACGGCAAGCTTGATTCGTTCATCGATCGCCGCGACGTCAAGAAAACCATCCTGCTCCACCGCTTCGACGGCGAGCCCTACTACCTGGGCGTGTTCCTGGTCGGCGCCTACCAGGAAATTCTCGGCGACCTGCACAACCTGTTCGGCGACACCCACGCGGTGCACATCTCGCTCGGCGAGAACGGCATTGACCACACCGAGGGGGCGCGCGTCGAGCACATCATCAAGGGCGACACCGTCCGCGAAGTGCTGAAGTACGTCGAGTTCGAGCCGGAAATGCTGATGGGTAAGCTGCGGCGCGACGTCGAGCAGGCGGTCAACGCCAACCGGATGGAAGACCAGCAGGCCGGGCGCCTGCTGCGCTTCTACGAGGAAGCGCTGCAGGGCTACACCTACCTCGAAGATCCCAACGCGGATTAGTCCGCCTAAAGGCGGACGCCACATCGGTGCGGCGAACGCTACATCAGTGCGGAGTCCGCACTATTGATGTGGTGTCCGGCTTTAGCCGGACCTTGGCGCCAGCCTCAACTCCAAAATGCCGCTTCACGTCCGGCCACTCCGTGCGGCGGACGCTACATCAGTGCGGAGTCCGCACCATTGATGTGGTGTCCGGCTTTAGCCGGACCTTCGCGCCAGCCTCAACTCCAAATGCCGCTTCACGTCCGGCCACTCCGTGGCCAGGATGCTGTAGAGCACCGAGTCGCGCACCGAGCCGTCGGCCCTCGCCTGGTGGTGACGCAGCACGCCATCCTTCTTCGCGCCGATCCCTTCAATCGCTTTCTGCGACACGAAATTGAAGTTGTCGGTGCGCAGGCCGACCACCTTGCAGCCCAGCGTATCGAAGGCGTGCGACAGCAGCATCAGCTTGCAGGTGGTATTGACGTGTGTCTTCTGGCAGCGCGCGGCGTACCAGGTGTAGCCGATCTCCACCCGGTCAATCGCCGGGACGATGTCGTGATAGCGGGTGCTGCCGACGATCGAGCCGTCGGCGAGGTCGCGGACGGCCCACGGCAGCATATGGCCGTCGGCCTGCCCCTTCAGAGCCGCGTCGATGTACTTGGAGGCGCCGGCGGCATCAGGCACCGACGTGAACCACAGCTTCCACAACTCGCCATCGGCCGCGGCGGCGACCAGGCCATCGTGGTGTTCGGGGCCAAGGGGTTCGAGGCGGATGCCGTTTCGTTCGAGCGCGACGGGGGCGGGCGTAGTCATCTCGCGATTCTATCGAAGGTATCGATGCCTCTACGAACGCAGTCCCGAATAGCGAACGAGAATTCTGCGCTGAGGATCGTCGAAGGCCTCGCGGGCATGCATGACCCTGGTGTTGTCCACCAGCACGACGTCCCCGGCTTGCCAGTCCAGCCACACCGCATTCTGGTAGATCACCTGCCTGACCTCGGTCACACACACCTCGGCCGGCACTGATCCGTCGATGAATTTGTATGCCTCAGGGGCGTCGAGCAAGCCACAGCAAAAGGCCGGCAGGCCGGCCAGGCGCGTGTCACGGATGGCCCGAAACGAGTATTTGAGACTCAGGTTCTCGTCCGCATCGAAGGTGTATTCGGTCACGCCTCTCTGCTTGCCGACCGACGACAACCACGCCTCGACCCCGGCGCGCTCGCTCCTGCCAGGCACCAGCGCTCCCCAGTGACTCTTCGGCAGCTGCGGGTACTCGAACAACAGCGGCTTCTCGGCAAAGTGCCTGCGGGTGTTCGCCGTCAGATCCCGGGCGACCGCAACCCCGTCGACCAGCCCCGTGCGGCCGCGGTGACGGGCCGGCCGGCACGCGAGCATCCAGAACAAATCGGGACTGACCGGGCTTGACGCCATCTCATTGTGGAACTCAATGGCGTAGTCATCCTTGTTCACGGTGGCAAAGGTGAGATCCCCGGCCACGTAGTCGCGAGAGGTGAGATGGTGATGGACCACGAAGTCGGCGCCATGCCGTTCGCTGAACGGCTTGAACGTCGCCTCGGTCGGCGCGAACCCGCGAAACAGGATCGCTCCCCCGGATGCATCGAGCAGCAGATTTCGAAGGTCGCTGGTCTCGATCTGCTCGAGTGCGTCACCTGGCTCGGCTTCCAGGATGTAGCCGAAGTTCTCCGTCAGCGCGCGTCTGATCATCTACAGGTCCTTACCGGTCACTCGTCCTAACCGTCGCATGCCGCCGCGGCACGACCTCCCGATTCTATCGAAGGACGAGGCACGGGCGCGCAACAACCATGCGGTCGGATATGCTTTCTGGCCATGGGAGCCGTCTCGATGTCGCGAGTAAGCCTTGCCGTCGTGTTGATGTCTGTTTCGATCCTGGCCGCGCGGCAACAGCCGGCACCGCCCGTGGGCGAGTGGCGGGCGTACCACGGCGACAACCGCAGCTTGCGCTACTCTCCGCTCGATCAGATCACCCGCGACAACGTCGCCGGCCTGCGACAGGTGTGGGAGCACGATCTCGGACCGATCGGGCCGAAGCCGGAGTTCAAGAACGAGTCCGCCCCCCTGTACGCCGACGGCACGCTCTACCTGACCGCCGGACTCAATCGCGATGTGCTCGCCCTCGACCCGGCGACCGGTGCCGAGCGCTGGCGCTGGTCACTCGACGAGGGCGACCGCGCAGCGCGCGCGCCGCGGCGCAACTCCGGGCGCGGCGTCAGCTACTGGACCGACGGCCGGGACGCCCGCATCGTGGTCGTGACGCCCGGCTTCCGGCTGGTCTCGCTCGATGCGCGGAGCGGCCGCCTGGTGCAGGCGTTCGGATCCGACGGCATGGTCGACCTGAAACGGGCGCTCGGCCGCGGCGCGTTCGACCCGTTCGCGCCAATCGGCAGCAGCTCACCGGTCGTGATCGCGAATGACGTCATCGTGGTGGGCCCCGCGCTCGAGCTCGGGTTCCGGCCGAAATCGAAGGCCAACGTGCCGGGCTTCGTCCGCGGCTTCGACGTCAGGACCGGCAAGGAGCTGTGGCGCTTCAACACCATTCCGCAAGCCGGCGAACCGTTCGTCGACACCTGGGAGCGCGACTCCTGGCAGTTCACCGGCAACGCCGGCGTATGGGCGCCGTTCTCCGCCGACGAAGCGCTCGGGTATGTCTACCTTGGGGTGGAGGCGCCCACCGGGGATCTCTACGGCGGGCACCGTCTGGGCGACAACGTCTACTCCTCGAGCCTGGTGTGCCTGGATGTGCGCACCGGTATGGTGGTATGGCACTTCCAGCAGATCCACCACGACATCTGGGACTACGACAACACCACCGCCCCGATGCTGATCGACGTGAACCGCAACGGCCGCACCGTGCGGGCCGTCGCACTCCTGACCAAGCAGGCGTTCACCTACGTGTTCGATCGTGTTACCGGCGAACCGCTCTGGCCGATTGAAGAACGGCCGGTGCCGGCGAGCGACGTGCCGGGAGAACGCACCGCGAAGACGCAACCGTTCCCGACCAGACCGCCGGCCTTCGACCGCCAGGGCGTCACGCTCGACGACCTCGCCGACTTCACCCCGGCCATTCGCGCGCGTGCGATCGAGGCGGTCCGCGGCTATCGCCTGGGCGCCATGTATCAACCGCCATCGCTGGCGGCAGCGCCCGACGGCACCAAGGGCACCATCATCCTGCCCGGTGTGCAGGGCGGCGCCCAGTGGGAGCACGGCGCGGCCGACCCGGAGACCGGGCTGATCTACGTCGGCTCGGCCACGCAGCCATCGCTGGTGGCGCTCGAGAAGAGCCACGAATCAGACATGGACTACGTGGCGGTGGCGCGATCGGCCTTGCCCACCGTGGAGGGTCTGCCAATCGTGAAACCGCCGTATGGCCGCATTACCGCGATCGACTTGAAGAGCGGCGACATTGCGTGGCAGGTGGCCAACGGCGACACGCCGCCGGCCATCCGCGATCACCCGCTGCTGAAAGGGGTGACGGTGCCGCGCACCGGCAGCCGATCACGGGCGGGGTTGCTGGCCACGCGCACGCTGCTGTTCGCCGGCGAGGGATGGGGCGGGCAACCCTTCTTCCGCGCGCTCGACAAATCCACCGGGGCCACGGTGTGGGAAACGGCGATCGCGGCGGTGCAGACCGGCCCGCCGGTGACCTACCTGCATCAGGGCCGGCAGTACGTGGCCTTGACGGCCGGCGACCAGGAACGCGGGATTCCGGCGCGGGTGATCGCCTTCGCGCTGGCCGGCACGGCCCTGGGCCGGTGAGCCGGCTCGCGGCCACACGTCGAACGGCCTCCCGGCAACGGCCGGGCGGCTGCGCTAGTCCTTCGTAATCGCGTACTCGAAGACGTACGAGTGCTGCTTGCCCTCGATGATGATGTCCATCTTGCCGGACAGCCCCACCAGTTCGCCGGTGCCGGAGTCGGGCACCACGGTGATGTTGAGCGACGGCTTGCCGCGGTCCATCACGCCGGTGTGCTGCAGCGCGAAGCTGCCCTTCTTGCCGGCCAACGTCCCGGTGACCCTCTCGACGGCTGAATACGCCGCGGATTCCTTGACGGTGATACCGGCGGCGGTGATCATCTCGCCCTTGCTGACGCCGTCAAGGTCGCCCTTGAACGTCTTGTCGATCGACATGCGCCCGAGGTTTGGTCCCTCGGGCGTGCTGTCGTTGCCGACCGGCGCCAGCTTCACCTCGAACGTCCCACTCGCTCGCAACATTTTCTGCTCCGCGTGGACCGGCGTCAGGCCGGCCAACATCACCGCCAACACCACAGCGGCGCGCATTACGGCTTCTGGCCCGGCTTGTAGGTCCGTTCCGTGTGGCCCTCGAGCTGGTTGCGGTAGAAATAGACGTCGCGCAGGTTGCCGGTGGCGTAACGCTCGGCCTGGTCGTTGAAGTGCTTCGAGCCGGGCACGCTGTTCACACCGCCCGCGGTGACGGCCTTCGCCGTGACCCGGTCGCCGAACTCAACGACCGCCACGAAGCTGTTGCCGCTGGTGCCGTACCACTTCTTGGTGCCCGGATACGCCCGCGCGCCGAACGACGCCAGCGAGCCCCAGCGCGCCGAGGCAAACATCACCGGCGTACTCGGCTTCGCATCGTCAAAGGTCTGCACGATGTTGCCGTCGTTGCGCTGGAAGCGGTTGATGTCGCCCCACGGCGTCTGCCACTTGCCGAAGTCGGCCTGCAGCTTGTCGGCGGCGGCCGACAGCGATTCGAGACGCTCCTGCGCGGTCGCCTTCGTGCGCATGTACTCGTAGACGCTCACACCGGCCTTGCGCGCGGCGGGTGACACGCGCTGCCACAGGTCCTCGCCGTAGAAGATGGCGACCGACGTCGGCACCGACGCCGCCGACCAGCGGTAGTCCCAATCCTTCAGCACGGCCACCTGGTCGGCCACCTTCGCCTTCAACGGGTTCGACGCCGCCGCCTGCGCGTGCGCCCGCAACAACAGCGGAATCTGGATCTCGAACTCGGGCATGTAGCTGTCGTAGGCGGCGGCGATGTGCGAATCGATGGTGAAGCCCTTCTTGCCGTCGAGCACGCGAATGGCGTGCACGCCGCGCGGGTTCTCGCTGCCCGAGTCCATGTACGCCGGATAGTCCTTCTGCTTCGGGCTGTTCGCGCCGGCCGCCGAGTAGGGATAGTTGTTGGTGTTGTAGACCCAGCCGTTGGGCGGGTTCACCACGTTCGGCGACTCGTCGAACGAGTGCAGACCGTTCCATTCGGTGGCGGGATTGGCGCCGTCCACCGGCCTGGTCCAGTCGAACTTCGGATCGCGCTTGGGCACGAAGTTCGAGTGGAAGTAGGCGATGTTGCCGTCGGCGTCGGCATAGAGCGTGTTGTTCGACGAGTTGGTGTGCAGCGCCATCACCTTCTTGTACTCGTCCAGGCTGCGCGCCTTGGTGCGCATGTACGACTGCTCGAGCGCCTTGAGCGGCTCGTTCATCAGCCGGACGCTCACCCACTTGCCGTCAACGGAGCGGACAATCGGGCCGCGATGGGTCTTGTAGACGGTGAACTCCTTCTGCGCCATGCCGCTGCCGGACTTGTACGGCACCGCAATCTTCGAGGCGGCCAACGGCCGCTCCTCGGTTCCGACACGGTAGGTATACGAGCCGTCCGCGTTCTTCGTCACCGTCTCGAGATACTCGTCGATGTTGTCGACGCTGCTGCTGGTGTGCATCCAGCCGGCCTTGTCGTTGAAGCCCTGGTAGATGAAGAACTGGCCCCAGGTCAGCGCGCCGTAGGCGTGCAGCCCCTCTTCGCTCACCATCTGCGCTTCCTCGCGGAAGAAGAACGAGGTGTGCGGGTTGATCAGCAACTGCGCCTTGCCCGAGGCAGTGTTGGCGCCGGCAATGGCAAACCCGTTCGAGCCGCGGGGCTCCTCGGGTGGTGCGAGGAAGTCGGTCGAGTCGAAGCGCGCCGTGCTGGTCGGCGGCGCGGTTGCCCCGTAGAAGGCCTCGAGCTGACCGATATTCACCCGCTCGATGTCGCCGCCGATGCTGCCTTCGCTGAAGCTGAGCGCCATCCACGGCTCGAACTTCGTGATCACGCGCGGCTTCACCTCGGGATGGGTAGCCAGGTAGAAGTTGAGGCCGCCGGCCCATCCGTCCATCAGCGCCTTGAGCCACGGCTCGGCCCTGGCGTAGTCGGCCTTCAGGCTCTCGGGGTCGATGAACAGCTTCATCCGCAGGTCGCGGTAGATCTCGGCCTCGCCTTCGGCCTCGGCCAGGCGGCCCTGCGAGTTGATGAAGTTGGTCTCGACGCGGTTGAAGTCGTCTTCGGCCTGCGCATACATCAGGCCGAACACCACGTCGGCGTCGGTCTTGGCGTAGATATGCGGAATGCCCCAGTCGTCGCGGATGATGGTGACGCCTTCGGCGCGCTTCTGCCAGGCGGCAACTTCGGGGCTAACCGGCGGCGCGGCGGGCTGCGAGGAGCAGGCCGCAAGCGCCAGGACACAGAGCAGGGCAAGCTTCTTCATGGCCCCGAAAGTCTAACAGGAGACGAGGAGATCAGGAGAAACCTTCCCTCCCCGGCGCCTTTACGACTTCTTAAAACCGCCAACCGCCCCCGAGGGTGAACTTGAAGGCGTGACCGAAGAAGCCGTCCTCGCTGACCTCGTCAGCGGGCCCGAACGTGGGTCCGGGGTAGCGGAGGATGCGGTCGATGGCGTCGAAGCGAATGAAGGTCCTGGCCGACGTCGATACCTCGACACCGCCGCCGATCTCGATGGTGGGCATGGTGTCGCCGCCGGCAAGAAGGCAGTGGAGCGGCGGCGGGAAGATCGCAATGCAGGGGAACGGCTCGGGCGCGGCCGACGAGCGCAGGAAGCCGGCGCCCGCCCGCACGAACGGCCGGATGCGGTCGAGGCGCGGCCCGGCGGTGACGGCGACGACACCCTCGAGCCGGTGGCCGCTGAAGGCGACGTCGTCACCGGGGAACGCGGAGGGAAACCAGTTGACCTCCCCTTCCACGCCGAGCACAGTGCCGGGCTTCCACGACAGGCGGGCGCCAATGCCGAGATCCGAGCCCTCGAACTCGCTCCACTGCGCGGACACGAAGTTGGCGCCAATGTCGAACGACTGTGCCGAGGCGGCCGGGGCGGAAAGGAAAAACAGAATAAGGGCGAACGATGCGATGCGAGTAGTCATGCAGATCACAGACGACCGGCGCGGCGTTTGGCCGGACCGGCCGTCCCAGGCAGTGAAGCGAATCAGGCGCGCGCGCTGCTCCGCCGCCGCATCTCGAGGAACTTCCGCACGGCGCGATCGAAGCGCTCCTGCAGCGGCTTGCGCTGGTCGGGCGACAGCGGCCCCATGCGCGCCCATGCCGCCTGGGCGCTGCGCACTTCCTGCTCGGCCGCGCGCTGCCGCGCGTCTTCGGCCTGACGCGCCGCGCCGGCGCCCATGGTGTTGGCGGCCAGCGCTTCGCGCCACTGCCGCGCCAGCAGTTCGGCCGGGGAGAGGTTCTTGGCCGGCTCCGCCGCTTCGGTCGGCAACAGCTTCTCGACCTTGGCGACCAGCTTCTCCATCTTGCCCCGCGTCAGCTCGGGATCGAGGTCGGTGCCCTTGAAGCCGTCGGGCCAGCGCGTGACCAGCGCATAGAGCGAGGCGTTGACGCGATCGGCCAGCGGCGCCAGCGTGTGGCGCGGCAGCTCCGGCCCCTGCACCCAGCGGGCGCGCGCGGCCTGCACCTTGGCGTAAAGGTCATCCGGCTGCGGCGCGTCGGCCGCATCGGCGGCCGGCACCAGGGCCTCGAGCTCGGCAACGGCCGCTTCGCGGTCGGCCATCTTGCCGGTCAGCGCCACCGAGTCGCGGTTCTTGAAGCGCTCGAAGAACAGGTCGCAGGCGGCGCGGAACTGGTTCCAGATCGCGTCCGACTTGCTCTTCTTCACCGGGCCGATCGTCTTCCACTCGACCTGCAGGCGCTTGATCCGCGACGCCGCCTGCTCCCACTCGGTGGACTGCGACAGCTGTTCGGCTTCGGCGACCAGCGCTTCCTTGCGCTTGAGGTTCTCGGTCCAGTCCTGCTTGCGCTGCTTGAGGTCCTCCTGCCGGCGGGTAAAGAACTTGTCGCAGGCGGCGCGGAAGCGCTCCCACACGGCCTTCTCGTTGCCGCGGGTGACCGGGCCAATCGCCTTCCACTCGCCCTGGAGGGTCTTCATGGCGTCGGCGGTCTTCACCCAGTCGGTGGAATCGGCCATCGCCTCGGCGCGCACGCACAGCTCTTCCTTCTTCTTCAGGTTCTCGACCCGCTCGGTCGCCTGGTTGGCGAAGAAGTCCTTGCACTTGTCGTAGACCTGCTCTTGCGCGGCCTTGAAGCGCGTCCACAGCGTCTCGGCCTGCGAGCGCGGCGCCGCCGCCACCGGCTTCCACCGCTCCTGCAGCGTGCGCATTTCGTTCGAGGCCTTTTCCGGATCGGTTTCGGCCAGCGGAATCAGCGCCTCCATCTTGGTGCACAACTCTTCCTGCACCTGGACGTTGGCCCACCGCTTCCACTCTTCCGCCTCGCGCAGTTCCTGGATGCGCGGGGTCAGCGACGTGCGCACCGCCTGCAGGCGCACCATCAGGTCTTCGCGATCCTGCTTGGTGGGCAGCGGGCCCATCGTCCCGACGGCCAGCTTGACGTCCTTCAACAGCTGATCGGTCTGCTTGAGGGTGAGGCCCTCGGCCGAGGCCCGGGTCTCGAACTTCTGGACCAGGGCCTGCAGCCGTTGCAGGTTCCTGGCCTGCTCCTGGCCCTTGCTGTCGCGGTACGCCTGCTCGTGCGTTTCGAGCACCTGCGACGCCGCGTCGAAGCGAGCCTGCAAATCAGCCGCGATCTCCACGTCGCGCGCAATTGCCTGCCACTGCTTGCGCAGCGCGTACCACTGGCTGCGAATCTCGGCGTACGAGGGGCCGGCGGCCAGCGCCTCGATCTCGGGCACCAGCGCCGGCAGGCGCTCGGCCGACTGCTTCGCGAGCAGCCGCCGCTCGTGCCGCTTCTCGGCGGCGCGGCAGGCCTCCGCGAAGCGGCGATCGAGTTCCGCGGCCCACGCCTCGGGCATGGCCGGCATGCCCTCCCACGTGGCGCGGGTCTCGGCCAGCCGATCGACGATGTCGTCACCGCTGAGGCCTTCGACGGTCGCGCACACGGCGATCCGATCGGCCTGCTCCTGCTCGAGAGCACGGCGCTGGCGCTCGGCATCGGCGCGCGCGGCTTCGTCGGCGGCCAGGCGCTGCCGCACGACGTCGGAGGCGGTTTCGAAGTCGGCCTGGATGTTGTCCTGGATGTCGGCGTCGGCGAGCAGCTCGACCCAGGCGACGCGACCGGCGGCGTAGGCCTCGCGCAGCTGCGTGAAATCACTGACCGCCGACAGCGCGGTCATCTGCGCGACCAGGTCGCGGGCCGTCTGCTGATCGGCTTCCTTGAACGCCGGGCCGGCGTCGGCGGCGGGCGCCGGCGGCGGCTCGCTGGCCTTGAGCAGCGTGCGAGCCCGCTTCTGCGCAGCTTTGGCGCGCGCCTTCTGGCTGAGCGCGGCAAGGGTGTCGGGTGACGGATTCTCGAGCCGGTCGACCGCCGCCACCGCGGCGTCGGCGTGTTCGCCGCGCATGGCGACGCCTTCGATCTCGGCCGCGTCGGTCAGCCGTTCGACAGCCAGCAGCCGCGCGCTGCCTTCGGCGGCGTGACGGGCAATGCTGCCCAGCGACTTCTGATCGCGGACGGCGGCAATCGCCGCGCGGCGCACCGCCTCGGGACCAGACGCCTTGGCCACGGTGGCCAGCTCGCGCTCGCGGCCCAGTGAGGCCAGCGCCGACACGGCCGGTGCGGCCACCCCGGCATCATGCTTCGTGGCTTGTTCCACCAGCTGGCTCACGGCGTGATCGCGCACGCCGGCATCGGACTCGTTGCGGGCGATGTCGGCCAGCACGGCGGTATCGGCAATGCGCGAGACGGCGGCCCGTCTCACCCGCGCATCCGCATCGTCTTTGGCGAAGCCGCTGAGCGTTGCGAGATCGGAGGCATCGGTCTCATGTACCGCTTCGATTCGCAGGTTGGGATCGGGGTGGGTGGACTTGGATTGCGGGCGGAGCTTGTCGAGAATTCCCATTGGGTGTTTCAGACCCCGGCGGCTGGCGTGAGCCGGCCGGTGCCTTGTCCTTTTGCTAGTGTCTTACGTCAGGCGCCCATGACTCATTCAGGGCGCGCGTCGCACGAAATAAAGAGGGGCATTATCTCATGGGGCGGGTGGGGCCCTACCCGCCCTTGATTAACTCAATCCATTCATCTACATTAATAGATATGGAACAGGCCTCCGCGCTCTACCGCCTGCTTGGCGACGAAGCCCGGTTGCGCCTGCTGCGGGTGCTGGCCCAGGACCGCTTCAACGTCAAGGAACTGACCGGCATACTCGGGCTGGCGCAGTCGGGGGTGTCGCGGCACCTTGGCCTGTTGAAAGACGCCGGCCTGGTGGCCGAGGAGCGTGACGGGTCCTACAGCTTCTACCGCCTGTCCCCCGCCGTGCGCGACGACCGCAAGGGCGCGTTGTGGCCCGTGCTGCAGGCGCAGTTCGCCGACGCCGCCGGCTCGGCGCTGGTCAAGGCCGACGAGGCGCGCTTGCAGGAAGTGCTGCGGCTGCGGCGCGAGAACTTCGAGCACGTGAGTCCCGACGCCCGCGACGGCCGGCAGCTGGTGCCCGGCCGCAGCTGGGCGGCATGGTCGCGGGCGCTGGGCATGCTGCTGCCGCCGCTCGACGTCGCCGACCTCGGCTGCGGCGAGGGCTACCTGACGGTCGAGACCGCGCGCTGGGCGCGCCGGGTGGTCGCCGTCGATCGCTCGCCCGGCGTGCTCGACCGGGCCAAGGCGCTCGCCTCGCGCAAGCGGCTGACCAACATCACCTGGAAGAAGGGCGAACTCGAGAAGCTGCCGATCGAGACGGGCTCGATGGACGTGGCGCTGCTGTCGCAGGCGCTGCACCATGCCGGCCAGCCGGCGGCGGCGCTGGCCGAAGCGGCCCGCATCCTGAAGCCGGGCGGCCGGCTGCTGATCCTCGACCTGCGTCCGCACGACGAAACCTGGGTGCGCGAGAAGCTGGGCGACCAGTGGCTGGGCTTCAGCGACGACCACCTGGCCGGCCTGCTCACCCGCGCCGGCTTCATCGACGTGCGCGTCGCCCTCGGCGCGCGCCGGACCCACGACCCGTTTGCAGTGCTCCTCGCGATTGGCACCAGGCCGGCGAAGGCGCGGAAAAAGACATGACCACTCTCGACACTCTCGAACGCCTGCTGGCCGAACGCATTCTCGTGCTCGACGGCGCCATGGGCACCATGGTGCAGCGGCGCAAGCTGGGCGAAGCCGACTTTCGCGGCACGCGCTTCGCCTCGCACTCGCACGACCTCAAGGGCAACAACGACGTGCTGGTGCTGACCCGGCCCGACGTGATTGCCGACATCCATGCCGAGTACCTCGACGCCGGCGCCGACATCATCGAGACCAACACGTTCAGCGCACAGGCGGTGTCGCAGGCCGACTACGGCCTGGAAGCGCTGTCGTACGAAATGAACTTCGAGGCGGCGAAGCTGGCACGCCGGGTGACCGACGAGTGGACGGCGAAGACGCCCGGCAAGCCGCGCTTCGTCGCCGGCTCGATCGGCCCCACCACCAAGACGCTGTCGATCTCACCCGACGTGAACAACCCGGCGTTCCGCGCCATCACCTTCGACGAGATGAAGAACGCGTTCAAGGACCAGGCGCGCGGGTTGATTGACGGCGGCGCGCACCTGCTGCTGGTCGAGACGCAAATCGACACGCTCAACGCCAAGGCGGCGCTGGTCGCGGTGGAAGAGGCATTCGCCGAATCGGGGACGCGCCTGCCGCTGATGATCTCGGCGACGCTGACCGACCTCAGCGGCCGCACGCTGTCGGGACAGACGCTCGACGCGTTCTGCGTCTCGGTCGAGCACGCCAAGCCGTTCAGCGTCGGCTTGAACTGCGCCCTGGGCGCCCGGCAAATGCGCCCGTACCTCGCCGAACTGGCGCGCACCGTGCCCGGCCACGTCAGCTGCTATCCCAACGCCGGCCTGCCCAACGCGTTCGGCCAGTACGACGAGACGCCGGAGGAAACCGCGGCGCTGATCAAGGACTTCGCCGACAGCGGCTTCGTCAACATCATCGGCGGCTGCTGCGGCACAACCCCCGATCACATTCGCGCGATCGCGAAAGCCGTCGAGGGAGTGCCCCCCCGCACCTCAGCACCCCAGCACGGCAGCACTTCAGCACGTCAGCACCCGAGCACCCCAGCACCTGAGCACTTCACGACCCTGTCCGGCCTGGAGCCGCTGGTCATCAGGCCGGATTCCAACTTTCAGATGGTCGGCGAGCGCACCAACGTCACCGGCTCGAAGAAGTTCGAGCGGCTGGTCAAGGCGCGCGACTGGGCCGGCGCGGCGACGGTGGCGCTCGACCAGGTGCGCGGCGGCGCCAACATCATCGACGTCAACATGGACGAGGGCATGCTCGACTCGGAAGCGTGCATGACCGAGTTCCTCAACTACATCGGCACCGAGCCGGAGATCGCGCGGCTGCCGATCATGATCGACAGCTCGAAGTGGTCGGTGATCGAGGCCGGCCTGAAGTGCGTGCAGGGCAAGGCGATCGTCAACTCGATCAGCCTCAAGGAAGGCGAGGCCGACTTCCTGGCCAAGGCCCGCCTGGTGCGGCGCTACGGCGCGGCGATGATCGTGATGGCCTTCGACGAGCAGGGCCAGGCCGACACCACCGAGCGCAAGGTCGCGATCTGCTCGCGCGCCTACCGGCTGCTCACCGAACAGGCCGGCGTCGCCCCCTCCGACATCATCTTCGACCCCAACATCCTGGCCATTGCCACCGGCCTCGAGGAGCACAACGACTACGGCAAGTACTTCATCGAGGCGACCCGGCTGATCAAGCAGGCCTGCCCGGGCGTGAAGATCAGCGGCGGCGTCAGCAACCTGTCGTTCTCGTTCCGCGGCAACGAGGTGGTGCGCGAGGCCATCCACTCGGCGTTCCTGTTCCATGCCATCAAGGCCGGCATGGACATGGGCATCGTCAATGCCGGCCAGCTGATCGTCTACGAGGACATTCCCAAGGACCTGCTCGAACACGTCGAAGACATCATCTTCAACCGCCGGCCCGACGCCACCGAGCGGATGGTCGCATTCGCCGAGCAGGTGAAGGGCGCAGGCACCAAGCGCGAGAACGACCTGAAATGGCGCGAGGGCCCGGTCGAGTCGCGCCTGTCGCACGCGCTGGTGCACGGCAATGTCGACTTCATCGAGGTGGATGCGGAAGAGGCGCGGGTCAAGTACGGACGCCCGCTGCTGGTGATTGAAGGGCCCCTCATGGACGGCATGAAGGTGGTCGGCGAGCTGTTTGGCGCCGGCAAGATGTTCCTGCCGCAGGTGGTGAAGAGCGCGCGCGCCATGAAGCGGGCGGTCGCCTACCTGGAGCCGTTCATGGCCGCCGAGAAGGCCGAGCGGCTGGCCGCCGGCGGCGCCACCGAGCGCAGCAACGCCGGCAAGGTGCTGACCGCCACCGTCAAGGGCGACGTCCACGACATTGGCAAGAACATCGTCGGCGTCGTGCTCGGCTGCAACAACTACGAGGTGATCGACCTCGGCGTGATGGTGTCGTGCGACAAGATCCTGCAGGCGGCGCTCGACCACCAGGTCGACATCATCGGCCTGAGCGGGCTGATCACGCCGTCGCTGGACGAAATGGTGTTCGTGGCGTCGGAGATGGAACGGCGCCAGATGACGCTGCCGCTGCTGATCGGCGGCGCCACCACCAGCCCGCAGCACACGGCGGTGAAGATTGCGCCGGAGTACTCGCAGCCGACCGTCCACGTGCCCGATGCCTCGCGCGTGGTCGATGTCGTTGCCAGCCTGATTAACCCCGAGTTGAAACCGGCGTTCGACACCGCCAACCGCGCGCACCACGCGAAGCTGCGGGAGCAGCATGCCGGCAGGCGCGAGCGGCCAACGCTGACAATCGAGCGGGCGCGCGCCAATCGCCTCAAGCTGGACTTTGCCGGTGGCGGCAACCCCGCTGGTGGAGGCAACCCTTCAGGGGTGCCTGCCTTGCCTCCGATCCCCTCGTTCACCGGCGTCAAGAAGGTCGATGTCGCGCTGTCGGATCTGGTGCCATTCATCGACTGGCAGTTCTTCTTCGCGGCGTGGGAGCTGAAGGGCCGCTTCCCGGGCATTCTGAAAGACGCCACCATTGGCGCGGCGGCGACGGAGCTCTACAGCCACGCGCAGGCACTGCTGAAGCAGATCGTTGATGGCAAGCTGATCCGCGCCCGCGGCGTCTATGGATTCTGGCCTGCGAACAGCATTGGCGACGACCTCGTGCTGTTCAAGCCAGGAAGCGGGACTCGAGAACCGGGAGACAAGAGTTCTGCCGACGCCCGACTCCCGACTCCCGACTCCCGGCAGGAGCTGATCCGCTTCCCGATGCTTCGGCAGCAGGAAGTGATCGCCGACGACAAGCCGAACCGATCGCTGGCGGACTTCATAGCCCCCGCCGACAGCGGCATCACCGACTACGTCGGGGCATTCGCGGTCACCGCCGGACTTGGCGTCGACGAGCTCGTCAAGAAGTACGAGGCGAAGCACGACGACTACTCCGCGATCATCGTCAAGGCGCTGGCCGATCGCTTGGCCGAAGCATTCGCGGAGTACCTGCACGCGCAGGCGCGCAAGGACTGGGGCCTCGTCGATCAGCTGTCGAACGAGGACCTGATTGATGAGAAGTTCCAGGGCATCCGTCCTGCGTTCGGCTACCCGGCCTGCCCCGATCACAGCGAGAAGGCACGGCTGTTCGAGTTGCTTGGAGCGCGGGCGGTCGGCCTTGATCTGACCGAGTCGTTCGCGATGACACCGGCGGCCTCGGTCAGCGGCCTGTACTTCTCGCATCCGCAGTCGAAGTACTTTGCGATCCAGCGGATTGGGCAGGACCAGGTTGCGGACTACGCCAAACGCAAGGGCATGGAGATCAGTGAGGTCGAACGCTGGCTGCGCCCGGTTCTTGCGTACGAGCCGTCACTCGTCAGCGCGTAGCCGCGCTGTCGAGCGACAACTTGAACGCCACCATCTCTTCGCCATTGCGAACCAGCAGGACATCCCCGACCAGCACGGGATGATTCCAGGTCTTGGCGTTCAGCGCGGGAATGCGCGCGATCTCGGTGTACTTGTCCGGCGTCGCCGACACCAGCGCAAGCTCTCCCTCTTCCGAAGTGATGAGCAGCAGGTCCTGGTCGGCCAGCAGGATCATCTGGCCGTTACCGTAGCGGCCGCCCTTCCAGGCGCGGTCGCCCGCCTCGAGGTTCACCGACGACAGGATGTTGCCATCGAACCCGTAGGCGTGCCCCTTGTGGATGACGTAGTCGTTGAAGTACGGCTTCAGGCCGCGCGACGTCCAACGCTCGGCTACCGTCCATCCACCGGCGGCCTGCGTCAGTCCGAGACGGCGGACGCCGAGGCCGCTCATCGCGTCGGCGCTGGTGATCAGCAGGTCGCCCCCCGGCAGCAGGGCCGGCTGCACCATCGGCGATCCCGCCCACTTGTTGTCCCACAACACCGCGCCGTCGGTGACCGCGACGCTGGTGGTGCCCTGACCACCCATCAGCACGACCTGGTTGACGCCGTCGATGGTCAGCAGGTGCGGCGAGCTGTAGCTGCCGCCGCGCGACTTCATCACCCAAACGGTTGCGCCCGTGGCGGCGTCGTAGGCCACCAGCGCCCCTGACGCGGCCACGATGACCCGATCGTCAATCACGAGCGGCGAACTCGAGAACCCCCACCCGGGGACCGGCACCCCGGTATCGGCCGAAGCGTTGTGAGACCAGATGACCGTGCCCGTCCGGGCATCGAGCGCATTGACAATACCGGTGGCGCCGTGGGCAAAGACGCGGCCGTTGTCGACGGCCGGCGTCGCGCGTGGGCCGGCGCCGCCGTTGGATTCGTAGAAGCGGACCGGATCGCTGTGCCGCCACACCGGCTCGCCCGTCGAGAGCCGATAGGCCGCCACCATCTCCTCGTCGCCGCGCTGCTCCTGCGTGTAGATCAGGTCGCCGTGCACCGCAAAGGACGACCAGCCCGGCCCCACCGGCCGCCGCCAGATCGGAACCGGAGGCGAGGTCGCCCAGTCGCTGTTGATGCGAACGCCGTGGACGACGCCGTCCCGCGCGGGGCCCCGGAAGCCAGGCCATTCGACTCGGGCAGAGGCACGCTCATGCGAGACTCTTCCCTCGCTCATGTCGAGCCCTGCCTCCACACGCTCTGCCGCGACAGGCGCAGTCTCGACCGCTTTCGCGGCAGGCGCTGCCTCGGGCAGGGAGACGGGTGGCGCAGTCGGCGCGCCGGGAACCGGCGCTTCGACCGCAGCCGGGGGCGGCACGACGCGCTCGGGTTCGACGGCGGCCTTCGCCAACAGCAGTTCCTCCGCGGTCGGCGTCCATCGCCAGTGGTAGTCCGAACCCAGCAGGTTGCTGCTGACGCCGTCCGTGCGGATGATCGCCCACAGTCCGCACGCGGCCACGAGCGCGGCAACCATCGACACGCGCCGCACACCAACCCCACGTCCGCGACCGGCGGCGGCCGCCAGCACCAGCGCCAGGGTCATCAGCTGGATCCCGCCGAGATAGATCAGGTAGCCCTGACCGGCACCGGCAATGGACGGGTGCGCGACGGCCTTGGTCGCGAACAACGCGAGGGCCATCACCACGAGTGCACCCAGCCGTTCAGACCACGGGGTGCGGCTGAAGAAAAGCCACCACAGGATGATGCCCAGGGTGCCGATCACCGAGCCGAGCAGGCCGACCAGGCCGGAGTCCATCCCGAAAATCGTCGCCTCGGGCAACGCCGTGAGCAACCCGAAGCGGACCAGCAGCGCGAACGCCGCCAGGGCGACGCCGGGCCAGAGCCGTAAGGGCCGTCGAGTCGTGGGATCGTTGGTCATCATATTGGTCCACCGAGCGTCAGTCAGCTGTTGCCGCGCAAACGAAAAGTCCGTGCCCTACTCCGAACGCAACGCCTGGAGTACATCCACGCGCGATGCACGCGCGGCCGGCAGCAGCGACGCGATGATCGCGGCGCCACCGAGCACCACCGCCGCCACGAGCGTCGGTCCTACGCCAGGCAACCGGATGTTCGCCAGGTAGGACGCGGCGATGCCCGCAAACGCGTAGCCGCCGACGATGCCGGCGGTGATGCCCACGGCGACAATGGTCGCGCCCTCGGACAGCACGCTCATCAGCAGGCTGAACGGCGATGAGCCGATGGCGAGGCGGACACCAAACTCGCGCACGCGCGCACTGACCGAGAACGCCAGCACGCCGGCGACGCCGACCACCGCGATCAGCAGCGCCACGGCGGCGAAGCCGGTAATCACGAACGCATTCAGCCGATCGGGGGTCAGCACCTCCGCGCGGACGTCCTCGAGCGTGGCGGCGCGCTCCACCGGTTGGGCCGGCGCCACCTCGCGCACGATGCGTTTGATCGCCGGCACCAGCGCGTAGGGATCACCCGCGACCCGCACCAACACGCGATCGCCGACGCCCAACTGCCTGAACGGGTGATACACCGCCTGCGCCGGCCTTCGCACCACGTTCTCGTCGTCAACATCGCCGACGATGCCGACGATGCGCCGCGGCAACGGCTTGCCGAAGTAGGGATCGGTCCACCACATCTTCCGGTTCAGCGCCTCGCCGTTCGGGAACAGCCGCTGGGCCAGGCTCTGGCTGACCATCACGACCGCTTCACTGCCGCGTCGATCGTCTTCGGTGAAATGGCGGCCGGCCACCAGGGGCACGCCCAGCACGTCGAAATACTGCGGCGACACGATGCGGAAGCGGCCGCGAGGTTCCTCTTCGCCGTCGGCCGGGGTGTAGCCTTCGATGGCGAACGTCACACCGGGACCGAAGGCCCCGGCATCACGCCACGGCACCATGTTCGCCACCGCGACCCCTTCGACACCGGGCAGTTCAGCGATCCGGCGGTTCACTTCCTGATAGAAGTCGATGGACTTCGCGCCGTATTCGCCGAGGGGCGCCGGCACGTCGAGGGCCAGCACCTGGCGCAGCTCGAAGCCGGTGCTCGCCGACTGCAGGGCAATCAACGTGGCGACCAGCATGCCCGCGCCGGCGAGCAGGACGAACGAGAGCGCAATCTGCGCCGTGGCGAAGACGCGCAGCCGGCGAGTGGTGGCCGGGGTCAACCGAACACCGACGCTGGTCAACCCGCTGGGGGCATGGGCAGCCCTTCTACTTTGCTCAGGGCGTCCCGGTTGAGAGTCGAGCGACGGCAGCCGGGGGACGAAGGCCAGTAACACGGCCGCCGCCATCGCCAGCCCCGCGCCGATCCACAGCACGCTGCCGTCGACCGTGACGTCCAGGGCTCGCACCGAATACCTGGCGGCAAAGCCGCCAACCATGGCGACAAACGGACGCGCCAGCACGATGCCGAGCACCGCCCCCGCACCGCAGAGCACCAGGCTTTCGGCCAGCAGCGTTCGCCGCAGGGCGCCGCGGCTGGCGCCCAGGGCCGCCCTGACGGCCAACTCCCCTTCGCGTCGCACCGATCGCGCCAGGATCAGGTTGGCGACATTCGAGCAGGCGATGATGAACACGACACCGGCCGACGCCAGCAGCAACAGGAGGATGGTCCTCGCCGGCGCCGTGATCTGATCGCGCAGCGGCGTGGCGGTCAGCCGCATGTCGGCGTTGGCCGCATAGGCATCGGGGTGGTCGCGCAGCATCGCGGCATAGACGTCGGCCAGTTCGGCGCGCGCCGATTCCAGCGTGGCTCCCGGTGCAAGCCGGCCGAACAGCTCGGTCATGCGATGCGTCCGCCCAGTGACCATGGTGGCGCCCAGGTGATGCGGGCTGGTCACGATGTTGGCAATGATCTCGGTATCGGCCGGATACGGCACCGACGGCTCGAGCACGCCGACCACGGTCGCGGTTCGCGGCCCCAGCCGCAGCGTCTGCCCAATCACCGACGGATCGGAGTTCAGCGATTGGGTCCAGAAGCGATGCGTCAGCACCGCCGCGCCCGCCGCGTTGAGCCCATCGTCGCCGCGGTTCAACAGCCGGCCGAGCACCGGCCGCAGGCCCATGACCTCGAAGAACGACCCGCTGACGACACCGGCTTTCACAACACGGGGTTCGCCGATGCCGATCATCGTGAAGTCGACGGTCGAGAAGTCGCCGAAGGCGCTGATGCTAGTGATGCGGGACTTGAGATCGTCGATCTCGGGAACCGAGAAGGTGAGGTTGTCGGCGCCCAGGCCGGGCGCGCTCTGCCGGATGTAGATCAGCCGGGCCTCGTCGCGGTTGACCAGCGGCTTCAACAGCACGCTGCGGACGACGCTGAAGATGGCGGCGTTGGCGCCGATGCCCAGGGCCAGGGTGATGATGACGGTCGCCGACAGGCCCTTGGCCCGCCACAGCGATCGCCACCCGACGCGCATGTCCTGCCCAAGCGCCGTGGTGGCGTCAAACCAGCGGCTGTACCAGACACGCCGCATCGAATCGCGCGCGGCCGGCACGTAGCCGAACTCGCGCAGGGCGGCCAGGCGCGCGGCTTCCGGGTGCTCGCCGCGCTCGATTCGCTCCTGGATGCTGATGGCCAGGTGGCCGCGGATCTCTTCGTCGAGCTCGCGTTCGTCGGGTCGCATGACTACTCGCTGCCCGCGGGGTTCATGATGCGGCCGATGGCGCCGACCAACTGCGACCAGCGGTCGCGCTCGCGCGACAGCTGGGCCTTGCCGGCCGGCGTCAACTGGTAGAACTTCGCCCGCTGGTTGGCCTCGCTGACCCCCCATTCCGACTTCAGCCAGCCGCGCTTTTCCAGGCGATGCATGGCGGGATAAAGCGAGCCGGTTTCAACCTTGAGCAGGTCGTCGGATTGTGATCGGATGGCCTGGCCAATGCCGTGCCCGTGCTGCGGACCCCATTGCAGTGTCCTCAGGATGAGCATGTCGAGGGTGCCCTGGAGCAATTCCAGGCGCTGATCGTCACGTGATTTCGCCATAGCTGTAGATGTTCTACAGCCTTTGACGTAGAACGTCTACGGCTTGTTCCTTGCCACCGAATTATCACGATTTCCGCCGTAAACAGCCGGGCTGCCTCTGGAGTAGCCTCCTTATATATATGAAACGAGCGATCATCGTCCTTCTCGGCCTGGCGGTGGTCGCGGCCGGCGCCGGCGTCTGGTACTGGCAGCGCGACACCACCGAGGTCACCGTCAACACGGTGCCGGTAACACGCGGAGACATCATCGACACGGTGGGCGCCACCGGCACCGTCCAGGCCGTCACCACCGTGCAGGTCGGCAGCCAGGTCTCGGGCAACATCGAATGGCTCGGCGCCGACTTCAACTCGATTGTCCGGAAGGGCCAGGTCATCGCCCGGCTCGACCCGTCGCTGTTCGATGCGCAGTTGCGGCAGGTGCAGGCCAACCTGAGCCAGGCGCGCGCCAACCTGACGCGGGCCAACAGCGAACTGGACCGTGCCAAGGTGCAGTTGACCGACGCGCAGCAGAAGCACGCGCGGGCGATCGAGCTGGCGAGCAAGAGCCTGATTGCGCAGAGCGACCTGGATGCGGCCAAGATCGCGGTCGACACCGCCACCGCCGGCGTCGCCTCGCAGCAGGCGTCGGTGACGCAGGCGCGGGCGGCGGTGACGCAGGCCGAAGCCTCGGTCAACCAGTCGCAGGTCAACCGCGACCACACCATCATCGCGGCGCCGATCGACGGCATCGTCACGCAGCGCAGCGTCGATGTCGGCCAGACCGTGGCGGCCAGCATGTCGGCGCCGACGCTGTTCGTGATTGCCGCCGACCTGACCGAGATGCAGGTCAACGCCAATATCGACGAGGCCGATGTCGGCCGCATCCGGCCGGGACAGCACGTCACCTTTCGCGTCGACGCCTACCCCACCGACAACTTCGAGGGCACCGTGACGCAGATTCGGCTGCAGCCGGTGGTGGTGCAGAACGTGACCACCTACGGCACGGTGATTACCGTGCCGAACAAGCAGCTCAAGCTGAAGCCGGGCATGACGGCCAACGTGAAGATCGAGATCAACAAGCGCCTGAACGCCCTGCGCATTCCAAACGCGGCGCTGCGCTTCCGCCCGACCGCCGAGATGTTTGCGGCGTTCAACCAGGAGCCGCCGCCAGAGATTGCGGGCCTTGGCGGCAATGGCCGCGGTCAACGCGGCGGCGCAGGCGCCGCCTTAGCACCGGCCGCATCAGCACCGGCGTCCGCCTCCGCTCGCGTTGAGGCAGGCGAGCTTCGGCGAGACCCCGCCGGCTTGTCCGCCGGAGCTTCAGCGAAGATGGAAGCGACCTCCGGCCGCGAAGGCGGGCCACCCGCTGCGCAAGCCGTCCCTTCGGCACCCGCGGCTGCGGCGCCCAATGGGGGGCGCAGCGGGCGCGGCACTGGCCGCCGCGACTTGCAGGGCCGCGGCGCGGCGGCGGGCGACTTCCAGGCGCGGCAGCTCGAACGGTTCAAGACCATGTCGGCCGACGAGCGGACACAGTTTCTCGCGCGCATGAAGGAACGCGGCGCCAATACGGCGGTTTTCGAAGCCCTGATGACGCCGGCGGGCCAGTCAACGAGGACACCAGCAACCGCGCAGGCGCAAACCATCGACGCCCTGTTTGCGCCGCTGCCGCCGGTCGAGTCGCGCGGACGCGCGTGGGTCTTTACCGATCGCCAGTTGAAGCCCCTGCCGCTGCGACTGGGCATCAGCGACGGCACCAACACGGAGTTGCTGAGCGGCGAGCTGGACGAAAACTCGGAAGTGGTGACCGGCGTGGCCGGCCTGGGGACGACCCGCAGCACCCCGACCCAGGGCGGCACCGCCAATCCCCTGATGCCCGGGCGCGGCGGCCGCCCCCCGGGCGGCGGCGGTCGCGGTGGCTTCTAACGTCAAGGACGGCGCCGTGCCGGAACCAGTCCCCACCGTCATCGCCACCCGCAACCTGGTGAAGACCTTCGAGGTCGGCGACCACCAGGTGAAGGCGCTGCGCGGCGTCAACCTCGAGGTTCCGCGCGGCGAGTTCCTGTGCGTCACCGGGCCATCGGGCTCGGGCAAATCGACGTTCATGCACATTGTCGGCTGCCTGTCGCGGCCGACCTCCGGCCAGTACATCCTCGACGGCCAGGACGTCTCGCAGATGTCGAAGAACGACCTGGCGGCGGTGCGCAACACGCGCATCGGCTTCGTCTTCCAGGGCTTCAACCTGCTGTCGCGCACCTCGGCCCTCGACAACGTCGAACTGCCGCTGCTCTATCGCGGCTCGGCGCTGAAGACCGCCGATCGCCATCGCCGGGCCAAGGACATGCTGGAGGCGGTCGGCCTGGCGGACCGCGCCAGCCACTACCCGAATCAGCTGTCGGGCGGCCAGCAGCAGCGCGTGGCGATCGCCCGCGCCCTGGTCAACGAACCGTCGATCCTCCTGGCCGACGAGCCGACCGGCAACCTCGACACCAGGACCAGCATCGAGGTGATGGGACTGTTCCAGCGGCTGAACATCGAGCGGGGCATCACGGTGGTGCTGATTACTCACGAACACGACATCGCCGAGTACGGCACGCGCATCGTCTCGTTCCGCGACGGCCACGTGGTCACGGATCGCCCGGTTGCCACCCGCCGCACGGCCGCCGACGAGCTCGCCAACCTGCCGGTCGAAGCGGAGGCGGTGTAAGCATGGGATTCCTGATGGTGCTGCGCGTCGCCCTGAAGGCGCTGGCCCGCAACAAGATGCGCACCGCCCTGACCATGCTCGGCATGATCATCGGCGTGGCCGCGGTCATCACCATGGTGGCCCTCGGCACCGGCGCGCAGTCGTCGATCGAGACGCAGATCCAGGCCGCCGGCACCAACATGATCATGGTCAGCGCCGGCAACTTCATGTCGGGCGGCGTACGCACCGGCCAGGGCAACGCCAGCACGCTGACGCCGGACGATGCCGAGGCCATTGCCCAGGTCGCCGGCGTCCAGTACCTGGCGCCCGGCGTGAACACGCGCGGGCAGGTGGTGGCGGGCAACCTGAACTGGGGCACGCAGATCCAGGGCACCGACGTGGACCTGCCGCTGATTCGCTCGTGGCCGGCGTCGATCGGCGCCTTCTTCGGCCCGGCGGATGTCGCCTCGGCCGCCAAGGTCGCGGTGCTTGGCTCGGTGGTGCACGAGCAACTGTTCGGCCTCGACGTCGACCCCGTCGGCCAGGTGATCCGCATCAACAACCAGCCCTTCACCGTGGTCGGCGTGATGTCGAGCAAGGGCCAGTCGGGCATGGGCCAGGACCAGGACGACGTGGTCTACGTGCCCTATACGACGGTGATGAAGAAGCTGCGCGGCATCACTTACGTGCAGAACATCACGGTGTCGGCGGCGTCGGCGTCAGACACGGCGGCGACGGCCGACCGCATTGCCACCCTGCTGCGCTCGCGCCACCAGATCCTCGACGCCAGCGAAGACGACTTCATGGTCCGCACCATGGAGGAAATGGCCAGCGTGCGGGTGCAGGCCACCGAGACCATGACGGCGCTGCTGGCGAGCATTGCCGGCGTCTCGCTGCTGGTCGGCGGCATCGGCATCATGAACATCATGCTGGTGTCGGTGACCGAGCGGACGCGCGAGATCGGCCTGCGGCTGGCGATTGGCGCGCGCGGGCGAGACGTGCTGATGCAGTTCCTGGTCGAAGCCGTGGTCTTGAGCCTGGTCGGCGGGTCGATCGGCATCGCCCTGGGCCTCGGCCTGTCGGAAGGCGTCACAGCGTGGATGTCGTGGCCAACCAAGGTGTCGCCCCAGGCGGTGGCCGTCGCCTTCGTGTTCGCGGCCATCACCGGCGTGTTCTTCGGCTTCTACCCTGCGCGCAAGGCCGCTGCCCTCGACCCGATCGACGCGCTGCGGTTCGAGTAATCGAGGGCTAGGCAAGGATCCTGGCTTGCGCGGATTGCCGGCTGACGCCGAACACGGGACGGTCGTCCTGAAGTGAAGCGCAGCTCCTTGCTGCTGCATCTACGCCGATATTCACAGCGCTGCCGCTAACGCGCCAAATCGGCCGCGCGCCGCCAAGCGTCTCGCGGCTCGTCTGCTGCCTCTGAATGTTAGCCGGCCTTTCGTTTCTGGCCACGCCCCTCTCCGTTCATGTACGACCGGCTCCCAGCGCGCCGATTTGCGTGAGAAGCGTCAAGGAGTCGACCAAGCTCCAGCGCTCGATGCACTGTCCTTCAGCAAATCGCAAAATCGTGAAACCCGACACGGAGACCTTCTTTCCCGATGACGGTATGCCCTGAAAAGGTCCCGCATGGGTGCCCTCAATCATCAGCCTGCAGGCCACCCTGTCTCCTGCACTGACCATGTCCTCGAGCACGAGCTGCGATCCCGGGAACGCTAGCCACCAGTCCTCATAGAACTTTCGAACACCTTCAAGGCCGGGCTCGACACCTACGTAACCATGCAGAACTACGTCCGCACCATAGAGTCGAAGGTAATCGAGCAGGCTTCCCCGATTCCAGTTGTCAACTGCCCGCTCAATAGCTCGCTGATTTGACGTCTCAGAATTCGTAGGCATCGATAATCCGACCTCCATCCTGGTCCGGCCAACGACGTGCCGCTCAGCCGCAGGCGGCGGTTCATCCCGAACGGGCGACACCATCAACCGCTCGTCGTCCGCTGCGGCTGTTAGGCGGCGTGCACCGCAATCAGCTCGCCAGTTGACGACGGGGGCGGTACTGGCTGCCCGCTCTGCCTGAGATCCTCTATGTGAAGCTCGATGGCTTCACGGATGAGACGCAGGGCTTCATCGCGAGTCTCCGCAGCTGCGACGCAAGCAGGAAGGTCGGGGACATACGCACTGCAGGACGTCGGGCCTTGTTCAAGCACCACGAGGTAACGCATTTGCGAGTCTCCTATTTCTTCAGGCCAGCCGGCTTCAACACGCTATTGAGCGTGCCTGGCGGCACGTCGGTTCCGGGCTGTCCAGCGACGGTGACGGTCCCAGGTTTGACTGGGTTCGTATCTGGCTAACATGCCGCTTCAGCCGCGGCGCGCGTCAGTATCACTCCGCGGGCCGACGGCTGCAAGCGGTTGTTAGCCGGCGAGGTGCGGCGTAGAATCAGGTCATGTCAAAAGCTCCGAACGAAGTCTTGGCCGACGCCTTGCGCCTTGAGCCTGACGCACGTGCGGACGTCGCTGCCGAACTGCTTGCCAGCCTTGATGGACCGGTGGATCCGGACGCAGAAACTGCCTGGGACGCCGAGATCGAACGTCGTATCGAGGCCATCGAAGCGGGAACGGTCCGACTGGAGCCCTGGTCGGAGGTTAAACGCCGAATCGAACGGGACGTGCTCGGGCGGTGACGCCACTACAGATCAGCGAGCCCGCCTCGCTTGAACTGGCTGAGGCCGTCCGCTGGCACGAAGAACGTCGCCCGGGCTGGGGTGGTCGGTTGTTCGACGCCGTGGCCGGGGCACGTTCGCACTGATTGAGTCCTTTCCGGAAGTCGGGTCGCCGCGGCGTGGCCGACTCCCTTCGCGTCAACTCAAAGTACGCGGGTTTCCTTACATCGTCGCGTATCGAATCCGGCCCGCTGACATCTACATCGTCGCGGTCGCTCATACGAGTCGGCGTCCGGGCTACTGGAAACATCGGGCTTGACCGCAGGTGGCCCGGCCACGGAGGCCGAATCACACCTGGAGTACGGTCACTGAACCGCGCGAGATCTCCGGGCGGCCGTTCGCAGCAGGTACCAGGCCACCATCAACATCGCGCCGAACAGCATGCCCACGAGCCAACGCACGGGGCCGATGGCGCCATTCGGCACAGAGTCCGCCGAGACGACGTCAGGCAACACACGTGGTGTCAGCAACACGCACGCGAACGCCAGCAAGCCCGCGCCAAGCATCACCCGCGAGATCTTCGTGGATATTGCCAGATTGTTCATGAAGGCCTCATGTCTGTCGCCGTCGTGGCTGTCCGGCTGACGCATTGCTCAGCCGCGATCGGCCGACGGGTCATGCGCAGGAGTCTAATGCATCTGCCGCTCGTCGGCCGCAGCGGCTGTTAGGCCGCTATCACAACCCCATGCCTGAGAAATCGCGCGGATCCTCGGAACACCGTAGCAATTTCCACAGTGGTCGCCCGCCGCCGATAGACCATACGAAAGTTGCCAGAAATCACTTCCCGGAGCTCTGGGGATCTTCGTTCCGGCACCACGCGCCCCGAATCGGGAAATTGCTGAAGGCGCTCAACAGCGGCGACGATGCGGCGAACCGTCAAGTCCGCCCAAGCCGGCGCGAATCGGTGTCGATGTAGGTCCGAATCTCGTCGAGATCGGCAATCGCGCGAGGAGACCAAATGAGCTCGGTCACAGGCCGAGGCGGCGTTTGGCCTCTTCGTGAGGAATGCCTTCGCCCCGGTCGAGCTGCGCCAAGCCTTCCTCGATCTTCGCAAGAAAGACCAAGCGTTCAATCGCGTCATCGACGGAGGCGTCTTCGGGCAATTCACGAATGGCCTCGATCATCCGCTCGCGCGTGATGCGATGTGGCATACGGCCGATTCTACTCCCGATGGCCTTTGGTTACGACCATCGAGTTGGCGGCCTAACTATATCTATGCCGCGAGCCGGTCGGCCTAAACTGCCATCTTTTACCGAATACAGGCGACTAAGGAAGTTGGCAAGAGGCGCGACACGCGGCAGCGGCGAGCCCGTTTCACGCGGGATGATAGCACCCGCCCCACCCGCCCCACCTGCCCTACCAGCCCTACCCGCCCCACTAATGCCCCAGCACCCGGTGTGGCACGTAGCACTCCTCGAGGAAGGTTCGGTCTTCTTCGGATAGCACCACCGACAAGCCGTCCACCAGTTGGTCCAGTTGCTCGAGCCGTGACGCGCCGATGATCGGTGCCGTCACGCCGGGCCGATTCGCGACCCACGCCAGCGCCACCTGGATCGGCAGCACGCCCTTGCTCCGTGCCAGTTCGACGACCCGATCGGCGATGTCGTAGTCGGCGTCGGCATAGTACAGGCCATGCCCGAATTCATCATGCTGGTCGCGCGGCGTCGCGTCTTTCCTTCCGCGCTGGCGGTTGCCGGCCAGGAAGCCGCGCGCCAGCGGGCTCCACGGGATCACGCCAATGCCCTCGGCCGCGCACAAGGGGAACATCTCGCGCTCTTCTTCGCGGTAGACCAGGTTGTAGTGGTTCTGCATCGAGACAAAACGCGTCCAGCCGTGCCTTCGCTGGGTGGCCAGCATGTTGGCGAACTGCCACGCATACATGCTGGACGCGCCAATGTAGAGGGCCTTCCCCGCCTTGACCACATCGTGCAGGGCCTCGAGGGTCTCCTCAATCGGCGTGTGTTCGTCGTAGCGGTGAATTTGGTAGAGGTCAACGTAGTCCATGCCCAACCGCTTCAGTGAACCGTCGATGGCCGCCATGATGTGCTTGCGCGACAGCCCGCGGCCGTTGGGATGGTCGGTGACCGGATAGAACACCTTCGTCGCCACGACCACCTCGTCGCGGCGCGCCAGCTCCTTGATCGCCCGGCCCAGCACCTCCTCGCTTACCCCGCGCGAGTACATGTCGGCGGTGTCGAAGAAGTTGATGCCGTGCTCGACGGCCCGCTTATAGAACGGGCGGCTGGTGGCCTCGTCGAGCACCCATGGCCGCCACTGCGGCGTGCCATAGGTCATGGTGCCAAGACAAAGCCGCGACACCTTCAGGCCGGTGGTACCAAGGCGGACGTAGTCCACTGTCGTTTCTCCATGTAGAGGAAGTACGGAATCGAAAGCAGCGCAAGGGCGCCGGCCACGGCGAAGGCGCGGCCAAAGCCGTAATGCTCGCTGAGCCAGCCGACCGAAATGGAGCCGGTGCCGATGCCGGTGTCAAAGGCACCAATCATCGCACCAAAGGTCGCGCCGCGCCGGTGATCGGGCACGTGATGCATCAGGTGGGCGACGAACACCGGGTAGGCCGAACCGAAGCCAATGCCAAACAGCACCGCCGACACGACGAAGGTCAACCGCGTCGATGCGAACACCAGGACCACAATACCCAGCACCATCATCGCCAGGCAGGGCACGATCACCCGCGCGTGCCCGATGCGGTCGGCGTAGCGGCCGATGAACGGCCGCGTGGTCACGATCGACAGCGCGAAGATCGTGAAGTAGAGCGCCCGCGGCGTCACGCCGACGCTGTCGGCATAAACCGCCACGAAGCTGGTTACGCCGCCGTAGCTGAAGGAATACAGGAATAGCGTCACCGCGCCAATCATGACCCGCCACTCGACCAGGTCGGACGGCCGCAGCGACAACGGCGGCATCTCCCGCCGCGCATCAGGCGGCAGCCGCCAGGCGATGAAGGCCATCAGCAGGTTGAGCGCCGCCATCTCGAGACACAGCAGCATCCACCCGCCCCGCTCGAACACCCACAGGCCGAGTCCGGGGGCAATGGCGATGGCGAGAATGCTGGCAAACCCCGAGTATCCCAACCCTTCTGCCCGGCGCGAGGCCGGGACAATGTCGAGAATATAGGCGCTCGATGAGGACAGCAGCCCCGACCAGAACACGCCGTGGACCAGGACCTGCGCCAGGATGAGGTGGTAGGTCGGCGCCACCGCGTACAGCAGCGAGAACACGGTGATGGCCAGGCTGGCGACAATCAGCACGTTGCGCTTGCCCAGGCGATCGCCCATCGCACCGGTGATCGGCGCCGATACCGCCGAGGCATAGGTCAGCAGGCCAAGGAACAAGCCGGCCTCGCTGCCGGTCCCGCCCAGGGCCAGGATGTGAAACGGCGCCACCGGCAGCAACTGGAACGCGGACATGAAGACCGTGAAGCTGTAGCTGCACATCAGGAAGAAGCGCGGCGTGAAGAGCGGTTCAGTCTCGGAGATTGAGTACGAGCTTGCCAATGTGCGTACCGGCCTCCATGAGCCGGTGGGCGTCGGCGGCCTGCGCCAGCGGAAACGCCTGGTGAATGATCGGCCGGACAACGCGCGTCTCGAGCAGGGGCCAGACGTGCCGGCGCAACTGCAGCGCGATGGCGCCCTTCTGGGCAGGCGTGCGCGGCCTCAGCGTCGAGCCGGTAATCCACAACCGCTTGCGCATCATGACCGAGAAGTCGAGTTCGGCTTTCGGGCTCTTGAGGAACGCGATCTGGATCAGCCGGCCCTCGACGGCCAGCACGTCGAGATTGCGTGCCATGTAGTCGCCGCCGACGATGTCCAGGACGACGTCGACACCGCGGCCGTCGGTTGCGGCCCGGGCGGCCGCCACCCAATCGAGCGACCGGTAGTTGAACGCGTGGGCGGCCCCCAACCCGATGGCCGCCTCGCACTTCTCGTCGCTGCCCGCCGTGGTCAGCACGTGCGCGCCGAACGCATGCGCCAGCTGGATGGCCGTCGTGCCGATGCCGCTGGTGCCGCCGTGGATCAGAATCGACTCGCCGCGGCTCAGCTCGCCGCGCTCGAAGACGTTGGTCCACACGGTGAAGTAGGTTTCGGGAATGGCCGCGGCCTCGACCAGCGTCAGGCCACGCGGAACGGGTAGCACCTGCTCCTGGGGAACGTTGACCTTCTCGGCGTAGCCGCCACCGGCGACGAGCGCGCAGACCTCGTCGCCAATCGCGAACGCCGAGACGCCGGGGCCGAGCGCGGCAATGGTGCCCGCGACTTCGAGCCCGGGCAGGTCCGAGGCGCCCGCGGGTGGCGGGTACTTGCCCAGGCGCTGGACGACATCGGGACGATTGACGCCGGCGGCGGCCACGTCGATCAGCACTTCCCCGGCAGCCGCTACCGGATCCGGCCGTTCGGCAAGCTTCAGGACATCAGGCGGCCCGAACTGCGAGATTTCAATAACGCGCATGGCTCTTCACCACGAAGGACGCGAAACATACGAAGCCAACTGTTCTTCGTGGCCTTCGTGTGCTTCGTGGTTTCACTTCAAACCTGACGGCAGGCGCGGCGATGACAGCAGCGCGGTGAACTCCGCCCACTGGCGCGCCGCCGAGGCGTGGCGGCCGGCCTTGCCCGTGACGTAGGCGCGGATCAGGTCCTTGCCCAGGTTGTAGTTGATGACGTAGCTGCGGTACTGGTCGATGAACTTCACGCGCTGCTCGGCGCGCGGGGTGGTGTACATCGCGTACTTCTCGAGCCAGGCCACGGCGCCGGCGCGGTCGAGGCTGCCGTCAATGTAGCGGCGCGCCGCCTCGTTCCCCGCATACGACAAGCGGTCGACCAGCGCCAGCACGTCGTAGTATTCCTGGACGCGCGCGCCGTCCAGCCCGGCCAGCGGAAACAGGACGTCGCGCTCGAAGGCCAGGCGGTCGGCCGGCGAGAACGCCACCTCGATGCCGAAGTTGGCCGTGCCCTCGGCAATCAGTGACTGCGGCGAGAACAGCGGGTAGACGGTGTATTCAATCCAGCCGCGATCGCGCACCAGGTGCTTTTCGAGCAGCACGTTGTAGACGTGGTGGCCGGGATAGCCCTCGTGGCAGGCGAGGTCGATCGCGCGATCGATGTAGATCGGCAGGTCGGTGTTCACCTGGATCAGGCTCTTGTAGTCGCCCTGGTACCAGTTGTAGCCGCTCCACGACTTACCGGTCACATACTCGACCGTGAAGCGCTCCTGCAACGGCAATTCGACCCGCGCCAGGGTGCGGTCGCGGCAGGCGCGGATCGCCTCGCGAAACACGCGATCGACACGGGCCGTCGGGATGACAAACGCCTGCTTGAATCGATCGTAGCGATCGATCAGCGTGCCGTCGCCGGGCAGCCGGGCCGCCAACTGGGTGAGCACTTTCTCGAACTCGGCCTCGGGAATTACCGGCGCAACTGCATCGTAGAGCGCCAGCGATTCCTCGTCGAAGGTCAGGCGCTTGCCCTGCAGCATCGACAGCCGGGCGCGCACGGCCGCCACCTGGCGCTCGAGGTACTGCCGCCGCAGCGCCCACAACTCCGCCTCGCCCGGCACGGGCGGCGTGGCCGGGGCGGCCGCGATCTCGGACGCCAGGGCGGCCGCCTGCTGATCGATGACAGCCAGCGGCAGCTTGTCGGCTTCCGCCGCCTTGCGCCATTCCGCCGGCCCATAAAACGCGTCCACGTAGTCGGCGTCGTGCTGCCCGACCGCCAGCACCAGCTTGACGTAGCGCTCGGCAACGTCGCGCATCGGGTCGACAGGCGTCTGGGCGGTGAGCATGAGTGGCATTCCAGCGAGGGCCAACAGCAACAAGGCCCTATTTCGCATAGCGGGAACCGATGGTCGGTATCAGGTAGTCGCGGAACGCGCGGGTGAAGTCGTACGCCGGTGCGAAGCCCCAATCGCGCCGGGCGGCGCTGTCGTCCACGTCTTCGGGCCACGAGTCGACAATGCCCTGCCGCTTGGCGTCGTTCTGCCAGGTGATGTCGGCCGCGGGAAACGCGGCGACCACTTCCTGCCGCACTTCTTCGGCTGAGGGGTTGAACGCCGCCAGGTTGTAGGCGGTGCGGGTCAGCGCCGACTTGGGGGCGGCGGCCAGCCGCAGCAGGGCTTCGACGCCGTCGGGCATGGCCATGAACGGAATGCGGGTGTCGGGCCGCACGAAGCACGCGTACGGCTCGCCCTTCGCCGCGGCGTGAATCATCTCGGGCGCGTAGTCCGAGGTGCCGCCGGAGGGCACGGTCAACGCCGAGATCAGGCCCGGGAAGCGCACGCAGCGGAAGTCGACCCGGCCCGACTGCGTCTCGGCCGCGAGCTGCTTGTAGAATCTCGCGTAGTAACGGCCCAGTTGCTCGCAGTACAGCTTGTTGCAGCCGTACATGGTCGACGGCGTGTTGAAGTCGTCTTCCTTGACCCGCCCCGCCTGACGTTTCGTGGCGAGGTCTGGCAGGCCATACGCGGCGATGGACGAGGGATACAGGAAGGTGACGGGACGACCGTGCGACTCGGCCTCGCGCTGCGAGAACTCGAGCAGGTTCAGGGTGCCTTCGACGTTGACCTGGTGGGCGGTCACCGGCGTGAACTCGGACCGCGTCGACAGCAGGGCCGCCAGGTGGTACACCGTCTCGACCTCGAACTCCGACAGCACCCGCTCGAGCAGCGACTTGTCCATGATCGAGCCGGTGAACTCGCGTTGCACCTTGCCGGCCAGCGACGGTTCCAGCGGGTTCACATCCAGAGTAATGACCGGCTGCGCGCCGGCCTCGGCCAGGTGCGCGATCAGCCCGTGGCCAATCTCGCCGCCTGCGCCCGTTATCAACACGACCGGCTTACGAATCAAGACGCTCTCCAGTGACGGCTGGCAAATACACGCGAAAGCTGGCGCCGCGCCCGCGTTCGCTGACCACCGAAATGGCGCCGCCGGTCTGCCGGATGATGCCGTAGACCGTCGACAGCCCAAGGCCGGTGCCGCGGCCGGTTTCCTTGGTGGTAAAAAAGGGTTCGAAAATGCGGGCCTGCGTCGCCTGGTCCATGCCGATGCCATCGTCGCTCACGGCGAGCAGGACGAAGGGACCGGGTGCCAGGCCGGCCTGCGACATCTCCGGCGAGTCGGCCTCGAGGCGGACGTTGGCGGTCTGCACGGTGATCATGCCGCCCGCCGGCATGGCATCGCGCGCGTTGACGATCAGGTTGAGCAGCACCTGCTCGATCTGTGCCGGGTCGGCCAGCACCTGGGCCAGCGACGGCGCCAGTTCCTGCTGCAATTGCACGCCGGTCCCGATCAGGCGGCGCGCCATGCGCGAGACGCTGGCCACGATCTCGTTGACGTCGAGCGCCACCGGCTGCAGGATCTGCTTGCGGCTGAAGGCCAGCAACTGGCGCGTGAGCGAGGCGGCACGGTCGGCGGCGTGGAGAATCTCGTCCACTTCGGCGGCCATGGCCGGGTCCTTCTTCACCCGGTGCGACATCAACTCGGCGTTGCCGCGAATGGCGGTCAACAGGTTGTTGAAGTCGTGGGCAATGCCGCCGGCCAGGCGGCCCACCGCTTCCATCTTCTGCGCCTGCCGCAACTGATCCTCGAGCCTGACGCGATCGCTGATGTCGATGACCGTGGCGAGAATGGCCGGCTGTCCGCCGAACTCGGTGACCGTGCCGAACGCTTCGGCCTGGACGATGGAGCCGTCCTTGCGCAGGCCCCGCACCGTCAACTGCACGTTGGCCTGTTCGGCGGCGCTCAGCCGCGACACCTGGTCGATCACCAGGGCGCGGTCCTGCTCGTGCAGCAGCGCATACACCCACGGCATGTCGAGCAGTTCCTGCTCGGAGTAGCCCACGATGTCGGCGCCCTTGGGGTTGACGTAGACCAGGCGGTCGTTCTGCAGGATGTAGACGCCGACCAGCGACTGCTCCACCAGGCCCCGGTACTGGGCCTCGGCGGCCCGCAGCGCGTCTTCGGCGCGGTGCCGCTCGGTGATGTCGCGGGCCACGGCCTGCATGCCGGTATACTGGCCCTTGGCGTCGAACACCAGCCAGGCGTTCTGGCCCAGCCACACCTCCTGCCCCGACTTGGTGACGCCGGGGAACTCGACATACGACGTCAGGATGCCCTGGCTCGACTGCTTGTAGTAGTGCTGCAGGATGGCCGGGCGATAGTCGGGCCGGATGAACTCGGTGAATCGCCGGCCGATCACTTCGTCCTTGGGGTAGCCAAACAATCGCAGGGTTTCCGGGTTCACGTAACGGAAGTAGCCCTCGGCATCGGCCTCGAAAATGATGTCGGCGGCGGCGTCGAAGAGGTGGCCGTAGCGGTCCTCGGTGACGCGCAGCGCCTCTCCGGTGGCCTTGCGCTCGGTCACGTCGCGGTAGTGCACGACGATGGCGCCGACCCGCGGTTCGGCAAGCAGGTTGCGGGCCACGCCCTCGGTCCAGCGCACGGAGCCGTCGCGGTGACGGCAGCGAAACGCGCCGGTCTGGGGACGGTCGGGATGATCGAAGAGCTCGCGGACCAGGTCCTGCCACGCCGGGTGATCCTGCGGCTCGACGAGGTCGCGGACACGCAGGCCGACCACGTCCTCGGGGCTGTAACCGAGAACGCTGATGGTGGCGGGATTCGCCCAGCGAATGACGCCGCTGCTGTCTACCAGCACCACGGCATCAACGCTGAAGTCGATCAGGGCAGCGAGCTGCTCGACACCAGGTGTCTCGATCACTGCGCGCTCCACCGGATCATCGGTCTATTCTAGCCGGGCGCGGCGCCGCCGGCTGGCTACCAGAGCGATGCCTTCATTTGGGCAATCGCGATCTCCACCTGGCCCAATTCCGCCAGCACCCGCTCCACTTCCGCCAGCGTCGCTGCCAGCGCCTCGGGCGGCGGCAGGCTGCCCCGCTTGACCTCCCACGCCAGGTCGCGGGTAGTCTCGGCGCAGGCCCGGCACACCCGCACAGTGTGTTCGTGGGCGTCGAGCAACTGCTGGACTTCCTGCTTCTCGTCGGCAGTCACGGGTGGCCTAGGTGCGGTACGGATCGGGGCGCCAGGTCCTGATCGACGCCTTGATCGACTTGGGATCCAGGTTCTCGCGCGCCGCGCGCTCGAGCAGCCCGCCCAGTTCGTCGTCCGAGGCAAAGCGCAGGGCGGCGATCTGCTTCTTCGACAACCTGGCAAGGTTCGCATCCTGGCCGGCCGGCAGCAGTTCGGCGCAGCGCACCTTCATCTCGAGCATGATGATGCGGTCCTGCAGCGCGACGGTGTTCCAGCGGGAGATCGAGAGCAGGATCATGACCGAGACAATGAGCGTGAAGAACGCCCAGTGCTCCGTGTGCCAGCCGAGGTGCAGATCGGCGTACATCAGCCCCAGGGTGAGCAGGATGAAGCCCGTCGCCCAGTAAGTGGGCACGGGATGGTAGCCGTGGCTCTCGTAACTCTGCGCGGCCATTACTTCAGCTTGCCTTCGATCTCTTCGTAGACCTTGCGCACGGCGATTGGGCCCTGCTGTTCGGCGAGGTACCAGTCCTTGTACGGTCCCCAGTTCGCCTGCTTCGCGGCCTCGGCCGCCGGCAGCCCCAGTTTGTGCAGCCGGTTCACTTCGGCGATCACCGCCCGCATGGCCTTTTGATACTCGATCAGCTCCTCACGCGACGCTCGCGGTTCCTCGATGAACCCATGCCCGGGGATGAAGTGGTTCACGTCCATGGCCAGCGCCTTGTCGATCACCGCCACCCACTCGGTGGGATAGGCCGAGCGCATGGCCGGGAACACGCGATTCAGGTAGACCTCGCTCATGAACAGCAGCTTCTGCCGGGGCAGGTAAACCAGCAGGTCGCCGCCGGTATGGGCGCGGCCGGCGAAGATTGCCTGCACTTCCATGCCGCCGATGTTGATCGTCTGGCGGTCGCCGGTCATCGCCACCGGCGGCACGACCGCGTTCTTCATCCGCTCCAGCGCCGCCTTCCCGGCAGGCGTCACGATGTAGGTAATGTCTTTGGGCAGAACGGAATTGCCGGCGGTGTGATCGCCGTGATCCGAACCGACGATGTACCACTTGACCGGCTTGGGCGTGACCTTGGCGATGGCGTCAAGCAGCTTCTGCGTTGCGGCGGGGCTGCCCTGCCCATCGGCAATCAGCACGCCGTCGTTGCCGACCACGAACAACGTGACCGTGACCATGCCGGCGCTGTGGAAGTCTTCGTAGCCGTAGACGTTGTCGGAAATCTTGACGGTGCGCGGGAACTCAGAGCGGCTCAGGCCGCGCTTGATCGGATCGGCTGTTCTGACCTGCTTGCCCCGAGCGAGGGACGCGGAGACGATTCCCGAGTCAAGGGGGGCCGCCGATGACACCGAGAACATCACCAGGGCCGCAGATAACACAGATAACGCAGACAACACGGGTAACGCAGACTTCAGGATTCTTGAAGACATGGGCCGTTATGGTACCACGCCGCCGCTACCTTCTCAGACGGCAGCATCCTGTCTACCGGGCCTGGTTCAGGACCGCTCGCGCCAGTAGCCCGGACGCCGCCGTCCGTGCGCCACAGCAACAATCAGGACTCGGCGGATTTCGACACGATAGACGACCGCAAAAGGATAGCGGCGGAGCAGGTAATGGCGCGTGCCGTGGTCGTACGGCGGCCAAGCGTTGGGAAGGTCACGAATCGCCGATTCGGCCTCGTGGAGTTCCGATTCGAATCCGGCCGCGGCCGTCGGACTGCGCTCGGCATACCATGCCGCCGCCGCAACCGCGTCGGCTACCGCCTGCTCGAGATACTCAACCTCGAGGGCCACGCTGGGTCGCCGCGTGAATGCGCCGGCGCGCCTCCGTCCATGAGACGGTCGTGGCGTTCCCAGCGTCCACTTGCTCGAGCCGGGCGCGAATTTCGACGGACCACGCCGCCTCGGCGTCCGGGTCCACGTCGTGGTCGAGGCTCTGGATCAACTCGCCGGCAAGTGCGGCGCGCTCTTCGTCCGGGAGCTGAAGGGCCTCAGCGAGTAGTCGCCGCGAATCCATGACCGAAGATTAGCACTTTCCGGGGAACTGGCAAGTTGCTCCGGCTATCGGCTGGCCGCTCAACCGCGAGCGGCACTTACGCGCTCGGGAGGGAATCTACTGTATCCACCGCTCGTCGGCTGCACCGGCCTGTGAGCCAGCCGGTGTTCACTTGTACGGAAACTCAGGATCGTCAGGTGTATTGGCTACAGCGTGCTTCTTGGTCAGGTGCGTGTCCGCTTGGATGGCCTCTACTGCTGCCTGCAAATCTTGGGTGAGAGATCTAAGGGTTGCCAACGGTTCGCGGAGGCCGTCCACCTCAGCTTTGAGGTCTCGCGTGGAACGCGAATAGTAGAAGTGCGCAATCGCGAGAGAGGCGGCCGTACCGAGAATGGCTCCAAGAATGACGCTCAACATTGGAACTCCAAGTTGCGGGTGAAGGCCGCCCAGCGGATGTTAGCCAGTCACTAAAGTGGCCTCGATAAAAAGCGACTCTCGAGAGCAGTTCCCACAAGCCACGCAGTCGTTGCCGGCAAGAGCCAGATTCCAAGCAGCCAGAAAGGTCGACTCCTGGCCGTCACCAAACGCGCTCAGGCGAGCTTCGTATGGAGAACCTGGATGTCCATTGAGAAACGCGACGATTACGGCGCCGACCACCGTGCCGACCAAATAGCGAACGGCGTAGTACTCCCACCACTTGCTATTCATGAATGGCTCTCGTCCTGATGTGGCTAACTAGCAATGGACTAGACCGCGCCGGCCGGCTCGCAGCCATACGCGGCGAGCAACCTCAGCCGCGTCCGCTCCATCGGTTGACGGGCAGAGGGTAGCACGGCCAACACGCCGTCGATGCCGGCAGCGTCGATTGCGATGCAGGTAGCACCGACACCACGTGAGCCGCAGACAACACGGGTAACGCAGACTTCAGGATTCTTGAAGACATGGGCGGTTATGGTACCGCGCCCAACAAAACAGGAGATGAAGAGGCCAGGACACCTAAGTGGCTCCTGCCCCCCTGACCTCCTGTTGGCCCTTCTACCTGCCGTCGATCAAATCGCCCAGCCCGCCGACGCGGTCGAGGATCGAGCCCTCGCCCTTGCGCGAGCCGCCGGTCTGCGGGGCCGCGGCGTAAATGCGGTCGGCCATGCGCGACAGCGGCAGCGACTGCAGCCACACCCGGCCGGGGCCCTGCAGCGTGGCGAAGAAGATGCCCTCGCCGCCGAACAGCGCCGTCTTGATGCCGCCGACGAACTGGATGTCGTAGTTCACGCTCGGCTGCAGCGCCACCAGGCAGCCGGTATCGACGCGCAGCGTCTCGCCGACACCAAGTTCGAGGTGATGGATGGTGCCGCCGGCGTGCACGAAACACAGGCCGTCGCCTTCGAGCTTCTGCATGATGAAGCCCTCGCCGCCGAACAGGCCGACGCCGAGCTTCTTCTGGAAGGCAATGCCAATCGAGACGCCCCGGGCGGCGCACAGGAACGAGTCTTTCTGGCAGACCAGGTGCCCGCCGAGCGCGCGCAGGTCCATCGGAATGATCTTGCCGGGATACGGCGCGCCGAACGCCACCTTGTGCTTGCCCTGGCCCTGGTTGCTGAAGACGGTCATGAACAGGCTTTCACCCGTCAGCAAGCGCTTGCCGGCACCGAGCAGCGCGTCCATCACGCCGCGCGACTGCTTCTGGCTGCCGTCGCCGAAGATGGTCTCCATCTGGATGCCGCCGGTCATGTACATCATCGAGCCCGCTTCAGCGACCGCGCCTTCGCCCGGATCGAGCTCGACCTCGACGAACTGCATCTCGTTGCCGTGGACTTCGAAGTCAATGTCGTGGGCGCGGCGGCCCGGCGCCGGTGGTGGCGTGAACGGCGCGCCCGGCCCCTGCCCCGCCGAAGCCGCGCCGGGGGTCTTGACGAACGCGGCGAAGGCTGGCACGTCCCTGACCTTCTGCCACGCCGTCATGCCGGCGGCGAACACCAACGTCTCGGCGTCGATGCTGCCGTTCTGCAGGTTCGAGATGATCTCGCTCTGCGCCACGGGTCCCACCTGATGGCCGCCGATGGCCATGTACCACTGATTCGAGCCGTCCATGTCTGCTCCTTGTCAATCCGGCTAAAGCCGGATTCTACATTCCCAATGTGGCGTCCGGCTTCATTCCGAATGTGCGGCCGGCTTCATTCCCAATGTGGCGTCCGGCTCCATTCCCAATGTGGCGTCCGGCTCCATTCCCAATGTGGCGTCCGGCTCCATTCCCAATGTGGCGTCCGGCTCCATTCCCAATGTGGCGTCCGGCTCCATTCCCAATGTGGCGTCCGGCTCCATTCCCAATGTGGCGTCCGGCTTCAGCCGGACTACTCCGTCTCCGGCTGCGCGTCGATCTTCGCCGATGTTTCCGCTTCGATCGCGGCCACCGCCGCCGGATCCAGGCCCAGCTGGTGCGCCAGTTGCGCCAGGTAGATGCGCTCCGCGCCGGTGACCGCCTCGTCGGCCCGGACGATGGTGAAGGCCAGCGTGTAGAACTCCCGGCGGGCGGCCGGGTCGGTGATGCCGCGGACGATGTCGGCCAGCGGTCGCGTGGTGGTCAGCTCCGCTTCGACCACCGCGTCAAGTCCGGCCTCCCTGGCGCGCGCGATTACGGCGTCGCGCTCCTCTGCGGTGAGTTCACCATCGGCGCGCGAGGCCGACACCGCCAGGCGAATCATCTGCAGCATCGGATCGACGGGTGTCGACGGGATGACCGGAATCGGCGGTACGGTCGTGGTCGGCGGCGTGCCGGCGACCGGAACGTTGGTCCCTTTCATCGAGTCGTAGATACCCCACGCCACGCCGGCGGCCGCGAGCACGGTGCTGGCGGTCAGGAAGCCGCCGTTGCCGGTGATGAACCGGGTGGCGCGTTTCGCGCGCTTGCGTCCAGAGCGGCCCATGGCGCCGCGTAACACGACGGAAAGAATGTCAGCCGGGTTGTTCAGCACGTCGTTCGTCCCTCAGTGATGAAAATACTGGCAGAAGGCGGCAAAGGTTCCAATGGAAAAACGGATGGATTGCGCGCCAAAAGACGGCGCTCTCTAAGGCGAGGCCCTGCGGGCCTCGTAGGGCGGCCGGCTGCGCCGACCGTGGGGGTCGCCCGCTCCGCGGTCTCCTGCGGCTCGCCACTGACGGGCGCTCGTGGGGCTAGACAGCCTCCGCACATCTGGTCTGACCGCGGTGGTGCATGACGAAACCGATCTGAAGAGCTGCCCAGACGACCGATGGCAGAATTTGGCTGTACGGCTGCAAGCCTGACAGCGCCGTGCCGGAAAACGCCGCGACGATCGCGGCGTGAGCGCCGATCATCTTCACCATGTGCTCGTACTGCCCGCTTGGCACCGCCGACGGCACGGTCAAGAACCATGCCTCGAGCATCCTGTCGAAACTCGGTGTGCGCGATCGGACCCGGGCGGTCCTGAAAGCTCTCGAACTGGGTTACCTGTAGCCCCCCCACGAGCGGCGAAGCCGCGAGCCCCACGATGGCCGCGAAGCGGCCGAGCCCTACAGCTGTGACGAAGGTGGCTTCGGCACAGCGGCCTTGGGCGCCTCCGGCGTCCAGTCTTCACCCGGGTTGATGAAGCGGTTGGTCTCCAGCTTGTACTGCTTGTCGTAGAGCTGACGGTAACGGCCGTCGCGCTCCAGCAGCTCGTCGTGGGTGCCGCGTTCGACGATCTCGCCGCCCTCCATCACCAGGATCTGGTCGGCGCTGCGGATGGTCGACAGCCGGTGCGCGATGACGAAGGTGGTGCGCCCGGTCCGCAGGGCCTTCAGGCCGTCCTGGATCATCTCCTCGCTCTCGCTGTCGAGACTCGAGGTTGCTTCGTCGAGAATCAGCACCTTGGGCGAGGCCAGGATGGCGCGGGCAATCGACACCCGCTGGCGCTGGCCGCCGCTCAGCTTGATGCCGCGCTCGCCGACGATGGTGCTGTAGCCGTCGGGGAACTTGAGGATGAACTCCTCGCAGTGCGCCAGCCGGGCCGCCGCCTTGATCTCGTCCAGCGAGGCGCCGGGGGCGGCGTAGCCGATGTTCTCGGCGATCGTGCCGTCGAACAGGAAGTTCTCCTGCAGCACCGACGCCAACTGCTCGCGATAGCCACGGAGCGGGATGTCCATCAGGTTCTTGCCGTCGACGAAGATGGTGCCCCTGAGCGGGCGGTTGAACGCCATCACCAGGCTGATCAGTGTGCTCTTGCCGGATCCGCTCGACCCGACCAGCGCCGTGGTGGTGCCCGGCGCGGCGTGGAACGACACGTCCTTCAGCACCGGCACGCCCTCGTTGTACTCGAACCACACCTTGTCGAAGCGAATGTCGCCGTCGATCGGGCCAAGGGCGGGCTTGCTGGCGTCGGCCTCGTCCTCGGTCTGCATGTTCATGATCTCGCGGATGCGATCGAGGCCGGCGAAGGCCTCGGTGATCTGCGTGCCGATGCTGGCAATCGAAATCATCGGCGCCGCCAGCAGGCCGATGAAGAAGATGTACATCACGAAGTCGCCCAGCGTCATGGTGCCCGCCAGGATGGCGTTGCCGCCCATCCAGATCATGATCACGCCGACCACGCCGACAATCACGGTGCCGCCGGAAGTGGTCGCCGACACCCCGGTCATCGACTGCGCGATGTTGCGGAACAGCTTGTGGGCGCCGTGCGTGAAGACGATCTCCTCGCGCTTCTCGGCGGTGTAGCTCTTGACAATGCGGATGCCGCCGAGCGCTTCGGTCAGCCGGCCGGTGACCTCGGCCTGGATCTTGCCGCGCTCGCGAAACAGCGGCCGCAGCCGCTTGAACGCGGTCGCCATGCCGCCGCCAAACAGCGCCAGGACCAGCGCCGTGACCAGCGTCATGCGCCAGTTGAGATAGACGAGCACGCCCAGGCTGATGATGGCAGTGAGCACGCCGCCGACCAGTTGCACCAGCCCGGTGCCGACGAGATTGCGGATGCCTTCGGCGTCGCTCATGATGCGCGACAGCAGGACGCCGCTCTGAGTGGAGTCGAAATAGCGCACCGGCAGGCGCATGATCTTGGCCTGCACGCGCTTGCGCATGTCGGTGATGGCGCGCTGGGCGGCGACACCGAGGGTCTGGCCGAGGAAGAAGCTGGTGAACGCCTGCACCACCGTCGCGCCGCCGGCCGCCAGGGCAATCGGCAACAGCAGGTCATGCCGGCCCTTGCCGATCACATCGTCAATAACGTACTTCGACAGCGCCGGCAGGACGATGCCCGAGAGCCGGCTGATCATCATCAGGGTGAGTCCAATCGCCAGGCGGCGGCGATGCACCCAGATCAGCTCGCGGAACTCGCGCCAGGCGGCCGCCGAGTCGATCTTCTTCTTGGCGGCCGAGCGGGGGTCGGCACCGGCCGGCGTGGAAGACCGCGCCGAGCGTTCGGCTCGTCGCATGCTGGGAGCGCCGGATCTCAAGAGGGCCATAGGGTGCTGTCTATCCGGCTAAAGCCGGATGCTACATTCGGTCGGGATCTAGTTCAGGGCGTACGGGACGGCCAGCGTAAACGGGGCAATGCGCGCTTCGAAGGTGTCGCCGCCGGCGGTGGCCATGGTGTAACTACCGTGCATCGTGCCGACCGACGTCTTCAGGTGGCAGAAGCTGTTGTAGTCGTAGGTCGCCCCTGGCGCCAGCACCGGCTTCTCGCCCACCACACCCTCGCCGCGCACTTCTTCTTCTTCGCCCTCGCTGTTGGTAATCACCCAATGACGGCTGAGCAGTTGCGCGGTCTCCAATCCCACATTGGAGATGCGGATGAAATAAGCAAACCAGTATTCGTGCTCTTTCGGCGAACTGCGCTCGGGTAGAAACTTGGTGGTCACCTGCACGCGGATGCCGTTGGTCGTCGTATCACTCACGGAACGATTATCCCATGCTTAAGACCTGGGGCCTGGGACTTGGCGCGACGATTGGTCAATCCAGATGCCCGCGCTCCGCGTCACCCATCTCGACCTTGCCGCCCGGGAAGTACTCGCTCCATCGTGTACTGACTTGTGATGCCACGTCGCCGCGACAGGATACTTCGGCCGGGTACCACGGCTTCATGCGCGCATCGATGACCACCGGCGGCTCGTAGGCAATGTGGTTGCGCACAACGCGCTGGCCGGCTGAATGGATGTCGGCGCCCGGCTCGAAGCGGGTGAACGTCGTCCACAGGAAGTTCATGTCGCTGCGGGTGGCGCGCTCGGGTTCGTCGCTCACGATCACCAGCGGCCAGCCGGCAAACGCCGGGTGCGCGGCCACGCGGCCGGGCGCCTGCGGATCGTCGGCGAAGCGGCGGGTGCCCACCACGAGGCAGCCGCCGCAGTACACCCGCACGTCGGTCACATCCGAGGGCGGCGGCACCGGCGGCGCGAAGGCGCGCGGCAGGTCGCGGACAGGGTCGCCCAGGCCCAGCCAGACGCCCTTCGAACCTTCATTGACGACGGGACCGGTGTAGTCGAGCGTGTCCATCGACAGGTTCGAGAACACGTAGAGGTCGGTGCGCGGATCGGTGCGGGCGAGCACATGCTCGAGGGTGGCGCGGAAGTCCTTCAGGTCCACATGCTGATCGGTCAACAGGATGAACTTGGTGAGCGACAACTGGCCTTCGCCGAGGATGCGGAAGGCGCTGGCCATGGCCTCGCGCTTATAACGCTGCTTGACGACGGCGGCGGCCAGCGAGTGGTAGCCGGTCTCGCCGTACGACCACAACTGCTCCACCGCCGGCATCACCAGCGGGAACAGCGGCGACAACAGGTCCTGCAACAGGTCGCCGATGAAGAAGTCTTCCTGGCGCGGCTTGCCGACGACGGTAGCCGGGTAGATGGCGTCCTTGCGGTGCGCCATCTGGCGGACGTCGAAGACCGGGTAGTCGTGCTGCAGCGAGTAATAACCGTAGTGATCGCCGAACGGCCCCTCGGGCCGGCGAACGCGTGGCGCGACCTGGCCCATCAACGCAAACTCGGCGCTGGCGATCAGCGGATGCGGATGACCATTGGGTGCGGCCACCTGCGGCAACCGCTCGCCGGCAATCAGCGACGCCAGCATCAACTCGGGCACGTTCTCGGGCAGCGGCGCAATGGCCGACAGGATCAACGCCGGCGGACCGCCGAGGAACACGGTGACGGGCAGCGGTTCATTGCGAGCTTCGGCCCGGGCGTAGTGAAACCCGCCGCCCTTGCCGATTTGCCAGTGCATGCCGGTCGACGACTTGTCGTAGACCTGCAGCCGATACATGCCGAGGTTACTGCCCGGCTTCTCGGGGTGCTGCGTGTACACCAGCGGGAACGTCACGAATGGGCCGCCATCGTCGGGCCAGCACGTCAGCACAGGGAGGCGGTCAAGGCGGACATCGCTCGTGACCACCTCGCGCACCGGTCCGGTCGCGAGCCGCCGCGTGCCAACTTTCAGCAGTTCGAGGCCGACATCACGCGCGCCCCACAGCCTGGCCGGCGTCGGCGGCAGCATCGTCTCGGCCAGGTGGACGACGCGCTTGATGAAATCGAGCGGCCGCTTGCCAAACGCCAGTTCAGCCCGGCGCGGGGTGCCGAACAGGTTGGTGGCCAGCGGAAACGCCGCGCCTTTGATGTTGGTGAACAGCAACGCCGGGCCGCCGGCGGCGATCACCCGCCGGTGAATTTCGGCGGCTTCCTGGTCGGCATCGACCGGCGCGCTAATCTCCACGAGATCGCGGTCGCGCCGGAGGTGGTCGAGAAACGCTCTAAGGTCTGGGAACATCGTAGACGGGCCGTCCACCGATCATAGTCAACACCGCGCGAATGCGGCCGAGTTCTTCGACACCGGCGGTAAATGGATCCGCCGATAACACGGCCAGGTCGGCCAGGGCGCCGATTGACAGCCGACCCTTGTCCTTCTCTTTCGACTCGGCGAGCGCCGATCCATACGACGCCGCCGAAATCGCCTCGTCCACGGTCAGTGCTTCGCCGGCCAGGGCCGGAAGGGTGGCTCGGCGAATGATGTCGAAGCCTTGAAAGGTACCCCCGGAACCCAACGCCAGCGGTACGCCAGCCGCCAGGAACGCCCGCAGCGGCGCGCCCTCGCGCGGCGCCTGCACCGCCACGGCGCCCACGCGGGGCAGCTCGGCAAACCACGCCGCCGCCATGGCCACGGGCTGCTCGAATCGCGGCCGCTTGGCCCGCCATACTTCCGGGGCACCATGTTCGCGCAGCGCCGTCGCGTACGCGGCGGCAGCCGTCGCATCCGTGGCGGCGATCGCCAGCGGATCCTCGCTGCCAAAGGCCCATCCGACCGCCTGGCTCAGCCGACCGCCATCGCCGGCGCCGAGCACGAATCCCATGCCGCGCACGTCAAGACGGGGCGTCGGCTGCGGCGGAAAAAACGGGCGGCTGTCGCGATTGCCGCCGGCCCCATCGGGGGTCGGCATGCGCAGGATGCGCACTCGCAGCGGCAGGTCGGCCTCGCGAAAGGCCGCGACCGTGGCCGCAACCGGCGTCGCTGAAAACACCTGGATCGACGTGACTCCGTGGGACAACGCATCAGCGCCGATCACCCGGGCGGCGGCCGTGGTCGCACCGCTCATCACAAGATGGGCGTCGTTCAGGCCCGGCACGACCACCCGGCCGGCCAGGTCGATGCGGCGCGTCGACGCCCCCGCTTCGCCGGCCACCGCCGCGCTGCCGCCGACCGCGACAATGCGCTCGCCGCGGATGGCGAGGGCCTCGGCCCATGGTTGCGCGGGATCCGCAGTGAAGATCTTGCCGTTGAGCAGAACAGTATCGGCAGACGGAGGCGCGCAGGCGCTGAACACCAGCGCCGACGCGAGGATCGCAGCACGCAGCGCGTTACCCGCCCATCTTCTCGTCGAAGCTCTCGCCGTACATGGCCGGCACCTTGCCACCCATCGGGCGGAGGTAGGTGGTGAGCTGGCCGCGATGGTGAATCATGTGGTTGTTGCAGAACATCAGGTAGGTCATCGACGGCAGCTTCATGCCCCACGCCTCGACGATCTGCAGCAGGTGGTTGCCATCGAGGGTCAGCACCTTCTCGAGCGCCTTGGGGAACTCGTGCTTGTACCAATCCGCCAGTTCGGGAATGGTCTTGGCGCCGCACTTGGCCGGGAACACGCTGAAGCTGTTCGCCGCCACGGCGTGCAGGAAGCCGACGTCGCAGATGGCAATGTGATGGGCCAGTTCCCAGGCCGAGCGCGAATTCGGCTCCGGCTTGTAATCCTTCCTGCCGTCGGGCACGGCGGCAATCGCCTTGTAGGTGTGCATCCACTCGCCCTGCAGGCTCTGGCCGATGGTGGTCGCGAAGAACTTCGCCTGGTCTGCGCTCATCGTTGTCTCCTCTGTCATTCGCCGGCTTGCCATGTAGCGTCCGGCTTTATCCGGACCGTGCCCGTCTTCCTCAACCCCGGGTCAACTTCCGGTACTTGATGCGATGCGGCTGGTCGGCCTGCGCGCCAAGTCGGCGCTTGCGGTCGGCCTCGTAGTCCTGGTAATTGCCCTCGTACCACACCACCTGGCTGTCGCCTTCGAACGCCAGGATGTGGGTGGCAATGCGGTCGAGGAACCAGCGGTCGTGGCTGATCACCACGGCGCAGCCGGCGTAGTTGAGCAGCGCCTCTTCGAGCGCGCGCAGGGTGTCGACGTCGAGGTCGTTGGTCGGCTCGTCGAGCAGCAGCAGGTTGCTGCCCTTGCGCAACAGCTTGGCCAGGTGCACGCGGTTGCGCTCGCCGCCCGACAAGGTGCCAACCTTGCGCTGCTGCTGCCCGCCCTTGAAGTTGAACCACGAGACGTAGGCGCGCGAGGCCACGGTCTTCTTGCCCATCTCGAGCTCGTCGAGGCCGTCGGTGATCTCGTCGTAGACCGACTTGTTCGGATCGAGCGCGTCGCGCGACTGATCGACGTAGCCGACCTGCACGGTCTGGCCGAGCCGAATGGTGCCGCCATCGGGTTGTTCCTGCCCGGTGATCAGCCGAAAGGTCGTCGTCTTGCCGGCGCCGTTGGGACCGATCACGCCGACAATGCCGGCCGGCGGCAGGGTGAAGCTCAAGTCATCGAACAGCACGGTGTCGCCATAGGCCTTCTTGAGGCCGCGGGCCTCGACGACGATGTCGCCCAGGCGCGGGCCGGGCGGAATGTAGATCTCGACGGTATCGACCTTCTTGGCGGTGTCTTCCGCCAGCAGCTGCTCGTAGGCGTTGAGGCGGGCCTTGCCCTTGGCCTGGCGCGCCCGCGGCGACATGCGGATCCAGTCGAGTTCCCGCTGCAGCGAACGCTGACGCTTGCTCTCGGTCTTCTCTTCCAACTGCAGCCGGTTCGACTTCTGCTCCAGCCAGCCGGTGTAGTTGCCCTCGTAGGGGATGCCGCTGCCGCGATCGAGCTCGAGAATCCAGCCGGCGACGTTGTCGAGGAAGTAGCGGTCGTGGGTAATCGCGACGACGGTGCCGGGATAGTCCTTGAGAAACCGCTCGAGCCATGCCACCGACTCGGCGTCGAGGTGGTTGGTCGGCTCGTCGAGCAGCAGCAGGTCGGGCGACAGCAGCAGCAGGCGGCACAGCGCGACGCGGCGGCGCTCGCCACCCGACAAGGTGGTGACGCCGGCGTCAGGCGGCGGCAGGCGCAGCGCGTCCATGGCCAGGTCGAGACGCGAGTCCAGGTCCCAGGCGTTGGTCGCGTCAATGCGATCCTGCAGCCGCGACTGCTCGTCCATGACCTTGTCCATCTCTTCGGGAGTCAGGTCCTCGCCCAGCTTGGCGTTGACCGCGTCGTAGCGATCGAGCAACGCCTTGATTTCGGCGACGCCCTCCTCGACGTTGCCGCGCACGTCCTTGTCGGGATTGAGCACCGGTTCCTGCGGCAGGTAGCCGATGCTGACGCCCTGGCCGGGAAACGCCTCGCCGGTGAAGCTGGTCTCGACGCCGGCCATGATCTTCAGCAGCGTCGACTTGCCGGCGCCGTTCAGGCCGAGCACGCCGATCTTGGCGCCGGGGAGAAACGACAGCCAGATGTCTTTGAGAACCTGGGCGTCGGGAGGATACGTCTTCCCGAGCCCCTTCATTGTGTAGACGAATTGAGGTGCCATGAGGAACTATCGACTATAGCAGACGGGGATCGGGGACCAGGGATCGGGGATCAGGGATCGGGGTCGGGAATCGACTCCCGACTCCCGACTCCCGGATGGTTCCTATTCGGGCTTCAGCGTCACCAGCGTGTAACGATCCATCGGGAAGTACTTCTGGAACATCGACTTCAGCATCTCGGGCGTCAGCGACTCGGTGCGCTCGAGCCGCTTGTTGATGCGGGCCGGGTCCCAGCCGAACATGTGCACGGTCTGCAACGACCCCATCCAGTACGCATTTTGCCGGGCGCTCGTCTCGAGTTCCCGCTTCTCGGCTTCCTTTACCTTGTTCACATCGTCGAGCGACGGCCCCTCGGCCTTGAGCCGCTCGATCTCGTGCAACGACGCGGCGACCAGCTTGTCGAGGTTCTCGGGCGAGCTGCCGAACTGGATGATCATGGCGCCATAGCCCTCGAGCGGCGGCGAGTAGTCAAAGCCGACCGAGACGCCGTAGGTGCCACCCAGTTCCTCGCGAAGAATCTCGCGCAGCCGGATGTTCAACACCTGGGTCGCCGCCCGGGCGCGGTGCATCTCCAGTTCGTCGAAGCCGGGGTCGGCAAAAAACGACAGCACGGTCTGACTCGAGGGCTCCTGCCCCTTCCGCACTTCTTCCTTGATGATGCCCATCGGGAACTTGACGCCCATATCGCGGAACTTCGAGGCCTTCTTGCCCTGGGACGGCAGGGTCGCCACCCACTGCTCGAGCAGGGGCGTGATCGCGTCAACGGTGAACGCGCCGACGAAGAAGTAGGTGAAGTCGGCGGCGTTGGCGAATCGCGCCTGGTAGAACGACTTCATGGTATTGAGGCTGAGCTTCGGGACGTCGGCAATGGTCAGGGCGTCGGCGCTGTAATGATTCGAGGTGTTGACCTGTTCGACCTTCTCGCCGAAGACGGCGCGCGGGTTCTGGTCGCGGTTCTGCAGCGAACCGGTGAGCCGGCGCTTGATCAGGTCAAGTACCTCCGGCGTCATGTTCGGCGCGGTGTGCGCCAGGTAGTTGAGCTGCAGGGCGGTCTCCAGGTCCTTGGGGGTGCTGGAGCCATTGACGCCGTGGGTGTAGCCGCCCATGGTGGGCGAGGCCTGCGCGATCTTGCCGGCCAGCATCTTGCTCAGGTCCACGGGGCTGAGGCCGCCGAGACCGCCGACGCCGACCATCGCCGTCGCCAGGCTCGCGCTCTTGTAGTCGGCGGGCGTGGCCAGCGACAGCCCTCCCGGGGCGTAAGCCGTGAACAGCACCTGGTCGGTCTTGAAGTCGGTGGGCTTCAACCACACCTCGACGCCGTTGGACAGGGTCAGGACGGTGGCCCCGACCTCGGCAACCTCGCGCCGCGACGCCACCTTGCCGGGCGGCGGCACCTTCTCCACCAGGGCACGGCCCGAGGTTGGGTCGGACCAGGGCTCGACCGGCGCGGCACTGGCGCGGGCAATGGCGTTGCGCAGCATGTCGGGGGTGGGCGGGGGCGTCTCCTTCTTCTCCGGCGCCACGCCGAGCACGACGCGGTTCTCGTCGGTGATGAGGCCCTTGGCCAGCGCCGACACTTCCGCGGCGGTCACGGTGGGCAGGTACGTTGATGCGACCCGGTACTCGAACTCGATGCCGGGAATCGGTTCCTGCTCCAGGAAGTGGCGGACGTACTCGTTGGCCAGGCTGGGGCTCTCGGCGGTGCCGCGTTCCTTGTAGGCGCGCTCGTAACCGGCCAGCAGTCCCGACCTGGCGCGGTCCAGTTCCTCGCTCGAGAACCCGTACTGTTGCATGCGCTTGGCCTCGAGCATCAGGGCAGCAAGGCCTTCGGTGATCTGGCCTTCGGGCACGGCGGCCTCGATCTCGAACAGTTCGAGCGTGCGGCCAATGTTGCTGCCGCCGGCCTGCGCACCCAGGAAGGGCGCGTTGGGCCGGCGCGAGATTTCGGCCAGCCGCAGGTTGAGCATCTGCGACACCAATTGCTCGACCAACTGCTTGCGGTAGCCGCGCACGGTGTTGTCGACTTCGACCTCGTCCTTGAACGCCATCGACACCGTCCAGCCCTGCGCCTCGGGGTCGGTCGACATGCTGATCAAGGTGTCCCTGTGGCCGGGCACGCTGGCATCCACCGACGCGGCGGCGCCCTTGGCCGCCGGGATGGTGCCGAAGCGCTTCTTCACCAGTTCTTCGGCCTCGTCCACGGGCAGGTCGCCGACGACCACCACCGCCATGTTGTCGGGCCGGTACCACTTCTCGTAGAAGGCCACGAGCCGCTCGCGCGGCGCGCTCTTCAGCACCTCGGGCAAGCCAATCGGCAGGCGCTCCGCGTAGCGCGACCCCTGGAAGATCACCGGCAGTTGCTTGTCGGTCAGTCGCGAGCCGGCGCCCAGGCGGCCCCGCCACTCTTCGAGCACCACGCCGCGCTCTTTCTCCACTTCAGCCGGCAGCAGCGATAACCCGGCCGCGAAGTCGTGCAGCACCAGCATGCCGCGATCGACATAGCCGGGCCGATCGGTCGGGATGTCGAGCATGTAGACGGTTTCATCGAACGCGGTGTAGGCATTGACGTGCGGGCCGAAACGCGCGCCGATGGATTCCAGGAACGAGACCAGCTCGCCCGGCTTGAAGTTCTCGGTGCCGTTGAACGCCATGTGCTCGAGGAAGTGCGCCAGCCCGCGCTGGTCGGGTTCTTCCTGCAGCGACCCGACGTTCACCGCCAGCCGCATCGACACGCGTTGGGCCGGCCGGCTGTTCTGGCGGATGAAGTAGCGAATGCCGTTCGGCAGCCGCCCGGTGCGCACGGCGGAATCGACCGGCAGCGCCCGCTCGAGAGCCAGGTCGGCCGGCACCGCCGGTGCTTGCGCGCCGGGAACCGCGACCAACGCGCCGACCATCAACGCCAACACGACAACTGCAGAACTCAGGCGATTCATTCGGCCTCCAAGGAACATATCTTCGCTATTCTATTGCCCATATGCGACTGAAGATTAAGCGTCTGGACCCGGCCGTTGGCCTGCCCGAACCTGCCACCGCCGGCGCCGCCGGCTTCGACCTGGCCGCCGCGGCTGACCTCGAGATTCCGCCCCGAAGCATCAGGCTGGTTGGGACGGGACTGGTGATTGCCGTGCCGGACGGCCACTTTCTAGGGGTCTTTGCCCGCAGCAGCACGCCCCTGAAGCGCGGGTTGATGGTCGCCAACGGCGTCGGCATCATCGACGCCGACTACTGCGGACCCGCCGACGAGATCAAGATTCAGCTGCTGAACGTCACCGATCAGCCAGTGAAAGTGGCGCGAGGCGACCGCCTGGCACAAGGCGTGGTCCTCCCCTGCCCCCAGGTCACCTGGGAAGAGGTGGCCGAAATGGCCGCTCCAACTCGAGGCGGGTTCGGCAGCACCGGCGGGTGATGGTCCGGCTTAAGCCGGACGCCACATTGGAAGAAGCCGGACGCGACATGTCGATACGCAAGATCCTCCACATTGACATGGATGCTTTCTACGCATCCGTGGAGCAACGGGACAATCCGTCGCTGAAGGGCAAGCCGGTGGCCGTGGGCGGCGACCCGACCACGCGGGGCGTGGTCGCCGCGGCCAGCTACGAAGCGCGCAAGTTCGGCGTGCGGTCGGCGATTCCCATGTCACGCGCTGTACGACTGTGCCCGTCGCTGGTGATCGTGCGGCCCGACTTCCAGAAGTACCGCGCCGTGTCGCAGCAGGTGTTCGGGCTGTTTCGCGAGGTCACGCCGTTGGTTGAGCCGCTCTCGCTGGACGAGGCCTACCTCGACGTCACCGAGAACAGCTGGGGCGAATCACTGGGCGTCAACGTGGCCAGGCGCCTGAAGACGGCAATCACTGATGCCACGCGGCTCACGGCGTCGGCCGGGGTGGCGCCGAACAAGTTCCTGGCCAAGATCGCATCGGGTTGGAAGAAGCCAGACGGCCTGACCGTCGTGGCGCCCGAACGCGTCGAGCGATTCCTGATCGGACTGCCGGTTGACGCCCTGTGGGGCGTCGGCCCGGTCACGGCGGCCAAGCTGCGCGAACACGGCATCGAGAAGCTCACCGATGTCCGCGCGCGATCGTTACCCGACCTCGAGGCCATCGTCGGCAGCCTGGCGCCGTGGCTGATCGACCTGGCGAACGGGCGCGACGATCGCCGGGTGGAGCCGAACCGGCCGTCGAAATCCGCCAGTTCCGAGCGCACCTACGCCAGCGACCTGTCGGGGATGACCGAGATTCGCCAGGAGATCGACAAGATGGCGCGCGACGTCGCCGGCTGGCTGCAGACGCGGATGATCACCGCGCGCACCGTCACCATCAAAGTCCGCTACGACGACTTCACCACCGTGACCCGCAGCCACAGCCGAACACAGATGACAGCCGACGCAGATGACATTGCGTCGCGGGCGCTCGCGCTGTTGGCGAAAACGGAGGCCGGCGCGCGCCCCGTCCGCCTGCTCGGCGTTGGTGTGCATAATCTCAGCACCGACACAGATGAGAGCGCCGCCGAGACAACGGACCTGCGGCTTCCCTTCTCATGACACCGACAAAACCCCAGGGCCACAGATGACGCAGACAGAAGCGGCGCCCAGCGGCTTCGCCGCCGGTAACCGCGGCAGCAGACCGCGGACACAAGCCGACAGACCGTGACGCAGGGCTTGCGTCCGCGGTCTGCTGCCCCGGTTGCCCTCGCGCCGCTCGGTGTGTATCTGCGTAATCTGTGTAATCTGCGGCTCTGTCTACTGGCGAGTGACGGTAACCTTTCTGAGTTCGATACGTTCAATCGGTGTCTCGCCGTTCACCGCCACCGCTTCGATCTTCTCCACCACCTCGAGTCCGCTCTCGACCTTGCCGAACGCCGTGTACTTGCCGTCCAGCGCATCGGCGTTGGCGGTGACCACGAAGAACGACGCGCTCGCCGAGTCGGGGTCGGCCAGCCGTGCCATCGACAGCGTGCCTTTGACGTGCGGCTGATCGTTGAACTCGGCCTTCATCTGCCGCACGTACTTCTGCTGTGTTTCGTCCAGCGGCACCGCGCGCGTCGGCAGGTGGCCCGACTGGATGACGAATCCCTTCACCACGCGGTGGAAGCTCATGCCGTCGTAGACGCCGGCCTGCGCCAGCCGCAGGAAGTTGCGCACGTGGTTGGGCGCCTTGTCGGGGGTGAATGACAGCGTGATGTCGCCCATCGACGTCTCGAGCACCGCGCGATACCGGGCCAGCTCCTCGAGCGGTTCGGTCGAGAACGGCTCGGGCGTGGCGGGCGGCGTGTCGCGGATCGTGACCGTGTTGACGACAATGCGATCGACGGCCAGGCCGTCGGCGTCGACCGCCGCTTCCGAGATCTTCTGCGCCACCAGGATCCCCTCGTTGACGCGGGCAAAAATGGTGTAACGGCCGTCCAGACCGGGCTGGTCGGTGACGGCGATGAAGAACTGGGTGCCGGCGCTGTCGGGTTTGCCGGGAAGCTGCGTCGCCGACACCGCCCCACGCGTCTGCTTCTCGTCAGACATCTCCGGCTTCAGCAGGTTCAGCCCGCCGCTGCCGTACCGGGCGCGGGCCCCCGGATCCTTCGTCACCGGGTCACCGCCCTGGATGATGGCGTGTTTCACCATACGAAAGAACGTGGTGCCGTCGTAGCCGCCAGACTCCGCGGTCTTGATGAACAACGCCACGTGGTTCGGCGCGCGATCGGCGAGCAGGTCCAGAACGATCGTTCCAGCCGTGGTCTCGATGACCGCTTGTTTCGGCTGAGCCGATGCGAACGCTGGGACGAACAGCAGAACCAACAGCGCCGGAACGCGTTGCCAAGACATGCGCGCATTATCCATCCCAACCTTCACCACCGCAAACTTGCGCCGGCAACGAACCCCGGGCGCGGTCGACCCGTCTACCTTGCCAGTGCACGACTGAGTGGCGCGGGTTCATCGGCGTCACATGAAAGACCGCGGAGGCAACGGACGAGAGACGTGACGGGCGGGAGGACGCCATGCGTTGGCTGCTCAATGTCGCTCTGTGTTCCGCCGTGCTGTGTTCCCTCGTCCTGGCGTCGACCGTTCACGCCTCGCCGCGCGACAAGACGCCGGCCCCCGGCGACCGCATTCGGCCGCAAGATTCGCGCAGCACGCGATTGCTGCGCGACGGGATGGCCCGTTCCGAAACGTTCCGCAACCTGGTGACACGGCTCGAGGCGAGCAACGTGTTCGTCTACGTGCAGGTCAGCCCCTTCATCAAGTCGACTCTGGCCGGACAACTGACCTGGATGACGCAGGCCGGACCATACCGCTACCTGCGCGCCACCATCAGCCCTGACCAGACGATCGACCAGGCCATTGCCTCGCTCGCGCACGAACTGCAGCACGCGTTGGAGGTGGCCGACGACGAGGGGGTGGTCAGTGAAGAGACTCTGGTGTCTCTCTACAAGCGGATCGGACAGCCCAGCACGGCCGCCGTCGCCGCCGGCTGGGAAACGATCGCCGCCCAGGAAACGGGATACCAGGTGCGGCGGGAGCTGGTGGGCGCCGCCGGTGAGAGCATCGCAGCCCAACTGTTCGAAATCGCCCACGTGTGACGCAGCTGTCCGTTCCTGTTATGCTGTGTCCGGCAAGCGGGCTACTTCTCCTTCGTCCTCGCTTGGCTTGCCTGACCAAGCAGCATGTACGAGGAGTACTACGGGTTCGTCCAGCCGCCGTTCAGCCTGACGCCGGATCCGCGGTTTTTGTACCGCAGTGAATCCCACGACGTCGCGCTGCAACAGGTGTGGCAGGCCATCCGCCGCAAGGAGGGCTTTATCGTCCTCACCGGCGACATCGGCACCGGCAAGACCACGCTGTGCCGGACCCTTCTGGAGCAGTTCGACCAGACCACCTTCACGGCCCTGATCCTCAACCCGTTCCTGTCGGTCGAGGAACTGCTGCGCGAAGTGCTGCTCAGCTTCGGCGTGGTGTCGAAAGACGCCCTCAAGACGGGCCGGCTGGCCACCGCCAGCAAGCACGAGCTGATCCGGACGCTGCACGACTTCCTGCTCTCGCTGGTCCCGCTGCACGGCAGCGCCGTGCTGATCATCGACGAAGCCCAGCACCTGTCGGCCGACGTGCTCGAGGAGATTCGCATTCTCTCGAACCTCGAGACCAACGACCAGAAGCTGCTGCAGATCGTGATCGTCGGCCAGCTCAACCTGCTCGACCTGCTGCACAAGACCGAACTGCGGCAGCTCGATCAGCGGATCTCGATTCGCTGCTCGCTGAAGGCGCTGACGCGGGAAGAAGTGGAAGCGTACGTCACCCATCGGCTGTGGGTGGCGCGCGGCTCGACCCCGGTGTCGTTCACCCCGAAGGCCTTCGATCTGGTGCACGCCATTTCGGGCGGCGTGCCGCGCATGATCAACCTGCTGTGCGACCGCGCCCTGATGGTCGCGTGCGAAGCGCAGACCAGCCGGATTGCCGAAGACCAGGTGGTGGTCGCAGCCGGGCAGATTGGCCTCGAAGTCCCCAAGGGCAAGGTCCGGAGCGCGCGATCCACCGCCGCCACCCGCAGCTCGCGCCGCGTACTGGCTCTGGCCGCCCTCCTGGTGATCACGGCTGCGGCCGGCGCCACCTATTACTTCCTCGGCAACCCCGTGGAGTTGATCTCGCCCCTGCTGCCGCCAGACGTGCGGCGGGTACCGGCGCCGAGCCTGCCGGCGCGGGTGGTCCCGGTCGCCGTACCGGCCGGCCTCCCCGCCATTGGCCCGCCCCCCGCGGTACCCGGCTCGTTTTCGGTGTTGATCGGCACCTTCGACAACGCGCGCGAGGTCGACCTGCGCGAGGCCGCGCTGCGCGCACAGCGGTTGCCGGTCTACCTGATCGATGTCGTCATGGCGCCGGGCGACTTGCGCCGCCGCGTCCTCGTCGGGCGATACCCGACGCGTGAAGAGGCCGATGCCGTGCGGCAGAAGCTCGGTCCCAGCATGGACGAGGCACGGGTCATTCCCGGCGAGCTCGAACGGCGGCGCCTCGTGCCTTAACGGTCCCGGGACCTGTAGAGCTTCTTGATCGACTGGCTGATCGTCTTCATCTTGCGCTTCTCGTCGATCTGCGCACGCACGTCCTTGCGCGCATCGAGGTGGCGCATCTCGTCCTGCAGCTTGAGATAGCTCTCGAGGCGCCCGGCCTCGAGCGTGCCGTCGGCAATCGCCTGCTTCACCGCGCAGCGCGGCTCCTCGCGGTGGCGGCAGTCGGTGAAATGACAGCCCGCGGCGAGCAACTCCACGTCCTCGAAGGTCTCGCGCGCCGATTCCGACTGGGTCCACAACTGCAATTCGCGCATCCCGGGCGTATCGATCAGCAGGCCGCGCTGCCCCAGCAGGATGAGCTGGCGATGACGGGTCGTGTGGCGGCCGCGGGAGTCGCTCGCGCGCACGTCCTGCGTCTTCAGCATCTCCTCCCCCATCAGGGCATTGACGATGGTGGACTTGCCGACGCCCGACGAGCCGAGCAGGGCGCCGGTCCGGCCGGGGCCCAGGTAGCTCTCGATGACCTCGATGCCGCTCCGGCTGCGGGCGCTGATTGCGTGTACGGGAATGCCAACCGCGAGGCCGGCAATCTCGTCCAAGTCTTCGGGCAAATGGCCAGCCAGATCGGACTTGTTGAGCAGAACTACCGGCCGCGCGCCGCTTTCATACGCCATCAGCAGGTAGCGCTCCAGCCGGCGGGGATTGTAGTCGCCGTCCAGGCCCATGACCAGGAACACGGTGTCGATGTTGGCGGCGACAATCTGCTCTTCGGTCGTCTCGCCAGCCACCTTGCGCGAGAAGCGGCTGCGCCGCGGCAGCACGGCCTCGATGGTCGCCGCCGCCTCGCCCGGCGTCGGCAGGGCCGCCACCCAGTCGCCGACCGCCGACAGGTTCTCGCGGCCTTCGGCCTGGTGCCGCAGGCGGCCGGCATGTTGCGCCTGCAGTTCGCCGCTCTCGGCGTAGAGCCGGTAGATGTAGTTGAACTCGATGGCAACGCGCGCCGGGATCAGGCCCGCGGCCGCGTGCGGCGCGAACACCCGCGCCCACTCGTCATCCCAGCCCAGTTCTTTCAGGTCAAATCCCACTCGGCAGTAGGATAACAGCGCAGGAGACACCATGCTTCACGACCTCAGGCACGCCTGCCGGATGCTGCTTCACACCAAGGGCTGGACCGCCGTCGTCCTGCTGTCGCTGGCACTGGGCATTGGCACCAACACGGCACTATTCACCGCGGTCAACGGGCTGATGCTGCAGTCGGTGCCGGTCCCGGAGCCGGGCTCGTTGGTGCGCCTGGCGGCCGCGGGCGACAACGACATGCGGCGCAGCTCGAGCGACTATGGGTTCTCCGAACCGCACAACGGCCAGCAGGTGCGCGCGTCGTTTTCACTGGCGGTCTACCAGGAACTGCGTGCCGCCAATCAGACGCTCACCGACCTGGCCGCCTTCGCGCCAATTGGCGCCTTCAATGTGATTGTGGACGGTGCGGCGGAAATCGCCACTGGCTACAGCGTGTCGGGCAACTACTTCCAACTCCTGCGAGTGCCGATGGCCATGGGCCGGCCGCTCATCGACAGCGACGATACGGCCGATGCGCCGCCGGCGGCCGTGATCAGCCACGCCTACTGGCGGCGGCAGCTCGGATCGGATCCGTCCGCCGTCGGCCGGACCGTGCGCATCAACAACACGACCGTCACCATCGTCGGCGTCACGGCCGCGCACTACACCGGCATTCAACGCCTCGGCGGACCGGCGCCGGACGTGACCGTGCCACTGGCCCATACCGGCCTGTTCAACCCCGGCCAGGCCGAGCGCATGAAGCAGCCCACCACCTGGTGGCTGCTCGCGGTCGGCCGCCTCAAGCCCGGCGTCACCCTCGCGCAGGTGACTGGCAACCTCGAGGGCCCGTTTCATGCCGCGGCGCGCGCCGGGATGGATTCGTACATGGCAGGACTGACGCCGGAGCAGCGCGGGCTATCCGACAACCAGTCGCGCGGCACGGCGGTGCCGGCCCTGGTGGTCCGGTCGGCCGAGCACGGCGTGTACGATGTCGACCGCACCTCCGCCCGCTCGGCCACCGTCGTCAGCGTGGTGGTCACGATCCTGCTGCTGATCGTGTGCGCGAACGTGGCCAACCTGCTGCTGTCGCGCGCCTCGTCGCGACACCGCGAGTTCTCGGTGCGATTGTCGATGGGCGCGCCGCGCGCCCGCCTGGTCCGTCAGTTGCTGACCGAGAGCCTGCTGCTGTCGGGCACCGGCGGCCTGCTCGGCATTGGCGTCGCCTACTGGAGCAAGTCGCTGCTGCCGTTCGGCCAGAACGCCTCGATCGACTTGCGCGTGGTGGCGTTCGTGGCCGGAATCAGCGTGCTCACCGGACTGCTGTTCGGTTTGGTGCCGGCGCTGCGCGCCACCGGCGTGGACCTGGCTGGGGCCATGAAGGAGTCGGGCCGCAGTGTCAGCGGCGGGAGGACGTGGCTCAGCAAGGGTCTGCTGGTGCTGCAGGTCGCCATGTCGCTGGTGCTGCTGGTTGGCGCCGGCCTGTTCCTGCGCACGCTGCACAACCTCAAGAGCGTCGACATCGGATTCAACCCCGACAACCTGCTAATGTTCCGCATCAATCCACAAGCCAACCGCTACGAGCCCGAGCGGGTCGAGCAGTACTACGCACGCACGCAGGCGACGCTGGCGGCCATTCCGGGCGTACGATCAGTGGCCATGACGCGCACGGCGTTGCTCTCCGGCAGCACCAGTTCCTCGGACGTGTGGATTCGGGGCGGTTCGGGACCCAAAGAGATGCACATGATGTGGGTGTCGCCGGAGTTCTTCGAGACCCTGGAGATTCCGGTCCAGGTAGGCCGGGGCTTCACGCCATTTGATATCAGCCGGCCGGACTCGGTGGCGGTCCTCAATGAAACAGCCGCGCGGCAGTTCTTCGCGGGCACGAACCCGATTGGCCAGAGAGTCGGCCAATCACCGGAGACGGCCGGCGAGGCCGAGGTCGTGGGCGTGATTCGCGACACGAAGTACGACAGCCTGCGCGAGCCGGCGCCGCCCACCATGTACCAGCTCTACCAGGCCCTGCCGGCCGCCGCGCGCTCCGTAATGGTGGTGGTCCGAACCGCCGGCGATCCATCCACCATGATCGAGCCGGTGCGCGCGGCCATGCGCCAGGTGGATGCCGAAGTGCCGATTACCGGCGTGACGACGCAAACCGATCAGGTGGAGGGCCGCGTCGCGCAAGAGCGCCTGTTCGCGCTGGCGTATTCACTGTTCGGCGGCCTGGCGCTGCTGCTGGCGTGCATCGGGCTGTTCGGGCTGATGTCGTACAGCGTGTCACGCCGCACCCACGAGATTGGCATTCGCATGGCCCTCGGCGCGCAACGCGCCGGCGTGGTCGGCATGGTGCTGCGCGAGTCGATGGTCATGGTCGCGATTGGCGTGGTGCTTGGCGTGGCCGCGTCGGTGGCGGCCGGCCGGCTGGTGGCGACGGTGCTGTTTGGCCTGTCGCCGACCGACGGCTGGACCATGGGGGGCGCCATTGCCGTGATGGTCGCCGTGTCGCTGGCCGCCGGTTACCTGCCGGCGCGGCGGGCCGCGCGCGTTGATCCGATGGCCGCTTTGCGCTACGAATAACAGTTGCGAACGGTGGCCACAGAGAACACAGAGCGCACAGAGTTAGTTCCACAAAATGCCCATCGGCATGTTCGGAGCCTAGTCGCATTTGGCAAAGATCGGCTCTGTGTCCTCGGTGTCCTCTGTGGCTAACATCCGTAAATCCCCTATTCGTATCTCAGGGCGACGAGCGGGTCGACGCGACCGGCCCTCCGTGCCGGAATCCACGACGCCACCAGGGCAATCGCGGCCAGCACCACGGGCACGGCCACGAACGTCACGGGATCGAGCGGCGAGATGCCCGGCAACAGCGAACGCATGGCGCCAATCGATCCGAAGGCGGCGAGCGCCAGCAGCAGGCCAATAGCCAGCCCGACGCCGGTGAGCTTCATCCCCTGCCCCACAATCATGCCGAGCAGCGACGCGGGCGATGCCCCGAGCGCCAGGCGAATGCCCATCTCCTGCGTCCGCTGGCTCACCGCGTAAGCGATCACGCCGTAGAGACCGATTGCCGCCAGCAGGAGCGCCAGCACGCCCATGGCGCCGAGCAGGTCGGCGGCCATGCGCTGAACGAACAACGCCCCCTGCATGTGTTCGCGCATGGTCCGGGCGTCGAACACCGGCAGGTTGGCGTCAAGCCCGCGGATGGCGTCTCGCAGGCCGCCAACCAGCGCCGCCGGATCGCCGGTGGTGCGCGCGATCATCCGCACCGTGCTGGCATTCCGCTGCGACAGCGGGTAGAACAACTGCGGCAGCGGCCGTTCGGTGAGCGACCCGTACTTGGTGTCGGCGGCAATGCCGACGACCTCGATCAGCGTCTCGCCCATGCGAATGCGGCCGCCGAGGGCCTTGCCCCCGGGCCAGTAGCGCTTCGCCATGCTCTCGTTGATCACGATCACGCGGGGTGAGGCGGGGGTGTCGAGCGCACCGAACTCACGGCCTTCGCGCAGTGGAATGCCCAGGGTCGCGAAGTACTTGGGGCCCACCACGGTGTAGTTGATCACGATCTCTTCATCGTCGCGGGGCACGTAGCCCTCGACGCCAATGCCCATCGAGCTGTTGCCTCCAATCACCATCGGAATGCGGTTGGTGAACGCGGCCGAGGTGACGCCGGGCAGCGCCTCGACGGCGGCAATCGCGCGGCGCTGGAAGTCGTGGCTGCGCTCGCCGACGTAGCCGCTCGGGAACAGGTCGACCGACGCGGTCGCCGCGTTGGCGACCTCGAACCCGGGCGACAGCGTCCGCGCCTCGCTGAAGCTGCGCAGAAAGAGCATGGCCCCGACCAGCAGTACCAGGCACACGGCCACCTGCGCCACGACCAGCGTGTTGCGCAGGCGCCGCCCGGTGCGGCCGCCGCTGCCGCGGTTGCCCTCTTCCTTGAGCGCGTGAATGGTCTCGGGCTTCGAGGCCTGCAGGGCGGGCGCCAGGCCGAACAGGATGCCGGTGACGGCCGAAATCACCAGCGCGAACAGCAGGGTCGTCTGATCCATGCGCAGCCCGAGGTCGATCGGAATGTCGATCGGCGGCACGAACGCCATGATCACGTCCATGGTCCAGTACGCCATTGCCACCCCCAACGCGCCGGCAACGGCGGCCAGGGCCATCGATTCGGTCAGCAGTTGCCGCACCAACCGGCCGCGGCTGGCACCAAGCGAGAGGCGCACCGCTACCTCGCGGCGGCGGCCGACCGCCTTCGACAGCAACAGGTTGGCGACGTTGGCGCAGGCAATGACCAGCACCATGACGACCAGCACCGAGAGCACGGCCAACACCGGCGCGAGCGCGGTGGCGGCGCCGAACGGCGCCTGCCAGGTCTCGACCAGCCGCAACCGGCGGCCTTCGTTGTTGGGGTACTCGCTTTCGAGCTGCGCCATCACCGCGGCGGCCTCGGCTTGCGCCTGCGCGCGTGACACGCCCGGCTGGAGCCGGCCGATCGACTGCATCCAGCCGTTGCCACGGGCGTTCAGGCGATCGCCGCCCATCACCTCGCGCTGCATCATCATGGGCAGCCAGGCCGCCGTCGAGACACCCAGGAACGATCCGAGAAAGCCTTCCTGGGCGACGCCAATCACGGTCATCGGCACGTTGTTGACGGTCACCTGCTTGCCGACCACGCCGGGATCGCCGGCAAAACGGCGCTGCCAGTAGGCATGGCTCAACACCACCACCGGATGCCCGCCTGGCGTGACATCGTCCTGCCGGGTGAACACGCGTCCGGCCGCGGCCCGCACGCCCAGGACTTCGAAGAAATTGCCGGTGACCAGGCCGCCCCACGCGCGCTCGGCGGTGGCGTCCACCGCGATGCTGAGCGTCTGGTCGTCCTGGCCGACGTACTCCACCAGGGTCGAACGATCGTGCAGGTCCTTGAAATTGGGATAGGACCACGAGCGGCTCTGGCCCTCGCGATTCTCCATGGCGGCAATCACCAGGGCCGCCGGATCGGCGGCGCCAGGGATGGGCCGCAGCAGCACCGCCTGCACCCAACTGAAAATCGTGGTGTTGGCGCCAATGCCGAGGCCAAGGGAGAGAACGGCGGCGGCCGTCAGCCCGGGGCTCTTGAGCAGGGAACGGATGGAATAGCGCAGGTCAGAGATCAGGGTGGACACACGTCACCTTCCTGCCTGCGTTTAGACGGGCTCGGCGGGGGATCGGTTCATGTGGTCCATCCGGCTAAAGCCGGACACCACATGGTCCGCCTAAAGGCGGACGCCACATCGATGTGGTGTCCGGCTTCAGCCGGACCGTACCCCGCCCAGGCGGACCTTGACAGGCGGCTGGCCACTGACCTACTGTCCTATGACAGTTAGCGCGATGCAGTTTCAACTCAACTTCAAGTCGGGTAAGCCGGTCTACCTGCAATTGGTCGACCAGGTGAAAGCCGCGGCCGCCTCGGGGGCGGTGCTGGCCGGCGAGCCGCTGCCGTCCATTCGTCCTCTCGCCGAACAGTTGCGGGTGAACCGCAACACCGTGGCCAAGGCCTATGCCGAGCTCGAAAGCCAGGGGGTCATCGAGACTGCGGCCGGCAAGGGCTGCTTCATCCGCGAAGGCGCATCGCTGTTCAAGAAGGATGCGCGGATCAGGCTGCTGACCGAGGAGGTGGACCAGGCAGTGGTGCAGGCTCACCACCTGCAGATCTCGAAGGGCGATTTTCTGAAGCTCGCCGAGGACCGCTTCGACGCGTTCGCACACAAGCGCACCCGCGCGGAGAATTCATGATGGCCACGAGCCCGGACATTCCCGTCATCGACATCCAGCAGCTCGTTCGCCGCTACGGCCGGACCGACGCCGTCAATGGCCTCACCTTGCGCGTGGCGGCCGGCCGCTGCTACGGCTTCTTTGGCCGCAACGGCGCCGGTAAGACCACCACCATCAAGTGCCTCCTCAACCTGCTGCGGCCGACCAGTGGCAGCGCGCGGTTGTTTGGGCTCGACCCGGCGCGCGACGAAGTGGCGGTCAAATCCCGGCTGGCTTATGTGCCGGACCAGGTGGCGTTCTATCCATGGATGACGGTGCGCGAGACGCTTGATTACTTCGCCTCGTTTCGCGAACGCTGGAACGAGAAGACTGAGGCCGATTTGCTGGCTCAGTTCCGCCTCGATCCGCGTCAGAAGACGAGCCATCTCTCGAAGGGACAGCGCACACAGCTGGCACTGATCACGGCGATTTGCCCCGAGCCGGAGTTGCTCGTCCTCGACGAACCCACATCGGGCCTCGATCCCATCGTGAGGCGCGAGTTCATCCAGACCGTGATCGGCGCCTACCAGGACGGCGACCCCGGCCGCCGCACGGTGTTCGTCTCGACTCACTTGATCTCGGAGTTCGAAGGCCTGATCGATGAGTTCACGATCGTCGATGAGGGGCGGGAGGTGCTGACGCTGGCCGCCGACACCGCGCGCGAGCGCTATCAGAAGGTCTATGTCAGGTTCACCAGCGAACCCGCCGACATCGACCTGACCGGCGTGCAGGTGCTGCGCCGCGCCGGCCGCGAACTCGAGCTGGTCGCCAACGGGAGTTCGGGCGCGCTGCTCGATCGCCTGAAAGCGCGATCACCCGAGGAGCTGACCAGCGAGTCGCTCACGCTCGAAGAGATCTTCGTGACGACCCTCCAGCCGCGAGGGATTACGGCGTGACCCGGCCGGCCTTGGCGGGGATGGTGCGCAAGGAAATGCGCGCCTTGTGGCCGGCGTGGGCCGGCACCGCCGCCGCATGCGTGCTGGTCGCGGTCGCCGATCAGCCCCGCTTTGTCTTCTCCGGACGATTTGTCTACTTCCTGGGGTCGGTTGCCCTCGCCGCCATGACGGTCGGACACGAGTACACGCACGGCACGCTGCCAGTTCTGCTGTCACTGCCGGTGGTTCGGCGAGTCCTCATCATCGCCAAGCTGTTGGCGGTGCTGCCGATGCTGGGCGCACTCGCGCTCCTGACGCTGGCCATTGGTCCGGGAGGACCGTATCACGAGCGTGGCAGCCTGGTCGGTGCGTTATCAGTGGTGGCGGCCGTCAGCATGGCGCCGTGGCTCACCATGCTCTGCCGCAATCCGCTCGCCGGAGGAGTGTTTGCTCTCGGCGTCACCGGAATGCTGCATTTCGTGTCGCTCGAAGTGGTGGCGACGTGGGTTCGGCTCGGCGGGTCGATGTCGGCGGGTCTGCAGACGATTTACGACCGGATGCTCATCTCGTCGCTCATTGCCAGCAGCCTGCTCGGCAGCGTCGCCGGCTGGCGGGCCTTCTTGCGACTCGAGGCGGCCGACAATCACGACGCCCCGCTGACGTGGCCGCGATGGCTGCGCAGCCGCATGGTCCTGGACGAGGCAGAGGTCGAGGCGCCGGCCCAGCGGTCGCACCCACTGTGGCTGCTGGTGAAGAAGGAGCTGCGCCTTCAACAGCTCTCGCTCGCGGTTGCCGTGATCAATCTCCTGTTCTGGGCCGCCGCCTGGTCGCTCGTGTCCAGGAGCGATGCCAACGACAGGGTTCTGGCCGCGGTGGGTGTCGGTTACGGCGCCTTGCTGGCGGTCGTGATCGGCGGGGTGGCCAGCGCCAGTGAACGGCAAATGGGCACCCTGGGCTGGCAGCAGTTGTTGCCATTCGCCGCCTGGCAGCAATGGATGGTCAAGACGGGGGTCGTCCTCGGTTTGTCACTGGCGTTGGCGTACGCGCTGCCTGTGTTGCTGGCGCGCGGAGACATGGGCTTCAGTACGGTTCACGCCGGCGTCGTGATCAGCCTTACGATCGGCAGCATGTTCGTGTCGTCGCTCTGCCGCAGTTCGTTGCAGGCCATCGCGCTCTCGGCCCCGGCCCTGCTGGTGGCGGCCACCCTGTTGGGCTGGTCGCTGGATGCCGCGGATCTCGGACCCGGCGTCGTCCTCGCGGCCGCCGCCGCTGTCGGAACGCTGGCGTGGCGGCTGGCGTTCGTCAACCACCGGACGGCGCGCTCGTAGCGGCGACTCGTTCATCGAGAAACGCGACGGCCCTGGCGACGAACGAGTCGTCCCAAACGTGACCGCCGGCGAAGACGTGTTCGGACACCGCCACTCCGGCCCCCCGCAGCGTCGCCGTGTCGGCCGCCAACTTCTCCGCGGAGTACCACGTGTCGGCGGTGCCGCGGCCAATCAGCACCGGTGGCAGGCTCGTGGCCACCGGCACCACATCCGGCGGCACATCGCCGGCCAGGGCGATCACGCCATCGCAGGGCCGCGGCACGAACGCCGCCGCCCGGTAGGCCATCGCGACGCCCTGAGAGAAGCCGGCGTAGATCAACGGGCGCGTCAAGCCGCCCTCCCCCGCCACCTCCGCGAGCACGGCAGTCACGTAGTCCACGTTGTCGGCAATCACCAGTTCCCGATCCTCCGTCGTCATCCAGCCGGCGACGACGGCGTTGGCGCGGGTGTAGAAACGGTTGAGCGCCTGGATGCTGAGCAGGTTGACCGGCCGACCGTTTGCGATTCGTCGCAACACCTCGAGGTGAACCGCGGCATTCTCCTGGTAGCCGTGAAATCCCACCAGGGTGGCCACCGGCCTGTCAGCCGCATCGATCAGGAAGCGTCCATGCGTGCGAACGGCAATGGTTCGGACCGTGTTCGTCAAGCTCAGCGGCTCGGCGCGCGTCATCTGCCGATGATGCTATAACGGGAGCGTGAGCCCGGTTGCATTCGAAGTCCCCGTCGACGCCGACAGTCCGCTGGCCGCCGCCCTGTATCCCGCATCGGCCGCCACCTCGCTCGACGCCGTCTTCGTCTTCGCCCACGGGGCCGGGGCCGGACACTTCCATCCGTTCATGACCAACTACGCGGCGGCGCTGTGTTCGCGCGGGGTGTCGGTCGTGACCTTCAACTTCCCCTATATGGAGAAGCGCCGCAAGACGCCCGATCGCGCGCCGGTGCTCGAAGAAGCGTTCCGGCGGGCGGTGGCCGGTGCCCTCCGGCAACCGGGCATGGGTCCGGCTGAAGCCGGACGCCACATCTTTATTGGCGGCAAGTCGATGGGCGGCCGCATTGCCACCCACCTCGGCGCCGCCCTCGAACGTTGGCCTGATGCGCCACGCCCGTCGGGCATCATCGCGTTCGGCTACCCGCTGGCGCCGCCGCGCAGCCGCAAGACCGGTGACCGCGTCACCCATCTCAAGGCCCTGACGGTGCCGACGCTGATCGTGCAGGGGACGCGCGACCCGTTCGGCGGGCCCGACGAAATCGCCGAGGCAATTGCCAACGCCAACCCGGCGCCGCCGATTACGGTGCTGCCGGTGGCCGGCGGCGACCATTCCTTTGCCGTGCTGAAGTCGAGCGGGCGGGATCAGGCGGAGGTCCACACCACCATCCAGGACGAGGTGGTGGCGTGGATTCGCGGCCGCCTTCGCCAGGGCTCCGGCGGGCCAGGCTGATTCTACTGAATCCGTTCGTGCAGCTTGACCGGCTTCGCGCGGCCAGCGCGCACGCGCAGGTTGATGACCTCGACGAAAATCGAGAAGCCCATCGCGAAGTAGATGTAGCCCTTCGGGATGTGGACGCCGAAGCCGTCGGCGATCAGCGAGCAGCCAATCAACAACAGGAAGCTGAGCGCCAGCACCTTGACCGTCGGGTGGCGCTCGACGAAGCCGCTCACCGCGCCCGCCGAGAACATCATGATCGCGACCGCGATCACCACGGCGGCGATCATGATCGACAGGTCGTCGGCCATGCCGACCGCCGTGATCACCGAGTCGAGTGAAAAGACGATGTCGAGCAGCATGATCTGGCCGATGACGGCGCCGAAGGTCGGCGCAATCCGCGCCGACACATGGCCCTCTTCGCCTTCCAGCTTGTCGTGGATCTCGTGGGTCGCCTTGTAGATCAGGAACAGGCCGCCAATCGCCAGGATCAGGTCGCGGCCCGAGAAGGCATGCTCGAACACCGTGAACAGCGGCGCCGTCAGCCGGACGATCCAGGCAATCGACATCAGCAGCAGGATGCGCATGATCATCGCGCCCATCAGGCCGACCCGCCGCGCGCGCTCGCGATCCTCGGGTTTCAGCTTGCCGGCCAGGATCGAGATGAAGATGACGTTGTCGATGCCGAGGACCACCTCGAGCAGGGTCAGGGTGACAAGGGCGATCAGGCCGTCGGCGGTCAGGAATGCGTCCATAGATTCTCAGCGCGGCTTCGCAGCCGCTTCCCCCTCGGGCAACAGCAGCCGCGCCACCGGCGTGCCGCCGATGATGTGCTGCTCGACAATCTCGGTGACGTCGGCTTCCGTCACGCGGCCGTACCATACGGCCTCGGGATAAACCACGACGGTCGGGCCCTTCTCGCACTGGTCGAGACAGCCGGCCTTGTTGGCGCGGATGCGCCGGTTCAGCCCTCGTTCGGCCAGAGCCTTCTTGAACGCTTTCTGCAGCGACTCGGAACCGTCCGGGTCACAACAGCCGCGCACGTGTCCCGGCTCGCGCCGGTTGCAGCAGATGAAGATGTGCCTGTCGAAAGGAGCCACGGCGCTCGCGGTCGTTACTCGAGAGCCAGCTCGGGCCGGCCCTTGAGGCCGCCCCAGGTTTCCGGATCCTGCCACAGCAAGGCCCAGAAGTAGCGGGCGACATTGTCCCGGGGATACGCCGCCGACAGCGTCGTGACCGCGGCGTCGAGCGTCGCGGCGTCGGGTGTGGTCGGCGACTCGTCCTTGATCAGTCCATCTTCGTGGGCAATGCCCAGGGCGTCGAGAAACGCGCCCATCATCGGCCGCTGGTGCTCGAGGTGGTAAGAGATGACCAGCCGGGCCGCCAGGAGGTCGGACACCTGCACCAGGCCGGCCAGGTGCCGGGCCCGCTTCTCGAGGCCGAGCGACATCACGCTTTTCGGACGGAACTTGATCTGGCGGGCGATCAGCGCGACGGCCTCGGCCTGCTCCAGGGCGGCCTGCTCGTCGGCCCAGAAGGCGGCGGCGGCGGCCACGCGGAGGTCGAGCGGCATCAGGCGCCACAGCCGCGCCGGGCGAATCTCTTCAACAGACGACATATCTCTTCAGTGTACCAGAGGGCCGATTGGGGTCAGGTCAAGAAAATCACACTCCGGGATGATTGGGGTCAGACCCCCATACACCCAAAGTGTGATTTTCTTGACCTGACCCCAACCTACAATGGGGGCATGAGCAGCGGCCAAGCGAACTTCTTCGACCAGGTCACCCAGTACTTCAACGAAGCGGCGAAGTTCACCGCCTACCCGGAGGGCCTGCTCGAGCAGATCCGGCTGTGCAACAGCGTCTACCGCTTCGACTTCCCGCTGCGGCGGGCCGGCGACAAGATCGAGGTGATCCGTGCCTGGCGGGTCCAGCACAGCCATCACAAGATGCCGGTCAAGGGCGGCATCCGCTACAGCCCCGACGTCTACGAAGAGGAAGTGATGGCGCTCGCCGCCCTCATGACCTATAAATGCGCCATCGTCGACGTGCCATTCGGCGGCGCCAAGGGTGGCATCCGGATCGAGCCGAAGAATTACTCGGCCGAGGAGATGGAGCGGATCACACGGCGCTACGCGCACGAGCTGGCGAAGAAGAACTTCCTGGGGCCCGGCATCGACGTGCCGGCTCCCGACTACGGCACCGGCGAACGCGAGATGGCGTGGATTGCCGATACCTACGCGGCGCTCAATCCCGGCCAGCTCGACGCGATGGGCTGCGTCACCGGCAAGCCGGTCACCCAGGGCGGCGTGCGCGGCCGCAAGGAGGCCACCGGCCGCGGGCTGTACTTCGCGGTGCGCGAAGCCTGCAACGAGCCGACCGAGATGAAGCGCCTCGGCCTGTCCACGGGTCTCGACGGCAAGCGCGTGGTGGTGCAGGGCCTCGGCAACGTCGGCTACCACGCCGCCAGGTTCTGCCGCGAGGGCGGCGCCCTGATCGTGGCGATCGCCGAGCGCGAAGGCGCGATCGCCAACCCCAAGGGCCTGAACGAGGACGAGGTGTTCCAGCACCGCAAGGCGACCGGCTCGATCCTCAACTTCCCCGGCGCCACCAACATTGCCGACACGGCCGCGGCGCTCGAGATGGATTGCGACATCCTGCTGCCGGCGGCGCTCGAAAGCGTCTTCACCGCCGAGAACGCGCCGCGCATCCAGGCGAAGATCATCCTCGAAGGCGCCAATGGGCCGACGACGCCGGAGGCCGACCCGATCTTCCGGCAGAAGGGCATCCTCGTCATCCCCGACATCTACTGCAACGCCGGCGGCGTGACGGTGTCGTACTTCGAGTGGTTGAAGAACCTGTCGCACGTGCGCTTCGGGCGGCTCGAGAAGCGGCACGAAATGGCCAACGAACTGGCGGTGCTGAAGTTGATCGAGAAGACCACCGGCAAGAGCTTCACCGAGGCCGAGCGCGCCGCGTTCGCCCATGGCCCCGACGAACAGGACCTGGTGAACTCGGGACTCGAAGA
>JBFWUK010000028.1:0-1553 GCA_050247355.1 Vicinamibacterales bacterium | reverse complement strand
GCCCCCTGGCTCCACGGTGGAGCCGCCGGCCTTGAATCGAAGAGGAGAGAGTTCATGCGGAACTGGACCATTGGCAAGCGGTTGGTGCTCGGCTTTGGAGCCGTGGTGTCGATCGTCACGATCCTGGGGGCCTACAGCGCCAGCCAGTTGCGGGTCATCAAAGTGGCGTCGGATCGAGTTGTCCTGGATTCGCTGCCCGGCACCGCGCTGAGCGGCCGGATCCTGGCGCACGTCAAGAACAACCTGTCACTGACCCTCGAACACCTGACGTCGGACGCGGCCGCCGACATGGCGACCATCGAAGCGGAAGTCGCCAGGACGCGCGAGCTGATCACCGAAGAGCTGGCCGCCTACGAGAAAACCATCACGCGGCCCGATGACCGGGCGCTGTTCGACAAGGTGAAGCCGGCGCGCGAGAAGTTCGTCGCGGCCTTCGGGCAAACTATCAGCGCCAGCAAGGCCGGCCGCAAGGACGAGGCGTTTCAACATTTCCGGGCAGAGGTGAAGCCCGCCTACCAGGCACTCGAGGCCGCGGTGACGGCGGTCAGCGACTGGAACGTCGAGGCGGGCGAAGCCGCCGGCAAGACCGTGGCCGACGCCGTGTCGTCGACCATGACGGGAGTGCTGACCGGTGTCGGGGTCGCCATGCTCATGGCGGTCGGCGTCGGCCTGATCATCATTCGCAGCACCGGCGCGGTGCTGCGATCGGCGGTCAACAGCCTGCGCGAAGGCGCCGAGCAGGTGGCGTCGGCCTCGGGCCAGGTGGCCACCGCTTCGCAGTCGCTGTCGCAAGGCGCCACCGAACAGGCGGCATCACTCGAGGAAACGTCGGCGTCGATGGAAGAGATGGCGTCGATGACGCGCCAGAACGCCGAGAACTCGCGGCAAGCGGCGGCGCTGATGCTGTCGGTCGACGCCAAGGTCCGCGAATCGAACCAGTCGCTGGATGAAATGGTGGCGTCGATGACCGCGATCAACGAGTCGAGTGACAAGATCTCGCGAATCATCAAGACCATCGACGAGATTGCGTTCCAGACCAACATCCTGGCGCTCAACGCCGCCGTCGAAGCGGCGCGAGCCGGCGAGGCGGGTATGGGTTTCGCAGTCGTCGCCGACGAAGTCCGCAGCCTCGCGCAACGCTCGGCCCAGGCCGCCAAGGACACGGCGGGGTTGATCGAAGAGTCGATTGCCCGGTCGAGCGAGGGCGCGACGCGCGTGCAGCAGGTGGCGTCGAGCATCCGCGGCATCACCGACGCGGTGACCGAGGTCAAGGGCCTGGTTGACGCCGTGAGCACCGCCAGCGTGCAGCAGTCGCAGGGCATCGATCAGGTGTCGCAGGCGGTGGCGCAAATGGAGAAAGTGACGCAGACCAACGCCGCCACTGCGGAGGAAAGCGCCGCGGCGAGCGAGGAACTCAACGCGCAGGCCGGGCAGTCGATGGACGTCGTGGAACAACTGGACGCGCTGGTGGGCGGCGCGGCGGCCGTGGCGCCGGTTGCCCAGGCTCCGGTGGTTGCCACCGCGGTTGCTCCGGCGGCGAACGTCGTGCCCAT
>JBFWUK010000027.1:0-80303 GCA_050247355.1 Vicinamibacterales bacterium | reverse complement strand
TTCGTGATGGGCGATCACCGGAACAACAGCCTCGACAGCCGCCACTGGGGCTTCGTGCCAAAGAAGTACATCATCGGCAAGGTGCAGATCCGCTGGTGGCCGGTGCCGAACGCGCGGGTGTTCTAAGCAATGCAACAGGACCTGCCCGACCTCGTGCCGCCTGCCGACACGCCGGCCGCCGCCGATGCCACCGCGCCGGCGGTCGATCGCGGCGCGCGGCTGGCCGCCTGGCGCGACGAGTTGCTGGCCTGGGTTCGCACGCTGGCGCAGGCCACCGTGTACGCCACGCTGGTGGTGACGTTCGTGATGCAGGTCGCCCGGGTCGAGGGCCAGAGCATGGCACCGACACTGGCCGACCAGGATCGGCTGATCGTCAACAAGCTGAGCTATCAGTTCTCGTCGCCGCAGCGCGGCGACATCGTGATGCTCTACTATCCCCTCGACCCCGACAAGTCGTACGTCAAGCGCGTGATCGCCGAAGAGGGCGACTCGGTGCGGGTGGTGGATGGCCGCGTCTACGTCAACGACGTGGCCGTCCGCGACGATTTCGTGCCGGCCGAGTACCGCAGCCACGACGACTGGGGCCCGCAGGTCATTCCCGAGGGCTACTACTTCGTGATGGGCGACCATCGCAACGGCAGCTCCGACAGCCGCCACTGGGGCAACGTGCCGAAGAAGTACATCGTCGGCAAGGTCCAGGTCCGCTGGTGGCCCGTGCCGCACGCCCGGGTGTTTTGATCTGGCGGCACGCTACCGCCAGGTCTCGCAAGTCCTCTGGCGTGTTCTCGTCCTCAATCTAATCGTCGCCGCCGCCAAGATCGCGCTCGGCCTGACCTCGGGCGCCGTCAGCATCCTGTCCGACGGTTTTCACTCGCTGACCGACACCGCGTCGAATGTCGTCGCGCTGGTCGGCGTGCGCATTGCCAGCCAGCCGCCCGACGACGACCATCCCTACGGCCATCGCAAGTTCGAGACGATGGCGTCGGTCGGCATCCTGATCTTCCTGTTGCTGGTGCTGTTCGAGGTGCTGACGGCCGCGGCCGAGCGGCTGCGGTCCGGCGGCGAGCCGACCATCACGGCGCTGACCTTCGCGGTGATGTCCGGAACGTTCCTGGTCAACGTCGGCGTGGTGCTGTACGAGCGCACCGCCGGCCGCCGCCTGCAGAGCGAGCTGCTGATGGCCGACGCGCATCACACGATGAGCGACCTGCTGACGTCGGCGACGGTCATTGCGGCCCTGATCGGCGTGCGACTGGGCTACGCCTGGCTGGACCCGGTGGCCGCGCTGGTGATTGCCGCCTTCATCGGCTATGCCTGCTGGGAAATCCTCAAGTCAACGTCGGGCATCCTGGCCGATCGGTACGTCATTCCCGAGGCGGCGATCCGCGAGGTGGTGAGGAGCGTGCCTGAAGTCGTCGGCTGCCATCACATCCGCACGCGCGGGTCCAACGACTTCGTGTTTCTCGACCTGCACGTGTGGATGGACAGCGACATGCGGCTCGACGACGCCCACCGGCTGTCGCACGTGGTCAAGGACCGGTTGATGGCGCGCTTTCCGCAGATCAAGGACGCGATCATCCACATCGAGCCGCCGCCGCGGGAGACATCGATGTAGGCTCCGGCTTTAGCCGGAGCTCAGTATCCCAGTTCCGGCTCCACCCTGAACCGCGGCAACTCTCCCCGCTCGAACCGCTCGAGGTTCTCGGCAAACAGATCCACCACCTCGTCCCAGTGTCCCTGCCGGAAGCCCGAGGTATGCGGCGTGAGGATCACGTTCGGGCAGGTCCACAGCGGATGCTCGGGCGGCAGCGGTTCCTGCGGATAGACGTCGAGCGACGCGCCGGCCAGATGGCCGGCATGGAGCGCCGCGACCAGGGCGTCGGTGTCGATGATCTTGGCGCGGCCGACGTTGACGATGACGGCGCCCTTTGGCAGCATGGCGATCTGCGCCGCCCCGATCAGGCCCAGTGTCTGCGGCGTCAGCGGCGCGGCAATCACCAGCACCTCGGTCTGCTCCAGGAACGGCGTCAGCTCGCCGGGGCCGAACGTCTGGTCCACCGCCGGCACCACCGCCTGCTCGCGCCGGCGCCTGAGCGCGACGACGCGCATGCCGAAGGCGCGGGCGCGCGAGGCAATTTCCGATCCGATGGTGCCGACCCCCACCAGGCCAAGCGTGCGGCCGCGCAGCAGCCACGGCAGGCGAGGCCCCATGAAGTCGTTCTGCGCCCAGCGCGCGTGGCGCTGGTGCTCGAGCACCAGCGGCAGTTGCTTGGCGAGCGCCAGCACCACGGCGAGCGTGTGCTCGGCAATCGGTACGGCCTGCACACCGCGCGTGTTGCTGACGATCACGCCCTGGGCGAACAGCTCCGGCAGGCACAGCGTTTCAACCGCGACGGCCGACGTGTGCACCCAGCGCAGGCGCCCGGCCGACGGCAACTCGGAGGCCTTTAGAATCCAGGTGTAAGCCGCGTCGCAATCGGCCAGGCCGCGAGCGCGTTCTTCGTCGGAGGTTGCGTGGATGAACTCGATGTGCGGGAACCGCGCGCGCAGCGTCGCCACGCCTTCAGCGGGAATCTGCCACTGCGCGACCGGCTGTTGAATCGAAACCAGGACCTTCATGGAAGTCAAAGGTGAAAGGTTGAAAAGTGAAAGGTACTTCTAACGGCTCGTTTTCAACTTCTCACTTCTCCGGTAATGCCCGCTGCGTCCACCACGCTTTTCAACGAGGTGGATGTCCGAAATCTCCATGGCCTTGTCGACGGCCTTGACCATGTCGTAAAGGGTCAGCGCGGCCACCGCCACCGCCGTCAACGCTTCCATTTCAACGCCGGTCTGGCCCGAGGTGCGGACGCGGGCTTCAATGCCGTAGCCGGCGCGGGTCGGCGTCAGCTCGACCGACACGTGCGTCAACACCAGGGGATGGCACAACGGGATCAGTTCGCTGGTTTTCTTCGCGGCCATGATGCCGGCCAGCCGCGCCGCCTGCAGCGGGTCGCCCTTCTTCACGGCGCCGGCGCGAATCAACCGGCGGGCCGCCGCCGACATGGCGATCGTGCCGCGCGCCACCGCTTCGCGGTCGGTCACGGGCTTGGCGCCGACGTCAACCATGCGAATGCGGCCCTTCGCATCGACGTGCGAGAGCGCCTGCTTACTCTTCGACATCAATGCCCTGGGCCAGGTAGAACGACAGGCTTTCGAGCGAGACCGTCAGGTCCACACCTTTCATCTTCACCCCTGGCGGGACCTTAAGGGAGCCGGGCGAGAAATTCAAGACCGCCTTGATCCCGGCGGCGACCACCTGGTCGAGCACGTGCTGGGCCGATTCGGCCGGCACCGCGATCACGGCGATGTCGATGTGTTCCTTGCGGACGACCTTCTTCAGGTCCTTCAGGTCGTGGATCGGCACGCCGCTGCGCGACTCGTCGCCAATCTTGGCGGCGGCCACGTCGAACATGGTCACGATTTCGAAGCCTTCGCGTCTGAAGCCGGGATAGTCGGCCAGCGCCAGCCCGAGGTTGCCGGCGCCCATGACGGCCACCCGCAGCTTGCGGTCGAGACCGAGGATCTGGCGCAGGTTGCGCTTCAGGTCCTTGACGTAATAGCCGACGCCGCGCACGCCGAACTCGCCGAAGTAGGCGAGGTCCTTGCGGATCTGGGCGGCGTTCAGGTGGAACTGCTCCGCCAGCGCCTGCGACGAAATCGTCTCGACCCCGGCTGACTCGAGTTGGGTGAGGCAGCGGAGGTACACGGACAGCCGATTGGTGGTCAGCTCGGAGACGGGCTCGGCTGCCTGTCGCCGCTTGTTCGGAGAATTCACAAGCAGCCTGCAGAATACCGCAATCGACGGGGCGAAGCGAGTATCATCCCGCCCATGGCCGACCCCGTGAAAGGTTTTCAGCCCTACGTTCCGGCATCACAATCCCCCGCCGAATTCACCGCCAAGGCCATTGTCCTCGGCGTCTTCTTCGGCTTGCTGTTCGGTGCGTCCACCGTGTATCTCGGCCTGCGCGCGGGCCTGACGGTGAGCGCGTCGATCCCCATCGCGGTGCTCGCCATCTCGGTGCTGAAGAAGCTGGGCGGCTCCACGATTCTGGAGAACAACATCGTCCAGACCATCGGGTCGGCGGGCGAATCGGTGGCCGGCGGCGTGGTCTTCACCATTCCGGCCCTCATCTTCCTGCTGCCAGACGGTCCCAGCTATTTCAGCTACACCCAGATCACGATGCTCGCGTTTGCCGGCGGCATCCTGGGGGTCCTGATGATGGTGCCGCTGCGGCGCGCCCTGATCGTCAAGGAACACGGCGTGCTGCCCTACCCCGAGGGCACGGCCTGCGCCGAGGTGCTGGTGGCCGGCGAGCGTGGCGGCAAGCTGGCGACCCTCGTCTTCAGCGGTCTCGGCATCGGCGCGGTGTGGAAGTCGCTGTCGTGGACCCTCAATATTTTCCGGCAGGAGATCGGGCATTCGATGGCCCGCACCAGCCAGTTTCCAAACGCCACGTTGAATGTCGACATCTCGCCCGAGTACATGGGCGTCGGCTACGTCATTGGCCCGCGCATCGCCGGGACGATGTTCGCCGGCGGCGTGCTGTCGTGGCTGGTGCTGCTGCCGCTCGTGTCGATCTTCGGCGCGGCGATCACCACTCACGTGCCGCCTTCGACCGCGACTGATGCCACCGGCCAGCTGCTGCTGATCTCGCAGATGTCACCGATCCAGATCTGGAGCGGCTACATCCGCTACATCGGCGCCGGCGCCGTGCTCGCCGCCGGGCTCATCACCTTGAGCCGGACACTGCCGACCATTGTCTCGTCGGCGCGCGAGGGATTCCGCAGCATCGGCGGTGGCGCCGGCGGCGCGGTCGCCCGCACCGAACGCGACCTGCCGATGATGGTCGTGGTCGTCGGCTCGCTGGTGCTGGCCGTGTTCCTGGCGGTCATGCCGGGATTGCCGACGCAGGGCAACCTGCTGGCCGCCATCCTGACGATCATGTTCGGCTTTTTCTTCGCGACGGTCTCATCTCGAATCACCGGCCTGATCGGTTCCTCGTCGAACCCGATTTCGGGCATGACCATCGCCACGCTGATCATCACCTGCGTGATCTTCGTCGCGCTCGGCTGGACGGGCGATGCCTACGGGCCGGTCGCCCTCTCGGTCGGCGCCATCGTCTGCATTGCCGCGGCCAATGCCGGCAACACCTCGCAGGACCTCAAGACCGGCTACATTGTCGGCGCCACCCCGAAGTATCAGCAGATGGGCCTGGCCATCGGCGTCGTGACCTCGGCCTTCATCATCGGCATGACGGTGCTCTACATGCACCAGGTGTTCGGCATCGGCTCGGCCGACGTGCCGGCGCCGCAGGCGACGCTGATGGCCACGTTGATCAAGGGCCTGCTGTCGCAGAACCTGCCGTGGGGCCTGGTGCTGGTCGGCGTGTTCGTCGCCGTCACCCTCGAGCTGTGCGGCATTCACTCGCTGTCGTTCGCGGTCGGCGCCTACCTGCCGATTGCCACCACCGCGCCGATCTTCGCCGGCGGCCTCGTCCGCTGGTGGGTCGAACGCAAGACCGGCGAGAAGAGCGACTCGGATCTCAGTTCGGGCACATTGTTCAGCTCGGGGTTGATCGCGGGCGGCTCGCTGGCCGGCATTCTCTACGCCATCCTGGTGGGGGCCGAATGGCTGCAGCCGTTCCAGGTCATCGGCGAAATGGTGCCGGCCCTGCGCGGTGAAGATGCGCTGGGCCAAATTGCCGGAGCGCTGCTGTTTTTCGCCCTCGCGGTGATCCTGACGCGGTTCGCCCAGCGTAAGATCTGAGGAATGGAACGGCTGGCGCAGTGGGTCACGGTCGCGATGCTCGCCATGGTGCTGGCGAGCCTCGGCGCCGTGATCCTGGCACCTGTCTGGCCTGAAGGTCACCCGGCATGGACGGTCGCGCTTGGCGCGATCGTCCTGTTCGGCCTGCACCGCGTCCTGACCTACTGCGAGAACCGGGGCTGGATCTACTACGCCAAGAAACGGGGTAGCTACGGTGGCTTGGGCGTCACCAGCAATTTTCTCAACATGTACGATCCGTCACGACGGCACCTGCAACAGACCGCCCGCATCGCCGAATGGAAACGCGACGAAGACGATGACGGCGACGATCCGAAGGACTAGCCGAATGCGCAAGCCCGTTGCCTTGCTCGCCATCGCCTGCTGCCTGCTGAGCATCCAGTCTGCCGCCCAGCCGGCGGCGCGCCGGGGCACGACGATTGCCGCGCTGCGCAACTATCCCGGTTTCTATCACCAGCAGACGGTCTCGGTGATTGGCGCGGTCAAGGCCGAGAGCGTCGAGAACGCGTTACTGACCAGCGACGAGGCCACCATCCGGCTGATTGCGCGCGAGCTGCCGCGCGACGGCAAGCTCGAGGCGCGCGGTCAGTTTCTCGACATCGGCCGGATGTCGCCAGACGATCCGCGGCTGATCCCCTTCAACCTGCTCGAGCGGATGCGGGCGATGTATCCCGACCGCTGGCCACGGCCCGGCGAGGAGCTGATCCTGCTGCTCTTCGGCACCACCCCGCCGCCGCCCGTCGCCGAGGCCACGGCGCCGCCGCTGCGGTCGGTGGCGCTCGAGCCAGCGCGCTTCGAGGGCCAGCGGATCTCGATCCTCGGCCAGTTTCGCGGCCGCAACCTGTTTGGCGATCTTCCCGAGGCGCCGGCGCCCTCACGCTGGCAGTTCGTGCTGCGGTCCGGCGACACCGCGTTGTGGGTGATGGGGCTGCAGCCCAAGGGCAAGGGCTTCAACTTCGATCCCGGCAAGCGCATTGATTCGGGCCGCTGGGTCAGGGTGCAGGGCACCGTCGGCACGGCGAAGGGACTGACCTGGCTCGATGGCACGACCATCGAGCTGGCACAGGAGCCGGCCCAATCGGTCACCGAGATCGAGATCGCGCCGCCGCCACCGCCCCCGGTCGAAGTGCTGTTCACCGCGCCCATCGAAGGCGAAACCGACGTCAGCGCCGGCGAGCGCGTGCGCATCCAGTTGTCGCGCGATCTCGATCCGGCGTCGCTCGAGAACCGGGTCCGCATCACCTATGCCAAGGCGACGACCGCCCACAGCGTGGCCTTCGAGGCGACCTATACACCCGGGAACCGTGCACTTGAAATCAAGCCGGCCGAACCGCTCGAAGCGTTCCGGCTCGTGAAGGTCGAATTTCTCGAAGGGATCAAGGGGACCGACGGCGGTGCACTGGCCCCCTTCACGCTGACTTTCACGACCGGCGGGTCGTAAGAACGGACCTGCTCGCCTTTTGGCGCTGTCGTAAATGGGGAGCAGGTCCCGTTTTCACGGCACGATGCGGAAGCCGTAGGTGACAATCGCCGGCTCGCCGCTCGTCTTGATCGCCAGTTCGAGCACGTACTCGCCGGCCGCGAGCGGCGCCAGCGCGACCTCCGCCACGGCAAAGGTCAGCCCCGACGCCTCGTCCACGCGCGTCGAGCTGGTCACAACCAGCGGCATGGCCGCGCCCTCACGGGTCAGCATGCGGCCGGTGGCTTCGGCCGCGCCATTGCTCAGAGGCACCTCGATCCGCAGCCGCTCGGTTCGCCTGAAGCGTGGATCGGCGGTAGGGATGTACGCCAGCCCCGTGCTGGGCCCGCGACGAAGCGCCAACGCTCCCGTGCCGACGCCGGCCGTCGCTGCCGGCACGGTTGCGAAGGTGCTCACCTGGATGGGCAGGCGTCCGGCTCGAGGCGTGAGCTCCGCGCGGACCAGGTAACGTCCTGCCGCCAGTGCCTCGGTGCTGCCGACTTCAATGCTCCGCTGCCCCGGCTCGATCGCCAACGTCACCGTCTGTGCCGCCGCCGAGGCGGCGCCAGGGCCGCGTTCGGGCTCGACGGTCAGACGCAAGGTCCCACCCGACAACCACTCGGGCTGCTTGATGGTGGCGGCGTCGAGTTCGACGACGGCGCGCACGAGGCCGCGGCTGCCGGCGGCCTGGATGCGAACCGGCAAGTTGCCGCGGCCGGGGGCAATGGCGTCGAGCGCGCGGGTGACCGACGGCGGCGGCGCCGGCCGGCTGCCGGCCGGCCGCTCCGGTGTGACGCCGGCGGCGCGGGCCTCGGCCTCGGTGGGGGCAAGATAGCCGGGCCGCGCCCGCACTTCTGCCTTCTCGCGCTTCACTTCGACCCGAATGCGGCGGAAGCGGCCATCGAGTTTCGGGTTCGACGAGTAGTAGCTGGCGAGGTAGTACGACCCGACATCGGTGAAGATCTTCTGCATCGCGCCGGCGATGTCGTTGGTGCTGTCGAGCACCACCTGGCCATCGGTTTGCGCGGCCATGTTCCGCAGATCGTTGTGTCGATCGCGCAGCCAGGCCGCATCGACCGAGGGCGGCAGGTCGAAGCGGGTCGGCTGGTCGAACACGATCAGTCCGCGCGCGTCGATCGGGTAGAAGCTGACATTGGCGCGATTGGCCCGCTGCAGGATCTCGCGGAACTTCAGTTCGTGATCGATGAAGGCCAGCATCACGCGCTCGCGGTCGCACGCCTCGAGCGACTGGCTGCCCTCGCGGGTGGGGTCCAACGGCGTGGAAGGCGCGATGCGGCCGGTTCGCGGATCAACGCCGACGCCGCTCTGTTGCGGGGTGCCCGCTCCGGCGAGGGCATCGTCCTGGCGATAGAGCGGCCAGCCCTCGGTGAAGACCATCACGAACTTGCGTTCGGGCCGCAGACCATCGAGGTGCGTCACCAGGTTCTCGAGCGCATCGAGCGTATCGCGCTCGCGCAGCCGGGCGATCATCGCGTCGGCAACCCACGACGATGGGTAACACTCCCTGATCGCGTGCTCGCGGGGACTCTCGGTCACCAGGCGGTCCTTGACACCCCAATGCCAGTTGTCGGTGACCATCCGCTCGATGCTGATGGTCTTGCGGCTGTAGGTGATGGCCGACGGCGAGATCTCGGGGGTCATCACGCCCACGAGATCGTCGGGGCCGATAATCCGGTCGAGGGTCTCGACGATCGGCTTGCGGGCATGGAACGAACCAGCGGTGGACACGTGGTAACGATCGAAGAACAGGGTGAACACGCGCGCGGCGTCGTTCGCATCCTGCCGCATGTCGCGGACGTTGGTGGGGTTGGTGCGTTCCGACTGCGGAATCGGCGCGCGGGCTTCGATCAGGTCGAGGCTCTCGATGCGCTGCAGCTGGTCGTCTTCGTAGACCTCGATGTCGTCGGCCGTGAGGTCGGTGACGGCAACGCCGTCGACCGAGACGTAGGCGTCGATTCGGACCAGGTTGGCGCCGGCGCGAAACCGCGGCAGTTGCTCTTCCGGCTGGCGCTGCTGGGCCGTCGACAGGACCAGCGATGCCGCCACCATTCCGAGAACGGTCAGCCGAATGCGCATTCCGTCACTCTACCCGAAACATCCCCGGCGCTGTCCCGGTAAACCATTGGAAAAAATCGACGTATAGTGAAGAGACATGTCGAGTGCGCAAGGCGATGCCGCCGTCGAACAGACGGACGTCGGCAGCTATTTCGTCGCCAATTACCCACCCTTTTCGGTCTGGAACGCGGACGCGGTCGCGGCGGAAGCCCTGCCGGCGCTGGCCGCGGCGCCGGCCAATGTGCCGCTGGGGCTGTATCTCCACATTCCGTTCTGCCGGAAACGGTGCCACTTCTGCTACTTCCGCGTTTACACCGACAAGAACGCGCGCGAAGTCGAGCAGTATCTCGACCTGGTGGCGCGGGAGTGGGAGCTCTACGCCGCTACCCCGGCCGTGAGCGGCCGCCGCTTCAACTTCATCTACTTCGGCGGCGGCACACCGTCGTTCCTGTCGACGAAGCAGTTGCAGGGCCTGGTCGGACGCCTCAACGCCGGCGGCGCGTGGAGCCAGGCCGAGGAGATCACCTTCGAGTGTGAACCCGGCACGCTGACCGAGGCCAAGCTGGCCGCCATCCGCGAGATGGGCGTCACCCGCCTGAGCCTGGGAGTCGAGAACTTCGACGATCGCATTCTCGAGCTGAACGGCCGCGCGCACCGCTCGCCCGAGATCGGCCGCGCCTACGAGTACGCGCGCAGCCTGGGCTTTCCGCAGATCAACATCGACCTGATCGCCGGCATGCTGGGCGAGACCGACGCCAACTGGAAGCAGTGCATCGAGCGCACGCTGGGGCTCGCCCCGGACAGCGTGACCATCTACCAGATGGAGCTGCCTTACAACACGACGATCAGCGGCGATCTGATCAAGCAGGGCGGGCAGTTCGAAGACCCGGTCGCCGGCTGGGCGGTCAAGCGCGGCTGGGTCGCGGACGCGTTCGAGGCCCTCGAGCGCGCCGGCTATCACATTGGCAGCGCCTACACGGCGGTGAAGAACCCGGCGAAGACCACGTTCGTGTACCGGGATCGGCTGTGGGAAGGCGCCGACCTGCTCGGTCTGGGCGTGGCGTCGTTCGGCCACATCAACGGCGTGCACGTGCAGAACCTCGACACCTGGCCCAAGTACCAGGAGGCGATCGAGCGCGGCGATATTCCGCTGGGCCGCGCCTACCACCCGACCGACGAAGAGCGTTTGATCCGCGAGTTCGTGCTGCAGTTGAAGCGTGGCGCCATTCGCCCCGAGTACTTCGCGCAGAAGTACGGCGTCGACGTATTGAGCCGCTTCCGCCCAGGGCTCGACGCCATCCAGGCCGGCGGCTACCTGGCCCAACGAACCGCCGATCGAGTGGCGCTGACGCGCGACGGCCTGCTGCGCGTCGACGTGCTGCTGCCCCACTTCTTCCTGCCCGAACACGCAGGCATTCGCTACACCTAACCACCGGTTACGAATCTGATGGCGATCTCCTCCGAATACGATGTCGTTGTGGTTGGTGGCGGCCCGGCCGGCTCGACCACCGCCACGCTGCTGGCGCAAGGCGGCCTGAGGGTCGGCTTGTTCGAGCGGGAGAAGTTCCCACGGTTCCACATCGGCGAATCGCTGATCCCCGAAACCTATTGGGTGCTGAAGCGGCTGAACATGCTGGAGAAGATGCAGCGCAGCCACTTCGTCAAGAAGCACAGCGTGCAGTTCATCAACGCCACCGGCAAGCTGTCGGCGCCGTTCTACTTCTGGGACAACAAGCCGCACGAGTGCTCGCAGACCTGGCAGGTGGTGCGCAGCGAGTTCGACCAGATGCTGCTCGACAACGCCCGCGAGCATGGTGTCGACGCGCACGACGGCGTCCACGTGACCGAGGTGTTGTTCGATGCCGATGGCGTAACCGGCGGGGCCGCGCACGGTCAAGGCGAGAAGGCCACCGGCGTGGTCATAAAGGTTGGCGGCGAGCGGCGGGAGGTCCGGGCCAGGGTGGTCGTCGACGCCAGCGGCCAGGCCGCCATGCTGATGAACCGGATGAAGCTGCGGATCTGGGATCCGGTCCTGAACAAGGGCGCGATCTGGACCTACTGGGAAGGCGCCTACCGCGACACCGGCCGCGACGAAGGCGCCACCATGGTCATCCAGACCCCGAACAAGGATGGCTGGTTCTGGAACATCCCGCTCCACGACAACATCGTCTCGCTGGGCGTGGTCGCGCCGTTCGATTACCTGTTCAAGGGCCGCACGGGCGACCACGAGGCGACCTACCAGGAGGAAGTGGCGAAGACGCCGGCCATCCAGGAGCGCATCAAGCATGCGAAGCGCGTGACCGGCTACTTCGCCACGCGCGATTACTCCTACCGCTCGACCGCGGTTGCCGGCAACGGCTGGGTTCTGGTCGGCGATGCGTTCGGCTTTCTGGACCCGCTCTACTCCTCGGGCGTGCTGCTCGCGCTCAAGTCGGGCGAACTCGCGGCCGACGCGATTCTCGACGGCCTCGAGCAGGGCGACACCAGTGCCGCGCAACTGGGCCGCTGGGGCGAAGGCTTCAACCAGGGCGTCGACCGCATGCGCCGGCTGGTGTGCGAGTACTACGATGGCTTCAGCTTCGGCAAGTTCGTCAAGCACTACCCCGACCTGCGCAACACCGTGACCGACCTGCTGATTGGCGACCTGTTCACCGACACGGTCGACAAGGTGTGGGGACCGATGGAGACGCTGTACGAACCGGGCAAGAAGCGGCTGGAAACCTGGCGCGAGGGCATGGACCCAGATAGCGCGCAGCACAAGGCCAACGAACTCACCCTGCCCGAAGGGCGGCGGCCATAGCGGCGTTCCGCCACGTCCGGCGCGTCCAGTTTGCCGAAACCGACCTGGCGGGCATGGTGCACTTCTCCAATTTCTTCCGCTACATGGAAGAAGCCGAACACGGATTGTGGCGCGCCGCCGGCCTGAGCATTGACTCCACCAAGTCGGAGTTCAAGTGGCCGCGCGTCTCGGCGGCCTTCGACTTCAAGCGGCCGCTCCGCTTCGAGGACGAGTTCGAGGTCCACGTCGGCATTGCCGCGGTGACCACCCGCTCGATTCAGTACAACCACACCATTCTGCGCGGCGACCTCACCATCGGCGTCGGTACCGTGACCGCGGCGTGCGTGCAACTTGGCGCTGATCACGTGCTGCGGGCGGTGGAGATTCCGGCCGAGATTCTCGAACGGCTTCGCGCTGTAATTGCCGACACAGATCAGGGCCGCAGATAACGCAGATAACGCAGATAACGCAAACAGCTTAGGCGCGCCGCAGGACGCGGCCCGGCTCACGCCGGCCTTCGGCCGGCATCGAGCACGAAGGGAGTCGGCGGGCAAGAGCTTCTAGGCTGGCCCTTGTCGGCAGGGCTCTTGCCCGCCAACTCCCTTCGTGCCCGCGTCGCCAGGCGAAGCCTGGCGTCGTGAGCCGGGCCCGAATCTGTGTCATCTGTGGCCCGTCTAGGACGCGCGCGCCGGTGGCGTTTGCGCGGTCCCCGATGGACGCAGCCAGTTCCAGAGCCGGCGTGCCAGCCACACCATCCCCACGAGGATCATCGCGCTGACGGCGAGGGCCAGCAGCGGAAACTTCAGCGTCAGCAGGCTCAGGCCAATCACGAACGCGTCTTCGGCGAGGCTGGCAAACCAGTTGGTGAACGGCTCGGGACTGGTATTGATCGCGACCCGCGTGCCGGCCTTCGTGAAGTGACTGCCGGCGGCCGTCGTGCCCCCCAGCAGGGCAATGAACGCCATCAGCGTCGGTGACGCCTCGCCCAGCGCCGCCACGGCGATCACCGCGCCGCCCACCGGCCGGATGACCGTGTGAATCGAGTCCCAGATCGAATCGACCCACGGGATCTTGTCGGCCACGAACTCAATCACGTAGAGCGCCGCGGCGGTGCCGATGACCCAGGGATGGTTGAACACCTGGAACTGCTCGGGCAACTGCACCCAACCGTAGCGTGCGGCCAGCCCGAGGACGGCCACCGTCGCGTACAGATTGACACCAGCGGCGAGGGAAAAGCCCAGCGTGCGGCCCAGGGTTGCGAGTAGTTCCATGGTAGTCACAGCGCTTGCGCGTGATCAGGTCCTACTGCTTCAGCAGGTCTTCGATTCGTGCGCGGACGATGTCGATCAAGGCGTCGCGATCATCCAGTGACATGCCGGCGGTCTCGACCGGCTCGCCCAGTCGAATGCGGCACATCACCGGCCGCACGTACCAACTGCCCTTGCGCATGGCGTCACGCCCGCCGGAAATAGCCACCGGCACAATCGGCGCCTGCGCCTTGATGGCCATGATGAAGCCACCCTTCTTGAATGGCAAGAGCTCCGAGGTGCGGCTGCGGGTGCCTTCCGGAAAGATCAGGAACGAGTTGCCGGCGCGGATCGACTCGGCGGCACGCTCGATTGACGCCATCGATGCCTCTTTCCGTTCGCGCTCCACCGCGACGAAGCCGCCGGCGAGCATCACCTTGCCCAGGATGGGGAGTTTCTTCAGTTCGGCCTTGAACAGCACGTGCAGCCGGCGGTGCAGCGCCTGGAACAGGACCGGCGGGTCGACGTTGCTCTCGTGATTCGAGCAGAACACCACGGCGCGGCCGGCCGGCACCTTTTCGGCGCCGGTCACGCGGTAGCGGATGCCGGCCATGCCCAGCGCCAGGCCGACGCCGATGTGGCCCAGTTCGTAGAGCACGCCCTTCAGCTTGAACGGGATGGCAATGCCCAGCCCGATGGGCCCGGCGATTAGGACGTAAAGGGAAACAACGACGTAGGTCAGGACCGACCTGACGGCGGCAATCAAGGATGCCGGGTTCACTTCTTCCCTCGTATCAAGGAAAAATGAACCCGGCGTCGTGAACGGTTAGCTGGCGCGAGCCTGCCGGCGGGCCGGTGCGGCCGCCGGGGTGACGCGTGCCGCGGCCTTGGCGGGAGCCGCCTTGGTCGCGCGGGTGGCGGCCCGCTGGGCCGAACGTGCCTTCTGGACGAAGCACTTCTCGAGGGCGGTGTTGACCCGCTCTTCGATGTCGGCCGCGGTGGTCCGCATGACCTCGGAGATTTCCGAGACAATGAGGGCCTTGGCGCGATCGAGCATGCGCTTTTCGCGGAACGACAGGCTCTTCGACTTGGCCAGGAACGTCAGGCTCTTGAGCACATCGGCCATGTCGTAAATGGAACCGGTGCGCATCTTGTCGGAGTTATCCTTGAAGCGGCCTTTCCAATTCTGGTGGTTGTCGATCTTGCCGTCGCCCAGCAGTTGGAACAGCCGTTCAACTTCTTCGTCCGTAATGGCCCGGCGCAGCCCAACGTTGTCGACGTTCGCTACGGGCACCAAGACGGTTGTTTCGTTCGACAGAATCCGAAGGTGAAAGAATCCACACGTGGTGCCGAGAATGGTCTTTTCTTCGACCTTCTCGACGACCCCGAGCCCATGATTCGGGTAAATGACCTTGTCACCGATCTTAAATCCCACGTGCCCCTCGTTTCGAGATGGTGATACTGGCAGGAGTGAGTGCGCTATCAGGTTCAGTCAGTATAGCCGAGGAAGGGGGCAAAATCAACGGAAATAGGCCAAAAAAGGCGCATTTACGTGGATTCCGCGGGCGCATGCCGGCACCTAGTAACCCCTGATTCGACACACGGTTAGGCGCTTTTGCCTACCCATTTCCCGGGCCTTGATATGCTCTCGGGCATGTTCAAAATTGCGCTACAGCTGGGCCTGGCCGCCCTCCTGACCGCCGGTTACCTGGCCACACCGCTGGCCCAGGCCCCCAAGCGTCCCGATGCTCCCCAGCTGGCCCCCTATGTACCAACCCCCCACGAAGTGGTGGACCGCATGCTCCTCCTGGCCGGGGTCACCAAGGACGATGTCCTGATCGACCTGGGGTGTGGTGACGGCCGCATCCCCATTGCCGCCGCCAAGCAGTACGGCACGCGCGGGCTGGGCGTCGACATCGACCCCCAACGCATTGCCGAAGCCAACGCGAACGCCAAGGCCGCCGGGGTGGAGCACCTGGTCACGTTCAAGCTGCAAGACGCCATGAAGACCGACGTGTCGGGCGCCACGGTCGTCACCACGTACCTGCTGACGGCCTCGAACCTCAGGCTGCGACCGCTGCTGACCGCGCAGCTCAAGCCCGGCTCCCGGATTGTCACTCACTCGTTCGGCATGGGCGACTGGACGCCCGAGAAGGCCGACTCGTTCACCGACGCCGACGGCCGCGGCCGTATGCTCTACCTGTATCGCGCCGACGGCAAGGTCCGTCAGTGACAAGTTTCGAGAAGCTGGGCCTGTTCTACCTCGGTCGCGAAGTCGATCCGGCGACCCGGACCCGCGGCAAGGTGCCGCTGCTGTACGACTCGTCCGACCTCGTCACCCACGGCGTCATTGTCGGCATGACCGGCAGCGGCAAGACGGGGCTGGGCATCGGCCTGATCGAAGAAGCCGCAATCGACGGCGTACCGGTGATCGCCATCGACCCGAAGGGCGACCTGGGCAACCTGCTCCTGACGTTTCCTGGATTGTCCGGGGCCGAATTCGCGCCATGGGTCAATCCGGACGAGGCCGGGCGCGCCGGCCAGTCGCCGGAAGCGTTCGCCGACGCCGAGGCCGCGCGTTGGACGAATGGGCTGGCCGAGTGGGGGCAGGATCGTTCCCGCATCGAGCGGCTGCGGGCCGCCGCCGAGTTTGCGCTCTACACGCCCGGCAGCGCCAGTGGCCGGCCGCTCTCGATCGTCAAGTCGTTTGCCGCCCCTGATCCGGCGGTCGTCAACGACCCGGACCTGCTGGCCGACCGCGTGGCCACCGCCGCCACCAGCGTGCTGACGCTCGCAGGCATCCGCGCGGAGCCGCTCCGCAGCCGCGAGCACATCCTGGTGTCGACGCTCTTCACCGAGTCGTGGCGCGCCGGCCGCGACCTCGATCTGCCGGCGCTGATTGCGCAAGTGCAGACGCCGCCGCTGACCAGGGTGGGCGTGCTGGATCTCGAGTCGTTCTACCCCGCCAAGGACCGCTTCGAGCTGGCCATGCAACTCAACCAACTGCTGGCGGCACCAGGGTTCGGCGCCTGGCTGCAGGGCGAACCACTGAACATCGACAGCCTGCTCTACGGCGCCAGCGGCCGTCCCCGTGTCAGCATCATCTCCATTGCCCATCTCGACGACCAGGAGCGCATGTTCTTCGTGTCGCTGCTCCTCAACGAACTGGTCGGCTGGATGCGCAGCCAGCGCGGCACCTCGAGCCTGCGCGCCCTGGTTTATCTCGACGAGATCTTCGGCTTCCTGCCGCCGGTCGCGAACCCGCCATCCAAGGCGCCCCTGCTCACCTTGCTGAAGCAGGCACGGGCGGTCGGCCTGGGCCTGACCGTGGCCACGCAGAATCCCGTGGACCTGGATTACAAGGCGCTCGCCAACGCCGGCACGTGGATGCTCGGCCGGCTGCAGACCGATCGTGACAAGGCGCGAGTGCTCGACGGCCTCGAAGGAGCGGCGGCCACGGCCGGAGCCGGCTTCGATCGCGCCGGGCTCGATCAACTGCTGTCGGCGCTCGGCAAGCGCGTGTTCCTGCTGCACAACGTCCACGAGAAGCAGCCGGTGTTGTTTGAAACGCGCTGGGCCATGTCTTACCTGCGCGGGCCCCTGGGACGCGACGAGGTGCGCGCACTGACGGCCGCCACCCACACCCAGCCCCACCCTGCCCCCGTTCCACCAGCCCCACCAGCCCCACCCGCCCCACCCGCCCCGTCGTCCGCGGCCCCAGTACTCGATCCGGCCATCCCCCAGTACTTCGTTCCGGGCGGTGACTCGTACGTGCCAATGGTGCTGGGCGTGGCGCGGGTGACGTATTCAGACGCGAAGCTCGGCCTGGACGAAACGCGCGAGGTCGCGGTGCTGACGCCGATTGGCGATGGACCGGTGGCACTCGACTGGGAGCATGCCGAACCGGCCGGCATCCAGGTGGCGAATCTCCTGAGAGCACCCGGGAGTTCGACGGCCACCTTCGCGCCAGTGCCGGCAGCGGCAGCCCGGCCGAAGAGCTACGCTGCCTGGGAAAAGGACTTCTCACGCTGGACGGCGCAGTCGCAATCAATCGAGTTGTTCAAGAGTCCGCGCGCGAAGATGTTGTCGGCGCCGGACGAATCGGAACGTGATTTCCGCATCCGGCTCGCCAGCCACGCGCGTGAGGCGCGGGATGCGGCGCTGGCCAAGGTGCGCGACAAGTACGCCTCGAAGCTGGCGACGCTGCAAGACCGCATTCGCCGCGCCGAACAGGCCGTGCAGGTGCAAAGCGAACAAGCCAGCGGTGCCCGGGTGTCGGCGGCCTTGTCGATTGGCGCCACCATCTTCGGCGCCTTGCTCGGACGCAAGACCGTCAGCACCGGCACGCTGGGCCGTGCGACGACGGCGGCGAGAGGGATGGGGAAAGCCGGCCGCGAAGCCCAGGACGTGACGCGGGCCTCGGCAACGGTGGCGGCGCTCACGCAGCGGATGGAGGATTTGCAGGCCGACATGGCGGCCGACCTGCAGGCGGTGTCGTCCGAGTGGGACTTGTCGGCCGAAGCCCTCGAGCGCGTGCTGGTGAAGCCCAGGCGAGGCGGCGTGTCCGTTCAACTCGTCGCCCTGGCGTGGGTTCCGCGCTGAGGGTCGTCGCCAGGAGCGGAACCCGACCGTACTGATTGCCTCGACCGCCGCTCCGACGCACATTTCGCCTGAGCTTGTAACCGCGATGCCTGACGGCTACCTTCGGTTCATGGAGGGTATGTGCGCCAACTGCTGTTCGGCATCCTGATGACGCCCATCGCGATGGCCGCCTGCTCGAGCACGCCATCGTCTCCAACCCCACCACCGACTGGGAGCTGTTCGTACGCGCTCGGCAGCACCACGTTGAACATGGCGGGCGTCGGCGGCACCGCGACGATTGGGGTCTCCACCGACGGCGGCTGCGCGTGGACCGCCAGCAGCAGCGGCTCGTTCGTCTCGGTGACGTCGGCGGCCAGCAACACCGGGTCCGGGACCGTAGCCATCACCGTGGCGGAAAACCTCGGTGACGCGCGCAGCGCGACGCTGACGATTGCCGGCCAGACGGTGACCGTCAATCAGGCGGCCGGCGATCCGGTCTTCGGCAACTGGACCGGCACCATCGTCAAGGGCGCGGGCTGCCCTGCGGCGCTGCCGGCGTCGGCGCAGTGGAACGGCACCATTCGCCGCAACCCGGCCGGCACCCACGAGTTCCTGATCAACATTCCCTCGGCGCTGGTCTTCAACCAGGCCGTCACCTTGCTGATCAACGGCGACGCCCTGCAACTGGTGGTTGCGGCCGACACGCTCTACACGTTCAACGCGACGTTGGCCTCTGACCGGCGGTCGTTCAGTGGAACGTTCAGCGGCGGTTCGTGCAGCGGGACGTGGAGCGGCACGCGCCAGTAGGGTGGCGACAGACTCTTAGGTTTGTCGATGGCACCGGCATGGTAAGATTCTTACCAGTAAGAGTCTTACCATGCGAATCACCAGCAAAGGCCAAGTCACCATTCCCCAGCACATCCGCGAGGAGCTGGGCCTTCTCCCCAACACCGAAGTTGAATTCTCGGTCGAGGACGGTCGCGCCGTGCTCACCCCCAAGGCTGATCCCGAGAGTCCGGGCGCGAAGCTCGTGAGGCACATCCGCGAGAGTGGGACGGGGAAGATGATCATGAGCAGCAAGGAGCTGATGGCCCTGCTGCGCGACGAACCCGATGAACTCGACGCTGATTGATTCGAACGTCCTGATCGATCTCGTGGACGACGAGTCGGAGTGGCGATCCTGGTCGGACGCCATGCTTCAAGTGTGTCGCGACCGCGGTCCCGTCGTCATCAACCCCATCGTTTTCGCGGAAGTATCTTCAGGGTTCAACTCGGTGGACCTGGTCGAGGAGATATTTCCGGCCACCATGCTGCACCGCGAGTCGTTGCCATGGGGGGCCGCCTTTCTTGCGGGTCAGGCGTTTCGCGCGTATCGACGACGAGGGGGCGAGCGCCGTTCTCCCCTTCCCGACTTCTACATCGGCGCCCACGCGGCCGTGGCCGGGCACACATTGCTCACCCGCGATGCGCGGCGCTATCGGCACTACTTTCCGAAGCTGCGAATCATCTCGCCGTAGCCGGGCGGTGGTCAGGCTATAATTCCAAGTTCGGGCCGGAGTGGCGGAACTGGCAGACGCGCGGGACTCAAAATCCCGTTTCCTCCGGGAAGTGTGGGTTCGACCCCCTCCTCCGGCATTTCTTACTCAGTCGGGACGCAATTCGTGCCGGGACGACACCGCTTGTCGGGCCGCGCTCGAGACGGCCGCCGTCCTCGCGCGCGTTCACTTCCTCATTTGCAGTTCGGGCACGGCCGCCACTCGCCGTCCGATCCGCGGACCAGCGCCTTGCCGCACTCGAGACATTGCGCGATGCGCCCCACGACCGGACCGCGCCGCTCGGCGGGCTTGGCGGCCTCCAGTTCCTCCGCACTCACTGGCTGCAGGAATTCCTCAGCAAACGCGATCTTGATCGTCTTCAACTGATCGCCGAAGCGTACAAACACGCTCTCGCCGTTGTTGCCCTCGATGCGGCCAATGCCCCAGTCGAGCCGCGACCGATGGCGGACGTGACTTCCCGCTTCAATTGCCATGCTTACAGCATAATGCGGCGAGGGAACACGCCAGGCTAGGCGAACCGCAGCCGTTTCAGCATCCGCACGATCTTCGTGCGCAGGCGATCGTCGGCCCACTCGGAGGCCGATTCCCGTTTGTCGGATTGCCCGTCGCCGTCGGCAATGTGCCCGAACATGAGCAGGCGCGCCGCCTCGAGCAGGCCCTCGGCGCCGAACGGCTTCTCGATGAACGACTCGCCGTCGCCCAGCTCCTGCAGGCCCTTGAACAGGGTGTCGGCAAAGCCGGTCACGTAGAGCACGCGGGCCGCCGGATAGCGCTGCCGCACCACCTCGGCCAACTCGCGGCCGTTCATGCCCGGCATCATCAGGTCGGTGACCAGCAGGTCAACGCCGCGAAACCCAGACGTGTCGAGCAGCCGGGCCGCCGCGATGCCCGAATCGGTGGACTGAATTTCGTAGTTGTCGACCGACATCACCCGCACGAGCAGCTTCAGCACCTGTTGCTCGTCATCGACGATGAGCACGCGCTTGCGGACGGCCAGCGGCGGGCGTGCCAAAGTCGCCGGCACTTCGACTTCACCGGGCCGGTGAATCAGCGGAACGTTCGGGAACGGCATTTCGGCCGTCGACGGCTGACTGGCAGCGGCGACCATCAGGCTTCATCTTACCGCCATCAGAGGGGGATTGGGAGCCGGGCCCGGCGGCTCCCCGCCTGACCGCAAACGACACCAGGTGACGCAGAGGACATACGCCCCTGCGCACCTGCACGTCGGAGACAGGGCTAGCGCTTCGTCGACTCGTAGATCGTGGCCGCGCCGCCACCGATCGCGGCGCCGATCAGCGCCCCCTTCTTCCCGCCAATCAGGCCGCCAATACCGGCGCCGCCGCCGGCGCTGCCGCCGATGATCATGGCGGTCTTGCCCCACGAGCGGCCGTCACGCCGATCCTCGTCGCGCGCGACCACCCGCGTGCGCGTGGCGGCCGGGCGCGCCACCGTGCGCGTGCGCTGGACTGGCAGCGACACCATGTCAGCCGCGTACGGAGGCTGCGCGGGGTAGTACGCCGGCTGCGGCGCATAGTACGCCGCCGGCGCCATGGCTGGCGCCCCCGGAGCCGGCACGCCGGTGTAGGCCGCCGTCATCGCGTAGGGTTGAACCGATTCGGCGCTGATCGGCAGCGGCGCCGCCGGCCGCGCGTATGCAGACACGCCCAGTGCCACCGCGCCAGCCGTAAGGCCGCCGATCGCCGAGCCGAGGATGGTTTTCAGCATGATGTCTCTCTCCTGCTCTCTGCACATATCAAGGCGTGTGCCAGGGCGGATCGAAGAGAAACGACTCACAGGGAGGACGAACACGGCGCCCGGACGATAGGCAGGAGGGGGAAACAGACGCGAACAGGACAGCTCGACGGTCGATGAACTTCTCAGGTGCTTGGGTGCTTCGGTGCTGAGGTGCTCGCTAGGGCACGATGGCCCATAGCATGGTGACGCCCGCCGACAGGCGCCAGAAGCTGAGCTTGCTGGCCCGGTTGAGATCGGGATGATCGGCCAGTGTCCGAAAATACCTGACGTCGCCGCGCACCGCCACCCAGTCGGTGACGGTGTAGATCACGCCACCGCCGCCGTTGATGCCAAGGTCGTAAGTCTTCGCCGGACGGCCGCACGGCGCGTCGCACCCGTCGGCGTGAATGACACCTGCGCCGACGGAGGCGAAGGGCCGCACGCGGCCGCGCGGCTGAATCCAGTTGCCGTTGAACATGTAGGTCGCCAGGTCGAGCACCTGCCGTCCGGCCGTGGCCTCCGCGGAGTAGCCGAAGTCGAACTCCGCGCCCCAGCCGTTTGCCTCCTGCACCGACACCGCGACGCCGGGCGCGAACACGGGGTCCGAGACATCGGCTCCAAACGCCAGGCCCGCCTGGCCGGTCAAATAGCCGCGGAAGGCCCCCATGCTCAGTTGCGCCTCGGCGCGTGTCGCCCCGGCCGCGATGAACCCGCCCGCACACAACACCATCACGACCATCCGCGTCATCACGTCTCCTGACATTCACCACTCACAGCCGGGCCGGTGAACAGCCGCTGCCCGTCGGCCAACAACCACCGCCGCGCCTCCTGGTGCCGCGGGCACACGGCGCGCACATGCCGCCAGAAGCGATCGGAGTGGTTCAACTCCCGCCGGTGCATCAACTCGTGCAACATCACATACTCGCGCACGAAATCGGGGACGAGGATCAGCCGCCAGTTGAGGGTAATGGCGCCGGCGGCCGAACAGGCGCCCCAGCGCGACCGCTGGTTGCGCACCGAGATGCGGGTCACCGTAATGCCATGGGCAGCCGCCAGCGCCAGCAGCGCCGGCGGCAGTTCGCGAAGCGCCCGCCGGCGCAGCGCCGGCTCGTCGGGGTGCACCATCGCGGGCCGTGCCACCCGCGTGGCCCGCTGGCGTTCCACCCACGATTGGCTCTGCTCGACAAACGCCAGCGCCTCGCGCTTCGAGCCCCATCGCGGCAAAGTCACCCGCAGCGTCCCATCATCCAGCACGCGGAGGATGTAACGCCGGGCCCAGCGGTGACGCACGAACACCGTCGGCGCGACGCGAAGCGGCAAATCCAGCTGCATGGAGGCTGTCTAAGAGTAACAGTGTGTCTTGGCTAAAGCTACGGCGGGACAGGTAAAGTAGCGGCATGGCCTCAGGCTTCGACCTCCTTGCCGACCTGGTACGCGGCGCCACGTTCGACGACTTCCTCCTGCGCCCCCAGTACAGCGTGATCGAGCGGCGCGACCCGTCGGTCATCGACCTGGCGTGCCGGTTTTCGACCCACATCACCCTCAAGCGGCCGCTGGTGTCGGCAAACATGGACACCGTCACGCGAGCCCCGATGGCCATCGTGCAGGCCGAAGAGGGCGGCCTCGGCATCATCGACCGCGGCTTCAGGAGCGGCGACATCGAGCCGCAGGTGCGAGAGGTCGAGAAGGTCAAGCGAATGCAGCACATCATCATCCGCGATCCCTATGCCGTGACGCCCGGCACGTCGCTGGCGACCGCCGTGGCGCTGATGAAACGCACCCGCGCCGGCACGCTGGTGGTGGTCGACGAGCAGCGGCGGCTGATGGGCCTGCTGACCGAACGCGACGTCCGCTTCGTCAACACCGCGACCGGCGACGTCGGCTCGCGCATGACACCGGTGGCGGCGCTGGTGGTCGGCCGCGGCGAGCTGACGCTGGCCGAAGCCGAGCAGGTGATGGTCGAGCGCAAGGTCAAGAAGCTGCCGCTGGTCGACCCGCAGGGCGGCTTGATCGGCCTGATCACCGCCAAGGACATTTACCGCCAGGAACGGCTGCCGTTTGCCACGCGGGACGCGCAGGGACGGCTGCGCGTGGGCGCGGCGATTGGCGCCACCGGTGATTACCTCGAACGCGCGGCCGAACTGGTCAAGGCCCACGTCGACGTGATCGTGATCGATATCGCTCACGGCCACTCCACGGTGATGGCGCGGGCGATCGACGCGTTCCGCAAGGCATTCCCGGACGTGGAACTGGTAGCGGGCAACGTCGCGACGGCCGATGGCGTCAGGTTCCTGGCCGAGCGCGGCGTCAATGCCATCAAGGTCGGCATTGGCCCGGGCGGTGGCTGCACGACCCGGCTGACCACCAGCTTCGGCGTGCCGCAACTGCAGGCCCTGGTCGAGTGCCGCCAGGGCGCGGGCGACACCGGCGTGCCGCTGATCGCCGACGGCGGCATCAAGCGGCACGGCGCCATTCTCGAGGCGCTGCTGTTCGGCGGCGACACGGTGATGCTCGGCAGCATGTTCGCCGGCACCGAGGAAACGCCGGGCGACGTGGTCCAGAAAACGGTGGTGCTGCCCGACCAGCAGCGGTCGGTGAAGGTGCCGTTCAAGGTGCTGCGCGGCATGGCCTCGATTCAGGCGATTCGCGATCGCCTGGACGTCGAAGACGACGAGGTGGTCGACCTCGAGGCACTGGGCGCGGAAGGAACCGAAGTGAGCGTGCCGGCCCGCGGCTCGGTGCGGCCCATCGTGCAGGACATCCTCAAGCACTTGTGCTCGTCGATCAGCTACGGCGGCGCCAGGAGCCTCGACGAACTGCGGCAGATGTTCCGCGCCGACCCCATGCGCTACCTGGTCAAGCTGTCGGCTTCGTCAAAGCGCGAGAGCTACGAGAGATAGGTCCGCCTAAAGGCGGACGCCACATCAAGGGCGCCACATCAATGTGGTGTCCGGCTTTAGCTGGACCCTCACCGCGCCGATCGCCGCGACCAGCCGGCCAGAACCACATGGCTGTTCACGCCCGGGTTGATCGACAACTGGTTGCCGTTCGAGAAGTGCTGAAAGCGGTACGACAGCACGACACTGTCGCGCGGCGAGGTGTGCCACCTGACGCCGCCGCCCCAATGCGCGGTGAAGTTCAAGGCCTTGGTCTTCTCGGGAATCGGCTCGCTGGTCCACAGCCCGCCCATCGACAGCTCAGCGAACACCGACCATCGCCGCAACGGCAGGAAGTTCCAGCGCCACACGACCGGCGCGAAGCCCACCCCGTAGACGTTCGCCGGGTCGAACTGAACGAACACGGGCGTTGCCTCCGCGGCCCACGCAAAACAGCCACGCAGCCATCCCGGACCGTGGGGCCGGGTCAGCGCCCGGCCCCACGAAACGGTCTGTACTCCGTACGCGCGATCGGCGGCGGAATCGAACAAGGCAACGCTGCGGGCGGCGCCGGCCGAGACGATCCACTCGGACCGAAGCTCGCCCGTGCGGCCGGGTTGCAGGCAGGTCGCCACCGGCGCGGTGGCCAATTGCATCGCCACGATCGCCGCAAGGATCATCAGTTGGCGGACACGCGTTGCGCAAAGGTGATCAGGTGGCCATCCGGATCGGTGACGGCGAACTCGCGCATGCCGTAAAACTGCGTCTTGAGGGGCATGACGACGGTCGCCTTCGGCGCGACCGCGGCGTGCAGCGCATCCACATCGGTAACGATGAAGAACATCGTCGCCGTGCCGCCGGGCGGCGTCGCTGCCATTGACGGAAACTCTTCCACCGCGGCCTTCACGTCGTTCAGGAACACCGGTACGCCGTCGCGCTGGAGGCCGACGAACACGTACGGCGGCGCGTCGGGCACGCTCATGTTGATGGTAAAGCCGAGGACATCGCGATAGAACGCCAGGCTGGCGGCAAGGTCGCGGCAGACGAGGTTCGGGGTCACTGAGGTAAAGCGGGTCATGGGCACACTCCGGCCGTTGCTCGCGTTACCTCCATCCGGCGATCTGCGAGGACCGAAAGCCGAGTAGGGGCAGAAATAGATCGGCAATCCCGCGACTTGGCGATTGCCGATTTCATTCCCCCCGCGAGGGACCGGCCCAGTTTATCAATCTACGCGCAGGGCTTCCAGCGGGTCGACCCGGGTCGCGCGCATGGCCGGCAGCAGCCCGGCAATGAAGGCGACCACGCCGAGCAGCAGCGGCAGCGAGATGAAGGTCATGGGATCGGTGGTGCTGATGCCGAACACCAGGCGATCGAGCGCCCGCGTCAGCGCGAGCGAGGCGACCACGCCGACGCCGAGGCCCGCCGCGACCGGCTTGAGCGCGCCGACCAGCACCAGGCCGAGAATCTCCCGGCTCGAGGCGCCAAGCGCCACGCGGATGCCAATTTCCTGCGTGCGCTGTGCCACCGAGTAGGCGACGGTGCCGTAAATGCCGGCAATGGCCAGCACCAGGGCAATTCCAGCGAACACGATCAGCAACGTCATGTTGAACTTGCGCTGCGTCAACGAGGCACCGACCACGGCGTCGAGCGAGCGCGGCGGCGACACCGGCAACGACGGGTCGAGCGACTGCAACGCCGCGCGCACCGCGCCGGCCGCCGCCAGCGGGTCGCCGGTGGTGCGGACCATCAGGTTCTGGGCACGAGACGGCGATGCGGTGTACGGCGCGTAGGTCATCGGCACCGGGTCCTGGTCGGCACGGTACTGGCGCACGTTGCCCACCACGCCGACAATCTCCGCCCACTGCGGCTCGCCGTCTTCGCCGGAACCGAACGAGAAACGCCGGCCAATGGGATCGGTATCCGGAAACTCGCGGCGGGCCATCGCCTCGCTGATCAGGATGACGCGCGGGTTCTCGACCGCGTCCTGCGCGGTGAACTCGCGCCCGCGCAGCACCGGAATCCCCATGGTGCTGAAGTAGCCCGGGCTGGCCTCGACGTAGTACGACAGCGGCTGCTGGTTGGGTGGCATCTCGGGCTTGCCATCGGGTTGGAACGACAGCACGCTGATGCCGCCGCCAAGCGGCAGGCTGCTGCTGAGCGCGACCTGCTCCACCCCGGGCACGGCGCGCACGCGCTCCAGCACCCGGCTCCAGTAGCCAAGGAACTGCCCCGGCGATCGATAGTCCTCGCCGGTCGGCGCCACCGTCATGGTCAGCATGCGCGAAGTCGTGAAGCCTAGCGGCATGTCCATCAGCGTCATCAGGCTGCGGAACAACAGGCCGGCGCCTACCAGCAGCACCAGTGAGATCGAGACCTCGGCCAGCACCAATCCGGCCCGCGCGACATGCCGGTGGCCGTCGCCGGTGGTGCCGCGCGTGTTGTCCTTGAGCGTGTTCTGCAATTCGGGCTTCGATGCCTGCCAGGCGGGCACCACGCCGAACAGCACGCCGGTCACCATCGACAGGATTACGGCGAAGCCGAGCGCGCGGCCATCGACGCCGATCGGCGCCACCCGCGGCACCTCGCCCGGATCAAGGGCGAGAATCAGATCCACGCTCCAGAACGCCAGCAGCACGCCGAGCGCGCCGCCGACCAGCGCGATGACCACGCTTTCGGTCAGCAGCTGCCGCATCAGCGTCGAGCGGTTGGCGCCAATCGCCGCGCGAATGGCCAGTTCCCGCGCACGTACGGTCGCGCGCGCCATCAGCAGGTTCGCCACGTTGGCCACGACAATCAGCAGCACGCAAGCCACCGCGCCCAGCAGCACCAGGAGCGGTGTTCGCGCCGAGCCAACCAGTTGGTCCTGCAACGGGGTGGCCACGGCGATGAAGTTCGACGCCTCATCCGGGTACTGCTTCGCCAACTGATCGGAAATCGTCTTCATCTCCGCGTTGGCCTGCTGCAGGGACACGCCGGTCTTGATGCGGGCGATGCCGCGCAGGCAGTGCATGCCGCGCTGCTCCCGCGGGTCGCCCGCCGGGCCGCCACACCCCGGCACGTCGTACGACGCCGGAATCCAGAACTGCGCGTTCTGCGGAAAGTTCAGGGTCGCCGGCATGACCCCAACTACCGTGTACGGGGTGCCGTTCAGCCGGACTAGTTGGCCAACCACGTCGGCGGCGGCCGAGAACTGGCGCTGCCACAGCCCATAGCTCAGGACGACGCTCTGCCCTTGCCCCGGTTCGGCGTCGTTGCGGGTGAACTGGCGGCCAAGAATCGGCGCCACCCCAAGCACATCGAAGAACCCGGTGGATGTCACCGCGCCTCGCATGCGCTCGGGCTCACCGGCCGCCGGCGCCACGTTAAAGATCCGCGGTGCATACGCCGCCATCGCCTCGAGCGTTGTCGACATCCTCTGCCAGTCGAGAAAAGAGGCCGGGGCAATGGCGCCGCCACCGGTTGGGTCGCGCCGCTCCACTTCATTGATGTCGACAATGCGTTCGGCATCGCGGAACGGCAGGCCTTGCAGCAGCACGCCGTTGACGATGCTGAACATGGCGGTGTTGGCGCCTATGCCAACGGCCAGGGTAAAGATGACGACGGCGGTGAAGACGGGGGTCTTCCGCAGCATCCGGAGGGCGTGACGGAGGTCTTGAGCGAAGCGATCCATATCGACCTCGGCCATTGCAGCAAGCTTGCCAAGACGCCCCGGGAGCCGCAACCGATTGAATAATCAGCCCGTTACGCGAATTCGTCCCAGCGCGGGCGGGGTGGAACTGTCCGTTTGCGGAACTGCTATGCTCCGGGGATGGCGCGGGGCTGGGAGAGCAAGTCGATTGAGTCGCAGCAAGACGAGGCGGGCCGGAAGAAGACCGGGGGGCCGGAGTTGACGCCCGAGCAACGAGCCCAGCACCAGCAACGGGCAGGACTGCTACTGGCCCTGGCCGAGACCCAGGCCCAGCTGGGCGCCGCCTGCCGCCCGGCGCACCGGGAAATGCTGAAGATGCGGCTTGACGCCATCCAGGCTCAGCTGAAGGACTTGTGACCTTGGGGCAGATTTGCTAAGCTACCCGCCCAAGCAAAGACCCACCCAACATTCCACATCCACGTTGGATTTGAACACGAATACCCCATTGCCTTCAGCCGTCACCCGTTAGAGTTCACCAGTGCCACCAGTCCGATTGTTCGTGGGCAATTTGCCCTACCAGGCGACCGAAGACGATCTGCGTACCCATTTCGCGCAGGTTGGCCAACCCACGCAGATTGTCCGCCCGCTCGACCGGGAAACCGGCCGCGCCCGCGGATTTGCGTTCGTTGAGTACGCGGAGCGCGGCCCCGCGGAAGAAGCGATCAAGAAGTTCGACGGCCAGTTGTTCATGGGCCGTCCACTCGCGGTCAGCGAAGCCCGCGCGCGCGAGGCCGGCGGTCCGCCGCGCCCCAGCGGTGGCTTCGGTGGTCCGCCCCGGCCGGGCGGCTTCGGCGGCGGCGGCGGGTTCAGCGGCGGCGGTGGCTTCAGCGGTCCGCGTCCGGGCGGCGGGTTCGGCGGTCCGCCCCGTCCCGGCGGCTACGGTGGCGGCGACGCGCCTGGCGGCGCCAAGAACTTCGGTCCCCCGGCCCCGCCGAAGGACAAGAAGAAGCCCTTCACCAAGAAGGAAGACAAGCCGCGCGGGCCGATTCCGACCAAGTTCACCGGCCGCATGTACGACCTGGATGATTCGGACGAAGACGCCATCGACGTCACGCCCGACTTCATGAAGCACGACGATCCGGATCCCGACGCGCCCGACTCGGCGGTCGAGGCCACGCCGGACAGCGGCGGCGAACCCGAAGGCGGCGACGACAAGGAGTAGCGAGATGCCGAAGCGCGAGGACGTCATCCTCTTCAGCGGCGGTGCCCAGGGCGCCGAAGCGGAGTTCGGTGCCTGTGCGGAGCGCTTCGGAATCGAGGAGGTCAACTTCTCGTTCGACGGCCACCGTCCGGTTCGCACCCGCGGCCTGCGCAACCTCAATCACGAAGAGCTCTACGCCGGCGAGGTCAGCCTCGCCTACGTGTCGAGGCTGATGAACCGCCGCTACCCCGACACGCCGACCTTTCGCAAGATCCTGCAGAGCATCTGGTACCAGGTGAACCACGGGCAGGAAATCTACGTGATTGGCGCCATTCAGCCCGACCAGACCGTGCGCGGCGGCACCGGCTGGGGCGCCGAGTTCGCCAAACTCTGCAACAAGCCGCTCTTCGTGTTCGACCAGGAACGCGGCAGCTGGTTCGAATGGGATGGCGACGCCTCGAAGTGGCTCGAGCGCGGCGCCGGCAGCGAGCCGGTGATCACCCACACGCATTTCAGCGGCACCGGCACGCGCACCGTCAACGACGCGGCGCGCAAGGCCATTGAAGGCCTGTTCGCGCGCTCGTTCTAGTCAGGCAACCCTAAAGGGTTGCCGCCACCGCCCGCAGCCGACTCCCCGACTCCCGACTCCCGACTCCCGGCTGATTCCGCATATGATGCCCGCGCATGGCGCGGGAATTCATTGCCGGCCTGACCACGTTTCTGACGATGTCGTACATCGTCGTGGTGAATCCGTCGATCCTGTCGGCGGAGGGCACCGGCATGCCGTTCTCGGGCGCGCTGACGGCTACCGTCCTGGTGGCCTTCACCATGACGTTGCTGATGGGGCTCTACGCCAGGCTGCCGTTCGGCGTGGCGCCGGGCATGGGCCTCAACGCCTTCTTCACCTACACCCTGGTCATCAACGGCGGCATTGCCTGGCCGGTGGCCCTCGGCATTGTCTTCTGGGCCGGCGTGCTGTTCCTGCTCGTGTCGGTGACGCCGCTGCGCGAGCGTATTGCCCTCGCCATCCCCGACACCCTTCGCGCCGCCACCGCGGGCGGCATTGGCTTGCTGCTCACGTTCATCGGGCTGCAGAACGCCGGCCTCGTGGCGGCCAACCCCGCGACCATGGTCGGCGCCGGGCCGCTCGACCATCGCGCCGTACTGACGCTCGTCGGCTTACTGGTGATGGTCTGGCTCAGCCGCCGCAACAACCCCTTTGCCTACCTCGCGGGCATCGCACTGGTGACGGTGGCGGCATGGCTCGGCGGCTGGGTCGCCGCGCCGGCCACCTGGCTGAGTGCGCCCGACTTCACGTCCGTGTTCCTGAAGCTCGATATCTGGGGAGCGCTGTCGCTCGCGCTGGTGCCGGCGATGATCACGGTGATGCTGACCGACCTGTTCGATTCGCTGTCGACGTTCGTCGGCGTGGCCGAGGCGGCACAGCTGGTCGACGACAAGGGCGCGCCCCGGAACCTGCGCCAGGGCCTGGTAGTTGACTCGTTCGCCACGCTGGGCGCCGGCCTGTTCGGCAGTTCGCCCGGCACCGCGTATGTGGAGAGCATTGCCGGCATCCGCATGGGCGGCCGCACCGGCCTGACCGCGGTGGTCACGGCGCTGTGCTTCCTTCCCTGCCTGTTCATCGCGCCGCTCGCCGCGGCTATTCCGCCCTACGCCACGTCGGGCGTCTTGATCCTGGTCGGGGTGTCGATGTTCCAGGCGGTCACGCGGGTCTCGTTCGAGCGGCTGGAGGTGGCGGTGCCGGCGTTCGCCACGCTGATCCTGATTCCGCTGACGTTCTCCATCACGCAGGGTATTCTGTGGGGGTTCATACTCCATGCGGCGCTGCACGCCGTCGTGGGCCGCGCCCGCGCGGTCACCGGCGCGGCGTGGGGTCTCGCCGCCGTCGCCGTCATCTTGCTGGTCATCGAACATGCCAACTGATTCGCCCATCCTGGCCGCCGCGATCGACGAGTTCCAGAAGATCAAGAAGCTGGCCGACAAGGCCATCGAGCAGTTGCCCGACGAACAACTGCACGTCAGGATCGATCCCGAAGCCAACAGCGTGGCGGTGATCATGCGCCACATGGCCGGCAACATGCGTTCGCGCTGGGTCGATTTCCTGGTGAGCGACGGCGAGAAACCGACGCGCATGCGCGACCAGGAGTTCGAAGAGGCCGCCCAGACCCGCGCCGAACTGGCGGCGGAGTGGGAGCACGGCTGGCAGTGCGTGTTCGACGCCCTGGCACCGCTCACCGACGCCGACCTCCAGCGCACGGTGATCATTCGCGGCGAGCCGCACTCGGTCTACAAGGCGATCAGCCGGCAGGTGGCCCACTACGCCGGCCACGCCTACCAGATCCTGTTCCTCGCCAAGCATCTGCTGGGGCCAGCGTGGAAGACGCTGTCGATTCCACGGGGCCAGTCGGAAGAATTCAACCGGCGCATGCTGGCCAGACTCAGATCCGAAGACTGATGACGCCGAGATCACCAGGGCCGCAGATAACACAGATTACGCAGAACCGGAGTGCCAGGCGTTGAGTCTGCGCTGGGGCATTCTCGGCACGGCGCGCATCAACCGGCGGGTCATTCCCGCCATCCGGATGGCGCCGCGCAGCAAGATGGCGGCGGTGGCCAGCCGGACCCGCGCGCGCGCCGAGGCCTATGCCCGCGAGTGGGAAATCCCGCGCGCCATCGACGGCTACCAGGCGCTGCTGGACGATCCGGCCATCGACGTCGTCTACATCCCCCTGCCCAACAGCGAGCACGTGCCATGGACGCTGGCCGCGATTGCCGCCGGCAAGCATGTGCTGTGCGAGAAGCCGATGGCCCTCGACCCCGGCGACATCGATCGCATCCGGGCCGCCGCTGACGCGGCGCGGGTGGTCGTCGAAGAGGGATTCATGTATCGGCACGAGCCGCTCACGGCCAAGGTGCTCGAGCTGGTTCAGGGCGGCGCGCTCGGCACGGTGCGCGCCATCGTGTCGGGATTCACGTTCAACCTGAATCACGCCCCTGATCCAAGGCTCGCCCCCGGCCTCGGCGGCGGCTCACTGTGGGACGTCGGGTGCTACCCGGTGACCTACGCGCGGCTGCTGACCGGACGCGATCCCAAGATGGTGTTCGGCTCGGCCCACTGGCACCCATCGGGCGTCGACGAAGAGTTCATGGGCATGCTGCGCTTCCCGGGCGGCACCACGGCGACCGTTTATTCGGGGTTCCGTGCCGCGTTCCGCACGTGGCTCGAGGTCCTGGGCAGCGACGGCGCGTTGACGGTGCCCAATCCCTTCAAGCCCGGCGTGCGGGAAGTGCTGGAGTTGGAGAGCGGCGGACGCATCGAAACGATCCCGGTGGCCGGGTCGCCCCAGTTGTTCGTCCGGCAGATCGAAGACTTCGAGAAATCGGTGCTCGACGGCGCCCCCTCGGTCGTAACCCTCGCCGACAGCCGCAATGCCGCCGCCACCCTGTCGAGCCTGCTCGGCTCGGCACGTGATGCCACCGCGTTGTATCCTGAATAGGTGGAAGCGGCGGAACCGACCGTCTTGTGGCGGCTGTTCAAGAAGGGCGCCGGACAGGCGCGAGCGGTGATCCTCCCCGGCGGCCCGCCCTATACGCTGGCGTTCTTCGCCAACGACGCCATGGACCGGGTCGAGAACTACGAGACCACGGACCTCGCCCTGTTCCGCTCGGACGAAATACGCCGCTCGCTGGCAGACGACGGCTGGACAGAGGATTAGGGATCTCGTGACTTGGTGATTTGGTGACGTGGTGATTTCTGCATGTTGAGTATCGACAAGCGGCATCGAACCGTCGGCGTGAAGGTCGGCAACGTCATCGTGGGCGGCGGCGCTCCCGTGGTGGTGCAGTCGATGACCATGACCGACACCGCCGATGCGAAGGGCACGGCGCAGCAGTGCATCGAGTTGTGGCAGGCCGGGTCGGAGATGGTCCGCGTCACCGTCAACGTGCCCGAAGCGGCGGCCGCCGTGCCGGAGATCAAGCAGCGAATGCTCGACGCCGGCTGCACGGCGCCGTTGATCGGCGACTTCCACTACAACGGCCACCTGCTATTGACCCGGCATCCCGACTGCGCCCGCGCGCTCGACAAGTACCGCATCAACCCCGGCAACGTCGGCACCGGCAAACGGCGCGACGAGCAATTCAGCACCATTTGCCAGGTCGCCATCGACCACGGCAAGCCGGTGCGCATTGGCGTCAACGGCGGCTCCCTCAACCAGGAGCTGGTGATGGCGAAAATGCAGGAGAACACCGACCTGAACCTGGGCAAGGAATCCGACGACATCATCAGCGAGTGCATGGTGCTGTCGGCGATCCAGTCGACCGAGCTGGCGATCGAGACCGGGCTGCGGCCCGACCAGATCATCATCTCGTGCAAGCTGTCGCGGCCGCGCCACCTGATCGAGGTCTACCGCGCGCTGGCCCGGCAGACGAGCCAGCCGCTGCACCTGGGCCTGACCGAGGCCGGCATGGGCACCAAGGGCCTGGTGTGGTCGTCGGCGGCCATGGGCGTGCTGCTGGCCGAAGGCATCGGCGACACCGTCCGCGTCTCGCTCACGCCCAGGCCTGGCGGCGACCGGCGCGAGGAAGTGTATGCCGCCTGCGAACTGCTGCAGTCGCTCGGCCTCCGCACGTTTGCGCCCAGCGTCACCGCCTGCCCCGGCTGCGGCCGCACCACCAGCACCACGTTCCAGGAGCTGGCCGAGGCGGTGCAAGGCTACATTCGCGATCAAATGCCGCAGTGGAAGAACACCTACGAGGGCGTGGAGTCGCTGACCCTCGCCGTCATGGGCTGCGTCGTCAACGGCCCCGGCGAATCGAAGGCCGCGAACATCGGCATTTCGCTGCCCGGCACCGGCGAGGCGCCCCACTGCCCCGTGTTCATCGACGGCGTGCACGCGACGACGCTCAAGGGTAATTACGAGGAACTGGCGCTCGCCTTCCAGCAGCTGCTGGACGATTACGTCGAGCGAAAGTACGCCCGGAAGACGGCGGCGGTCGCCGAATGACGATCCGGCCCGCCCAGCCGTCCGATCGAGACTTCGTGCTGACGATGGCCGACCGCCTCGTGTCGTTCGACGTCCCCGCCTTTCGAACCAAGAGCGAACTGGCCGATGGCGATCGCCGCGCGCTCGCCGAGTGGTTCCGAGAACCTAAGGCAGGCGAAGCCCTGTTCGTCGCCGAACTCGACGGCCAGCGGGCGGGCTGCGCCTACCTGGTGACCCTGGTCGACTACTTCAACGAGCGGCCCCACGCGCACTTGTCGGTACTGGCGGTCACCGCCGAGGCCGAAGGCAAGGGGGTTGGGTCGGCGTTGCTCGACCGCTCCGAAGCATGGGCTCGTGAACGCGGCTCCGACCGGCTGACGCTGAGCGCCCTCGTCACCAACAGCCGCGCCCGTGCGCTCTACGAGCGGCGCGGGTTCGCCGGCGAATACATCCGCTATGTTCTACCGCTGAAATCCGGCTAAAGCCGGACTCCACTTGCTGTCGACGCAATGACGCCAGGCGGCCTCGGATCAGCCATAATCCCGCCATGCGCTTCGCACGCTTCGCACCTCTGGCACTCTTGGCACTGCTGGCACCCTTGGCCCCCTTGGGCGCGCAAGCGCCCGCGTTCGACATCCTGATCCGGAACGGCCGCGTCCTCGATGGCACCGGCAATCCCTGGTATCGCGCCGACATCGGCATTAGCGGCGACCGCATCCAGGCCGTCGGCTTGCTGCCCGGCGCCACGGCCAGGACCGTCATCGATGCGGCTGACCGTTTCGTGACGCCCGGATTCATCGACGTCCACTCCCATGCCGGCGGCGGCCTGGCGACCCGGGAACTGAAGCACGGTCAGCCTCTGCTGGCGCAGGGCCTCACCACGGTGTTCGTCAATCCCGACGGCGGCGGTCCCGTTGACCTGGCAGCGCAGCGCGCCACCTACGAGAAGCAGCGCATTGGCACCAACGTCGGCATGTTCGTCCCGCACGGCTCCATCCGGCGAGCGGTAATGGACATGTCGGACCTCGATCCCACCCCGGCCGAACTCGCGAAGATGGTCGAACTCACCCGCCAGGGCATGCTGGCCGGTGCGGTCGGACTGTCCAGCGGCTTGTACTACGCGCCCGGCAGTTACTCGAAGACCGCGGAAGTGGTGGCGATGGCGAAAGCGACGGCGCCGTTCGGCGGCGTCTACTCCAGCCATATCCGCGACGAGGCCGACTACACCATTGGCGTGGTCGCCGCGGTGCAGGAAGTGATCGACATTGCCGAACAGGGCGGCGTCACCGGCGTGGTGTCGCACATGAAGGCGCTGGGGCCGGCGAGCTGGGGCCTGTCGAAGGTGCTGATCGAGCGCATCGAGGCGGCGCGCGGCCGTGGCGTGCAGGTGTTTGCCGACCAGTATCCCTATGAAGCCAGCGGCACGGGCATTGTCGGCGCGTTGATGCCACGCTCGGCGCAGGTCGGCGGCCGCGACGCGATGATGAAGCGAATCCTGGGCGAGCTACGCGACGAGATTCGGGAAGACGTCAAGACCAACATCGCCCGCCGCGGCGGCGCCGAGACCCTGATGATCAGCCGCTATGCCGCCGACCCGTCGTTCGAGGGCCAGCGGCTGTCCGCGCTCGCGGCGAAGGCGGGCCTGGCCCCCGAGGAGTTCGCGCTCAAGATGCTCGAGAAGGGCGACGCCAGCCTGGTGTCGTTCAACATGTCCGAGGGCGACATCGAAGGCATCATGCGCCAGCCGTGGACGATGACCTGCACCGACGGCGACCTGGTGCCGATGGGCCAGGGGGTTCCACACCCCCGCGCGTATGGCGCCTTCCCTCGCAAGCTGAAGCGCTACGTTCGCGAGCGCGGCGCCCTCGACCTTGCGGCAGCCATCCGCTCGATGACAACGTTGCCGGCAACGGTGTTTGGGTTGAAGGATCGCGGTCAACTGCGCGCCGGTGCGTTTGCGGATGTGTTGATCTTCGACCTCGCCAAGGTCAACGACGCCGCCACCTACGAGAAACCGCACCAGCTCGCCGAAGGGATCAACGACGTCATCGTCAACGGCGAGCTGGTGCGGCGCGATGGAACGTTCACCGGCGCGCTGCCCGGCCGCGTGCTGCGGCCGGAGCGGCGCTAGCGGCTAGTTGCCTTCGGGGTACTCCAGCTCTGGATCCTCGGTGTAACCATTGGCCGTAACGTTGTATTTGTAACGGCCCGGCTTCGCATCCGCGAGGCTCTTGCGCTCGTTGCCCTTGAAGCGCTGAGGGTTGCCGCCCCACGGGCCACCGCCCGGCCACGAGATTTCGACGTCGACTTCCTCGTCGGAGGCGAGGTTGACGACCGTCCATTCAACGAACCCCGGCGCGGCGCTGATCAACTGCGGCGAGGTGCGAACCCGGTAGTTGCCGTCAACCTTGTAGAGGAAGATGGTGGCGGTGTTGTTGCGCTTGCCGGGAACATCCGGCGCCGCTGCCAGCGTGCGCACGGCGCGTGTCGCCTTCTTCGGTGCCGACTTCCTGGCCGGCGCCTTCTTCGCGGCGACCTTCTTCCCGGCCGCCTTCTTGGCTGGCTTCTTTCCAGGCTTCTTCTTGCTCATCGTTTGACCTCAGCTGGGGTAGAGACCATGGCCGCAAAACGCGGCAATGGTTTGAGTAGTGCAAAATCTTCCTCGTCGGCAATCGCATTGCGCGCGATGCCGCCGGCCATCGCGCGTTCGATAGATGTCAGCGCTTCATTAGCGCGGCCGGCCAGCGAATGAACGACACCGGCGCGCTGGTGCACCTGCTCGTCGTCCGGCGCGAGTTCAAGGGCGCGGCGCAGGCTCTTCATTGCCGCCGCGTCGTCGCCGGCTTTTGCCTGGTAGACGGCCAGGCGGGCCACGGCTCTCGCGTTCGACGGGCTGACCGACACTTCCGCCTGGGCATGTTTGACCGCCTCCTGGTAGGCGGCTCGCGCCTCTTCCCGTCGCCCCAGGTGGGTATACGCATCACCCAGGTTGCGATGAGTGACGGCGCTCAGGGGGCGAATCAACAGCGCACCCTCATATGAGCGGGCGGCTTTGGCGTAGTCACCCAGCCCGTAGTAGATCGTGCCCATGTTCGAGAACGTCTCGGCCCGCGGCTGGATGGCATTGGCGCGCTCGTAGAAGTCGAGCGCGCGCTGCCGTTCGCCCATTGCTTGCGCGGCGGTGCCGGCGCGAACCAGGTTGAGTGCCGAGCCCGGCGACAGCGCGATTGCTTTCTCGAGCGCCTCCAGCGCCTCGGAATAGCGCGATGCGGCGTACAGCGCATTGCCCATTTCGCTGTACAAGGTCACGGCATTGGGCCGCAGGGCCATCACCTTCTTGAACTCGGCCAGCCCGGCATCGACATCGCCCTGCCGCATGAGCACCGTGCCATGAAGACGAATCGCATCCTCGTAGGTGGGCTGCAGCGCCAACGCACGTTGAACTTCGTCCCGCGCCTCGGCGTAACGGCCGCTGCGAAATAGGGTCAACGCCGCGATGTAACGGACGCTGGGACGCTCAGGTTCCAACTCGATCGCCTTGGCCGTCGACGCCATGGCCCGCTCTGCCCAGGCCTTGTCGTTGGTGGTCGAGTACAAGGACCACTGCGCCTCGGCCAGCCCGGCGTGCGCGAGGGCAAACTTCGGATCGAGTTCGACCGCGTCGGCAAACTCTTTGAGTGCGGCCTGGATGCTGCCGGTCAACTCCCGCCGGTCGAGGTGCGCGCGGCCGCGCCAATACGCCAACTGCGCCGGGTCGCTGGTGGTTGCCGGCGCTGACGTCGTCATGCGTTGCCCGGACGGCGTCTGGTCGGCAATCGCGTTGCCGAGGGCCGTCGCCAGCCGGGTCTGCAACTCGAACAGTCCCTTCATGGGACCTTCGACGGTCTCGCCCCAGGCGACCGACGCATCCGGGCGTTCGAGGTTCAGAGTGACCCGCAGGTGATCGCCCACCGACTGTACCGAGCCGGTGACGATGTAGTTGGCGTCGAGGGAGCGGACGAAGCTGGCGCGATCGGGATTCTGCTGCCGGCTCTCCTCTACGGCGGAGCGCGACAGCACCGTTACTCGCGGCGCCGCGGCCAGGCTGGTAATCAGACTTTCGGCCAGGCCCGCCCCCAGGTAGTCGTTCGCGGCATCGCCGCTCGAATTGCTGAGCGGCAGCACGGCGATTACGGGTGCCTCCGGACCCAGCGGGCGGGCGGCCCACTGCAGGCGAATGACGATGCCCGCGACCACCGCCAGCGTGAGCGCCGCCGCGATCAGCGTGCTGGCCGGCACGCGCTGGCGCATCAGGACGGTGCGCCGGGCGAGCGGCGACGATTCCGTGTCGCGGACCGGGCTCAGCTCGATCAGCACTTCCTCGCCAGACGCGGGGCGCCGTGACGGCTCGCGCTCGAGCAGGCGCTGCACCAGCCGCGTCAGTTGCGGCGGCACCCAGAGGCTGTCGCTCGTCAGGCTCGGCGCTTCGTCGCGCAACACCGAGGTCGCCAGCTGGATCGCGTCGCTGCCCGGGAACGGACGCCGGCCGGTAATCATTTCGAACAACATCACGCCCAGCGAGTAGAGATCGGCGCGGCCATCGACGTTGCGCGACAGGTACTGTTCGGGCGCGGCGTAGCCGGGTGTGCCGACCAGGCCGCCGCCAATGGTGCCCGGGGCGTTGGCCGACATGTCGGCGCCGGCCGGGACCAGCCGGGCGATGCCGAAGTCGAGCACCTTGGCGCGGCCGTCGGGATTGAGCACCACGTTCGACGGCTTGAGGTCGCGATGAATCACGCCCTGCGCGTGTGCCGCAGCCAGCGCATCGGCCAGCTGCCAGGTGACCTCCACCGCCTCGGCCACCGACAGCGGCCCGCGCTGCAGGCGCGCGGCCAGTGTGTCGCCTTCGACGTACTCGAAGACGACCACCACCTGGCCGTCAACGTCGAGCACGTCGTGGACGGTGGCGATGTTAGGGTGATTGAGGGTGGCGGCGGCCCGGGCCTCGCGCATCAGGCGCTGGCGGCCCTCGGTGGTGTCGGCGTCGGCGCCCTTCACCGTCTTGAGGGCGACCTTGCGCTGCAACCGGGTGTCTTCGGCCAGCCAGACCACGCCCATGCCGCCAGCCCCAAGCTGGCGGACGATCAGGTAGGGTCCGACGGCTGTTCCGGCATTCACGGTCTACTAGTCTCCGAGGCATGGAGAATAGCACTAACGCGCCGCTCCTCTGCGTCACGACCCCTGGTTGCGCGTGATCAGGCGGACGCTGCGTTGATAGGTCAGGTAGGCCGCGGCCCACTGCAGCAGCACCGACAGGCGATTCCGAAAGCCAATAAGGAACAGGATGTGCACGAATAGCCACACCAGCCACCCCATGAAGCCAGAGACGCGGAGGAAGCCAAAGTCGGCGATGGCGTTGGCGCGGCCGATGGTCGCCATGTTGCCCGGGTCGATGTAGTGAAACGGACGCGTTGCCTCGCCGCGGACCAGGCGGGCGACGTTGCGCGCCGCGTGCGTTCCCTGTTGCTTGGCGACCTGCGCCACACCGGGCAGCGGCTTGCCGGTTTGATGGGTGAAACTCGCCAGGTCGCCGGCGACGAACACGCCGGCGTGGCCGGGGGCCGACAGGTCAGGCTCCACGATCACCCGGCCGGCCCGGTCCAGCTGCGGCCCAAGGTCGCGGCCGAGGGGTGCGGCCGCGACGCCGGCGGCCCACAGAATGGTGTGGGCCTCGAGGCGCTCGTCGCCCAGCAGCACCCGGCCCTCCTCCACCTGCGTCACGGCGGTCCCTTCGCGCACCTCGACGCCCAGGCGTCGTAGCGCGCGTTTCGCCGACGCCCGCAAGTCGGCCGGGAACGCCGGCAGGATGGACGGCCCCGCCTCGATCAGCACGATGCGGGCGGATGCGGGGTCGATCGCGTCGAACTCGGACCGCAAGGCCTGGCGGGCGATCTCGGCCAGCGCACCAGCCATCTCCACGCCCGTGGGTCCGCCGCCGACGATTACGAACGTCAGCAGGCGCCGCTGCAGCACGGCGTTGTGCTCGCGCTCGGCTTCTTCGAAGGCCAGCAGCAGCCGCCGCCGAATGGCCAGCGCATCATCCAGGGTCTTGAGGCCGGGCGCCACCGCGCTCCATTCGTCGTGGCCAAAATAGGAGTGCGTGGCGCCGGCGGCCACGATCAGGTAGTCGTACGACACCGCATCGCGACCGTCCAGCCAGACCTGTTTCTCGGCCGTATCGATCCGTTCGATCGTGCCGAGCAGCACCCGCAGGCGCGGTTGCCGGCGCAGAATCCACCGGATCGGCGAGGCAATGTCGCCGGGCGACAGACCAGCGGTGGCCACCTGATACAGAAGCGGCTGAAACACGTGATGGTTGTGACGGTCGATGATCGTGACCTCGCACGCCACGTTCCGGAGCTGGCGGGCCGCCGCCAACCCGGCAAAGCCGCCGCCGATGATCACAACTTGGGGTAAGCGCTCCATCTCCCTTATTCTAGAGAACTATGGCGAAGCCAGGCGCAGCTCCCACCGAATCCCACGTCCAGACGGCCTGTCCGCTCGATTGCCCCGATGCATGCACGCTGGACGTGACGTTGCGCTCCGGGCGCATCACCAAGATCGACGGGTCGACGGACAACCACATCACCAACGGCTACATCTGCGCCAAGGTGCGGGGCTTCCACGAACGCGTCTACGGCGACGACCGCCTGCTCTACCCCGCGGTGCGGCGCGGCCCGAAAGGCTCGGGCCAGTTCACGCGGGTGACCTGGGACGATGCGCTGGAGTTGATTGCCGGGAAGATGCGCGACGCGCGCCGCAATGATGGTGCCGAGACCATTCTGCCGCTGTGCTACGGCGGCTCCAACGGCTTCATGACGCAGGACTATGCCGATGCCATCCTGTTCCGGCGGCTCGGCACGTCGCGGCTGCTGCGCACGGTGTGTGCGGCGCCGACCGGCGCCGCCAACATGGGCCTCTACGGCAAGATGGCGTCGGTCAGTTACGAGGACTATCCCGCGGCCAAGCTGATCGTCATCTGGGGCGTGAATCCCGGAGTGTCGGGCATCCACCTGATGCCCTTCCTCAAGCAGGCGCGCGACGACGGCGCCTACGTGGTGGTACTCGACCCGCGCGCGACGACCGTGGCGCGGCAGGCCGACCTGCACCTCGCGGTGCGGCCCGGCACCGACCTGCCCGTCGCCCTCGCCATTCATCGCTACCTGTTCGAAGAAGGCCTGGCCGACCAGGCGTTTCTCGATCAGCACGCCAACGGCGCCGCCGACCTGCGCAAGAAGGCCGAGCCGTGGACGTTCGAGCGCGCCGCGGAGGTCAGCGGCATCGATGCCGGGCAACTGCGCGGGCTCGCCGAGCGCTACGCGAAGGCGTCGCCGGCCCTGGTCAAGTGCGGCTGGGGACTGGAGCGCAATCGCAACGGCGGCAGCGCGGCCGCCGCGGTGCTGGCCCTGCCAGCGGTCGCCGGCAAGTTCGGCGTGCGCGGCGGCGGTTTCTCGATGAGCAACTCGGCGTCGTGGAATATCGAGCGCACCTGGCTCACCGATGCCGAGCCGCCGACCCGCGCCATCAACATGAACAAGGTCGGCCGCATGTTGACCGAGCCAGAAGGCGCGCCCGTCAACGTGCTGTTCGTCTACAACTGCAACCCGGTGGCGATTCTGCCCGACCAGAACCGCGTGATCCGCGGCTTCGAGCGCGAAGACCTGTTCACCGTGGTCTTCGACCAGGTGATGACCGACTCGGCGATGTATGCCGACGTCGTACTGCCGGCGACCACCTTTCTCGAGCACTACGACTTCGCGCGGGGCTATGGGCCGATCACGCTGCAGTTAGGCCGGCCAGTCATTGATGCGGTTGGTGAATCGCGGCCGAACAGCGACGTGTTCCTGGAGCTGTCGCGCCGGCTGGACCTGGCGGCCGAGGGTGATCCCGAAGACGACCTCGAGTCGATGCTGGCGGTGCTCGGCCAGTTGCCGGAGCCGGTCGGCAGCGACTTGCGCGAGACCTGGCACGCCCGGCCGCCTCACGAGGGCCGGCCCATCCAGTTCGTCGATGTCTTCCCGAAAACGCCGGACCAGAAGGTCGATCTATTCCCGGCGGCTCTCGATGCCCAGGCACCGCTTGGACTCTACGGCTATCAACCGGATCCCGGCACCCCGGAATTCCCGCTGGCGCTGATCTCTCCGGCCAGCGAGCGCACCATCAGTTCCACGCTTGGCGAGCTGACCCGGCCGGACGTACGCCTCGACATGAACCCGGATGATGCCGAGGCGCGGGGCGTGGAGGAAGGCGATCCCCTGCGGGTGTGGAACACCCTGGGAGAGATGCGCATCAACGCGCACCTCACGCACCTGGTGCGGCGCGGCACGGTGTCGATGCCGAAGGGCGTGTGGCGGCGCCACACGGCCAACGGCTACACGTCGAACGCGCTGGCTCCCGATACGCTGTCAGATTTGGGCGGCGGCGCGTGTTTCAACGACGCGCGGGTGCAGGTTGAGAGGGTAAGGGAAAAGTGAGAAGTGAGAAGTGCCGGCCAGGGGTAGTTGGCGCAGCACTTCTCGCTCCCCGAGTGCGGGTTGTTACAACCGTTGCGACGGACTACGCGATGGACGGAAGCTTGCCCCGTCCGCCGCGGCTGGCCTGGCCACCCTTGCGTCCGGCGCGGCGCGCTTCATCGGCCGACCATTCGTGCGCGGTTCCCTTGGCGTGAGCGGCGCGGCCGCCCTTGCTGGCAATTTCGCGCTGCTTCTCTGCTGACATCGAGGCAAAACCCCGGCGTGCCTTTCGAATCTCAAACACTGTGGACCTCCAATTGGTCGAGTACGCCTATACCTGCCATTGGTCAAGTACGCCTAACCTGACCGGTCTATAGCTAGTTTTGTGCCAGCTCGACAGACTTTGAGATCGCGTAAGATGCTGACTCAGAGCAACTTACGTGGATACAAATACAGACATAATTAGCACCTGTCCAGCTGGGTGCATTGAATCGCTACAGATGGGTTACATGCTGCCGAGGATCAATACAATCCGATGATGAGCAAATCGAAGCTGGCACTGGTCCTGGTCGTGACCCTGCCGCTGGTTGGCGTGGCCGCCTACCTCAGTCCTCGAGGTCAGGCATTTGCCACGCATTTGCAGGAGAACCGGCGCTGTTGCCAGTTACCGTTCCTGCGCGCGGCGGCAATTGCCTGGGACGAGGCGACTGGCAACCCGGCCTACCCATCGGAGATCGGACAGGACAAGTGGGTGGCCGAAGCCATGTTCCCCGGCGTTCGCGACGGCGTCTTTCTCGATGTTGGCTCGGGCCATGGCCAGATCGGCTCCAACACCCGGGCCCTCGAGGATCGCGGGTGGACCGGCATTTGCGTCGACCCCTTCCCCACCGCAATGGAGGGCCGCACGTGCCGGATGGTCACAGAAGTCGTTTCGAGCGAGGCCGGCAAGAAGGTGATGTTCCACACGCACGACGGCTTGGGCGGCATTGCCGACACGCTGGGCAAGTGGAAAGACGAGGCGTCAAAGGCCCCCGCCGTGGAACTGACCACGGTGACCCTGGGCCAGGTGCTGGACCAGGCCGGTGCACCGGCCTTCATTCACTTCTTGAGCCTCGACATCGAAGGCGCCGAGCTCGACGCGCTGCGCGGCATCCCTTTCGACAAGTACCGGTTCGGTGCCATGGCCATCGAGCACAACGAGGAAGAACCGAAACGCGCCGACATCATCGGATTTCTTGAAACGCACGGCTACCGGCGGGTCCACACCTACAAGCAGGACGACTTCTTCGCGCCCCGCTAGGACCCGGTCGTTCGCTCGGAACGCCGGGCCTTGAAGACGTCGCAGCCGTCGCAGTTGCGAAGGTCGAACTCGTAGCGGACCACCGGCCAATACATGGGGTGGGCGCAGTACACCAGCTCGCCATCGACAATCGTGTGCGAGCCGAGATCTTCGGGGATCTCCGTGGTGCGACGGCCATACCAGCAGAGGCGGTGACGGTCCTCGGGTTCCACGGGCCGATCATAGTCAATCCCGACACTTGCCGGGAGGGAACCACTGGTCGGGAGGGAAACTCTTGTCGGGAGGGAAACTCTTGTCGGGAGGGAAACTCTCGTCGGGAGGGAAACTCTTGTCGGGAGGGCACCTCTTGTCGGGACGCGGATTAGGGCACGCGACGCCACGGCGCCGGGCCGCTCCCGATCTTGACGACATTCACCACAAACGTGAGAGTCGTTTCAGCCACCCGTCCGGGCACCTCCCAACATCCAGGAGAAGGGAACGCAACCAGCGTCGATTGAAAGCCAATCTCGCCGTAGCCGGAGGCCACCAACGATCGGATGGGGCGGTCGGACTTGTCCAGCCGGCGGCCATCGATGGCGAGTCGCCCGCGAATGCCCCGATGCCACGGGAACTTCATCGTCAAGGCACCGTCGGGCTCGACGCCCCCCGGCCCACCGGGCCGGAACGTGACCGTGCCGTCATGCCAAAGCAGCACCGCCAGGCCTCCGTCCCGTGAGCGGCCGGCGTCGGGTCTTGCCCGCGGGCAGCGACTCCGTTTGGAAGAGTGACATGACACGCAGATGCTTGCGCAGTCTGTGCGGACGCAGGTTCGGCAAACAACACAACGAGCGCCGCGGCAGCGATGCTCCGAACGGCGAACCTCATCAGTACCTCCTCAATCGGCAAGACGCGACGAGCACAGTCTAAGCCGGTTCCCGACAAGAAGTTCCCTCCCGACAAGCAGTGCCCTCCCGACAAGCAGTGCCCTCCCGACAAGCAGTGCCTTCCCGACAAGCAGTGCCCTCCCGACAAGCAGTGCCCTCCCGGCAAGGGGTGCCCTCCCGGCGGGCGCCGAGGTAGAATTCAAGCGAGGCGCAACGCGATGAGTATGTGTGGAGGACCGACCGGTCCAGGCAACGACCAGGTCACGAACAAGTCAGGCCGCAAGGTTCACTGTGTCAAGTTCCAGAAGGAACTGCCCGGCCTGGATGCCCCGCCGTGGCCGGGAGAGATCGGCCAGCGCGTCTACGAGAACGTGTCGGCGCAGGCCTGGAAACTCTGGGAGGAACGCCAGAAGATGATCCTCAACGAGTACCGCTTGATGCCGTGGCAGAAGGAAGGCCAGGAGCTGATCAAGAAGCAGATGGAAGAGTTCTTCTTTGGCGAAGGGTCCGCTCTGCCCGAGGGCTACGTGCCGCAACAAGCGAAGTAGCGACCCGCTACTTCTTCAGGACTTCCAGGATCGGGTCGATCGTAAAGCGCAGGCGGCCATGGGCCGCCCGCACCGCCTGCTCGGCCGCGTCGGCCGTCGGCGCGTGCGCGAAAATGAACCCCAGGTAGCTGGCCCCTTCCGGCAAGGCCAGCAACTGCTGGTCGGCCTTGGCCGTCACCAGCACTTCGTCGACGCCAGGCACGACACGCGCTTCGTCCAGGCCGGCTACGCCGCGAAACACCCCGCTGCGCGGAATCGGGATCATCATCACGGCCGACGCATCGGGTTCGCGCCGCCACTCACCCACCGGCTCGCCCAGGGCGTGCCTCAACAGCAGTTGCTCCAGGCCGATCGGCGCCTCACCGGCCTTCACGAACTGCAGCGCCCTGGCGCACAAGCCGCCAATCGGCCGCGCCGCCACCTCGAGCACGTAGACACCGCTGTCGTTGACGCGGCACTCGGCGTGCACCGGACCGTGAGACAGCCCCAGCGCCGCGGCCGCCTGCTCGACGACGCGGACAATTTCCTGCCGGGTGGCGGCTTCGGCGCGCGACGGCGTGACGTAGATCGACTCCTCGAAGAACGGGCCGACCAGCGGATCGGGCTTGTCGAAGATCGCCAGCGTGTGGAAGGCGCCGTGCTCGAGAATGCCCTCGAGCGCGTACTCGGTGCCGGGTATGTACGATTCGACCTGGATGACGTCGGCCTCCGAATCCCGCAGCTCGCGGACATCGGTTGACGCCAACAGGCGCTGGATCCGCTGGAAGGCCGTCACGAAGCTGAGCTCGTCGTCTGCACGAATCACGCCGCGGCTGGCCGACAGCACGGTCGGCTTGAGGACAACGGGAAAGGCGATTCGCGACAGCAACTCCGACGGGTCGCTGGCGGCCGGCACGGTAAAGAACGCCGGCACCGGCAGTCCGGCGGCCTGCAGGCGCGCCCGCGACAACCGCTTGTCGCGGGCAATCGCGGCAGCTCCGGGCGAATGGCCCGGCAGTCCCAGGAACTGCGCCAGGTACGCCGCCATCACGGTCGGCCGGTCGCCCACCGCCAGCACTCCCGTCACTGGCCGCACGGCCAGCGCCTTCAGCAACACGTCAACCGATCGCCACTCTTCGTGAAACCGCACGGCGATGGCGCCGTCGCGCCAGGGATCATCCAACTGGTCGCAACGGTCGGTCGCATACACGACCTCGCCCCCGAGGGCGGCGGCCGCTTCCGCGAACATGCGGGTCTGGTAACCAGTAGTGGTCGCCAGCAACAGCACGCGCCGTGGAGCGTCCTGCTTTTTTACCTTCTCACTTCCCACGTTTCACCGTTCACTTCGCTATAGCAGAGCCACCTGCTCTGCGGTGGGTTCCGCTCAACAGTACCAGGGCTCGTTCAGGTACGGAATCGCGGTGCGCGGATTTGGCGGTCTGGTGTTCTCGCGAGCGGGCGACTTTGCGAGTGCGCGAATCGCGGCGAACGTTTCTGGACGTGGCGTGGTCAAGCGGACGCCGGCAAGCGCCGTAATGGCCATCTGCAACTCGTCGACTCGTGGGTCAGGGTGGCGCCAGGGGAACGTCAAGGTCGCCTGATCGAACGGTCCGATCACGGCCTGGATGTCGGGCAACTCGAGCAGTCGTGACTGCCACGTCACGAGCAGCCGAATTCCCCACTGCACGGGTGCCACGTTCGCCACCAGGTCGAGTTGGTCGACGACCTCGAGCAGGTCGCGATAACCGTCGAGCGACGTCCACGGCGTGAAGGCCACGAACGTCGGGACCAGGGTCAGGCCGGTCGCGCGAGACAACGCCGCGGCCGCGAAGAAGTCGGCGCGGGTGTGGCCCTTCTCGAGCTTCGCCAGCACGGCGTCGTCCACCGACTCGACCGCACTGGTCACGAACAGGCAGCCGGTGCTGACCAGCAGCGGCAGCATGTCGCGATGCTGCAGCAGGTGCTCCACCTTGATGATGGCGTCGTAGGTCAGCGCCGGGAACTCGGCGTGCAGCGTCTCGATCAGCTTGCGGGCATGCGTGGGGCCGTTGAGGAAATCGGGATCACCGAAGGTGATGTGCGTGGCACCGGCGGCTACCAGCTTCCGGATGTCCTCCATCACGACCTCGACCGCAACGACCCGAAACTGGCCGTCGTAGATGGGCACGATCGGGCAGTGCCGGCAGCGGTGCTTGCAGCCGCGCGTGGCCTCAGTGGCGCCCACCACCTTCCGGGTGCCATCGGGCATCTGCAGGCTGGCGTAGTGTTCCAACCCGGGCAGGCCGGAGCGATCGGGCGGAATGAACGCCAGCCGCGGCAACGGCCCCAAACGTGGAGGCAACCCTTCAGGGTTGCCTGTCGCCCACGCCACCAGGTCCCCTTCTGCTTCCGGCCCCAACACGATCGACACGCCGCTCTCGCGCAGCAGCGCCTCGTTCAGCGGCGCATACAGGCCGTACGCGGCAATCGGCAGGTCGGGTCGCAGGGCACGCAGCCGCGCGATCACCGGCATGGCCAGCCGGGTCGCGGTGTGCATGGGCAGGTAGAACGCCGCCAGGCCGGCGGCGGCCACGGCCTCGGGCGCAAGCTTCTGCCGCGACAGGTCCACACAAGTCACGTCGAACCCGGCGCGCTTCATCCACGCCGCCGGCGAGGCCAGGCCGAACGGCTGGCGGCCGAGATCGTACGTGCTCAGCAGAATGACGCGCACGAAGCGATGTTACCTTGCGCGTCGGCCTTACTTCGCTGCTTTCCCCGGTGTCGGCAGCATCGGCCGAATCACCGGCACCAGGGCCAGCAGGATCACGCCGGCGACGATGGCGAAGCCCGCGACGGTACCGAACAGCGTTGGCAGCGCGAACGATTCGTAGAAACCCGAGACGCGGCCGCCGATGAAGTTACCCACCGAGGTTGCCAGGAACCACACGCCCATCATGAGGCCGGCAATCCGCGCCGGCGCCAGCGTGGTCATGGCGCTCAGGCCAACCGGGCTCAACGCCAGCTCGCCAATCGTGTGCAGCAAGTAGGTGGTGGTCAGCCACATCGGGCTCACCAGCGCGCCCTGCTCCGACATGCGGGTGGGGATCACCAGGATCAGGAAACCGGCGCCGACGAAGATCAGGCCGAAGGCAAACTTGGTCGGGCTGGTCGGCTCCTTGCCGCTCGACGCCAGCTTGATCCACAGCCATGCCATCAGCGGCGCGCACGTGAAGATGAAGAAGGAGTTCATCGACTGGAACCAGCTGCTCGGGTACGACATCCCCAGCACTTCGTTGCGGGTGCTGCGGTCGGCAAACAGGTTCAGGGTGGAGCCGGCTTGCTCGAACACCGACCAGAACAGCGAGGCGGCCAGGAACAGCACGCCGATCACGTAAAGGCGCTTCTTCTCGTCCGGCGTCCATCCGCCCGAGAACATCAGCCAGCCGAAGAAGCCCGCCACCACCAGCAGCAGGAACACGCCAGCGGCATCGGACACCTGGGTTGCCGAGACCTGGATCACGCCCAGGTAGATGGCCAGTCCGGCCACCAGCACCAGCGCGGCGCTGCCACCGACCCAGGTTTGCACCTGCCGCTTCCACTGCGCGGCAATCGCCGGCGTCGGCGCCGGCGCCGGGTCAATGCCGGCATCGCCCAGGTTGCGGCTGCCCATCAGGTACTGGATCACGCCGATCAGCATGCCGAAGCCCGCGGCGGCAAAACCAAGGTGCCAGCTCACCTGCTGGCCCAGGTAGCCGCACACCAGCGGCGCCAGGAAGGCGCCGAGGTTGATGCCCATGTAGAAAATCGAGAAGCCGGCGTCGCGGCGAATGTCGGCCTCGCCGTAGAGCTTGCCGACGATCACGCTGACGTTGCCCTTGAGCAGCCCGGTGCCGATCACGATCAGGAACAGGCCGAGATAGAACGTCGCCAGCGATGGCACCGCCATGCTGAAATGGCCGGCGGCGATGATGATGCCGCCGTACAGCACGGCGCGCCGCGGACCAATCAGGCGGTCGGCGACCCAGCCGCCCGGCAGGGTTGCCAGGTACACCATCGAGGTGTAGAGGCCATAGACGGCGCCGCCCTGCGCGGCATCGAAGCCCAGTCCGCCGGCCGACAGCGGCGCGGTCATGTACAGCAGCAGCAGCGCGCGCATGCCGTAGTAGCTGAACCGTTCCCACATCTCGGTGAAGAACAGGGTCGACAGGCCACGCGGGTGGCCGAAGAAGGCACGGTCCTGAGCGTCGGGGGTGGCCATATGCGAAGCGTATTCTACCCTTCCCGCCGGCTCGGCCGCCGCGCCGTTGTATTCTTCGTACAGCGTGGCCCTCGACGACTATCGGAAGAAGCGCGACTTCACCAAATCGCCCGAGCCGGCCGGCGAGGCCGCGCCAATAAAGAAGAAGGCCGGCGCGCCGCTGTTCTTCTGCGTCCAGAAGCACCTGGCCTCACACCTGCACTACGACCTGCGGCTCGAGTGGAACGGGGTGCTGCTGTCGTGGGCGGTGCCCAAGGGGCCGTCGATCGATTCGCGCGACAAGCGGCTGGCCATGCACGTCGAGGACCACCCGATTGAATACGGCAACTTCGAAGGCGTCATCCCCGAGGGCTATGGCGCCGGCATCGTGATGCTGTGGGACGTCGGCACCTGGGAGCCGGAGGTCGACGTGGACGAGGCCTTCCGCAAGGGCGACCTCAAGTTCCGCCTGAACGGCTACAAGCTCAAGGGTTCGTGGGTGCTGGTGAAGACCCGCGGCTTTGCCGGCGCGCCGAACAGCTGGCTGCTGATCAAGCACAAGGACGACTGGTCCGGGCCGATCGACATCACCGAGTTCGCGCCGCTCAGCGTGAAGACGCCGAACGCCGACTTCGCCGAGATTCTGCAGGACAAGACGCCCGACATCTGGCACAGCAACGCGCCGGCGAAGACCGGCGACACCGGCGAGATGTTCAAGAAGATCATGGCGCGCGCCCTGACCATGAAGGCGCCAAAGGCAACGAAGAAGAGGGCCAAGGCGCCCAAGGCCACAGCCGCCGCAAAGAAACGTTAAGGCGTCACTTGCGATAGTCGAGCGCCGGCTTCCGATCCGCGAGCCGCGTCGTGTACTTGTAGTTCGGGCCGCGCCGCTGGTCGAACTCTTCGCGCGCCTTGACGAGATGCGCCGGGTCGGAGAACAGGTCGATGGCCATCAGGCTCATCGACTTGGCCGCCACCAGCATGCCCTTCACGCCAATCGACATCCCGCCGGCGGCCACCGCCTGCCAGCTGTGCGCCGGGGTGCCCGGCACCCAGGTCGCGGCGCTCAACTGCACCGTCGGCACCCGCCAGCTGACGTCGCCCAGGTCGGTCGAGGCGCTGCCAATGCCGGCTTCCGGTGCAAACACCGAGTTGGCGCTGTCAATCGGCGGCAGCTCACCCTGTAGCGTCTTGCGAATGCCCTCGGCGAACTGCCGTTCGGCGGGCGTGTATTCATAGCCGCCGACCTTGCGCAGGTTCTGCTGCATCAGGCCGACGAGATACGAGTTCGGCAGAACGTTCCACACGGCCCCCGTCAACTCCAGCTCCATCGTCGTGCCGGTGCCGAGCGCGGCGCCGCGGGCGGCGTTGGTAATGCGCTCCCAGATGCCTTCGAGCACCCGCATGTCGTTGTGGCGGGCGTAATAGTACGCCTCCGCGAAGTCGGGCACCACGTTCGGGGCGCGGCCGCCGTTGGTGATGACGTAGTGAATGCGCGAGTCGGACGGCACGTGCTCGCGCATCAGGTTGACCATGGCGTTCATCGCCTCGACGCCGTCGAGCGCCGAGCGGCCGCGGTCGGGCGCGGTCGACGCATGAGCCGAGACGCCGCGGAAGCGGAACTTGCCGGTGATGTTGGCCAGCGTGCTCGACGCGCTCGAGGCGTTGCGGTCGCCCGGATGCATGGTCACTACCGCATCGACATCATCGAACAGGCCGGCCCGCAGCATGTAGACCTTGCCGGCGCCGCCTTCTTCAGCCGGCGTGCCATAGAAGCGCAGCGTCCCCGATCGCTTGTTGGCGGCCAGCCACTCCTTGACGGCAATCGCCGCGGCGGTGGACGCAGTCCCGAACAGGTGATGGCCGCAGCCGTGACCCGCGCCCTCGGGTTCCAGGGCATGGCGTTCGGCCTCAGCGGCCTGCGACAGGCCGGGCAGCGCATCGAACTCGCCGATGATGCCGATCACCGGCTGGCCGGAGCCCCACGTCGCGGTGAACGCGGTGGGGATCTCGGCGACGCCGGCGTTGACGGTGAAGCCGGCCGCCTTCAGTTGCTCCTGCAGCAGCGCACTGCTCCGGGTTTCCTGATAGCCGACCTCGGCCCACGACCAGATCTTCAAGGCGACATCACGGTAAGCAGCGGCCTTCTGGTCGATCGAGGCGAGCACCGCGTTGGCGTCCATCCCCTGCGCGGCGGCCGGTGCCGGAACGATCAGGAACAGCGCGGCCACGAAACCGGCAAGCGTCCACCTTAAACTCTTCATGCGAGCAATCTCCTTGAAAGGACGGACCAGACGGCGTACGACAGCCGCTGCCGGTCGTGGCGTGCGATTTCGGATCGCCAGAAGGCTCCGGTCACCACCTCGGTGCCGGCAGGCGGCTGCCCCAGCGCCAGCGGATGCTTGTGCTCGGCGGCGTACTTGGCCACGGCCTCGGCCGACGGCTGCCCTTCGTTGGCGATGATCACGTCAACCGGCCGGCCGATGGTGCGGCTGACCCAGGCCGCTTCATCGGCGGCGGTAAAGCCGTTCATGCCTTCGCCCTCGGTCAGCAGGTTGGTGACGAGCACGATCGGCCCCTTGACGCCAGCCAGCACCTCGGCGACGCCGTTGACCAGCAACGTCGGCATCAGGCTGGTGAAGAAGCTGCCCGGGCCGATGATCACGGCGTCGAAGGTGCCGATGGCGGCCTTCACGCCGGCGTGAATCTGCGCGGGAGGCTCGAGCCAGACCCGGGTCACATGATGGCCGCGGGCGTGGCCCTGGTCGACTTCCACTTCCCCGCGCGTCACTTGCCCGTCGGCATACTCGGCGCACAGCGTGGCCTGCTCGACGCTGACCGGCCACACGAAGCCGCGGCAGCCGAGCAGCGCGCGCAGGCCGTCGACGGCGGCGAGGAAGTCGCCGCTGTAGCGCTCCATCATCGACAGCAGCAGGTTGCCGCCGGTGTGGCCGCCCAGCCGCGTATGTTCAAGGGTCGGCAGGCGCGCCAGCAGCACACGGCGCGCCTCGCCTTCGTTGCGCGACAGCGCCAGCGCGCAGCGCAGCACGTCGCCGGGCGGCAACACGCCGAGCTCATCGCGCAACTGGCCGGAGCTGCCGCCCGAGTCGAACATCGTCACCACGGCGTTCAGGCGCAACCAGGGATTGCGCTTGAGACCGCCCAGCAAGCTCGGCAGGCCGGTGCCGCCGCCAAAACATCCCAGATTGATCTCGCGCAATCGCATATTCGAACAGCTGACCCGGAAGAGTCGTATTCTACAAGAGATGGACAGTCTGCACGCCTCCGCGCCCGGCGCTACGGCGCACACGCACGGCGGACCACTTGCCGCCACCCTTTTCGACCTGCAACAGATCTTCGGCGACCGCCTGCAGGCATTCGTGGCCTACGGGCAGCCGGCGGCGATGCCGGCGCCGAGCCTGGCGCTGGTGCGGACGCTGACCGGCGACGACCTCGCGGCGTGCGCGGCGCGGGCGTCGGCGTGGCATCGCGGCGGCAGCGCCACACCGCTCCTGCTGACCCGCGACGAATTTGCCGGGTCGCTCGACGCGTTTCCGGTCGAGTACGGCGAGATCATCGACACGCACCGCCTGGTGTTTGGTGTCGATCCGTTCGCCGGCCTGTCGATTCGCGCCGACGACTTGCGGCGCGCGTGCGAGGTGCAGGTCAAGAGCCACTTGCTGCACCTGCGCGAGGACTTCGTGGAGTGCGGCGCGCGGCCGGCAGCGGTGGCCGCGCTCGTCACCGATTCGGCGCCGGCGTTTGGCCTGCTGCTGCGGCACCTGGCCCGGCTCGACGGCGATACGGCCACGACGCCCGCCGAGCTCGGTGCGTTCGCCGAGCGGCGCCCGGGCCTGAACCCCCGCGTCGTCGGCGACGTGCTGGCGCTCGCCGGCGACCGATCCGCCGCCGGCGTCGATGCGGTGCGCCTGTTCCCCGCGTATCTCGCCGCCGTCGAGCAGCTCTCGCATTTCATCGATACGTGGAAGCGGGCGTGATCACTGCAGGCATGTCCCGCCAGCGCCGGCGCTGGGGGCTCGTTCCGATGCTGTACCTGGTGCTGATGCTCGCCGCCGGCGCCACGTCGGCCGCTGCGCAGACGGCGCCGCCGGTGCTGGCCGCGCCGGTCAACGATTTCGCCGATGCGATCGATCCGGGCTCGGAGCGCGCGATCGATTCGCTGATCCGCCAGCTGCAGAACGCAACCGGTGACGTCATGGTCGTCGCCACGGTCAAGACCTTCCAGCCGTTCGCCGACTTGAGTTCGTACGCCGTGGAGATGTTCGAGAACGGCGGCAAGGGCATTGGCACCAAGGGCCAGGACAACGGCGTGCTGATCGTGCTGGCCCTCGACGATCGCCAGGTCTGGATCGAGACCGGTTACGGGCTCGAGGGTTTCATCACCGACGGCTTCGCAGGCGAAACCAGCCGGGCGATGACGCCATTCTTCCGCACCGGCGATTACGGCCAGGGGCTGCTTTCGGGCGCCACCGCCGTCGCCCAACGCATTGCCCAGGGCCGCAACGTCGCGCTCGAGCTGGCCCCGGTGCCGGCGCCTCGCACCGAGCGCAGCAGCCGGCGGGGCGGCAACTTCCCCGTCGGCTTGATCGTCATCCTGATCATCATCTTCCTCAACATGATGGGAGGGGGCGGCGGACGGCGCGGTATGCGCCGCGGCAGCCGCTGGGTCAGCGGCGTCGGACCCTTCGGCGGCGGCTTTGGCGGCGGCGGCAGTTGGGGCGGCGGCGGGGGCGGCTTTGGTGGCGGCTTTGGCGGCGGGCGCTCCGGCGGCGGCGGCGGTGGCGCCGGCTGGTAAGTATTACAGGAGACAATGAGATCAAGAGTTACTCCTTAACTCCTGATCTCTTGTTCCTCTTGATCTGCTAGAAAGGTAGATATGAAGACTCTGAAACGAATGCTCGTGGTTGTGGCCCTTGTTGGTTCGGCTGTCGCGACGTCGGGGTGTTCGTACAACCGCTTCGTGAGCCAGGAAGAGGCCATCAAGACGCAGTGGGCCCAGGTCGAGAACCAGTTGCAGCGCCGCAACGACCTGATTCCGAACCTGGTGGAGACCACCAAGGGGTTCGCGCAGCAGGAAAAGGACGTCTTCCAGGCGATTGCCGACTCGCGGGCGAAGCTCGCCGGCGCGACGACGCCGGACCAGAAGATGGCCGCCGCCAACGAACAGACCTCGGCCCTGGCCCGGCTGCTGGTGGTCGTGGAGAACTACCCCGTGCTCAAGTCCGACGCCACCTTCGCCCGCCTGATGGACGAGCTGGCCGGCACCGAGAACCGGATTGCCGTTGAACGGATGCGCTACAACGAGGCCATTCAGGCCTATAACACCGCCCGCCGCCAGTTCCCGGCCAACATCACGGCCGGGATCTTCGGCTTCAAGGACGACTACAAGCTGTTTGAGGCGCCCCCGGAGGCGAAAGTCGCGCCGAAAGTAGAGTTTACGAAGCCTCAATAGGGGGCAGGCCCCCACGGAACTGCGGGCTCGGGGTCAAACCCCGAGCCCGTTCCAACCCTTCTTTCTCTCCTATCATCCAAGCTAGTGCCGGTGGACGACGTTGTCCTTGCGACTCAAGGGGATGCGGCGGCTTTCGAACGGGTTTACCGGGCCCACTTGCCGCGCATCTTCAACCTGGCGCGGCGGATGGCCGGCCCCGACGCAGCCGACGAGCTGACGCAGGACGTCTTTGTCCGCGCGTGGCAGAAGCTTGCCCTGTTTCGCGGCGAGTCGAGCTTCGCGACCTGGCTCCACCGCCTGGCGGTGAACGTGATCATCGAGCGGTTCCGCACGCTCGGCACGGCCCGCGAGCGGTTCCTCGCCGACGGCGAGGCGATGCTCGAGATTGCCCACGCGGTGCGCACCAAGCACCTGGACCTGAGCATGGACCTGCAGGCGGCGATCGAGCAGTTGCCGCACGGCGCCCGGGCGGTGTTCGTGCTGCACGACGTCGAGGGTTATAAGCACGAAGAGATTGGCGACATTCTCGGCGTGTCGGCGGGAACATCGAAGTCGCAATTGCATCGCGCGCGGCAGACGCTGCGCGGGCTGTTGAGAAGAGAAGCGTAAGTATGGTCCGGCTAAAGCCGGACGCCACATGGAGGCAGATGTAGCATCCGCCGTCGGGACGGTCCGGCTGAAGCCGGACGCCACGTGGAGGCAGATGTAGCATCCACCGTCGGGACGATCCGGTTAACGTCGGACGCCACATCCGGCTGTAGCATCCGCCGTCGGGACGATCGGCTGAAGCCGGGCGACACGTGGACGCAGATGTAGCATCCGGCTTTAGCCGGATAGACAAGTAACCATGAACGAACAACGCCAATTCGGAGAACACGACCACGAGCCGCTGGGCGCCGACGACATCCTGTCGCAGGCGATCGGGGGATGGCGCGACGAAACGCCGGCGCATGACCTGTGGCCGGGCGTGGCGGCGCGGCTCGAGGCGCGGTCTGCCCCGCAGCGGACTCACGTGTCGTTCACGCTGCCCCAGCTGGCCATGGCTGCCTCGCTGCTGATCGCCGTGGCGTCCGGGTTGACGTGGCTGGCCGCTCGCCAGCCGGCGACGACCGCGGCCGATCCCATGCCGACCGTGGTGGCCCAGGCCGAATCGTCCGGCCGCGTGGAAGGCGGCATCGTCAACGCCAACTTCGCCGACGCGCAGTTCAACGCCGCGGTGAACGACCTTGAACAGATCCTGCGGGACGAACGCGACCGGCTCGACCCGCGCACGGTGCTGGTGATCGAGCGGAACTTGAAAGCCATTGATATTGCGATCCAGGAAGCGCGGATGGCGCTGAACGACGACCCCGCAAACGCGTATCTCAATTCCCATTTGGCCGACGCGCGGCGGCGAAAGCTCGACCTGCTGCGTCATGCTGCGACTCTCTCCGTTGGAGGAAACTGACCGATGAACCGATCCCCCGTTCGTGGCGACAAACCCTTGGGATTGTCGATCCTCGCCGCCGCCCTGGTGCTGTCGTCCGGCCTCGCCGCCTTGGCGCAGCCGCTCAACGCCGACGGTGACGGCCAACAGCCAATCCAGGCCCGGCCGGGCGGCCCCGAGTCGTCGCCCAAGTCCGACCAGACCGTGGATGCGGTCAAGGGCACGCGGCTGGTGCTCAGCAACAACGCCGGCGAAGTGGTGGTGCGGTCGTGGGACCAGGACAAGGTCCGCATCCAGGCCACGCACGGCCAGCGCGACACCATCACTGCCGAAACCACCGACATGACCCTGCGCGTCCGCACGCGGTCGACGCGCGGACCATCGGGACTGGTGGATTACCTGGTCACGGTGCCGAAGTGGATGCCGGTCAACCTGTCGGGCACCTATCTCGACGCGACCATTGAAGGCACCACCGCGGAAGTGACCGTCGAGACGGTGCACGGCAACGCCCGCATCACCGGCGGCACCGGTTCGGTCACGGTCCGCTCGGTGGAAGGCATCATCACCATCGACAAGGCGAGCGGCCGCGTGCAGGCGACCACCGTCAACGAAGGCATTCGCGTCACCAACGTCACCGGCGAGATCACCGCCGAGACCACCAACGGCGACATCGTCATCGACAACGCGCAGACGTCGAATCTCGAGGCGTCGACGGTGAACGGCGACGTCACCTTCAACGGCACCATCCGCGACAACGGCGTGTATCGCCTGACGACGCACGGTGGCGACATCCGGGTGGGGCTCGGCGGCGCCACCAACGCAACCGTCTTCGTGCGCACGTTCCAGGGCGACTTCGCGGCCGACTTCCCGATCCGATTGCCCGAGGGACAGACCCCGCGCAGCGGCAGCAAGCGGTTCAACTTCACCCTTGGCAACGGCAGCGCGCGCATCGAGACGCAGTCGTTCAACGGCGACATCGTGCTGGCGCGCAAGGCCATCATCAGCAAGCAGGACGAGCGGCAGCGCCGGCGCATGGGCATGACGCCCCCGGCCCCGCCAGCGCCGTCGGCGGCGCCGACACCCGCACCGGCGCCCAAGCCGCCCAAGCCGCCGGGCTGGGAGCACTCGCACTTCGATCTCGAATTCGACTTCTCCGAGCTCGAACACGAGATGGCAGAGTTCGGCGAGGAGTTCCAGCACGAGTTCGAGGCGAACTTCGGCCATGAGTTCGAGAAGAGCCTCGACGAAAGCTTCAGCGTGGGCCTCGAGAAGGGCTTCGAAACCCTCGGCAAGGGACTCGGCAAGGGGATTGAGAAGGGCCTGAAGGGCGGGCTCAAGGAATTCGGCGACCCCGCGAAGGGCGGATTCGCCAAGCCGAAGCAATAGCCCGCACTAAAATATCGGGATGCCGCTCATCGATGCGCTGCTTCCCGAGTTCGATCGCGAGATGGGCCAGACCCGCAAGGTGCTGGACCGCGTGCCCGACGGCCAGTTCGACTGGCGTCCGCACCCGACCAGCATGACGCTCGGCCGCCTGGCCGAGCACCTCGCGGAAATGCCGCTGTGGGCCACGACGACCATGGCGCAGGGCAGCATCGACATGATGGCGCCGCGGCCGGCGGACTACAAGTCGCCGGCCACCCGCGCCGAGGCGTTGGCGATGTTCGACGCCAACCTCAAGGCCGCCCGCGGCCACCTGGTCAACAAGACCGACGGCGAGTTCGACGCGCCCTGGAAGCTGATGGCCGGCGGCAAGGAAGTGTTCACCATGCCGAAGGCGTCGGTGATGCGCTCGTTCGTGCTCAACCACATGATCCACCACCGCGGCCAGCTGACGGTGTACCTGCGGATGCTGGGCGTGCCCATTCCATCGATCTACGGGCCGTCCGGGGACGAGCGGATGTAGCAGCCCGTCTTCCGCGCCACGTCACATCTGGAACGAACGGGTGAACTTGATGGCAATACTGCGGTTCTGCAGGGCCGGAAAGCCCGTGGCGCCGGTATCGCGACCATCGCCATAAACCACGAAGAGATCGCTACCTGGTCGGTACTCCCAGCGGAAGCGGACGTTGGTGCCCAGGGTGCGGGCGCTCGAACTGTATTGGATGAGAGCCGCAACGAACATGCGGGGCGTCACTGTAAAGGTCGTGCGCGCGCCCAGCAGGCGGGCCGATGAGCGTAACTGCGGCATGTCCAGCCACGACAGCGTCACCGTCGGCTCGATCATGAACTGCGGCGTTAGCGACACGCGTCCCGAGTAGCCCAGTTCCGACTTCTTGCCACCGTAGAAGCCGCCGCGCGCGGTGCTCAGCGTGCCGACAATCCGGCGTTGCGGTCCCATCGTGTAGCTGCCGCGGACGTCGACAAACCGATAGGCGCCGGGCGAGACGCGGGCGCCGGCTACGGTGAACGCCGCTTGCGGATGGTCCCGGGTATGGGCGACGGTGATGTTCCACTCGTCGCCGCTGGTGTGACTGACTCGGAAGACGCCGTCCACGCTTCGGGTCTCCAACTGGCCGGCTGTCGACGTGATGTTGTCGACGCTGCCCTCCCACCCGATCTTGCGCACGCCCGGCAACCACACCGGCCGCGGGCTGTAGCGGACAAAACCAAAATGGCGCGTGAAGTCGCGTCGCGGCAGAAACCCGATCTCCGGATTGAAGGCGTCGCCCACACCGAGGCGTGCGGCCTCCAGACCGTAACGGTCGCCGGTGTATCGAAACTGCGCCAGATGGCTGGTGCCGTCGCCGGTGCGGCCGGGTGTTTTGCTGCCGGCGTAGTAGCCATTGATCTCCACATTCTGGAAGAAGCGGAAGTTGCCGTCGAAGCCGACGACCGCGTTGGAATCGCCCACTCGCCCAGGTGATCGCAGCGTCGTCAGGACACCAACCGAACTGCGCGCAAGCACGTTGCGCCGGACACGCGCCACCGAGAGGGTCGTCGCCGGTTCACCGGCCTGTGGCGACGGCTCGGTGCGTATGGTGAAGGCCCCCAGCGTGTACTCGCCGACACGCCCGAGGACACGGCCACCCGCCAGCACCGGCACTTTGAAGCCATCGGCCAGTCCAACCTGCCGGCTGAAGAACAGCAGCGGCGTCGGATCGTCGGGACCGCGACGGCCGCCCGGCCCAGTCGTCGGACCAAAGGCCATGATGTTCTGCATCTCGAGGAAGAACTCGCGTTTCTCGGGATAGAACGTACTGAAGCGCGTCAGGTTGAGTTGCTGGTTGTCGACCTCGACCTGCGCGAAGTCGGTGTTGTAGGTGAAATCGGCGCTGAGCCCCCTGGTCAGCCGGTAACGCGCATCGAACCCGGCCTCGGCCGACAAGTCCTGCGACACCGGCGGCGACGCGACGCGGTCGCTCGACACACCAGCCAGCGCGTAGGGCTTCAGTTCCAGGCGGCCGCCGCCAACCGGCGCCTCAATCCCGACCAGCGTCGCCGCCGACGAGACCTTCCAGATGCCGGCGCCGCCGTAAGAGGGCGGAACGGCGGTCAGGTACGAGAACTCGTTCTTCTTCCAGTCGATGCGCTGAATCAGCAATCCCCATACCTGCTCGCGTCGCGCCGGGTACCGCAGCGACTTGAACGGAATGGCCATCTCGGTCGACCACCCCCCGGCAAAGCGCTGGCTGCGGACGTCCCAGACCGGATTGAAATCGAGATTGGCGTTCTGGTTCTCGTTGACGAGCAAGGCGTCGCGGACGGCGCCGAGCGCATTGGTGTTGAAATAGTAGCCGCTGCGCCGATCGTAGAACGTGTCGAGAACGACACCGATGCTGTCGTTGCGGAAGATGCCCGATTCGTCCTTGCGCATCTCGTTGGCGATCAGGTCGCCGGGATTGGACTTCCAGTAGCGGGCGGCAACGTAAACGTGCCGATCGTCGTAAAACACCCACACCTCCGAACGCTCGGTGGCCGGCTGGCCCTCGTTCGGCTCCTGCTGAATGAAGTCGCCAAAGGCCGACACTTGCTCGTAAATGGCCTCGTCCAGCCGGCCGTCGAGCGCGAGCGGCTCGTCCAAGCGCGTGACTCGCACGGTGACGCCGCCGCGATCATCGCGGGCGATCACCGCCGGCGCTACCGGTGGTGGCGGCGAGAACGCTGGCAGCGCGTTGGCGGCAACCGGTGGCGTTGGCTGCGCGCCGGCGCGCGGCGCGGCGGCGACTACGAGGGCGGTCGCCACCACGAGCACCCGCCACCGGCGTCGGCGACATGCGTATCGCACAGCCTCGCCGCCGGAAGCGAGCATCGCGGCCTACTGCTCCGCAGCCTTGACGGCGGCGGTGATGGTCCACAGGTGCAGGTCGGTATTGCCACCCTCGTCTGGCAGGCTGACCGTCTTGTCGGGCGCCCAGTCGCCCATGGTGAACCGGTGCGAGACCACGCGCGCGCCGACGGGCAGTTGCTTTCGGAGCATCGGGCGAATCAGGCGATTGAACTCGTCGCCCATGTAGAGGAACACCAGGGTGGCGTTCGACAGATCCGGAATAGCGAGTGCGTCGCCCTGCCGAATCTCGATCCGGTGATCGAGCCCTGCCGCCACGACGCGGCCGCGCGAGTCGGCGACTCGCTCGGGATCGAGATCGATGCCGACACCGCGCCGCGCGCCGGCCTTGACCGCGGCGATCGTGAGCCGCGCATCACCACATCCCGGCTCGAAGACCACGTCGGCCGGCGTGATGCCGGCCATGGCGATCATCTCGGAGACCACGTGGAAGGGCGTCGCCACATAGCGAATCTCGGCGCCATCGCCCACCGTGGCACGCGACAGGTCGACCGCCGCTACGGCGCCGCCGGCCACGCGGACGCGGCCGCGACGGCTCATTACCGTGTAGTTGTTGGGGCGCCATCGCACCACCAACACGTGTTCGGTCGCCTCCAGCAGCGGCGATGCCACGCTGACCTCACGCACCAGGCCGGTGATGTCGACCGGCTGGCCGTCAACCAGCAGCTCGGCATCGGCCTGCGGCACGGTCACGGTCAGGCGGGCCCTCCGCGGACGGCCTGTCTCCGCCTGCCGCAGGACCGCCGGCCGGGCGGCAGGCCCCAAGGCGGCCGGGTCGGCCGACGCGAGGGGAGCCCGGGGAAGAGACTGACCCCCTCGCACTTCGACACCACCGGCCGCCCCGAGGGTCAGGACTCCGGCGACGAGGCCCGAGACCATTGCTTGTGTCCACATCGGACGACCTGCCTGGACCGCTCAGCGGATCGGGGCCACTGGCGCAACCAGCCCAAGCCGTCCATCGGCCGGCTGCAACCGGGCGGTTCCGGATGGGGGCAGGCCCATCATCTTGATCGGGTTGTCCTTCATCATGCGGCTGACGTCCGCTTCACTGATGCCGCGGCTGATCAGGGCCTTGGCGGCGTTCACCAGGCCGTCGGTATGCAGCGGCCCCTTGGCCTGGCCGCGATCGCTCGACAGCACGAAGTGCTGCGCGCCAATCTTGTGGATCGCCTCGATGTGCTCCTTGATCGACTCTTCGCTGTTGGTGAAGTTCGAGACAATCTCGAGGTAGGCGCCGAGCTTGGCGGCTTCCTCCATCAGCGGCAGCGGCATGTTGACGAACTCGATCATCGGGTGCGACACCATCACCGTGGCGCCGACTCGCGCCGCCTCGCGCACCATCAGCAGCGATTCGGCCGGCGCGTTGTGGCCGGTGTAGATCACCATCTGGCCGTTGCTGTCGCGGGTCTTGGTCTTGGCCGCGATGCCAATCACCTCCTTGACCTCGGGCAGCAGTTGGCCGTTGTTGGCCACCCTCACGACCGGCCGGTTCGGGTTCTTCGAATTCTTGACATAGAACTCGGCATCCCACGTCGGCATGTTGATGATGCGGCCCCACCCGCCCTTGACTTCGGCCATGTGGGCCACCGCTTGTGGATTGACGCCGCCCATGGCGCGATTGCTGCCGACCAGCCCGAAGACCTCGATGCCGGGCACCGCCTTGCGGACGACGTAGGCGACATGCGCGGTGGTGTCGTAGTGCATCTTGGCGACGAAGCCGCGCATGCCCTTGTCTTTGGCCAGCTTGGCCAGGTCGACCACGTCGATGGCGCGAGCGGCCTGGGCACTGTTGGGTCCGAAGCTGTCGGGATCGATATGGGCATGGACATCGAGCGCGCCGCGCAGCAGCCGGTCGCCGACCGGATCGGCCGCCTGGCGTTCGCGCCCGGCGGCGCGGTCAGCGGTCAGTCCCGTCACGACTGCCACCGCCAGGACGCAAGTACCGCAGTCTCTCAGCCTTCTTAAGAACGTCGTCATATGAACCCCCAGTTAGCTATCGATTACTTCTTCAACGCCGGATTCAGGTAGCCAACCGGCAGCACCCGATCGGGATCGGGACGGACACTCAGGTAGGTGACGTGGTCGGGCACGACCTTCCAGCCATGGAACGTGCCGGCGGGAATGACGATGACGTCGCCGGCCGAGACCACGCGCGTCACCCCGCCCTGCTGCACCGCGCCGGTGATGCTGGGGCCGACCGCCACGCGCACGACCTCGGCGTCCGCAGCCATCGGCTGCGGACTCATCACCGTGCCGCCGGTGACGAGCGTGCCCGAACCCGAAATGATGTAGTAGACCTCGGTGACCAGCGTGTGGGAGATCCCGCGCACGGGTCCGCTCCCAGCATCCTTGATGGCGTCGCGGTGGAGGACGCCGACGCCGACATTCAGCTTGCCGATGTCCATCACCTTGATCTGGCGATCGCCGCCACCATCCGGGGCCTTCACCACGGCCTCGATCTCGGCCTTCGTCACGTCGCTGTACGGAACCGCGGGCGCCTGCGCCCGCACGAGCACCGGCATTGCGCACACCAACGACAGTCCGCACAACACGCTGCTGATTCGCTGCATGACTCTTCCCTTCAGACCAGGTCCGGCTGAAGCCGGATCCGACATGGTCGCGCCGTTCATTTCTTCAGCACCCATCGCTGCAGGCATCCCCCGGAGCGGCTTTGATCGCATCCGCCCGTGAGGCCGGCGAAAATATTTCCGTGCTCGTCCGCTGCGAGCCCTTCGGGACGGGTGCCGGGGATGAAGTGACTCAACGAGCCGTTCTTCGCGCTGCCGATGCGGACTCCGGTCTGCCATCCCTGATTGCGCACCCCAGTGAGGCCTTCGGGTGCCTGCGCCGGACCGGGGATCGGAAAGCCCGACTCCGAATCCGAAACGACCAATGTGTCGTCCTTCAGGATGGCGATGCCGCTCGGCCGGCCGAAGTGCCGCCAGTCGTCGACGAAGTTCATGTTCTGGTCGAACACCTGGACGCGGTTGTTGGAACGGTCGGCCACGAACAGGCGGCCGCGCGAGTCGAACGCCAGCGAATGCGGCCCCATGAACTCGCCCGGACCCGGGCCGAGCTTGCCGTAGTCACGCACGTACTTGCCGTCCTTGGTATAGCGCACCAGGCGGTCGCCGTCCTGCTGGGCATCCGATGGCCGCGGCCAGTGGCCGTCGGCGATGATGATGTCGCCGTTGGGCGCCACCGCGCATGCGGTTGGGCCGATGAAGGTGTCGGGGCCGGCCTTCGAGACACCGGGTTTGCCGTACGTGGCCAGCAGCTTTCCGTCAGCGCTGAACTTGTGCATCGTGAAACCGCGCCCCTTGGTGCTCGGGTCGTCGCGAAACGGACCGCTGTCGCCGGCCCAGAAGTTGCCGTCGCGGTCCTGGCAGAAGCCATGTGCCTGCACGAACACGCCCTGCCCGAAACTCTTGAGCAGCTTGCCGGTGGCGTCGAAGTGGTTGATCGCCGGCTCGGAGCGGAAGTGCATCCACACGCCCCCCTTGCCGTCGGGGATCAGGCCGATGGCGGCTCCCCACTTCATGCCCGATGCCAGCGCCGGCCAGTTCTCGGTCATCTGGTAGGGATTGCTCATGGTGCTCGTCATCCGCGCGGGTGCGGGAGCCGGCGCCTGCGCGGCCATGCCACCGGCAGCGGCCATCAGCGCAATCGCGACTCCAGCCGCAGCTACCATCCCACTCGCATTCGCCATCGCCTGTCCTCCTGAATTCCTGCGTCGGTTGATCAACGGCGCCCTATCGCGGCGGCGGCACGGCCAGCTGTGCGGCCGTCAGCGCGTTGGCCGGCAACGAGGCCGACAGTCCCTTGAACACGAAGCGCTGCACCCGGGCTCCCGGGGCCACTTCGCCGGTGTAGATGTTGCCCTTCGAATCCACGGCCATGTGATGCAAACCCTGGAAGTGGCCCGGCTTGGCGCTGCGCTCGCCGAACTGGTAGAGCACGGTCAAGCTCTGGCGATCGACAACGGCAATGCGCGAGTTGCCGTAGTCGGCGACATACATGAAGCGCTGGTCGCGATCGGGCGAAAAGGCAATGCCCGCGGCCGACCCGGTGGCGGGCCCGGCCCGGTTCAGGAACATCTGCGTGAGGTACTTGCCGTCGGTGGTGAACACCTGAACCCGCCGGTTCGATCGGTCGGCTACATAGACCCGGCCATCGTGGGACACCTTGATGCCATGGACCGGGCTGCCGAACTGCGGCGCGCCGTCGCCCGTCACGTCCAGCGCCGGGCGCCCCGGGGCGTTCTGCCCCGATGGCGGCGGCGGCACCAGCACGTCGACAGGCTCGTTGCCGAAGGCGCCCCACGCGCGCTTGAAAGCACCGGTGTCGGCGTCGAACACGGCCACGCGGCGGTTGCCGTAGCCGTCGGCCACGAATGCTTCATTCGACGCCGGCCACACGTAGACGTCTGCCGACTGGTGCACGCTCTTAGGATCCTTGTTGCCGCCGGCCACCGGCGGCACCTGCGACGTCGCGCTCTTGTCGCGGCCACCGATCTGGAACAGGAACCGGCCGTCGTGGCTGAACTTCAGCAGCATGTCGTCGTTGCGGCGGAACAGCGACGGCGCCACCGGCGCGCTGCCGCCAATCCAGACGTTGTCCTTGTAGTCCACCGCGATGCCATGTTCGCTGTCGGGCCAGTCGAAACCGGCGATCCCGGGGCCACCCCAGGCGTTGACGAAGCGGCCGCGCTCGTCGAGTTCGACCACCGGCGGCGCCGATCGGGCGCGAGTCTCGGGCGGGAGCGTGTTTGGCCGCGACAGCAGAAACACGTGGTCGCGGGAGTCCACCGCAACCGCCGGCACATGTCCGACTATCCAGTTGTACGGCAGCGGCGGTGGCCAGGCCGTGTCGACTTCGAAGATTGGCATCGCCATCGAGGCGCCTTGCGCGGCCGCCAGCGGCGCGACGCCGCCGGCGCCGAGCCACAGGCTGGCGCCCGCCGCGGCGGCCGCGGCGATCAGCCACCGCCCGGTCGTACCCTTCCCTCCGACGATCGCCAATGGCGTGGCGGTGCTCATGCTCATTGCCCCGCCGGCTTGGCCCAATTGACATCCCAGCGGATGTTCAGCCACGCGACCACGTCGTTGACGGCGCTGAACCCGTGGGTGTGCGCGGCCGGCACGAACAGCACGTCGCCGACCGCCGCCGGCACACGGGTGCCCGACCCCAGGAGCGGCTTGCCGTTGTCGGTCTTGAATCCGGTCTCGATGGTGCCGCTGCCTTCGAGGACCACCCAGGTGTCGATGGTCAGCGGATGGATCTCGCCCGATGGTGCGGCGATGCGCCGGATGTTGATGTTGAAGTGACCGCCCTCGATCATCCGCAGGGTCGGTACCTTCTTCGCGGCCATGTCCTGGCGATACTGATCGAGCCGCTCCTTCGGAATGTGGATCGCGCGATCGGTTGGCGCGTACTCGATCGGCGCCAGGCCGGGCCGGGGAGCGCCGCCACCGGCGGAGGGCGCAGGGCGAACGGCGCCCCCCGGAAGCCGGCCGGCGCCGAGCGGGGCGTCCGCCGGCCAATCCACGTCCCAGCGAACGTTCAGCCAGGTGATGTTGCCGTTGACGCCACTCACGCCGTGCGGCACGCCGGCGGGCACGAAGTAAACGTCACCGACCTTGAGCGGATTTGATTCGCCGCCGACGATCTTGCCATTCGCGATCTTGCCGCCGGTCGTCATGGTGCCACTGCCCTCGAGCACGACCCACAGGTCAATCGTGTTCGGATGGACCAGCGCGGTCTCGGCGTTGGTGATGCGGCGGATGTTGACGTTGTATTTGCCGCCTTCGATCATCCGCAGCGTGCTCAGCTTGCGCGCATCCATGTCCTTGAGGTGCTGCGCCAGCGTGGCCCGCGGTATCGAGACGGCCCGGTCGGCCGGCGCCTGCTGCAGGATCACCGGGCCACCGCCGCCCGCCGGGCGGGCCTGCTCCGCCGCCGCCGGCACACCAGTCGCCAGCCACACGGTCAGGCCGCCAATCAGAATTCGTCGCATGTCTCCGCCTTTCAGCGAGCGCCTGGGCCACCCGCCGTTAGAAATCGATCTGCAGGCTGAACTTGGCCAGCCGGCCGTCCATGATCTGGGTCGGCGTGCGCCAGCGGGCGCCGCCGTCGGCCAGGTTGTAGGTGCTGAAGAAGTTGATCACCGGGCTGCCGTTCAACGCGTTGTAGAGGTCGGCGTTGAACTGCAGGCGGCGCCCGCCACTCAGCCGCACGATCTTGCTGGTGCGCACGTCAAGCTGGTTGATGCGCGGGCCAAACTGGGTGAACGGATCGGCCACCTCGACGGTGACGGCGCGCGTGCCGCCCGCCAGCGGCCGGCCGAGCGTGGCCGCGACCTGCGCGCTGGTGTAGCTGATGTTCGTGGTGTACTGCGGGCCGGGGTTGTTCTGGAAGACCACGGCAACCTGGATGTCCTGCCAGGGAATCAGGTACGAACCGTTCAGCTTGAACCGGCTCTGGTACGGGTTGTTGATCTTGCAGTGGAACAGCTGTTGCGGTGAGTCGACCACAAAACACTGCTCGGAGGCGGACGTCACCGACCCGCCGGCGGTGGTGCCAAGCTGGACCGAGTTGCCGATGTTCCAGCCGCCGCCGGCGACCAGCCGGCCGCGGCGCGCCTGGAAGCCGAGGTCCGCGCCGTTGTAGACGTCCGACTGCTCCCCATACGGCTCGCTCAGCGTGACCAGGTTGTTGACCCGCCCGAACTTGTCCGGATTGATGTCATACAGCCCGCACAACTGCTGGCCACTGATGCTCGACGGCAGCCGCGAGTCGGTCGGCACATTCACGCAGTACGGGCTGTAGTCATCCGGCGTCACTTCCAGGTTGTCGACAGCGATGAAGTTGCCGTACCAGGTGCGGTAGAAGCCGGCCATCACCGACACGCCCGTCCACAGCTGCCGATCTATCGCCAGCGACATCTGCCAGTTGTAGGCGCGCTTGCCCCACCCGTTGATCCAGTCCGGGTCGGCGTTGACGCGCGACCGAAGCTGGCCGAACGAGGCATTGGCCAGCGCCCCGCACTCGCCGTTGCTGCCGGCCAGGCGCAGGTCGCAATCGGGCAGGAAGTTGCCGTTGGCGTCGGACCATGACCGCGTCGTGTTGCTGATCGACGCGTTGACCGGCGCGAAGGCGTTCGCGGCGCCGGTCGTCGCACCGTTGACGTAACGGTTGATGCCGAACTTGATCGCCGTCTGGCCGCTGCCCGTCGGATCCCACACCACACCGAATCGCGGGTTGATGTCCTTCCAGTTCGGCACGTTGTCGAGCGCGTCGTAGCAGCGGGCCGCGACCAGCTGGCCATCGGGCTGGCAGGTTTCGGGCACCGACTCGCGCAGCCAGTCGAACCGCACGCCCAGGCTCATGGTCAGGCGGTTGGTGAGGCGCCACTGGTCCTGCACGAAGATGCCAAGGTCGGGGTTGAGTTGCGCCACGGTCAACAGGGGCGTGGCGTACTGGGTCAGCCCGGTCGGCACGCCGCGCAGGAACGAGTAGGTCACCGGCAACCCGTTCACCTGGCTGGGCGAGCGATCCGAGTAAGTGCGGTGACCGCCGCCCAGGCCGTACAGCCAAGTCGTGCCGGCCTTGAACGAATGGTCGCCCTTGATCCATGACACCGAGAAGCGGCCGTTGGTCTGGTGCGACAGGCTGACCGTCCGATTGCCGCCGCCGTTGTAGGTGTAGCCAAACCCGGTGTCGTTGATCGGGACGTTGTCGTCGGGCTGATCGCCGCACTGCGAGTAGTCGCTGAGGTCCAGCTGGCTGCCCCAGTCGCCGAAGTTGAATCGGCTGATCGTGATGCCGCCTTCGAACAGGATGCGGTCCGAGTGCGGACGCAGCCAGGTCGCCTGCGTCACCGAGTGCTGCTGGCAGTAGGCGCCGTTGCCTTCGAGTTTGACCGTGCCGAGATTGAGGGCGCCGCTCAGGGAGTCTTGAAAGTTCTTCTGGCGGTCGTACGAAAACGTGACCTTGTTCTTAGCCGTCACCTGCGCCGCCAGGCGAAGGCCGCCACCCTTGTTCAGCTCGCGCTGGTCAACCGGCGTGCTGAGATCGGGCGCGTAAAGCCACGCCGAGGCTGGCGCCCCGACCGTGCGCGACGCCAGGTTGGCGTCGGCATACAGATTCGCGGGACGACCGTCGGCGCCCCAGGTGCGGGCGTGGCCGAAGAACCAGAACCGATCCTTGACGATCGGCCCGCCAACCGTGACATTGGCGTCGAAGATGCGGCGGATGGTGTTGACCTGCGTCAGGCCCTGCGACTTCAGGTCATCCGACAGGTTGTCGGACTGCAGGTTGTGGCCGGTCCAGGCGCCGAACAGTGCGCCGCTGAACTGGTTGCCGCCGTCCTTGTAAATCGAGTTCGACTGCGCGCCGCCAACTCCGTACTCCGCCGATCCCATCGTCCCGACGTCGATGACAATCTCCTGCGCGGCGAGCGGGTTCACGTAGTAGCCGCGGCCGGTGCCCTCGAGTCCGGTGGTGCCGTAGTTGGTGCCAGGCGTCAGGGCGTTGTAGACCATGCCCTCCTGCCGCAGGCGCGCGTCAGACGTTTTCGAGCCATGGATGGAGATGCGCACTGACCGCTCGCCCATGCTGCCGCCGACGTCCTGCGCGTTGGGCGGCTGCACCACCGCCGGCATGAGCGAGGCGATGCCGAGCGCGCTCTGCGAGGTCGGGATGGCGGTCAGCAGCTCGCGCGAGATGGTCCGCTGCTGCGTCAGGTTGGTCGTGTCGATCAGCGGCGTGCCGCCGGTGACCACGATGCTCTCTTCGAGCGCCCCGACCTTCAGCTCGACGTTGAGCGTGGCCGTGAAGCTCGGCGCCAGTTCGATGCCCTCGCGGCGCAGCACCGAGAACCCGGGCAAGGTGTAGGTGACGATGTAGGTACCCGGGCGCAACTCGGTGATGCGATAGGCGCCGTCGGCGTCAGTGACGGTCGAACGCACCGAATCGACCTGCCCCGTCGAGACCTCCACAGTGACGCCGGGCAGGAACCCGCCCGACTCGTCGCGCACCGATCCGTTGACGCTGGCGGCGCCCGAGCCCTGCGCCAACGCCGCCGCCGCGGTGACGACGAGACCCACGATCGCCGCTAGACATGCCGACAACACCCGCGCCATCGATACCTCCTTGGACTGCCCAACCGGCGGAGACGCCCGCACCAGGGCAACGCCCTCCACGGTTGGTCACCAACATCGCTGGCGGCCGACACTCGCGACCAGCGATCAAATGCCTGCCGCACTGCGGCTCTCGACGCGGTGGATATTCTGCTCAGGCGAGAGGACTGTCAATGACCCGAATGGGTAGGACCGATGTGCGCGCGGAATGAATCATCCCGATCGGCGCGCAGCGCGGAGCGATCAGTTGAGATGGATGATGCCGCGGCGCAAGGCGTCCATCACCGCGGCGGTGCGATCGGGAACCTGCAGCTTGGCGAAGATGTTCTTGGCGTGGTTGCGGACCGTCTCGTTGCTGATGCGCAGCGCGGCGGCGATCTCCTTGTTGTGCATGCCGGTCGCCATCAACGTCACTACTTCGGTCTCGCGCTCGGTCAGCGCCGAGCCCGGCATGCGCGACGCCAGCGTGGCCGCCACGTCCGGCGGAATCGGCCGCTCGCCGGCGTGCACTTCGCGGACGATCCGAATCAGGTCGTCGGACAGGGTGCCCTTCAGCAGGTAGGTCGCGGCGCCGGCCTGGAGGGCGCGATGCATGTCCTCCTCGCCTCGATACATCGTCAGGACAACGATGCGGGCCTCGGGGTCGATGGCACGAATCGCCTGAATCGCCTGCAGGCCGCTCATCGCCGGCAACTGCAGGTCCATCAGCGTGACATCCGGGCGCAGGCTGCCGAACATCGCGACCGCCTGTTCGCCGGTTGCCGCGGCTCCGACCACGGTCATGTCGGGCTGCAGGTTGATCTTTAGGCAGATGCCTTCGCGGACGACGGCGTGGTCCTCGACGCACTGGACCCGAATCTTGTTCGTCGTGTGTGAGCTCATGGCTTTGACGGCGACAGCAAGGGGGCAATCATTTCGAGATTGGTGCCGACGCCGGGGCGGCTGACCAGTTGCAGCCGCCCGCCAATTGCGTCGGCGCGTTCCTGCATGGTCGCCAGTCCCCAGTGGGTGCCGGCGCGGCGCGCCGCGTCTTCGCGATCGAAGCCGCGGCCGTCGTCACACACCCGGAGCGTGATCGAGTCGTCGCCATACAGCAATTCGAGCCTGACCAGGCTCGCGTGCGCATGGCGGACCGCGTTGCTGACCGCCTCGAGGCCGACCCGCAAGAGGTGCTCCTCGACCTTGCCGGCGCAGCGGGCAGGCCGGCCGGCCACACTGAACTGGAAGTCGATGCCGCTCGTGGCCGCCATGGTCTGGCCCAACTCGCGGAGCGCGGTCGCCAGATCGCGCGCCTCGAGACTGGGCGACCGCAACGCCCAGATTGACTGGCGAGCCTCGGACACGTCGGACTGAATCTGGCGGCGGACCCGCTCCATCTGCTGCCGGACCGGCGCCCCGGCGGTCAACTGGCTGGCGATGGCATCCACCTGCAGTTCCAACCCCGCCAGACTCTGTAGCAAAGTGTCGTGAATCTCGCGCGCCATCCTGGCCCGTTCGGTCAGAACCAGCTCGAAGCGCCGGCGCACCTGCTGCCGGCGGACGCGCCAGGCCAACGCGATGGCGGCGGCGAGCGCCGTGATCACGAGGCCGGCAAACCAGGCGGTCTGGTAGAACATCGGCTGAATCGAGAACTCGACGGCCTCAGCCGCCGGGTTCCAGATGCCCTCGCTGCTGCGCGCCATGACTTCGAATCGATAGGCCCGCGGCGGCAGGTTGGTGAATAACGCCTGACGCCGCGGTCCAGCGTCGGTCCAGCCATCGTCCAGGCCGACGAGGCGGTAGCGGAACTGCAGTTGCCGTGGCGCGTAGAACTCCAGCGCCGTGTAGTCGATTTGCAGACTGGTGGTGCGCGGCGGCAGCTCGAAACTGCCTGATGGCTCGAACGAACGGCCGTTCGCGTTCACACGCTGGATGCGCACCGGCGCCGGCGGCCGGGTCGCCGACAGCCGTCGCGGATCGACTTCGGTAGCGCCGTTGCCGGTGACGAACCACAGATGACCGTTCTCGGCGCGGATGGCGCTGGGATACCCGTTCCGCACCGGTACCCCGGGCAGGCCATCGGATGAACTGTACGAGCGGAACTCGAGACGACGATTGGGCTCGCGAAGCGCCACCTCGAACTCGCTGGCAGCCATCCGCATGATGCCGCCGCTGGTGCCAATCCACAGATTCCCGTCCCGGTCGCCGGCGATCGAACGAATGGCCGCGGCCGGCAGGCCGCTGAACACCGTGACCGCGGCCAGCACCCCGTCCTTGAATCGGGTGAGACGCTCGCCGGCGCCCAGCCAGATGGTGCCGGCGTCATCTTCGTGGAACGCCAGGTCGCTGCGATGGAAGCGGTCGCTTTTGCGCAGCAGCCGGAAGCCGCCGTCGGCCTCCAGAAGGCCGACGCCGCCACCGGACATCAGCAACCACAACCGGTCGGCGCGGTCGACGGCGACCGAATGAATGTCGGCCGAGTGAAGCTCCAGCGAAAGCGACACTTCCTGCACCCGACCGTTGTCCCATCGGAACAGGCCGTAGTCCTCCGAGCAGAGCCACAGCCGGCCCTTCGAGTCGGTCGCCATGGTAAAGGTCCCCGTCGGCCATCGCCCCTGGTCGAGCCGAACCGGCAGGAAGCGGCCGTCGGTGAAGGCGGCCACGCCGCCGGCCGTGGTCACCCAGAGTTGCCCGGACCGGCTGACGTGGAGCCCTCTGACGTCGACGCTGGGCAGGCCGTCCGCGACACCGAAGTGCCGCCGCCGGCCGTTCAACAGTTGGACCACGCCGCCGCCCGTGGCGACCCAGACGGCACCGTCGTGACCGGCTTCGAGTGCGCGGACAACGCCGAGGTCGGTGTAAGGCGTCACCCGCCGGCGGGCGAATCGATGGAGGCCGACGGTCGTGCCGACCCACACATCGCCGTGTCGATCCTCGAACAGGCCGCGCACCGAATCGTTCGAAAGACCGTTGTCCCTGCCAACGGCCTCAGGGACCGACGCGCCGTTGCGCATGAACCACAAGCCGCGGCCCAATGTGGCTACCCAGAGGTTACCCGCGCGGTCGTGCAGCAGGCGGGCACCGTGACCCCGGCGGCCGCCCCCGCCAGGCGCCCCGTCGTGCTGGCGCAAATCAATGCGTCGAAAACCGACTGTCGGACTGGTCACCCACATCTCACCGTCGGGCGCTTCGCTGAAACCAAGTGGCGCCTCGCTGGTCCGGGTCACCACTGCGAACGCTTGATCTGCCGGCGTGCGCCGGAACACCGCGTCGGAGGTCGCCGCCCAAAGAGCGTTCGTGCGATCGCGGTAGATGGAGTAGACCTGACCGTCTGGCAAGCCTTCCCCGGCCGCGACCTTCTGCCATCGCTCGCGCTCGAGCCGATACAGCCCGTCGGGGGTTGCGGCAAACATGACGCCATGGCCGTCTTCCGTCAGCGCGGCGATCCGGCCGCCGCCCAGGCCATCGGCCGGGCCGTAGTCCTTGACCTGCCGCTGACGAATCCGATAAATGCCGCCGCCACCGCTGTAGCCGACCCAGATGCTGCCATCGCTCGCGGCGTACAGGCTCGAGACCGACCGCTGAGGCAACTGGGCGCCGTCGGTGCCGTGGAAGCGTTCGAAGTTCAGCCCGTCGAACCGGATCAGGCCGCTGACGGTTCCCACCCACATGTAGCCGTCGCGATCCTGGGCGATGCCGACAATCCAGCCGCCGAACAGTCCTTCCTCGTCGGTCCAGGACGTCAGCACGTATTCGTCAAGTAGTCTCGACTGCGCGCTGGCACCGGCGGGTGGAACCAGCAACAGCCCCAGCGCACAGACGGCGGCAACCGCCGCCTGGGAGCGTGACCGCCAGCCCAGGTATGAACCCATGCTTTGTCCCCTCGTTCAACAACCGCGCGCGAAGACCGGCAAAACGGCACGGAGCGTAGTGCTTCACACCAGTGTTGTCAAACGTCGACCAACACGCGTTCGAAGCTCAATAGCCCGAATGGGTCTTGCCAAATCCGAAGCAATCGCTATCCGGCAGACGGCGCTTTCATGTAATCTGCGGCGCATGACTGCATCAGTGACCCGTCGCGACTTCGCCCGCTTGTTTGCTGTCGGTGGCTCTGCTGCCCTGTTTGCCGATCCGGCGTGGGCGAAGACCGCGCCGCAGGCGGCCGCGTTCAATCCCGCCACGGCCGGCACCGGCGAGGCCTTTTGGAAGTCAGTGCGGTCGCAGTTCGTGATGCCGGCCGACCTGGGCGTGTTGAACGCCGCCAACCTCTGCCCCGCCTCGCGGCCGGTGCTCGAAGCACTGAAGCGCGAAAGCGACAGCGTCGATCGCGATCCCTCGGCGCAGAACCGGGCACGGCTGACCGGCGAGAAAGAGAACACGCGCAAGGCGCTGGCCGCTTTCCTTCGGGTCACTCCCGAAGAGATCGTCATCACCCGCAACACCAGCGAGGCCAACAACATGGTCTCGAGCGGCCTCGACCTGAAAGCCGGCGACGAGGTGATCGTCTTTGCCGACAATCATCCCAGCAACCTGAACGCCTGGACCGAGAAGGCCAAGCGCTTCGGCTTCACGGTGATCACCATTCCCCAGGTCAATCCGCACCCCGGCATGGAGCACTACCTGGCCGCCTACGCCAAGGCGATCACGCCGCGAACCAAGGTGCTGACCTTCACGCACCTCTCGAGTACCGTCGGCGACCTCTTCCCCGCCAAGGAATTGTGCGCGCTGGCGCGCGAACGCGGCGTGCTGTCGCTGGTCGACGGTGCCCAGACGTTTGGCCTCCTCGACGTCAACCTGGCCGACATCTCACCCGACTTCTACACCGGCAGCGCGCACAAGTGGCCGTGCGGCGCCCGCGAGTGCGGCGTGCTCTACATCAACGCCCGCGCCCACAAGCAGGTGTGGCCGTCGATCTACAGCGCCTATTCGGGCGCCGTCGGCATCTCGCGGACGTTCGAGGGCTTCGGCCAGCGTGATGAGGCGACGATGATTGCTTTTCGCGAGGCGCTGGAGTTCCAGACCAAGGTCGGCCGCGCCGCCATCGAGCAGCGGTCGCGGGCACTGGCGAATCAGCTGATTGCCGGGCTGTCGAAGCTGCCCGAGGTCAAGGTGTGGACGTCGCCCAACCCGGCGCTCAATGCCGCGGTGGTGTCGTTCCAGGCCGGATCGCTGAATCCGCAGCGGCTGGGCCAGGCGTTGTATGAGAAGGACAAGATTGGCACCGCGGGACGCGGCACCGGCGATCGCGGCGGGCTGCGCGCCTCGCCGCACTTCTACAACAGCCCCGAAGAGATTGAACGTCTCGTCGGGGCTGTTGCCAGGTATCTGAAGGCCGGTGTCTAGGCAACCCTAAAGGGTTGCCTCCACCGGGATGCGCTACGTGGTTACTGCGGCGTCCGCAGTGTCGGGTACTTGATGCCCAGCTGATCCAGGTAGGTCGGGAACTTGGTCGGGTCGTAGTAGAACGGGCGCATCTTCTCGCGGTACTGATCGAGAATCGCCTTGTTCAGGTGCGTCGGCGGCGGCGTGTCCTTGGTGATGAACGGGATGTACTTCACGTCCTTGGTCTGGACGTTGTTGAAGTAGTCCCACGCGCCCTTCACCAGTTCCGGCTTCGTCAGCAGGTCCAGCACCGTCATCGCCTGCGCCTTGGCGCCGGCCACCACGCCCTTGTGGGCAATCGGCGTCGCGCTGGCGATGCCGCTCGACCAGTTGTGGCCGGGCAGGCCCGGGATGTTGGCCGGGTAGCTCAGCGTGATCGTCGGCATGTTCCACGAGATGTCGCCGATGTCGTCGGAGCCGCCGCCGTTGTTTCTCTCGAGCGGCACCGGCTGGCCCAGCTCGCCGAGCTTCACCGCCAGGCCGGGCTGCGTCGCGTTGCCCAGCTCCTTCTGCAGGCCTTTGGCGAGCATCTGGTCCTGCTCGCTCCACGTCGGCAGGCCGACGGCCTTGATGTTGGCATACATCGTTTCGGCCACGACCTTGTTCATGTGGCGCGGGTAGGCGGTGCCGAGAATGCGCGACGTGACCTTGGTGTTGGTCATGAGCGCGGCGCCTTCGGCCATCTTGTTGCCGATCTCGACCAGCTCCTTGATGTGCGGCTGATCGATTTCACGGAAGTAGAACCAGATGCTCGCGTTCCTGGGCACCACGTTGGGCTGGTCGCCGCCGTTGGTGATGATCGAATGCGACCGGTGCGACAGCCGCAGGTGCTCGCGGCGGTAGTTCCAGCCCACGCTCATCAGCTCGACGGCGTCGAGCGCCGAGCGCCCGCGCCACGGCGCGCCGGCGCTGTGCGCCGTCTCGCCTTCGAAGGTGTATTCAATCGAGACCAGGCCGGTGCCGCCCTGCTGGCCCCACGACGTGCCGAGGTTGCCGCCGACGTGCGTGAACAAATTCACGTCCACGTCCTTGAACATGCCGTCGCGGACGAACCAGGCCTTCGAAGCAACCAGCTCCTCGGCGACGCCCGGCCACAGCATGATCGTGCCCGGCAGCTTGTCGCGCTCCATGATGCGCTTGACCGCGATCGCCGCGATGATGTTCAGCGGCATGCCGGTGTTGTGGCCCTCGCCGTGTCCGGGGGCGCCCTCGACGATCGGGTCGTGGTAGGCCACGCCCGGCTTCTGCGACGACTGCGGAATGCCGTCGATGTCGGAGCCCAGCGCGATGACGGGCTTGCCCGATCCGTAGGTCGCCACCCAGGCGGTCGGCATTCCCGACTGTCCGCGCGTCACTTTGAAGCCGAACTTCTCGAGCTGCGCCGTCAGGTATTTCGACGTCTCGACTTCCTGCATGCCCAACTCACCGAAGCTGAAGACGGAATCGACCATCTCCTGCGCGAGCTTGGCCATTTCGTCGACACCCTTGACGGCGTCGGCCTTCTGGGCGGCCAGCCGGGCGTCGTTCTGCTGGGCCGAGGCGCTGGCGCCAAGCGACGCGATCAGCGCCACCACTGCTATGAAACGAGCGGATTTCATTCGAACTCCTCCGATAAAACGGCACCCCATGAAGGGGTGCCCTACTGCTTCCAATCTCGGCCCCCCATAAAGGGGGGCCCCACTGCTATTTCTGCGGCGTGGTTCGCACGGTCGGGTACTTGATGCCCAGCTGATCGAGATAGGTCGGGAACCTGGTGGGGTCGTAGTAGTACGGCTTCATCTGCTCCCGGTACCTGTCGAGAATCGCCTTGTTGAGGTGAATGGCCGGTTTGGTGTCGGCCTTGATGAACGGGATGTACTTCACGTCCTTGGTCTGCACGTTGTTGAAGTAATCCCACGCGCCCTTGACCAGCTCGGGCCGGGTCAGCAGGTCGAGCACCGTCATGGCCTGCGCCTTGGCGCCGGCGACCACGCCCTTGTGGGCAATCGGCGTGGCGCTGGCAATCGCGCTCGACCAGTTGTGGCCCGGCAGGCCGGGGATGTTCGAAGGGAAGCGCAGCGTCACCGTCGGCACGTTCCACGACACGTCGCCGATGTCGTCGGAGCCACCGCCGGTGTTGACGCGGCTCGGATTGGGCGCGCCGATCTCCTCGAGCTTGGTGGCCAGGCCCGGCTGCGTGTCGTTGCCGAGTTCCTTCTGCAACGCCTTCGCCAGCGTCTGGTCGTCATCGCTCCACGTCGGCAGCCCGACCGCCTTGATGTTCTCGTACATCGTCTCGGCGACCACCTTGTTCATGTGCTGCGGGTAGGCGGCGCCGAGAATGCGCGAGCTCCACTTGGTGTTGGTCATCAGGGCCGCGCCCTCGGCCATCTTGTCGCCGATCTCCCACATGGCCTGGATGTTGGGCTGGTCGGTCTCGCGGAAGTAGAACCAGATGCTGGCATTGCGCGGCACCACGTTGGGCTGGTCACCGCCGTTGGTGATCACCTGGTGCGACCGTTGCGACAGGCGCAGGTGCTCGCGCCGGTAGTTCCAGCCGACGCTCATCAGTTCGACCGCGTCGAGCGCCGAACGGCCGCGCCACGGCGCGCCGGCGCTGTGAGCGGTCTCGCCCTCGAAGGTGTACTCGACCGACACCATGCCGTTGCCGCCGCCCGGGCCCCACGACACGCCGAGGTTGTTGCCGACGTGCGTGAACAGGACGACGTCCACGTCCTTGAAGACGCCGTCGCGGACGTACCACGCCTTGGTGGCGAGCTGCTCCTCGGCAACGCCCGGCCACAGCATGATCGTGCCCGGCAGCTTGTCGCGCTCCATGATCCGCTTCACCGCAATCGCCGCGATGATGTTCAGCGGCATGCCGGTGTTGTGGCCCTCGCCATGTCCGGGGGCGCCGGCGAGAATCGGATCCGGATACGCCACACCCGGCTTCTGCGACGCCTGCGGGATGCCGTCGATGTCGGAGCCGAGGGCGATCACCGGCTTGCCCGATCCCCACTTGGCCACCCACGCGGTGGGAATGCCGGCGACGCCGCGCTCGACGGTGAACCCGTATTTCTCGAGCTGGCCGGTCAGGTACTTCGAGGTCTCGAACTCCTGAAACCCCAGCTCGCCAAAACTGAACACCGAGTCGACCATCTCCTGCGCGAGCTTGGCCATCTCGTCCACGCCCTTGACGGCGTCAGCCTTGTACGCCGGCAGTTTGGATGGCTGCGCGAAGGCCGGTAACGCTCCGATCGGCAGCACCAACAGGGACACAACTACGAGCAACTGTTTTACTGATTTCATTTCGAATCCTCTTGGCGCGCCTGGACGGGGACGGGTTTCATGACGGGGCGATGTCGCGTGACGGAGTGGGGTTGCTTGACGGGAGATTACTGCTCGCCGAGATTGATGACAAGCATTTCCTCCTGGCATATGAGGACGGCCCCGTCACGCAGTGCGGCCCCGTCACGCAGTGCCGCCGTGTCACGCAGTGCCGCCCATTCACGCAGTGCCGCCCCGTCAAGCAGTGCCGCCCCGTCAGAATCTCGGGGTAACACCGAGATTGAACATTAGGAAGGCATAGATGTCGGCCGTGGCTTCAATCTGCTTCGTCACGTTACTCGCGCCGTGGCCCGACTTGGTGTCGATGCGGATCAGCGCCGGGCGGTCGGGGCTGGCGTGCTTCTGCAGCGTGGCCGCGTACTTGAAGGAATGCGCCGGCACGACCCGGTCGTCGTGATCAGCGGTCGTGACGAGCGTCGCCGGGTACTTGCCGCCAGGCTTGATGTTGTGCAGCGGCGAGTAGGCGCGCAACGCCTTGAACTCTTCTGCGTTGTCGCTGGAGCCGTAGTCGGCAATCCAGTTCCAGCCGATCGTGAACTTGTGGAAGCGCAGCATGTCCATGACGCCGACCTGAGGAATGGCGGCGCGGAACAGTTCGGGACGCTGGTTGATGACGGCCCCGACCAGCAGCCCGCCGTTCGAGCCGCCCTGCGCCGCCAGCTTCGCCGGTGACGTGTATTTGTTGGCGATCAGCCACTCGGCGGCGGCGATGAAGTCGTCGAACACGTTCTGTTTCTTCAGCTTGGTGCCGGCATCGTGCCAGGCCTCGCCGTACTCGCTGCCGCCGCGCATGTTGACGCTGGCGTAAACGAAGCCCTGCTCGAGCAGCGCGATGCGCAGGGAGTTGAACCCGGGCGTGGTGGCGATGTTGAAGCCGCCGTAACCGTACATGAGCGTCGGGTTGTTGCCGTCGAGCGCCAGTCCCTTCTTGTGGACCAGGAACATCGGCACCTTGGCGCCGTCCTTGCTGGTGACGAACACCTGCCGGGTGTCGTAATGGTTGACGTCGAGGCCCGGGATCTCCGGGGCGCGGAACAGCGAGCTCTTCCGGGCCGCCACGTCGTAGCGGAAGATCGACGTCGGATACGTGAACGACTGAAACTGGTAGAACAACGAGGTGTCGTCCATGTTGCCGGCAAACCCGCTCGCGCTGCCCAGCCCGGGGAGATCAATCTCGTTCTCGAGCGCGCCCTCCAGGTTGTGGACATACGCCTTCGAGGCGACATCCTTCATGTAGGTGGCAATCACCTTGCCGGCGGCGACCCGCACGGTGTCGATGGTGTCGGTCTTGGGCTCGATGATCGACTTCCAGTTGGCCGGCGCCGGGTTGGCAGGGTCGATGCGGACGACGCGGCCGTTGGGTGCGTTGTTGTCGGTAAAGACAATCAACTCGCCGCGCACGCTTTCGAGCACCTGGTAGGTGTCGTCGCCAATCTCCGGAATCAACGGCATGAACTTCGAGCCCGACTTGGAGAGGTCCTGCACGAACACCGCGTTGCCCTGCTTGCCGGTGCCGCGATCCGAGACGTCGAGCACCGCGAAGCGTTCGTCTTCGGTCGTGTCGAGCGTGTGGAACCGCTGCGGGTTCTTCGGGTCGCTGAACACCAGCTCGTCGGCCGACTGCGGCGTGCCGATGCGGTGGTAATAAACCTGGTGGTTCTCGTTGATCGACGACAGCTCCTTGCCCTTCTCGGGTTGCGGGTAGCGGCTGTAGTAGAAGCCGTTGCCGCGCCACGCGATGCTCGAGACCTTGACCCACTCGACCTTATCCTCCAGCACTTTCCGAGTGCTGAGGTCCATCACGTTGTACTCCTGCCAGTCGGAGCCGCTGCGCGACACGCCGTAAACGGCGAGCTTCGCGTCCTTCGACGGCGAGAACCCGGTCAGGCGCACCGTGCCGTCGGGCGACCAGGTGTTGGG
>JBFWUK010000026.1:0-84503 GCA_050247355.1 Vicinamibacterales bacterium | reverse complement strand
CCCACCTCGTCCATCGCCGCCGCCGTCTGGTAGCAACACCTCGGACGTCCTTCACGTCGGGTCGTGCGCATGGTCGCACCCGTCAGGAAGGGTGTGCCCAACTTGACAAAGTCATTCCATATCAGCGCAGCGAGCGACCCCTACGAGGCGCGAAGCGCCGAGCCCTAATCGATCCGCAGGGCGGCCAGCGGATCGATCCGCATCGCGCGACGAGCCGGCACAAGCGCCGCGAGGGTCGCGATCGTCAGCAGGGTGACCGGCACAAGCACGAAGGTTGCCGGATCGAATGACTCGATGCCGTAGAGCTGGCTGGCGAGCAGCGGAACGAGCGGCAGCGACACGGCCACGCCGATGGCGACGCCAATGCCGGCGAGTGTCGCCGCCTGTCCGACAATCATGCCCAGCAGTTCCGCCGGCTTGGCGCCCAGCGCGAGGCGCACGCCGACTTCCTGCGTGCGTTCCGAGACCACCAGCGCCATCACGCCGTAAACACCGACGGCGGCCAGCAACAGGGCGAGCACGCCGAATGCGCCGATCAACATGAGCAGGAAGCGGCGCTCGGCTACCGACTCCGATCGAATCTGCGCCATCGTCCTGATGTCGTAGACCGCGAGGGTGGAATCGAAGGCGCGCGCTTCTGCGCGCACGAGTTCAGCCATCGCCGCCGGATCGCCTGAGGTGCGGATGGCGATGAACGGCGCGACCGGCGGGTTCTGCAGGTAGTTCACGTACATCTCTGGCGCCGGCTCGGCTTCGAGGCCGGCGTGGCGAATGTCGCCGATTACGCCAACCACCGTGCTCCAGGCCCCCGACGGATTGGGTCCGGTGCGAATGTGCTGGCCGATGGGATCCTCCTGTCCGAAGACCCGACGGGCCATCGCTTCGTTGACGATCACGGCCGATGGCGCGTTCGGGCCGTCTTCCGCCGTGAAGCCGCGTCCGCGGCGAATCGGAATGCCCATGGCCTCGAAGTAGTCGTGCATGGCCCGGCGGAACTCGACTTCCGGGAGTTCGGCGACCGGCACGTCCTTGCCTTCCACTTGCACTGACGTCGTCACGCTGGTGCTGCCCAACGGGATGCGCGTGGTGCCGCCGACGGCGGTCACGCCGGGCAGCGCCTCGAGCCGCTCGAACCACTCGGCATAGTAGGCCCGGCGCGCGTCGGCCGTGGTCAGGCGGTAGGGCACACTCATTTGCAGCGTCAGCAGGTGATCGGGCTTGAAGCCGGGATCGATCATCATGACGCCGGCAAAGCTGCGTAGCAGCAGGCCGGCGCCGACCGTGAGCACGACGGCGAGCGCGACTTCGACCACGACCAGGCCGGCGCGCAACTGGTGGCGCGCCCGCGAGCCAACCATGCCGCGGCTGCTGTCCTGCAGCGCGCCCCGGACGTCCGCGCGGCCGGCAAACAGCGCCGGCATGACGCCGACGAACATTCCCGTGAGGAGTGCGACGAGCAGCGTGACCAGCAACACCGTGACATCCGGCGCCACCTCCTGCACGCGTGGCAGGTTCGCCGGGGCCATTGCCACCAGGGCCTGCACACCCCACCTGACGAAGACGAGGCCCAGCATGGCGCCGGCGAGGGCCAGCAGGAAACTCTCGGTCAGCGCCTGCTGCATCATCCGCAGGCGGCTGGCGCCCAACGCCGCCCGCACCGCCAGCTCCTTCTGCCGCGACACGCTGCGGGCCAGCACCAGGTTCGCCACGTTGACGCACGCCATCAGCAGGATCACGCCGACTCCCGCGAGCAGCACGAGCAACGCCGGCCGCACGCCGCCGACCACCTGTTCGTGCAGTGGCGTCACCGTCGTGGTCCAGCCCTTGTTGGTGTCGGGATAGGCCTGCTCGAGCCGCGACGCGATCGCGGCCATGCCGGCGCGGGCCTGGTCAACGGTCGTGCCCGGCTGGAGCCGCCCCACGGCCGCCAGGTAGTGGACGTTTCTCACGAACTGGCCGGAGGCGTCCATCATGCGCGGACCCGAGAGGACCATCGTCGTCCAGGCATCGACGGCGAGGCTGCGGGTGAAGCCGGTCGGACCAATCATGCCCTTGTACGGGAAGACGAAGTCTGGCGGCATGACCCCGATGACGGTGGCCGGCTGGCCGTCGAGTGTCACCTGGCGATTGACGATGTTCGGATCGCCGCCGAAGCGGCGTTGCCAGTAGCCCTCGCTCAGCACGACGTGGCCGGCCGGGTCGCCTTCGCTCAGCGTGCGGCCGAGCATCGCCGAACGTCCGAGCAGGTTGAACAGTCCGGGGGTCACAAACGACGTCACCGCAATCTCGGGCGGGCCGTCGACGACGATCTGCGTGTTGCTGACGAACGAGTAGTAGCCCTGCAGGGTGGCGAAGTCGCGGCTTTGGTCGCGCAAGTCGACGAAGTTGGCCGGTGAAATCGGGTTCTCGGGCTTGCCTTCCTTCGTGTTGTGGCTCCACACCATCACCAGCTGTCCGGGATCCTGGTAGGGCAGTGAATTGAGCAGCACGCCCTGCACGACGGTGAAGATGGCGCTGTTGGCGCCAATGCCAAGCCCGAGGGCGGCGACGGCGAGCGTCGTGTAGACGGGCGCCTGAATGGCCTGGCGAATGGCGTAGCGAAGGTCCGCGCGAACGGTGTCCCAGAACATGAAGTGTCTCCCTTGGGGTTCGTACAGGTGCGGGGTGAAGTTGGGGAACAGGGTCCAGCGAACCATCGCCGCCCATCGCTCGGCGAGACCGTTCAGGGTCAAGGTGCCTAAGGTGCCTAAGGTGCCTAGGGTGCTGCGCCGGAAGTCGTCGCGCATCTCGTCACCAAACCGGCGGCGAAACGCGCGCGGGTACGCGAGCAGCCCGATGCTGAACAGCAGTTCCGCGATCGGCGACCGGGGGGGAACGGTCATGCCCGCGCGCCTTTCAGCAGGCGGCGGGTTCGGGCCGCCGCCAGCTGGCCTTCGAGTCGGCCCACTTCCGCCCGCGCCACCGCGACGCCGCGGGCCGTCAGCCGGTAGTAGCGCCGCCGCTCATCCGCGTTCGACGGGTCCGGCGATTCGTTCAGTTCCTCGATCAGGTCACTTTCCAGCAGCCGCGCCAGTGCACGGTAGAGCGAGCCGGCATGCAGCGACACCGCGCCACCCGACCGGGTCTCGACTTCCTGCAGAATGCTGTAGCCATGGCGCTCGCCATCGGCCAGCGCCAGCAGGATTTCGAAGGCGACCGGCGTCAGCGGGAGAAAGGATTCGGGCCTGAATTTGTCCATGGGTGCTTTGAGACTATACGCTCAAAGCACATAGACGGCACGGACGGCAAAAGGGTTGCAGCTGACAGTATTTATGAGAGGATTCCGGATCATGGCCGTCTAAGGTATATGGAATGCCATTGAGTCGTATTGCGCGCAGGCTGGAGGCACCAATGGACCGACAGAGCGGCGGCCGCTCAGGCGAACCGCCGGATGCCAGGGCGAACCAGACCCTTCGCGACAGCGAGGCCAGGTATCGGGCGTTGTTCGATCACGCACACGACGCCATATTCGTCATGCGCGCCGACCTCTTCGTGGACTGTAACCGTCACGCGGAGGTGCTGTTCGGATGCCCTCGCCAGGACATGATCGGGCGGTCCCCGCTCGCCTTTTCTCCCGCCGAGCAACCCGGCGGCCAGCCATCGGCTGCCGCGGCCGCCGCTTACACCGCTGCCGCGCTCGCGGGCGAGCCCCAGCGCTTTGAATGGCGCCACCTTCGCGCGGACGGCACAACCTTCGAAGCCGAGGTAAGCCTGAGCCGGATCGACACCAGCGGCGACACCATGCTCCAGGCGATTGTCCGCGACGTTACCGACCGGGTCCGCGCGCAGCGGGCCCTGAAAGACAACGAGCGCCTGCTCAGGGAGTCGCAGACGATTGCCGGCCTGGGCAGCTACATCTTCGACATTGCCGCCGGCACCTGGCGAGGGTCGACCAATCTCAGTGCCATCTTCGGGCTCACCGACACAACCGACCGGTCGGTGCTTTCGTGGTTGTCTCTCGTCCACCCGGATTGGCGCGAGCGGATGAGCCGCTACTTTTCGGACCACGTCCTGCGGCACCGCCGCCGGTTTGACATGGAGTATCAAATCGTCCGGCCGAGCGATGGCGCCGCGCGCTGGGTGCACGGACTGGGCGAACTCGAATACGACTCGCAGGGCGAGCCCGTCAGACTGGTCGGCACGATCACCGACATCACCGAACGCAAGCAGGCCGACACGGCTCTCCGCCTGCAGGCGGCCGCCCTCTACGCGGCGGCCGATGCGATTGTGATCACCGACGCCGCCGGCGTCATCGAATGGGTCAATCCTGCCTTTACGCGGGTCACCGGCTACGCTGCCGACGAGGCCCTCGGCAAGAACCCGCGCGATCTCGTCAAGTCGGGCAAGCACCCGGCGGCCTTCTACGACAATTTGTGGCAGACCATTACCGCCGGCCGAACCTGGCACGGCGAGATGCTCAATCGCCGGAAGGACGGCACGCCGTACTCGGAGAACCAGACCATCACTCCAATCCTCGACGAGGCCGGTACCATCACCCACTTCGTCGCCATCAAGCAGGACATCACCGAGCGCCTGGCGCTTGAGGCCACACTGCGCCAGGCCCAGCGAATGGAGACGGTCGGCCGACTGGCCAGCGGCATCGCGCACGACTTCAACAACCTGCTGACCGTGATCAACGGGATGTCGGAATTGGCGCTGGAACAGCTCAGCACCGACGCCGCGGTCTACCGGGACGTGAAGGAGATTCAGCGTGCCGGTGAGCGCGCGGCGGCGTTGACCCGCCAGTTGCTGGCCTTCAGCCGGCAGCAGATCGTGGCGCCGCGGGTCCTGAATCTTGGCGCGGTCGTGGCGGAGATGGAGAGCCTGCTCAGGCGCCTGCTCGGCGAGGACATCGACCTGGTGGCCGTGTCGTCACCTGACCTCGGCGATGTCATGGCCGATGCCGGACAGATCGAGCAGATGATCACCAACCTGGCCGTGAATGCCCGCGATGCCATGCCACGTGGCGGACGGCTGACCATCGAGACGCGGGGCGTGACGGTCGGCGAAGGCTTTGGCCGCCAACACGGCGTCACCGTGCCGCCCGGGCCTTACGTCTGCCTTGCGGTCACCGATACCGGCGTCGGTATGGACGAGGGCACCCGCGCGCGGATCTTCGAGCCGTTCTTTACCACCAAGGCCGAGGGCCGCGGCACCGGGCTCGGACTGTCGACGGTATTCGGCATTGTCAAGCAAAGCCAGGGGTTCATCTGGGTCTACAGCGAGGTGGGACACGGCGCCACCTTCAAGATCTACCTGCCGGCGCTGACCGAGGCCGTCAGCGCCGACTGGTCGGTCCCGGTGCCGCTGTCGGTCGCCGGTACCGAGACCATCCTGATCGTCGATGACGACGAAGCGCTTCGCAACATCGCCATTCGCTTCCTGGCCCCGGCCGGGTACACCGTGCTCAGTTCAAGCTCGGGCGAAGACGCGCTACAGGTGCTCGACCATTACGAGGGAGCGGTCCACTTGCTGGTCACCGATGTCGTGATGCCCGGCATTTCGGGACGTCGTCTCGCAGAACTCGTCGCACCGGCCCGTCCAGAGACGCGGGTACTCTACATGTCCGGCTATACCAGCGATACGATCGTCCGGCACGGCGTGCTGGACGGGCAGGTGTCGTATCTCGAGAAGCCCTTCTCAGCCGCCACGTTGTGCCGGACGGTCCGCACTGTCCTGGATGCCTAGCGGCGGCGCGACAGTCAGGGCGCGCTGATTCGGTACAAGTAGCGGAAGCCGCGCAGGTACATCTCGCTGCCGACCAGTGCCGGCGAGGCATCGAACCCGTCGTCGAGGACGTTTTCCGCCAGTACTTCGAAGGTCGGCCCGTGCTTCAGCACCATGGTGACGCCGTCGCGGCCGGTGACGTAGACCCGGCCGTCGGCGCCGACCGGCGAAGCAAACACTTCCTGGGCCTTCGGCAGCCGTTGCACGGTGTAATGCGGCTTGCCGCTGACGGCGTCGTAAGCCGACAGCAGGCCGTTGTTGGTCTTCAGGAAGTAGAGGATGTTGTCGTAGAGCAGCGGCGACGGCACATACGGCGTGTCGCGGTCCAGCTGCCACGCGATCGCGCCGGTGGCGCTGATGTCGCCCTTGGCGTCGGCCAGCTTGATTGCCTTCAGGTTGTTGCCGCGGAAACCGCTCATGATGAACACCATGCCGTGGCCGAAGACCGGCGACGGAATCACGTTCATGGTCGTGCCGGGACCCTCCCACACGATCTTGCCGGTTTCGAGGTCGTAGCTGCGCACACGATTCATCGCGTTGACGATCACCTGGTGCCGGCCGCCGTGCTCGACCACCAGCGGCGTGGCCCAGGTGTCCATTTCGTCCCGCGACGTGCGCCAGATCTCCTTGCCGGTGGCCTTGTCGAGCGCGACGACGAACGATGGACCCGGGATGTGATCCCAGACGACGATCAGGTACTTGCCGAAGAGCGCCGGCGTCGATCCCTCGCCGAACTGGTTGCGCATCTTCTTGTCGCCGAAATCGGTCTGCCACAGCAGCTTGCCCTGCATGTCGTAGGCGTAGAGCCCGCGCGATTCGAAGTAGGCGAACAGGTGCGTGCCGTCGGTCACCGCCGAGCTCGAGGCCCAGGTGCCGTTGTCCTGGTGGGCCGCCTCGTGCGGTTCCTCCTCGCGCGCGACCCGTTCCCACACCGTCTTGCCGGTGGCGCGGTCGATGGCCAGCACCTTGTACTGATGCACGCCCCGCTTGGGCAGCGCGCCCCGGGGCTCGTGCTGCGCCGGCCCGGTGATGCCGGCCGGCACGGCGGTCAGCAAGTAGATGCGGTCGCCGTAGATGATCGGCGACGCCGAGCCACGCCCCGGAATCTCGACCTTCCACTTGACGTTCTTGGTCTCGCTCCACTCGATGGGCGGCTTCGCCGTCTTCGAAACCCCGGTCATCGACGGCCCGCGCCACTGCGCCCAGTAGCGTTCGTCCGTGCCGGACGCATCGAGGACCAACGCCGGGAGGGCGAGCAGGGCAGCCAGCAGGGCGAATCGCGTGCGCATGGACGAAATACGGCCATGGCTTGACGAACGCTTACGTCACCGGTTATCATTCCGTTTATCCGGATTGACGGATGCATGCGGCGATCCTGAAGGGTCGCCTCCGCAAGATGACGCAAATCCTCGACCACATGGCCGCGCTGGCCGACCCGATTCGCTGCCGGATGCTCCTGCCGCTCGAACGGCACGAGCTGACCGTCAACGAACTTTGCTCCGTGCTCCAGCTGCCGCAGTCGACCGTCAGCCGCCACCTCAAGACCCTGGCCGACGATGGGTGGGTGGTGTCGCGGCGGGATGGCACCAGCCGTTTCTACGGCATGGTGTTCGAGGACCTTGACGGCGGCGCGCAGCGGCTGTGGCCGCTGATCCGCGAACAGGTATCGTCGACCAACGGCGCCGAACAGGACGAGCGCCGGCTGAAGAGCGTGCTGTCGCGCCGGCGCACCAAGTCGGAGGAATTCTTTGCCTCGGCCTCGGGCCAGTGGGATCACCTCCGCTCGGAACTGTTCGGCGACACGTTTCAGCTGCACGCGCTGCTCGCGTTAATCGACCCCGATCTCACCGTGGGCGACCTCGGTTGCGGCACCGGGCAGGTGAGTGAACTGCTCGCGCCGCACGTGCACAAGGTGATCGCCGTCGACGGCTCCACCGACATGGTGCAGGCGGCGCGCCGCCGCCTGAAGGGCGCTTCTCACGTCGAAGTCCGCCGCGGCGACATGGAAGCGCTGCCGGTTGAGGATGGCCTGCTCGACGCCGCCATCCTGGCGCTGGTGCTGCACCACGTGCCCGAGCCGGTGCGGGCCCTCACCGAAGTGCACCGGGTGGTCAAGCCCGGCGGCCGCGCGCTGATCGTCGACATGCTGCCGCACGATCGGGAGGAGTACCAGCACCAGATGGGGCACGTCTGGCTGGGCTTCTCGGAAAAGACCATCAAGAAGCACCTCGAGGCGGCCGGGTTCGGCCGTGCCGTGGTGACGCTGCTGCCCACCGAACCCAACGTCAAGGGACCGAGCCTGTTTGTCGCGACGGCGCGGAGAGAATAGCGATTCGAATCACGAGTAACGAAGAACGAAAGCAACGAGGGAGATAGAGAACATGGCAACTGCAGTGAACGAAATCCACGCCTTTGACCTGGCCAAGCAGGCCGGCCGCGAGCCCTTCAAGGTCCGCGACCTGGGCCTGGCCGAATTCGGCCGCAACGAAATCCGCCTCGCCGAGCACGAGATGCCCGGCCTGATGGCGCTGCGCGCGCGCTATGCCGGCCAGGCGCCGCTGGCCGGCGCCAGGATCATGGGCTCGTTGCACATGACCGTGCAGACCGCCGTGCTGATCGAGACGCTGACCGCGCTCGGTGCCGACGTGCGCTGGGTGAGCTGCAACATCTTCTCGACGCAGGACAGCGCCGCGGCCGCCGTGGCGGTGGGCCGTCCCGAGACCGGCGGCACCGTGGCCAACCCGCGCGGCACGCCGGTGTTTGCGTGGAAGGGCGAGACCCTCGCCGAATACTGGTGGTGCACGGTCGAGGCGCTGGTGTGGCCCGACGGCAGCGGCCCGACGATGATCCTCGATGACGGCGGCGACGCGACGCTGTTCGTGCACAAGGCGCTGGAGTACGAGAAGGCCGGCAAGGTGCCGGCGTTCAACCCCGACAAGGACCCTGAAGAGTGGGGCGTCATTCTCGAGACCCTCAGCCGGGAGCTGAAGGCGCGTCCGGGCGTGTGGTCGAGGATTGCGCTCGGCATCAAGGGCGTCAGCGAAGAAACCACCACCGGTGTGCACCGCCTCTACGAGATGACTGCGGCCAACACGCTGCTGTTCCCGGCCATCAACGTCAACGACTCGGCGACCAAGAGCAAGTTCGACAACCTCTACGGCTGCCGTCACTCGTTGATCGACGGCCTCAACCGCGCCAGCGACGTCATGCTGTCGGCGAAGGTGGCGGTGGTCTTCGGCTACGGCGACGTCGGCAAGGGCTGCGCCCAGGCCCTCAAGGGCCAGGGCTGCCGCGTGATCGTCACCGAGATCGACCCGATCTGCGCGCTGCAGGCGGCGATGGAAGGCTACCAGGTCACGACCATCGAGGACGTGGTCGAGACCGCCGACATCTTCATCACCGCGACCGGCAACAAGAACATCCTGACCGTCGACCTGATGAAGCGGATGAAGGACAAGGCGATCGTCGGCAACATCGGCCACTTCGACAACGAGATCGACATGGCCGGCCTCGCCAGGGGCGGCGCCAAGCGGGTGCAGATCAAGCCGCAGTACGACGAGTGGGTGTTTCCGGCCGAGGGCAAACGCCCCGAACACAGCATTCTCGTGCTGGCGGAAGGCCGCCTGCTGAACCTGGGCTGCGCCACCGGCCACCCCTCGTTCGTGATGTCGTCGTCGTTCACCAACCAGGTGCTGGCGCAGATCGACCTGCACCAGAGCGCCAACGGCCAGCCGACGCTGTCGGGCACGCAGTACGACGCCAACCGCGTCTACATCCTGCCGAAGAAGCTGGATGAAGAAGTGGCGCGCCTGCACCTGGGCAAGCTTGGCGTCAAGCTGACCACGCTCAGCAAGGAACAGGCCGACTACATCGGCGTGGCCGTGGAAGGTCCGTATAAGTCGGCGCACTACCGCTACTAGTTGAAAGTTAGTTGAAAGTTAGCTGAAGGGGTGGACGTCCGGTAAAATGCCGGGCGTCCACCTCATGCATAAGACCCTGGCCGTCCTGGCCGCCTGCCTCCTGGCCGCCGCTTGCGGTGCCCAGGCTCCCACCGACCCGACGAAGATCCCGGCGTTGTCGGTGAGCCGATTCCTCGCCTTTGGCGACAGCCTGACGGCCGGCGAAGTCACGGCGCCGGTCGGCGTCGGTCTGGTCTCCTCGTCTCACCCGATGCTTCTGGTGCCGGCCGCGTCGTACCCGACGCAGCTGCTGTCGATGCTGCGCTCGCGCTATGCCGTGCAGGCGGCGACGGTTGCCGTGACCAATGCCGGCAAGCCGGGCGAGTACTCGTTCGACGGCAAGGTGCGATTCGCCGAGACGCTGGCCGCCGAGCGGCCGGAAGTCGTCCTGCTGCTGCACGGCACCAATGACCTGGCGTTCAGCAACAGCGACCTGCCGGCCGGTTCGCTGCTCGACATGACCCGGCAGGGCAAACAGGCCGGCGCCAGGGTGTTCCTGTCGACGCTGATGGTGTTCACGCCGGGCGGCCGCAACTCGCCGAACGGCTCCGTGGTGGACGAGGTGAATGCCAAGATCAAGGCGATTGCCGCCTCGGAGGGCGTCGTGCTGGTCAATCTCTTCGATACGCTCCTGCCGGAGGCCGGCACCCTGATCGGCGTCGATGGCCTGCACCCCACCGAAGCGGGGTACAAGCGCATGGCCGACGTCTTCTTCGCGGCTATCCAGGCGCACCTGGAAGTGCCGTAGCTACTTCAGCGTCACCTTCTGCACGCGCCAGTTGGTGCGTTCACCCACCAGCAGCTCGGTGTCGCTGCGGCAATCGAGCGAGTTGGCGAGGCCGAACTCCTTCAGCACCTTGCCGGCGGCGCCGAACTTGCCGACGACCTTCCCATCCAGCGTGACCTTGTAGATCGCCGCGTCCTCCATCCCGTCATCGTCGCCCGCGTGCGAAATGAAGAGATGCTGCGTGGCGCCGCGGGTGATGCACATCGCGATCGGCGTGCCGACGCCGCCGAACTCCGACTTGAACGTGCCGTCGGCCGCGAACACCTGGATGCGCTTGTTGCCGCGGTCGGCGGCGTAGACGTTGCCTTGCGCGTCGATGGCCAGCGCCTTGACGCCGGTGAACTGGCCCGGACCCGTGCCGGTCGAGCCCCAGTGGGCGATGAAGCGGCCCTCTTTGTCGAACTTGGCGACGCGGTTGTTGTTGCCCATCCCGTCGGCGATGTAGATGTTGCCGGCGCGATCCCACGCCACGTCACTGGGGCGGCTGAAGCTCGAGCCGGGGATGCCGGACCCCGGCGCGCGAGCCGGCTGCCCGCCGCGGCCCGCCGCAGCGGCGGCGCCGGCCGGCGCCCCGGCGGGAGGCTGAAATGGACGCACGCTGATGGTTTCGGGTTTGCGGCCCAGCACCAGTGCCACGCGTCCCTCGGTGTCGAACTTGACCACCTGGTTGGCGCCCTCGTCGATCGTCCACACGTTGTCTTGCGGATCGACGCGCAGGCCGATCGCCGCGTTGAAGCCGTAGACGTCCTGGCCGAACTCGCGCAGGTACTTGCCGCCGGCGTCGAACTGGAAGAGCCGCGAGCCGCCGCGATAGAACGTGCGGTTGTCGCCCAGCGTGGCGTAGGGATGACCGCTGCGGTGGTAGACGAAGACCTGTCCCTTCGAATTGGCGCCGACGCCGCCGACTTCGCCGACATACACATCGACCGGCGTCTTCAGCAGGTCAGTGGTCGTGAACGGGATCTCTGGAATACCGGCCTGGGCGATGAGAGAGCCGCCCAGGAGCAAGGTGCCTAAGGTGCCTAAGGTGCGTGAGGTGCGTGAGGTTCGATTCATGATGCTGGCCCCCTTCACTGCCGGCTCGTCGTCTTCATTTGCTGGGGCTTGATGGGGTCCCCGCCAGCCGTCTTCTGGCTGGTGGGGCGAAGCAGGATCTTCTGCGACCGCCAGTTGTTGATCTCGGCGGTGTAAATCACATCGGGGTCGCGGCAGTCCATCTGGTGGATGGTGGCGAATTCCCCGGCCGCCTTTCCGGCCCGGCCGAACTTGCCGATGATGGTGCCGTCGAGCTCCAGCTTGTAGACCTCGCCGGTGAACTCGGCGCCGGCGGCCGGCGCGCTGTCCTGCCACGAGTTCGACACGTAGAGGTACTGCTTGCCCGGGTTCTTCGGGCCGGGGCCGCCCGACACGCACACCGCCCACGGGTTGCCGACGTTGGGGTAATTGGCCTTCCAGTTCAAGTCGTTGTCGAGCACCTGGACGCGGGCGTTGCCGCGGTCGCCGACGTAGACGTTGCCCTGGAAGTCGGTGGCGATCGAATGCGGCGTGTTGAACTGCAGGTTCTGGTTCCCGCGCGTCCCCACCGCCTTCACGAACCGGCCGTTCTTGTCGTACTTGACGACGCGGCCGTCGAAGTAGCCGTCGGCGACGAAGATGTTGCCCTGCTGATCGAAGGCGACGTCGGTCTGGCGGCCGAAGCGGTACTTCTCGTTGCGGCCGTGAAAGCGGCCGGTGCCGGGCATGTTGGTGAGGCTCGCGACCGGGTCCTCGCGCCGGCCGATGGTCATCAGGATGCGGCCCTCGGGACTGAACTTCACCAGCATGTCGGTGCCCTCGTCGACCGCCCAGATGTTGTCTTGCGCATCGACTCGCACCGAATGGGCGAACGAGAAGCCGTAGTTGCCGCGGCCGATTTCGCGGACGAACGCGCCTTGCGGCGTGTACTCGAACAGCCGCGTTTCGTTGGCACGGTGATAGATGTAGATGTTGCCCTTCGAGTTGGTGGCAATGCCCATGTTCTCGCCGGTGTAGATGCCCGGCGGGTTCTTGAAGAAGTTCGCGACTGCTTCGTGTGGGATGGTGGCGACGTTGGTGGCGGTGGCCCTGGTCTGGGCGGCAATCGCGCCCCCGCCCAGGACCAGGGCGGCGAGTAGGCAATAAGTCAGTCGTCTCTGCATGAGTCCCCTCCGGCGGGGGCAGTGTAGCGCATCAGGTCATGCGCGAATGCGATGGGTTGCTGTTACACCCGGCATACGTGGCGGAGCACGCGCAGATGCTTGCGATGAGCCCCGGGGGCCGGGCTCAGCTCCGCGGCCGCCAGCTCTGGAGCACCTTCATGTAGTTCGCCCGCTCGAACGCGGTGGGATCGGCCACCCGCTGTTGGCTTATCGACCCCTTGATCTGCGCCACGGAGGTGAAGCCCTTGCGTTCGAGCCAGGCAGACAGTCCGGCCACTAGCGTGCTGGCATGCGACGGCCCGTGCTTGAGCAGCGCCGAAGTCGTCATGGTCACGTCGGCGCCGGCGAGCAAGTACTTCGCCACTTCCGTGGCCGTGTCGACTCCGGTGGTCGCCGCCAGCGAGGCCTCGACGCGGCCGTGGAGGATGGCCAGCCACAAGAGCGGCAGGCGGATCTCGGCGGGGGTGCTCAGTTCCACCGTGGGCGTGACCTCGAGCTGATCGAGATCGAAGTCCGGCTGGTAGAACCGGTTGAACAGCACCAGCCCGCGGGCGCCCGCGGCCACGAACCGGCGCGCCATTTCGCCGGTCGCCGAGAAGAACGGACTCATTTTCACGGCCACCGGAATCGGGACCGCCCCGCAGACCGCGGCCACCGTTTGTTCGTACCGCTGTTCGACGTCGCGGCCCGAGGCGAGTGGGTCGGCCGGAATGTGGAAAAGGTTCAGTTCGATGGCGCTGGCACCGGCCTCGTGCATCAACTTCGCGTAGTCGACCCAGCCGGTGGCGGTGACGCCGTTGAGGCTGGCGATCACCGGCACGCCGACCGCCTGGCGGGCGCGGCGGACCAGGTCGAAATAGGCCCCGGGTCCGGCGGCAAAGTCGGTCATGGCGGGAAAGTACGATTCCACCTCGGCGGTGCTCTCGGCGCCGGCGGCGGTCAACCTGGCGATTGCCGCGTTCTCCCGTTCAATCTGTTCCTCGAACAGCGAAAACAAGACGATCGCCGACGCGCCGCCGTCTTCGAGCCGGCGAATGCCATCGAGGTCGTGCGACAGGGGGCCGGCCGACGCCACCACCGGGTGCGCGAGGGGCAAGCCAAGATAGGTCGTGCGCAGGTCGGGCATGCGGTTACCTCAGGTGCGCCAGGTCCTCGTACTGCTTCCACTTGCGATCGACCGCTTCCTGCGCCGACCGCAGCAGGGCTTCGCCGCGCGGCGGATCGCTCAAGAGCAGCATCCGGTAGCGCAGTTCCTGCTCGGCATAACTGCGGAAGGGCATCGTCGGGCGCACCGAATCGAGCGTGAACGGCGGCTCGCCGCCGGCGCGCAGTTCGGGGTTGTAGCGGACCAGCGGCCAGTACCCGCTGTGCACGGCGCGCGACTGCTGATCCAGGCCGTGCCGCATGTCGATGCCATGCGCGATGCAGTGCGAGTAGGCGAGGATCAGCGACGGCCCCTCGTAGGCCTCGGCCTCGCGCATGGCGTCCAGCGTCTGTTGCGGATTGGCGCCCATGGCGATGCGAGCCACGTAGACGCTGCCATAGGCCATGGCCTGCAGGGCCAGGTCCTTCTTCTCCGTGGTCTTGCCGGCGCTGGCAAACTTCGCCACCGCGCCGAGCGGCGTGGCCTTGGAGGCCTGGCCGCCGGTGTTGGAGTAGACCTCGGTATCGAGGACCAGGACATTGACGTCGCGGCCGCTCGCCAGGACGTGATCGAGACCGCCCGAGCCGATGTCGTAGGCCCAGCCGTCGCCGCCGATGATCCACACGCTGCGGCGGACCAGCTGGCCCGCGATCACGGCCAGTTGGCGCGCGAGCGGATCATCGATGGTGGCCAGCCGTGACTCGAGTTCGGCGACCCGCACGCGTTGCTGACGGATGTCGTACTCGGTGCGCTGTGGCGCCGACAACATCGCCTCCACCAACTCGTGGCCGACGGCGCCGCGGAGCCGATCGAGCAGCCGCCGCGCCGCCGCCAGCTGGTGGTCGGCGGCCAGCCGCATGCCGAGGCCGAACTCGGCGTTGTCTTCGAACAGCGAGTTGGCCCAGGCCGGCCCGCGCCCCTCGGTGTTGACCGACCACGGCGTGGTCGGCAGGTTGCCGCCGTAAATCGACGAGCAGCCGGTGGCGTTGGCCACCACCATGCGATCGCCAAACAGCTGCGACACCAGTTTCAGGTACGGGGTCTCGCCGCATCCGGCGCAGGCGCCCGGGAACTCGAACAGCGGCTCCAGCAACTGCGTGCCGCGCACCGTCGAGAAATCCACGTGGCCGCGCTCGGTGAGCGGCAGCGTCTCGAAGAAGGCGGCGCGGGCGCGCACCGGCTCGAGGTCGGCGTCTCGCGCGGTCATGTTGATGGCGCGCTGGCCGCTGAGCGATGGGTGCTTGACCGGGCACACCTCGACGCACAGGCCGCAGCCGGTGCAGTCTTCCTCGTAGATCTGCAGGGTGTAGCGGGTGTCCGGGAAACCGCGCGCATCGATCGGCGCCGAGGCAAAGCCGGCCGGCGCCGCCTGGAGGTGCGGCGCGCCGTAGACCTTCGCGCGAATCACGGCGTGCGGGCACACGAACGAACAGTTGCCGCACTGGATGCAAATGCCCGCATCCCACGCGGGCACCGTGTCGGAGATGCCGCGCTTCTCCCACCGCGACGTCGCGCTCGGGAAGGTGCCGTCGATCGGAAACGCGCTCACCGGCAGGTCGTCCCCGCGGCCGGCGAGCATCACCGCCACGACGTCACGGACGAACGCCGGCGCGCCCGCGGCCACGATCGGCAGCAGCCGGCGCGTGCCAGTCGCGGTCGCGGGCACCGGCACTTCGGCCAGGGCCGCCAGCGTGCTGTCGACCGCCGCGAAGTTGTTGCGCACGACCTCGGCGCCCTTGGCCTGGTAGGTCTTCTTGATCGACGTCTTGATCTTGGCAATCGCCTCCTCGCGCGGCAGCACGCCGGAGACCGCGAAGAAGCAGGTCTGCAACACCGTGTTGGCGCGCGAGCCGAGGCCGGCGTCGCCGGCGACCCGGTCGGCGTCGATCGTCCACACCTTCAAGCTCCTGGCGATGATCGCGTCCTGTGCGGATCGCGGCAGCCGGTCCCACGCCTCCGTCGGGGCGAACGGACAGTTGAGCAGCAGCGTGGCACCCTGGGCCGCGATGTCCAGCAGGTCGAGCTTCTCGATGAACGCGAACTGGTGGCAGCCAATGAACTGCGCCGAGCTCACCAGGTATGTGGACCGGATCGGGTCTGGGCCAAAGCGCAGGTGCGAGACCGTTCGCGACCCTGACTTCTTGGAGTCGTACACGAAGTACGCCTGCACGTGCACGGCCGGGTCGTCGCCGATGATCTTGATGCTGTTCTTGTTGGCGCCCACCGTGCCGTCGGAGCCCAAGCCGAAGAACACCGCGCGGAAGACGCGGTCCGACTCGGTGGCGAACGAGCGGTCGACGGCCAGGCTCGTCCCCGAGACATCGTCCGTGATGCCGACCGTGAAGTGGTTGCGGGGGGCGGCCGACGCCAGTTCATCGAAGACCGCCTTGGCCATGGCGGGCGTGAACTCCTTCGACGACAGGCCATAGCGCCCGCCGACCACGCGCGGCACCGGCGGCCCGCCGGCCGCGGCCCGCTCGGCGAGCGCCGCCACCACGTCGAGATACAGCGGCTCGCCGGCGGCGCCGGGCTCCTTGGTGCGATCGAGCACGGCGATCGATCGGACCGACGCCGGCAGCGCCGCCAGCAAGTGGGCCGGAGAGAAGGGGCGAAACAGTCGCACCTGCAACAGCCCGACGCGTTCGTGACGTGCCACCAGGTGGTCGACGACTTCACCGGCGGCGCCCGCGCCCGAGCCCATCAGCACGATGACGCGCTCGGCGTCGGGGGCGCCGGTGTATTCGAACAGACCGTAATCACGCCCGGTGCGTGCGGCAAAGCGGGTCATCGCCGCCGCCACCACCTCCGGCACGCGCTGGTAGTAGCGGTTGGCGGCCTCGCGCATCTGGAAGTAGACGTCGGGATTCTGGGCCGTGCCGCGGATGAACGGATGATCGGGATTGAGCGATCGCTGCCGGTGCGCGGCGACCAGGTGCTCGTCGATGAGCGCGCGCAGGTCCTCGTCCGACAGCAGGCGGATGCGGTTGATCTCGTGCGACGTGCGGAAGCCGTCGAAGAAGTGGATGAACGGCACGCGCGACTCGAGCGTCGCCATCTGCGCGATGGCGGCGAGGTCGTGGGCCTCCTGTACCGACGCCGACGACAGTTGCGCGAACCCCGTGGTCCTCACGGCCATCACGTCCTGGTGATCGCCGAAGATCGACAGTGCGTGCGAGGCAATCGCCCGGGCCGCGACATGAAAGACCGCCGGCGTCAGTTCGCCGGCAATCTTGTACATGTTGGGGATCATCAACAGCAGGCCCTGCGAGGCCGTGAAGGTGGTGGTCAGGGCGCCGGCCTGCAGCGAGCCGTGGGCTGCGCCAGCGGCGCCGCCTTCGCTCTGCATCTCGATCACCGTGGGCACGTCGCCCCAGATGTTGGGACGGCGCTCGCCCGACCACTGGTCGGCGAGTTCGGCCATGGTGGACGAAGGAGTAATCGGGTAAATCGCGCACACTTCGTTCAGGCGATAGGCGACGCTGGCGCAGGCTTCGTTGCCGTCAACCGTCGCCAGCGCCGGTTCGGGGGATGAGGACGTGCGGGTCGTCGGCATGTCGGGCCTCAGCGGGCGCCTGGTTCGCGCACCATGGAAATGGCGTGGCAGGGGCACTGCTCGAAGCAGATCGCGCAGCCGGTGCACTTGCCGTAGTCGATCTCATAGCGGCGGCCGGGGCCGAGTTTGATCACCGCGTCCTCGGGGCAGGCGGCGTAGCAGCCGTCGCACTCGAAGCAGGTGCCGCACGACAGGCAGCGCGACGCCTCGAAGCGGGCCGCCGGCTCGTCGAGTCCCTGGACCACCTCGCCAAAGGTGCTGCGGCGGTCGGCGATTGGAGCGCGGCCCTGCGGCCGGTGGGCGACGTCGGTGTAGAACCACAGGTGGAGCTTCTCGAAGGTCGCGATTGGCGGCGGCGTCGCCGCGCCGGCCGGCTGCTCGCGCAGGAACGCCTCGATGTGCCGCGCGGCGGTGGCGCCGTGCCCGACGGCATAGGTGACGCTGCGCTCGGCCGGCACCATGTCGCCGCCGGCAAACAGGCCGGGCCGGCCCGTCATCATGCCGGCATCCACCGTCACCGCGCCATCGGCCGTGAACGTCACGCCGTCAACGCCGCGGAGGAAGCCCGTATCACTGTCCTGGCCCAGGGCGAGGATCAGGTGATCGGCGTCGATGGTTTCGAACTCGCCGGTGCCGACGGCGCGGCCGTTGGCATCGAGCGCCATCACTTCGACGGTGACCGTGCCGTCGGACAGACCGGCGATGGAGCGGAGCCAGTGGATCTGCACGCCTTCCTCGAGGGCCTCGGTGGCCTCGAAGTCGTGCGCGGGCATGTGCTCGCGGTCGCGGCGATAGATGATGAGCGGTTCGTGCCCGAGCCTGAGGGCGGTGCGGGCCGCATCCATGGCGGTGTTGCCGCCGCCGTAGACCGCGACGCGGCGGCCGAGCCGCGGCGGCGTGCCGGCTTCGACGTCGCGCAGGAACGACACGGCGTCGAGCATGCGGCCGGCATCGCAGGCCGGCAGGGCCGCCCGTTTCGAGAGGTGGGCGCCGACCGCCGCGAACACCGCGGCGAAACCGCCCTCGCGCCATTCGGCGTCGAGCTGCTCGACGCGGTGATTGAACTCGAAGGCGACACCGAAGGCCACGAGGCGCGCGACCTCGGCGTCGAGCACCGCGCGCGGCAGCCGATAGGCCGGGATGCCGAAGTGCATCATGCCGCCCGCCACCGGACCGGCGTCGCGCACGAGCACCTCGTGCCCGAGGCGCCGCAAGTGATAGGCCGCCGACAGTCCACTCGGCCCCGCGCCGATCACCAGCACCTTGTGGCCCGACGCCGGCGCCGCCGGCGGCAGCGGCCAGCCCTGCTCGATGGCAAGGTCGCCGAGGAAGCGCTCGACGGAGTGAATGCTCACCGACCCGTCGAGCCGGTCGCGGTTACACGACGATTCGCACGGGTGATAACAGACGCGGCCGTGAATCGCGGGGAAGGGATTGGCCTGCACCAGCAGCTCCCAGGCTTCGTGGTGCTGACCGGCGCGCGCCAGCGCGAGCCAGCCCTGGATGGGCTCCCCGGCAGGGCAGGCGTGATTACACGGCGGCAGCAGGTCCTGGTAAATGGGCCGCCGGCTGCGTACGGGGCCGTGCTCTGGCTTGCGATGGAGATCGGGGAGATGCGTGAGGTCGGGCGAGCGGTCGCTCATTGGTGCCCCCTGACTCCCATCTTAGGCACAGTGGAGGAGGCACGGTCTATCGCAATCGGCGCTGGGCCTCCGGCGGCGCGTCGGGCGGTTTGGGGCCGTCGGCCCGCCGGCGGAGCCTCGCGCCTTGCGCGTCGGTTCGTTGCCGGCGGTCCCAGTTGTGATCGGCCCAGCCGCGCCACTGGCACGCGGGGCATCGGAACAGCCGTTGCTTCGTCAGTCGGCGCCGCGGCCATTCCACCAGCCCGCGCGCCCGGGACCTCGCGGCCGTTCATGGCCGCGAGGGACCGTGCGGCGTTCAGGTACGACACGGCCACGGCAACGTCTTCCAGCACCGGGCGCTCGCTGGCTCCGAGGGATTCGAGTGTGGCTCGCAAGTAGTGGTACGCCACCGGCTGAATGTCAGGACCGTTGATGTCGGGCAGCGGACGCCGCAGCGCCGCGATATCGACGCGGTCGACGCGAGGCGCCAGGCCGTGCAGGTGAGCGAGCAGCCAGAAGGTCTTCAACCGCAGGGTCAGCCGCGACATGGCCGGGTGGTCGAGTTTAAGCCGCGTGGCCGCCACCACAAACAGGAAGCCGCGTTGCAGCAACCGTCCCACCCTTCCAGGCGCGGCCGCCGGCACATCCTTCTCGGAGGCCGCGGCATAGGGCACCGTCAATCGGACATACTCCGCGAAGTCGCGATCGGCCAGGCGGGTCACGCGCGCGCGTCTGGTCATCCAGCAAGGCCGCCATGCGGCCGACGTTGCGCCGGAGGTCGCGTTCGCCGCGGTCGGCGCGGTTCAGGATTGTCAACAGCCCTTCGCGCAAGACCGCGATTGAAGCGGCGTCGATCACACACCCGGCGATCAGGATCCGCGGCCGGACCGGCGGCCGATTCTCCGCCGTCCACTCGGCCCGTAAGGCCTTGATGGCGTGGAGCGGCGCGTCGGCGGCAAGCCGGGCGCCACGGTTGGCCACCACGGTTGGACACCCGAAACTGGTGGTCACGACCACCGCGCCGGGCGCCGCGCGGAATTGGAAGGGGAACATCCGGCAGGTGAGCGGTTTTCGCCGCTCGCCGAGTTCCTCGTGCAGGCGGCACCGGTTGGCATCCGACAGGAAGCCACAGGCCCCGTCCTGGCGCCGGCGAATCCGCTGGTAACCGCGCCATCCGGCAATCGGTTCGAACGGGTCGCCGCTGCTGCCTTCCGCGGCGTCGAGGTCGCTGCGAAACCACTGGGCGGCGTTGCGCTCCTGCAGCGCGCCGACTTCAGCCGGCGACACCAGGATCTCCCAGCAGCGGCGGCAGCAGCGCGCGCAGCTGGCACAGGTGCAGCGCTGATCGGGATCGACGCGAAGGGGAGCCGACACGCAGGGCCGGGCGTCTACCGGACCTTGCCGTCCATCAGCTCGTAGGCGCGGCGCATGCCGTGGTTCGGCGTGATGCCGGCCGTCCGGATCATCGGGTAGTGCACCGCGTTGCCGCGCAGGTCGACCAGCTTCGCGGCCTCTTCCCACGGTGTGCCGGCCTTGTGGAACTTCTGTGCCTGCGCCCAGAAGTCGCGCAGATATGCCTGCCAGTGATCGAGCTTGGCCATGTCGGTGAAGGCGGCGCCGTGGCCCGGCAGCACGGTGCCGATGTCCTGCTTCTTCAGGGTGGTGATGGTCTCGATCCACTCGGGGACGAACGCGTCGCCCATGTACGACGTGCCGTTCACCAGCAGATCGCCCGTGGCGACGATTCGCTCTTTCGGCAGAAACACGACGACATCGCCGGCGGTGTGACCGCGCCCGAGGAACATGATGCGCACCTCGCGGGCGCCGAGATGCAGCGTCATGGTTTGCGTCAGGGTCATCGTCGGCGGTGTCGGCCTGACCGCGTTGGTGCCTTCCAGGTGATTGCGCTGGATGTCGAGCTGGTTCTGGATGGTGGCGCGCGTCCTGTCGTCGGTGGCGGCCGCCAGGCGCTGCTCGAGGCCCTTGATCGCGTTGGGCACGCCGCCGACGTAGAACTCGCGGGCAGGCGAATCCTGCGACTTGCCGGCCAGCATCTGCTGGCGCGCGTACTCGTGGCCGATGATCTGCACCTCGGGGCCGTAGATCTGGTTCCCGTGCGAGTGGTCGAAGTGGTAGTGCGAATTGACGACCCAGCGAATGGGCTTCGCCGTGATCGCCTTCAGCTCCTCGCGCAGCGCCCACGCGCCGCCGGGCGACACCTGGGTGTCAACGACCAGTACGTCCCGGTCGCCCTCGATGATGGTGGCGTTGGACATCACCACCAGGCTGCCGGTGCCGACGGCGTGATACACGCCGTCGGCGACCTTGTTGAAAGTCCACGCCGGCCCCTTGTAGTTGGTGCCTGGAGAACGGGCTCCGGCCGGCGAACCTTGCCGGGCCGCTACCGGGCCGAAGGCCAGGACGATGGCGCCGAGCGTGGCAATGGTCAGAAGCAGGAGGGGTCGCTGGCGGGTCATGGTGGGCGATTCTACTCTCGGAGCCGGGATCAGGGATCCTTGATCCCCGATTCCCGATCAAGCCGCCTGCGCCAGCGCCCGTTCCAGCAGGTCATCGACGCCGAGTTCGGCCGCCCAGTGCCGCAGGTACCCGGCATCGGCGTTGGGATTGACGCGAAGGACGCCAACGATGTCCCACCATTGCCGTTCGGACGTCTCGCCACCACGGCGGAACCACTCGAGCTTCGCGAGCACCGTGTCTTCTGCCGACGCCACGTTGACACGAGGAGCAGCCGCCGATTGATCAATGACCTGCGCGCGAGCCCGGCGCGCGGCTTCTCGGTCGAACGGCCGGTCCTTCGACACGAATACGTCGATTTTGAACATCGTCTCCAGGTGAATCAGGTTGAATGAGCGCCGATTGGCCGCGGCCTCGTGCATCTGCCCACGGGGCGTGTAGTAGGCGGCTTCGAGGACGTCGGCCAGAGGTTCAATGTGCGCCATCTTCAGTTCGGCGACCACGTCCACGTCGAGGCTGGCACGGGCGACGCCGTGGGCCGAGCTGGCAACCGACCCGGTCAGGTAGTAGCCAACGCCCAGCCGCTGCAGGGCCTCGACCACCGGCATCAGCGCGGCGGCGAGGTCGCCGCCGCTCATGACCCGACCGGCGACGCCGACTGACGCCGGGCCAGGTCGCGAGTGAGATTCACGGCCAGCTCGCGGCCGTAGTGCAGCTCAACGAACCGCGCATCGAGGTCGGGCGGCGACAGGCCTGGGTTCTGTCTCGCCAACGCGCGCCGTGCGGAGCCGATCACGGTCGCGGACAGCGACCAGGCCAACTCTAAGCGTCGCGACACCGGCGCGGCCCGCAGCAGCTCGACCTGGACGCGCTCGGCTTCCGCGGATGTATCCGAGGGCCTGGACGGAATGGGCGCGGTCATCTGGCGTCATGATACGAGTAGAATCGCCCCATCATGAAGCGATTCCTTGGTCTGACGCTGCTGACCTTGCTTGCCGTCCCGGCTTCCGTGGACCTGGCCGCGAACGGCGCGCTTGCCCGCCGTAGCGCGCAGCGCGAAGGTGGGCCGACGCGCATGCTGCGGTCGCCATCGATCAGCGCGACGCACGTGGCGTTCGTCTACGCCAACAACATCTGGGTGGTGGAACGCGCCGGCGGCAATGCGCGGCGCCTGACCAGCTTCCCGGGCCAGACCATCAACCCCAAATTCTCGCCCGACGGCACGACCCTCGCCTTCAGCGGTGACTACGGCGGCAACGTCGACGTTTACACCGTGCCCGCCGAGGGCGGCGAGCCGAAGCGGCTGACGTGGCATCCGGGCGCCGATACCGTGCAGGGCTGGACCGCCGACGGCGCCGGCGTGATGTTCGTCTCGGGCCGCGCGACCGCGGCGCCGAATGCGACGGCGCGTTTCTGGACGGTGCCCGCGAAGGGCGGCGTCGAGCAGCCGATGGCGCTACCGCGCGGCTACCAGGGCAAGATCTCACCCGACGGCCGCCGCATCGCCTATCGCATGAACTCGTCGTGGGATGAGGAACGCCGCAACTACCGTGGCGGCCAGAACCGTCCCGTGTGGATTGTCGACCTCAAGACCTACGATCTCGTCTCGCCACCCTGGACCGATTCCAAGGACGTCGATCCGGTGTGGCTCGGCGACACCGTTTACTTCATCTCCGATCGCGACGGCATGGCCAACGTCTGGTCATACGACACTTCGAGCAAGACGCTGACGCAACGCACGAAATTCATCGACTACGACGTGAAGACGCTCGACGCCGGCGGCGGCATGGTCGTGTTCGAGCAGGCCGGCTGGCTCCACACCTTCGACCCGAAGAGCGGCCAGACGAAGCAGCTGGCCATCACCGCGGCGGGCGATTTCCCGTGGATGATGCCGCGGTTCGAGGATGTTACGCACCGGATGACGAATCTCGGCATCTCGGCAACGGGCAAGCGCGTGGTGGTCGAGGCGCGTGGCGAGATCTTCACCATCCCGGCCGAGAAGGGCGACATCCGCAACATCACCAACTCCAGCGGCTCGGCCGAACGGCAACCGGCGTGGTCTCCGGACGGCAAGTGGATCTCGTACTTCAGCGACAAGTCGGGCGAGTACAAGCTGGTGATCGAGGCGCAGGACGGCATTGCGCCGCCGCGGGAGATTGCATTCGAGAAACCCGCGTTCTACTACACGCCGGTGTGGTCGCCTGATTCGAAGAAGCTCCTGTACACCGACACCAACCTGAACGTCTGGGTCATGGACATTGCGACCGGGCAGGCGAAGAACGTCGGCAACGACCCGTGGATGGTGCCGCAGCGCACGCTGGCGCCGAGCTGGAGCCCCGACTCGAAGTGGGTCGCTTTCGCGTCCCGTCTGAACACCCTCTACCGCGCCATCGTCGTGGCCAACGTCGAGACCGGCGAGAAGAAGCAGGTCACCGACGGCCTCGCCGACGCGATGTATCCGGTGTGGGACGCGAGCGGCAGGTATCTCTGGTTCCTCGCTTCGACTGACTTCGGCCTGGCGTCGCAGTGGCTCGACATGACGTCGTACGGACGGCAGCCGACCTTTGCGCTGTATGTGGCGGTTCTGAAGAACACCGACCCGAGCCCGTTACTGGCCGAGAGTGACGAAGAGGCTGGTGTTGCTGGTGGGGCCGGTGGGGCGGGTGGCTCCGCTCCGGCCGTCACCGTGCAGATTGATTTCGATCGTCTCCAGCAGCGCATCCTGGCGGTGCCCGGTGTGCCGGCGCGTCCGTACCTGGACGTGAAGGCCGGCGCCGCCGGCACCGTGTTCTTCCTCGAGGCGCCGTCCGGCCTCGGAGGGCGCGGCAACCTCCTGCATCGCTATCGCTTGAGCGACCGCAAGGCCGAGGTCTTTCGGCCGAGCGTGGCCGGCTACGCGGTGAGCGCCGATGGCAAGAAGCTGGTGTATCGAACGCCGGCTCCCGGTGGCGGTCCCGCCGGGCCTGCGCCGGGTGCGGGCACAGGTCAGAGCCAGCCGGTGTATCTCATTGATGCCGACAAAGCCGTGCCCGCCGCCGGCCAGGGCCGTATCGACGTCAACCTGCGCATGCATCTCGACCCCAAGGCAGAGTTCGCGCAGATCTTCAACGAAGGCTGGCGCCTGCAGCGCGATTACCTCTACGTGCCGAACATGCAGGGCAGCAACTGGCCGCGCATGAAGGAAATGTATGGCGCCATGCTGCCGCACATCGCGCATCGCGCCGACCTCAACTACCTGCTCGACAACATGGGTGCCGAGATTGCCATCGGCCACTCCTACGTCCGCGGCGGCGCGATGCCGGAAGTGCCGTCCACGCCCGGCGGTCTGCTGGGTGCCGACTTCATCGTCGAGAACGGACGCTACAAGATCGCGAAGATCTACGACGGCGAGAGCTGGAACCCGGAACTGCGGGCGCCACTGGCCGCGCCGGGCATCAACGTGTCGGTCGGCGACTACATCCTGGCGATCAACGGCCTGGACCTCGTGGCGCCCGATAACATCCACCGGCTGCTGGATGGCTCGGCGGACCGCCAGACCGTGCTTACGGTGAATGGGCAGCCGACGGCGCAAGGCGCCCGGCAGGTCACGGTCGTGCCCGTGGCCAACGAGCAGGGGCTGCGCACGCGCGCGTGGGTGGAAGAGAACCGCCGTTTCGTGGACCAGCGCTCCAGCGGCCAGCTTGCCTACGTCTATGTGCCGAACACGGGACAGGGTGGATACCAGAGTTTCAACCGCTACTACTTCGCGCAGCAGGACAAACAGGGCGCGGTGATCGACGAGCGCTACAACGGCGGCGGCTCGGCGGCCGACTACATCATCGACGTGCTGCAGCGCGACTTCGACGGCTACTTCAACAACGTCGCCGGCGATCGCCGGCCCTTCACCAGCCCGTCGGCCGGCATCTGGGGCCCGAAGGTGATGATCATCAACGAGATGGCCGGGTCGGGCGGCGACCTGATGCCGTGGATGTTCCGTCATCGCAAGATCGGTCCGCTGGTCGGCAAGCGCACCTGGGGCGGACTCGTCCACACCGCCGACACGCCCGGCTTCATCGACGGCGGCACCATGATCGCGCCCCGCGGCGGCTTCTTCACCCGCGACGGCAAGTGGGCGGTCGAGAACGAAGGCACCGCGCCCGACATCGACGTCGAGAACTGGCCGAAGGACGTGATCGCCGGCCGCGACCCGCAACTCGAGCGGGCCGTCGACGAGGCACTGCGCCTGCTGAAGGAGAAACCCGTCGATCGGCGGACGACGGAGCCGGCGCCGCCGACGTGGGGTCGGCGGCCGGGACAGTAGGGGCGCGGCCCTGCGGGCCCCGTGGGGCTCGGCGGCTCCGCCGCCTTCGGGCTCGTGCCTGCGGCACTCGTGGGGCTCGCTTCGCTCGTGGGGCGTAAGTTCCCCCAGGAGGCCGCGGGAGCGGCCGACGCCCACGAAGGCGCAGAGCGCCGAGCCCTACGAAGGCGGCGGAGCCGCCGAGCCCCACGCGGCCAAAGGCCGCGCCCTCCCGATCCCGTGCTATACTCTCCAAGTCACTGCGCTTCCGTCCTCAGATCTCCTCGGGACTACCACCCTTCGGTATTGTTAGCTCAGATGCACAGCGTTCCGCTGAGGAACGCCCTATGCAACGCGCCAATCCGGCGCCGTTTTGCTAGAAAATGTCGGCTTGCTGCGTGCGGTTAGGGAACGCTCAGGCAATATCAGGAGTGCTTCGCTATGCCGTTCGTGTCTCTCGGGCTCACACCCGCTCTTTGTAATCCGCTCGCCAAACTGGGCTACACCACGCCCACGCCGGTGCAGCTCAAGTCGATTCCCATCGTGCTCACCGGCAAGGACCTGCTCGCGCGGGCCCAGACCGGCACCGGCAAGACCGCCGCGTTCGGCCTGCCGATGATCCAGCGGCTGCAGATTCCCGGCGGCGCTCCGGCGGGAACGCGCAAGCCGCGCGCGCTGGTGCTGGTGCCGACGCGCGAACTCGCGCTCCAGGTGCACAAGTCGCTCTCGACCTACGGCGTGCCCGCGAACATGCGCGTCACCGCCATCTTCGGCGGCGTCTCGATCGTGCCGCAGAAGCGCGACCTGCAGCGCGGCGTCGACATCATCGTCGCCACGCCGGGCCGGCTGCTCGATCACATGGAGCAGCGGACGGTGGACCTGTCGGGCGTGGAGATTCTCTGCCTGGACGAAGCCGACCGCATGCTCGACATGGGCTTCCTGCCGCCGCTCAAGCGCATCCTCAAGGTGCTGCCCCGGGAGCGTCAGACGTTGCTGTTCTCGGCGACCATCTCGCCGGAAGTCGTGCGCCTCTCGGCTGATTTCACGCGCGACCCGCAGCGCGTGGACGTGTCCGAGGGACAGGTCATGGCGCAGACGGTGACGCATCGCGTGCACCCGGTGCCGGATCAGCGCAAGGGCGACCTGCTCACGCACGTGCTGATGCAGGCCCCGGTGGGGCAGGCGCTGGTGTTCTGCAAGACCAAGCACGGCTCGAACCGGGTCGGCCAGTACCTGGAAGGCGCCGGCATCAAGGCCGCCGTCATTCACGGCAACAAGAGCCAGGGCGCGCGCACGCGCGCGCTCGACGACTTCAAGGCCGGCCGCGTCCGCGTGATGGTGGCGACCGACATCGCCGCGCGCGGTCTCGACATCGCGCAACTGCCGCTGGTCGTGAACTTCGATCTGCCGCTGGTTGCCGAAGACTACATCCACCGCGCCGGCCGCACCGGCCGCGCCGGTCTGGCCGGCCGCGCCATCTCGCTGGTATCACCGGCGGACCGCGATCTGCTGCGCGACATCCAGCGCTTGCTGCCCACTCCCGTTGAGCACGTGGTAGTGGAAGGATTCCCGACCACCGCCGGGTCGCACGAGGCCTTGCCCGAGGCTGGCCGGCGTCACCAGGGTGGCCGGAACAACCGTGGGTCCAATGGACCCCGTTCGGGGGCGCGTCAGGGGGCCGGTGGCCCCGGACGCCGTCCGTCGGCTCGGTCGGGACGCTTCGGCGCCCGTCCGTAGTCGCGCCCGGCGCAGTTTCTTCGATACCGCCGCGCGCATGTCGCGGCAGTTTCTTCAACGCCCGGATCGTCTTATTGACGGTTCGGGCGTGTTTTCGTACGGCCCACCCCTCGCAGGATCGATCCGCATGGCCGGGTGTAATATCCGATCGTGGACGGGGAGAACGGGATGCCCACAACCGAGTGCGATACGCGCCTTACCTACGACGACTTCGTTCGGTTCCCGGACGACGGCCTGCGGCACGAGCTCATCGATGGGGTGCACTACGTGACGCCCTCTCCTGCCACGCGGCATCAGCAGTTGTCGGGCCGCCTGCACCTTGCTATCGGGACCTACCTCGAGCAGCATCCCGACGCCGGTCAGCTGTTCTATGCGCCCTTCGATGTCCTCTTCTCGCGGTGGGATGTCGTCGAGCCTGATCTGTTGTTGATTTCCGCGGATCAGCTCGAGATCCTGACCGCCGCCAACGTGCAAGGAGCGCCGGCCCTGGTCATCGAGATCCTTTCGCCCGGCACGCGCAAGCGCGATCTCGGCATCAAGCGAGACCTTTTCGATCGCGGCGGCGTGCGAGAGTACTGGGTGGTGGATCCGAAGATCGAAGACGTCGCAGTCTACCGTCGTGACGCCAATGGCCGACTGGGACCGGCCGGAGTCTTGACGGCCGCGGCTGGATCGGTGCTGGGAACGCCGTTGCTGCCAGGGCTCGAACTGCCGCTCGCGAAGCTGTTCGCCTGATCGGATCCAGTTCCTGGCCGGTGTCCCTCATTCCATGCGCAGCGCCTGCACCGGGTCGAGCCGGGCCGCGCGCCGCGCCGGCAGGTAACAGGCCGCCGCCGCTGTCGCCACCAGCAAGGCCGTGGTCACGGCATAGCTCGCCGGATCGTAGGCGCTGACGCCCATCAACTGACTCGCGAACAGTCGTGATACGCCCACGGTGGCGGCCAGTCCCAGCGCCAGGCCAATCGCGACGAGGGTCAGGCCCTGCTGCAGCACCATGCGGCGGACCTCGGCGGCCGTGGCCCCGAGCGACATGCGCACGCCGATCTCGCGCGTGCGCAGCGTCACGCTCTGCGCCACCACGCCGTACAACCCCAGCGCCGAGAGCAACGCCGCGGTCACGCCAAACACGCCGAGCAGGACGGCGACCATTTCGAAGGCGAAGAACGAGAAGGCAATGTGCTGCTCGATGGTCTGTACGTCGAACAACGGCAGGTTCGGGTCGATGCGCTGCAACGCCTGGCGGATCGGCGCCACGAGCGCGTCGGGCGGTCCCGCGGTGCGAACGACAATGCGGGTGGCCGCGCGCCACACCTGGTCCACCGGAAAGTACATGAACGGGCGCGGCGCTTCGCGCATGCTGCTGTACTTCGCGTCCCTGACCACGCCAACGACCTCGGCCCACCGGTCGCCCAGGTTCACGCGGCCGCCCAGGCTGCGGCGGCCGGCCCAGTAGCGGCGCGCCATGGTCTCGTTGATCACGATCACGGGTGGCGCGTCGGGCGTGTCGCGGGCGGTGAAGTCGCGGCCCTCGACCAGCGGCATGCGGATGGCGTCGAAGTAGCCAACGCCGACCGAGGCGTAGAACACCGAGAGTTCCTCGCCCTTGGCCGCGGTGTATCCCTCGATCTCGACGCTGGTATCGCTGCTTTCCATGGTGGTCAGCGGCAACCGCTGGCCCAGCGCCGCCGCCTCGACGCCCGGCAGGGCGCGCAGTTCCTCGGCGATGCGCGTGAACAACTGGCGTCCGCGCGCCGCATCGTAGCCCGCCGGCATCACGTCGATCGCGCCGACCAGGCCGTTGCGCGCCTGGAATCCGGGATCCAGGTTGCGCGCCTGCGCGAGCACCTGGATGAACAGCCCCGCGCTCACGAGCAGGACCAGCGCGAGCGCCACCTGCACCACGATCAGTCCCTGGCGCAGGCGTCCCCGCCGCCACGGGGCGCTGTTGCCGCCGGCGCCGGCCTTGAGCGGCGTCATCAGGTCGCCGGCCTTCATGGCCTGCAGCCCCGGCACCAGGCCGAGCAGGCCCCCGGCCACCAGGCTGACGAGCGCCGAAAACACCAGCACCGGTCCGTTCAGGCCAGCCTCGATCGCCACCGGAATGGGCAGCGGCGGCAGGAACGCGTTCAACAGCGCGCCGCTCCAGCGTGCCACCAGGGCGCCAATCGCGCCGGCGGCTACCGCCAGCAGCAGGCTTTCGACCACCAGCAGGCGCAGCACGTGCCCGCCGCTGGCGCCCAGCGACCGGCGCACCGCCAACTCGCGCTGCCGGCCGTTGGCGCGCGCAAGGAACAGGCTGGCCATGTTGGCGCAGACCAGGGCGAGCAGCAGCGCCACCAGGCCGCCAAGCAAAGCCATCACCGGCAGCAACATGCCGGTGCCGCCCGAAGGCTGCCGCCAGAGTTCGTAGAGTCGCAGGCCGCGGCCCTCGTTGAGTGCCGGATGCTCGCGCGCCAGGCGCTGCGCCACCACGTCGAGTCCGGCCTGCGCCTGGGCGAGCGTTGCCCCGGGCGCCAGCCGCACCAGCCCCTGCAGCCAGCCGCTGCCGCGCTGCGCCAGGCGGTCGCCCGGAATGAAGGTCTTCTGCATGGCCATCGGCAGGAACAGGTCGAGCGCGATCATCGGCTGGGTGCCCTGGAAGCCCGGGGCGGTGACGCCAATCACCGTGAACGTCCGTCCGTTCAGCGTAAGCGTGCCGCCAATCATGTCGGCGCGGCCGCCGAAGCGGCGCTGCCAGAAGGCGTGGCTGAGAACGACGACGGGATGTCCATCCGGGGTTACGTCGTCGCCCGGCGTGATCAGGCGCCCGGCGGCGGCGTTGACGCCGAGCAGCGCAAACATGTTGCCCGTGACCACTTCGCCCCAGACGCGCTCCGCGCCCTCGGCGGTGCGCAGGCTGAGCGCGCCGGGGTTGAACGCGGCAATGCCGGCAATGCCCGGTACCGACGCATCGCGGATGTCCAGATAGTTGGGATACGACAGGCTGAGGTTGTCGCGGGTCGCGGTCGTGAAGTTCAGCGCCGCCAGCGAACCGGAGTCGCTGACGCCGGGCATGGTGTCGAGCAGTGTGGCTTCGATCCAGCTGAAGATCACCGAGTTGGCGCCGATCCCAAGCGAGAGCGTGAGCACCGCCGCGGCGGTGAAGGCGGGACGGCCCTTGAGCGACCGGAACGCATCGCGAACGTCGTGAATCAGCATGCGGAATTCTCCAGATCGATACCGAAGCCAGGCGGCATGCCAGATCGCGCCAGCGGCGCGACCCAGCACCACCCGCGCCGTGCGGCGGTTGAGCAGTCCCTTGCGATCGAGGACGTCGCAGCGATGCCAGATGTCGGCATGCCACTGGGCGCGCCAGCGGCGCCGCTCAGCGCCGGGCACCAGCCAGGCCGCGCGATTGACAAGCCACAGGGCGATCCGCCGTAGCCGCGCGATCGTCATGACCGCCGGCGGGCCGGCCGCAAGCCCGGAATGCCGAATTCCTTCAAGGACACCGGTTGCAGGGTTCGGTGCTTCTCGAGCGCCGAAGCCAGGGCGCGCGCGCCCTGGCCGGTCAGCGCGAAATAGCGGCGGGGCGGACGCTTCTCGGAGTGCGCGTCGGCCGGGTCTTCCCACGACGATCGCAGCAGGCCAAGGTCTTCGAGCTTGTCGAGGGCCGGGTACACCGACCCGGCTGTAAGGCCGGTGGCGTCGACCACGTCGAACCCGAATCGGTAGCCGGCCGCCACGGCGTGCAGCACCGCGACGGTTCCGAAACTCAGCGAGCCGGTCCCCATGGAGGGCTTAGACGATGCTTACCTATATTGGGTTCCAATATAGGTGGCCAGGCTGATCGGGCCTCAGAATGTCAGCGGCCGGAGGCCAGCCCTTCGAAGAAGGAGCAGTGGCGGACGAAGCCGAGCGACTCGTAGAGATGCAGCGCGGCGTGGTTGCCGGCCTTCACGTTCAGGCCAACCGTGCCGACGTCCTTGACCGCCTCCAGCACTGCCCGGGTAACCATCTTTCCAAGACCGTGTCCTCGGCGGTCGCGCAAGGTGTAGATGTTGCCAATCGCCACGGCCTGCTCCTCCGGCGCGTGGAGGTGGGTGCCGGCCGCCGACACCAGCCGCTGGTCTTCGTAGATCCCGAAGAACACGCCGTTGGCCACCATCGCCGGATAGAAGAAGTCCGGCGCCTCGCCGGTCGCCTCGCCGTCCGCATAGAGCGACTGCAGGGCCGGCACGTCGCCGGGCCCCAGGCGCACGATGTGCCCGGCGGCCGACGGGCCGCGGTCTCGTGGCCAATCCTGCCAGACCATGCGCCACATCTGCCGCACTTCGGACACCTCGGCATGGCGCGTGATCTCGTCGAGCGCCTCTTGCTGCACCTGCAAATGGACCGGCGTGGTGGCGTGGCCGAGCCCTTCCCGCACGCTGGCCGAGCCGACGGCGAACAGGATGCTGGTGCCGAAGTCATGCAGCACAAGCGTGAGGTCGGCGCCAGACGCCGAAGAGAACCACTGCGTCTTGGGGAACATCGGCGGCGCCAGGTCACCCAGGGCGTAAACGCTCCAGGCCGGATCGCGGCGCAGGATGGCGCGGATGGCTGTCTTGTCGGTGAGCCGCGGCATGGGGAAGGCCCATCAAGTATAAAGGAGCCATGACGCAGCAACTTCGAGTGCTTGTCTTCGGCATGGCGGCGCTGGCATCGTCGCCGCTGCTGGCGCAGCCGGGCGGCCAGCCGCGCAACGACTTGCCGCAGCCCTACACCACCACCCGCACCTGGGGAGAGCTGCCGCCGGGTGTGAAGTGGGCCGCGGTGACGGCCATCGAACCGGCGCCCGACGGCACCATCTACGTGGTCCATCGCTGTTTCGAGAACTCGTGTGCGAACCGGCCCGAGGCGCCGATCCTGAAGTACAACGCCGCCGGCAGGCTGTTGGCGACCTTCGGGCAGGGGCAGCTGATCTTCCCGCACGGCGGCACCGTCGATCGGGATGGCAACCTGTGGATGACCGACGCCGGCAGCGCGCCCGGCCTAGGGCATCAGGCGATCAAGTTCAGCCCTGAAGGCAAGGTCTTGATGACCCTTGGCAAGGCCGGCGTCAGCGGGTCGGGCCCCGACCTGTTCGACCAGCCCACCGATGTCGTGGTGGCGCCGAATGGCGACCTGTTCATCACCGACAGCCATCGCAACGGCAAGAACAACCGGGTGGTCCACTTCACCAGCGACGGCCGGTTCATCAAGGAATGGGGCCGCAAGGGGCAGGGCCGCGGCGAACTCAGTGAGCCGCACACCATTGCCATGGACTCGCGGGGCCGGCTGTTCGTCGGCGATCGCGAGAACAACCGTATCGTGATCTACAACCAGGACGGCCAGGTGCTGGACGAATGGCGGCAGTTCGGCCGGCCGAGCGGGATCGTCATCACCCGCGACGATACGATCTACGTCGCCGACTCCGAGTCGTGGGGCACCGACACCGGCGCGCGGGAGCTGCCCGGCATCAAGAAGGGCATCCGCATCGGCAGCGCGCGCGACGGGCGCGTGACGGCGTTCATCGAGGATCTGGAGTCAACCGCCGCCGACCATGCCGGCGCCGAGGGCGTTGGCGTTGATGCCCAGGGCAACGTCTACGGCGGCGTCGTCCGCCGCCGAATGCTGGAAAGGCACGTCAGGACGCCGGGACGCTGAGTCCGGCGGTGGTGGCGGCCGGTCGACACACCGTTGCACGGATTCCGGCCGGGCCACTACGGTTCTTTCCGCGGTCGCCGATTAGGTGCTCATGAATCACGACGAGGCCCGGCCGTGAAGGCCCTGGTGGTGGATGATGACCCGACCTCTCGATTTGTGCTGCGGCTGGCGCTGAACCGCATTCTCAACTGGTCGTCGGTGGAGGCCTCGAATGGCGTCGACGCCCTGGCCAAGCTCGGCCAGCAGCCCGTTGACCTGGTGTTTCTCGACCTGCACATGCCGGGCTATGACGGTCTACAAACGCTGACGGCCATTCGCAACTCGCCCGCGCACGCCAAACTGCCGGTGATCGTGATCAGCGCCGACAACGACGGCGAGATGGTGACCCGCGCGCTGGCGCTCGGGATCTCCGACTACCTGCTGAAGCCCCTGACGTCGGTCGAGATTGCGGCGCGGGTGGCGCGCATCACCTCGGAAGCCGGCGCCAACCTGGAGCGTCTCGCCTGAATTAGTACTGGCGCCGCCTGGTTCCGCGACCCCGACGGGCCGTTCGCCACTACGTACGCGGGTCGGCACACATGTCGCAGACGCGATTCACGGAGTCGAAGCCCAGCATCTCGACCTGCGGCGTCAGGTAGCCGTCCTTGACCGGCTCGGATCGCAACAGGTCCGTGCTGAGGTACTTCTTGTTGCTGTCGGCCAGGACGGTGACGACCACGGCGCCGGCGCCGAGCTGTTGCTGAACGCGGAGCGCGCCAATCACGTTGGCGCCCGACGAGATGCCGATGGCCAGGCCGTGCTGCGCCAGCAACTGCGCCATCAGGATCGCGTCGCCGTCGTTGGCCTGGACCACGCTGTCCAATTCGTCGAAGTGGACGATTGGTGGAATGAACTCGTCCGAGATGCCCTGGATGCGATGGTGGCCGACCTTGTGGCCCGTCGACAGTGTCGGCGACTCGGCGGGCTCGAGCGGGTGAACGCGGACCGCCGGATTCCTGGATCGCAAGTAGCGCCCGACGCCCATCACGGTGCCGCCGGTGCCGACGCCGGCGACAAAGGCGTCAGGCTTCAGTCCCTGGCCCCGCAACTGCAGCCAGATCTCCGGCCCGGTGCCGGTGACATGCGCGTCGATGTTGGCCTCGTTGGAAAACTGGTGCGGCAGGAAGGTGCGCGGATTGGCTTCCTTCATCGCATCGGCGCGCGCAATCGAGCCGAGGAAGCCGCCATCGGCCTTACTGATCAGCACGACCGAGGCACCGAAGCTCGAGATCAGCGCAATCCGCTCGCTGCTCATCCAGTCGGGCATGAACACGGTGACCGGGTGGCCGAGCGCCCGGCCGATGGCCGCGAACGAAATCCCGGTATTACCGCTGGTGGCCTCGGCAATCGGGTCGCCCGGCATGATCTGTCCGGTGTCGTAGGCCCGCCGCAGGATGTGCAGCGCCATGCGGTCCTTGATGCTGCCGGTCAGGTTGAGGGGTTCGTACTTGGCGTAGATGGTGCGGGGCTCGCCGTTGACGCGCAGCGAGAGCGACAGCAGGGGGGTGTTGCCGATCAGCCGCCGCATCGAGTGAATGCGGCGGCTGACGTCGGTCATGGCTACTTCGTCCCGCCCTTGGCGGCAATGTGCTTGTTGATGGCTTCGATCGTCTTGGTGGCGCGGAACTCGACGATCTCCTTGGCAAGCGCCGTGGCCTTGGCGCGATCGGCAATGCTCACGCCGTTGATCGTCGCCTTGCCGGCCTTGACGCGCGCGTCGTAGCGCACCGAGTTCGGGTCGTCGATGAACATGTTCAGCGTGATGATCGGGTCGTCGTGCAGGCCGTCGCCCTTGGCGGCCTCGGCGATCTTGCCGGTCATGTGCTTCGACACGCTGTTGTAGTCGTAGTACTCCGGAATGTGCAGGGCCAGCGCCTTGCCGGCCCATTTCGCGGTGAGCTTGTCGGCCACCGTCTGCTGGCCGCGCTGGTTGCCGCCGCTGTCGCCGATGAAGATGACGTTCTTGAAACCGTGCGCCTGCAGGCTTTCAGCAGTGTCGGTGAGCAGGGCCTGGAAGGTCTCTTCGCGCAGCGAGATCGTGCCGGGCGACACCATGTGGCCGGTCTTCGGCTCGATGCCGCCTTCCGGCACGTGCTTGATAATCGGCGCGCACAGGGCGTTGCCCATCTTGCGGGCGATGGCTTCGCAGTTGGCGTGCAGCACGTAATTGTGCTTGCCGGTGACCAGCCACGGACCGTTGGGTTCCATGCCGCCGGTGGCAATGATGACGTTGGTCTTGCCCGCCTTCAAGGCGTCGCGCACGTCCATCCAGGTCATCTCTTCGAGCCACACCGTGGTCGCGACGGGCAGCGGATTCACCGCGTCGACGCAGTTGTACGGGTTGTCGGCGCAGTTGCCGCCGCCAATCGACCGCGGATCCGGGGCGGGGCGCTGGCGCTGCTGGCCGGCGGGCGCGCCCGCGGCAGGCGGCTGGGCCGCGGCGTAAGTGGCGCCGATGACAACGAAGCTGAGGGCGGCGAGGGCGATCTTTTTCATGGGTCCTCTTTAGTCAAACGGCGGCACCGCAGTGCCGCCTCCTGGCACCAACAACCTACAGGCCGGGCTTGATTCGGAACGTGCCGTCGTCCATGCGGTCACGGAACTTGCCGTGGCAACTGGCACAGGTGGCGCCGAGCGGCGCGACCGAGACCTTGGCGGCGGCGAGACTGCCGAGGCCGACGTTGATCAGGATCGCGTCGGCGTGCTTCTTGCCTTCGGCCGCGATGTTCATCGCTTCGGTGTTGCCCTTGGCCTTCCAGAAGGCTTCGGTCTCGGCGAAGGCGGTCTTGATGATGGTGGCCTGTTCCTTGACGGGTTCGAGGTCCTTGCCGTCGAGCAGCTTGCGCAACGCGGCCTGGGCGGGCGGCAGCTTGGTCATGATCTTCTGCAGCGCCAGGTCGTCGGCCGACATCGGTGGAATCGGCTTCTTGGCAATGTCGATGCCGGCGGTGTTGATCACGGCCGTGGCCAGCACCACCGGCTTGCCCTTGAACTTCGCCTGGTCTTCCGGCGACAGGTCGATCTTGTAGTCCTTCAGCTTGGCGGCGACTTCGGCCGCGTCGAACTTGATCAGCTGGCCGATCACGGTGACGTAACCGTTGGGGTCGGCGGGCTTCTGCAATGTCGGCGCGAGCACCAGCACGTCCTTGCCGGTCGGCTTGGTCTTGTCCTGGTCGACCGAGAACGACGTGGCGGTGAGGTTCGCCTCGACCGCGCCCGTCATCGTCACGTACTCACCGACGTAATTGTCCGGATTGGCGGCCACCGAACTGGCGGCAACCGGCACCAGCGGCTTGGGCGGCGTGTTCGCCGCCGGCGGCGGAGCCTGGCCGCCTTGGGCGGCGGTCAGCGCGCTGTACGAAATGAGTAAAGAGGCGAGCGCGACGCTGCCCACGGTAAGAGTCGACTTGGTCGAACGCTGCATGATGTGAACTCCTGATGCGCAACGGGACCGCGAAATTACGGGTGGGTCCCGATCGGCCATATTGTAACGTCATCCGTGTCATTGGCGAGCGTGGTGTTGTATGGTCAACTCCAACAGTCGTCTTTGTTTGTAACCATGCCGGTTCGCGCCGTGGGCGTCAGCGAGAAGTGACCATGACCAATCGATTCGTGCGTCTGCTGCTCGCCTCGTACCTCGCGCTGCTGACATCAGCCGGCGTGGCGAGCGCCCAGGGCCTGCCGGCGCCCGCCGGTCACGTCAACGACTACGCCAACCTCCTGGACGAGCAGACCCGCGCCACGCTGACCGAGCGGCTGCGCGACGTCGAGGCCAGGACCTCGTCGGAGATCGCCGTCGCGACGGTGACGTCGCTCGACGGGATGTCGATCGAGGAGTACGCCAGCCGGCTGTTCAAGGCGTGGGGCGTCGGGCAGGAGAAGACCGACAACGGCGTCCTGATTCTCGTGGCCCCGAACGAACGCGAGATGCGCATCGAGGTGGGCTACGGCCTCGAAGGCGTGCTGCCCGACGGGCTGGCCGGCGAGATTCGCGACCAAGCGTTCCTGCCACGGTTCCGCGACGGCGACTACGCCGGCGGCATCGTCGCCGGCGTCGGCCGCATCGCCGACATCGTCGAGAAGAACCAGGTGCTCTCGCCGGAAGAACTCGCGCGCTTCAACGACTCGCAGGACGACGTGCCGGTGTTCGTGCTGGTGCCGTTCCTCGGGATCTTCGTCGCCATCGGCTCGTTCATGGTGGGGCTGGGCTTGCGCACCAAGACCGCGTTCCCGATCCTGTTCGGGAGCTTCTTTTCCGGACTGCCCATGCTGATGGCCCTGCTCATCATGTTCACCGTCACGCTGTTCACGCTGGTGCCATTCTGGCTGGCGATGGCGGCGTGGGGGTACCGGCTGGGGGGCCGCCCCAAGTGGCGTGACAGCTTTCGCCAGGGCAAGGGCGGGGGAGGATCGGGATGGGTCATGGGCAGCGGCGGCTCCGGCGGTTCGAGCTCGGGCGGTTCGTCGGGCGGCAGTTTCGGCGGCGGGTCGTCGGGCGGGGGAGGCGCAAGCGGCCGATGGTGACGGCCGCCGGGCCATGCCGGACGCTGGCCATGGTAGCGGCGTGCCTGGTCAGTGGCTGCACGCTCGCCGGCCCGCGTGAAGAGGAGTTCGTGCGCCAGAACCTCGGCATCGTGACCGGTGTCAAGTCGGTCGAGGTCGCGTGCGCCTCGGGTTGGCTGACTCCCAACGGCGATGTTTGCGCCACCGTGACCATGGACAACGGCGCGCAGTTGCAGTTTGTTGACGTGGGGTACAAGTCGTTTGGGTCGGCCCCGTCTCGTGTGCAACTGACCCGGGCAGGACGCCGTTCGCCGCTGGTGGTGGCGTGCGAGTCGCAGTCGGGCGTAGCCGGCCTTGACCGCTCAGGGCTGTTCGGCCATCACTTCACGCCGGCGCTCGAAGCGGTGCCCGAGGCGGTTCGCCGCAGCCGCGAGGTGATCGAAGAACTGGAGTTCTGGCCGCAGTGTCCGCAGTTCTGGGAAGTCGCCGGCAGTAGCGGCGCGACCTATCGCTACTGCGCGCATGCCACGGGAGCGGCGGCGGAACCGCCCCCGCGGCCGTGCCTTCAGTCGTTCGACAGCACGAAGTAGAGCAGCACCGGCGCCACCAGCAGGCACGCCGCCGCGCCAACGGCAATCAACGCGCTTTGCCGCAGCACGCCGCCGACCGCCCCCGAGACGCCGGCGTTGGTCATCAACGGCACCACGATGTCGCGCGTCCACACCGCCAGGTCGACCATCACCGGCCACGCTGTTCCCAGCAGCGCCAGCATGACCCCAATCGTGATTGCCGCCGTCACGCCGTGCAGCCAGGTCATAGGCCTGGTCGCGGCCTGCGCCGACTCCAGCCGCGCCCGCACCGCCGACCGCCACCAGACCTGGCCGGCCACCGGCACGTGCACGTCGGCGCGCGCCTGGTTGTGATCCGCCCTGAGCACCACCGCCACGTCCGCCACCTCGCGGCACGTGGCGCAATGCGCCACGTGCGCTGACAAGTCCTCGTCAACGGCGGGCCAGCGGCCCGACAGCACGGCATTGACGACACCCTGTTCGTGGATGCATTCGTTGTCGTTCACGACCGGCCTCCCGGATGCTTCAGAATGACGGCCAGGCGGCGGCGGGCGCGGAACAGCATGCCCTTCAGGCTGGCCGTCTTCACGCCCATTGCCGCCGCCATTTCCTCGTGCGACCACCCTTGGGCATAGGCCAGCCACAACAGGCTGCGCTCGCGCGGCTTCAGGTGGTCCATGGCCCGCGCCAGGTCGATGCGGGCGGCGGTTTGCTCCGCCGTTCGCGCATCGGCCGGCGCGGCCGCCCGCTCTTGCGCCTCGCTGGTGGCGGCCACCTCGATGCGGGGGCGGCGGCGGTGGTCGTGCACCAGGTTGGTGGCAATGCGGAACAGGTAGTTGCGGCGATGGTCGTCGCTCTCGAACGTCGCGCTCGATCGCAGGAACTTGTAGTACGCCTCCTGCAGCAGGTCGTCGGCGAGACGGTCGTCGCCGGTCATGCGCGACAGATACACTTTCACCGGCCGCGCCGTCAGCTCGTAGAAGACGCGAAACGCTTCTTCGGTCATCTGGAACGTGCGGTCGGCTTCGTCAAAGGCGCCGAGGCGTTCCATGTCGGTCAGGGTGAGATCACGCATGTCCGCTCGCATCCGCATCGGCAGCGCGCGCCGGGAACAGGCCGAGCCGCGCCGACACCAGGTAGGCCATGCCCGAGGCGACCACGAAGCCGACGCCAAGCGCCAGCAGGATGAGGCCCACTACCGTAAAGGCCTGCTGGGCTTCGACCGCCACCGCGTTGGCGGCCAGCCTGAAGCCGATACCGACGGTGGCGAGCACGATGCCGGCCATCAACGACCAGATGATGGGCCCCACCGGCGCGCCGAGGCGTGGCGAATCTGCCTCCTGCGGAATGGGCGACGACTCGAGGAAGCGGCGGCCCGCCGGACTTTGAATGTAGGCCAGCAGTTCTTCGTTGGTCGCCATGCGGTCCATCAGCTTGACATGGACTTCCGCCTGCACCTTCGAGAGCCGCAGCCAGCGGCGGTGTTGAATGACGGCGCGGATCAACCAGGTCATCACCCCCAGGAACAGGCCGACCGCGAGGAACACGGCCATGCCGCCGAGCAGCGAACCCAGCGCTTCGAGTTCCGGCGAGACCTGCTGCCGCTGGTAGTAGTGGTAGTCGCCGAAGAAGAAGCTCGGGTTGCGGGCGACTTCGGGGTGTTGCTGGACGAACGCCACCAGTTGCGGATAGGGGGCGAGATAGTCGGGCCGGCTGAGCAGGCTGTGGTCGCGGCCCAGCACTTCGCCGACCGACGGCGGATACTGGCGCAGTATCTCGTGCAGTTGGTCGCGCGTGGTCTGCGCATCAACCGGCGTCTGGTAGATCGGCGCCGGCGCGGCGGGAGGCTGGGCCGGTGTGGGCGGCGTGACCTGGGCGGCCACCGCGGCGGTGGTCAGCAGGATCGCGGCCAGGGCCGCCGAAAGGGTCGCGAAAACGCGTCGTTTCATACCCATTAATACGGACGACCTGGCAAAAGGTTAACGGCGCGGTTTGATACGCTGGTGGCCATGACGGACCGGCGCCGGCACATGTCCATGCTGCGGTCGTACACCTGGGCCGATCTGCTGACCATTCTCAACGCGTCGTGCGGCACCATTTCGGTCTTCCTGTGCCTGGACTACATTGCGACCGGCAACCGGCGCTTCTTCTGGGCCGCGTTCTTCCTGTTGCCGGCGGCCCTGACCTTTGACGTGGCCGACGGCTACGTCGCGCGCCTGGACAAACGCCGCCAGTCGGTGCTCGGCGCCGACCTCGACTCGCTGGCCGATGTCATCTCGTTCGGCGTCGCCCCGGCAGTGCTGGGGTTCACCCTGGGCCTGCGGGGCGGGGGGGACATGGTCATCCTCACCTACTTCGTCGTGTGCGGGGTCAGCCGCCTGGCGCGGTTCAACGCCACGACCGAGGCGCTGACCGACGCCGACACCGGCAAGGTGAAGTACTTCGAAGGCACGCCGATTCCAACCAGCGTCGTCCTGGTCCTGATCCTGGGTCTCGCGCAGTACCTGGGGCGGGTGGACGATCGCCTGTGGTTCGGCGTGGTCCAGGTTGGTCCGGCGCTGTTGCATCCCCTGTCGCTGATGTTCGCCGCCAGCGGCAGCGCGATGATCAGCGCGACGCTGCGCGTTCCCAAGCCCTGATCCCCGATCCCCGATCCCTGATCCCTGATCCCTGATTTCCCCAAATCTCCAGATCACAAAATCCGGTCTATTGAACCCACGCCCTCGGCCCGCCATTGGTCAGGGACGAACGGCCGCGGGGGATGAGCAGGTTCTTGAGAGTGACCAACTATCCCTTTGCGCGTGTTCTGGTTGCGGCCGTGCAGCGATTGGTCCCTTTGCTGGGACGTAAGGCTGTCGTTTCGGGCTGAACCTCACCCTCCGGTACCGGCGTTGCTCTGTCGTGGTCGAGGCCTACCGGGCCGCGTTCATGGGAGGAGACACGCAGATGAAGAGACTATTGACGGCCGCGTTATTCGCGCTCATTGCCGTCGTGCCCGCCGCCGCGCAGGTCGCGGGCGGCAGTATTACCGGCACGATTACCGACGAACAGAAAGCCGTGCTGCCGGGGGTGACGGTCACCATCCAGGGTTCGGACCGGACCCAGACGGCGGTGACCGACGAAACCGGCAAGTTCCGCTTTCTCAACCAGCCGCCGGGCACCTACTCCGTGACGGTGGAACTGCCCGGCTTTGCCAGCGTGGTTCGCGAAGGCATTGTCGTCGCGGTCGGCCGGCAGGCCGACATCGGTGTGCAGTTGCGCCTGGCCTCGGTGGCCGAGACCATCACCGTGACGGGGGCGAGTCCACTGGTCGACACCAATGCCACCGGCACCGCCACCAACTTCACCACCGACGAGCTGACCAAGATCCCGACCTCGCGCGACCCGTTTGCGTTGATGCGCAGCGTGCCGGGCGTGCTCGTCGATCGCGTGAACATCGGCGGCAACGAAACCGGCCAGCAGTCCAACTTCGCCTCGAAGGGCACCCGCCCGCAGGACGCGAGCTGGACAATGGACGGCATTGAGATTACCGACATGGCGGCCACCGGCGCCTCGCCAAGCTACTTCAACTTCGACAACTTCGAAGAGATCCAGGTCTCGACCGCCGGCAACGACATCAAGTCGCGCACCGGCGGCATGGGCCTGAACCTGGTCGTCAAGCGCGGCACCAACTCGTTCAGTGGCACCGTGCGCGGCTACTTCGACAACGACGCCATGGAATGGTCGAACGTTCCTGACGAACTGGCCGCGCGCGGGGTGACCCCAGACTCGGCGGATCACAACGAGCAGATCTCGGACTACGGCTTCGACGTCGGCGGCCCGATCCTGCGCGACAAGGCGTGGTTCTACGGTTCGTACTCCATCCAGGACGTGCGGCTGGTCCGCCGGGCCGGCGCCCTGGTCGACCGCACGGTGCTGAAGAACCCGACCGTCAAGCTCAACTGGCAGGCCACCAAGAGCGACATGGTGAGCTTCCTGTATTTCGACGGCTTCAAGATCAAGGAAGGCCGCAGCCCCGGCGTCTCGGGCATCCTGTTCGACGCCCCCACCGCGACCTTCCACCAGGACAACGCCTACACCGACTTCCCGCTGCACGGCCTGTGGAAGATCGGCAACGACCACACGTTCGGCACCAACCTGTTCGTGTCGGCCAACTACGGCTACTACAACACCGGGTTCATCCTCGATCCCACCGGCGGCCTCGAGGAGCAGGCGGGCCGTAACTTCGTGACGGCGCAGTCGTACGGTTCGGTCAACCAGAGCCTGAACGTCCGGCCCCAGAAGGTCGTCAACGTCAACGCGCAGTCGTTCGTGTCGCGCCTGGGCGCGTCGCACGACATCAAGTTCGGCGTCGGCTACCGCACGACCGACGCGGTGTCGGGCACCATCTGGCCCGGCAACGGCATTCTCGCCAACGAGCGCGCCGGCAACCTGCAGGCGCAGGTGTTCCGCGAGGGCTTCGGCGGCAATCGCGCCAACTACCTGAACTTCTATGTCGGCGACACGATCTCGTTCGACCGGGTCACCGTCGATCTCGGCCTGCGCTACGACCGCCAGGACGGCGAGGCCTTGCCGTCAGAGACCAAGGCCAACCCGGCGTTCCCGAACGTCGTGCCCGGCGTGGTCTTCGCCGGTTACAAGACGCCGTTCGTGTGGAAGGACTTCTCGCCGCGCGCCGGCGTGACCCTCGCGCTCGATGCCGAGCGCAAGACCGTGGCCCGCGCCAGCTTCAGCCGCTACGCCGGGCAGCTCAACACCGGCACGGTCGGCGTGCTCAACCCGAGCTCGGTGGCGGGCTCGGCGACCTACCGCTGGGTCGATACCAACGGCGATCACTTCGCGCAGGCGAGTGAAGTCAACCTGAACCAGTTCATCACGGCGGCCGGTGGCTTCAATCCCGCCAACCCGACGGCGGTGACTTCGGCCAACGTGCTCGATCCCGATCTGAAGGCGCCGCGCACCACCAGCATGGTGATCGGTCTCGACCGCGAAGTGGTCAACAACCTCGCCGTGACGGCGAACTACAGCTACACCAGGACCACCGATCTGTTCGGCAACTTCAGCGGCACTATCACGCCGCGCAACGGCGTCGGCCGTGGCGACTACACGCCGGGCAGCGGCCTGACCGGCACGCTGCCCGACGGCTCGACCTACAACGTGCCGACATGGATTCCGACTGCCGCGGCGATTGCCGCCGGCGGCAACGGCTTCGTCACCACCACCGTGCCCGGCTACTCGACCGACTACCACGGCGTCGAAGTCGGCCTGACCAAGCGGCTGTCGAACCGCTGGATGAGCCGCGTCGGCTTCTCCTGGAACAACGCCCGCGAGCACTTCGACGGCAGCGAGGGGATGTACGACACCAACGGCAACCCCACGCCGACCGCCACCGAGCCGCTGAAGAACGGCGGCCAGTTCGCGCCGCAGAGCGGCGGCAGCGGATCGGGCACCATCTACATCAATGCGAAGTGGCAGTTCAACGCCAACGCGATGTACCAGGCGCCCTGGGGCATCGAGCTCAGCGCCAACGTGTTTGGCCGCCAGGGCTATCCGTTCCCGATTGTCCGTTCGGGCACGGCGGCCGCGCTCGGCGCCGACTCCGGGTTGACGGTGCTGGTGTCGCCGGAGATTGATACGTTCCGGTTCCCGAACCTGTGGAACACCGACCTGCGCATCGCGCGCCAGTTCCGGACGGATCGTCTCAGCGTGCGGGCAATCTTCGACCTGTTCAACGTGATGAACGCGAACACGGCGCTGGTGCGCGTGAACAATGTGTCGTCGACGCAGTTCAACGCCCTGGCCCAGAACCTGAGCCCGCGCATCGCGCGCGTCGGCCTGGTGGTTGGCTTCTAGTAACTGAGACGTCGTAGGCCACAGAGAACACAGCGGACACAGAGTCAAGTCTTTGAAGAATGGCAGTCGGCTTTGCGCAGGCCGGCGGGCATTATGAAAAGGCTTCCTCTGAGTCCTCTGTGTCCTCTGTGGCCATCTTCCGTACGGAGTTAAGATGGCGTCATGCCGCTGCCGGCGGACGCCCATATCGCATCGGTCAGCCTTACCGTCGCCGACCTCGATCGCTCGGTGGCCTTCTACCGCGACACCCTGGGGTTCCAGGAAACTGCCCGCCATCAACGCACGGCCCTGCTCTCTGCCGGCGATGGCCCCGCCCTCGTCGAACTGCACGAGCGCCGCGACGCCGTGCCGAAACCGCGCCGCACGACCGGCTTGTTCCACTTCGCAGTCCTCGTCCCATCTCGCGCGGCGCTCGGCCGCTCGCTGCGGCGCCTGGCCGATCGGCAGTGGCCGCTGTCGGGGGTGGCCGACCACCTGGTGAGCGAGGCGTTGTATCTGAATGACCCGGACGGTCTCGGCATCGAGATCTACCGCGATCGTCCTCGCGACACGTGGCGCACCGCCAACGGCGAGCTGGCGATGGCCACCGACCCGCTGGACGTGCAGTCGGTTGCCGACGAACCCGGCGCCGAGGCACCCTGGCAGGGACTCGACGCGGGGACGATGATTGGCCACGTTCACCTGCACGTCTCGCAACTGCACGAGGGGGAGGCGTTCTATTGCGGGCAAATTGGCTTCGAGCCGGTCGTCCGGCGCTATCCCGGCGCGCTGTTCGTGTCGGCCGGCGGCTACCATCATCATCTCGGCATGAACACCTGGCTGGGTGCCGGTGCGCCGCCGCCCCCTGAGCATGCCGTGGGCCTGCGATCGTTCACGATCGCCGCGCGCGGCCTCGACAGCCGCCTGGTCGAGGACGCCGGCACCGGCGTCGTGGTGGCGATGACCGGAGGCTGAGGGCGCATGCGGATGGTAATGATCGTGCTGCTGGCAGCGGCGCTTGGCCAGGATGCCGACCGCGCCGTGCAGACGGCGGCCATGGAAGGGTGGCTGGCGGCCCGGGCGCTGGCGCCGCGCGGCGGCGCCCTCGAACTGCTCGGGCCGGTGAACGTGCGGCTCAAGGAGCTCGACAGCCTGCCGGGCCAGGCGGCGCGCTATGCCGACGTCGCCATTCGCGCCGCGGTCAGTGCGGCGCAGGACGAGCGCGACGAGCTGGACGTGTTCCTCGCGCACGCCCGCGACCTGTCCGACACCATGGCGCTGACCGGATCGCCGGCGCAGTGGCCGCTGCCGATCGACGAGTTGGCCGGCGAGCTGTGGCTCGAGGTCGATCGCTACACCGAGGCCCGCGACGCCTACCGCCGTGCCGTCAGCCTGAAGCCGACCGCCAATGCGCTGATCGGCCTGGCGCGCGCCAGCGACCGGCTGGGCGACGTGGCCGCGGCGTGCGCCGCTTACGGCCAGGCGGCCGCGACGCCCGGCCTGCCGGCGTCGGTGGAGATCGAGATCTCGCTCTACAACCTCAAATGCCGCCGTTGACGCAGACGCCGGCCATGGCCGGCCTGGCGGTCTTGTGATGCCAGTCCGCTACCGGCCCGAGGTTCTCGACGAGTTGGCGCGCCACGGGCTGGCGCCACGGGCCGAGACTCGCCCCGAGCGCCTGCGCGAGCAGATCAACGACCTCTACCGCTTCGAGATCCGCCAACTGCGCGACCGGTGCCGGGCGGGTGAGTTCACCACCCGCGACCTGCCCGGCCACGTCGTCGCGTTGCGCCGCCGTTACATGCTGCTGTCGATTCCCACGGGGCAGTGGGTATACCCCGATCCCCGAGTCCCCGTGTTACCGTAAACACACGATGAGTCGGATGACACGCTTAGTCCATCCGCTCGTTCGTGACGCCCGCGGCGGCCCGCTCCGGCAGGCTTCGTGGGACGAGGCGTTGGAGCGCGCTGCACGCGGCTTCGCCGACGTGCGGCAGGCGCATGGCGGCCAGGCGTTTGGCCTCTTCAGCTGCTCGAAAAGCACGAACGAGATGAACTACGCGGCGCAGAAGTTCGCGCGCGTGGTGATGGGCTCGAACAACCTGGATAGCTGCAACCGCACTTGACATGCCCCGAGCGTCGCCGGTCTGGCGGCGGTATTCGGCATGGGTGGCGGCACCAGCTCGTATCAGGAGATTGAAGAGACGGACTGCATCCTGCTCTGGGGATCGAACGCCAGGGAGACGCACCCGATCTTCTTTCACCACCTGCTCGCGGGGCTGAAGCGAGGGGCGAAGCTCTATGCGATCGACCCCCGCCGCACCGCCTCCGCGCAGTGGGCCGAGGTGTGGGCGGGTCTCGACGTCGGCACCGACATCGCGCTGTCGAACACCATGGCGCGCGAGATCATCACCGCCGGCCTGGCCGACCGCGAGTTCATCGAGCACGCGACCACCGGTTTCGACGCCTACCGGACCTTGGTGGAGCCGTGGACGCTCGCGGCCGGCGAGGCCGAAACCGGCGTGCCGGCGGCCGTGATCCGCGAGATGGCGCACACTTACGCCACGGCGAAGCGCGCCATGATCTGCTGGACGCTGGGCATCACCGAGCATCACACCGCGGTTCACAACGTGATGGCGCTCATCAACCTGGCGCTGCTGACCGGGCACGTCGGCCGCTGGGGGTCGGGCCTCAATCCGCTGCGCGGCCAGAACAACGTGCAGGGCGGCGGCGACATGGGCGCGCTGCCCGATCGCCTGCCGGGTTTCCAGCATGTCGAGAACGACGAGGTGCGGCAGAAGTTCGATCGCTTCTACGGCGTGACCGTGCCGCCCAAGCGCGGCTGGCACCTGTCGGACATGTTCAATGCCATGGGCCGCGGCGACTTGCGCGCCCTTTACGTCATTGGCGAGAATCCCGTGCAGTCGGAGGCCGACCAGCACCGCGCCACGCAGTTGCTCGAGGGGCTGGAGTTGTTGGTGGTGCAGGACATCTTCCTGACCGAGACCGCCCAACGCGCCGACGTGGTCTTGCCGGCAGCCGCCGGCGCCTTTGAATCGGAGGGCACGTTCACCAACAGCGAGCGCCGCGTGCAGCGCGTCCGCAAGACCCTCAGCCCTCCCGGCGAGGCGCGCGAGGACCTGGCGATCATCTGCGACCTGGCGCGCCGGCTGGGCCACGACTGGGCTCCCGACCCCGAGGCGATGTGGAACGAGCTGCGCCAGCTGTCGCCGATGCATGCCGGGATGAGCTACCAGCGGCTGGAGCAGCACTCGGGCCTGCAGTGGCCGTGTTATGACGATCAGCATCCCGGCGAGTTGTTCCTGCACGGGCGGCTGTGGGAACGGCCGGTCCGTGGTCCGCGCGCGCCGTTCTCCATGGTGATCCACGAACTGCCGCTCGATGAACTCAACGCCGACTATCCGTATCGCCTGACCACCGGACGCCGGTTGGCGGAGTACAACACCGGCGTCCAGACCGGCGCCTACGCCTCGCCTTCGCGCCGGGGCGAGACGCTCGACGTCTCGCCCGAAGACGCCCGTCACCTCGGCATCGAGGAAGGGCAGCACGTCCGTGTCATCTCCCGCCGCGGGGCCGTCGTCGCGCCGGTGCACATCGACCAGGCGCTGCGGCCGGGACTCACCTTCATGACGTTTCATTTCCCTGGAGAGGTGGCGACCAACATGTTGACCAGTGATGCCACCGATCCGCGTGTCGGGACGGCCGAGTTCAAGGCGACCGCCATTCGGATTGAGACGGCAGTCGGGAGTCGGGAGCCGGGAGTCGATCGGGAAGACACAGGTCTTTCCGGTTCCCGGTTCCCGGTTCCCGACTTCCGGCCCTGACTATGGACCTCCATATCGCCGGTGCCGAGCCCAGCGTCCTCGAGCGCGAGGCAGTCGATCGTCTGTTGGGTCCACCCTTGACGGGGTGGGAAGGCGCGGCGCGCGACATCGGCCGCGACGGCCGCACGGCGCTGGGCGGGCGCCAGGTAACGGGCGACCGCGATTTGCTGCTGCCGGCGTTCCACGCGGTCCAGGACGCCATTGGCTGGATCAGCCACGGTGCCCTCAACTACATCTGCACGCGGCTGTCGGTGCCGCCCGCCGAAGCGTGGGGCGTCGTGACGTTCTATCACCTGCTGGCGACAGAGCCGCGCCCGGCGGCGGTGGCGCACGTGTGCGACGACATTGCCTGCCGCCTGAACGGCGCCGACCGGTTGTGCCGCGACCTGCAGGCGCGGTTCGGCGATGCGGTGCACCGGTCACCGTGCCTGGGGCAGTGCGACCGGGGATCCGCCGCGCTCGTCACGCGTGCCGGATTGGCGGCTGAGCGCTTCGTGATCAGCCCCGTTCGCGACACCGACATCGCCGCGGCCCTGGGCGGCGGCGCGCGGCCGCCCGCGTCGAAGGCCGTTGCCAGCGGAGCGACCTTGCTGCTGCGCATGGGCCGCAGCGACCCGGCGAGTTTGAACAGCTATCGCGAGCATGGCGGCTACGCGGCGTTGAACAAGGCGATTGAGCTGGGGCCTGCGGGCGTCATCGCCGAAGTGTCGGCAGCACGACTGCTGGGGCGCGGTGGCGCCGCGTTTCCAACCGGGCGCAAGTGGGAGGCCGTCGCGCGCGAAAGCGCGCGCCCGCACTACGTGGTCTGCAACGCCGACGAGTCGGAGCCCGGCACGTTCAAGGACCGCGTGCTGATGGAGGAAGATCCCTTCGCGGTGGTCGAGGCCATGACCATCTGTGCGCTGGCCACCGGAGCCGAACGCGGGTTCATCTACATTCGCGGTGAGTACCCCGAGGCGGAAGCGGCCCTTGGCACCGCGATCACACAGGCGCGCGAGGCGGGATTGCTCGGACCGGACGTTGCCGGCTCGGGCCACGCCTTCGACATCGACATCCGCCGCGGCGGCGGCGCCTACATCTGCGGTGAAGAGACGGCGCTGTTCAACTCCATTGAAGGCAAGCGCGGCGAGCCGCGGTCGAAGCCGCCGTTCCCCGCGCAGTCCGGCGTGTTCGGCAAACCGACGGTGGTGAACAACGTCGAGACGCTGGTGAACGTGCTCGACATCCTGCTCGAGGGCGGCGCGGCGTGGGCAAAGACCGGCACCGACGGGTCGTCCGGGACGCGGCTGTTCTGCCTGTCGGGTCATGTCATCACGCCCGGACTGTACGAAATCGAGTGCGGCCAGACGCTGCGCCACGCCATTGACCTGGCCGGCGGCATTCCTGGCGGCCGCTCGCTGCAGGCCGTGCTGCTCGGCGGCGCCGCCGGTACCTTCGTGGGACCGGAGGCGCTCGACATGCCGTTGTCATTCGAGGGCGCGCGGGCGGCCAACGCCACACTGGGCTCCGGCGTGATCATGGTGTTCGACGACACCGCCGACCTGCACGACACCCTGGCCCGCATCGCCCAGTTCTTCCGCGACGAGTCGTGCGGCCAGTGCGTGCCATGCCGCGTTGGTACCGTCAGGCAAGCCGAACTATTGAGTTCTAGATCTGCGTTATCTGCGTCATCTGCGGCCCTGACCGGTGACCCGGCGTCATCTGTGGCCCTGACCGCTGACTCGGCGTCATCTGCGTCATCTGTGGCCCTGGCTGATGACTCGGCGTCATCTGCGTTGCTATCTGAGTTGGGACAGGCGATGCGTGATGCATCCATTTGCGGGTTGGGCCAGACCGCCGCGTCGGCCATCGAATCGGCATTTGCCAATGTGCCGTCGTTGAAAGGGCGGGCCTCATGAACCACGACGAGATCTCATTCCGCATGCCGCCGCCCGCGGCGGCCATTCCCGCGCCGCCGCCGGAACCGCCGCCGGTGATGGTGCCGCTGACCATCGACGGGCGGGCGGTCGAGGTGCCGGCCGGCGCGACCTTGATCGACGCCTGCCACACGCTCGACATCACCATCCCCACGCTCTGCTATCTCGAGACCCTGACGCCGGTGAACGCGTGCCGGGTGTGCGTGGTCGAAGTCGAAGGCGCCCGCGTGCTGGCGCCGGCCTGCTCGCGCAAGGCCGAGGCCGGCATGGTCGTGAAGACCCGTTCGCCCCGAGTCGACCTGTCGCGAAAGATCGTCCTGGAACTGTTGGGATCCTCTGTCGACCTGAGTACGGCACCCGGACTAAGCGAGATGATGTCGGAGTACGGAGCCCGTCCGGAGAGGTTTCAGGAAAGCCTTGGCTCTGTGTCCTCTGTGTCCTCTGTGGCACAACCGGTAAAGATCGACAACGACCTCTACGTGCGGGACTACGGGAAATGTGTCCTTTGCTATAAGTGTGTCGAGGCGTGCGGCACCGATGCGCAGAACACGTTTGCAATCGCGGTTGCCGGGAGAGGCTTCAACGCCCACATCTCCACCGAACTCGACGTGCCGTTACCCGATTCGGCGTGTGTCTATTGCGGCAACTGCATTGCGGTGTGCCCGACCGGCGCGCTGATGGCGACGCCGGAGTTCGAACTGCGGCAGGCGGGGGAGTGGCGGCCGGAGACGCAGGCGGTGACTGATACGATCTGCCCGTACTGCGGTGTCGGCTGCACGCTGACCGTGCACGTGCAGGATCAGCAGATCGTGAAGGTGACGTCGCCGTTCGACAACGGCGTCACCCGCGGAAATTTGTGTGTGAAGGGCCGGTTCGGCTTCGAGTACGTGAATCAGACAGAACAGGAGGCAAAGAGATAAGGAGTAACTCCTTATCTCCTTACCTCCTGTAAGACTCTACTTGCCGGCCGCGCCGCCGTCTGCAGGCCGGCGATCGACCCCGCCTTCCAGCATGTTTTCTTTCTGGTTGAACACGATCACCTGGGCCGCGCCCTGGCCGCCGCCTTCGTTCACGGTGTGCCCCATGGCCCGCAGCAGCGCCAGGCTGTCGGCCGAGAACCCGAACCGTTCGACGTTGATGCGGTCGGGCAGCCACTGGTGGTGCATGCGGCCCGCGTCCACGGCCTCCTGCGCGTTCATGCCGTAATCGATCACGTTGAGAATGGTCGTCAGCACGGTGTTGATGATGGTGCGGCCGCCGGGAGTGCCGGTGACCATGAACAACTGGCCGTCCTTGGCGATGATGGTCGGCGCCATGCTCGACAGCATGCGCTTGCCGGGCCTCGCCAGGTTCGCCGTGGTCCCGATCATGCCGCGCTCGTCGGTCAGCCCGGGCTGGCCGTTGAAGTCGCCCATCTCGTTGTTCAGCAGGAAGCCGGCGCCGGGCACGACGATGCGCGAGCCGTAGCCGTATTCCAGGGTGTAGGTCATGGCCACCGCGTTGCGCTTCGCGTCGACGATCGAGAGGTGAGTGGTCTCGGGCGATTCGTTGGTCCAGGTGAACGACGTCGGTGCCGACTTCGACGCCTTGTTCGGATCGATGGTCTTGCGCAGGCCGGCCGCGTAGTCCTTCGAGATCAGCATCGGCAGCGGGATGTCCTTCTCGAAGTCGGGGTCGCCCAGGTAGCGGGCGCGATCCGCGAACGCGCGGCGCATGGCCTCGGCGGTGAGGTGAATGTTCTTGGCCGAGCCGTAGCCGTTGGCCTTCAGGTCGAACCCCTCGAGCACGTTCAGCATCTGTACGATAGCCATGCCGCCGGAACTCGGTGGCGGCATGCCGTAGACGTCGTAGCCGCGGTAGGTGCCCTTGACCACGCCGCGCTTCTTGGCCTGGTAAGCCTTGAGGTCGCCGGCGGTAATCAGGCCGCCGTTGGCTTTCATCTCCTTCTCGATCAGCGCCGCGGTCTCGCCCTCGTAGAAGCCGGCCGGGCCCTGCTCGGCAATCCGCGTCAGCGTGCGCGCCAGGTCGGCCTGCTTCAGGATGTCGCCGGCCTCGTAGGGCTGCCCGCTCTTCGAGAACTGGGCGAGCGAGGCGGGATACTTCTTGAACTCGTCGAGCATCGACCCCAGCGACCGGGCCAGGCCGTGCGACACCTCGAAGCCGTCGCGAGCCAGCTTGATCGACGGCTCGACCAGTTCCTTCCACGGCTTCGAGCCGGCTTCTTTCCACGCCAGGTGCAGGCCGGCCACCGTGCCGGGCACGCCCACCGACATGTGGCTGTTGTGGTGCGTGTCGAAGTCGTACTTGCCGTCCTTCAGCCACATCTCGGGCGACGAGCGCGCGGGGCCGACCTCGCGGAAGTCATACGACACCGGTTCGCCGCTCGCCGGCCGATAGACGATGAAGCCGCCGCCGCCGATGTTGCCGGCGGTCGGGTGCGTGACCGCCATGGCGAAGCCGGTGGCGACCGCAGCGTCGATGGCGTTGCCACCGTTCTTGATCACCTCGAAGCCGATTTGCGAGGCAATGTCGCTTTGGGTGATGACCATCCCCAGCCGGGCGCGAGCAGGGGATGAGCCGGCCTGGATCGTCAGCGACGACAGGGCCAGCACGGCGATCAGGGCGAAGAAAGCGCGGCGCATCATGAAGGAGCCTCCGCGCGGAATTATAGTGCCTAGAGTGCCTAAGGTGCCTAGGGGGCTCGGGTGCTCAGGTGCTGAGGTGCTCAGGTGCTCAGGTGCTGAGGTGCTGAGGTGCTCAGGTGCTCAGGTGCTGAGGTGCTGAGGTGCTGAGGCGCCCAGAATGTCAATCCCGCCTGATGGCGGCTACCGGGTCAATGCGCGCCGCCCGGCGTGCCGGCAGCCAACACGCCGTCGCGGTGGCCACGATGACGGCCACCGGCGACGCGGCGAAGGTCAGCGGATCCGTGGCCTTCACGCCGAAGACCACGCTCGCCATCAGGCGCGACAGCAGAAAGGCTGCGGGCAGGCCGAGCGCGATGCCCGCGAATGCGTGGCCGAGCCCCTGGGTCACGATGCCGGTCGCCACGCTCGACGGCGCCGCACCCAGCGCGAGCCGGATGCCGATTTCGCGCTCGCGCTGCCTCACGCGGTAGGCCACGACGCCGTAGACGCCGACCAATCCCAGGGCCAGGCCCGCCGCGGCAAACACCGTCAGCAGGAAGCCGAGCAGGCGCGGACGGCCGAGCGTGCCGGCAATCAGCGTGGTGTACGGCTGGAGCTCGGCCACCGGCACCACCGGATCGATCTCGTACGCGGCCTGGCGGACCGCGGCGGCAATCTGCTCCGGCGGCCCCTGCGTGCGCACCACCATGGCCATCGGGAACATGAAGGTCTGCGTCAGCGGCCGGAACAGCTCGGGCACCGGCGCGCGGTCGAGGGCCAGGTGGCGGACGTCGCCGACAACCCCGACCACCTCGGTTGGCTCGTATTGGCCGGTGCGCCCGCTCATCACCAGCAGCGTGCGTCCGACCGCTGCCGACGGCTCGTCGAAGAACTGCCGCGCCAGCGTCTCGTTGAGAATGGTGACCTGCGTCGAGCGCGTGAGGTCGGCGCTCGTGAACAGCCGGCCGAACTTGAGCGGCGTACGCATGGTCTGGAAGTAGTTGCCGTGCACGAACCGCCAGCCTACGTTGGGCGGCTGCGCCCCGGCCTCGAGCGGCCGATCGGCGCGGTGCGCGCGCGTGGTCCAGGCGTAGCCGCTCATCGGCAGGTGGCCGGCCAGTCCGACATCGACCACGCCCGGAAGCGCGGCAACGCGGTCGCGCATTTGCTCGAGGTAGGGCAGTCCGTTCGTGAGCGCGCGGTACTTGGAGGTGGTCTGCAGCCGGAACGTCAGCACGCCCTGGGCCCTGAACCCGGGATCCACACGCTGCAGGTTCCACAGCGACCGCAGCATCAACGCCGACCCGATTCCCAGCACCACCGCGAGCGCAATCTGCACCGCCACCAGCCCGCTCAGTACTCGCCGTCGGGCCGGTGTGTCGGTGGCCCGCGACTGGTTCAGCAGCGGTTGCAGGTTGGGGCGTGCCGCCAGCGCCGCCGGGAACAGTCCGACCATCACGGCGATGACGATCGAACTGGCGAGAACGGTGAACAGCACCACCCAGTCGAGCGAAATCTGGCCGGCGTGTGGCACATCGGCGGGAATGCGCGCGACCAGTGCCGGCAGGGCCGCGGCGGCGACGCCAATGCCTGCGGTCGCTCCGAGCACGGCCAGCACGGCCTGTTCCACGACCAGCTGCTGAATCAGGCGGCCCCGCGACGCGCCAAGGGCCGCGCGCAGTGCCATCTCGCCCATGCGATCGATGGCCCGGCCCAGGACCAGCGTGCCCAGGTTCACCGCCGCCAGCATCAGCACCAGGCCGACCGCGCCGAGCAGGATGAGCAGCGCCGGCCGCACGTCGCTCGTCACCGACTCCTGCAGCGACTGCACGCGCAGCGTCCGGCCCCATTCGCTGCCATGCGCGAACCGCTGGCGCATCTCGGGAACCAGCGCGACGATGTCGCGAGTGGCGGCTTCGGGGGTGACGCCGCGGGCCAGCCGCGCCAGGCCCAGCGAGGAAGTGGCCTTCTGCTGTGCGGTGATCGGGATCCATAAATCGGTCCCCGGCTCGAACACCTCGAAGCCGGCCGGCATGACGCCGACGATCGTGAAACGCTCCTGATCCAGTTCCAGGCTGCGGCCGACAATTTCAGGATCGGCGGCGAAACGGGAGCGCCACAGCGACTGGGAGAGCACGACCACCTGGTGGCGGCCAACGATCCCGTCGCCGGGTTCGATTGCCCGGCCCATGGCCGGCGAGGCGCCCAGGGTCTGGAACAGGTTGTCCGACACGCGCGCGCCGGTGACCTTGATGGGGTCGCCGCCCTCGGCGACCAGTCCCAGCATCCACCCGGGGGACAGCGAGGCGATGTGCTGGAAGCTGTGCGTCCGGCTGCGCCAGAAGTCGACCTCGTCCAGTGTGACGAACACGCCGGGACCGACGGCGGCCAGGCGATCCGGTTCGGGGAACGGCAGGGGCCGCAGCAGCACCCCGCGGACCACCGAGAACACCGCCGCATTGGCGCCCGCGCCGAGCGCCATCAGGACAATGGCCGCGGCAGCAAAGCCCGGCCGGCGGAAGATGTTGCGGAAGGCAAGCGTCAGGTCCGGCACGCGCATGCCGGCTTAGACGGGCCCCCGCCAGGACGGTTAGCTCCGCGGCTGGGTCCCGCCTTCGCTCGCCGAATCGGAACGGGCGAGCTACGGCGAGGTCTCGCCGTAGCGGCCTTCGGCCGCGTAGGCGGACACCCTGGGCACCCCAGGCACCTTAGGCACTTAAGGCACCTTAGTCTTAATCGGGGTGTCGTCGCGGTTGCCCCATTCCTCCCAGGCGCCGTAGTAATTCGCCAGCTTGTTGAGGTCGTGGCCAATCAGCGCCAGGGTGAAGATGTCGTGCGAGGCGCGCATGCCGACCTGGCAATACACCGTGACCTGGTCCGACGGCTGGATGCCCTTGCTGCGATACAGCTTGACCAGCTCCGCGGCCGGCTTCATGGCCTTGGTCACGGGGTCCATGGTGTCTTCCCAGTAGACCGGGACAGATGATTCGATGAAGCCGCCGCGCTTGATGCGGCGCAGGTCCTTGCCGTCGATTTCATCCTGCGTCCGCGCGTCAACCAGCTTGACGCCGGGCTTGTTGATCGCCGCCTTCACGTCATCCAGCGTCGCCACCTTGACGGTGCCCGGCTTGACCTTGAAGACCGCGGCGGCCGGCGCCGGGATGGCGGCGCTGGTTGGCCGCTGTTCGAGCGACCACTTGTTCCAGCCGCCGTCGAGCAGTGCGGCGTTGGCGTGGCCGTAATGGTTGAGGATCCACCACAGCCGCGCGGCGTAGAGCCCGCCGCGATCGTCGTAGGCGATCACGCGGGTCGAGTTGGAGATGCCCAGCTTCGACATCAACGCCTCGAATTCGGCCGATGCCGGCAGAAAGGTCGGCGGCGCCTTGGGATTGCGAATCCAGTTGTTGTCCACGAACACGGCGTGTGGAATGTGGGCCTCGCCGTAGCCGCGGGTGCGGAGATCGACAATGCGGATGTCGGCATCGTTGACGTGCGCGGCCAGCCACGCGGTGTCGACCAGCAGTTCCGGGCGCGCATAGCCGGCGGGAGCCTGCATGCCGAGCAGGAGGGCAAAGAGAAGGATCATGCCGCCGATTGTAACCGTGGCGGCGGCGCCGTGTCAGAATGACAGCACCCATGACTTCGGCCGTTTCCGCCACTTCCAAGCTTCCCGACATCGGCGTCAGCATCTTCGCGGTGATGACCCGCCTGGCCAACGAGCACAAGGCCATCAACCTGTCGCAAGGGTTCCCGGATTTCGACTGCGACCCGGCGCTGGTGGAGGCCGTGGCGCGGGCCATGCGCGAGGGCCACAACCAGTACGCGCCCATGCCCGGCGTGCTGGCGCTGCGCGAGGGCATTGCCGCCAAGGTCGAGCAGCTCTACGGCCCGCGTTACGACCCGGTGACCGAAGTGGTGGTCACCTCGGGCGCAACGGCCGGCCTGTATGCCACGCTGACGGCGCTGGTGCAGCCGGGCGACGAGGTGCTGCTGTTCGAGCCGTGCTACGACTCGTACGTGCCGGTGATTCGCCTCAGCGGCGGCGTGCCGGTGTTCGTCAGCCTGCGCTATCCCGACTACACCGTCAATTGGGACGAGGTGCGGCGGGCGATCACGTCGAAGACGCGGATCATCCTCGTGAACACGCCGCACAATCCCACCGGCATGATGTGGTCGGCCGACGACATGAAGCAGTTGCAGTCGATCGTCGATGGCACCGGCATCATCCTGATCGGCGACGAGGTGTACGAGCACATCATCTTCGACGGCCGCCGGCACGAAAGCCTGCTGCGCTACGAGGACCTGCGCGCGCGGTCGGTCGTGATCAGCTCCTTCGGCAAGACGTTCCATACCACCGGCTGGAAGGTCGGCTACTGCGTCGGCCCGCAGGCGCTGATGGCCGAAGTCACGCGCGTCCACCAGTTCGTCACCTTCACCGTGCACACGCCGTCGCAGATGGCGTTCGCGGAGTTCGTGCGGAAGGATCCGGCGGCGCGGGCGCTGTCGGGCTTCTATCAACGGAAGCGGGACTTGTTCCTCGAACTGACGGCCGGCTCGCGCTTCAAGCCGCTGCAATGCGAAGGCACCTATTTCCAGTTGATGGACTACTCGGCGATCTCGAAGGAAACCGACAAGGAGATCGCCAACCGGCTGATCATCGAGCACGGTGTCGCCTCGATCCCCGTGTCCGCGTTCCTGTACAAGGACACCGGTGGTCCCGTCCTGCGGTTCTGCTTCGCCAAGAAGGACGACACGCTCACCGCCGCCGCCGAACGCCTCGTCAAGATCTAATGGGCCACAGAGGACACAGAGAACACAGAGCTGGGCTGCAAGTTCGCTGGTGGCCGGCCGTTGGCCGGCCAACCGGCCTGATGCCGAACCGCGAACAATGAGTCCGCTGAATACTGGAAGACTCATTTTTCGCGGTTCGGCATCAGGCCTGCGGCGCCAAGCGCCGCCGGCGAACTTCAGCTCTGTGCCTCTGTGTCTTTGTGGCTAACTACAGGATGCGACGCAAGTAGTGCTCGAGTCCGCGAGACTGGTTCCACTGCTTCGGGTAGCCCAGCGACACCTCTTCGAAGTTGACGCCGTCGATCACTTTCGAGGAACGCAGGTGCAGGTGTCCGTAGACCACCGTCTCGATGTTGTGGCGCCGGTGCCAGTCGTTGGTCCTCATCGTTCCACACCAAATCGAGAACCGGGGAATGCGGGGCAGCACGGCCAGGTCGCGTCGCAGCGGAAAGTGGTTGGCGACAATCAGCCGGGCGTCGGCCGGCAGGGCGTTAAGGCGCTCTTCGGTTGCCGCGACCCGGGCGGCGCACCATTCGTCGCAGTTCGAGTAGGGATCGGGCGCCAGCAGGTCTTCGTCCGCCGAGCGGATGCCGGCATCCGCGGCCCAGTCGATGGCGTTCTCGCGCGTGACGTGGTCGGGCCGGAACGAGTAGTCGAACAGCGTGAAGGTGGGGACGACGGCGCGCAGCGGTCCGTCGCCGGGCCACTTGGGATATGGATCTTCCGGCGTGAACACGCCGTAGCGGCGGCACAGCGCGACCAGGCGATCGTAATGCGCGGCGCCGCGCTGCCCGGATGGCAGCGTCTTCGGCGTCCACAGGTCGTGGTTGCCGGGCGTCCAGATGATTTGCGCGAACTTCGGTTCCAGACTGCGCAGCACGAAGTCGAGATGGGCCGGGGTCTCGCCGGTGTCGCCGGCAAGAATCAGCCAGTCGTCCGGGAAGGCCGGCGCGGCCTCAACCGCACGACGGTTCTCTTCGTAGCCGACGTGCAGATCGCTGATGGCCCAGAGCCTCACGGGACGACTTGCCGCAGCCGCACCGGCAGGTCGCTGCCGGTGCGCCGGATGGCCAGGCCCAGGCGGTGGGTGGGCGTCGGCCACTCCTGCAGGAACTGCCACGTCGCCGGGTCGTCCTTGAGCGACGGTTCGAACGTGATGGCCGGCACCGCTCCGGGCGTCAGGTGAAAGGCGAAGTCGGCTAGCGGCAGCGCCAGGCCGAAGCCGCGCGCCTTGATGTACGCCTCTTTCAGCGTCCAGTAATCGAAGAACACCCGCTCCTGCTCTTCGTCGGGCAGCGACTGCAGGTGCGCCACTTCCGACGGCGCGAAGAACCGCGCCGCTACGTCCTGGGTGAGCCGGCGGTTGACGTGCTCGACGTCGACGCCGATCTCGCGGCCGATCGTCACCGCGCAGGCGATCAGGCCATCGGTGTGGGAGATGTTGAAACGCAGGTCCGGCACCGCGGCCGGTCGATCCAGGATCTCGGGCCGGCCATGCACGTTGGCGATGAACTGCCAGTCGGCCGGCTTCACCGGCGCGTAGCGCGACAGCATGTTGCGCACCAGCGCGCGTGTCAGCAGGAAGCGCTGGCGGTCGCGTTCGAACACCAGCCGCTGCATGCGCTCGTGTTCCTCCGCCGACATCAGCGGCAAGTACTGCTCGCGCCTGGCCAGGGCCTCGGCGTTGTCGGTCAGCACCAGGTCTACGTGCACCGCCTGGAACGGCAGCACCTCGATCATGTGGTGGCTTGCCTCCGTCGCCGCAACATCACGAGTCCCAGCCCCGACAGCAGGGCCAGCAGCGCCAGGCTCACGCCAATCTCCGCGCCGTGCGCCTGCATGTAGTCGAGCGCTTGCTCCCCGTAGACCACCGCCAGGTAACCCTGGCCGAAATAGCGGATGCCGCGGCCAATGCCGACGGCCACGGCAAAGCGCCACGGCGCCACGTCGGCGGCGCCGGCGAGCACCACGAACACCTTGAAGGGCACCGGCGGCGGCAGCAGCGCCGGCACCACCACGGCCAGCAGGCCAAAGCGCTGGTACAGCCGCAACGCGCGATCGACGTGCGCGCCCTTCAGGCGCTTGCGCAGGAACACCTCGCCACCGCGGCGCGCCACCGCGAACAGCATGAAGCAGCCGATCAGCGAGCCAATGGTCGTCATGCCGGCGTAGTACGGCATTCGCTCGGGGTACTTCGCGCTGAGCACGACTACCAGCACGTCGTTGACCTGCGGAAACGACAGGAATGACGAGTCGAGCACCGCGATGATGAACAGGCCGAGGCCGCCCAGGCCGGTGGCCCACGCCGTGATCGTGGCAATCAGCTGCGCGAACATCAGGGCGCCTTGACCTCGGGCGCAACGGCGACGGTGTCGCGCGGATAGAAGGCCAGGCCGAGGGTCGCGAAAATCAGGCTGCGCACTCGGCGGAACAAGGCCAGCGTGCCGCCGCCGACCAGGCCCAGCGCCTTGACGACCGCGACGTTCGAGGCCTCGAGCGCGCCCAGGTTGCCCGGAATGGCGCCGCCGGCGACACTGGCCGACCGCGTGAAGGTCTCGACGATGATCCCGATCCAGAGCGAGATGGGTTGCCCGATCGCCCAGAACACCAGGTAGACCTCGAGGGCCATCAGGCCGTAGCAGGCGACGCTGAGCACGACCAGCAGCTCGATGCGCCGGGGATCGGTGCGGGCCAGCTTCAGGAACAAATCCTCGACCGCGCTGATCGCGTGCACGGTGCGGCCGCCGGCCCAGCGCCAGCCCGTGCGGCCATGAATCCGCTCGATCAGCGGGCCGAAGTAGCGTCCGGTGCGCATCAGGAAGAGCAGCGAGAACACCAGGACGACCAGCGCGGTCAGGGCAATACCGCGGAACACGCCCTGCCAGGCGCTGGGGAGCATGTCGGACGACACCGCGACGGCGGCGAACAGGCCGACCCCGACCACGCTCATGATGCCCATGGCCGTGCGCTCGAGCACCGAGGCGGCCGCCGACACCACCGCCGGCACCCGGCCCATCAGCAAGACGACCCGCAGCGGTTCGCTGGCGACGCCGCGAATGGTGAAGTAGCCGACGCCGTCGGCGGCCAGGCGCACGCGGAACACCCGCCAGAACGAGGGCCGCTGCTCCGGCGGAAAGCACACCCACCAGCCGGCCGCGCGCAGCAGGTGCCAGCCGACGCTGGGCAGCAGCACCAGCGGCAGCAGCAGGCCCAGCTCGCGGGTCTGGCGAATCGTCTCGTCGCGATCGAGCGACAGCATCGTGTAAAGGAACAGCAGGATGCCCGCGGTGATGGCGACGAGCGAGATCAGTTGTGGGACCGTTCGTCTCATCAGCGGAGGTTCTCGGGGATGACGCGTTCGACAATCACCACGTCGCGCCACACCCCGTCGAGCTTGCCGTGCTTTTCGTAGATGCCGACTTCGCGAAAGCCGGCGCGCGCCATCAGCGCGCGGCTGGCGGTGTTCTCGATGAAGATGCGTGACAGCAGCTTCCAGAATCCGGCCCTGGCCGCGGCGGCGATCAGCGCGTCCATGGCCAGGCGGCCGGCGCCGCGCCCGCGTTCGGCGCGCCGGGCATAGACCGAAAACTCGGCAATGCCGGCGTAGCACTCGCGAGTACGATAGGCCGAGGTCGAGGCGAACGCGACGATGTGCCCGCCGGCGTCTTCGACCACGACGATCGGGTGCACCCCGTCGAACCACGCGCGCACATCGTCGTGCGATCGCGGCCGGGTCTCGAACGTCCCGACCCGGTCCTGGATGCCTTCGTTGTAGATTTCGGCGATCGCCGGGATGTCGCCCGGGGACGCCGCTCGTGCGGACAACGTCATGAGAATAGGGAAGCTCTTCATGTTAACCCGGACCACCGCGCTCGTTCTCGCTGTCTCGATCGGAATCGTCGCCGTGGCCGAGGCGCAGCGCCGGCACCCGGTCAGCGGCCGCGTGTTCGCGCCGGTCATGGGCGTGGGCGGCGCCGGCTGGCTCGAGCGGCCGGAGCGGGAGGCGGAAGAGGCGCCCTCGAAGGCGCTGGCGGCCCTGGAACTCAAACCAGGCATGGTGGTGGCCGACATTGGCGCCGGGTCGGGGTACTACACCTCCCGGATGGCGAAGCTGGTGGGACCCACCGGCCGGGTGTTTGCCACCGACATCCAGCCCGGGATGATCGAGATTCTCACCCGCCGCATCCAGGCCGAGGGACTGGCCAATGTCACCACCGTGCTGGGCGCCATGGACGATCCGAAGCTGCCGCCCGCCTCCATCGACCTGGCCATCATGGTGGATGTCTATCACGAACTCCAGGACCCGCAGGTCTTCCTGCAGAAGCTGCGCCCCGTCTTCAAGCCGGGTGGACGGTTCGTGCTGTTGGAATATCGGAAGGAGGATCCCCGCGTGCCGATTCTGCCGGCTCACAAGATGAGCGTGGCCGAGGTGAGGATGGAGCTCGAGGCCGAAGGCTTCGTGCTCGACAAGGTGATCGACGTCTTACCGTGGCAACACATCATCGTCCTGCGCGTGAAATAACGCCACCGATGACGCTGATGACGCCGATGACCGGGAAATAACAGTATTATCTCGCGCATGCTCAAAGGCACTGCGCGGGAAGCCGCGGCGGAGTTCTTCGGCACCTTCATCCTGATTGCGTTCGGCGCGGGCGTCGTGGCGCAGACGGTGCTCAGCCGGGAAGCCAACGGCTCGTATCTCGGCATCAACATCGGCTGGGGCCTCGGCGTGATGCTGGGCGTCTACACGGCTGCCGGCGTCTCGGGGGCGCACCTGAACCCCGCGGTCACGTTCGCGCTGGCGGTGCATCGCACGTTTCCCTGGAGCAAGGTGCTGCCCTATAGCCTGGCGCAGGTGGCCGGTGCGTTCGCCGGGGCGGCCATCGTCTTCCTGAACTACCGTGAGGCGTTCACCGCGTTCGACGGCGGCACCCGGATGATAGAGGGTGCCACGGCGACCGCCGGCATCTTCGCGACCTATCCGCAACCCTACCTGTCGCTGGCCGGGGGCTTTGTCGATCAAGTGGTGGGCACCATGCTGCTCATGGCCGGTGTGCTCGCCGTGACCGATCAAAAGAACGTCGCGCCGCCGGCCTGGTTGATCGGCCCGCTCGTTGGCCTGCTGGTGGTGGCGATCGGCGTCGCCTTTGGCTTCAACGCCGGTTACGCGATCAACCCCGCCCGCGACCTGGGACCGCGGCTCTTCACCATGGTGGCCGGCTGGGGCCCCGGCGTGTTCACTGCCGGCGGCGGCTGGTGGTGGGTGCCGATCGTCGCGCCGATGGTTGGCGCCGTACTAGGGGCGTGGCTGTACGACACGTTCATCAACAAACATCACGTGGCCCCGGAGGCCGGTCGATGAATCAGTTCATTCTTGCCCTTGACCAGGGCACCACCTCCAGCCGCGCGATCGTCTTCGATCGTTCGGGCAAGGCCGTCGCTACGGCGCAGCAGGAGTTCCCGCAAATCTTTCCGGGGCCGGGACATGTCGAGCACGATCCCGAAGCTATTTGGGACACGCAGCTGCAGACGGCAAAGGACGCGCTCGCCAAGGCCGGCCTGACGGCCGCCGACATTGCCGCGATCGGCATCACCAACCAGCGAGAGACAACGGTCTTGTGGGACAAGACGACCGGCAAGCCGATTGCCAACGCCATTGTCTGGCAGAGCCGCGTGACCGCGCCGATTTGCGATCGACTGAAGGCCGACGGGCACGAGCCCACCTTCCGCAGGAAGACCGGCCTGGTCGTCGATGCCTATTTCTCGGGAACGAAGATCAAGCACCTGCTCGACTCGCACGACGGCCTTCGCGCCCGCGCGGCCAAAGGCGAGGTGCTGTTTGGCACGATCGACTGCTTCCTGATCTGGCGCCTGACCGGCGGCAAGGTGCACGCCACCGACGTCAGCAACGCCAGCCGGACCTTGCTGTTCAACATCCACACCATGCAGTGGGACGACGAGCTGTTGAAGCTGCTCGACGTGCCGCGCGCCATGCTGCCGGAGGTGAAGTCGTGCAGCGAAGTGTATGGCCACACCGATCCAAAGTGGTTCGGCGCCGCCATTCCCATTGCCGGCGCCGCCGGTGACCAGCAGGCGGCGCTGTTCGGCCAGGCGTGCTTCGACGCCGGCTCGGCGAAGAACACCTACGGTACCGGCTGCTTCATGCTGTTGAACACGGGCACCAAGCCCGTGCCGTCGGAGAAAGGCCTGGTCACCACGGTGGCGTGGAAGATCGGCGGCGTGACCACGTATGCGCTCGAAGGCTCGGTGTTCGTGGCCGGCGCCGCGGTGCAGTGGCTGCGCGACGGCCTCGAGGCGATCGAAGCGTCGGCAGACGTCGAGAAGCTGATGGCGACGGTGGACGACACCGACGGCGTCTACCTGGTGCCGGCGTTCGTCGGCCTTGGCGCGCCGTACTGGGATCCGCGCGCCCGCGGCGTGATCGTCGGCCTGACCAGGAACACCAAGATGGCCCACGTCGCCCGCGCGGCGGTGGATGCCATGGCCTATCAGACCCGCGACGTGCTGGAAGTGATGCAGCTCGAGTCGGGCCTGCCGCTGACCACGCTGAAGGTCGATGGCGGGGCGGCAGCCAACGCCATGCTGCTGCAGTTCCAGGCGGATCTGCTCAACGTCACCGTTCGCCGTCCGGTGGTGGCAGAGACGACCGCCCTCGGCGCCGCCTACCTCGCGGGCCTCGCCGTCGGCTACTGGAAGAGCATGGACGATGTGGCCTCGAACTGGGCGCTCGACCGCGAGTTCCGTCCGGCCATGCCGAAGGAGCGGAGGGAGAAGTTGTACGCCGGGTGGAAGAAGGCCGTCGGCCGGTCCCTGGATTGGGAGAGCTGAAGTCCGCCCCAAAGCGGATGCGATATGCAGCCGCCAATGTGGCGTCCGGCTTTAGCCGTGCCGTGTCAATGTAGTGTCCGCCTTTAGGCGGATATCACCCCGCCGGAAACAGCAGGGCGCGCGCCCACTCGTTCTTTGCCGACAGGTGATACACCAGCGAGCGCGACAGCTCCGGCACCCACGCCGCTGCCGGAACAAACCCCGTAAACATCAAGCCATGCTCTTCGTCCACGCACCAGGCTCCGAGCTGGTGCGCATCCGGTTCCAGACGTTCGTTGGCGTTCAGCTTCTGGGCGACCATCGCATCCGGTTCGACGGGCAGCTTCAAGCGCATTTGTAGTCCGCTACCCAGCGACGGGTGCCTCGCCTCGGCATCCAGTTCGAGCCTGGCGTGCACGCCCCCGGCGGCAAACTCGAGGTCGGCGTCCAGCCGATGCACGCCGTTGGCTGCCAGCAGCCACGGCCGCGGCTCGACGTGCACCAGTTGCGCGATCTCTTCAGGCGCGAAGGGCGAGTCGGCGTCGCCGCGCTGCTGGTAGATCTCGAGAATGCCCACCATCTCGTCGGGGGTGAGGCGCATGCCCATCTTCGGGTGGGGAGAGCCGGCAACCTGTCCGCCGAACGCGTTCGCCAGTTCCGCGGCTTCCGCAAACGCGTCAGCCATCTGCAGCGCCATGGCGTGCAAGGCGATGGTCTGGGCCAGGCGGTAGTTGTCGGCGGTGAGCGAGGCGGAGGAATGCAGTGAGATGGTGCCTGCCGCCGGATCCGCGACGTAGGCGCTGAGGGAGGCGAACCGGTTCATGGCCGCCAGCCGCGGCCAGGTGGACTCGTCCATCGGCACGCCGGCGATGAGGTCGGTCTCGACGTGCAGGGTCGTGAGTGGAATGCCCTGGAACTCGCGCGGGTCGGCCACCCACACGCGCTGCCGCAGCGACGAGGCCCACCAGGTGAACGAGGTCTTCTCCTGCACCGCCCACTCCGCCTCGATCTGCATTCGGGCGGTCAGAAACCTCAGGACCTCTTCAACAAATTCCACTGCGGGTCAGCGCTCCTGCCAGCAATGGTACATCGCAATGGAGGCGGCGGTCGTCACGTTCAGCGAATCCACGGCGGCCGTCGTCGGAATGCAGACGCGGAAGCTCGAAGCCGCCATGGCCGGTTCGGTGAGGCCATCGCCTTCGGCGCCGACCACCAGGGCCAGCTTGGCGTGGCGGGGCAGGTCCATCAGCGGCAGCGCGTCGTGACGCGGCGTGAGCGACGCGACCGTGAAGCCGTCGGCGCGAAGGTCGGTGATGGCGGCCGGCCACTGCGGTGCGTTGACAAACGGCACCACCAGCGACGCCGCCATCGAGGTGCGGATGGCCTTGCGGTAGAGCGGATCGCCGCAGTTGGGACCGAGGATCACCAGTTCGACGCCGAACGCCGCGGCCGTGCGGAACAGCCCACCGACGTTGTCGGGGTTGTTCACGCCTTCCAGCACGAGCACCCGCGACAACGGACCGGCGGCAATGCGGTCGAGCGTCACGGGCGCGGGCCGGCGGGCCAGCGCCAGGCAGCCGCGGTGGATGTTGAACCCGGCGATCTGGTTCATCAGCGCCTGGTCCACCAGGTAGATGGGCGCGTCGGTCAGGTGGAGAACGTCGCTCAGGTTGTCGGCTGCCGCCGGCGACAGCAGGATCGACGCAATCGCCCACTGCCGGAGATCGAGCAGCCGCCGGACGACCAGCCGGCCCTCGGCGATGAACAGGCCGCGGTCGAGCATGTAGCGGTGGTCGGCGATGTGCTGATAGTCGGCGACCCGCGCATCGTCCAGCGCCTCGACGGTGATGGGCAGCGGCATCAGCTCCATTGTATGCACCATGCGCGCTTAGAATGTTGGGCGTGCGCAAGCATGTCCTGCTCTACGGCCTGCTCGGCGGCGTGCTGATCGCCGGCCTGAAGCTCGTCGAGTACCGCTGGCTGGTGGTCGAGTACCGCGTCGAGATCTACGGCGGCATTGTCGCCGCCGTGTTCGCCAGCGTCGGCATCTGGCTCGGCCTCCGGCTGACCCGGAACACCGAAACGGTGGTGGTCCGGGAGGTCATGGTGCCGGCGCCGGTTGATTTCGTCCGCGACCAGGACCGGTTGAGCGCCCTCGGCATCACCCCGCGCGAACTGGAAGTGCTGGAGCTGATTGCCCAGGGCCTGAGCAACAAGGAGATTGCCGAGCGGGTGTTCGTCAGCGAAAACACAGTGAAGACGCATTTGAGCCGGGTATTCGACAAGCTGGGTGCCCGCCGCCGCACCCAGGCGGTTCAACTGGGTAAGGAACTGCGGCTCATTCCGTAAACTTTCGGGTGATTTCGCCCGAAATCCTCCAGAATCATCCATTCGGGTGACGCGGTTGGATGGCTGGACCCGCAAGAATCGGCCCCGTCGTCAACCACGGAGGGTCTCACCTATGCAGAAGATCGTTCTCACCTTTGGCCTGATCGCCGGCGCCGTCATGGCCGCCTTCATGTTCGCCACGCTGCCGTTCCAGGAGCAAATTGGCTTCGACCGCGGCGCCATCGTCGGCTACACCTCGATGGTGCTGGCGTTCCTGATGGTGTTTTTCGGCGTCAAGTCGTACCGCGACAACGTGGCCGGCGGCCACGTGACGTTCGGCCAGGCGTTCAAGGTCGGCCTGCTCATCACGCTGGTCGCCACGACCTGCTACGTGGTGTCGTGGCAGATTCTCTACTACGGCTTCATGCCCGACTTCCTGGAGAAATACACCGCCTATGCGCTGGAGCAGGCCCGGCAGGGCGGCGCCACCGACACACAACTCGCCCAGCAGGCCAGGGAGATGGCCGAGTTCGGCGAGATGTACCAGAATCCGCTGGTGAACGTCGCGTTCACGGTCATCGAGCCGCTGCCGGTCGGCCTGGTGTTTACCCTGGTCACCGCCGGCGTATTCGGACGAAAGCGGACAGGTCAGACAGGAGCTTAGAAGATCGGGAGTACAGAACTTTACTTCTGACCTCCTTATCTCCTGTTAGTGCCACTCGTTTTTCTGCACCACCGGCATCTGCAGCGCGCGTTCGCGATCGAGGTCGAGCGAGCCGACGTGCAGTGACAGCGGCGACTGCACCCACTTGTAGATCGACTGCGAGAACAGCTTCGTGAAGCGAGTCGCGTGTCGGTCGAGCGCAGCCGGATCCATCTGGGGGAACAGCGCCTTCAGCGCGGTGCCGACTTCGTCGGGCGACATCTTCTCGCCGGCGTAGAGGTGCAGGCAGGCGTCGAGCACGGGGAAGGGCATCAGCTCGTGCTCGGCGACCTGGGCATCGGCCAGCTCGGGCCCCGGGTCGGTTTGCAGCGTCCCGGTCACGCCCTTGAAGCCGAAGCGGCGCTCGAGCCGCTCGAGCAGGGCCACCACCACCGTCTTCGGCACGTTGGCAATCACCGACAAGGCGCCTTCGAGATCGCCGCCGATGGTGGTGTAGCCAACCGCCTTCTCGCTCATGTCGCCGGTTTGCAGGAACAGCGCGCCGGAAGAATTCGCCCAGTTCCACATTCGCTGTCCGCGCACGCGCGCCTGGATGTTCTGGCGGGTCAGCTCGGTCACCGGTGCACCGCCGAGCATGGCCGTGGCTGCGGCCACTTCGCGATCCGTCGCCTCGTCGATCGGGCTGGTCGTGAGCGACACGCCGAGCTCGTCGGCCAGTTGCTGCGCCGCCTGCTTCGTCTCGGGCTGGGAATGCCGGCTCGGCATGTAGAACGCCGAAATCGCCGCGCCGCCCGTGATCAACTGGGATGCGCGCCACGCCACCATCAGCGTCAGCATCGAATCGCGCCCGCCCGACAGGGCAATGCCCAGCGACGTGAACGCGCCGGTCTTCTCGTAGTAGCTCTTCACTCCGAGCGCCAGCGCTTCGAACAGGTCGTCGAGCGCCCGCTCGCGCGGGTCGGCGGCCGGCACCCGGCTGGCCGGCAGGAAGAAGCTGCCGCCCTCGGGCGACGGGTAGGTGAGGGCAGTGCGGTCTGCCGTCGGTGCCGTGACCTGCACTGCCGGCACGGTCTCCCGCTGCAGCCGGAACGCCTCGCAGTCACTGCGCCAGGTGGTGTTCTCCATGCGCAGCCGGCGGGTACGATCGAGATCGACGACCGATGACCACCACCCTTGTTCGAAGCGCGGCGCCTCGAACACCAATCGGCCGTTCTGGAAGATGAAGCCGCCGCCGTCGTAGATCAAGCCGTCCTGGCCGCCCACGGCGTTGGCATAGAGCAGCACCGCCTGGTTGTCGGCGGCGCGGGTGGCCAGCATCTCGCGGCGGGTCGAGTCGATACCCATCCGGTACGGCGAGCTCGACACGTTGACGACGATCTCGGCGCCCGAATAGCAGCGCCGGCGCATGGGGCCGTCGGGCGACCACGCGTCCTCGCACACCTCGACGGCGACCTCGCCGAAGTCGAAGCTGAAGCGATAGTCGCCCAGCGGCACGCCGCCGGCGTCGAGCGCCAGGCCGGCGCCGCCGCGCGAGAACGTGCGGCCTTCGTAGAACACGTTGTAGGTCGGCAGCTTTTCCTTGGGCACCAGCCCGACGATGACACCGCGATGGACGATGGCGGCGCAGTTGAAGAGTTGGCCGCCGACCGACACCGCCAGGCCCAGCACGTAGACGGTGCTGAAGCCGGCCGTCTCGCGGGCAAACCGCTCGAGCTCGCGGCGCTGGCCGTCGAGGAAGCCGCGCCACTGCACCAGGTCTTCGGGCGGATAGCCGCCAACGGCCTGTTCGGGGAAGGCGCCGATGGTCACCCGGGCCTCGCCCATGGCGCGGGCCACCGTGATCAGGCTGTCGACGTTGGAAGTGACCGCCCCCACCGTGGGGCTGACGCTGGCTACCGCCAGTTTGGCCAGGCGCATATCTGATTCAGCTTAGCAGGGTTGGGACCCCGGCCGCGGCCGCGCGCGTCATAGTGAGCAACCATGGAACTCGTCAAGCAGTGGGGTGTCGGCGTGGTCGTGTTCGTGCTGATGGACGCGGTCTGGCTCGGCTGGGTCGCCAACGGGTTCTACAAGCGCGAATTGGGGTCACTGTTGCGGCAGCACGCCAACGGCAACCTCGACCCGCGGATTCTGCCGGCCGCCTTGCTCTACGCGCTGATCGTGCTGGGGGTGGCGCTGTTCGCGCTGCCGCGGGCCAGAGCGCTGGGCGAGGCGGCGCTGTGGTCGGCGGTGTTCGGCGTAATTGCCTACGGCGTCTACGACCTCACCAACTACTCGACCATGCAGGGCTTCCCGTTGAAGGTGGTGGTGGCCGACATGATGTGGGGCGGCGCCATCTGCGCGGCCGCCGGCGCGGCGATGCACGCCGTCGCACGCGGTTAGCCGCGCTACTTCGCGATCTGCCTCTCGCCCAGCCACCGCGAGGGCCGTCGGACCTTGCGGCGTTTCAAGCCGAAGTGCTCGACGGCATATTTGTCGAGGTGCGCCATGGCATCGGGCACCGAATCGGTTACCAGCATCAGGTCCAGGTCGGCCGCCGACACGGTGCCGGCCTCGACCATCGTCCTCATCATCGCCAGGAACGGGGCCCAGTAGTCGCGCCCCATCAGGATCACCGGGAACTGCAGGATCTTGCGGGTCTGGATCAGCGTCAGGGCCTCGCTCAACTCGTCGAGCGTGCCCAGGCCCCCGGGCATCACCACGAACGCATACGAGTACTTCAGCAGCAGCACCTTGCGGACGAAGAAGTAGTGGCAGTCGACCCAGCGGTCCAGGTACGGGTTGGGTGCCTGTTCCATGGGCAGCTTGATGTTGCAGCCCACCGACAGCCCGCCGTGGTCGCGGGCCCCGCGATTGGCGGCTTCCATCACGCCGGGACCGCCGCCGGTCATCACCGTGAAACCCATCTTCGACAGCGCGGCGCCCACCTCCCGCGCCAGGGCGTAGTAACGGTGGTGCTCGTCGAACCGGGCCGACCCGAACACGGTGACCGCCGGCCCGATGAAATGGAGTGCGCGAAACCCGCGGATCAGGTCGCGGCCCGCCCGCAACACCATGAGCAGTTCGCGAAGGCGGGAATGGGGGCCTTCGAGCAGTACGCGATCGGGTTCGGCCATGGGGTGGATGGTGTAGAGTTTACTTGCTATGAACCGAGCGTCTTGCCTTGTTCTTGCTGGCGTGATGTCCGTTTGGGTCGCGGTGCCGGCGCCGGCCTTCTCACAGACTACCGCACCTGCGGCGGCCCAACCCGCGGCCACCACCACGCGCGGCAGCGTGATCGACATTTCCGGCGCGGTCATTCCGGGGGCCGAGGTGATTGTCCGCACCAGGGATGGGCAGTCGATGACCCTGCGCACCGACGGCGACGGCAACTTCGACGCCGGCACGCTGGCGACCGAGGTCAGGGTCGCCTCCGAGGGCTTCGAGCCGGCGACGGTGCCGGTCAGCGGTTCGGGACCGGTCTACGTGGTGCTGCGGCCCCTGAACTTCGCCGACACCGTCGTGGTCACGGCCACTCGCGGCGCCGAGCGCCTGCCGAGCGCCGCCAGCGCCACCGTGATCACCTCCGCCGAGTTGAACAACATGGCGGCCGGCGCGCTCGACGATGCCCTGCGTTCGACGCCGGGGTTCACGTTGTTCCGCCGCAGTTCGTCGCGCGTCGCCAATCCGACGACGCAGGGCGTGACGCTGCGCGGCGTGTCGGGTTCGGGCGCCAGCCGCACGCTGGTGCTGGCCGACGGGGTGCCGCTGAACGATCCGTTTGGCAGCTGGGTCTACTGGAACCGCGTGCCGCAGGCGGCGGTCGATCGCGTGGAAGTGGTGCGCGGCGCCACGGGCGACCTCTATGGCGCCGGCGCCCTGGGCGGCGTGGTGCAAGTGCTGACCGTGCAGCCGAGCCGCAGCCGCGCCCGCGCCACCTTCGAGGGCGGCTCGCACGACACCTTCCGCGGCTCGCTGTTTGCCGCCGCCGAGCACGACGGCTGGACGGCCACCGGCGCCTACGAAGGCGTCCGCACCGACGGCGCCTTCATCGTCGCGTCGGACATACGCGGGCCGGCCGATCAGAAGGCCAACAGCGACTACCAGACCGGGTTCGTGACCATCGGCAAGCGCCGGGACAACTGGCACGTCTCGCTGCGCGGCGCGGGGTATACCGAAGACCGCGGCAATGGCACGGTGGTCCAGGTCAACGACACGCAGTGGCGCCAGTTCTCGGTCGAGGCCGGCGGAATTGTCGGCGGCGGCGTGCTGCAGGTGCAGACCGCGGCCAGCAGCCAGGACTACTTCCAGACGTTTTCGTTCGTGCAGTCCGGACGCGCCACCGAGCGCCTGACCTTCGCGCAAGACATCGATACGTCGCACGCCATGGCCAATGGGCAATGGACTCGTCCGCTCGGCCGCGTCACCATGATCCTGGGTGCCGACTATCGCCGCACCAAGTCGGCGCAGGACGAGTTGCGTTACGTGCTGATGAGCGGCGTCAACACCCCCACCGGCCCGTTCGTCTCGGGCGGCACCGAAACCGTCGGCGCCGTCTACGCCCGCGCCAACGTCAACGCCACCGATGCCCTGACCTTCGAAGTGGGCGCGCGCGCCGACATGTGGAACTCGGACCCGCTGAACGACGGCGACCCGACCAAGAAGGTGAACTTCGTCAGCCCGCGCGGCGCCCTCGCCTGGCGCAAGGGCCGCTACCAGGTGCAGGCGTCGGCCTACTACGCCAACCGCACGCCCAGCCTGAACGAACTGCATCGGCGCTTCGCGGCCGGCGCGGCGATCACCAACGCCAATCCGCTGCTCGAGCCCGAAACCCTGACCGGTATCGAGGGCGGTGTGCTCACGCAGTTCGCGCGCGCGTCGGTGCGCGCCACCGCGTTCTTCAACGACCTTGACGGCGCGATTGCCAACGTGACGATCACCCAGACGCCGACCCAGACCATTCGCCAGCGCCAGAACTCCGACAGCATTCGCGCCAAGGGCGTGGAGTTCGAACTGGACACGCGGTTGACGCGCACCCTGAGCTTCAACGGCCAGGTGGTGCTGACCTCCAGTCACTTCCGCGGGTCGGTGGCAACCCCGGCGCTCGCCGGCAACTTCGTGCCGCAGGTGCCGAAGGTGCAGGGCGGCATCGGCCTGACCTGGGCCGAGCCGCGCTGGTTCACGGCGGCTACCCAGTTGCGCTTCAGCGGCGAACAGTTCGACGACGACCGGAATACGCCGTCGTTCACGCTCGGCAGCTATGCCGTGTGGGACGCCAGCGTGAGCCGTGCCATCGTGCGCGGTCTGAACGCCTTCGTGGCAATCGAGAACATCACCGACGAGGAATACGACACCGCCCGCACGCCGCTGCGTTCGATTGGCTGGCCGCGATCGGTGCGGGTGGGGGCCAGGATCAGCTGGCAGTGACACAGATGACGCAGTTGCAGTGACACCGATGACGCAGATGTAGGACGGGGCCGCAGATGACGCAGATTACGCAGATCTCGGTGCCGGTTGCGTTGCTTTCTCTCCTAGTCGCAGCGGGCCCTGCCTTCGCACAGAAGATCGAGCGCATCAATCCGCCGGGGCTCAGCACGCCGACGACTTACTCGCACATCGTCAAGGCCGGCGACATCCTCTACATCGCGGGCCAGGTCGGCGCCGACGCGCAGGGCAAGGTCGTCGGTTCGGGCATGGTGGCGCAGTTGGAGCAGGTGTTGAAGAACCTGCAGATCGCCTTGAAGTCGCAGGGGGCGGACTTCTCGCACGTCACCAAGATCACCATCTACACCACCGACGTCGATGCGTTCCGGGCGGCTGATGCGGCGGCGGTGCGGGCGACGTATTTTGGCGCCCATCGCCCGGCCAGCACGTTGGTCGGCGTGACCCGTCTCGCCAGCCCCGACTACAAGGTCGAGATTGAAGCCACCGCGCACCTGCCCGGCGGTGTACGTCTGCTCAAGCAGTAACCAGATGCGGTAACCATGCCGCCACCCTGTCGTGGAGGCAACCCTTCAGGGGTGCCTGCCCCATGCGGGTACAATTGCTGCAGTGTCCGCGATCATCCTGTTCGATGGTGAGTGCGCTTTCTGCGAAGGCGCCGTCAAGTTCATCGCCACGCGCGACGGCGGCTACTTTCGTTTCGGTGCATCCCAGTCACCGCAAGCCACCGAACTGCTGGCGAAGTTCGGCCTCACGCGCGAAGCGACGCGCTCCATCATCCTGATCGAGGGCGAGCAGATCTATCTGCGATCGACGGCGTCGTTGAAGATTGCCGGCCGGCTGGCCGCGCCGTGGCGGTGGGCGGCGGTGCTGCTGTGGGTGCCGCGTCCCATCCGTGACGCCGGCTATGCGGTGGTTGCGGCGGTCCGGAGGAGGATTGCCGGCGTGTCGAACGCCTGCGAAATACCCCCTCCGGAAATCCGCGCGCGGATGATCTAGTCCCGCTACCGAATTACCGCTGTCGAGATGACAGACTGGTTGGGCGAACCGGCGGTCCACGCCACCAGCAGTCCATTCGGCACTGCCGTCATCACCGGGTAGGCGCTGGTGCCGGCATCCAGCGTACGGGCCGCCTCGAACACCGGCCCGTTGCCAGGGCGCACGCGGGTGAGCGCGGCGTTGCGGACGCCGTTACGCACCTCGTCCCAGGCAATCACGACGCGGCCCGCACCATCGATGGCAATCTGCGGATGCGACGGCTTGGGCCCGCCCAGGGTCGGCACCCGCACGGGCGCGCCGAACGAGCGGCCGTCGCGGGAGATGGCGTAATGCAGGGCGCCTTCAGTGCCGCCCGAGACCGTTGGCCACACCAGATGCACTGCGCCCCGCGCATCCACAGCCATGGCCGGGCCATCGTCGGGACAGCCGTTGATCGACCAGCCGTCCTGATGGACGCGCACGAGCGGCGAGAACGTCTTGCCGCCGTCCTTCGACGATGTGAAGCCCATGTCGCGGAAGTTGCCTTCGAACACGTGACGCCAGGCGGCGTAGAGTGAGCCGTCCCGTCCCGCGGCGAAGGCGGTCTTGCAGCAGTAGCACACGCCCTTGAAGAGTTCGCGCTCACGCGAGATGCCGCCGGTGTCGGTCGAGTAATACAGGCCCGACCGTTGCGCCATGGCGACGCCGTCGTGTTCGCCCTTGTGGTCCATGGGCTTGGCGCCGCCGGCGGCCATGCCACGGTGGTCGAGCCACAGCGCGTGCGCGGTGCCGCGGGCATCCACCGCCAGGGCCTGCCAGCCGCGGTCGCCCGGCGTTCCTGGGGACTGCAGCGGCAGGGCAGCAGCGAACGTCCGTCCGCCGTCGCGCGATCGCGCAACCTTGATGTGCGTGGTCGTGTCCTTGGCGTTCCACAGCACGACCACTTCGGGATCCGGTGAGCCCGCTCGCGGCACTACGGCCACGCGCGGAGCGATCTCGCCGCTGACCCGCGCCTCGCCGGCCGCGGCGTTCACCCGCACCGGTTGGCCGAACGTCTGGCCGCCATCGCGACTCACGGCCAGGTACACGTCGGCCTTGCCGGCGGCGGAGGCGCCCCAGGCCGCCGCCACGAACGACCCGTGGCTGGCAACCCAAGGCGTCTGGTTGGTTCGACCATCGACGGCGAGCGAGACGCCGGCCGATGGTGCCTGCGTTGAGGCCGTGGTCGAGGTCGCCGCCAGCGCGGCGATGACGGCAATTGGTGCGAAGACTTTGAACCTGTGCATCATGTCTCCAGGCATCAGAACCGCAGGCGCGCGCCCAGCTGCAGCGAACGGGGCTCGCCGACCGCGGTCACCCGGCCGAAGGCGGATGAAGGGTTCGCCGGGTACGCGCCCGGGCCGAAGTTGGTGTTGCGCGTGACCACGTTGGCCCGGTCGGTCAGGTTGAAGCCTTCCGCCAGCAGCTCGAACTGCAGCCGCCGGATGCGGAAGGCGCGGCTGACGCGTGCGCTGAGCGTGAAGAACGCGGTGCCCTCACCGGCATTCCTCTCAATGAAGGCGCCGCTCACGATCGGCCGCCCGGCCGTGCCCTGAATGGTAGTCACCCCGGACGTGATGTTGAACGGCGGCGCCGAGTAGGCCTGCATCATGGCGCCGAGCTGGAAGCCGGCCACCTCGAGTGACCCGTTCATGGCCAGGCGATGGCGCTGGTCGTTGTCGGAGCGGCCCCAGTCTTTCGACAGGTCCGTCGGATCGATTGGCGAGCTGAAGAAGAACTGGCCGAGGTTGTCCATGGCCTTCGACAGCGTGTACGACACGCGGTACTGGCCCCACTTCGTCGTCCGCTGCGACAGCGAGACGTGCAGGCCGTGGTAGGTGGATTCGCCGGCCGACGAGTATTGGCTGTTGTTGGCGAAGCTCGGGTTGGGGCGGCAGCCGTTGTTGGTGCCGGCGGCCACGCAGGTGGGAACGTTCTGGTTGATTGACATCAACAGGTTGCGGCCATCCAGATATTGATAGGCGACTGCCAGCGTCGTGCGGTCGCCGAGTTGTTGCTCGACCTCGGTGCTGACCTGGAGCGACGACCCGTTCTGCAGGTCGCGATCCATGGTCGTCAGGTTGGGCAGGGTGACGGCGGGCACGGCGGCGGCCAGGATGTTCGGGAAGACCGGGGCGCCGGCCTGCGTGGGTGACAGGCTGACCACGAACTGGCGAAGGGCGGTGACGTCGGTGGTGTTGCCGGCCGACATCAGGGCGTTGGCCAGCGCGCGCAGCGGCACGCGGTCGTAAAAGAGGCCGGCGCTGCCGCGGATCAGCGTGCGGCGCGACTCGAACGGCGCCCAGGCCATACCGACGCGCGGCGAGAAGTTGTTGGTGTCGGTGTTGATGGTCTCGAGCCACTGCAGGTCGTAGCGGACGCCGGCATTGAGCGTGACGCTGGGCGTGACCTTCCACTCGTCCTGGACGTAGATGCCGAGGTTGGGGTTGGTCTGCGCCAGCTCGGTGATGCCGAAGGTTTGCGCGAACCCGGAGTTGTTGTAGGTGCCCGACTGGAAGTTGGCCAGCGACGAGAAGGTGTAGCTGCCGCGGTTCGAGCGCGGAAACGTGATCAGATCGTCGTTGTACATCAAGTCGAGGCCGGCCCGGAACGCATGCGCGCCCGCCTGGTGCGACAGGTTGTTGACGATCTGGAACAGCGAGTTACGGCGGCCCGTGGGGCTGCTGGAACTGGTGCCAAAGCTGGCGACCCCGGCAATGTTGACGGCGGGGCCGATGGGATCGGACGGCGGCGCCCACAGGTCGCTATGCGCAAACTGCGCGCGGGTTTCGAGCACCGTCCGCGACGACAGGATCAACGTGTTGCCGACGGCCAGCGACTGGTCGGTGTTGTCCAGGCCGGACGACGCGGTCGGGGCGCTCAGGCCACCGGCGCCGCGCGAGTTGTCGGCCGAGACGTCGTAGCGGCTGTAGCGGACGCTCACCTGGTCGCGGCCGCTGACCTGGTGGTCGAGCTTGGCCAGGATGTTGGTGGACGCGACGGGATTGTCGTAGATCCCCGTGGTGATCTGCGGGCCCAGGTAGCCCGTCGCAACCAGGCGCGCGTTGACCGCGGCCACGTTGCCGGCGCTGATCGTCGCCAGCCCGGTCTGATCCAGATCGCGGTGTTCAGCATTCGCGAAGTAGAACGTCCGGTTCTGCACGATTGGCCCGCCGATGCTGGCGCCGAACTGCGATTGGGTCATCGGCAGCTTCGTGCCCGACAGCGCGTTCTTGCCGTTGAGCCGATCGTCGCGGAAGAAATCGTAGAGCGTGCCGCGCAAGGCGTTGGTGCCGCTCTTGGTGACGATGTTCACGTAGCCGCCGAGGGCGCGGCCGAGTTCGGCCTGGGCGCCGGAGGTGATGACCTGGAACTGCTCGATGGCATCGACTCCGTAGGTAATCCCGCTCAGCCCCGCCGCATCGTCGTTGGCCGAGAGTCCGTCGACGACGAAGCTGTTGGAGAGGTTGCGCTGGCTGCCGACCGAGATGCTGACGCCGGGCACGGCCGACGTTTCGGGGAACAGTTGCGTGCTCGAGATGTTGGTGGGCGAGACGCCGGGGACGAGCAGGGCCAGTTCCAGGAAGTTGCGGCCGTTCATGGGCAGCGCCGCCACTTCAGCCTCCGACACGGTGGCGGCAATCTGGCTGCGCGCGGCTTCGAGCACCGCCGCCTCCGCGTTCACCATGACCGTGGACTCGAGACCGCTGACTTGCAGCGTGATCGGCAACTCGTACGCGGCGCCGGCGCCCAAGGTCAGCGGGCGGACGACGTCCTGGAATCCCGACAAGCTGACGGTGAAGGTGTACGCGCCGATGCGCAGGTACGGAAAGCGGAACCGGCCCTCCTGATCCGTCACCGCACTTGCCACCACGTTGGTGGCCGCATGCGCCGCCGTCACCTGTGCGCCGGGCACGGTGGCGCCGGTCGCATCCACGACCCGGCCGCTGACGCTGGCCACATCAACGGTCTGCTGTGCGCGGAGCGGGCCGGCGAACGCCAGCACGCAGCCCAGCGCGATTGAACATCGCAACCAAGGACTCATCGAAACCTCCGAACGCGGAAACCAAACGCGAGCGCGCCGCCGGGACACACGTCCCGCCGGCACGCGACAAACGGCGAAGGTTTCAGGCTTTCGGGGGAGGCGCGTCGGGACTGCCGAGACGACAGAGCAGCGGCGCCGGTCGATCGATGGAGGCAGGCGAGGAATCCGGAGCGCTCATCGCCAGGGCGGGGGCATCGAGCACGGCGGCGAAGGAGAACAGATTGGCCAGCGGCCGGTTGGGGCCGTCGCAGCCGCTGCTCATGCCGCAGCAGTCATCGGTCGATGAGCCATGCATCGGGCACGCCGCGCCATCACCATGCGGCATCGGACAAGCATCGCCGTGCTTCGGCTCGGGCTCGGGGGCCTTCTCGGCTTCGTGGCAGGGATCGGCCGTCTTGGCCTTCTCGGCGGCCACCGCCGTATGCCTGGCGCAGCAGTCCGCGGGCATGAACGCCGACAGCGACGCCGCCTGGCACAACAGCCAGACCACCGCGACGAGCCGGACGCGTGACCGCAAGAGCGACATGAGGTATCAGACTAGCGGAAAGGGAGCGGCCGGGCAAATTGGAGATACGATGGCGGGCGAATGTTGACGCGTTCGGTGCTCCTGCTGTTGGCCGTCACGGCCGCCGCCTGCTCTGACCAGTCGCCGACCGCCCCGACGATTACGACCGTGGCGGCGTCGCCGCCCATCGTTGTGCCGCTGCCCACCGCGGTGCCGGGCGTGTTGAGCCTGGCCATGCCGATCGAGCTGGCGGATCTGGCGACGACGGCGTTTGGGCTGCTGCCGTTTGGCTTTCACGGCGCCGACCATGCCGAAGACGGGCATCCCGGCTGGGACATCGAGTACCGCATTGGCGGCACGGTCCGCGCGGCGGCGGCCGGGACCGTCCAGAGCGTGTTTCCCGATCCGTCGGTCCCGGGCCGCACCACGGTGCAGCTCGAACACGTGGTCGGCACACATTTCTATCGCACGGTCTATACCAACCTCGCGACGGTGAATCCCGACATCGTGGCGGCCGCGACAGTGCGCTCTGGGCAAGCCCTGGGCACCGCCGGCACCGTGTCGCAAACCGTCGGCACCACGCCGATCACCTACGCGATGATTCACTTTCAGCTGGATGATTTTGAGTACTACCGGGAGATCCCCAATCCCAACGCGGTCACGCCCGAGCCGTTCCTGTCGGCCGACGCGAAGCTGTTCTTCGATCGCATCTGGAGCACGGCCGTGTCGAGCACCGAGCTGGTCGAGCCGTACGCGTCGAACCCGCGGGATCTGCGGTTCCCGGCCTCGCGGACGTGGATGCGGGTGAGCGGCGACGGCCCGGCCGGGATCCGCTTCACGCGCGCGTCGGCGCGCAGCGCGGACTACGAATATGCCATTCTCACCGAGGCCGGCACCGCCATCGAGAGCGGCACGGTCACGCTGGCGCTGACGGCCAGGCCGTTCCCGTCGATCGACCTCGTGTCAGGCACCGGCCGCCGCCTCGGCATGTACGACATCGTCTCCGACACCATGCGGCTGTCGATGGCGAATGCGGGGGAGAGCAGGCCGACCGACCTCGGCGCGGCCAGTACTTACCGCACGCCGCGCTGAGCCGATCAGAAGTTCAGCCACCGAGGACGCAGAGCAATTCCTTCTGGTGCTTGTGCCGCCGCTGCGCGGCTACTTGCAGACCGCCGGCTCGAACACTCGAATCGTGTAGCGGGTTGAGGTATCGGCCGGAGAGCGGAGCATGCCCGGGTCGATGCTGGCGTCACCCTGGATGATCGTCATCCCGCATTTGACCTGGGGCGCAGCGGGCAGGGCCTGTGGGCGAGCGGTCGTGGCGGTCGTGACCGGCGTGCCGGCCACGGACGTGGTCGGGAAGAGACGGCTATAAGGATTCGAGCGCGCGGCGTTCCCGGGTTGAGGGGTAGAGGGTTGGGCTGCTGACAGGGTGGTCGAGACACCCGCCATCAACATCACCGCCAGGCTCATGGTTCGTAGCATGTCGTCCTCCGATCGCATTCTAGCCACAGAGGACACAGAGGACACAGAGGAATAATTTCAACACCCCGGGCTCACCAACGTGGCCGTTACTGCCACCGTGCCCATTCGATTCAGCGGTTCTCCGCCCGATTTCAGTCGGCATGGTCCGTGCTCCGGCATACGGCATGGAGAACCGGGATCCTCTCACGGAACGAATCATCGGCTGCGCCATCGAAGTGCACCGTCACCTGGGCGCGGGGCTGTTGGAGAAGCCTTACACCCTGGCCATGTGCATCGAGTTGGCCGGCAACGGCCTGCACTTCGAGCGGGAGCGACTGGTGCCGTTGATCTACAAAGACGTTAGGGTTGGAGAGTATCGGCCGGATCTGATCGTCGAAGGGCAGGTCGTAGTCGAGGTGAAGAGCGTCCTCCACCTCGAGCCGGTCTTCACCGCGCAGATGCTGACCTACCTGCACATTACGAACATTCGGACGGGGCTGATCCTCAACTTCAACCGCCCTGTCCTGCGTGAGGGCATCAAGCGCTTCGTCCTGTAGCCGTCACTTCCCAGTAGTGTTCCGTGACGCGCCTGGGGTCCCAGTGGTGCCCCGTGACAGGAACTACGTTTGAAGGTCCTGGGTAGTGCCCCGTGACAGCCTGTGTGTTTGGATCCAGAGAACTCTGAGTCCTCTGTGTCCTCTGTGGCCTATGGAATTCGGATCTGTGTCCTCCCCACGCCGAGCGGCGACTGCCTCGTATAGAAATGCGCATACAAGGTCCCCGCCACGAGATCTTCCCGGTCGCGTCCTCGCAGCGTCAGCGTGCCGCTGCCCGCAATCTGATTAGGCGCCAATAGGTGCGCGATGATTGGCCCAGGCTTGTCGCCCACGCTGCGCTGCAGCGTCAGCGCCAGCACGCGGTCGGTGGGCTGGGTCGTTGCGGTGGCGTCGTAGCGCAGTGCGCCCGTGGTGCGGTCGTACGTGAACTTGATGGAGCTGCTGCCCGCGGTCGCCGCGAAGCTGACCGGTGCCGGCGCGGCGCCATTCACCAGCGGCGGCGTGCTGAACGGCGCGCGGCGCGGCTTGGCAGCCTGCTCCCAGCCGTACGCGAACTTCAAGAGGGTGGCTTCCTGGAACGCGCCGCCGAGCAATTCCACTCCAACCGGCAGGCCATCGGTGGTGAAGCCGGCCGGCATCGAGATCGCGGGCAGGCCGGTGGTGGCGCTCAACTGGCAGTTGGTGCCGCCTTGCGCTTCGCCGATCAGGGTTGGCTTGCGCCGCAGCGTGGGGTAGGCAAGGGCATCAATGCGCTGTTCCTCGAGCGTGGCCAGCACCGCGGCGCGAAGCGCGCGCCGTTTCACGAACGCCTGCCGGTAACGTTCGGTTTCTTTCTTCTCAGGCGAGTTGCGCAGCCGGAAGGTGGCGTCGAGCTGATCGTGATGCAGGCCGCGCTCGATGATTTCGCCGAGCGACTTCACCGGGGCGTTCGGTTGCTTCGCCAGGTAGTCGGCCAGGTCGAATTTGAACTCGTCGGCAATCACGCTGCTGTCGCGCAGCAGGTCGTCCATGCCCGGCACGGTGATGTCGATCACCTCCGCGCCCTGCGCCTTCATGCCGTCCAACGCCTTGCGAACGAGGTTGCCGACCTCGTCATCTTCGGGCGCGGTCCCGAACAACCCGCGCAGCACACCGATGCGGGCGCCTTTCAGGCCGCCCGCGGTCAGCGCATCGCGGTACGACTTGGGGATGTGTGACGCGCCTTCCGCGGTGATGGCGTCGGTGGGATCAGGGCCCACGGTCGCGTCGAGCATGATCGCGAGATCGGTGACGGTGCGCGCCAGCGGTCCGGCAATGTCTTGGGTGGACGACAGCGGCATCACGCCGGTGCGGCTCGACAGGCCGTGCGTGCCGCGCAGGCCGACCAGGTTCTGGTTCGCCGCCGGAATGCGGATCGATCCGCAGGTGTCGCTGCCCATGCCCGCGGCGGCGAAGCTGGCGCCGATCGCCGCGCCGGTGCCGCCGCTGGAGCCGCCGGGTACGCGGGTCAGGTCATACGGATTGCGCGTCTGGTTGGTCATCGACGAAATGGTCGTGATGCCGGCGGCCAGTTCGTGCATGGTCGTCTTGCCGAGAATCACCGCGCCGGCCGCGCGCAGCTTGCGCACCTGGAACGCGTCGGCCGCCGGTTGCAGCGTCGCCAGGCCGAGCGCGCCACCGGAGGTCGGCATGTCGGCGGTGTCGTAGTTGTCCTTGATCAGGATCGGGATGCCGTGCAGCGGTCCGCGCGCGCCCTTCTCGGCGCGTTCGCGATCCAGCGCCTCGGCTTCCTCGCGCGCGCGGGGATTGAGCATGACGATGGCGTTCAGCCGCGGCCCGGCCTGGTCGTAGGCCTGTATGCGGGCGAGGTACGAATCCACGAGGCCGCGCGCGGTGACCCGGCCAGCGGCCTGTGCCGCCTGCAACTCGAGGATCGACTGCTCGTGCACCTCGAAGAAGTTGATCACCGGCGCCGGCTGCGGCCGGGCGGCGGGTGGGCGCCTGCCCTGAGCGGAGTCGAAGGGCCGGGCCGAGGCCATGGTCCACAGGCCGGTCAGCATCATCAAGGCGGCGACGAGCCCAAGCCGTTGCCATCGCGAAAAGGTGTCGGAATGCATGGCGCCTATTCTAGGCGCAGGCCCGCCTCACCTTGACAGGGTTGTCTCCGAATGTCAGCATCTCGGCCCATTGGAGGGCGCGTGATCGCTTCGCGAGCCGTTCGGGACGTGTCGATCGCGGTGGCCACCGCTGCCGTGGTGGCCCTTGGCTTCTGGTCGGCAGCGCCCGCCACGGGGCAGGCGGCGCGCCCATCGCGCCTGGCCGACGGCAAGCCCAACCTCAACGGCGTCTGGCAGGCGCTGAACACCGCGAACTTCGACGTGCTGTCGCACTCCGCGAAAGCCGCGTTGGCGTTTCGCCCGGGTCCGGTGGTCCCCGTGCCGGCGGCGCCGGTGCTGGCCTTCGGCGCCGTGGGCGCGGTACCGGGGGGCGTCGGCGTGGTCGAAGGCGACGTGATCCCGTACACCCCCGAGGCGGCGAAGAAGCAGCAAGAGAACCAGGCCGACTGGTTGAATCGCGATCCCGAGATCAAGTGCTACCTGCCAGGCGTGCCGCGCGCCAATTACCTGCCGCACCCGTTTCAAATCCTGCACAGCGAGAAAGCCATCTTCTTCTCGTACGAGTTTGCCGGCGCCGTTCGCAATATCTACCTGAAAGACCCCGGCGAGGCGCCGGTGGATTCGTGGATGGGACAATCGGTGGGCACGTGGGACGGTGACACCCTGGTCGTCACCGTCACCGGCATGAACGACCAGACCTGGTTCGATCGCGCCGGCAATCATCACAGCGAGCGGATGAAGGTGGTCGAGCGTTACACGCCGCACGGCCCCGACCACATCTGGTACGAGGCCACCATCGAAGACCCGCGCACCTTCACTCGTCCGTGGAAGATCCGCATGCCGCTGTACCGGCACATCAATCCCGACGCGCGGCTCAACCAGTTCAAGTGTGTCGAGTTCGTCGAAGAGTTGATGTACGGCAAGCTCCGCAAGACGCCGGTCCAGTAGTGAGCAAGGGGACGACATGAACTTCACGAGGTGGTCAGGAATCAGGGTGTGCGCGGCCGCGGTGGTGGCTGCGAGCCTGGCGTCGCCGGCGGTCGTGGCACGGCAGGGGCAGGCCCCGGCGAAGCCGTGGACCGTGCCGCGAACCGCCGACGGCAGGCCCGACCTGCAGGGCACGTGGAGCAATGCCACCATCACGCCGCTCGAGCGGCCCGCGAAAACTCCGAACCTGGTGCTCAGCGCCGAAGAGGCGGCGGCCCTCGAGAAGGCGACGGCCGATCGTGTCGAACGCTTGAACCAGGACAGCGACCCGAACCGGCCCGCGCCGCCGCAGGGCGGCGACGGCTCGACCGGCGCCGCCGGCAACGTTGGCGGCTACAACAACTTCTGGCTCGACCCGGGCGAGCGGGTGGCGGTGGTCGACGGCCAGTTCCGCAGCTCGCTGATCATCGATCCGCCCAATGGCCGCATCCCGGCGACCACCCCGGAGGCCCGCGCCCGCGCGCAGGCGCGCATGAAGAACATGGCGGGGCGCGGCCCCTACGACCATCCCGAGTTCCGCCCGCTGGCCGAGCGCTGCCTGCTGTCGTTCGGGCCAACCACACCGCTGATCCCGAACTACTTCTACAACAACAACCTGCAAATCGTGCAGACGCCGGACCACGTCATGATTCTCATGGAGATGGTTCACGACGCGCGCATCGTGCGCATGGGCGGCACCCACGTCGCCAGTCACATCCGGCCGTGGATGGGCGATTCGATCGGGCACTGGGAAGGCGACACGCTGGTGGTCGAAACCACCAATTTCCCGCTGCAGCAGCCGTTCCGCGGCGCCGCCGAGAACCTGAAGGTGACCGAACGGTTCCGCCGGGTCGATGCCAACACCATCAACTACCGCTTCACCGTGGACGACCCCACCACCTTCACCCGCCCGTTCACCGGGGAGATTCCCTTCCGGGCGACAGACGAGTTAATCTATGAATACGCGTGCCACGAAGGCAACTACGCCTTGTCGAACGTGCTGAGCGGCGCGCGCAACGAAGAACAACGCCTGGGGACCAAGAAATGAAAACGCGAACAACCTTCAGCGTGCTGTTGCTCGGCGCCGGCCTGGTGCTCGCGGGCCGGTCGGTCATTGCCCATCATGCGTTTGGCGCGGAGTTCGATCCGAATGCGCCGATTCGCCTGCAGGGCAAGGTGGTCAGGCTGGAATGGGTCAACCCGCACACCTGGATTCACATCGAGACGATCAACAAGGAAGGCAAGCCCGAGGTGTGGATGATCGAGGGCGGCACGCCCAACACCCTGCTGCGCCGCGGCGTCACCCGCGAGACCGTCAAGGTCGGCA
>JBFWUK010000025.1:0-93721 GCA_050247355.1 Vicinamibacterales bacterium | reverse complement strand
GCACTTCTTGTCGGGAGGGCACTTCTTGTCGGGAGGGCACTTCTTGTCGGGAGGGCACTTCTTGTCGGGAGGGCACTTCTTGTCGGGAGGGCACTTCTTGTCGGGAGGGCACTTCTTGTCGGGAGGGTACTTCTTGTCGGGAAGGCACTTCTTGTCGGGAAGGCACTTCTTGTCGGGATAAGATTCCGGCCGTGCCTGTCTCGCCGACCGACCGCATACTCGCCGAAGTTGATCGTGCCGCCGGCGAGATCGTGGACTTCGCGTCTCGCCTCGTGCGCATTCCGACCGTGAACCCGCCCGGCGACGAGTACGAGAACTGCGCCAACGTGATTGGCGATCAGTTGCGGGCCCACGGCGCCGACGTGCACCTGCTGCCGGCCATCGGCACGCTCGAACACACCTCCCGGCATCCGCGGATCAACGTCGTCGGCCGCCACGCCGGCCGCTCGGACGGCCCGGCCATTCACCTCAACGGCCATTTCGACGTCGTGCCGGCGGGACAGGGCTGGACCCGCGATCCGTTTGGCGGCGAGATTGTCGATGGCCGCCTGTATGGCCGCGGCTCCTGCGACATGAAAGCAGGGCTGGCCGCCGCCGTGTTCGCGGCCGAGGCGATTCGGCGGGCGGGCGCCGCGCACACCTTGCCGATTGAGATCAGCGGCACCGTCGACGAGGAGAGCGGCGGGTTCGCGGGGGTGGCGTGGCTGGCCGAGAACCGGTGGCTGTCGCGCGAGCGGACCAGGGCCGTGATCATTCCCGAACCGTTCGGCGTTGACCGCGTGTGCGTGGGGCACCGCGGCGTCTACTGGTTCGAGGTGGTCGCCGAGGGCCGCATTGCCCACGGCAGCATGCCGTATCTCGGCGTCAGCGCCATCGAGGGCATGTCGCACCTGCTCGACCTGGTGCGCGACGAACTCGGCCCGGCGCTGGCCGGACGCGTGACCACCATGCCCGTCGTCCCTGAGGGATCGCGGCATGCCACCATCAACATCAACGGCATTGACGGCGGGCAGCCGGTCGACGACACGCCGAGTCCGTGCGTTGCGGACCGCTGCCGCGCCGTGTTCGATCGGCGCTTTCTCCTGGAGGAGGGCCTCGAGCGCACTCGTGCGGAGATTGCCGGCCTGGTGGCGAAGGCCCAGTCGCGGATGCCCGGGGTGCGGTTCACCATCGAAGACCGGATGGTGGTCGAGCCGACCCGCGCGCCCGAGGACGCGCCGGTGATTGCGGCCCTGACCGGCGCCATTACCCGCGTCGTCGGCCGGCCCGCCTCCATCGTGGCCAGTCCCGGCACCTACGATCAGAAACACGTGGCGCGCATTGCCGGCGTGCCGCACTGCGTCGCATACGGGCCGGGCCAACTGGACCTCGCCCACCAGCCCGACGAGTACTGTGCCGTCGCCGACATCATAGTGGCGACCAAGGTCATCGCCCTGGCCGTGATGGCGCTGTCAGACCCCGCCCATGCCTGAGATCCCGGCCAGCGGGGGGATGCGGGCCGCAGCCTGGAGCGCCTTGGCGCTGGCAGTGTTGCTCTGGCCGGCGCGCATCGCCGGCGTGTTCGATGGTGCGCCGCTCGATGGCGGAGCCGAGGCGGTCGCGATCGGTTTCCTGCTGCCGGTGTTGTGCTGGTTCCACGGCGGGTTTTTTCGCGGCCGGCTGGGACCGGCGCTGATTGTCCTGTTGGCGCTGGTGCGGATTGTTGATGCGCAGATGACGACCGGCGGATGGTGTGTGCGCTTCGACACGCCGCGGCCGATTGTCCGCGACAGCACGGGCCGCCCGCATAGCTGGGACGTCAGGGCCGACTGGCGGTCGCCGAATCCGCGGTGTTCCGCGGTGATGACCAGCGGTTACGGCGCCTTCAAGCGCTTTCCGGTGTGGTTCTTCAACCTGCCGCCAATTGACAACAACCTGCCGACCGCCGACGACCGGCCGCCGTATACGACAGCCACCATGACGGTGACCGGGGTTATTGATGTCATCGCTCCTGGTGCGTTCGATCTTCAGCTTGGGCGCCACATGCCGGCATCGGTCATCATCGGCGGCCGTGCGGCGGAGCCGCACGGCGACTTCGGCTATCGTCTCGATGTGCCGGCCGGCGTGCACCTCGTTCAGATTGAAACCACGCTCCAGGGCAATCAGTGGGCGTTCATGCCGTCGTGGAACCAGCAGCCGATGGGGGCGGCGGGCTTTCCACTGGCGACCGTCGACCGCCCGCACCTGCGCGATCGTGGCTGGCCGCGCTGGCTCACCGGCTGGGCGGCGACGGTGCTGGCCTTCGTGCTGTTGGGCGCCTGGACTGTCAGCGCGCTCCGCACATGGGGCGACGTCCGGATCTGGCTGTGGGTGGCGGGCGCCTCGGCGTGGCTCGCGTATCTCGCCCCGCGGCCTGGCAATGACTACGTCACCAGCACCCTTGCCCGCTGGTCGGTGGCCGCACTGGCGTTTGCCCTGCTGCTTCTTCCGCCGGTGCGCGAGCGCTGGCGCACCCTGCGTGGGGCGTTCATGCTGGTTGGTATTCCGTGGCTGGTGTTTGTCGGCGTGGCCGCGTTCGATCACGTCGGCAAGTTCTCGTTCTATCACGGCGGCGACGACCAGTGGACGTACCAGCGGTTTGCGTATCGTATCTTCCTGCAGGGCTACTGGCTCGAAGGCGGCACGCCGACATTCTGGTTTCAGCCCGGCTATCGCTGGGTCGCCGGCGCCATGCACATGGTGTTCGGCGACTCGAGCATCGGCGAGTTCTATCTGGATGGCGCGGGCCTGCTGCTCCTGGTGTTATTCGCGTACGGGGCCGCCAGCCGGCTCGCCGGATTCCGGTGGGGCCTCGCCGCCGCCGGGGTGGTGTTCACGTTGATCATGCAGGGACCGGCCTGGCGCTACTGGGGCGTCGGCCTGTCCGAGAATGTCGCCGCTGGCTTCATCTACGGCGCAGCATTGGCAGCGATGTTCGCCGACACCTGGCGGCTGCGGCTGGTGGCCGGCGTCCTGGCGCTGCTGGGCTTTTACACGCGCCTCAACAACCTGCCCTTGGCGCTGGCAATTGCCCTCTTCGCGCTGCCGGTGACGGTCCGCGTCCGCGACCTGTGGACGCCGCGCGAGTGGCTGTCGACAGTCGATTGGCGCACCGCGACCACGGTGGTCGGCGTGGTCCTGGCCGGTCTGTTCCTGTTTGCGCTGCGCACGTGGTACTACACCGGCATCTTCTCGGTGTTTCACGGCACGACGCTTGGCCACAACGGCCTTATCCAACCCGGCGTGCCGGCACTGCAGATTGCCGGCCGCATGGCCGACAGCGTGTGGATGGTTCTGTCGCTGAACGACCCGCCGCGCTTCGCGTGGTACGCCGTGCCGGTGATCGGCGCTGCCGTCATCGCGCTGGCGGCGCTGGCCGGGGTCCCGAAGCTTCGCGACCTGCCCCTGTCGCTGGTGATGTTCCTGATGGCGGCGCTGGCCGGCGCGCTCGTGGCGCGCGGTGAGGCTTACGCGGGCAGGTTCTCGACGATTATCCTGGGCAGCGCCGCGGCCATCTTCACCGGTGCCGCCGCTCTGGTAACTGGCGCCATCGCGCGCTGGCCCCAGGCGGCAGAGGCGCCACCGGCCGCCGGCGCCCGTGACACTATGATGGGCGAGACAATCCCGATGCAGGCAATGGAGCAACGATGACCGGACAAGAAATGGTGGCGCTGTCGAAGCAGCACTCGCTTTACGAGTGGTCGGCGCAGGCGCACGTCGATCCCATCCCCGTCGCAAGAGCGAAGGGCATCTACTTCTGGACGCCCGAGGGGAAGCGCTTCATCGACTTCAACAGCCAGTTGATGTGCGTCAACATCGGGCACGGCGATCCGCGCGTAATCAAGGCCATCCAGGACCAGGCGGCGACGCTGGCCTACGCCAACCCGTTCATGGCCACCGAGGCGCGTGCCAGGCTGGGCCAGAAGCTGGCGGCGATCTCGCCCGGCGACATCGACGTCTTCTTCTTCACCAACGGCGGCGCCGAGGCCAACGAGAACGCGGTCCGCATTGCCCGCCTGGCCACCGGCCGACACAAGATCCTGGCCCGCTACCGGTCGTACCACGGCGGCACCGGCACCAGCCTGACCATGACCGGCGATCCGCGCCGATGGGCCATGGAGCCGGGCATGCCGGGCATCGTCCATGTGCCGCATCCGCACCACGGCTTGAAGCGCGGCACCGATTCGGCGGCCGACGCCCTGGCGCAACTCGAAGAGATCATCATGCTCGAGGGGCCGCAGACGATTGCCGGCTTCATTCTCGAGACGGTGACCGGCACCAACGGCATCCACGTGCCGCCCGATGGTTATCTCGAGGGCGTTCGCGAACTGTGCACCCGGCACGGCATCCTGCTGATCTGCGACGAGGTGATGTCCGGCTTTGGCCGCACCGGCGAGTGGTTCGCCGTGGACCACTGGAAGGTCGTCCCCGACATCCTGACCATGGCCAAGGGCCTGACCAGTGCCTATGTGCCGCTCGGTGCGGTGGGCATTCGCCGATCGATTGCCGATCACTTCAAGGAGAAGGTGTTCTACGGCGGCCTGACCTACAACAGCCATCCGCTTGGCTGCGCCGCGGCGCTGGCGACCATCGCCGTCTATGAAGAGGACAACCTGATCGAGCGCGGAAAGACGATGGGCGCGCTGATGGGGAAGATGCTGGCCGAGCTCAAGGCGAAGCACCCGTGCGTAGGCGACGTGCGCTCGATTGGCCTGTTCGGCCTCGTCGAGCTGGTGAAGAGCCGCGCGACCATGGAGCCGCTGGCACCGTTCAACGGCTCGTCGCCCGAGATGCAGGCGCTCGGCAGGTTTTTCCGTGAAGAGGGACTCTACACGTTCGTGCGCTGGAATACCTTCTTCACCAACCCGCCGTTGTCGATCACCGAGGCGGAACTGGCCGAGGCGTTCGCGATCATCGACAAGGGGCTCTACGTCACGGATAAGGCGGTCGCCTAGCGGCGACCGTGGGGCTCGCCGCTGCGCGGCATCGTGGGGCTCGGCCCTGACGCGCCTCGTGGGGGTCGCGGCCCCCAAGCTCCAAGCCTATAGAATCAAACCTACATGTCTGTACGCGACGTCATCATCATCGGCGCCGGGCCGTCGGGCCTCGCCACGGCCATTGCCGCCAGGCATTTCGACCTCGACTACCTGGTCCTCGAGAAGGGCGCGTTGGTCGACGGCATCGCGCGGTTTCCCATCAACATGGTGTTCTTCACCACGCCCGAGCTGCTCGAGATCGGCGGCATTCCGCTGACGACGCCGTACGACAAGCCGACGCGCGCGGAGGCGCTGCAGTACTACCGCAAGGTGGTGGACACCTTTCAGTTGCAGGTCTCGCTGTTCGAAGAAGTGACGGAGGTTGAGCCTGCCGCCGCCGAAGAAGCGGCCGCGGCCGGTGCGCCGACCCTCTTCCACGTACATACGCGCAACGCCCGCGGCGTGGCCCGCGTTCGCGAGGCCCGCAACGTGGTGATGGCCATGGGCTACTACGGCGCGCCGGTGATGCTGGGCATTCCCGGGGAGGACCTGCCGCACGTCTCGCACTTCTACAAGGAGGCGCACCCGTTCTATCGGCAGCGCGTCGTGATTGTCGGCGGCAAGAACTCGGCGGCTGAAGCCGCGCTCGAGATCCACCGCGCCGGCGGCCACGTCACCATCGTGCATCGCGGCGCCGGGTTCGGAGAATCGATCAAGTACTGGGTGAAGCCCGACATCGAGAACCGCGTGAAGGAAGGGTCGATCGTGGCGCACTTCAGCGCCAACGTCGTGGAGATTCGTCCGACCGAAGTCGTACTCGATTCCGGGGTGACGCTGCCGGCGGAGGGGGTGTTGCTGCTCACCGGCTACCGCGCGGATCCCGAATTCATGCGCCGCGCCGGCATTGAGATCAACCGCGAAACGCTGGAGCCGAAGTACAACGCCGAGACTTACGAGACGAACGTTCCAGGTCTGTTCGTCGCCGGCGGGCAGGTCGCGGGGAAGAAGACGGGAAGCGTGTTCATCGAGAACGGCCGCTTCCACGGTGAAGTGATTGCGAGAACCCTCGCGGGGCGCATGCGCGACCCCGGCTGAGCGGCACAGCCGGGGTCGGCGAGCGCGCCGCGCCTGGTCAACTCGCCGCGCGCGCACCCTCCGCGCACGCTGGCGAGGTGGCCGGCACCAGCCACGGCGACAGCCCTTGTCGGAGTGCCTCGAGCGTGAGCGGTTTGGTCAGGAATGCGTCCATCCCCGCCGCCAGGCAGGCCGCGCGAGCGTCGACCGTGGCATTGGCCGTCAGCGCGATGATCGGGATTCGGCGGCAGGTCGGGCCGGCCTCTCCCGAGCGGATTCGCGCGGTGGCCTCGAATCCGTCCATCTCCGGCATCTGGCAGTCCATCAGGACCAAGTCGTAGTGGTCGTCGCCGAGGGCGGCGATCGCGGCACCGCCGTTGGCGACCGATCGGCCCGAGCAGCCAAGCTTGCGCAAGAAGCGGGTCGTCACCAGCTCGTTCACCGGGTTGTCTTCGGCAAGCAGGATCCGCAGGCCAGGAAGCGTTGCCCGCATTCGTGCCGTCGCGGGCATTTCTGGCCGGTCCGCCGCTTCGAAGCGGAGGGTGAAAGAGAAAGTGGCTCCGCGGCCGTGGGAGCTGATCAACTCGATGCGCCCGCCCATGCTCTCGACAATCTGCTGCGAGATTGCCAGACCCAGGCCGGTGCCGCCAAACTGCCGCGACGTCGAGGAATCCGCCTGCGTGTACGGTGTGAACAGGCGGCCGGCGACCTCGGGCGCGATACCGATGCCGGTGTCCTCGATGGCGAATGCGACGAGCACGCCGCTGCCGCAAGCGCTGCCGCGGACGCGAATGGTCACCGAGCCCTGCTCGGTGAACTTGACGGCGTTGGCGCCGAGGTTCAGTAGAACCTGGCGCATCCGCTTCGCGTCGCCCGATACCAACTCGGGAATCGTGCCATCGACCTCATACCTGAGCGACAGGCCCTTGGCGCCGGCCCTCACCGAGAGGATGCGGGTGGTGTCGCGGACGACGCCCCGCAGATCGAAGGCGACGGTCTCCAGTCGCAGCTTGCCGGCAGCGAGCTTCGAGTAGTCCAGCACATCGTCGACCAACCCGAGCAGCGCATCACCGCTGATTCGGAGCAGGTCGGCGAGTTCACGCTGGTCGTCGCTAAGAGGCGTTTCGAGGAGCAGGGCCGCCAGGCCGAGAACGCCGTTCAGCGGCGTGCGAATCTCGTGGCAGATGTTGGCGACGAATACGCTCTTGGCCTGGTTCTCGGACGCCGCCTCGAGGGCGGTGGTGCGCGCCCTGGCGAGAGACTGGTCGGCGAGGGCCCGGGTCAGCGTGACCCCGGTACCGACCCCGTGATAGCAGTTGTCCCGGGTCACAATGAAGCCGTCGAGCACGTGGCAGCCTTCGCCGGCATACAGCCGGGCACCCACCTGGTCGATCGGCGTCTGCAGGTCGACGATCACTGGCGGGCCGCTGACGCAGCTGATGATGGGGCGGCGGAGCAACAGGTCGCGACCGAACGGCCGGGAGAAGCGCTCGAGCAGGCGAAAGCGGTTTAGCAGCCCGACCGGCGTCCCATCAGCGTCGACGATCGGTTGTGCGAACAGCTCGGGCTGCGAACTGAAGACTTCGGCGACGGCCTCGCAACTGGCATGAGGCGGTAGAGGCATGACGGGTGAGCACACGTCGCCGGCCGTCAATTGGTCTGCCGAAGTTGATTCCACACGGTCCCCCGCACAGGTAATCGGTGGGCTGCGGCACGGCCTCAGGGGTATTGCGGCTGCGGGCGCGAAGTTTACATTCCGGTCACGCCGGTAGGCCCGGTGGCGTCTCCTCCGGGGCGTTGCCGACCACCACGGTCCACGGCCGGACCTGCCACTTCGTGACCAGGCCCTCGTTGACGTAGGGGTCGGCCTTGGCGAAGTTCTCGGCCACCGACTTGTCGGCGCCGCGGAAGATCAGCAGGGCGCCGGCCGGTTCGCCGAGCGCGCCGGCCATGATCAGCTCCCCGCGCGCATGCGCCTCGCGCACCCCGGCCAGATGGGTGGGACGAAACGGCGTCCGCTTGTTGACGAAGTCGTGCACGACTTCATACGTCAGTGCGAAGTACGGCATTCGTTTCCCTTCAAGACCTCAAGACCCTAAGCCCCCAAGCCCCCAAGCCCTTCAGATCGTCATCAACCATCCGTGACGGTCGGCAATGCGTCCTGACCGAATACCCTCGAGTTCGGCGCCCACTTTCGCGAGTACCGAATCGGGCGACAGCGGCTTGACCGTGATCTCGCGATCCTTGTGGCGGATGCGGCCCAGCGGCGCAATCACCGCCGCCGTGCCGACACCGGCGGCGCCGTCGAGCGTGCCCGCGGCCTGGGCCTCGAACACCTCATCGATCGAAATGCGGCGCTCTTCGACCGGCACTTTCATGTCGCGCAGCAGCGTCAGCACGCTGTCGCGCGTGATGCCGGGCAGGATGGTGCCGCCGAGCGGCGGCGTGACCACGGTGCCGTTGATGACGAACACCACGTTCATCAACCCGGCTTCCTCGACGTACTTGCGCTCGATGCCGTCGAGCCACAGCACGTTGTGGAAGCCCTTCTTCTGTGCCTCGAGCGCGGCCAGCATGCTGCCGGCGTAGTTGCCGCCGCACTTGGCGGCGCCGGTGCCGCCCGGGAACGCGCGCACGTACACATCTTCGGCAATCAGATCGACGGCGCCGGAGAAGTACGGCCCGCTCGGGCAGGTCTCGATGATGAAGCGGAACGTGTCGGACGGCCGCACGCCCAACGGTTCGCCGGTCGCGAACATCACCGGGCGGATGTAGAGTGCGGCGCCATCGCTTTCCGGAATCCAGTTGCGATCGAGCTGCACCAGGGCAGCGGTGCCGTCGACGAAGATCGACGCCGGGATCTCGGGCATCGCCATGCGCTGGCAGGTCCGGTTCATGCGGGCGTGGTTGGCCTGCGGCCGGAACAGCACAGCACCGCCGCCGGGCCGCGGAAATGCCTTGAAGCCTTCGAAGATCCCCTGGCCGTAATGCGCCACCGCTGGTGCGGCTGCCATCATCTGAGGGCCATAGGGCACGATCCGGGGGGCGCCCCACTTGCCGTTGGCGTAGTCGGTCATCAGCATGTGATCGCTGAACACGGCGCCGAACGCGGATTTGTCGCGGAGTTCCGGCGTCAGCCGGGAGGCCGATGTCTTGGTGACGGGAATGGTCGTAGCGAGCATGTCAGAGTCTATCACCCACGGCCGCGGTGCCGCCCCCGCCGTCTGACAGTTAGCTGTGGCGTGGCGGCTCCCTAACCGAAGTAGAATCCGAGTTATTCGTGCTCGACGCCCTATTTAGATTCTTTTTCGAGCTCTCCCCGGTGGTGTTCAGCCAGGGGGAATTCCGCTTCGCCGCTTCCACGGGCTCGTACGTGGCCGCCGTCGCGGTGCTGGTGGCTGTCGGCCTGACGCTGCACTCCTACCGCTCGGGGCGCGGCCGCGCGCGCGATCGCGCCATCCTGGCAACCATCCGCATCGCGCTGCTCGCGATCCTCCTCATCTGCCTGTTCCGTCCGCTGCTGGTCGTGAAAGCGGCGGTGGCGCAGCAGAACTTCCTCGGCGTGCTGCTGGACGATTCGCGCAGCATGCAGATCGCCGACTACAACGGCCAGCCGCGCTCGAGCTTCATCCAGGAACAACTGACCGGCCCGGACGCCGCCTTGCTCGCCGCGCTGTCGGAACGCTTCACCGTGCGCACCTTCCGTTTTTCGTCGGCGCCGTCACGCACCACCCAGCCTGGTGAGCTGACGTTTGCCGGTTCGCAGACCCGTCTTGGCGCGGCGCTGTCAGGGGTCCGCCAGGAACTGGCCGGCCTGCCGGTGGCCGGGCTGGTCATGGTCTCGGACGGCGCCGACACCGCCGATGCCGCGCTCGGCGACGCGCTGCTCGGTCTCAAGGCCGAAAGCCTGCCGGTGTTCACGGTCGGCGTCGGCCAGGAGCAGTTGTCGAGGGACATCCAGGTCGGCCGCATCACCACCCCCAAGACCGCGCTCAAGGGCACCACCCTGATGGTCGACGTCGTGTTGTCGCAGTCGGGGTTCGACGGCCAGCAGATCACGCTCGACGTCGAAGACGAAGGCACCCTGGTCAGCACGCAGCAGGTGACCCTGCCGGATGCCGGCACGCCCGCCTCGATCCCGGTGCGGTTCACCGTCACCGAGGCCGGGCCGCGCGTGCTGCGCTTCCGTGTCTCGCCGCAGGCGGGCGAGCTGGTCACCGAGAACAACGCGCGCGAAGCCCTGATCGACGTCCGCGATCGCAAGGAGAAGATCCTCTACTTCGAAGGCGAGCCGCGCTGGGAGATGAAGTTCATCGGCCGCGCCGTCAAGGACGACGCCAACCTGATCCTGACCGTCCTGCAGCGGACGGCCGACAACAAGTACCTGCGCATCAACGTCGACACGCCAGACGAACTGGCCGCCGGCTTCCCCAAGACGCGCGAAGAGCTGTTCGCCTACCGCGGCCTGGTCCTGGGGAGCATCGAGGCGGGTGCGTTCAGCGGCGACCAGTTGCGCATGATCGCGGAGTTCGTCGATCGCCGCGGCGGCGGCCTGCTCACGCTCGGCGGCCCGCGCGCCTTTGCCGAGGGCGGTTACGCCGGCACCGCGGTGGCCGACGTGCTGCCGGTGGTGCTCGACCGCACGCGCACCCAGCCCAAGGACACCTTTTCGCGCCTCACCGTCAGGCCGACGCGGGCCGGCAGCGCGACCGCGGTCACGCAGCTTGCCGCCAGCGAAGCGGCCTCGTCTGAACGCTGGAGCACGCTGCCCGGCATCACCACCGTCAACCGGATCGACGCCGTCAAGCCCGGCGCTACCGTGCTGCTCACCGGCACGGACGAGGCGCGCGCCGAACGGCCGATGCTGGCCTTCCAGCGCTACGGCCGCGGCAAGTCGTTCTCCTTCATGCCGCAAGACTCGTGGATCTGGCAGATGCACGCCAGCATCCCGGTCGAGGACATGACCCACGAAAACTACTGGCGCCAGCTGCTGCGCTGGGTCATCGACGATGTGCCCGACCAGGTGGAGCCGAGCCTGACCACGGAGCGTGTCGAGCCTGGTGAGGCGGCGACGCTGGTGGCAAACGTGGTCGACCCGTCGTTCGTCGAGCTGAACGACGCGGTGGTGATGGCGACCATCACCGGTCCCGACGGCGCCATTTCCGACTTGCCGATGTCGTGGGACGGCGAGCATGCCGGTCAATACACGGTGTCGGTGCCGACTCGCGCGCCCGGCTGGTACGAGGCGAAGCTTGAGGCGACCCGCGCCGGCAAGACGATTGGCACCACGGTGACGCACTTCCGCGCCGCGCCGGGCGAGGGCGAGTTCTTCGACGCCACCATGCACGCGGCCACCCTGAAGCGGATTGCCGAAGACACCGGTGGGCGGTACTACGACGCCGCCGGCACGGCGACACTGGCGGACGACCTGCGCTACACCGGCCGCGGCGTCACCAGCGTGGAGGAGCACGATTTGTGGCACATGCCAATTGTGCTGATGCTGCTGATCGGCCTCCTGTGCGCGGAATGGGGGTATCGACGTGTTGTCGGCCTCGCGTAACCTTCTTGCAGCCACGGCCCTGGTCGCTGCCACCGGCGGCGTGCTGTTTGCCCAGGACTTCCGGGGCTTTCGCAGCCGCCGGCCGGCGCCGGTGATCCAGCTTGGGCAGACCGAGTACGACGGCCGCTTTGTGTTCACGCGGCTGCGTTACGGCTCGGCGGACCTGCGCATGATGCGGCGCGAGCCGCCGTGGGCGCACGACTTTCCGCGCGCCGACTTCAACTTCACGAAGATCATGGCCGAGCTCACCTTGGCGCGGACCGTCGCCGACCAGGGCAACGTGCGCACGCTGGATGATCCCGGCCTGGCGATGTTTCCGGTGGCGTACATGTCGGAGCCGGGGTTCTGGACCTTGAGCGACGCCGAGGCCGAAGGCTTCCGCGCCTACCTGCAAAAGGGCGGCTTCGTCATCTTCGACGATTTCCGCGAGGACCACCGCGACAACCTCGTGTTCCAGATGCGCCGCGTCCTGCCCGACGCGCGCTGGGTGGCGCTCGACGCCTCGCATCCCATCTTCCACTCGTTCTTCGAGATCGACTCGCTCGACGTCGAGGGCTACTACGGTCCGACCGAGTGGACCGGCATCTTCGAGGACAATGACCCCGGCCGGCGGCTGCTGGCCGTCGCCAACTACAACCACGACCTGGGCGAGCTGTGGGAGTATTCCGACACGGGCTACGTGCCCGTCGACTTATCGAACGAAGCGTACAAGTTCGGCGTGAATTACATGATCTACGCCATGACGCACTGAGACAGTACGTAGCGTCCGCCTTCAGGCGGACCCGCAGTGAGAGGAGCCTCCGTGGACACCGTTGACATGAACTCGCCGGATGATCTTGCCCTTGCCGACCGCATGAAGGACGGCCGCGACAAGATCATCCGCGAGTTGAAGAAGCTGATCGTCGGGCAGGACGAAGTCGTCAACCAGGTGCTGCTGACGCTGTTCGTCGGCGGCAACAGCCTGATTATCGGCGTGCCCGGCCTGGCCAAGACGCTGCTGATCCACACGATGGCGCGGGTGCTCGACCTGAAGTTCTCGCGCATCCAGTTCACCCCCGACCTGATGCCGTCCGACATCACCGGCACCGACATCATCCAGGAAGACGCCGCCACCGGCCGCCGCCAGATGGTGTTCTCGCCCGGGCCGATCTTCGCCAACATCGTGCTTGCCGACGAAATCAACCGCACGCCGCCCAAGACGCAGTCGGCGCTGCTCGAGGCCATGCAGGAGCACCGCGTCACCATCCAGGGCCGGACTTACAAGCTCGAAGAGCCGTTCTACGTCTTCGCGACGCAGAACCCGATCGAACTCGAAGGCACGTATCCGCTGCCTGAAGCCCAGCTCGATCGCTTCATGTTCCACATCGTCATGGAGCACCCGCCCGAAGAGGAAGAGTTCCTCGTCGTGAAAACGACGACGGCGATTCTCGAGCCGAATTTCGAGCGTCCCGTGAGCGGCCCCGACCTGGTGGCGTTCCAGCGCCTGGTGCGGCGCGTGCCGGTGGCCGATCCGGTGATGCGCTATGCCTTGTCGCTGGTCCGTGCCAGCCGGCCGAAGTCGCCGACCTGCCCCGACAACGTCAAGAAGTGGGTGGCGTTCGGCGCCAGCGTGCGCGCCGCCCAGTTCCTGGTGCTGGGCGGCAAGGCCCGCGCGCTGACCAGCGGCCGCTATCACGTCAGCTTCGAGGACATTCGCGCCATTGCCCACTCGGTGCTGCGTCACCGCGTGCTGACCAACTTCCACGCGCAGTCGGAAGGCGTGACCAGCGACATGCTGATCGATCGCCTGCTGGAAGCGGTGCCGGCGCCCAGGTCGGGCATGTAGGGCTGGTGGGGCTGGTAAGGCTGGTAAGGCTGGTAAGGCTGGTAAGGAACTAAATGTCAGTGCATCAACCAATTCCCGGCGCGCGCTTCGTGGACCCGGCGGTCCTGGCGCGCATTGGCAACCTGGAGATGGTGGCGAAGACGGTGGTCGACGGCCTGATCAACGGCACCCACCGCTCGCCGTTCTTCGGCGCGTCGGTGGATTTCGCCGAGCACCGCGGCTACGTTGCCGGCGACGACATCCGCCGCGTCGACTGGCGCGTCTACGCGCGCACCGACAAGTACTACATCAAGGAGTTCGAGGCCGACTCGAACGCCAACTTCTCGGTGCTGCTCGACGTCTCGAAGTCGATGGCCTTCGGCGAGAAGATTTCGAAGCTCGACTACGCCAAGACGCTGGCCGCCTGCCTGACCTATCTCGCCAATCAGCAGCGCGATCGGGTCGGCCTGGTGACGTTTGACGAGCAGATCGTGGATCACGTGCCGCCGTCGGCCAAGCACATGGATGTCGTGCTGCACACGCTCGACCGCGCCCGCGCCGAGAAGCCCGGGCACCTGGTGACGCCGATCAAGCGGTTGGCGGAGCACTTCGGCCGCCGCGGCATCATCGTGGTGATCTCCGACTTCTACGCCGAGCCGGAGGAAATCTTCGATGCGGTCGGGCTGCTGCGCTTCCGCGGCAACGACGTGGTGCTGTTCCACGTGCTCGATCCGCAGGAAGTCGACTTCTCGTTCGCCGAGCCGTCGAGCTTCGAGGACCTCGAAAGCGGCGACCAGATTCCCGTTGTTCCAGCCGCCCTGGCCGATCAGTACCGCGCGCTGGTGGCCGCGCACGTCGAGGCGCTGACCGCCCGCGCCTCGCAGCAGCAGATCGACTACATGCTGCTCAACACCAGCCAGCCGCTCGACTACGGGCTGTTCCGCTTCCTGTCGATGCGTGAACGCATGGCCCGGACGAGGTAACCGTGTCGTTCCTGACGCCGCTGTTCCTGCTCGGCCTCGCCGCCCTCGCCATTCCGGTGCTGGTGCACCTGACCCAGCGCGAGCGCAAGTCGGTGATCGTGTTTCCGTCGCTGATGTTCCTGCGGAAGATCCCGTACGAATCGGTGCAGAAGCGGCGCATTCGCGACTGGCTGCTGCTGGCGCTGCGGCTGGCGGCGCTGGCGCTGATCGTGGCGGCGTTCGCGCGGCCGTTCCTGCGCGGGTCAGACGTCGCCGCCGCGGCCGGCGGCGCCCGCGACATCGTCGTGCTGCTGGATCGGTCCTACAGCATGGGCTACGGCGATTCGTGGTCGCGCGCCCAGCGGGTGGCCGCCGAATCGATTGCCAGTGCGACACCGGCCGACCGCATCTCGGTGGTGCTGTTCGCCGACAGCGCGGAAGTGGCGCTGCGCTCGACACCGGATCGGTCGCGGGCGGTGGCCGAGATCAACGCCGCGTCGCCCGGGCCGGGCTCGACGAAGTACGGGCCGGCCCTGAAGCTGGCCGGCAGCCTGCTCGCCGAATCGATGCTGCCGCGCAAGGAGGTGATTGTCGTCTCCGACTTCCAGCGCAGCGGCTGGCAACCGGATGACACCTTGCGATTGCCTGGCGGCACGGTCATCACCACCGCGATCGTCGAGGGCGCCACCGGTCCAAGCCTGGCGCTGACCCCGGCGACGTTGCTGCGGACCCGCGACGCGGGGCAGCCGGAACGGGTGACGGTGACGGCCGGCGTGCTGAATCGCACGGCCGCCGATGCCACGGCCGTGCCGGTGCAACTCGAGATGGACGGCCGCATCGTGCAAACGCTGCCGGTGAACGTGGCCGGCGGGGCGTCGGCCAGCGTGACGTTCGCGCCGGTGTCAATCGCGGCGGCGACGACGCGGGCGACGGTGCGGCTGGGGACGGACACGCCGGCGGGGGTGGCGGTACAAACGGGCGTGGCGCCGGCCGCATCGGCGGTTGATGCGCTGGCCCGCGACAACGTGTTCAACTTCGTGATCACGCCGAGCGCACCGGTGCCGGTGACCGTGGTCACCCAGGGCAGCCGCGGCGACGCCAACCTGTACCTGTCGCAGGCGCTGGCCATTGGCGAGGCGCCGCGCTTCGAGACGTCGCTGCAGTCGGTCGACGCGCTGGCCGGCGATACCGTCAATCGCGCGCGGTTGCTGATCCTGAATGACGTGGCAGTGCCCGAGGCGACGGCGGCCCGGCTGGTGACGTTCGTGGAAGGCGGCGGCGGGTTGTTGATCGCGCTGGGGCCGCGGGCGACCTGGCCGGTGGCCCGCGAGGCCTGGCTGCCGGCGGTGATCGGCAATCCGGTCGACCGCACGCGCGGCGCGCCGGCCAAGTTGAGCGGCATGGACTTCGGGCACGCGGTGTTCGAGCCGTTCCGCGCGCCGCGCAGCGGCGATTTCTCGACCGCCCGCTTCTATTCCTATCGCGGCCTCAAGGCCGCGAGCGACGCCACGGTGCTGGCCCGGTTCGATACCGGGGAGCCCGCCGTGGTCGAGAAGGCGATTGGCCGCGGCCGCGTGGTGATGTTCGCATCGACCATTGACCTCAGCTGGAACGACCTGGCCCTGAAACCGGTGTTCCTGCCGTTCGTGCACCAGTTGGGCCGGCACCTGTCAGGGTTCAGGGAACAGCCGTCCTTCCTCACGATTGGCGAGGTGCTCGACATCACCGCCGCCGAAATCGCCGCCGGCGCCACGTCGGCCGCCGCGGCCGGCGCCGACAGCGGCCGCACGGTGTTGGCGCCTTCGGGCCAGCGGCGTGATTTATCTGTGAATTCTGCGTCATCGGCGTCATCTGTCGCCCTGGAGCTGATAGAACAGGGCTTTTACGAGATCCGCGATGCGGGACGAGAGGCGGGGCCGGTCATCGTGGCCGCCGCCAACGTCAGCCTGGCCGAGTCGAACCTCGATCGGATGGATCCCAAGGAGCTGGTCGCGGGCGTGACCGGCACTGGCGCCGCCGGCTCAACCGGCGCCCAGGACGTCTTACCGGACGAGGCGCAGGAACTGGCGCAACGGGTCTGGTGGTATCTGCTGTTCGCAGGTATCCTGCTGCTGATCGCTGAAACCGTGCTGGCCCAGCGGCTGTCGCGCGCCACGCGGTAAGTGAGTGGAGTCGTATCGCTTCATGTAGCGTCCGGCTTTTTGCCGGACCGAAGGGGAATCGCCCAATGGGTGAGCTCAATCCGCGCGCGCAACTGCTCGAAGTGGTCCGGCAGGTTCGCCGGCGTTGGCGCCTCAAGCTGGCGCTGCGCGGCGCGGTTGGCTTCCTGGCCGTCGGCGTGGCCGCCATCGTGATGATGGCCTACGCGCTCGAGGCGCTCAAGTTCACCCCCTCAGCCATCTTCTGGTTCCGCATCGCCACCGGCCTGGTGCTGGTGGCCGCCGGCGCCTGGTTCTTCGCGCGGCCGTTGTCGCGCAAGGTGACCGACGACCAGGTGGTGCTCTATCTCGAAGAGCACGAGCCGACGCTTGATTCGACCATCCTGAGCGCCATGGAGGCGTCGGAACGCCCGGGCGACTGGTCGCCGGAGCTGATTCGCCGCCTGATCGAGAACGCCATCGAGCGCGCGCACGAGATTCACGAAGGGCAGCGCATCGAGCGCGATTCGATGCTGCGCTATGCCTGGATCTCGGGCGGCGTCGCGGTGGCGACGATCGCCCTGTTCACCTTCGGGCCTGCCTACCTGCGTCATACGCTGTCGGCGATCTTCGTGATTTCCACCGACGCCGAAGCGGCCGCGCCGTACCGCATCGCGGTCACGCCCGGCAATGCCAAGGTCCACAAGGGCGCCGACCAGATGATCAACGCCACCGTGTCGGGCTTCGACGCGGCCGATGCCACCATCCTGATCCGCAAGGCGTCGCAGTCGGCGTTCGAGCGCGTGCCGATGGTCAAGGGAGAAAGCGGCGGCTACGAGGGCATGCTGTTCGACCTGGCCGAGCCGCTCGAGTACGTGGTCGAGGCGGCCGGCGTGCGGTCGGCGGCCTTCACGCTGGACGTGGTCGAGTTGCCGTACGTCAGGAAACTCGATCTCGAGTACACCTATCCCGCCTACACCGGCCTCGAGCCGCGCAAGATCGAGGATGGCGGCGACGTCGCGGTGCTCAAAGGCACCGACGTTCGCCTCACGATCACGCCGACCATGGTGTCGCCGGGTGGACGCATCGTCCTGACCCCGTCGGCGCCCGCCCGGGAGCAGGGGGCCAGCGCCGGCGAAGGCAACGAGATCGTGGCGCTCACGGCCAACGCCGACGGCACGCTGACGGCGCAGTTCAAGGCGCAGCACGATGGCTTCTACCACGTCGAACTCGACTCGGCGGGTGGCGACCGCCTGCCGGCGTCGCCGCAGTACACCGTGGACCTGCTGTCGGACCTGGCGCCGACCGTCAAGCTGTCGAAGCCGGGGCGCGACACCGACGCCACGCCGGTGCAGGAATTCTTCGTCGAGGCGCAGGCAGACGATGACTACGCGGTGAAGAACCTGCAGCTGGTCTACTCGGTCAACGGCGGCCCCGAGAAGACCATCCGTCTGTTCGACGGCGCCCGGCCGGTGCCGGAAGTGACGGCCGGCCACACGTTCTACATGGAAGAACTCGGCGTGAAGGCCGGCGACTCGGTGTCGTACTACGCCCGGGCCACCGACAACGACGCCGTGGCCGGCGCCAAGCAGGCGACCAGCGACATCTTCTTCCTGCGCATCCGGCCGTTCGACAAGAACTTCAAGCCGGCCACGTCGATGTCGGGCGGCGGTGGCGGCGGCGGTGGCGGCGGGCAGGAAGTTGGCGCGCTGTCGCAACAGCAGCGCCAGATCATCTCCGGCACGTTCAACATCCAGCGCGATCGCAAGACGATCAAGGCCGACAAGTTCCGCGCCGACATGGTGGTGCTGACGCTGGCGCAGAGCAAGCTGCGCGACCAGGTCAAGGGCCTGGTCGACCGCATGAACAGCCGCCTGGTGGTGTCGGACCCGTCGTTCAAGAAGATCGCCGAACTGCTGCCGAAGGCGGCGGAGCAGATGACCCTGGCCGAGAAGCAGCTGCAGGCGCAGAAGCCCGATACCGCATTGCCGCCCGAGAACCTGGCCCTGCAGTTCCTGCAGATGGCCGAGGAGGAATTCGAGCTGCAGGTGCAGACCGGCCGCCAGGCGGGCGGTGGCGGTGGTGGCGGCGGCGCCGGTTCGATTGCGGAAGACCTGGCCGACTTGTTCAAGATGGAAATGGACAAGATGGCCAACCAGTACGAGACCAACTCGCAGGCCTCGTCGCAACAGCAGGACCAGCAGATTGACGAGCTGGCCGAGAAGCTGAAGGAACTGGCGCGGCGCCAGGAACAGGAGATCGAACGGCAGCGGCGCATGGCCGCGGGACAGTCGGTCGCCGGCGGCGGCGACTTGCAGCGGGCCCTTGCCGAACAGGCCGAGGAAGCGGCCCGGCAGCTGGAACGGTTGTCGCGCGATCAGCAGCGCCAGGACCTGGCCGATACCGCGCGCCAGTTGCGCAGCGCCGCCGACGCCATGAAGCGTGCCGCCGCCAAGGGCGACCCGTCGGCGGGCGGCCAGGCCGCCGCCGCGGCCGAGCGGCTGCGTGAAGCGCAGCGGCAGTTGACCAGCAACCAGCAGGCGCGCGGCGAGCGCGACGTGCGCGAGGCGCAGCGCCAGGCCGAGGAGATTGCCGAGGAACAGCGCGACATCGCGGGCGATGCACGAGGACTGCCACAGGCCGGTCCCGATCGGCTGCAGCAGGCGCAAATGCTCGGGCAGCGTAAGGACGCGCTCGAGAACAAGGTGGCCAACCTCGAGAAGCAGCTCGATCGCATGGTCGGCGAGCAGACTCGCGATGCCAAGGACACCGCCCGCAAGCTGTCGGAAGCGGCCAGCAGCATTCGCGACAACAAGCTGAAAGAGAAGATCCGCTACTCGAAGAGCCTGATGGGTTCTGGCGCCCCCGAGCAGTACGCTCGTAACTTCGAGGAGGAGATTGGCGCCAACATCGAGGCGCTGCGCAACAAGCTGAACGACGCGGCCAACAGCGTCGGCCAGCAGGGACGCGACCGCAGCACCGAGGCCCTCGACAAGGCACGCGAACTGGCCCGCGGCATGGACTCGATGGGCCAGCGCATGGCCGAGCGAGCCCGCCAGCAGGGCAGGGACGGTCAGGCGGGCAAGGAAGGCCAGCAGGGCCAGGGCGGCCAACAGGGTGAGGAAGGCCAGCAGGGCCAAGGCGGTCAAGAGGGCAAGGAAGGGCAACAAGGCCAGGGCGGCCAACAGGGCCAGGGTGGACAGCAGGGCCAGGGTGGCCAGCAAGGCCGGGGTGGCCAGCAGGGGCAGGGTGGTCAGCAGGGCGGTGATCGCAACGCCGGCGGCCGCGACGACCTGGGCGGACGAGCGACCACCGGCGGCTTTGGCGATGGCGGCTGGGAAGGCGGCGATCGGCGCCCGGGACGTTTCTCGGCCGACGACATCCGCCAGTTCCGCGGCGAGGCTCGCCGCTGGGCGCAAGAGGGCCAGGCGTTGCGCAACATGCTCCGCGAGCAGAACATCGACCCGAAGGAGCTCGACGAGATCATGAAGCGGCTGCGCGAGCTCGATTCCGAGCGCGTCTACCAGGACGTGGCCGAGCTCGAGCGCCTGCAGACGTTCGTGGCCGAAGGCATGAAGCGCTTTGAATACGGACTGCGCCGCAAGGTGGGCGACGAAACCGATCGCGCGCTCGTCAACGGCGCCGACGAGGTGCCGGCCGAGTTCAAGGCGCTGGTCGAGGAATACTACCGCTCGCTCTCGAGACAGAAGCAACGTCAATGACTCTGCCACTAACACGCAGAGTCACCCCGACCTTTCGACAGGCTCAAGGTCGTCCCGAGCACAGTCGAGGGACGAGCGGAGTCGAGGGATGACGCGTGTCGCCTCGGCCCTCGTCGTCGCCTTGCTGCTGGCGGGTACGCTGGCAGAGGCGCAGCGCGGGTTCCGGGGTGGCCGCGGCCGGTTTGGCAGCGAATCGGGCGCGCCGCCACGATTTGCCACCGAAGCCGATTTTGACGGCAAGTTCCACATGTGCCGCCTGATGTACCGGCAGGTGCGGCAGCAGAACCTCGGCATGGGCTGGGGTACCGACTATCCGTTTGCCGAGATCAACCTGTCGATCCGGCTCTCTGAGCTGACCAAGACCACGGTCGCGTTCGACGGCGCCCGCAACCCGGGTCACCTGGTGGTGCGGCCGACCGACGATGCGTTGTTTCAGTGCCCGATGGTGATCGCATCCGATCCGGGCAGCGCCGGCTTCTCGCCCGCCGACGTCGATCGCCTGCGCCAGTATCTCGACAAGGGTGGCTTTCTCTGGGTCGACGATTTCTGGGGCACCTATGCCTGGGAGTCGTTCGCGAGCGAGATCGGGAAGGTGCTGCCGCCGGGAGAGTTTCCCATCAAGGACGTCACGCCCGACCACGCGATCTTCCGCACCCTGTTTCCGGTGGCGGAGATTCCCCAGGTGCCGTCGATCAACTTCTGGCGCGGCAGCGGCGGCGAGACCTCCGAAATGGGCAGCGAAAGCGAGCCGGCGCACATGGCCGCCATCACCGACAAGCAGGGCCGGATCATGGTGCTGATGACGCACAACACCGACATTGCCGACTCGTGGGAGCGCGAAGGCGACGACCCGCAGTTCTTCTTTCACTTCTCGCCGAATGGCTACGCCGTGGGGCTGAACACCGTGCTCTACGCGATGACTCACTGAGATGCGCCGCGTCGTCCGGGCTTTCGTCATTGCCGTCGTGCTTGCCGCGACCGTCGCTTCGGCGCAGGAGCGGTGGGGGCGCGGGTGGGGCGGGCGCGGCCGCTTCCCGCCACGCTATCCCACGGTCGCCAGTTTCGACGGCGGCTTCAACTTCTGCCGCCTGATGTACACCAGCAATCGCTCGGAGCGGGGCGGCTCGGGGTGGTCGACCGACTACTGGGATGCCGACATCAACTTCAGCACCCGCCTCGCCGAGCTGACCAAGACCACCATCAGCCGCCGCCCGGACGGCACGCCCAACCACCTGACGCTGCGGATTGCCGATCCACTGCTGTTCCAGTGCCCGTTCCTGAGCGCCACCGACGTCGGCACGGCCTACTTCTCGGACGACGAGGTCGAGATCCTGCGCAACTACCTGCTCAAGGGCGGGTTCCTCTGGGTCGACGACTTCTGGGGGCCGTACGCATGGGACAGCTGGGTCGCCCAGATCAGCAAGGTGCTGTCGCCGGCGCAGTTTCCGATTCGCGATCTCGGCCTCGACCACCCGATTCGCCGGACCTTGTTCGAGTTCAAGGACCTGCCGCAGATTCCGTCGATCAACTTCTGGCGCGAGAGCGGCGGCGAGACGTCGGAACGCTACGAGATGAGCGCCCAGCCGAACTTTCGCGGCATCGCCGACGAGCACGGCCGGCTGATGGTGGTGATGACGCACAACACCGACATCTCGGACGCCTGGGAGCGGGAAGCCGCCGATCCGCAGTTCTTCTTCAGTTTCTCGCCGCAGGGCTACGCCGTCGGGCTGGATGTCGTGCTCTACGGTCTGACTCACTGAGGTCAGGGGCCTCAGAGGCTCAGAGACACAGAGTCAATTCTTCAAAACGCCTGTCACGACTGCCGCGGCACGAAGTACCATTGAGGCTTCCACCTTCCAATGGTCAGAGGAGTACGCCGTGAGTGAGCCGGAAGTAGAAGATTTCGCTGCCATGTTCGAGGCGTCGGTCAAGACTCGACGATTCACGCGGGGCCAGACCATTGAGGGCACCGTCGTGGCGATTGGCCCTGACACATCGCTGGTCAACGTCGGCGGCAAGGGCGAGGCGGTGATCGAGACCGCCGACTTGAAGGACCACGAGAACGACCTCGAGTTCGCCGTCGGCGATCGCATCCAGGCAATCGTGGTCGGCACGACCGGCGGCATCACCCTGTCGCGCAAGGGCATTCGCGGCGCCGCGTCGCTGCTTCAGCTCGAGAACGCCTACCAGGCCGGGCTGTCGGTCGAAGGCAGGGTCGAACGCGAGGTCAAGGGCGGCTACGAAGTGCGCGTCGCCGGCCAGCGCGGGTTCTGCCCGTTCTCGCAAATCGACACCGTGCGGACCGCCGACCCGGCCCAGCACATCGGCCAGACCTATGCCTTCCGCATCATCGAGTTCAAGGACGGCGGCAAGAACCTGGTGGTCTCGCGCCGGGCGCTGCTCGAAGACGAGCAGAAGGCCGGCGCCGCCGTGCTGCGCCAGTCACTCGCGGTTGGCGACACCGTCACCGGCCGGGTCGCCTCGGTGCGCGAGTTCGGCGCGTTCGTCGACCTGGGCGCGGGCGTGCAGGGCCTGCTCCACGTGTCCGAGATGGGCTGGTCGCGCGTGACCGATCCTGGCTCCGTGGTCAAGGTGGGCGAAGAGATCACGGTTCGCGTCTTGCGCGTCGACAACGACGGCGAGCGCATTGCGCTGGGGCTGAAGCAGCTGATGGCCGATCCGTGGGTCGCGGCGGCGTCGAGCTACGAAGTGGGGCAGGTAAAGACCGGCCGCATCACGCGCATTGCCGACTTCGGCGCGTTCGTGGAGCTGGAGCCGGGTGTCGAGGCGCTGGCGCACTTCTCGACGTTTGCGCCGACCGGCCGGGCCGACACGTGGTCGAAGTCGATCGCCGTGGGGCAGACGGCGCAGTTCGAGATTCTCGCCATCGACGTGGACAAGAAGCGCATCGGCGTCGGGATGATCCAGGACGGCGCGGAGGTCCGCGACGGCAAGAAGGTCGACGAGGTGAAGGAGTATCGGGAGCGGCAGACCGCCGTGCCGTCTGGTGGCATCGGTTCGCTGGCCGATCAGCTCCGCGGCGCCCTGAAGAAATAGCCGACAGAATGTGGTGTCCGCCTTCAGGCGGACCATGCCCTGCCATGTGGTGTCCGCCTTCAGGCGGACCGTGCCCTGCCATGTGGTGTCCGCCTTTAGGCGGACCCTTCAGGGCGTAGAGGCGGGACTGCAGTTCCGACTGCGCCAAGGCAGTGAGCTGAGTCATCTCGCAGACAACTCGCAGTGAGCGTGACGCTGGTCAGGCAACCCTAAAGGGTTGCCTCCACCTCCAGAGCGAGCGGCGAGTTGATAGCCGTTGCGGAGTGAGGGTTGAAGCTGATGGCGGGGGGCACTGGGTGTCAGGGAGTATCCGCCTAAAGGCGGATGCCACGTTGGCATAGGCAACCCTGAAGGGTTGCCTCCACCGAACTAGTGGACGCCGGTGTCAGTGGACCATGCCGGCGTCGCCGGTTGACCCCTTCAGCAGCGCCTTCATCTCCAGCAGCTCGATCATCGACCGGCAGCGGGCAAGGGGGCCGTGGCGTTCCAGCAGGGCCTGTTTCTCCAGCGGGTCGAAGTCCAGGTACTGCGCCAGCGCGTTGACCAAGTCATCGTCTGCCATGTTCTGCGGCAGGCGGCTCTCCATGGTCCCCTCGAACAGCGGCTCCAGCAGCCCCTCGAGCTTGCGGCGCGACTCCTTGAGCAGGTCGCGCTCGCTCACCGGCGCGGTTTCGTCGATCGGGTTGATGATGGCGCGGCGATAGAGCTGGCCGTTGACCGGGTCTTCCTCGCCCAGGATGGTGAACTTCTCCAGGCCCCGCAGCACCAGATTGAAGCGGCCATCGTCCAGCTTCTCGGCGTGGGTGATGAGTCCGGTGCAGCCGGTGCCGTAGACCGGCGGCCGGCCCTCGGCGTCGGTGTCGTGCCCGGGGCGCAGCAGCACCATGCCGATCAGGCGATCGCCGGCCAGCGCGTCGGCCGTCATCTGGCGGTAGCGCGACTCGAAGATGTGGAGCGGCAGGAAGACGTTCGGAAACAGCACGACCGTCGGCAGCGGAAAGATCGGCAGCGATGATGGCAACATTGTTGGTGTTTCGACTCCCGATTCGCGACTCCAGGTGCCCGACTCCCGATTCCCGGCTCCCGGCTCCCGGCTCCCGACTCCCGACTCCCGACAAGAATCAGTGTATGGTCTTCGTCTTCTTGTCCATGTAGTCCATCAGCACGTACTCGCCGAGGGTGTGCGGCGTGGTGAAGTAAGCCTTGCCGCGGCACATCCGGGCAACGCGGCGGACGAAGGCGACCAGGTCGTAGTCGCGCGCCAGCATGAAGGTGTTGATCATGATGCCGGCCTTGGCACACGCCGACACTTCCGACAGCGTCTCGCCGATCACGAACGGGTCGAGGCCGAACGGGTTCTTGTAGATGCTGCCGTCGGCCTGGGTCAGCGCCGACGGCTTGCCGTCGGTGATCATGATGATCTGCCGCATGTCCTTGCGCTGCCGTTCGAGAATGCGGCGGGCCAGGCGCAGGCCCTCCCGCGTGTTGGTGTAGTACGGTCCCACCCGCACCCGGCCGAGCTCGCGCAGCGGAATCTCCTCGGCGCTGTCGTGAAACAGCACGGCGTGCAGGGTGTCGCCCGGATACTGCGTGCGAATCAGGTGCGACAGGGCCATCGCCACGCGCTTGGCGGGCGTAAAGCGATCTTCCCCGTACAGGATCATGCTGTGGCTGCAATCGAGCATCAGCACGGTGGCACAGGAACTCTGGTACTCGCCCTGCGCGACCATCAGGTCCGAGTAGTCGATGTCGATGCCGCTGTCTGGGCGAACCGTGAGGTTATCCGTGCCGGCTTCTGACGCGCGCTGGACGGCGTTGAGAATGGTCGCCGTGGCGTCGATGTTCATGACATCGCCGAACTCGTACGGCTTTGGCGCGCCGCTGGTCTCGATGCCCGTGGACAGGTCGCGCGTGTCGTGGCGGCCGGTGCTGCTGTGGCCGGTCGAGCCGAGCAGGTCGCGCAGCGCGCGGTAGCCGAGGAAGTCGAGCGCCTTGTCGGTGACCTCGAACTTGATCTCGCCGGGCTCGCCCTCGCCGGGGCCGCCGCCCTGGGCACGGCGGGCCTTCTCCGGATCGAGGTTGGGCGGCGACGTGATGTAGCCCGATTCCTTCATGCGCTCGATAATCTGCTGGATCAATTCCTCCAGCTGCTCGCGCATCTGCTCCGGGGTGCCGTCGGCCTGGTCGCCGAACATCTTCTCGAGCGTGTCCTCGGGCAGCACGCCGCCATTGAACAGCGCCTCGAGAATGGCATCATGCAGCGCTTGCATGGTGCGATCGCTGTCGTCGCCGGTATCGCGCGGATTCCCGAACCCGCTCGACATCAGCAGGTCCGACAACTTCGACATGAGCTCGTCCATGTCGAGGTCGTCCAGCAGATTGGGCACGTACTTCGTGTATTTGTATTTCACGCGACTCCCGACCGAAGGCGAGCTCCCGACATGGGGTGCCCTCCCGACAAGCAGTGCCCTCCCGACAAGCAGTGCCCTCCCGACAAGCAGTGCCCTCCCGACAAGCAGTGCCCTCCCGACCGCATCAGTTGTAATACTTCTTTCTCTTCTTCCCCGTCGGGCTGTCGTCGTCATCGTCCGGCGTCAGCACCGGCGTGCGTGACTGCTGCGGCTGGGGGCGGCGGACCGGCTCGGTGCCGTGGTACCCGCGCTCGTCGCTGCGGCTGATCTTCTTTTGTGAATACATGCCTTCGAGCACGAAGTCGATGCCGGCCGCCAGCAGCGGCGCCGGCGCGTCGGGCGCAATGCCGGCGAGGTGGGCCAGTTCCATCAGGCCCTGAATGCCTTTCGCCTGGGCCACCAGATCGGCAGACGAGGTGGTGTCTGAGAGGACGAGCGCGCCGCCGAGGTCGAACCACTCGATTACGGGCTTCAGGTCGGAATCGCGGACATAGCCATCGAAGACATTCGAGACTGCCGCGCGGACGAGGTCGCGCGCCACCTGGTCGGCGCCCTTCAGCTCGCCTTCGTACTCCAGCTCGAACTTGCCGGTCATCGACGGCAGCGCGGCGTAGATGTCGGTAACGCGGGCGGCGGTCGGCGTTTCGCCATTGGCCAGCGCGCGCCGCTCGGCGTTCGAGACCGTGGTTTCGAGCACGCTGATCGGCAGCCGCTGGCTGACGCCCGAGCGCCGGTCGACCTTGCGTTCGGACCGGGCCTGGAACGCGACCTCCTCGACCACCTCGCGCACGAATTGCGGCACCTCGATGGCGCTGCCGCGCTCGACCCAGGCTTCCTGCGAGGTAATCTCGATCGCGTCGACGCGGTTCTGCATGTAATGCGTGCGAATCTCGGCGCCAATGCGGTCCTTGAGCGGCGTGATGATCTTGCCGCGCGCCGTGTAGTCCTCGGGGTTGGCGGTGAACGCGATCAGCACGTCGAGCGGCAGGCGGACAGGGTAGCCCTTAATCTGGACGTCGCCTTCCTGCAGGATGTTGAACAGGCCGACCTGGATCTTGCCGGCCAGGTCGGGCAGCTCGTTGATGGCGAAGATGCCGCGGTTGGCGCGCGGCAGCAGGCCGAAGTGCATCGACAGCTCGCTGCCGAGCTGCAAGCTGCCCTTGGCGGCCTTGATTGGATCGATGTCGCCGATCATGTCGGCGATGGTCACGTCTGGCGTGGCCAGCTTCTCGACGTAGCGCGATTCGCGCGCCAGCCAGCCGATGCGCAGGTCGTCGCCCTCGGCCTTGACGCGGGCCTGGCCGAACGCCGACAGCGGCGCAATCGGGTCGTCATTGATCTCGCTGCCCGGAATCACCGGCAGCCACTCGTCGAGCAGCGTCGTCAGCGCCCGCAGAATGCGCGTCTTCGCCTGGCCGCGCAGGCCCAGCAGGATGAAGTGGTGCTTGGCCAGCACCGCGTTCACCAGCTGCGGGACGACGGTGTCGTCGTAGCCGATGATGCCGGGAAACAGCGGCTCCTTGCGGCGCAGACGCTCGGCCAGGTTTTCTCGCACCTCATCGCGCACCGGGCGGCGGCGTACGTCGCCGCGGGCAACGGCGGCCTTCAACTGTCCAAGGGTGTCAATGCGGGGCGAGGACGACATATCGCTATTATGACTCGCCCGGCCCCCGCGACGGTTCAGCCGGCACGGCCGCCGCTGGCGACAAGCCTTCAGGTTTGTCGATCCCCATGCGAACATAGCCCCGTGCGCGTGCCCGTCTTTCAGTCTCCCCGCCCCCTGGTGTTTGCGCACCGCGGCGGCGCCCGGCTGGCCCCCGAGAACACCATGGCGGCGCTCGACAACGGGCTGGCCCTGGGCGCCGATGGGCTCGAAATCGATGTGCAGTTGTCGGCCGACGGCGTGCCGGTGGTCATTCACGACAAGACGCTGGAACGCACCACCGACCGCGTCGGTCCGGTGAGCGAATGGACGGCCGCCGAGTTGTCTCGGGTCGATGCCGGCTACCGCTTCGAGCGCGACGGCGGGTATCCCTTTCGCGGCCAGGGGCTCGGTGTTCCGACGCTGGCGGCGGTGCTCGCCAGGCATGGCGATGCCCGCGTCATCATCGAGATGAAGGGCGGCGAGCCGGAACTGGCGCGCGCCGTCGCCCGTGACGTGCGGGCGGCGAGCGCGGTCGATCGAGTGTGCGTCGGTTCGTTTCACCAGCGCTCGATCGTGACCCTGCGCGCCGAGGCCCCCGAGATCGTGACCAGCGCCTCGCAGCCCGAGGCGCGCTGGGCGCTGCACCGCTCCTGGGTGCGCTGGCCATGGGCCGGGCCTCGTCCGTATGTCGCATTCCAGGTGCCCGAGCGCGCCGGCCGCCTGCGGGTCGTGACGCCGGCATTCATCGACCAGGTGCACAACGAGGGCCAGGTAATCCAGGTCTGGGTCGTCAACGACGAGCCCGACATCATCCGCTTGCTCGACTGGGGCGTCGATGGCCTGATCTCGGATCGGCCCGATGTCGCCGTGAAAGTGAATGCTGCGTGGTATAACGACCGCCACGCGCCCGCATGACCATGACCCCACCGACCCTGAACGACGTCTATGCCGCCCGCGAACGCATTGCGCCGCACATGCGGCCGTCGCCGCTGCTCAAACACCCGCTGCTGGACCAGGCCGCCGGCCTGTCGATCTGGGTCAAGCACGAGAATCACAATCCCACCTGCGCGTTCAAGGTGCGCGGCGGCCTGAACCTGGTCGGCTCGCTGACCCCTGAAGAGAAGGCCCGCGGCATCGTGACCGCCAGTACCGGCAACCACGGCCAGTCAATCGGCCTGGCGTCGCGCCTTCACGGCGTGGCGTGCACGGTGTTCGTGCCGCAGGGCAACAATCCGGAGAAGAATGCCGCCATGCGCGCCTACGGCGCGACCGTTGAAGAAGTCGGACAGGACTTCGATGAAGCACGCGAGCAGTGCGAGCGGCGGGCGGCCCAGACCGGCGCGCGCTACGTGCACTCGGCGAACGAGCCGTTGCTGCTCGCCGGCGTTGGCACGTACGGCCTCGAAGTGTTTGAGCATTTACCGGCCGTCGACGTCGTGCTGGTTCCGATCGGCGGCGGCTCAGGTGCCTGCGGGTTGATCACCGTGCGCAACGCGCTCGGCGCGAGGACCCGGATCATCGGGGTCGGCGCGGTCAACGCGCCGGGGGTTGAACGATCGTGGCGCGGCCCCGATCGGGTTGTCGGTGAGTCGGCGAACACGTTTGCCGAAGGCATTGCCACGCGGGTGAGCTTCGACCTGACCTTCGGCATCCTCAAGCAGTACCTGGACGACTTCGTGCTGCTGACCGAAGACGAGTTGGCCGAAGGCGTGCGACTGGCGCTCAGGACCACCCACAACCTGGCCGAAGGCGCCGGCTCGGCGTCACTGGCCGCGGCCGTGAAGCTGAAGGACCAGTTGCAGGGCCAGCGCGTGGTCTGCGTGATGAGCGGCGGCAACCTGGATCACGCCAAGCTGAAGTGGATTCTCGGGTGACTACTCTCGAGCGACTGGCCGAGTGGAAGGCCGTCGGCACCATCACCCCGGCGCAACACGACACCCTGGCCGCGCTGGTGCGCAAGCAGCGGGTCTCGGTCTACTTCGAGCTGAGCGCAGTGTTCTATCTCGGCGTTCTGTCATTCGTCGGCGGCCTCGGCTGGACCATGCGCGCGTACGTGGCCAACCTCGGCGATGCCGCGATTCTGTCCATGCTGTCGGCGATTGTGGCCGCCGCGTTCTACTACTGCTTCGCCAAAGTCGGCCCATACGCCAGTACCGAGGTAGCGTCCGCGACACTGGCGCTCGACTACGTCCTGTATCTCGGCTGCCTCGTGTTGTCGGTTGAGATTGGCTACATCGAGTACCGGTTTCACCTCTTCGACAACTGGCACCACCACCTGCTGATCGTCAGCGTGATCTTCGGCGCGCTGGCCTACCGGTTCGATAACCGGTTCGTCCTGTCGCTGGCGCTGTCGTCGCTGGCGGGCTGGCTCGGCATCCGCATCTCCGGCTTGGAGGCCGTTGCCGCGGATCCGTTGCGGGGCGCCGCCCTGGTCTACGGCGCCTTTGTCGCCGGCATCGGGACATGGCTGTCGCGGCAGGACATCAAGGCTCATTTCCTGGACGTCTACCTGCACTTGTCGGCCCACGTCGTGCTGGCGGCGCTGGCGTCGGGCATTAGCGAGCCGGGCATGGGCCTGGCCTACCTGGCGGCACTGCTATCGCTATGCGGCGCCGCCATTGTGCTCGGCGTCCGTTACCGTAAGTTCGCCTTCGTCACCTACGGCATCCTCTACGGCTATGGGGCGGTCAGCTTCAGGCTGATGCCGCTGATCGGCGATCCGACGGCGATATTCCTCTACGGGATCGTCTCCGGAACATTGGTGCTGGTCGCGCTCGTCGTGCTGGCCCGGCGTGTGGGACGTGACGAATGAGCGCCTACGATCTCGACGATGAGCGCGCGATTCGCACCGGGCGGCTGGTTGACGACTGGACGCAGTCGGGCCTGCTGACGCGGGCGCAGCGCGACGTTCTGATGCCGCAACTGGCGGTGGATCTCAGGCGGACGAACCTGTTCCTGCGCATCACGTTGTTTCTGTTCGGCGGCGTCATCCTGCAATCGGCGCTCGGTCTCGGCGCGCTGTTCATCAGCGGGTTGGCCGACGAAGCTGGGGCCGGGCTGCTGTGCCTGGCGGCGGGCGCCGGTTGCTTCTGGCTGGCCACGTTGTTGGTGCGGCGCTACAACCTGTATCGCTTCGGGGTGGAAGAGGCCGTGGCCTTGACCGCCGCCGGACTCGGGGCGGCCGGCGCCGCGATCGTCATGTCCACGGCGGGAGGTGGCGAACTGGAAGCCGGCCTGGTGGTGGGCGCCGTGGTGCTGACGGCCCTGTATGTCCATTTTGGCTATGTCTATTGCGCCGTGTTGGCCATGGCATTGGCGGCGGTGCTGCCGTTCCTGATTGAAGGTCCCGAGGTCGTGCAGCGCATCGTGGCGGTGGCACTGCTGGCCGCGGTCGCCGGCGGCGCGCGCGCCGCGCGTGCCGGCCACGGCGACGAGTACCCGGGTGATTCGCTCGCCGTGATCGAGGCGGCCGCATGGCTGGGCATCTATGCGCTGGTCAACCTGGCCGGGTGGAGCGGAATCAGGCAGATCGAGCGCGCTCCGCTGTACTACTGGACCACTTATGCTGCGATCTGGCTGTTACCGGCTGCCGGCCTGTACCTGGCGCTGCGCGGCCGCGAGCGGGCCCTCTTGCTGGCCAGCCTGGCCATGGCATTGGCCACGCTGTTGTCGAACAAGGAGTATCTCGGGTCGCCGCGCTATGAATGGGATCCCATCGTCCTTGGATTGTTGCTGATGGGGGTCGCGATCGGCGTGCGGCGCTGGCTCGCGTCCGGCGACGGCGGCCAGCGCCACGGCTACACGGCGGCCCGCCTCGTCGCTTCCGATCAATCGCATCTCGGGCACCTCGCCATCGTCTCGGCGACGCATACCGACGTCCCGGTGGCGGCGGCCCCCCCGCCCGGCGAGCCAGGTCTCGGCGGCGGCGGGCGCTCCGGTGGTGCCGGCGCCGGCGGCTCGTTCTAGTACAGCCCAGGTTCGGCGCTATAGTGGTCCCCAATGTTAGGCCGCTGGAGTGGGTTGCTCGTGGCGTGTGTCGTGGCACTGATCGCGCTGGCCTATGGCTATTACGGCACCGAGTCGCGGCAAATCCGACGTGAGAGGTACCAGGCGATCACCGCCATTGGCACGTTGAAGGCCGACCAGTTGCAGCTCTGGCGGCAGGCCCGCCTCGATCACGCCGCCGCGCTGTCGCGGGCGCCCACCGTGACCCGCGAAATGGCCTTGCGACAAGATCGTCCGGACGCCGACCTGATCGCGGCCCGCGCCGTGATCGACACCGGCGTGCGGACTTACGGCTACGCCGGCGCGTTCGTGCTGGATCCTGACGGGCAGCTCGTTCTGGCCACCGGCAGCCAGGCGGATGCGCCCGTCGAGCCGATGATGGCCACCGTGGCCGCCGCGCTCGCCGGCAACGAGGCCGTGATGGGCGAGTTCTTGCGCGGTGAAGATGGGCGGGTCTACGTCGATACGGCGGCGACGCTGCGCGACCCGCTTGGCCGTCCACTCGGCTTTGTCGTGTTGCGCACGGATGCGCAGAAGCAGCTGTTTCCCATGCTGCAAACCTGGCCGACGCCCAGTCCATCGGCCGAGTCCATGCTGCTGCGCCGCGAGGGCGACGAGGTCGTGTTCCTCAATGAAATGCGGCATCGCGCCGGAACGGCCCTGACCATTCGCGAGTCCATCGCGCAAACCGACCTGGCCAGCGTCAAGGCGGTGCTCGGCGCCGTCGGGCCGGTCGAGGGCATCGACTACCGCGGCGTCGCCGTGCTGGCCGACCTGCGCGCGGTGCCTGGCTCCGACTGGTTCCTCGTCTCCAAGCTGGATGCCGACGAGGTCTGGGCCGAGGCGCGCTACCGCGCCGGGGTCGCCGTGATCCTGATTACCTTGCTGATCCTCGGTGGTGCCGGCGGCGTCGCCGCGTTCTACCGGCAGCAGCAGGCCAGCAAGTTCCGCGGCCTCTACGAGTCCATGCGCGACAACGACCAGTTGCTGCGCGAGGCCGAAGTGGCGGGCCAGTTGGGAAGCTTTGTCTTCGACATGCGGACCGACTCGTTCAGGAGTTCCGAGAATCTCGATCGCCTGTTGGGGTTCGGTCCCGAACATCCGCGCACCGGCGCCGGCTGGACGCAGGTGGTGCATCCGGGCGACCGGGCTGGGCTGGAGAAGTACGTCCAGGGCGTCCTGGCCATCCGCGGCAATTTCGACCACCAGTATCGAATTATCCGGCCGTCCGACAGAGTGGAACGCTGGGTCCACAGCCGCGCCCGCGTTGACTACAGTGCCAGTGGCAAGGCCGAGCGCATGGTCGGCAGCATTCAGGACATTACCGAGGCGCGGGCCGCCGAGCACAACCGCCTGGCCGAGGAACAACGCTACCAACGCCAGCGCAATGCCCTGATCCTGCTGGCGACCGCGCCGCCGCCCAAGGACGAGGCCGCGTTGACCAGCGCCTTTCAGGGGCTGACCGAAGTCGCCGCCCGCACCCTGGACGTCGATCGCGTCAGCATCTGGCGCTACAACGGCGAGCGCACCGGCATTCGCTGCCTCGACTTGTACGAGCGCGGCGCCCAGCGCCACACTTCGGGTAAAGAGATCTCCGCCGCCGACAACCCGGCCTACTTCCAGGCGCTGGTCGATGCCGACGTGCTGGCGGCCGACGATGCGCATCGCGATCCGCGGACGGCGCGGTTCTCGCCGGGTTATCTGGTGCCGCTGGGGATCTCGTCGATGATGGATGCGGTAATTCGCGTCGGGGGAGTGGTGGTCGGCGTGCTGTGCTGTGAACACACCGGCCAGGTTCGGCGGTGGACGCACGACGAGCAGACCTTTGCCGTCGCGGCCGCCAACCTCGTGGCCATGTCGCTGGTCGGCTCCCGCGGCGGCGCGCGGCTGGAATCGCGCGGCTGACCGGCCTCGCGGTCAGCCGCGGTGGCGCCAGCGCACCGCCAGCACGTCGGCCAGCATGCTCACGACGTCGCCGACGCGATTCACCGAGCTGGCCGCGTGATAGACGCACGTCACCGGCATTTCGACGATCCGGAAGCCCAGCTTGCGGGCCAGGAACAGGGCCTCCACGTCGAAGCCAAAACGGTCGCCGCGGTGACGGGCGAAAATCGCCCGCGCCGCCGGCGCCGTGAATCCCTTGAACCCGCACTGCGTGTCGGTAAACCCGGGCAGGGCAACCGCCTGCACCACGAGGTTGAACACGCGACTCATCACCGCCCGCAACGCGGGAGGTGCGCCGATGATCCTCGCGCCCGGCGCCTGCCGTGACGCGATGACCACGTCGGCGCCGGCGTCAAATCGTTCCATCATCGTCTGCATTCCATCCACCGGCAGTGACAGGTCGGCATCGATGAAGACCAGGCGATCGCCGGTGGCCTCGGCGAACCCGCGCCGCACCGAGTAGCCCTTGCCACGATTGGTGTCGTTGACCAGGACGCGGACGTTGGTGCCCGTCGCGGCAGCGTGCGCCTCGGCTGCGGCGCCGCCGGTATCGCCATCGATGACCACGATGACCTCTGAATCGTACGGCTGGCGCCCGAGGTACTCGGCGACCGTGCGAACGGTGGCGCCGATGCGCCCGGCCTCGTTGTAGGCCGGGATGATCAGGCTCAGGCGCATCTACTCGACCCTCGCGCTGCCATCGGCGTCGATGAAGCCGGTGCGTGACGCGGCCGGGTCCATGCGCCCGCCCAGGATCTGGAAGATGATGTACTTGTCCATGGTCGGGTGTACTTCAAACGTCACCCGGATGTCGCGCAGCACATCGGCCTGCTGCGCCAGGGCCACCGAGCCAAGGCGCATGGCCCGATACTGCGGATAGCTGAAGAAGTTGCGCGATGCCGATACGCGCGCCGGTTGCCACAGCAGCACGGCGGCCAGCAGCACCATGCCGATCCACTGCAGCGCCTTCACCGAGGGCAGCGCCGCGATGGCCATGGCGCCGGTCAAGGCGACCGCCGTGGTCGCCGTCAGGAACCAGTAGCTGTCGTACGGGCGCGTCCACGTCGAGAACAACAGCGTGGCGGCGGCAATGGGCCCGGCGGTGACGGCCAGCACCGCCAGGTCTTTGCGCCAGGCGATGACGACCACCAGCGACACGACCAACGCCGGCAGCGCGAAATCGAACTCCAGCGGCCGCGCCAGCAATCCGCCGGCGATGTTGACGACGGCGCGGTAGCTCGTCAGCGGCGCGAAGGCGTCGGGGCGGGCCATGGCGTTGAGGGCCGCGGATGGACCGGCGGCAGCTTCGGGTTGCTGGATGCGCGAAATGAAATATGGCACTTGCAAGACGAGGAGCCCGGCGGCGACGACTGCCGCCATGGTGCCGGCCCGCCGCCACTGTCTGAGCAGCAGCGGTTGGGCGATCACCAATGCAATCACCGGCCCCGCTACGAACACCGCCGACAGGTGTGCCTGAACACCGAGCCACGCCACGGCGGCGGTGATGACGCTCCGCCCGTAACCCGGCGTCGTGCCGAGACTCAAGGCCAGGGCGGTGGCCATCTTGATCAGGGCGGCCGCGACCGGCGGGTTCCAGATGACGCCCGAGATGCTGATATCGAACGGCGCCGAGGCAATCAGCAGGCAGGTGGCGAGCGCCAGTGCCATGGGCACGCGTCGGGCGAGGACCAGCAGCAACCAGGTATCGGCGGCCGATTGCAGCAGCGCCACCCAAATGCCGCCGGCGTGCGGGAAGTTCTGGGCGAACGGGCCGACGATCACCCTGCCAAGCCAGAGCAGCCAATAGTAGACGGGGCCGAAGCCGCGGCCGCCCGCGGTGCTGGGTGCGCCGGTTAGCGGCAGCTCCGTCCACGAGCCGAGCGCGATTCGCCAATCGCGGATCTGCTCGCCGATCATCAGGAAGCTGTTGGCGAGGTCGTACGTCCGGATGGTCAGGACGTAGATGAAAAACACGGCCGCGATGGCGATCCGCGCGCGCGGCCCGATGCTCACGCGGAGAATTCTACAGGATGCGGTGAGGGCGCCGCGGCTTCCGCCGCGTCGTGGGGCTCGTGCCTGCGGCACTCGTCGGGCTCGGCCTGCAGCCTTCGTCGGGGTCGGCGCATTCGCGCCTCCTGGGGATTTCCCCACGCCGAGCGTGAGCTAGGCGCCTACGAGCGCCGAAGGCGCGAGCCCCAGGAGGCGCGAAGCGCCGACCCCTACGCGCGAAGCGCGCTCTTCACCCTGCGCAGCACCGCGTCATACATCTGCGGCGTCACCGTGCCGGTGTTCGTGTTCTGCCGGGACGGATGGTACATCCCCACGAGCATCAATCCCCGGTTTGCCCAGACGGCGCCGTGCGCGAATGCCGGGCGGGGACGGGGGAGCTCAACGCCCTGTTGGACCAGGAGCTTCAGCCACGCATCCCACGCGATCTTGCCGAGTGCGACCACGATCTGCAGGCGGGGCAGGGCCGCCACTTCGTTCACGAGATGCACGAGGCAGCGATCGACCTCTTCAGGCAGCGGCTTGTTGGCCGGCGGCGCGCAGCGCACGGCCGCCGCAATGTAGACATCCGTCAACTCCAGCCCATCGTCGGCCCGCTGCGAGGTGGCGCGATTGGCGAAGCCCGCCCGCTTGAGCGCCGACATCAGGAAATCGCCCGAGCCGCCGGCGCCGTCGCCGGTGAAGACCCGGCCCGTGCGGTTGGCGCCATGGGCCGCGGGCGCCAGGCCCAGCACCAGGATGCGGGCGTTGGGGTCGCCAAACCCGGGCACCGGGCGAGCCCAGTACACGTCCTGCCGGTAGGCGGCGCGCTTCACGCGACCCACGTCCCGGCAGTAATCGCGCAGGCGGGGGCAGCGGTCGCAGCTAATGATGGCGGTCTGAACAGCCGACAGAACAGGGGGACGTTGGCCGCGAGAAGGGCTCATGTGTAGGTATTGCAACATGTTACAAGCCGATCGCCCCGGCCCGTTGCTTTCATTCCCCCCCAAACCCCGGTAAAATGGTCCGGTTATCCAAACGACGGGAAAGTTCGCTCCTATAAGGAAGGTAATAGTCGGCCATGAGAAATACCGCTCCTACCGATGCCGCCCAGCTCGAAGCCCTCGAAACCCGGGAATGGCTTGATTCGCTGGACGACGTGATGAAGCACGGCGGCGCCGCGCGCGTTGGCAGCCTGCTTCGCGAGCTCGGCATGCACGCCCAGAAGTCGGGTGTTCGCCTCCCGTTTACGGCCAACACGCCGTACATCAACACCATCAACGCCGACGAGCAGGTGCCCTACCCGGGCAGCCGCGAGATCGAGCGCCGCATCAAGAGCCTGGTGCGCTGGAATGCCATGGCCATGGTGGTGCGCGCCAATCGCGTCGAAGACGGCATTGGCGGCCACATCTCGACGTTCGCCTCGTCTGCGACCTTGTACGAGGTGGCCTATAACCACTTCTTCCGCGGCCGCGACAACGGCAACGAGGGCGACGTGGTGTTCTTCCAGGGCCACGGCTCGCCGGGCATTTACGCGCGCGCCTTCCTCGAGGGGCGGCTGTCGAACGAGCAGCTGGTGAACTTCCGCCGCGAGTTCGCCAAGGGCGGCGGTCTGTCGTCGTACCCGCATCCGTGGCTGATGCCCGACTTCTGGGAGTTCCCGACGGTGTCGATGGGCCTCGGCCCGATCATGGCAATCTACCAGGCGCGCTTCAACCGCTACCTGGAAGACCGCGGCCTGAAGCCGAAGACCGACGCCAAGGTGTGGGCGTTCCTCGGCGACGGCGAGACCGACGAACCCGAGTCGCTTGGCGCCATCACGCTGGCCTCGCGCGAGAAGCTCGACAACCTGATCTTCGTGATCAACTGCAACCTGCAGCGCCTCGACGGCCCGGTGCGCGGCAACGGCCAGATCATCCAGGAACTCGAAGCCATCTTCCGCGGCGCCGGCTGGAACGTGATCAAGTGCATCTGGGGTTCCGAGTGGGACGCCCTGCTCGAGAAGGACACCGACAACCTGCTCGTCAAGCGGATGGGCGAAGTGGTCGACGGCGAGTACCAGAAGTACGCGGTCGAATCGGGCGCCTACGTGCGCAAGCACTTCTGGGGCGCCGACCCGCGCCTGCTCGACATGGTCAAGCACCTGTCGGACGAGCAGCTCAAGAAGCTGACCCTCGGCGGCCACGACCCGGAGAAGGTGTTCAACGCCTTCAAGCGCGCCACCGAAACCAAGGGCGTGCCGACATTGGTGCTCGCCCGCACCATCAAGGGCTACGGCGTCGGCGAGTCGGGTGAGGGCAAGAACGTCACCCACCAGCAGAAGAAGCTCAACGACGATGAGGTCAAGGCGTTCCGCACGCGCTTCGGCATCCCGATTTCGGATGACGACGTGAAGGACGCGCCGTTCTACCGGCCCGCTGACGACAGCGCCGAAATGAAGTACATCCAGGAGCGCCGCCAGGCGCTGCACGGCTCGGTGCCCAAGCGCGTCGTCCGGGTCGAGCCGATCAAGGCCGAGTTCGGCGACACCTTCGACGAGTTCCACAAGGGCACCGGCGACCGCACCGCGTCGACCACCATGGTGTTCGTGAAGATGCTGTCGAAGCTGCTGAAGGACGAGCAGTTCGGCAAGCAGGTGGTGCCGATCGTGCCAGACGAGGCGCGCACCTTCGGCATGGAGGCGCTGTTCCGCCAGGTCGGCATCTACGCGCACAGCGGCCAGCTGTACGAGCCGGTCGATCGCGACACGCTGCTCTATTACAAGGAAGCGGCCGACGGCCAGATCCTGGAAGAGGGCATCAATGAAGCCGGCGCCATGTCGTCGTTCATCGCCGCGGGCACGGCCTATGCCACCCACGGCATCAACATGATCCCGTTCTTCATCTTCTATTCGATGTTCGGCTTCCAGCGGGTCGGCGACCTGATTTGGGCCGGCGCCGACATGCGGATGAAGGGCTTCGTCATGGGCGGCACCTCGGGCCGCACCACGCTCAACGGCGAGGGCCTGCAGCACGAAGACGGCCAGAGCCACGTGCTGGCGCTGCCGGTGCCGACCTGCCAGTCGTACGATCCGGCGTTTGCTTATGAGCTCGCCGTGATCATCGAAGACGGCATCAAGCGCATGTATCAGGATCAGGAAGACATCTTCTACTACCTGACCGTGATGAACGAGCAGTACCAGCACCCGGTGATGCCGGAAGGTTCGAAAGAGGGCATTCTCAAGGGGATGTACGTCTGCAAGCCGACCAGCAAGCCGAAGGCGAAGCTGCGGGCGCAATTGTTCGGCAGCGGCACCATCCTGCTGCAGGCGATCGAGGCGCAGAAGATCCTCGAAGAGAAGTACAACGTCGGCGCCGATGTCTGGAGCGTCACCAGCTACGTGAACCTGTATCGCGACGGTCACGCCTGCGATCGCTGGAACCGCCTGCACCCGACCGAGGCGCCGCGCGTGCCGTACGTCACGCAGGCGACCAAGGACGCGCCCGGCGTGTTCGTGGCGGCCTCGGATTACCTGAAGACGCTGCCCGATGCGATCGATCGCTGGCTGCCGCGCCCGCTGCAGTCGCTTGGCACCGACGGCTTCGGCCGCAGCGATTCGCGCGCCGCGCTGCGCAACTTCTTCGAAGTCGACGCCCGCTTCATCGTGCTGGCCACCCTGCACGCGCTGATGCAGGAGAAGCAGATCGAGCCCAAGGTCGTGGCTCAGGCGATCAAGGACCTCGGCATCGACGCCGAGAAGTCGAACCCGGCGGTGAGCTAAACGTGGCCGATTTCATTCTCCCGAATCTCGGTGACGGCGTTGCCCAGGGCGACGTCCTCAAGGTGCTGGTCAAGGTCGGCGACGTGGTCAAGGTCGACCAGCCGATCGTCGAGCTGGAAACGGACAAGGCGACCATCGAAGTGCCGTCCGACGTGGCCGGCACGGTCAAGGAAGTCAAGGCCAAGGCCGGCGACAAAGTGAAGCCGGGCCAGGTGGTTCTTGTGCTTGATGGGGCTGGTCAGGCAGGTGAGGCCGCGAAGACGGCACCGGCACAGAAGCAGCCGGAACCAGCGAAGGCCGAAGAACCGAAGGCTGAAGCCGCAAAGGCGGAGGCGGCTCCGGCCGCGGAGCGGCCGAAGGTTGTTGACATCGCCGCAGGTCGCCCGGCTTCGGCTCCGGCAGCGGCCGCCGCATCAGCGGCGGCGTCGGTCGTCACGTCAGCGCCGGCCGCGCCGTCGGTTCGCCGTCTCGCGCGGGAGATTGGCGTCGACGTGAGCCAGGTCACCGGCACCGGCCCCGGCGGACGCATCACACAAGACGATGTGAAGGAATTTGCGAAGCGGGTGATGAACAGCTTCGGCAGCGGCGGCCAGGCGGCGGCCGCTGCGCGTCCGGCCGGCGGCGGTGTGGCGCTGCCCGATTTCTCGAAGTGGGGTGAAGTCGAGCGCAAGGCGATGTCGGGCATCCGCCGCAAGACGTCGGAGCACCTGAGCAACGCCTGGAACACCATCCCGCACGTCACCCAGTTCGACAAGGCCGACATCACCAACCTCGAGGCGATGCGCAAGAAGTATCGCGGCGAGGCCGAGAAAGCCGGCGGCAACCTGACCGTGACCGCCGTCGCCGCCAAGGTGATTGCCACCGCGCTCAAGGCGTTCCCCCAGTTCAACGCGTCGGTCGACGCGGCGGGCGAGGCGATCGTCTACAAGAAGTACATCAACGTCGGCATTGCGGTGGACACCGACAACGGCCTGCTGGTGCCGGTGATCCGCAACGCCGACCAGAAGAACCTGATCCAGTTGTCGGTGGAGATCAACGCGCTGGCCGAGAAGGCCAAGGCGCGCAAGCTGACACTCGACGAGATGTCGGGCGGGTCGATGTCGATCTCGAACCTGGGCGGCATCGGCGGCACGGCGTTCACGCCGATCGTCAACTGGCCCGAGGTGGCGATTCTCGGCATCTCGCGCGGCGTGCTCGAACCGGTGTGGAACGGCACGGCGTTCGAGCCGCGGCAGATGTTGCCGCTGTCGCTCAGCTACGACCATCGCCTGATTGACGGCGCCGACGCCATCCGCTTCCTGCGCTGGGTCGTCGAAGCGCTCGAGAATCCCTTTACGCTCGCGTTGCGCGGATAGCGAGGACTTAGGGGCTTAGGGACTTAGGGGCTTAGAAGACCGTCGCTTTCACGCCCTTAAGCCCCTAGGCCCCCAAGCCCCCAGGACCCTTATGTCACACCATGTTGCAGTAATCGGCGCCGGCCCCGGCGGCTACGCGGCCGCCTTCTATGCCGCTGACCTTGGTCTGAAGGTCACGCTGATCGACAACGAGAAGAATCCCGGCGGCGTGTGCCTGTATCGCGGCTGCATTCCGTCGAAGGCGCTGCTGCACGTTGCCAAGGTGCTGGACGAAGCGAAGCATGCCAAGGACTGGGGCATCGAGTTCGCCGCCCCGAAGATCGACATCAACAAGGTCCGCGACTACAAGAACCGCGTGGTCGAGAAGCTGACCAGCGGCACCGGCCAGGTGGCGAAGTTCCGCAAGGTCAACTACATCCAGGGCTGGGCCTCGATCGTCGACCCGAAGACGATCTCGGTCAAGAAGGCAGACGGCGGGGAAGAAACCGTCAGCGTCGACTACATGATCGTGGCGACCGGCTCGACGCCGACGAAGATTCCAGCGCTGTCGATTGACTCGCCGCGCGTGCTTGATTCGACGACGGCGCTCGACCTGCCGGAAATCCCGAAGACCATGCTGGTCGTCGGCGGCGGCTACATCGGCCTGGAGCTTGGCTCGGTCTACGCGGCGTTGGGCACGAAGGTGTCGGTGGTCGAGATGACCGCGGGCCTGCTGCCCGGCGCCGATCGCGACCTGGTGAAGTTCCTGGCGCAGCGGGTTGAGAAGATCTACGACAAGGTGATGCTGTCGACCAAGGTGACCTCGCTTAAGGCCGTGAAGGACGGGGTGACGGTGTCGTTCGAAGGCGAGGGCGCGCCCAAGGAAGCGACCTACGACTACGTGCTGTTCGCCATCGGCCGGCGGCCGAATGCGACCATCGTCGGCCTGGACAAGACGAAGGTGAAGGTCGACGCGAAGGGCTTCATCGAAACCGACGGCCAGCGACGCACCGCCGAACCGACGATCTTCGCGATTGGCGACGTCGCGGGTGAGCCGATGCTGGCGCACAAGGCGTCGCACGAGGCGCGCGTCGCGGTGGAAGCCATCGAAGGCCACAAGGCGGTGTTCGAGCCGGCGGCCATTCCCGCGGTCGTCTTCACCGATCCGGAAATCGCCTGGGCGGGTCTGACCGAAGCGGAGGCTGAGAAGCAGGGCATCAAGGTCGATGTCGCGAAGTTCCCGTGGCCGGCGTCAGGCCGCGCCATCGCGATCGACCGCGTCGACGGCATGACCAAGCTGCTGATCGAGCCCGAGACCGAACGCATTCTCGGCGTCGGCATCGTCGGCTCCGGCGCGGGTGAGCTGATCGCGGAAGGCGTGCTGGCGATCGAAATGGGCGCCACCGCGTCGGACGTGAAGCTCACCATCCACGCGCACCCGACGCTGTCGGAGACGGTGATGGAAGCGGCCGAGATGTTCTTCGGGCAGGCGACGCACGTTTATAAGCCCAAAAGGAAGTCCTAGAGACCAAGGGTGCCTGGGTGCCCTTGTCTCGTGCCTACCGGCGGGAGCAGTCTTAGCTCATGCGCAAGTTTCCGGGCCACCAGATCTCGAAAGTCGTTGATGCGCTCCATGCGGACTTGTGGAGCAAGCGGCTTGCCGGGCGGAGATCGCCGATTTGAGGCGCATTTCTGAGATTTGGATGTCACGACGTCGCAGTTCTGGCCATACGAAGCGGCCCGAGACGTAGAACTCCCTGCACTCTGGGCACCTTAGGCACCCTAGGCACCCTAGGCGCCCCAAACGTCTTATACTTCTGCGCAGTGAAGCGCCTCATTTCGGTTCCGGTACTCGTCTGTCTTGCCGCCGTTGCCCTTTCGGCGCGGGAGCAGACTCCCGCCAAACCCGCGATTACGCCTGTCGTGTCGCATAGCCAGGCCCTTGGCCCCGTGGCCCAGGCCGAGTTCGTGTCGCAGTACTGCGCCACCTGCCACAGCGAGCGCGGCAAGGCCGGCGGACTGTCGTTGGCAGGGTGGGATACGAGACGCGCGTCCGAACACCGTGACGTCACCGAGAAGATGATCCACAAGCTGCGTGCCGGCATGATGCCGCCGGCCGGCGCCAGGCGGCCCGCTCCGGCGGTGATGACGCAGTTCGTCGGCGCGCTCGAGTCGCGCATGGATGCGCTCGCGGCGGCCGATCCGGATCCCGGTTGGCGGCCCTTCCAGCGGTTGAATCGCGCCGAGTACGCGCGCGAGATCAAATACCTGCTGGGTGGTCTCGAGATCGACGTGACGGCGTTCCTGCCGGCCGACACCATCAGCGACGGCTTCGACAACGTCGCCGACGTGCAGACCTTCTCGCCGACGTTGATGGAAGGCTACCTGCGCGCCGCCAGCCGCATTGCCATGCTTGCCGTCGGTGACCCCGAAAGCACCGCGACGCAGGCCACCTTCAAGCTGCCGAAGACCGCGTCGCAGATGGCGCGCGTCGACGGCGCGCCGCCCGGCACGCGCGGCGGCATTTCGGTGGAACACATCTTTCCGGCCGACGGCGAGTACGTGTTCAGCATGGACTTCTTCGCCGAGCCGCTGGGGTTCCTGTTCGGCAACACCGCTCCCGGCGAGCAGATCGAGGTGTCGGTCGACGGCGCCCGCGCCGCGCTGTTCGACATCAACCCGCGGATGAGCGAAGAGAAGACCGGCCTGACCATCAAGAGCGCGCCGATCAGCGTCAAGGCCGGCCCGCGCCGCGTGACCGCCGCGTTCATCGAGCGCCACGAGGGCCTGATCAACGACCTGATGGCGCCGATCGATCACACGATGGCCGACACCGAGATCGGCATCGCGTTCGGCATCACCACGCTGCCGCACCTGCGCAGCCTCAGCATCATCGGGCCGCACAAGGTCACCGGCGTCTCCGACACGCCCAGCCGCCGCGCCATCTTCACCTGCCGGCCGGTGTCGGCGGCGGATGAGGACGTGTGTGCAGCGCAGATCGTGCGCGGCCTGGCGACGCAGGCGTTCCGGCGGCCGGTGGCCGACAAGGACCTGGCGCGGCTGATGTCGTTCTACACGCGCGGCCGCAAGGACAGAAACTTCGAGTTCGGCGTCACCAAGGCGCTCGAAGCGATTCTCGCCAGCCCGCAGTTCCTGCTGCGCGTCGAAGAGCAGCCAGGCTCCGGCAGGAGCCTGCCGCGCCGGAGCTCAGCGAGCGAAGGCGGGCCCAGTTACCGTCTGGCGGACTACGAACTGGCCTCGCGGCTGTCGTTCTTCCTCTGGGGCACCGGGCCCGACGCCGAGTTGCTGAAGGTCGCCGGCCGTGGCGGACTGAGCGCGCCCGGGGGCATGCTCCGGCAGACCAAACGCATGCTGGCGTCGCCGCGCGCGGATGCGCTGGCCACCCGGTTCGCGTCGCAGTGGCTGCGCCTGCAGGATCTCGAGCGCGTCATTCCCGATCCAATCCTTTACCCGTACTCGGACCAGACGCTGTCGCTGGCGCTCAAGAAGGAAACCGAGCTGTTCTTCGACAGCCTCGTCCGCGAGGATCGCAGCCTGCTGGAACTGCTCACCGCCGACTACACGTTCGTCAACGAGCGCGTCGCCCGCCACTACGGCATCCCGAACGTCACCGGACCGGCCTTCCGTCGCGTCACGGTGCCCGAAGAGCGCCGCGGCATCCTGGGCCACGGCAGCGTGCTCACGTTGACCTCGATCGCCGACCGCACCTCGCCGGTGATGCGCGGCAAGTGGGTGATGGAAGTGCTGCTCGGGTCACCACCGCCGCCGCCGCCCCCCAATGTGCCGGCGCTCGAAGAAACCAAGGGCACCGCCGACACCGGCCGCGTGCTGTCGGTTCGCGAGCGCATGGAGCAGCACCGCAGCAACCCGGCCTGCACGTCGTGCCACAAGGTGATCGACCCGCTGGGCCTGGCCCTCGAGCCGTTCGATGCCACCGGCAAGTGGCGGGTGAAGGACGGCGGCGCCGCGGTTGATCCGTCAGGCGTGCTCTATGACGGCACCACGATTAACGGTCCGGCGGGGCTGCGGGCCGCCCTGCTGCGTCACCAGGACGCGGTGCTCCTGAGCTTCACGCGCAGCCTGATGACCTACGCCCTCGGCCGCCGCGTCGAGCCGGCCGACATGCCGGCCGTGCGCAAGATCATTCGCGCCGCCGAGGCCCAGGACTACAAGATGAGCGCCTTCATCAACGGCGTGATCCAGTCGAGTGCGTTCCAGATGGCGCGCATGCCGGCAACCGACACTTCAACGACGACCGCCGCCCAGGGACGCCAGGACTAACCCATGTTCATTACTCGCCAGCACCTCTCTCGCCGCGCCGTTCTCAAGGGGATGGGCGTCACCGTCGCGTTGCCCTTCCTGGATGCGATGACACCCGCCGGCCCGTTGTTCGCCCAGGGCTCGAAGCGTCCCGTGCGCCTGATTGCCATGGAGATGGTGCACGGCGCCGCCGGCAGCACCACCTACGGCATCAAGCAGAACATGTGGGCGCCGGCGCAGGTGGGCACCGCGTTCGACCTCAGCCCCACGGCCATGAAGTCGCTCGAGCCCTACCGCGACTACCTGACCATTGTCAGCAACACCGATGCCCGCAACGCCGAGGCGTTTGCGGCGCCGGAGATTGGCGCCGACCACTTCCGCACCGCGGCGGTGTTCCTGACCCAGGCCAAGCCCAAGCAGACGCAGGGCTCCGACGTCTTCGCCGGCACCTCGTTCGACCAGATCTACGCGCAGACGTCCGGGCAGGCAACGCCGATCCCGTCGATGCAGTTGTGCATCGAGAACGTCGACCAGGCCGGCGGCTGCTCCTACAACTACTCGTGCGTGTATACCGACACCATCAGCTGGGCCTCGCCGACCGATCCGCTGCCGATGGTCCGCGACCCGCGCGCGGTGTTCGACCAGTTGTTCGGCGTCGGTGCGACACCCGAAGCCCGCCGGGCCCGGCGCAAGGACGATCAGAGCATTCTCGACTGGGTCTCTGAATCGGTGGCCGACCTGAGCAAGCGGCTGGGTCCCGCCGACCGTGCGCGGTTGTCCGATTACCTCGAGGACGTGCGCGAGATCGAGCGCCGCATCCAGAAGGTCGAAGCGTCGAACAAGAGCGGCGAGCCGCGCGAGTTGCCCGGCGCCCCGGTCGGCGTGCCCGACTCGTTCGAAGAGCACGTCAAGCTGATGTTCGACCTGCAGGCGGTGGCCTTTGCCGCCGACACCACCCGCATCTTCTCGTTCAAGTTCAGCCGCGACGTCTCGAACCGCGTGTTCCCGGGCAGCGGCTCGACCGCCGCCTTCCACACCGGCTCGCACCACCTCGATCGCGACGAGCGCATCGCCGACTTCCAGAAGATCAACACCTACCACGTCGGCCTGGTGCCGTACCTGCTCGCCAAGCTGAAGGCCATTCCCGACCAGGACGGCAATGTGCTCGACAACTCGCTGATCATCTATGGCTCGGCGATGGGCAACTCGAACCTGCATAACCACAAGCGCTGCCCGCTGTTCTTCGCCGGCCACGCCGGCGGCGCGCTGAAGGGCAACCGCCACATCCGCGCCGAGGACGGCACGCCCATGGCCAACGCCATGCTCACCGCGCTGCAGGGCATTGGCGTGGACATCAACCAGTTCGGCGACAGCACCGCCGCCCTCGACCTCAACGCGGTGCGGTCATGAAGACGGGCCTTGGGCATCATGTGGCGTCCGGCTTTAGCCGGACCGCTTCGTCCCCTATGGCGTCCGCCTTCAGGCGAACCGCTGCGACGGCGTGTGTCGTGCTGCTTCTTGCGGCCGGCGTGCTCGCCGTAGCGACCAACGACAGTCCGGTTGCGGAGGCGGCCAAATCCGGCAACGCGGCCGCCGTCAAAGCCCTGTTGAAGGACGGCGCCGACGTCAACGCCGCGCAGGGCGACGGCATGACCGCGTTGCACTGGGCCGCCACTAACGGCGACGCGGCCCTGACCCAGATGCTGCTGTCGGCCGGCGCCAACGTGCGCGCGACGACGCGGCTTGGCGGCATTACCGCGCTGCACCTGGCGACGCAGGGCGGCCAGGCCGAAGTGGCCGCGGCCCTCATTGCCGCGGGCGCCGAGCCCAACCTGGCGACCGCCACCGGCGCCACGCCGCTGATGCTGGCGGCCCGCTCCGGCAGCACCGAAACCGTGACGCGGCTGGTTGAAGTGGGTGGCGACCTCAACGCCACCGAGAAGACCTACGGCCAGACCGCGCTGATGGTCGCCGCCGGCCTCGATCGCGCCGACGTCGTCCGCCTGCTGCTGGCGAAGGGCGCCGACTGGAAGCTGGCGTCGAAGGTGGTCGATTTGAAGTCGCTGACGGCGCCGGCGGATGGCGGTCGCGGTCCAGCGGCCGTTGGCGGTGTGGCCCGGGTGGACGTGCCCGGCGTGACTCGCGGCTATCGCTACAACGAGTTGATTGGCGCGCAGGGCGGGCTGACCGCGCTGCACTTCGCCGCGCGGCAGGGAAGCGCCAACGCGGTTCGGGCGCTCGCCGAGGGCGGCGTCGATGTCAATACCCCAAGCCCCGGCGACCAGGCCACGCCGCTGCTGGTGGCGCTCATCAACGGGCACTTCGATATCGCGGCCTTCCTCGTCGAGAAGGGCGCGAATCCGAACCTCACGAGTGACGCCGGCGTGTCGCCGCTCTACGCCACGCTGAACGTCCAATGGGCGCCGATTGCCGCCTATCCCCAGCCGCGCGCGCACCTGCAGCAGTCGCGGACCTATCTCGACGTGATGAAGCTGCTGCTCGACAGCGGCGCCGACCCCAACGCGCGCGTCCGCCGCAAGGTCTGGTACTCAGGCTATAACTTCGACCAGTCGGGCGTGGACGAGGTGGGCGCGACGACGTTCTGGCGCGCCGCGTATGCGGCCGATGTGGCGGCCATGAAACTGCTGGTGGCGAACGGCGCCGATCCGATGATTCCCACCATCAAGCTGTTCTCGCGCCGCGGTCCCGAGAATCCGGCCGCCGGCGCCGACAAGTCGGGCCTGCCTGCGCTACCCATCGGCGGCCCCGGCGCGTCGCCGCTGCTTGCCGCCGCCGGTCCCGGCTACGCGACCGGCTTCGCCGGCAACTCGCATCACCATTCGCCGGGCGGCATGCTGCCCGCGGTCAAGTACCTCGTTGAAGAGCTGGGGTTCGATGTCAACGCGGTCGATCAGGACGGCAACACCGTGGTGCACAACGCCGCGGCGCGCGGCGACACGGAAATGGTCCGCTACCTGGCGTCAAAAGGTGCCGACGTGAAGCGGGTCAACCGCAACGGCCAGACCACGATTGATGTCGCCAACGGCCCGGTGCAGCGCACGCAGCCGTATCCCGAGACGATCAAGCTGCTCGAGAGCCTGGGCGCGATCAACAATCACAAGTGCGTTACTTGTTAGGAATCTGACGGGAGGGAACCTCTTGTCGGGAGGGCACTCCTTGTCGGGAGGGCACTCCTTGTCGGGAGGGCACTCCTTGACGGGAGGGCACTCCTTGACGGGACCGTCACGGACGACTTAGCGGAGTAGCCTCTGGCTTTAGCCGGAGCTAGCGAGACAGCGCTGCGGTAGCAGCATCCGCTTGCTCGTGCGCGTGGTATGAGCTGCGAACTAGCGGGCCCGCTTCGACGTGGGCGAAGCCCAGGCCCAGGGCAATCTGCTTCAGGTCGCGGAACTCGTCGGGGTGGTAGTAGCGCGTCATCACCGCATGGTCGTTCGATGGGCGCAGGTACTGCCCCAGCGTCAGGATTGAGACGCCGACGTTGCGCAGGTCCTTGAACACCTGCACCACTTCGTCCTTCTCTTCGCCCAGCCCCATCATCATGCCGGTCTTGGTCGGAATGCCCGGCGCGTACTTGCGCGAGCGGTCGAGCAGTTCGAGGGTGCGCGCGTACTTGCCGCCCGAGCGGACCGCGCGGTAGAGCCGCGGCACGGTCTCGGTGTTGTGGTTCAGCACGTCGGGCTTTGCGTTCAGCACCGTTTCCAGCGGACCGGCCTCGCCCTTGAAGTCGGGGATCAGCACCTCGACCCGGCACTCGGGCAGCCGCGCCTTGATCTCGCGAATGGTCTCGGCGAAGATGCCGGCGCCGCCGTCGGGCTGGTCGTCGCGGTCAACCGAGGTGATGACGGCGTACTTCAGCGCCATCTTCTCGACCGCTTCGCCGACCCGCCTTGGCTCGTCGATGTCGAGCGTGGCCGGCCGGCCGTGGGCGACCGCGCAGTAGGTGCAGGCGCGCGTGCACACGTCACCCAGGATCATGAAGGTCGCGGTGCCGTGGTGCCAGCACTCGCCGATGTTGGGGCAGTGCGCGTCTTCGCAGACGGTATTGAGCTTGAGGTCGCGCATGATGCCGCGCAGGCGCAAGTAGTTTTCCGACCCGGGGGCCCGGACCTTGAGCCATTCCGGCTTGGGCTCTCTGGGCTTGATGAAATGCAGCGGCGCTTCGACCATCTCCTCCAAGTGTAGCTGAAACGCCCGGGCGGTGGTCCGGCGGGCGGAGTCCCCACCCTATGGCCGCCGAGGCTCTTCGGAAGTCAGCTAGACTCCTGATATCTGCTTCCCTGGAGGACCTCATGAAAACGCGACAGAAAGCCGGTAATGCCAGATTGAATGCCGCCGCCGTCCGGACCGGCCGCGTCCTGGGCACGGTCGCCCGCACCGTCGATGGCGTGAAGGCCCGCCACCCCCATCCCCTGGACGAGGCGCGCGAAGCGCTGGCAGCGGGACGGAAACGCGTGGCCAAGACGTCCGCGGTCGCCGCCAAGAAGACGGACAAGGTCGTGAAGCGAGTGAAGAAAGCGGTGAAGGGGGCGCGGGAAGCCGTGAAGGATGCGCAGAAGGCGGTCAAGGGCGCACGGAAGGCGGTGAAACGCCGCGCATCACGCCTCATGAAGCGATAGGTTCCGACCATGCCGAACTTGGCAATTACCTGGTTGGGCCACTCCTCGTTCCGGGTCCGGACGCCCGGCGGCAAGGAACTCCTGTTTGACCCCTGGTACACGGGCAACCCCGTGTTTCCCGAATCGGCGCGGCCGACCAAGGCGGACCTGATCCTGGTTTCGCACGGCCACTTCGACCACTTCACCGACGTCGCGGCCCTGGCCAAGCTGACCGGCGCGCCGGTGGTTGCCGTTTGGGAGGTCTACCGCCACCTCGAGGCCAAGGGCCTGAAGAATTTCGAGCCGATGAACAAGGGCGGCACGATCAACGTGCAAGGCCTGCGCATCACCATGACCGACGCCCGTCACAGCAGCAGCTTCGAGGACAACGGCGTGCACTATCTGGGCGAGGCGGCAGGCTTCGTGGTGAAGCTCGAGAACGGCCAGACCATCTACTTCGCCGGCGACACCGCGCTGTTCGGCGACATGAAGCTGATTGCCGACCTCTATAAGCCCGACATCGCCTTCCTGCCCATCGGCGATCGCTTCACGATGGGGCCCGACACCGCGGCCATCGCCGCCAGGTGGCTGGGCGTGAAGCAGGTCGTGCCGATGCACTGCGAGACGTTCCCGATGCTCACCGGCACGGTCGATCAACTCGAGCAGCACCTCGCCGGCTCGGGCATCGAGGTGTTGCGGCTGAAGCCCGGTGAGACCGCAGAGTAGGGGAGCGGCGCGGCGGGGTATGCTGAAAGCCCATCGTGGCCGACCCGGAACCGCTTGCCCTCTCACCATCTGAACGCCGCCGCGCCTATTCGGCGATCTTCACCGGGGTGGCGGTGTCGACGATTGGTTTCCTCGCATCGAACACGGTCAACAGCCTGATCGCCGAGGACCTGACCGGCAGCGCCTCGTGGAGCGGCATTCCGGCGGCGGCGAGCGTGCTCGGCACCGCGGCCGGCGCCACGGCGCTGGCCGCCCTCGTCCGACGCGTCGGGCCGCGGATGGCCCTGACGCTGGGGTACGTGCTGGCCACCCTCGCCATTGCCACCGCCGGCTACGCCATTCTCGCGCGCCACTTCGTGTTGTTCGTCGCGGCGCTGTTCGTGTTTGGCGTCGGCTATGGCTCGAACCGGCTGGCGCGCTATGTTGCTGCCGACCTGTATCCGGTTGCCGAGCGGGGCACGATGATCGGCTGGATCGTGTGGGCGTCAACGATTGGCGCCGTGGCCGGGCCGGCGTTGCTCGCCCCGTCGCGCGAACTGGCCGAGTGGATGCAGGTCAACGGCCTGATTGGGCCGTACCTGGTGTGCACGGTCGCGACCGCGCTCTCGGGCGCGGCCATGCTGGCGGCGCCCCGGCGCATGGACGTTCGCGCGCCCGCCCGGGTCAACGCCGCCGCCGGCCCCGCGCCGGCGCTGTCGGCGCTGCTGCGGGAACCCATGGTCACGCTCGCGCTGGTCTCGATGGTGTCGGGCCAGTTCGTGATGGTGTTGTTGATGACCATGACGCCGGTGCACATCCGGCACGAAGGGCACGGATTGGGCGCCATCGGCCTGGTCATCTCGGCGCACACCCTGGGCATGTTCGCGCTGTCGCCGCTGACCGGCCGGCTCGCTGACCGGTTCGGCCGGGTGCCGCTGCTCAAGGCCGGCGTGGCCGTGCTGGTCGGCGCCTGCCTCGCCGGCATTGTCGCGGCGTCACGGTCGTCCTATCCGCTGATCCTCGTGTCGCTGCTGCTGCTAGGTGTGGGTTGGAACCTGGGGTTCGTCGGCGGCAGCGCGCTGCTGACCGACAGCGTGTCGCGCGACGATCGGTCGCGCGTGCAGGGATTGGGTGACTCGCTGATCTGGGGCGGCGGCGCCATTGCCAGCATCGCCTCGGGGTGGATGCTCGAGCGCACCGGGTTCGCGGTGCTGAGCCTGATTGGCGCGGTGCTGGCGCTGGCGCCGATCGTGCCGCTGTGGGCCGGGCGGAAGCGGCCGGCCGCCAGCTAGGTCTTCAGCAGGCCGCCGACCAGGTAGTCGGCGAAGGCGTCGCCAATCTGGTCGGAGGTGGCCGGTCCCTGCGGGTCGAACCACTTCGGAATCCAGTTCACCGCGCCCATCATCGCAAACTCGATCAGCTTCGGGTCGCCGGGCTTGAACGCGCCCTGGTCAATGCCCTGCTGGATGATCGCGCGCACGCCCTGATCGAACTGGTCGCGTTTCTCGATTACGCGCTGGAACAGCTCCGGCGACAGCGCCTCGGGATCGAGCGTCAGCGCCGTGCCATGCAGCTCATCGAGAATCAGGTGCACGAAGGCCAGCACCAGCTTTCGCAGCTTCGCCTCGGGACTCGAGGTGTCGTCCTGCACGTCGGCCATCAGCGCCAGCAGCATGTCGAGTGAATACTCGTGGCAGGCGAAGAGGATCTCTTCCTTGTTTTTGAAGTAGTAGTAGAGGTTGCCCTTGGTCATCTCAAGGGCCGATGCGATCTCGTCGACGCTGGCGCCATGGTAGCCCCGGCGGCGAAAAGCCGCGGCGGCGCTCTTGAGGATCTCGGTCCGGCGATCCGACGTTGCGGTCTTGGCCATGGCTATGACGCGGGGCCGATTCCCGGGAAGTGGGGGTGGAACCGCCGCCAGCGTGTGTCTAGTATACATTTGAACGAGCGTTTAAAGACGTAGTAAACTCCATGCGTGGAACAGACTGCGACGGCCCCCTCTGTCACCTTTGAAACCTCACCCGACCAGTACCAGCACTGGAAGCTGAGCGTCGACGGCAACGTCGCGACGCTGGCAATGGACGTGCGCGAAGACGCCGGCCTGCGGCCGGGCGATTACAAGCTGAAGCTGAACTCGTACGACCTCGGCGTCGACATCGAGTTGGCCGACGTGCTGCAGCGCCTGCGCTTCGAACATCCCGAAGTCCACGCGGTCGTGCTCACCAGCCTCAAGCCGCGCATTTTCTGCGCCGGCGCGAACATCTTCATGCTTGGCTCGTCGAGCCACGCCTTCAAGGTGAACTTCTGCAAGTTCACCAACGAGACGCGGCTCGGCATGGAAGACATGAGCGCGCACAGCGGCATCAAGTTCATGGCCGCGGTGAACGGCATTTGCGCCGGTGGCGGCTACGAGCTGGCCCTGGCCTGCGACGAAATCCTGCTGGTAGACGATGGCAGCGCGTCGGTGGGATTGCCGGAAACCCCGCTCCTCGGCGTATTGCCCGGAACCGGCGGCCTGACCCGCGTCGTCGACAAGCGCAAGGTGCGCCGCGACCTGGCTGATGACTTCAGCACGCTGACCGAAGGCGTGCGCGGCAAGCGCGCCGTCGAGGGGCGCTTCGTCGATGCGGTCTATCCGACCAGCAAGTTCCAGGAGGCGGTCGCCAAGCGCGCGCAGGAACTGGCGGCCATGTCGGACCGGCCCAAGAGCGGCCCCGGCATCAAGCTGGGCCCGCTGTCGCCGGTCATCGACGGCGACCGCATTCAATACAAGTACGTGACCGGGGCGGTCGATCGGGCCAAGCGGGTGTGCGAGCTGACGGTTGCCGCGCCTGATTCGCCCCAGCCGGCCACGGCGGACGAATACCTCAAGGCGGGCGACCAGGCCTGGGCCATTCGCGCCTTCCGCGAGCTGGACGACGCGCTGCTGCGGCTGCGGCTGAACGAACCGGAGATCGGCACCGTAATCCTGCGCGCCACCGGCGACCCGAAGGCGGTGCTGGCGGTGGACGCCTCGCTGGCGGCGAACCAGTCCCACTGGCTGGTGCGCGAAATCATCAGCTTCATCCGCCGCACGCTCAAGCGCGTGGACCTGACCTCGCGCAGCTTCTTTGCCCTGATCGAACCCGGCAACGCGTTCGCCGGCACGCTGTTCGAACTGGCGCTCGCGGCCGACCGCATCTACATGCTCGACCACCCGGACGAGGCCAATACCATCGAGTTGTCGCCCATGAACGGCGGCGCTTACCCGATGAGCAACGGCCTGACCCGGCTGCAGGTGCGGTTCCTGGGCGAACCCGACTCGATCGCGAAGGCTCTGAACCACGACGGCCCGATGGATGCACAGGCGGCGCTGGCCGCCGGCCTGGTGTTCTCGGCGCCCGACGACATCGACTGGGACGATGAAGTGCGGATGGCGATCGAGGCGCGCGCGGCGTTCTCGCCCGACGCGCTGACCGGCATGGAGGCGAACCTGCGCTTTGCCGGTCCCGAGACGATGGAGACGAAGATCTTCGGCCGCCTGACGGCTTGGCAGAACTGGATCTTCCAGCGGCCCAACGCGGTGGGCGAGCGCGGAGCGCTGATGACGTATGGCCGCGAAGGCCGCCCAACCTTTGACTTCAAGCGCACTTAAGAGGGGACGCTCATGATTTCAGCGGAGAAGATCCCGAACAACGTTGACCTGGCCGGCAACAAGCGCCTGCAGCGGGCGCTCGAGCACTGGCAGCCCGCCTACCTGGATTGGTGGCGCGACATGGGACCGCCCGGGTTCCAGGACAGCCACCAGGTGTATCTGCGCACCGCCATCAGCGTCGACGCCGCCGGCTGGGCGCACTTCGACTTCGTCAAGCTGCCCGAATATCGCTGGGGCATCTTCCTGGCCGAGCCCGTGCCCGATCGCCGCATCGGCTTTGGCGACTTCAAGGGCCAGCCGGTGTGGCAGGAAGTGCCGGGCGAGTTCCGCAACCAGTTGCGCCGCCTGATCGTCATCCAGGGCGATACCGAGCCCGCCAGCGTCGAACAGCAGCGGTCGCTCGGCGCGCACTGCCCGAGCCTCTACGACCTGCGCAACCTGTTCCAGGTCAACGTCGAGGAAGGCCGCCACCTGTGGGCGATGGTCTACCTGCTGCACTCGTACTTCGGCCGCGACGGCCGCGAAGAAGCCGAGGCGCTGCTCGAACGCCGCAGCGGCAACGACGACACCCCGCGCATGCTCGAGGCGTTCAACGAGCCGATCGACACCTGGCTCGACTTCTTCGCCTTCACCATGTTCACCGACCGCGACGGCAAGTCGCAGTTGTTGTCGCTCTCGGAAAGCTCGCTCGATCCGCTGGCGCGCACCACCAAGTTCATGCTCACCGAGGAAGCGCACCACATGTTCGTGGGGGAAACTGGCATCGCGCGCATTCTCGAGCGCACTTGCCAGTTACTGCGCGAAACCGGCTTCTCGGGCGACGTCCGCAAGCACGGCGGCATCGACCTGCCGCTGATCCAGAAGTTCGTGAATTTCTGGTTCAGTCAGAGCCTCGACCTGCACGGCAGCGAAGTGTCGAGCAACGCTGCCGCCTACTTCTCGAACGGTCTCAAGGGCCGCGCCGAAGAGGACAAGTTCGACGACGACCACATCCTGGCGGGGAACATGTACGTCCTCGACCTGATGGACGACAGCGGCCTGATCATCCGCGAGGAAGTGCCGATGCGCAACGCCCTCAACGAGGTGCTGCGCGACTGGTACGTCGGCGACTGCCAGGCCGGCGTCGACCGCTGGAACAAGCGCGTGCTCGAGGCGCACGGCATGTCGGAGCGCATCACCCTGCCGTCGCGCAAGTTCAACCGCAAGGTCGGCGTCTACGCCGCCAAGCACTTCGACCCGTACGGCAACCAGCTGAGCGCCGAGGACTGGGAGCGCCGCAAGTACGAGTGGCTGCCGTCGCCCGACGACAAGAAGTACCTGCACAGCATCCAGGCGACGCCGGTCTACAAGCCGGGCCAGTTCGCCAACTACATTGCCCCGCCGCAGCGCGGCATCAACCGTCAACCGATCGACTTCGAGTACGTCAGGACCGAACAATAATGCCGGGAGTCGGGAATCGGGAACCGGGAGTCGAAAGACTGCACTCCCGACTCCCGGCTCCCGGCTCCCGACTCCCGATATGACCCACAACAAGATTCAGTTGGCCGTCGCCGACGGCGTGGCCACCATCACCCTGATCGATCCGCCGGCCAACACCTACTCCTACCAGATGATGCAGGAGCTGGATGCGGCCGTGCTCGCGGCGCGCATGGACAACACCGTGCACGTGATCGTGATCACCGGCATGGGCGAGAAGTTCTTCTGCGCCGGTGCCAACATCGGCATGCTGAAGGACGCCGACCCGGCCTTCAAGTATTACTTTTGCCTGCACGCCAACGAGACGCTCAATCGTCTCGAACAGACGCCCAAGCTGGTGATCGCCGCGCTCAACGGCCACACCGTGGGCGGCGGCCTGGAAGTGGCCATGGCCGCCGACATCCGCATTGCCCGCCAGGGCGGCGGCAAGATCGGCATGCCGGAAGTGGCCCTGGGCGTGCTGCCCGGCACCGGCGGCACCCAGCGCTTCGCCCGCATCGTCGGCAAGGCCAAGGCGATTGAGATACTCGCGCTCGGCTCGCTGTTCACGTTCGAGCAGGGCCGCGAGATGGGTCTCGTCAATCACGTGTGGGGCGAGGCGGAATTGAACGGCCGCTCGTTTGCGGCCGCGGTGCAGGACTACGCGAAGCAGTTCACGCCCCCCAACAAGGCCAGCAAGGCCGTCGGCCACATCAAGCGGGCCGTGCAGTCGGGCCTCGAAGTCGGCTTCCACGAAGCCCTCGCCCTCGAACGCGAACTCCAGCAGCGGCTGTTCGAGAGCGACGACGCGCAAGAGGGCATTGCCGCCAACCTCGAGAAGAGAAAGCCGGAGTTCCATGGACGTTAAGACCGTTGCCGTTCTCGGGGCCGGCACCATGGGCCACGGCATTGCTCACGCCGCCATGGCCGCCGGGTTCGACACCGTGCTCTACGACGTGGCGCAGGCGCAACTCGACAAGGGGCGGGCGGCCATCGACGCGGTGATTCAGAAAGGCGTCGAGTTGGGCAAGGTGGCCGCCGATGATGCGGCGGCCATGCGCGGGCGACTGCGCCTCACCACGGTGGTGGCCGACGCGGTGCGCCAAGCCGACATCGTGATCGAGGCGGCGCCCGAGAAGATCGACCTCAAGTTGTCGCTGTTCCGCGAGGTCGAGGCGGCGGCGCCGGCGCACGCCGTGTTCGCCTCCAACACCTCGGCGCTGAGCATCACCGAGATGGCGGCGGTGCTCGACAATCCCGGCCGGCTGGGCGGCATGCACTTCTTCAACCCGGTGCACCGCATGAAGCTGATCGAGGTGGTGAAGGCGCTCGACACCACCCCCGAGACGATTGCCGTGATGGAAGCGGTGTCGGCGAAGATGGGGAAGGAGACGGTGCTCGTGAAAGAGTCGCCGGGCTTCATCACCACCCGCATCAACGCCATGATCGGCAACGAGGCGTTCTACATGCTGCAGGACGGCGTGGCGAGCGCGCGCGATATCGACAAGGGCCTGAAGCTGGGCCTGAACCACCCGATGGGGCCGTTCGAACTGGTCGACCTGGTGGGGCTCGACACCCGCCTCAGCATCCTGCAGTACCTGCACAAGATGCTGGGCGAGAAGTTCCGCCCCTGCCCCCTGCTCGAGCAGCACGTCCGCGACGGACGGCTGGGCCGCAAGGTCGGCAAGGGCGTCTACGACTACTGAATGATGACCGTGCCCTTGAGGGCGGCGTTGTCGGGCAGGTTGTGATCGTGGAAGCGGCAGGTCCTGGCGGTGTTCAGGTTGCCTGACGTCCGCTGCTGGCCGGCGGTCAGGAAGCCAATCTGATTGAGTTCGGGGCAGTCGCTGTGCTCCGGGTGCGGGTCCGACGACATGTCGTGGGCCCGCGTGTCGTTGTTGACGATGGTCAGGCGCCCGCCGCGGTTCAGGGTCACGCTGGTCGGGCTGATCGCGCCATTGGTGCCGATGGTGATGGTGGCCGAGTCGCTCGGCGTGCCGGTGGCCGGAGGGGCCGGGGTGGGCGTCGTGGGCGCCGGTGTCGAGCCGCCGCTGCCGCCGCAGGCGGCCGCCGTCATGGCCGTCACCAGGGCGGCCGCCAGCGCCGCTGCAATCGTTCGAGTCATGTCGTCAACGCTCCCTAGAAAAACTTTCGCGACAGGTTGAAGCCCAGGTACCAGTCGTCGCGCGCGGTGCCGCCGCGGGCGACCTGCGCCAGCGTGGTGCCAAACCCGTTCGAGAAATTCAGCTGAAACAAGTGGCCGCCGGCGCGCTGCTCGAAGCCGAAGCTGATGAGCGTGACACCCTGCTTGTAGCCGGCCAGCCGCGGCGAGGCCTCGACGAACAGGTAGGTGTTGCGGCGGGCGCGCAGCCGCGCGCCGAGGCCTGCCAGCACCGTGTAATCCTCGTCCGACGGCACGACGCCGATGTTGGTGTTCGAGACGAACGACGGCTGCAGGTAGAGCGCGCCGCGCTCGCCCAGCTCGCGCGAGACGATCAGCGTCGCCCCCGGCGAGTACTCGTCGCTGAAATTGTCGGTGCCGTCGATGCTGACGGCAATGCCAACGCCCAGCGGCGCGGTCCGTTGCGACACGGCGTCGTATTGGGCCGAGAACTGAATGGTGCGGTCCGACGTGCGATAGACGCCGATGTTGCCGCCGCGAAACAGCCCGAACTTCAGGTCGGCGCCGATCTGCGCGCCGCTGTCGAAGCCGAACGCCCGGGCCGCCAGGTCGCCGAAGTCGCCGTCGCCGAGCGGCCGCAGGAAGCGGTGGGTCAGCCGGAACGCCAGCTTGCCCTTCGGCAGGCGCAGGTTGGTCGGCATGGTGGCGACGTAGAAGTCAGGCTGCGAATGATTCGGATCCAGATCCGGATCGTCGGCCGGATCCTGGGCGGCGGCCGGCAAGGCCGCGCCGGCGACGATCAACATCGCTAACACTATTCGAGAGAGAAACGTTCTCAACGCCACACTCCTACTGTTTGCTGGCAGCCACGACGAGCATGCCCTTCATGTCGTCGTGACCGTTGCCGCAATATTCCGAACAGAGGAGGGGGAACTCGCCCGCTGCGGAGGCTACAAAGTCTATCGTGATCGGCGCCCCGCCGCGGGGCACCGACTTCTCGACACGAAATTTCTTGATCGCGACGCCGTGTACGCCGTCGGCCGAGGTCACCACCAGGCGGATGCGTTCGCCTTCCTTGACCTCGATTCGCGCCGGCTCGAAGGCGAAGCGCCTGGCGACGACCTCGATGATGCGCGGCTCGTCCGAGTCGAAGGGCGCAGAAGCCGCGGCAGGGTCCTGTTGAGCGGCTGACATTACTGTCAGGCCCACCAGGAGCGCCGTCCCTGCCGCGGCAATTGAGTCACCAATATGGGTCAGGTCGAAGGTCACCTGACATGCCTTAAGCAAGGGTGATGCCCGCGGCCCGAGATAGGGAACGTCACGGGATGGAGGATGGCCGGGCATTCGCCTGGCGTAAGCACTTACGGCCCGCGTAAGCCGCTCTAGTCTTCGAGGCGGTGCTTTGCCAGGTAGTGGCTGAGAGCCCGCTGGCTGATGCCCATCAGCTCCGCGGCGTCCTTCTTCACGCCGCGCGCCTGTTCCAGGGCGCGCCGCATGGTCTCGCGCTCGGCCCATTCGAGGTTCTGGTGCAGCTTCAGCGAGGGGACGGCGGCCGTCGCTGGCGTGGCGGTGGCGCTCATCAACCACACCGACTGGCTGGTGAGCCGCGACCCGGTGGCGAGGACGACCGCCCGTTCGATGGTGTTCTCCAGTTCGCGCACGTTGCCGGGCCAGCCGTACCCGGAGAGCTCCGCCATGGCCTTGTCATCGACGCCGTCAATCGGCTTGCCGGTGCGCTCGGCAAAGCGCCGGACGAAGTGCTCGACGAGCAACGGAATGTCCTCGGGGCGATCGCGCAGCGGCGGCATCTCGATGGGAATCACGTTCAGGCGGTAGAACAGGTCCTCGAGGAACTTGCCGTCCGACACCAGTTGGCGCAGCTCGCGATTGGTGGCCGCGATCACCCGCACATCCACCCGCTGCGTGCGCTCGGCGCCCAGCGGCTCGAACTCCCGCTCTTGCAGCACCCGCAGCAGCTTGGCCTGGACCGTCAACGCGACGGTGCCGACTTCGTCGAGGAAGATGGTGCCGCCGTCGGCCAGCGCGAAGCGACCCTTCTTGGTGAACGCGGCGCCGGTGAACGCGCCGCGCACGTGGCCGAACAGTTCCGATTCGAGCAGCGTTTCGGGAATGGCGGCGCAGTTCACCTTGATCATCGGCATGTTGCGCTGCGCGCTGCGGGCGTGGATGGCGCGCGCCACCAACTCCTTGCCGGTGCCGGTTTCGCCCGTCACCAGCACCGTGCTCTTCGACTCGGCCACCAGCTCGGCCCGCGTGATTACGTCGCGGATGCGACGGCTGCGGCCGATGATGCCGTAGTGATCGAACTCCGCGTCGCGTTCGCTCAACAGGTAGCGCAGCCCGGTGCGGGCGCGTTGATCTTCGAGGGCCCGCCGCGCCAGCACCAGCAGGTCGTCGACCTCGAACGGTTTCTGCAGGTAGTCGCGGGCGCCGAGCTTCATGGCTTCGACCGCGCTCTCGATGCTGCCGTGGGCGGTCATCATGACAATGGCCGGGCGCTCGGCGTCGGGGGTCGAGGCCGCCAGGTCGCGAATCACGTCGAGGCCGGTGCGGTCGGGCATCAGGAAGTCGATGACCAGCAGGTCGAAGGCGCGCTCGTGCAGGCAGCGCGCCGCCTCGCGCGCGTTGGCGGCCGTCGTCACCTCGTAGCCCTCATCGCGCAGCGCGCGCCCCAGCGTCTTGAGGATTTTTTCTTCGTCGTCTGCGAGGAGGATGCTGCCTGCCATGTCTCGGTATAGCCTACCCGTCTTGTCCTAGCTGTCGCGGGCCGGCGCGTCGCCCAGTTCGATGCGGAAGTCGGTGCCGGCCCCCGGCCTGGAGGTCACGCCGATCGCACCGCCAAGGCCGTCGATGATGTTCTTTGCAATGGCGAGGCCAAGACCGGTGCCGGCGCGGCGGGTCGTGAAATAGGGATCGAAGATGCGCGCCAGGTCCTCGTCGGCAATGCCGTTGCCGGTGTCGCGGACGATGATGGCGACGCGGCGATCGCCAATCGCCTGGGTCAACAGCCGCACGTCGCCGCCGGGTCTGGCGTCCACGGCGTGCTGCGCGTTGGCCAGCAGGTTGACGAGCACGGTGCGCAGCCGCTCGCCGTCGGTGACGAGCGCCGGCAGGCCCGGAGCGAGGTCCAGGGCAATGGCTGGCCGCGTGTCGGCGGCGACGGCGCCGGCGGCGTCGGTGCAGACCCGATTGATGTCGGTTGGCGCCGGGTCGAAACGAATCGGCCGGGCGACGTCGAGCACGTCGTTGACCAGGCGATTGAGCCGGTCGATCTCCTCGTCGATGTCCTTGGCCGCATCGCGCACGTCGGCGGCAGTGGCGCCGTCGCGGTCGAGCGTGCGCAGCGCGCCCTTGATGATCATCAAGGGGTTACGGACCTCGTGGGCAATCACGGTCGACAGCCGGCCCAGCGACGAGAGCCGTTCGCGCTGGCCGGCCTCGCGCTGAAAGCGCACGATCGAATCGGTCAGCAGGTTGAACGTGGTCGCCAGCATGTGCGCATCGTCATCGTCCCAGCCGCCTTGCCGCTTGGTGGGGATCTTGCGGGTCAGGTCGCCGGTGGCGGCGATGTGCCGCATGTGGTCGGTGATGGTGGCCAGCGGCCGCGAGATGGTGCGGGCCACGCCGTAGCTGACGACGATGGCGAGCAGGGTGGCGCCCAGGGCAATGCCGGCCAGCGCCGCCTGGATGGCGCCGAGCGTCCGCAACCGTTCACTGCGCGATCGCAACACGATGGCGGCGGGTTCGTTGGCGCCCGCACCCGGGCCAAGCGGCTGGGCCAGCGCGACGTACTCCTCGCCATCGATGACGAGGCGGGTGGGGCCGGTTGCCGAGAACAGGGGCGCCAGTGCATCGCGCGAGCCCGGCAGGGTGGAGGCGCGTGCCGTGCCGTCCATGGCAAAGGCGATGTCGGCGCCGGTCAGGGTCTTGAACTGCGCGGCGCGTTGGTCGTCCAGCAAGTGGCCTACGCTCAGCACGCCGAGGACCTCCGGGCGTTCGAGGCCCAGCGTCACCGGGACGCTGACCACTTCCATGACGCCACGCGGATGCGACCAGAAGGCCGGGCTGACCTGCCCGCCGAGGGCACCCTGAACGCCGGAAGCGGTGGCGGTCTGCGGCTCGGTGCCGGGTGCGCCGGCGATGGCCAGAAGTCCTCCGCGCCGGTCGGTCACCATCAACAGGTCGGCGCCGGCCTGCAACTGGTAGTCCGCGGCAATCGGCTGCAAGGTCGGCCGGTCGCCAAGCTCGACCACCGCCTTGAACTTTGGCAGGTCGGCGATCAGCCGCGCCGTACGGGCGACGTTGTCGAACTGCGTCCGCCGCTGCTCGTCGACGAGGGTCGCGGCTTCGGTCAGGTCGCGCTGCAACTGGGCCTCGGTCTCGCTGGTCATGCGGGCGCTGATCAGGTAGACGGCGGCGCCAATCGACAGCATGGCGAGCAAGGCGCTGGCCAGGAAGATGCGGTTGGTGAGCGACCCCAGCACGCGGATCACGGCACCACCAGGTCGACTTCGGCCCAGCCCGACGCCGGTACCACGACCGATCGCGTGATGCGCGGCTCGCCCTCGTACCAGCCGACGACGGTGTAGGTGCCCGGAGGCACGGCGGGCAGGGTGAAGCGGCCCTCGACGTCGGTGACGCTGAAGAAGGGATGGTTGAAGACCAGCACGAACGCGTTCATGTGCGAGTGGATGTCGCAGAACACGCGAACCACGCCGGGCCGATCCATGCGCACCGACTTCGACCGGCCGGCGGCATAGCGGCCAAGGTCGAACCGCTGCGCCTTCGAGAGCGAGAACACGTTGTGATACGTGCGATCGCTGTTGGGGAAGTCGACGACGGTGCCGACCATCACCGCCAGCACGTGCGGCACGAACCGCTCGTTACGCTGGTCCATGACGGCGCGCCCCGGCTCGCGTTCGTCAAAGGCGGCGCGCGGCGCCGTTTCCAGATAAACCACACCGCGTCGCAGGTCGTTGACATCGCGCGGCCCCGGCGCACCGGGAGAGGCGACGTCGGGCCGCCGTTCGGCCGGGCGCGCGAGGCGACGGATGTCGAGCCGGCCGCGGATACCGGTGCCGGCTGCGGCTTGCGCCGCGGCGGTGGGGCTCGGGCCTTCGGCGCTTGTGGGGGTAGGGGGGAAGAGGAGGAGCACCCCCAGGAGCGCCGAAGGCGCGACCCCTACGAGGGCGCGGCAGCGCCCGAGCCCGACGAGCGGCGCAGCCGCGAGCCCCACGCGCGCCCTTTCGCTCGTCGCCCTCAGAACCAATAGACCACCTGTGCGGCGACGAGATCATCGTGCAGCACGCGTCCGCCATCGCGCCGGTTCCGCTGCCAGGCGCCCTTCAGCATGATGTTGCGCGTCACCGAGTAGCCGGCGCCGGCCTCGACGCGCCAGGTGTCGGCATCCCACGTATCGCGCAGCCGCGAGCCCAGGATCGAACTGAAGTCGATGCGGTCGCCGCGCAGGGCCACGTAGAACCCGGGCGCCACCTTGTAGCGCCCTTCGATCAGCGCAGAGGTCGCCGTGAGGCTGCCGCCTATGGCTGGCGCCGCCAGGTCTGGCAGGTGCCACGTCGAGCGGATGACCTCGCCGCGTACCAGCACGCGCCCTGCCGAGTATTCGGCATCAGCGCCAAACGCCACCTGACGCGCGCTGCCGGCGTTCGCGGCGCCGGCTTCGTCCAGCGACCGGTTGAGCCACGCGCCACGCGACGCCGATACCCCGAGTTGCAGCGACGCATGCGGGCGGGCGGCCAGGCGGCCGGCCAGTTGGCGCCCGTCGTTGTTGTCGCGCCAGCGCGGGTCCGACAGCGAGCCGGTGGTGACCGAGCCGCTCCACTCGAAGATACGCACCACGCCGTGGGCCTGGACCCCGGTGTCCCAGCGGCTGGTGTTGACAATGGGCAGGCCGGGCGCCGGTTCCGGGTTGCCGGTGGGGAAGTCCGACAGCCAGCCGCGGCCGCGCATGCGCAGCAGGTCGTCGCTGCTGGCGGGCAGGGCGTCGGGCCGGATCGATGTGAGGTACTGATACGCGAGCGGCTGGCCGATCAGCAGGTTGCCGCTGCCGTAGGCGCTGCGCGTCATGGCGCCGAAGGTGGGTGGAATGCGGCCGGCCTGCAGATCGAAGCGCCGCGCCGGCCACGGCCGCACGCGCACGTACAGCCCGTACATCTCGACCACCCGGCCCTGGTCGACCCGGACTTCGCCGAGCACCTGGACGCGATCGTTGGCGCGCACTTCCGCTGCCACCCCGAGCCGGAAGTTGCGCAGCGCGCTGAATTCGTAGCTGGTGTAGTTGTAAAAGCCCGGGTCTTCCGGCGCGAACGTGGCGCTGGCCTCGGCGCCGACGACGACGCGGCCGCCGGCCAAGGTAAGCGGCTGCTCGGGCAGCCACTGCGCGGCCGCCGGAGTCACGGACAGCGTGACGAGCGCCATCACGAGTCCCACCCCGAGCCCCCGTGTTCGCCAGCACCTCAGCACTTCAGCACCGTAGCACTCAAGCACCCCAGCACCCCAGCACCCCAGCACCCAAGCACCCCAGCACCCCAGCACTCAAGCACTCAAGCACCCCAGCACCCCAGCACTCAAGCACCCCAGCACCCAAGCACCTGAGCACCCAAGCCCCCGCGTGGCTACTTACGGGCTAGCCGGCGCTGGGCTTCGGCATAGCGCCCGGAGCTTTGCGGCACCTTCCCGTATGCTTCCTTCGCCTTCACCGGGTCGTTCAACCGCCGCTCGTACAGTTCGCCCAGCCGGAACCACACGTCCATCGGATTGTCGGCGAACTTCGCGCCCAGGTCTTCGAGAACGTCGGCTGCTTCCTGGTGGCGGTTCATGCCGGTGAGCATGATGGCCAGCCGGTTACGGGCCGCCATCGACTGCGGTGTCTGCGGGAACTGCTCGATGATTGTCCGCAGCGTGACCATGACCGCCGGCACCTCGATCTTCAGGACCGGGTCGATCTCGCGCAGGTCCTTGCGATCGTTTTCGATCTTCAGCTTCGTATTCAGCGCGGCGGTGGCCTGCGGCGTGCCGGGGAAGTCGCGCGCCACCTCGTTCAGCAACTCTCGCGCCAGGATCTGAGCCCGCGGCTGCCGCGAGCGGCCCAGCAACAGGGAGCGTCGCAGCTTGCTGTCGGCGGCGCGTCGATCGCCGGCGAAGCGGCTCTCGAACTCCACCAACGCCGCCATCGCATCGTCGACGCGGCCCATCTTCTCGTGAAGCTCGGCGGCCAGCAGCGACGCTTCCGCGCCGGCTCGGGAACCGGGGTACTCGACGATGATCTGCTTCAGGTCCACGAGGGCCTGGTCGTTCAGGTTGTTGGCGATCTTGGCGCGCGCCACTTCCAGCCGCTGCGTGGCCTCGGCCTCGCGGTTCACGACGGCAGGTGCCGGCGCGGGCGGCTTCGCCGCGGGCCTGGCCGTGGCAACGGCCGCCCCGTCGGGCCTGGCCCCAGCGCCACCGCCGGCGGCCGTCCTGGCCGGGGCCGGGGCTGGCGCGGTGGTGGGTGGCGCCGGGGCAGAAGCGTTGCCGGCTGCCGTATCAGGCGTGGCGGCGGGCGCCGCCGCGACTTGTTGGGCAGGGTCCGGCGTCTCGCTGCCGCCGCGGCTGGCGAAGTAGGCACCAATACCGGCGGCAATCGCCGCGACGATGACGACACCGACCCCGGCGCCGATGGCCCACGGCTTGCTCACGCCCGACTGCATCACGCCCGACGGCGGTGTCGCTGCCGACCCGGGCGGCGCGCCAGGCGCGGGCGGTACCGGGGGTATGGCTGGCGGCGTCGCGCCCGAGGGAATCACGACGGTGGCCATATCTGGACTGCTGCCGGCGGCCGCGACCGCCACCTGCCGGGAGCCTGAATCGCGGCGCAGGCGCTTCAGGTCCGCGCCAAGGTCGGCTGCGGTCTGGTAACGCAGCGCGCGATCTTTTTCGAGCGCCTTCGAGATGATGCGGTCGAGTTCACCCGGGACCGAGGCGTTGAGGCTGCTGGGCGGCGCGGGATCGCGATTGAGAATGCCGTCGAAGACGACGGCGGTGGTGTGACCGGGAAAGCTCTGCTTGCCGGTCGCCATCTCGTAGAGCACGACGCCGAACGAGAACAGGTCGGTGCGCGGGTCCACCTCGTCGCCGCGCGCCTGCTCGGGCGACATGTAGGCAATGGTGCCGACCGTGGTGCCGGCCATGCTCGTGAAGTGTTCTTCGATTCGCGTCTCGTGCTTGGCATCGAGATGGCGCATCGAACGGCGGTACTCGGGCGACAGCTTGGCGAGGCCGAAGTCGAGCACCTTCACCGAGCCGCGGCGGGTGATGAAGATGTTGGCCGGCTTGACGTCGCGGTGCAGGATGCCCTCGGTGTGCGCGGCATCGAGGGCATCGGCCACCTGGGCGGCAATGTCGAGCATCAGCCGCAGGTCGAGCGGCTTGCCCGAGAGCCGGCGGTCCAGCGGGTCGCCGTCGAGCAGTTCCATGGCGAGATAGAGCTGCCCGTCCTGCTCGTCGAAGCCGTAGATGGTGCAGATGTTGGGGTGGTTGAGGGCCGAGGCGGTTCGCGCTTCGCGCTTGAACCGCTCGATGGCTTCGTCATTGTCACTGCTGCCGGCCGGCAGCACTTTGAGCGCCACCTGGCGGCCAAGCTTGAGGTCCTGGGCGCGGTACACGATGCCCATCCCCCCAGCGCCAAGCTGGTCCAGGATGCGATAGTGCCCGAGGGTCTGGCCAATCAGTGAATTCGACACGGTGCGGGACGTTCATCGTATGCCTGTAACGCCTTGACAGGGAAGGGGGCTAACGGTAGAGTCAAGAATCTGAAACACAGTTCCGCATAGTGGAATCACCTCGAGAGCAACCAATCCGATCGGCCGGCTCGATCACCTCCGTGGACAAGGCGCTGGAGGTGTGCGAAGTCCTGAGCGGCATGCCGCGTGGCATGACCCTGTCGGACCTCGCGCGCGCGTTGCGCCAGCCGGCCTCGACCGTGCATCGCCTGCTTGGCGTGCTGAAGCGGCGCGGCTACGTGCGGCAAGACGACGAGACGCAGCGCTACGGCCTCACGCTGAAGATGCTCGACCTCAGCTTTCGCTCGCTGGGGCAGTCCGAACTCCGGCTGCACGCCTACCCGATCATGCGCGAGTACGTGCTGCGAACGCCGTATCGCGGCTTCATTGCGATTCCCGCCAGCGGCGAAGTCACCTACGTCTGGAGCACCGGCCCGGACGAGGTCGCCATGCGCACGGTATACGGCAAGGAAATGCCCGGCCACTGCGCGATCTATTTTTCCCCGCGGCAAGCCACCCGCCGGCTGAGTTGCCTGCGCCTGGCAACGCCCGGGGAACTGGCCAAGCCGGAAGCCACGGTCGTGCGCATGGGACCGCCACCGATGGAACCCGACGCGCTGCAGCGGCTGTTTTGCACCTGCGCGCCGGTGCGCGACTACACCGGACAGGAAGTAGCGCGGGTCGGCGTATTCGGGCACGGCGCCGACGACCGGCCCATTCTCACCGAACATCACCGCGGCGCGTGGGATCTCGCCCGTCGCATCTCCATGCGCCTGGGCCACGTCCCGACCAGCGCACTGGAAAGCACCGCGTAGCCGACACTGAACCTGAAACTGTCAACCTTCAACTCCTGAACTTTCAACTGACAAGGATCGCCCGAATGGCCTACATCATCACGGAACCCTGCATCGGCACGAAGGACTCGGCCTGCGTCGACGTGTGCCCGGTCGACTGCATTCACCCGCGCAAGGACGAAGGCGACTTCGAAGCGGCCACCCAACTCTACATTCACCCGGACGAGTGCATCGATTGCGGTGCGTGCGTGCCGGCCTGCCCGGTCGAGGCGATTTTTGCCCTCGACGAAGTGCCCGAGAAGTGGAAGAACTACATCGAAATCAACGCGAAGCACTTCCAGAAATAATCCGGCCGCCGGCCGGCCTTTACATTTAGAATCGGCCTTGTGACTCCCGGGACGGCGCCCCCCGGGTCAGGTGCTCTTTTGACTTGTTGAGAGGGTCTATGCCGATTCGTCCTCGCATGGCGTTAGTGGCCGCGGCGTTGCTCGCGGTGCTGGTTTCGGGTGTCCAGGGGCGCGCGCCCGGCGACGACGCGGCGCTCCAGTTCCAACTGGGGACGCTGCTGTTCGAAGAGACGAGGTATCGGGAGGCGCTCGAGGCCTTCCGGAAGGCGGTTGGCGCCGACAACAAGTCGACGGCCGTCCAGGCCCGCATGGGCGTGGTCAAGTCGGCCCTCCGGCTCGGCGAATTCCTCGAAGCCCAAAAGGAAGCGCAGACCCTCAAGCTGCAGGACCCGCGCAGCGCCGAGGTCCTGACCGTCCACGCCGATGCCTTGTGGTCGGCTGGCCTGTTTGACGAGGCGCACGAAGAGTTCGAGGACGCCCTGGCGCTCGAACCCGAGTTGTCGCGCGGCCACCACGGCCTGGCCCGCGCGCTGGCGTCGCAGAACAAGTTGGAAGAGGCGCTCAACGCCGCCCAGGCCGCACTCAAGCTGTCGCCCCGCGACGAGGAAGTGCACCACACCGTTGGTTCCATCTTCGAGCGCATGCGGCGCTACGAGCAGGCGGCCGCCGCCTACGGCAACTACGTCAACCTGCTGCCCAACAAGGACCGCAGCGAAAAGGCCGCGTGGTCGCGTTCGCAGATTCGCTTCCTGCGTTCGTTCGGCGAGCGCGAGCCGATCGCGATGGACGAAGCCGGCGCCGCCGGCCTCCACACCGTCGACTTCCGCGTCATTGACGACAAGGTCATCGTCAAGGCCAAGGTCAACGGCGGGCGGCTGCAGGACTTCGTGCTGGATACCGGGTCGGAACTGACGACCATCTCGCGCCAGACGGCGTCGAACGGCGCCGTGCGCCCGATTACCTACACCTTGAGCGCCGGCGTCGGCGAAGTCGGCCTGCGCGGCCTGCAACTGGGCCGGCTCGACACCCTCGAGATCGGCACCATGAAACTCAGCAACGTGCCGGCCCTGATCAAGGCGCCGGCCCTGCGCGGCATTCCCAAGCGCGAAACCGAGAGCTTCTCGCCCCTGGGCCTGGGCCTGTCGATGACCATCGACTACGCCACCCAGAAGCTGACGCTCGGGCGGCACCTGCCTGAAGAGAAGGCCGAGTTCACCCTGCCGATGCGCCACCACCGCCTGTCGATGGTGCGCGGCATGATCAACCAGACACGGCCGACCTATTTCGTGGTCGACACCGGCGGCGAGGTCATTTCCATCAGCACGGCGACGGCCGACGAACTGGATCACGACCTGCCCCGCAAGATCGGGCTGCGCGTCTACGGCACGTCGGGCTGGGACCGCGACGCGTTCCTGATGCCCGGCGTGAACCTGAAGTTCCAGGACATTGCCTTCAACAACTTCGCTGTCGTGGTGTTGAACCTGCAGGCGCCCAGCGTGCTGCTGGGCTTCCAGGTGGGCGGCATTGTCGGCCACCGCTTCCTCAGCCCGTACCGCGTGTCGCTCGATCTCGATCGCAGCGAGTTGCGGATGACGAGGGCGATGAACTAGTCGGGGATCAGGGATCGGGGATCGGGGATCGGGGATCGGGGCAGGGTGAGAGCGAAGCGCTGGCAGGATTCGACAGCCGAAACCGTTCAGGTCGTTCTGCCCAACGACTCGAACCCGCTCGGCTTCATACTCGGCGGCACGGTGATGCACCTGATTGACATCACCGGTGCGATTGCCTGCCACCGCCACACCAACATGCTGGCGCTCACCGCCGGCGTGGATTCGCTCGACTTCATCCATCCCATCAAGGTGGGTGACCTGATCATCCTGAAATCGCGCGTGACCTGCGTGTTCAACACTTCGCTTGAAGTCGCGGTTGAAGTGTTTTCGGAGGCCATCGAGACCGGTGAACGGAAGCTCACCAGCAAGGCGTATCTGACCTTTGTGTCGCTCGACAAGAACGGCAAGCCGGCCCAGGTGCCGCCGCTGCTGGTCGAGACGCCGGAGGATGAAGAGTTGGGCCGCCAGGCCCAGGTGCGACGCGCCGAGCGCCTGAAGCGGCGAGCCCGAGGCTAGGGGCTCAAGGCATCAGTCCCCAAGCCCCAAGGCCCTCTACCAGTCGTAGCCAATCCAGAGCGAGAACTTGACCTTGCGGAAGGCCTCGCTGCCGCCCTCGAGGGAGTAGACCACGTTCTCCCAGTCCTTGTTCATCAACGTCTTCCACGACCAGTCGAAGTGGACGGGGAAGCCGAGCGCGAAGGTCGACAGGCTGATGCCGTAGGATGCCTTGGCGTTGACGAAACGGCTGCCCGAGACCGTGATTGGCGCGCCAAACACCGGCTGCTCGTTGGCATCGAAGTCGATGATCACCGGCTCGACGGTGGTCTCGCGGCTGAACACCTTGAACGGCGTGCCCTCGAAGTAAGCGCCGCCCAGGCCGGCGAACAGGGTCGCCCGCACGCCCCCGAGCACGCCAATCGGCGTCGCCATGGCGTCGATTAGCGGGAAGCGCAGCTCGGCGTTGGTGAAGAAGGCGTTCTGGCCGATGAACTCGAGATACTCGTAGCCGCGCAGCTCACCGTTGCCGCCGAAGTAGGTGTAGTCGGGATTGGTGCCCCAGCTCTTGAAGCCGCGGGCCCGCAGCGCCAGCAGGCCGTTGGCGCCGAGGCGGAAGTACTTGCGCGCGTCGGCATCAATGGTCTGGCGGGTGAGCGAGTTGCCAATCTTCGGCGCGAACTCGTACGCCACGCGCATGGTGCTGCCCGACAGCGGACCGAACTCGCGGAAGATGGTGGTTTCCTGGACGAACGCGGCGCCGATCGGCAGCATGTTGCCGTTGTTGAACAGCGACCGCCCGAATTGCTGCTGCTGGAACTGGTCGGCGACGAACTCGACGCCGGGGTCGTTATAGCGTTCCTGGTAGCGGCTGAAGCCGCCGAACAGCTCGATGCGGCGGTAGCGGTTGAACGGGTAGATCGCGTACATCGTGCCGCCCTGCATGGTGCGCGTTGCCACCGCCAGGTCGCGATCGATCAGACCGTTGAAGGCCGGGTCGTAGAACACGCCTTCCAACTGGCCGTAGTAGAACTGCGTGGTGTTGAACCCCTGCACCGCCAGTTGCAGCCGGCGCTCCATGTTCACCCACGTGAACTGCATGGTGCGGTACTGCGACACCGACGACACGAACATGCTGAACTGCTGGTCGCCGAGCACGTCGGTGAACACCACCTGCGTGCCGCCGAACACGTCGCCGCCGCTGGTCACGCCCAGCGACACGGGCGGCCGGCCCTCGAGGAACAGCTTCTCGAACTTGCCCTTCTTCTTCTTGTTGTCGGCGATCAGCGTGTGGCTGAGCGGCGCCTGGAAGTCGACGATCGGGCCGGGCGAGCCGAAGTCGGCGGTCGCCACCTTGGTGATTTCGTCGCGGCGCTCGAGCACGTGCAGGCCGTACTCGCCCTTGAAGTAGGTCACGAACGCCAGCCGCGTGTTGGTGCCGTCGCGCAGCACCACCGGCGACAGGTTGCCCGACAAGGCGTCGGTGAACTGCTTGAGCTCGTTGGTCTTCAGGTCGAGCGTCCACAGGTTGAAGATCTGGCCGTTCTTGGCGACGTCGGGTTCAATCGGCTCGGCGGGGTTGACCGCGGTCGACGAGAAGACCAGCGTGTTGGCGTCGATGAACTGGGCGCCGCCCTCGTCATGGGTGCCGAAGGTGATCTGGGTCTTGTTGGCGCCATTGGCGTCCATCCGGAACAGCTTCTCGTTGCCGCTGACGCGCACCAGGAACACCAGCGACCGCCCGTCAGGCGCCCACGTGGGTGCGTAGGCGCCGAACTGGTCCTTCGTCAGGTTGACGATTTCCTTGGTCTCGAGGTTGATGGTGTAGATATCGGCCACGCTGTTGCGCATGCCGGAGAAGGCGATCAGCTTGCCATCGGGCGAGAAGTCGGGCGACTCGGGTGCGTCGATCGTGTCGAGCTCGATGCGGACTTCGATCTTCCGCGACACCACGTTCTGGACGATCAGCGACCGGTCCTTCTCGGTGCGCACGAAGTAGGCGATGCGGTCACCCTGCGGCGACCACGACATCCACGGCACCGAGTTGAAGCGGCCGCCGGGCGTGGCCAGGTATTCGAAGCCCATGCTCTGGTCGAAACCGCTGGTGAGGTTGCGGATGATCTCGCCGTCCTTGGCGGAAATCAGCACGATGTCGTACTCGCGGTCGCGGCCGTTGCCGGTCATGCCGGCAATCAGGTCGCCCGACGGCGACGGCTCGATCGACAGCACGTTCGAGAACCGGCTCTTGCGCGGATCCGGCGCCAGGTCGCGGCCGTAGTCGGCCGGCCGTTCCTTGTCGCGGAAGGGCTTGAAGCGTTCCTTGAGGTAGCGGTCGAACTGCTGGTCGAACTCCTCTGGCGAAATCTGGAACGCCTCCTGGTAGGCGTCGTCGCTGCCGCCGATCACCGAGCGGCGCAGGGCGAAGATGTAGGCGCGCACGCCCTCCTTGCCCCACTTCGATTCCATGAACTCGAAGGCGGCGTGGCCCAGGTTGTAGATCAGGCGGGGGTTGCTGAACCCGCCGTAATCCTCCATCTCGCTCATCTTCGGCACGATGTCGGTGACGGCCGCATCGCGCACGGTCATGATGTCGTTGGGACGCCAGTAGCCGGTCATGTAATCCGACATGCCCTCCATCGTCCACAACGGCATGTTGCGGCGGATCAGGCCGGTCGGGATGATGTCGAACTGGAACTGGTGCGTCAGCTCGTGGACGATCAGCCGGTAGAGCAGGTCCGGCGGTTCGTCGATGGGCATGACAATGCGGTAGCGGCCGGGTTCGGCGAAGGCGCCGACGCCTTCCTGGGCCGCGCCGGGAATGACGTTCTGCTGCCAGAACTCGCTGCTCGTCGAGAACAGGATCAGCGGCAGCTTCATCGACAGGTCGTGCTTCAGCTCGGAGCTGACGTGCTGGTAGGCGCTTTCGGCGTAACCGGCAATGCGCTCGAGGTGCGGCTCGATTTCCGGGTAGTAGTAGATCTCGAAGTGCTCGGTCTGGTAGGTGTGCCAGTCGAAGTGGTCGTAGCGGATCTGGTTCTTGCCGAAGTAGGGAACGTAGCCGGTTTGCGCCTCCGCGACGGCGGGAGCCACGGTGGCAACCGCCAGCATTGAAAACAGGGCCAGGGCCAACGGCGTCGAGGGTTTCCGCTGCGGGGTGCGCATAGTGTCTCCTGGGTGCATCTTACCGATCCTCAGACGATAGCCGCAATCAGCAGGCCTGTCCCGCCGGAACGGGCTTGACCCTGGCGTCCCGCAGAGCAAGATTCGATCCGTCGAGCTTCGTCCTATACTTGGGACGCGACCTTTCCCGGATGCGTTTCATCCTCGTCGCACCGGCCGGCGGGAATAATCGGGCCCCGCCGGGGGTTCTAAGTGAAGTCAGCCCGAATTCCGCATGTTTTCTGGGCGACGGTCGACTCGCGAGGACGCGACAGACGAGGACGGTTTCTCGGCGGAGGCGCTCGAATTCTTGGATTCGTTGTACGGTGCGGCGTTACGGCTGACGCGAAACCCGGACAGAGCCCAGGACCTGGTGCAGGACACCTACCTGAAAGCCATCCGCGCGCGCGGCCGGTTCCAGGCCGGCTCCAACCTCAAGGCGTGGCTGTACACGATTCTCCACAACACCTGGCGGAACCGCCAGCGCGATCGAGCGCGGTCCCGGGTGGACTTCGACTCCGAAGCGGTGGAGGCGGCGGTCGAAGGCGGCAGCCTCGAGCCGGCCGCGGCTGAAACCCCCGAGACGTTGCTGTTGCGGGCGGCCCTCGATGACGACCTGCAGGCGGCGCTCGACGCCTTGCCCGAGTCCTACCGCGAGGTGGTGTGGCTGCGCGACGTCGACGAGCTGTCCTACCAGGAGATCGCGACCGTGTTGGAGGTGCCCATCGGCACCGTGATGTCGCGCCTGTCGCGCGGCCGCAGGCAACTGTTCGACCGGCTGTCGATGCAACGCGAACGTAAAGGCGGCGTCTAACTCAATGGCCATGGACTGTCAGGAGATTGAAGCCAGACTCGCGGCGGTCGCCGACGGTGGCACGCCGGCCGACGACGACGTGACGCGGCACCTGGCTTCGTGCGCGGCGTGCCGGCAGGCGCTGCAGGCGCAAACGACCGCGCGGACCGTGCTACGCGCGCGGGCGGCGCAACTCTCAGTGGCGGCCCCACCAGGACTGCGCACCCGCATTGCGGCGACAGCGCGCGCAGAACGGCCCGAGGCGCGCGGTGTGCTCAGCTGGCGCGGCCGCTTGTCGGCGTTCTCGGCCGCCGCCCTCATTGTCCTGGTCCTCGGCGCGGCGCTGGTACCGGTCGTGACCGGCCGGTTCACCGTGGTCCTGGCGGCGCAGATGGCGCTCGATCATCTCAAGTGCTTTGTCATTGACGGCGACGGCGATGGCGCCGCGATCAGCAAGGCCGACGCTGAAGCGCTGCTGAAGCGCGAATACGGCTGGACCATGAGCGTGCCGGCATCGAGCGCGGCCGACGGCCTGGAACTGGTCGCGGTGCGGCATTGCCTCTACGGCGACGGTCTCGCGGCGCACCTGCTGTATCGGGCCGGGGGCCAGCCCGTGTCGTTGTTCATCATGCCGGGGCTGGTGCGGCCGGCCGCCCGGTTGCAGGTGTTCGGCCACGACGAAGTGGTGTGGACCCAGGGTGATCGCACCTACATGCTGGTCGCCGGCGCCGGGTCCACGGCCGGGCTGGCGCGCGTAGCGTCCTACCTTCAGAATGAGGCAAAATAGCGGCATGGAACAGCACGACGCTCCCGACAACGCTCCTGTGGTTTCGCCCGAGGGTCTTCGAACCGGTGCTCCCGACGGCGCGGCGCCGTCGGGCGGGTCGAAGATGCGCATGGTCGCGATTGCCGCGACCGCTCTCGCGCTGCTCGGCATCAGCATTCCGTTCGTGTGGCAGCCCAGCGCCGAATCGAACCCCGTGGCCACCATGGCCGGCGAGGTCACGCCCGCCGCGTCGCACGGCGCGTCCGCCGAAACCGCCGCGTGCATGGCCGACGCAAAACCGGCCAACTTCGACTTCACCTTCAAGAACCTTGACGGCAAGGACGTGGCGCTGTCGTCGTACAAGGGCAAGGTCGTGTTGCTCAACTTCTGGGCCACGTGGTGCGGCCCGTGCAAGGCCGAGATTCCGGCCTTTGTCGAGTTGCAGCGGCAGTACGGCGACAAGCTCGCCATTGTCGGCTTCTCGGTGGACGACACCGCCGAGCAGGCGCGGGCGTTTGCCGAGCAATACAAGATCAACTACCCGATCCTGCTGGGCGAGGGCCGCGAAGAGTTGCAGGAAGCCTACGGACCGATTTGGGGCATTCCCGCCTCGTTCCTGATCAGCAAGGACGGCGTGGTGTGCCGCAAGCACCTGGGCATCGCGCCCAAGTCGGTGTTCGACAAGGAAATCGCCGCGCTGATGTAAGGACAAACCCTTCGTGCCGCGCAGCGTAATGGGCGGAGCTGAAGGGTTTGGCCCTGTAGTATGATCCACTCATCATGTTGAAGGGATTCGCGCACGCTCGTCTCGCTTGCGGGTGCCAGCTCGGGTTTCGCGAGGGCTCGCCCGGCAGCCCCGTGCTCGTTATGCTCGAGACGAAGTCCACCGGCTGCGTGAATCCCCGGCACGTATCGGGATTGCCGCTATACGACTACCGCGAAGCGCTGCGCCCGTCGACCCGCCTGGGTCCTCCGGAAGAAGAAGAGTTCGAAGAAGAGAACTAGCGCGGCAGGCGTATGGTAAACGTGGTGCCGTGTCCGGGTGCCGACTCAAACGAGACCGTGCCTCCCAAATAACGGCCAACCAACAGGTGCGCGCTGTAAGTCCCTAACCCCCGGCCCGAACGGGCCTTGGTACTGAACGAGCGCTGGAACACCTGCGCCTGCACGGCCTCGGGCATCACCGCATCGTTGTGCACCGCGATCGCCACGGCAGCGGCCGTCGCCGTCACCTGCACGCGAACCGTCTCGCCGGGCGTGGACGCTTCAAGCGCGTTTTTCAGGAGGTTACCCACCGACCGCGATAGATGGACCGCTGACGTGGAGACGAGGTCGTCGCCGACGGCAGCCTCGACCTCGATGATGCGGCCGTCACCGAACCGGCTGCGACGATAGAGGTCGGCCACGCGGGCCACGATCAGCGAGGGATGCTCTGGCTGTCGCGGCACGGCGAGGGTGCCGTCTTCGGCCGCCAGCAGGTCGCGCTGCGTCTGGATTTCTCCGACCAGCGCCTTGGCATTCTCGCTGACGATGTCGGCCAACGCATTCTGCTCAACCTGATCGTCCACGAATGGGATCAGCTCGGCCGCGCCTTGCACCGCCTGGGCGGTGTTCAGCACATCGTGAAAGAAGATGTTCTCGAGCGACTCACGCCGCCGCGCGGCGGTGAGATCGGAGAGGGCGCACAGGCGCAGCGGAGCGCCGTTGATGTTCAGCGGACTGAGGTGCACGGAGAGCGTCAGCGCCTGTTCGGCCGGACCTTCGCCCGACCGCAGGCGCACTTCGCCGCCGTACTCGCCAGGCTTGATGCCAAAGGCGCGATTCGCCTTGCCGATGCCGCATTGCCGGCACTGCGGCGCGGTGCCACAGCCGTCGGGTCCGTGCTTCACGAAGACGCAGCCAATGGCCTCACCCAGCCTCAAGCCCCTGGGGTCGGCGTGCCCGCCCAGTTGCAGCAGCGTCGAGGCCGCCTGATTCGAGACCACGATCTGGCGGTTGTCGTTCAGCAGGATCGTTGGACCTGGCAGGCCCTCCAGAACCTCCCTGATACACCCGGCGCCAAGAATTTGGGCCGAGTGTTCGCGAACCTCGTCGAGGGAGCCGCGTCCCGGGCGATCGAAGTAAGTCAAGTGCTGCGAGGCGAGGTGGGCGCTGGCCATGCCATTACCGGACTGCAATGGCTCCGCCAGCGGCGGGATCATGAAAATCAACGCAAACGGCCAGGTCGCGCCGCCAAGGCAGGTGTGCGCACAGTGTGACACGGGCTGCCGCACACTCCGCCCCTTACACCCGTCACCATTGCCACGGCCAGCAGACATTTTCCCACCCGCCCGAACTTTCGCGCACCGAACTCGTCGATTCACGCCAAATCACGCGCTCTTGTCGTGGCACCGATGTTGCCGCTACGTCAGCCATCGGGCGCCGTCGGGTACGGCGCGCCGTGAATCAGGAGTGTTCATGCCGCGTCCGGAGACCACCATCCTCGTCGTTGACGATCGCGCCGACCTGGCCGACGCGACCGAGCTGGTCCTGGTCGCCGCCGGATTCAGGGTGGTGAAGGGCCCGAGCGCGGCGGAGGCGCTCGGGTTGACCCGGCTGCATCGCCCCGCGCCTCGCTTGAGTGACGTCAACCTGCCCGACGAGAGTGGCGTGAAGGCAGCGGCGCTAACGGTGGGCTTGCAACTGGTGGGCGACCAGGCCCGGCAACTGCCCAGTCGCTTCGAAAAGGGTCCTGGTCCGGCCGCGCGGTTCAGCGGGTCGTTTATTCCCGCAGAATCGTCGCGCCTCGCGCCGGCGAGCACACCGTGACGCCTGCTCTCATGCGCTCGGGGCGGGCGACGGCGATTGGGTTCGCCGCGGCGGGTATTGTCGGTATCGGCAGTGTGGCTATGTTCGGCTGGATCGTCGACGAGCCGGCCCTGGCCACGTGGAAGGCTGGCACGGTTCCGATGGCGCCGGCCACTGCGGCGTTGTCGGTGTTGTTTGGCGCGGCGTTGTGGCGCGGTGCGCGCGACCTGACTGACCGTGGTCAGTCGTCGTGGCCCGCCTCCATCTATGCCTGGGCCGGCCTCCTAGCAGCGATCGGACTCCTGGCATTGCGGCTCACAGATACCTATTGGCCCGGTGAGTTACTGGGCCTGAGGCTCAGCGGCCCGTCGGTCGAGCCCACGACCGGCTTCGTGTCTCCGATCACCGCGGTAAGCGTGGCGCTGGCCAACGTGACGCTCCTTCTCGCCGTGGCGCCGGACCGGGGCCGCCACGGAATGTGGCTCGTGCGTGGTCTCAGCGGCTTGATCGCCGCCGGCGGCTTCGTCTTGGTGCTGACCGCTCTCTTCGGTCCGCCGCTTCTCGTCAGCGAGGGCATCCTGCCCGTCGCCGTCAACACGAGCGCCGTCCTGTTGTGCAGCGGCTGCGGGCTGCTGGCCCTCGTCGTGCCGAGGTTCGGCGGGCCGCCTGCGGTGCCAGGCGATGGCTGGCAGGGCAGCCGCGTGTTGTTTGCGATCTTCGTCAGCGTGACGGGGCTGACCATCGCTGGCAGCTTTGCCTACTACCGGCTGGCGGAAGGCGAACTGCGGCGCGAAGCCGAAGTGGAACTCGATACGGTCTCGCAGCTCACCGCCCGGCAGGTGACCGCCTGGCGGCGCGAACGAGCGTTCGACGCGAGCATGGTGTCTGGCAACCCCGCCTTCGCCCGTGTGGTGTCGGGTTTTCTGCAACGCCCTGACCACCCGGCGGCCCGCCGCGAACTGGACGACTGGCTGGGCCGCTACGTGGCCTACACCGAGTATGACGCCGTGTTCCTGGTGGACGTCCACGGCGGCGCCTTGTTTTCGCTGAACGCCGGCCAGCGCGCTGCGCCGAAGGTGCTCGCCGAGGTCGCCGGGGTCGTCCGCTCGAGGCGGCCGGCTATCGCCGACTTCTACGTCGACGAACAGGATGGGCGCGTGCACCTGGCGACGCTGGTGCCGGTCATGGACGGCATCGCCCATCAGATACCCATCGCAGTGCTGATCCTCCGAATCGACCCGGTTCCGATTCTCTATCCGCTGATTGGGTACTGGCCATCGGCCAGCGCGTCGGCGGAGTCCCTGCTCGTTCGCCGGATCGGGTCTGAGGTCGAGTTCCTCAACCCGCTCCGCTTTGATCGCGAGGCAGCGTTGCGCCGGCGGATCCCGATGGATGACGACAGCGTGCTGGCCGTCAAGGCGGTCCAGGGGCAGTCGGGCCTGGTCAGCGGGCTCGACTACCGCGGCGCGCCGGTGATCGGGGTGCTGCGCCACATCCCCGACTCGCCCTGGTACCTGGTCGCCAGGAAAGACGTGGCCGAGTTCCGTTCCGGTCTCTGGGAGCGGTTCTGGGTCGTCTCGGCCTTCGCGACCATCGTGTTGATGTTCGCGGGCGCCGGCCTTGGCATGGTGTGGCGCGACCAGCGCGCACGGTTTTACCGCAGCGAAGCGGCATTGGCGAAGCAGCTCCTGCAAAGCGAAGAGCGCTACCGGCGCTACGTAGAGAGCGCCACCGACAGCGTGTTCGAACTGAATCCGGCCGGCCTGATCACGTTTGTCTCACCGAACTGGCCGGATCTTATGGGCGAGCCGGCGTCCGAGGCGCTGGGCAAGCCTCTCGAGCGATACGTCCATCCCGATGACGTGGCAAGGGGCCGCGCGTATCTCGCGAAGACTCTCGAGGGCCAGGGCCCGGCGGAGGGCATCGAGTACCGGACGCTTCAGCGGGACGGCACTGTTCGCTGGCATTCGGTCCGTGGGGCTGCGCTGCGCGATCCGGATGGGCACGTGTTCGGCGGCATGGGGATCGCCCGCGACATCACCGAGCGAGTCGACGCCGTTCGGAAGGCCGCCGAGATCAAGGAGCGGCTCGAGCTGGCTACCCGCGCCGCCGGCATCGGCATTTGGGACTGGGACGTCGTCACCAACGCGATCATCTGGGACGAGAAGATGTACCAACTCTATGGCCTGACTGTGAATTCGGTCGAAATCGACTACGACAGGTGGCTGGCTGGCGTCCATCCAGACGACCGGCTAAGGGTCGACGGCGATGTCCGCGAAGCCCTGCCGGGCACCGCTTCGTACGCCTCGGAGTTTCGCGCGGTGTGGCCAGACGGTACGGTTCGGAAAATTGCCGCAGTCGGTCGCGTCACGATCGATGGCGGCGGGCAGCCGGTTCGGATGCTCGGCGTCAACTACGATGTCACCGACCGCTGGGTGGCCGAGGAGCGATTGCGTTCGCTGTTGCTCGAGAAGGAGGCGTTGCTCCGGGAGGTCCACCATCGCGTGAAGAACAACCTGCAGGTCATCACGAGCCTGTTACGGTTAGAAGCCGAACGCGCCGGTCAATCGACCACCGTCCACGTGCTCCGCGAGATGCAGGACCGCATCCACGCCATGGCAAGCCTGCACGAATCGCTGTACCGATCGAATGAATTGGAACGCGTGAACCTGGCGGACTATCTACGCCGCCTCGCCATGCAGCTGTTCAACTCGTCCTCCGTCGAACCGGGCACGATCGAGCTTGGCTTCGACCTGGACGCGGTCTACGTCGAGATTCACGAGGCCATTCCGTGTGGCCTGCTAGTGAACGAGCTGGTCTCCAACAGCCTGAAGCACGGCTTTCCCGACAGTCGAACCGGCGCGATTCTGATTGAACTCCACTTGATCGACGGCGGCCCCGCCCTGCGCTTGACGGTCAAGGACAACGGCGTGGGTCTTCCCGCCGACGTTGACGCCCGCCGGGCGGGCTCACTGGGCCTGCAACTGGTCGCTGATCTCGCCCGGCAACTGCACGGCGTGCTCGAAACCGCCCCCGGTCCCGGCGCCGCATTCTGCCTCGCCTTTACGCCAGAAGGCGCGCATAGTAGCGGCGTCTCCCCGAGGAGCGCATGACGAGAATTCGCACCCTGATCGTCGAAGACGAGCTGATCATTGCCCGCGACATCGAGCGGCAACTGATCGCGCTCGGTCACCACCCGGTCGGTATGGCCACCTCTGGCGAAGAAGCCATGGCGCTCGCGGCTTCGCTGCAGCCGCAGCTGGTTCTGATGGACATCCACCTGTCAGGTCAGATGGACGGCATTGATGCGGCCCTGTCGATCAAAGCCCGGGCCGCCGTGCCCATCATCTTTCTTACCGCCTACGCCACCGACGACGTGATTGCCCGCGCCAAGCTCGCCGAACCCGCCGGCTACCTGATCAAGCCGTTCGAGCAGGTCGCCCTCCGCACCACGATCGAGATCGCGATGCATAACGAAGGCCTCGCCAGCCAGGTTCGGCTGCAAAGTGCCGCGCTCAACGCCGCGGCCAACGCGATGATCATCACCGACCGGGACGGCGTCATTCAATGGGCCAATCCGGCGTTCTCAGCCCTGACCGGCTACAGCCAGAGAGAGGCGATTGGGGCGAATCCACGCACCCTGGTGAAATCCGGAGCCCACGGACCGGAGTTCTACCAGGACATGTGGCTGACGCTCCTGGCGGGAAAGGTCTGGGAGGGCGAAGTCACCAATCGCCGGAAGGACGGTACCCAGTACGTCGAAGAACAAACCATCACGCCGGTCAGGAACGGCGCCGGCGAGATCACGCACTTCATCGCGATCAAGCGCGACCTCACCGACCAGAGACGCTTGCAGGCGCAGTTTCTCCACGCTCAGAAAATGGAAGTGGTCGGGCGTCTGGCCGGCGGCGTGGCCCACGATTTCAACAATCTGCTGACCGTGATCAACGGGACCGCTGATCTTGCCCTCATGGACCTTCCCGGCGACCATCCTCTTCGAGACGATTTTGGCCAGATCCAGGATGCGGGCGCGCGCGCGGCGCACCTCACGCGCCAGTTGCTGTCGTTCAGCCGCCAGCAGATTGTAACCCCTCGGGTCGTCGACCTAAGCGCCAACGTGAGCCAAATGGCCGGGTTGCTGCGACGCCTGATTGGAGAAGACATCGAGTTGCAGGTCGTGGCGCCGGCAGAGGAGCGCCGGGTGCTGATCGATCCCGGACAGCTCGAGCAGATCCTGATGAACCTTGCCGTCAACGCCCGCGATGCCATGCCTGAAGGCGGCGCGCTGACGATCGAGATCGGAAACGTTCTCCTGGAGCGCGGGCTTGGCCCCAATGCGCGGGCGGCTGCCGGCCCTCACGTCATGGTGGCGGTTACTGATACGGGCGTCGGCATGTCGGCCGAAGTGCGCCGCCAGATCTTTGATCCGTTCTTCACGACCAAGGCCCTGGGCCAGGGGACCGGTCTCGGCCTCGCCACCGTCGACGGCATCGTGAAACAGGCTGGCGGCTCCATCGTCGTCGAGAGCGAGCCCGGACAAGGCGCGACGTTTCGCATCTACCTGCCGGCCGTGGCAGGGGCCGCAACCCCTGCCCTGCCGGAGCCGTCCGCGCCCATCGGCGGTACCGAAACGATTCTGGTCGTGGAAGACGATGAGGGCCTTCGCCACTTGACCACGCGGATGCTGAGCGGCGCCGGCTTTACGGTACTTTCCGCCAGCAGCGGGCGGCAGGCCTTGGCGCAGATCGCGAGTCACGGCCACCAGGTGCACATGGTATTCACTGACGTGGTGATGCCGGGCATGAGCGGCGTGGATCTCGTCTCGGCGATCACGGCTGCGCATCCAAGTATCAAGGTGCTGTTTGCCTCGGGCTACACCGATGACGCGACGCTAAGCCAGGTGGCCGTGGCCCGCACCCGCAACTTCCTGGCGAAGCCGTACTCGATCGCGGGACTGACGAGAAAGATTCGCGAGGTGCTCGATGCGCCGTGAGCCATGGTCCGGCTAAAGCCGGACACTACATTTGAATGTAGCGTCCGCCTTCAGGCGGACCGTGCCGACGGTTCTTACAGCTCCCGCAAGGCCGTCGGAATCGGCAGGCGCGCCGCCCGCACCGCCGGAAACAGCCCGCCAATCAGCCCCATCGCCAGCGCGTAGATCAACCCCATGACCAGCAGTTGCGGCGTTACCTGGAAGGCGAATGCCACCTGGCTGAAGGTGGAGAAGTTCATCGTCGAGGTCTGATAGCCGTTGAAGGCGAGGTAGGCGGCGACGCCGCCGATCGCGCCGCCAATCGCGGCGAGCGCCAGCGACTCGGCCAGCACCGACACCACCACGGACGTGGTGTTGAAGCCGAGCGCCCGCAGCGTGGCAATCTCGCGCGAGCGCGTCGACACCGCCGTGTACATCGTCAGGATGGCGCCGAACACCGCGCCAATGCCCATCAGCGCGGCAATCGCGAAACCGACGCCCTGAATCAGGCTGCTGAGCGCGCGCGACTGTTGCGCGTAGTAATCGGCCTCGCGCCGCACCTGCACGTTGACCTGCGGATTCGAGGTCAGCCAGTCGCGGAAGGTGTTGAAGCTGTCGCTCGAATCGAGCTGCGCCAGCACGGTCTGGTAGCTGTTGCCGCGGCGATAGGCGCCCTGCAGCACGCGCGAGTCGCACCAGATCTCGGTTTCACTGACCCCGCCGTCGGTCTCGAACACCCCGACCACCTTCCAGGTGTCCTGTCCTGACTTGAACTCGTTGCCGACCGTCAACCCGGCGAACTGCCCGCTGGCGCCGCGGCCGACCACGATCTCGTTGGTGCCGAACTCGAACATGCGGCCTTCGATGATCGACGCCTCGTGGCGCACCGCCAGCGCCGTCTGCTGCACGCCACGCATCGGCACGTTGGCCGGCGTGTTGGTCGAGATCTTGGGAATGTCGATGATCACGTAGAGCTCGGCCGAGGCCACCGCCGTCTGGCCGTCGCGGCGCAGGCCCGGCGCCTGCTTGATCACGTCGACCTCGGCGCCCGACAGGCCGCTGGTCATCTCGCTATCGGCGCCGCTCCGCATGACGATGGCGCGCGACGGCGAGCCGGAGTTCTGCATCGCCGCCGTGAAACCGGCGGCAATCGACAGCACCGACACCAGCACGATGACGACGCCGGCAATGCCGACGATGGCCACGCCGGACGACGCCAGGCGTTGCGGGATGGTGCGGAGATTGAGCGCGGTGACCGCGAGGGTCTGGCCGATCCAGTTGAACACTTAGGCTCTCCTCAAGGCGTCGGTGATCTTCAGGTTCATGGCGTTCATGGCCGGCAGCGCCCCGGCCAGCAGGCCGAGGGCGATGACCAGGCCGGCGCCCATGGCGACGTCGCGGGTCGGCAGCACGAAGATCGGCAGCATGCCGCCGGTCGGGTCGCCCTGCTGCACGATGGCCCACGCCGCGGCGAGGCCCAGGCCGCCGCCGATCACCGCGATCAACACCGACTCGCTCAACACCATCGCCAGGATCGACACGTTCGAGAAGCCCAGCGTCTTCAGGACGCCAACCTCGCTGGTGCGTTCGCGCACCGACTGCGCCATGGTGTTGGCGGCGACCAGGATCATGGTGAACAGGACCGCGACGGTGATGGCGATCATGATGGCGCCGATGTCACCCATCTGCTTCGCGAAGCCCTCGACGAAGCCTTTCTCGGTCGTGGTCTTGGTCTCCGCCGACGAGTTGGCGAACATGTCGTCGAACTTCGCGCCCATCTGCTGCGCCGCCGAGGCATCGTCGATCTTGACGATGTACCAACCCACCAGGCCCTGCCCACCGGCACGGTTTTCGTCGAGATAGTCGTAGCGGAAGAAGAACTGGGTCTTGTCGATTCCCGGCTCGCCGTCGTAAATGCCGGCGATGTTGAATTCCCACACCTGGCCCTGCTTGGGTTGCCAGATGGTGCCGACGATCGGGATGCGATCGCCGACCTTCCATCCAAAGCGATTGGCCAGATCGACGCCGACCAGCACGCCTTGGCGGTCGGCCAGCCACGCCTGCATGTGCTCGGGCGAGACCTTGTACTCGGGGTAGAGCGTCATGAACGGCTCGGGCTCGACCGCGATCTGCGCGAAGAAGTTGGACGGGTCCTGGTAGACGCCGCCAAACCAGGTGTTGTGCGTGGCCAGGGTGACGCCTTCGGTGGTGTTCAGCCGCGGCAGGTACGACACCGGCAGCGGCATGATCAGGCTGACCTTGTGGATCAGGATCAGCCGGTCGAGGCCGGCAATCTCGACGCCGAACGAGAAGGCGCCGCGAATGGTCATCAGCAACCCGAACAGCAGGAAGGCCACGAACACCGAGAGCAGCGTGAAGATGGTGCGGATCTTCTTCCGCCACAGCCCGCTCCACAGCAAGGGCAGGTACTTCATGCGTGCACTCCTTCCATCAGCACGCCCTTCTCGAGGTGCAGCGTGCGCTTGGCGCGCTCGGCGGCGCGCGGGTCGTGCGTCACCATGACGATGGTCTTGCCGTGATCGCGGTTGAGCGCCTGCAGCAGGTCGAGAATCTCGTCGCCCGCCTTGCGGTCGAGATCGCCGGTCGGCTCGTCGGCGAGCAGCAGCGTCGGGTCGGTGACAATGGCGCGGGCAATGCCGACGCGCTGTTCCTGGCCGCCCGACAACTGGCGCGGGTAGTGCTTGGCGCGATCGGCCAGGCCGACCACCTTGAGGGCAATGTCGACGCGCTTCTTGCGCTCGGCCTTCGACAGCTTGGTCAGCAGCAACGGCAGGTCGACGTTGCGCTCGGCCGTCAGTACCGGCAGCAGGTTGTACAGCTGGAAGACGAAGCCGATGTTGTTGGCCCGCCATTTCGACAACATGCCGCCCGCGAGCGCGGCGATGTTGGTGCCGCCCACCTCGATGGTGCCGGCCGACGGCTGGTCGAGCCCGCCCATCAGGTTGAGCAGCGAGGTCTTGCCCGACCCGGACGGACCCATCAGCGCCAGGAAGTCGCCCTTGGGAATCTCCAGGTTGACGCCCTTGAGGACATCGATGCGCTCGCTGCCGCGGGTGAAGTACTTGTGGACGCCGTTGACCTTGACCAGTGCTTCCATGAACGTTCGCTCCCTGATGGTCCGCCTAAAGGCGGACGCTACATCGCACTAGCGCCGGCACTAAAGTGCCGGCCTTCTGGTGCTACTTCACGATGATCTTCACGCCTTCGGCGAGTCCGGGCGGCGGTGACACGACCACGCGGTCGCCGCCTTTCAATCCCGCTGTCACCTCGAGACGGTCGCCGTCGGTGCCGCCGGTCTTGATTGCCCGCCGCTCGACGGTGTCCTGGGTGACGAGGAACACGTAGCTGTTGGCGCCGTCGGCCCGTACCGCGCCCTTCGGCACCAGCGTCATGGCCTGCTGCGCCACCGGCGCCGCGGCGTCGGCCTCGCGAAGGAATGTGACCTTGACGCCCATGTCGGGCAGGATGCGCGGGTCCAGTTCGTTGAAGCCGATGCGCACCAGCACGGTGGCCTTCTGCCGATCCGCCGTCGGCACCACTGCGATGACCTTGGCGGGGATCTGGAAATCGGGATAGGCGTCGAGCACCGCCGTGACCGGCTGGCCCGCGCTCACGCGGTTGATGTAGCTTTCGTTCACGTCAACCTCGATCTCGAGCGAGTTCATGTCGACGATGGTGCTGATGCCGGTGCGGGTGAAGCCGCCCCCGGCCGAGACGGGCGAGACCATTTCGCCCGGCTGGGCATCCTTCGACAGCGCCACGCCGCTGAACGGCGCGCGAATCACCATGTCGTCAATCGCGGTCTGCTGCAGCGCCACCTGGCTCTGCGCGACGTTGATCTGCTCGCGTAGCGAGCTGATCCGTGCGACCAGCGAGTTGACCTCGGCCTCGGCCTGGTCGATCGCCGACGGCGTGGTGAGGCCGTCCTTCATCAACCGCTGTTGCCGCTGCAAGTTGAGGCGCGCTTCCGTGAGCCGGACCTCGCTTTCGGGGATGGCCAGGCGGGCGGCCTCCAACTGCGCGCGGGCCAGCACCATGGCGGCGCGCAACGACGAGTCGTCCAGGCGCGCCAGCACCTGGCCTTCGCGCACGGCCATGCCTTCCTCGACGTTGACCTCGATCACCTTGCCGGTGACCTTCGACGAGACGGTCGCCCGGCGGCGGGCGGTGACGTAGCCCGACGCATTCAGCACCGAGGCCTGGGTGCCGGCCGCCCGTTCGGTGACCGCGACTACTTCGACCTCCACCGGCCGTTCGCGGTTCAGCCAATACCAGGCGCCGCCACCGGCGCCGCCGAGCAGGAGCAGCAGCACCACCCATTTCAGCCACCCGCGGCCGTCGGTCGTGAGCGGCTCGCGCTCGATGCGCAGGGCGGACAAGTCGTCTTTGGTTTCAGTCACGGTTTCGGCTTCCCTTGGAAACCAGTAATAGTATGCGAACAAAAAGCGAAGAACAACCAGTTCTTCGCAACTACGTTCTAGATGACGTCGTTCGGGGGGGCGCCAGTTCGACAGGACCTGGCCACTGGAGGGATCTCGGGGTCGAGCGGGCGGATTCAGCCTTTTGGCGGATCGGGCCGGTCGGCGTTGTCTCTTGCGCGTCCCGCCTGCTGGACCGCCTTGCGCAGGACGAACTCGATCTGGCCATTCAGGCTGCGCAGATCATCGTTCGCCCAGCGCTGAAGCGCCTCCAGCAGGGCAGGGTCGACACGAAGCAAGAACGGTTTACGTTCGGCCACAGGGTCTCTTCGTTCCCGACGCGGTATTAATGTGTTCCCGACGGATCTTGGTCATGCTCCCGACGGGTCTCTGGCCATCTCCCGTCACGTTACTGGTAGATGGTGCCCGTGTTAATCACCGGCTGGGTGTTGCGGTCGCCGCACAGCACCACCAGCAGGTTGCTGACCATGGCCGCCTTGCGGTCCTCGTCCAGGGCGATGATCGACTTCTGCGACAGCATGTCGAGCGCCATCTCGACCATGCCGACGGCGCCCTCGACGATCTTCTGGCGGGCGGCGATGATGGCGCCAGCCTGCTGCCGTTGCAGCATGGCCGCGGCAATCTCCGGCGCGTAGGCCAGGTGGCTGATGCGCGCTTCGATGACCTCGACCCCGGCCTTCACCAGCCGGTCGCCAATCTCGCGCTTCAGGTGATCTGCGACCGCCGCCGTGTGTCCGCGCAGCGAGACATGGGTATCGTCGTGCGCGTCGTAGGCGTAGCTGGTGGCGAGGTTGCGCAGCGCTGCTTCGCTCTGCACCTTCACGTAATGCTCGTAGTCGTCCACTTCGAAGACGGCCTCGGCGGTCTCGAACACCTTCCACACCACGACCGCGGCGATCTCAATCGGGTTGCCGTCGATGTCGTTGACCTTGAGGTGCGAGCTTTCGAAGTTGCGAATGCGCAGCGACACTTTCTTCTTCATGAAGAACGGGTTGGCCCATCGCAGGCCCTGTTCCTTGGCCGTGCCTCGGTAGGCGCCAAACAACTGCAGCACTTTGCCTTCGTTCGGGTTGACCATGAACAGCCCGGCGGCCAGGAACGTGGCGATCACCATGCCGGCGACGGCGGTGATGATTTCGGGTACCGATTCCTCGCGGATGTTCATCACGAGCATCCAGAGCAGCCCGGCATCGACCAGGATGAGGGTGAAGAGCACGGGTAGGCCGGGTAAACCGTTGTAGGCGCGTTCGCGAATCATCGACACAGATGAGCCTCCTTGGCGATGGCAATTTGATATCATATCGATATCTCATGTCAAGGGGCCACAGATGACCCAGAAACGCAGAAAAATCAGGAGAAATTCAAGATCTGTGTCATCTGCAGCCCCGGCATCTGTGTTATTCGAAGCCGATTTTGAGGTCGGCGACCAGCGGCAGGTGATCCGACGCCATCAGTGACAGGCGGTCGCGCGGCAGGGTGACCTTGAGGACCTCGACCTGGCCCTCGTAGTAGATGTGGTCAAGGTGCAGGATGGGGAAGAAGCCAGGGTACGTGCGCCGCCGGCTGAGATGCTTGCTGAGGTCGATGCTCTGCAGCCGTTCGGCCAGGACGTCCTTGGCCATGCCGCGCGCCCATTCGTTGAAGTCGCCAAGGATGATCTTGGGGCCGGTCACGCGCTTGTCGTGCACCAGCGTCGCCAGGCGGGCCGCCTGATGCCGGCGCTCCATCAGCGATGTGCCGAGGTGCACGTTGTAGAAGTGCAGCGTGTCGTCATCCAGGCCGACGTCCACCCGCTGCACGCCGCGGTGCTCGCAGGTCTTCCAAGTCAGGTCGTATTGCACGTGATGGCGCACCGGGAAACGCGTCAGCACGACGTTGCCGAACAGGGCGGTCCGCAAGTGACGGGTGGGCGCCATGACCCAGCCCATGCCGAGCGCCGCGCCCAGTTCGGCCGCCTGGCCGGCCTTGAGCGGGCTGGCGCCAACCACTTCCTGCAGGGCGACGATGTCGGCGTCGATGGCGGCGAGGACGCCGGCAATGCGTTCGAGCCGCGTTCGCCCGTCGAGCCCCCGGCCGCGATGAATGTTGTAGGTGGCCACGCGCACCGTTCGCGTCCGCTTCGGCTCGTCCACTGGCATGAAGCTCTATCGTACTCGGGGATCGGGATCAGGGATCGGCGGATCAGGCTGCCCCAAGCCCCAAGCCCCAAGCCCCAAGCCCCTAAGCCCCTAAGCCCCTAAGCCCCTAAGCCCCTAAGCCCCTAGGCCCCTAGGCCCCTGGGCCCCTCGGCCGCGCTAAGCTATAGCCATGGCCAAGTTGGAGAGTGAACGCGAATTGCCGTGCCCCTGCTGCGGGGCCGTCCTGGTCGTGGACTTGAACCTGGGCCGTATCGTGCGCCACGAGGCGCCGGCCAATCCCGACCGGCCGGAACTTGACCACGCCCACCGCATTCTTGCCGAGCAGGCCGCCAAGCGCGATGCGCTGTTCGCCCAGTCGTTCGAGGCTGAAAAGAACAAGGGCGATGCCCTGTCGAAGCGTTTCGAAGAGGCCCTCAAGGAGGCGAAGAAGGAGCCGGCGTCGAAGCCGCTGCGTGGGTTTGACTTGGACTGAGCGGAACCGGCGGAACTGAAGTTCCGCCCTTCTGGCACAAAGCACTACTGGTACTCTGCCGGCAGCGGTTCCCACTTGTCGCGCCCGCGATAGTAGGTGGGCTTCCGATCGTTGTTGGCCTTCCGGTAGGCGCGATACTTCTTCAGCAACTGCCGGTAGCGGCGCGTCGAACTCTTCAGCTTCGTGTGGGGCAGGTCGATCAGCATCTGCTCGACCTTCCACACGTTGTTCGCCGTGAAGCGCCAGTCGTAGTTACCCATGGCCTCGGCCAGGTTGGCCACGCCAAAACCCTTGATGCGACCGGTGTAGTCCACGTAGGCATCCATGTAGCTGCGTGCCAGTGCCCGCGGCGAGCGGAACACGGGCTTGCGCCCATGCAGCCCAGGGTCGCGCGACCGCGCCACCGATCCCCAGCGGCCGTTGACCTGGTAGATGAAGATCACGTGATCGAGCCAGTCTTGCGACTCCAGGCTCATCACCAGCGGCGGGTAGCCGTGCTGCTCGAGCACCACCGCGGCAAACAGCGCCGCCTCCATGCAATGCGCCGTGCGCAGCTTCGCCACCGGCCGGAAGCTTCGCTGCGTCTCGCCGCCCTGTTCGGTGTTGTAGGGCAGCGCGTTCAGCCACCGCTGCACCAGGGCCGGCGTGTTGAGCCGCGCGATCAGCGCGCGTTCCGTGCGCGAGAACGCACGGTCCGTGCGCAAGGACGCACGGTCCGTGCGCGAGAACGCACGGTCAGCGCGCGAGGACGGCGGCTTTGAGCTCATCGACAATCGACGACGCCGACCACGCGTTGCTGTCGTGGATCGACACGATGCGGCCGCGCGGATCGACGACGGCCGTTCGCAGGTTATGGGTGATGGTGCCGTCGCTCTCGCGAATCACGTTGACCCCGAACTCGGCCGCCAGGCGGTCGACGGTATCTTCGGGGGCGGTCGCAAACCGCCACACCGCGGGATCGGCGCCGGCCTTGGCGGCATGCGCCCGCATGACGGCGGCGCGGTCGTTGGCCGGGTCGAAGCTGATCGACAGCAGCCGCACCCGGCCCCGCAGGTCCGGATCAGCCGCCGCCAGCGTTTGAATTTCGGCGAAGCGCCGATCCATCAGCGGACAGAACTGCGGCAGCGGGCAGCGCGTGTAGATAAACGTGACGACCACCGCGGTGTCGCGCAACTCCGATAGCGTCAACGAGGCGCCTTCCTGGTCGAGCAACGGCGTGTCCGGCACCACATCACCCGGCTTGAGCAGCAACACGCCGGCCGCCGCCGGGATCTTCGTGATGGCGTCTTCCGGAATCGGCGCCGAACCGGTCTTGGTGATCGCCGACAGCCAGGCCAGCTCAGGGTCGACCTGCAGGGTCGCCGTGATCAGGTCGCCGGCGACGCGGTCCGTCAACAAGGCCGGTTCCTTCACCTTGTAGGGCATGGTCATGGCCGGCATGAAGCCCTTGATGTCTTCGTGCTTGACCAGGATTTCGTTGGTTTCGGGCCGGACCGCCAGTACTTGCCCCTGAAGCTCGTAGCTCCTGGCCTCCTGTGGAGGCAACCCTGCAGGGTTGCCTGTTTGCCTGTCACTGCCACAGGCAGTGGCCGCAAGCAGGCAGACCAGCAGGGTTGTGGCGCGTGGGGGCATCCACCCCATCTTAATTCCTCTTGAACTCCCGACCTCCTGTGATTGAATTTGACCACTCGCATGATTCTTGTCGGGACCAGCGGCTACAACTATCCGGAGTGGAAGGGCAGCTTCTATCCATCGGATCTTGCCGCGTCGAAGATGCTGCCGTACTACGCCAGCAAGTTTCGGACGGTCGAGATCAACTACACGTTCTACCGCATGCCGACCTCGAAGATCGTGACGGGCTGGGCGGCGCAGGTGCCGCCGGAGTTCCGGTTCACGCTGAAGGCCCCCAAGCGCATCACGCACGACAAGCGGCTGCGCGCCGCCGAGGTTGCCGACTCGCTGCGGGCGTTCCTGTCGGCGGCCGGCGAGCTTGGCCCCCAGCTTGCGGCGCTCCTGTTCCAGTTACCACCGAACTTCAAGAAGGACATCGTTCTCTTGAACGAGTTCCTGTCGCTGTTCCCGCCGAAGACCACGGCAGCCTTCGAGTTCCGGAACGCATCATGGCTGGACGACGAGGTGTTCGCGGCGCTCAAGGCGCGCAATATCGCTTTGTGCATTGCCGACAGCGAGGCGCGACAGACCCCGGTGGTGGCGACCGCCGATTACGCCTACCTGCGCCTGCGCGATGAAGGCTACGGCGACGCGGAGATCGCCAGGTGGACCGAGACCGCCAGACAACTGGATGCCACGTGCTCCGACGTCTTCGTCTACTTCAAGCACGAAGACGAGGGCAAGGGCGCCGCGTTCGGCCAGCAGATGATGCGCAACTTGGAGACTGCAGAATGAAGGGACTGTCATGAAGGGAAAGGTCCTGGGGTCTTGGGGACTTGGGGTCTTGGGTCTGGTTTCGATCCTCGGCGCCGGATGCGCGCAACAACCCGCCTCACCTGCCCCCACCTCCGCGCCTGGATCCTCGAGCGCTACGGTGGGCAAGCCCGGCCTGGATGTGGTCGAGTTGAGCGCGACCGACGCGCTGGCGAGAATGGCCGCCGGCGAGCTGACTTCGGCGGCGTTGACGCAGGCGTATCTCGATCGCATTGCCACGATCGATGATGCGGGCCCGGCGGTCAACGCGGTGATCGAACTCAACCCCAACGCGGTGGCCGACGCGACGGCGCTCGACGCCGAGCGCAAGGCCGGCAAGCTGCGCGGCCCGCTGCACGGCATCCCCGTGCTGTTGAAGGACAATATCGATGCGGCCGGCATGGTGAACTCGGCCGGGTCGCTGGCGCTGGCCGGCAACCGGCCGGCGGCGGATGCGTTCGTCGTGGCGCGGCTGCGCGCGTCGGGCGCCGTCATTCTCGGCAAGACCAACCTGAGTGAATGGGCCAATTTCCGCTCGACGCGTTCATCGTCTGGCTGGAGCTCGCGCGGCGGGCAGACGAAAAACCCGTATGTGCTCGATCGCAATCCCTGCGGATCGAGTTCGGGCACCGGCACGGCGATCGCCGCCAGCCTGGGCGCGATCGGCGTCGGCACCGAGACCGACGGCAGCATCATCTGTCCGGCATCGGTCGCCGGACTGGTGGGCCTGAAGCCGACGGTCGGCCTGGTCAGTCGCACCGGCATCATCCCGATCTCGATCTCGCAGGACACTGCCGGCCCGATGGCGCGGACCGTGGCCGACGCCGCGTTGATGCTGAATGGCATGGCCGCGATTGATGCCGCCGATCCCGCTGGTCCGGCGGCGGAAGGCAGGGTCGCCCCTGACTACACTGCCTTCCTCAAACCCGACGCCCTCAAGGGCAAGCGGTTCGGCGTGCTGCGGCAGGCGATGGGGTATCACCCCGACGTTGACGCGTCGATGGCGCGGGCGGTCGATGCGCTGAAGGCGGCCGGCGCCGAGGCCTTCGACATCAAGGTGCCGACCTATAACGAGTGGAACGACGCGGAGTTCAGCGTGCTGTTGTACGAGTTCAAGGACGGCCTGAACGCTTACCTCGAGAAGAGCGGCTCGCCCCACGCCTCGCTCGAGGCGCTGATTGCCTGGAACCGCGCCAACGCGGCGCAGGCCATGCCGTTTTTCGGCCAGGAGATATTCGAGCAGGCGCAGGCGAAGGGCCCGCTCACCGAGCCGGCGTATGCAAAGGCGCGCGACGAAGCGCGCCGGCTGGCCGGGAAGGACGGCCTGCTGGCCGTGCTCGCGAAGGAGAAGCTGGACGCAGTGATCGCGCCGAGCCTGTCACCGGCGTGGCCGACCGATCACGTGCTGGGCGATCACTTCGTCGGCGCCGGCTACGGCATGTCGGCGGTGGCGGGCACGCCCAGCCTGACCGTGCCGATCGGCGACAGCCATGGCCTGCCGCTGGGCATCACCTTCATGGGCGCCGCGTACTCGGAGGGTGAACTGCTCGGCTACGGCTACGCGCTCGAGCAGGCGACGAAGGCCAGGAAGGCGCCCGCCTACAAAGCCACCCTGGCGCCCTAGCTACATCTGGCTTCCCAGGAAGTCGACGATGGTTCGTTCCGCGAAGTAGCCATCGTAGCCGTTGGCGAACGCGGCCTCGACGAAGGCGCAGTGGCCGCCATGAGCGGTGACGACGGTGGTGATGTGCGGGTTGTTCCGCACCGCCGGGGCATCGAAAATGTGGGGCGGCACGAACGGGTCGTCGGCGGCGCTGAGGATCATCGCCGGCCGCGCCACGCGGTCGATCACGCGCATGGCGCTGGCGCGGTGGTAGTAGTCGGCGGCGCCGTGGTAGCCATGATGCGGCGCGGTGTAACGATCGTCGAAGGTCCGGATCGACCAGACCTTCCATAACCCGGACAGGTCGAACTGGCCGGGGAACGCCCGGTCCTTCCGCCGCATGCGGCCCTGCAGGTTGCGGCAGAAGTTCCATTCGTAGACGCGGTTCTCGCGCCGCTCGATCGACCGCATGCACTCTTCGAGTTCGATCACCGGCGAGACGGCCGCGACCGCCTTGACCTCGGGAAAGTCGGAGGCGCCGAGTTCGCCCGCCAGCTTCATGGTGATGTTGCCGCCCAGCGAATAGCCGGCGACGCCAAAGCGCGTCAGCCCGTCGCGGTCGCGCAGTTCCCGCAACACGAACAACGGATCGGCCGTCAGGCCCGAGTGATAGAGCCCGCGCGACAGGTGCTCGGTGCCGCCACAGTTGCGCTGGTTCAGCCGAACGACGTTGAAGCCGGCGGCCAGGGCTTTTTCGGCCATGCCGCACATGTAGTGGGCAAGGCTGGAGCCCTCGAGGCCGTGCAGCATCAGCAACGTCGGCGCCGCGGTCCGGTCCGGTTGCCAGTTGCAGTGGGCCAGGACGCGCGCATCCGGGGCCACGTCGAAAAA
>JBFWUK010000024.1:0-94386 GCA_050247355.1 Vicinamibacterales bacterium | reverse complement strand
ACCCAGGGCTTCACGGTGCTGGTCGGCGGCCTGTTCATCATCGCGCTGTGCCTGTTCGCGCTGCTGCTCGCCCGCGTCCGGGTTTACGACGCGCCGGCGGCTGTGCGGACGGACGAGGTGACGCCGATTCCGGACGAGTTCATGCACAAGAAGCGTGTGATCGAGGTGTTGCTCGACTTCTGCGCCATCGCGGCGGCCTACTATGCCGCGAACCAGTTCTACTTCGACCCCGACGCCTACCTTCGCAATGCCGAAGTCTTCTACGGTTCCCTGCCGATCGTCGTCGCGTTCCAGCTCGTGGCGTTCTTCACCGTCGGCGTCTATCGCGGTGCCTGGCACCTGTTCCGCTTGCGCGATGCCTTGCCGATGATGGCCGGGGTAGTCGTGGCCGCCTCAGGCGCACTCGCCGTCATGTGGGTCGCCTATGGGCCACTGGGCGATCAGCCGGTCGTGATGGCCTACTACGCCGCTGCTCTGCTGGGCCTCATGGTGCTTTCCCGCGCCACCCTGGGCCCACTGACCCGACTGGTCTCCTAGCCGCCCGCCCAACCGCACTCCCCGATCCCTGATCCCTGATCCCTGATCCCCGAGAAGGGCGGAGCTATGCCCTCGTATCCGCGCTACCGGAGAACTCAGGCCCGCCGGCGGCGGGGAAGCCACGGCTTTCGCCCGTGGGCCACGGGCTGACCCAGAACGAGTAGAGGCGTCCGCGTGTCATGGTGAACCGGAACCGGACCGGCGTGCCGGCGAGATCGCTCAATGCTCCCCTGGCCCAACGCACGGGCGATCGAGTGCCGTCCACGGCAACGGGCACGCATGAGGCGTGAGTGAACGGCGCAATCACGGTTCCTGCGCGATCGAGCACTTCAACCCGTAACTCGCCGCCAGTTGCGTCGGCGTTAACGAACAGGTGACCGCCGGTGAAAGTCAGCGGCCGTGTCGTCAATGTGCCGGCGCTGTCGCCCGACACCCGCCGCACCGCTTGCTGGCCGGGCAGCCAGTCCATGGACGCGAACCCGTCGCGCCGCAGTGTGGCGAGTCCGGTACTGCACACGCCCGGCGCATCGGTGCCCGGCCGGCCCTGGCGCCCGCTGACATAGAAGTGCAACGAGTCGCCGACCACCAGGCAACAACCGCCAGCCGACTGCACGTTGCCCCAGTTCCAACTGCCGGCTTCTTCCGACACGCCGAGAAAGGTGTCGCGATTGGGGCGGTGCCAGTGAAAGCCGTCGCGGCTGAAGCCGAGCGTCACTTCGTTGATCTTCTCGCGAACAGACGATTCCCCCCGCCACACCGAAAACAGACCGAGCATTACGCTCTCGTAGGCCGCGCAGTCCAGGTTGTAGAGTTCGGGCAACGCGGCCAGCCCCCGACGGGCGAAGTCGGCGGAGTCGGCCTTGACCCACGCGACTGGTTCACGATCGCCCCAGCCGTTCGCGGCCGCCAGGAAATCGGCGCTCTCCCAATAACGGCGATAGCGTCCGCTGACGGTGTTGACGTTGGCGCGCAGGCTGTAGACCCACCTACGTCGGAACGGGTTCTTGAAGAACGTGGTTCGGTCCGCCGTGCGCGGCGTCCGGCCACGCTTGTTCCAGTGCACGCCGTCCGGCGACGTGAGCATCGAGACGGCATTGTCGTACCAGTACGACATCTTGTAGCGCTGGTGCGGCTCGGCGCTGTCATGGTCCATCCACACCGTGCTTGAATCACGGAAGTCGCCGTGAACGATGTTGGTCCCCGGGACCACGTCGAAGGCCGGCCGGTTCCAGCGAATGCCGTCTTCCGACGTCGCCAGGCACGTGGCCGCACCGTAGCCGGCCATGTACCACATCTTGAACAGCCGCTCCCGCGGATCGAAGAACACTCCGTCGCTGAACGCCATGGCAGCCGGGTTGGCCGGCACTTGCGTGCGCTCGGCCGCATCGTCTCGCATCTCCCAGGCTGTTTCCGGGCGCAAGACCGGGCTGGCGGGGTGATACGACGCCGTGTGCCAGCGTCGTGTCAGCGTGGTCTCGGCGATCAGGAAATCGTCCACGAACAACTGGCGGCCGACATCAATCGGCACGACCGCGGGTGGGGTCGTCAGGTACGGAGGCGCCACCGGGTGCTCGTCGGGATACTTGAATCGCGGTGGCCATGGCGACCCGAGGACGATGCCGTTGTACAGGGTTTCGGGAGCGGCCGCCTGCGCACCGAGTGACGTGCCCAGCGGCCACGACAGGGCGCCGGAGGCGGCGATCCGGAGAAGGTCGCGACGGGAAATCAACGTCTCAACTCGGTGTTGTACTATACACGCGGGTGTCGAGCAGACGAGGTCTCTTGTTGGCGATCGCGATCGGTTGCGGCACCACGATGCCCGCAACCGTGCGGGCACAACCCTCGCTGCCTGATGCCGCGACGCTGGAGCAACTCGGCCGGCTGACGCAGGGATTCGAAGTGCGCGACGAGCAGGTGACGCTGGCCGGCCGCGCAGCGATCCCTCTGCGGTTCGTCCTGAAGCCCCAGGCCGCGAGTCCCGATCGACTGATCGCCGCAACCAAGGCGGCCCTGACGCGGCTTGGCGCGTGGCACGGCCGGCTGCCGCACACCGAACTCACCGTGATCGACCTGCCGCGAAGCAGTGGCCTGGCCAACACCTCGCTTCCCGGCGTGATTGTCGTTGCCACACCCGCGTTTGCCCAGTCGGCCGATCGCGCGGTCGAGCGAACGCTCTTCGCCTCGGTGGCCAGGCAGTATTGGCAGGTGCCGCCGGCCAGCGAGCCCTCCCGTCGCTGGTTGGGCGAAGGGCTTGCGTCATACGTCGCGGTGCGCGGCATTCACGAGGAGTTGACCGGCCAGCACACCGCCGATGTGTCCCTGTTTGGCGGGTTCTTCTCGCTGCCCGTTGGCGCGCTCTCGTGGTCATTGCCGGCATCGGACCCACGCCCGCAGGTCCGGCGCTTTGCGGAGGTGGAGGAGCTGCTGACTCCGCCAGTCTCCCAGGCGCAGCGAGCCGCCCTTGCCCTGCACACGCTCGAACGGTACCTCGGCTGGGCAGCCATGCAGCAGGCCGTCGAGGCCTTCCAGGCACGTTGGCAATCCGAAGCCGCCGGACCGGCGGATCTCGCCGCCATCGTCAGTGCGCAACGCGGTATCGATCTGCACTGGTTCTTCGACCAGGCCTTTCGCGTTGACGCGCGCTTCGACTACGGCATCGCTTCGTTCGGCAGCGAGCCGACCTCTGACACAGACGGTGAGTTCGAGACGCGCGTGTCGTTGCAGCGTTTCGGCGACGCGGTGTTCGCGGGCACTTCGGAAGCAAGGGAGCCGCTGCAGGCCGGTCGGTCGCTCAAGGTGCGAACGCGATTCGAAAACGGCGAGGCCATCGACGACTGGTGGGACGGCCGCGATGAGACGATGGAGTTGGTTTACCGCGGGCCGGCTCGCGCCGCCTGGTCGAGTGTCGATCCAGGCGCCGTGTTGCTGCTCGATGGCAATCGCGCCAACAACACGCGCTCGATGACGGCGCCCTGGACCGGCGGTGTAGCCCGCCTCGCCGCCGTCTGGATGGTATGGCTCCAGGATGTGATGCTGGCCTCGTCGGCGCTGCTATGACGCGTGTGCCTGACATGCGACTGCTTGCCATCCGCGCTTTCGGTCGTGGCCTGTGGACCGTGCTGACGGCGCCCGTCCTGCTCCTCCTGGTCACCCTCGTCACGCTTGTCTCGGTCGTGCCGTTTGGGTTGGTTCTGGGTTCGCAGTTGCGGACCGCCCTGGCCCATCGCCAACCCGTGTATCTGGGCACCGCGGAAATCGACGTCGAGTGGTGGATGGAGTTTCGCGCGCATGCCGACGGCCTGGCCGCGACCTTCACGCCGGCGATCATCGGCTTCGCCGCGCCGCTCGACAACCTGAGCGCGATTGCCGACGGCTCTGCCCGGCCCCTCGCCATTCTCGGACCAATCATCGTCTCGGCGCTGCTATGGGCGTGGTTGTGGGGCGGGCTGCTCGAACGGTTCCACGCGTCGCGTCGCATCGGCCCCCGCGCGTTCTGGCAGGCCGGATGGCGGCATGCCGGCACGTTCGTTGCCATCAGCCTGGCGGCGGCGGTCGCGCACCTGGTGCTGTATCTCACAGTCCACGCGGTCTTGTTCGGTCCGGTTTTCAACTGGCTGTCGTCGATTGCCGAGACCGAACGCTCGGCGTTCTTCTGGCGGGTTGCGCTCTACGCAGTATTCGGCGTCTGCCTTCTCGGCGTCAGCATGACAGCCGATTTCGCGCGCATCAGCGCGGTGGCGGGCCGCCGGCACGGCATCCGGCAGGCCCTGGCTTCCTCGGCCGCCTTCTTGCGCGCGCACGCCGCCAGCGCCCTTGCGTTGTATGCGATCGCCGGCGTGTTGTTTGTTGCGCTGCTGACGATTTACGGCGTCGCCGAAGGCGACGGCATCACGCGCTTGGGCGGATGGCGCAGCATCCTGATCGGCCAGGGCTACATCGTGGCGCGGCTGGCGATCCGCCTGACGCTGGCGGCTGCGGGCGTTCACCTGTTCACGCGGCTTCAGGATCCCGCGGCGTCCGACTCGTAAATCACATCAGCATTGAAGACGAAGAACGTGCGTGTCCGCGTCTCTGGCATCTGGCGGCGGAGCCGCAGCATGAGGTCGCGGCCCGGGCCATCGGCGGTCAGGTAACCGCCGTACAGCAAGCTCGAGCTGACCGCCAGGTAGCGCGCCCGCGGCTGCGCCTTGTCAACGCTGTCGCGCCTGGGGTCGAACCGCCGCAACTGCGGAAAACGCGTGTCGGTCCCAAAGTACCAAATCAAGGTTGGCTCGCCGTGCGACTGTTGCCACTGGGCCAGTTCAGGCAGTCCCTGTCCCCAGTCGTAGTTCGAATCGCTGACCACGCGGTAGCCGTGTTCGGGACCGCCCCACAACTCGTTGACGTGACGCAGCGGGTCTGGCCACGCGCGCGCGCCGCCCACTGCCATCCACAACAGCAGGAGCGACAGGCCACTGATGGCGAGCGGGCGTCGCGCCGCCGGCAGGGCGGCGATGCCCGTCACCACACGGCTGGCGACACCGACCACCAGGAACACCATCAAGGGCAGCAGGAACCGGATGCCGGTCTGCACGCGGACCATCAGCATCAGCACCGCCACCACACCCGCCAGGCCCAGCACCAGCCGCAGGCGCGGCCGATGTGAGACCAGCGCCCACAGCATCAGCGCCAGCGTCGCAATCGGAAACTTGATCGCCGGCAGGACCGGCACGTAGAACCACAACGAGCGGGCATTCTCGACCCCCAGCAGGAAGGTTGGTTGTCCGGTGTTGTTGTGATCCGCCTGGAACCAGAACGCATAGAACGCGTTTGGTGACAACGGCAGCGAGCCGAACCACGCCAGCGCCGGCCTGAGCATGTGGTCAACCGGCATGCGCGACAGCATTCCCTGGAACGATGGCTCGCCACCAGGTCCGCAGTAGAGCACCGCCAGCATCGTTCCCGCGACGAACACCATTGCGCCGTCCCTGGGCGACGACGGCCTGTGCCCCAGCCGCCACCGCTCGATTTCGATTGCGGCAATTACCATCGGTCCAAAGGTGAGTGCGCTGGCCTTCGACGCCAATGCCAACCCGAAGACCGCCGCCGGCAGGGCGATGCGCCTCGACCACGGCTGGTCACGTCCCTCGCGATAGACGCACGCAAACATCACCAGGAAGGCCGCCAGCGCGATGTCGGTGGTGGCCAGCCCGGCGTGTGCCAGGAAGTTGGGCTCCAGGGCTATGACCGTGACGGCCAGGCGTCCCGCCCACGGTCCGCCGACCGCGCGCGCCAGGCGCATGCCGTAGAAGAGCAGGATGAGCCAGAACACCAGCGTCACGCTGCGGGCAACGGGCAGCATGCTCGACAGGTCCGACGCCACTGAGAGCGGCCGGCCCGCCGCCAGCTCCCGGAGATACAAGGGAAGCGTCTGCAGATGCGCCGGCAGCGGCATCACGCCGGCCGAAAGCAGTTCCTTGAAGGTGCCGCGCCGCCAGGCGTCGAGCCCGGCTTCCAGGTAGAACGGCTCGTCGAAGGTCGCACCCAGGATGCGTGCCGTGGTCAGGCAATACGCCGATGAAACGGCGGCCACCAGGACCAGCAACAGGCGGTCGGTGCGACCGGGCGCGTCAGAAGCGGTAGATCGCGACGCCATCGTCCATGTAAATGCGGCGGGTTTCGTCGATGTCTGGGAGTGGTTGCTCGTTCAGACCTCGGACCATCACATCCGCGGCGAGCGTCCGCTTGACGACATAGGAGAAGCCGTAGTCGGCCGTCAGCCGCTCCCATTCGCCTCGCAGGATCATGCCGGCCAGCATTTGGTCCATCGCGTCGACCGATGTCGGCGTGCGCGAGATGTAGCCAAACGCGATCGGCTTCTCGTGGGCTGTCTGGTAGAACAGGGCGAGCGGGCCGTTCGAGGCCAGGTCGAGGACGGCGCCGTCGGGTAGATCGCGCAGCGCCGCCACGTACGGCGGCATCGCGGGACTGGTCAGCCGCGACGGGGCCGGCCAGTAGTCGAATGCAATCCAGGCCAACAGAGCGGCGAGGGCGACCCGACGCCACCGCCACGACGAGTGGAGCAAGGCCTGCACGCCGCCGGCGGCCATGACCGCGGCGACCAGCTGCACCATGATCATCATCCGAACGGGCACGCCGGCCAGCCGCCACGGCGGGAACACCAGCCACAGCACCGCATACGGCAGCACCAGCAAGTTGACATCGTCGTGACCCATCATCGAGACCCGCGGCCCCAAGCTCAGTTCGTATCCGCCGACGCGCAGGTTTGGGCCCAAGCTCATGACGAAGAAGAATCCAGCGACGACCATCCAGAACCCGAGGTGGGCTACCGGCACCCGGGTGCGATTTCTCCACGCGTAGATCGACAACGCGATCACCGACATGCCCACGTAGACGCTGGCCTCGGTCACGTACTTGGCCAGGGGGAACCAGAGTGGTTGCACCTGGTCGCGGAACCGCCAGTAGTAGCCCCACACGAAGGGTGACAGCAGGTCCATGGAGAGGTCGCGCGGCGAGTGAGTGCCCGCCAGCGGATCGGTGGCGTGTTGGTAGACCAACGCCCCGACGAGGATGCCGCACGTCAACGAGGCCGGCAGCAGGAACGCCGCGGCGGCAGGCGCGGTGGTGGCCCTGAACAGGAAGAACCAGTCGCCGTTCTTTCGCGCCTGCCACAAGTAGAACATCGTGCCGGCGAACACGCAGTAGGCGAAGTAGTACAGGTCGCAGAGCATGACCAGCCACAGCACCACCGCCGCGCCGACACCGCGGCCAACCGCCGGCCTCTCGCAGTAACGGATCCAGCACAACACGAACAGCGGCAGCCACTCGAGCGCGGTCAGTTGCAGGTGGCCGTCCGCGTGCATGTAGTGGTAGCTGGAGAAGGTGAACACCGCGCCGCCGACGATGCTGCCGGCATAGGCGCCGGTCATGGCGCGGCAGAGCCAGAAAGCCGTCAGCCCACCGGCCACGAACGAAAACACCACGATGATGTTGTAGGTCTCGACCATCGAGAAGAACGGCAACAGAACGATCGCCAGCAGGCCGTTGAACGGGTTCAGCGTGTGGCCCAGCAGCGTCGTGCCGCCGGGGAAGTGCAGGAAGTTGGTGAACCAGGGGTTGCCGCCCGCCTCGGTAAGTACATGATTGACCCACCACAGGTTCCAGATGTTCTGGTAGCCGTCGGCGCCGCCGAACCAGTAGTGCGTCGAGATGGTCGTCAGCAGGTGCGGGTTGAGCAGGAAGAAGATGGAGAGGTAGGTCGCTGCCGGAACAGCGGTCAACCACACTACCGACTCGGGGCGGACGGAGACGCTATTCACGCAACACGCGCAGGAACTCGCTGCCCTCGTCGTTCACGCCCTTGTACACGAACACCAGGTTGTGGTAGAAGTGCAGCCCCACAACGTGCTTGTCGTAATAGGACGGCACGTAGTCTGGCGACAGAAACTCGACGTGGTTCAAGCCGTCCACCAGCGATTTCAGGAAGTTCATGCTGGTGTGCGGCGCGTTCAGGTCCGTCGAGCCGCCGAAGGGGATTCCGCGCGCCTCTGGCCAGTAGGAGGTCTGCGTGTCCTCGACGGCATAGATCCCATCCGGGGCCAATAGCGGAAATAGCACCTTGAACGTCGTGAGCACGTGCTCGACGAAATGGCTGCCGTCGTCGATGATGATGTCGAACGGGCCGTGTTCGGCATGCACCCGGCGCAAGAACGCCTCGTCTGCCTGGCTGCCAATGATGGTCGTGATGCGGTGTTCGTCGTGAAACGACTTGTCGTAGATGTCGATGCCGACGATCGCCGCTCGCCGGAAATATGCCTTCCACATGCGCAGCGACTCGCCGCCAGCGCGCGGGTCTTCGAGGCCGCCGACGCCAATTTCCAGGACCCTGCGCACGCGGTGGCGGCGCGATTCGAAGTGGTGCTGGTAGTGGCCCGCGTAGAAGTGCGCGCCTTCCTTGTCAGTCCCGAAGTAGCGCGCCAGTTGCCGCAAGTCGTTGCGATGCCACAGCGATGGCAGCATGTCTTTGGCGCGCCGTCGCTGTTGCACCGACAAGAGGCGGCGAACTGGAGCTTTGAGTAGATCCACGATATTAAGTTCCCAACCCTGTGTCATCTGGCCGCGCATATCCGGGGCCGCCGGCGGCAAGGTAGCCGCGGCTGTGGCCCGCTGGTGAGGGGCTCACCCAGAAGGCAAACAGGCGAGCGTCGCTCAGCGTGAACCGAAAGCGCACAACCTGTCCGCGCAGTTCCTCCAAGGTATCCCGGCCGCGCCACCGCATGGCCAGGCGCGTCGCATCGCCGGTGGCGGGAACGGCCTCGTCGTACGAATAGGGCGCAATCACCCGTCCGGCGGCATCGAGCACTTCCATCCGCACGGAGCCGCCGATTTGCGCGTTGATGAAGGCATGCCGGCCGGTGAACCGGAGCGGCCGGGTCGTCAACTGCGCGTTGCCGTGGTTGACCCGGCGTGGCTGGCCCGCCGGCCACTGGTCGCTGACCGACGCGAACCCGTCGCGTCGCAGCGTCGCCAGGCCAGTGCTGCATTCCCCCGGCAGGCTCGTGCCACCGACGCCGGCGCGTCCGCTCACGTAGAAATGCAAGCGGTCACCAACGACCAAGCAGACGCCGCCGGCCGACTGGACGTTGGCCCAGTTCCAGTCGCCCTGCCGGTCCGACACGCCAATGAACGGTTCGCGCCACTCGCGCGACCAGTGAAAGCCGTCGCGGCTGAAGCCGACGCACAGGTCGTTCGGCTTCTCCCGGTTCGCTTGCTCTCCGCGATACATGGTGAACAGGCCGAGCATGACGCTCTCGTACGCCACCGCGTCGAGGTTGTAGATTTGCGGCTCGGTCTTCAGGTCGGCTCGCTGCACGTCGAGGCGGTCGGCGCTGGTCCACGACACCGGGGCGCCGTCGGGCCACTGCGCGCCGGCGAAGCTGGCGGACTCGGTGTAGCGGCGATACCGGTACAGGCTGTTGGGGACGTCGGCGCGAAGGCTGAAGCCCCAGACCCGCCGGAAAGGGTTGTAGAAACAGGTGCTGCGGTCGCCGCACGGACCTGAGCGCGCGACCTCCCGCCAGCGAATGCCGTCGGCCGACACGCTGAGCCGCAGCGCCTTGAGGTTGAGGTCGTAGCCAGCCATCTTGTAGCGCGCCCGCGCGTCGGTTTCGTGCAGGTCGAGCCACACGGTGTTCGAGTCGCGCGGTTGGTTGGAAACTATGTTGGTGCCGGGGACCACGCCCAGGGACGGCCGTTCCCAGGCGATGCCGTCGCGCGACACGGCAAGGGCCGTGTGCTGCTGGTAGCCGGCCATGTACCACATCTTGAACCGCTGCTCGGCGGGGTCGTAGAACACGCCGTCGCTGAACACCATGGCCGACGGGCTCGGGGCGGTCCCAGTCGTGACCGCGTACGGATCGCGACGCTCGAAGTCGCGCACCGGGCTGAGCACCGGGCTCGCCGGATGGTAGGTCGCCCGATGGAACTGCCGGTGAAGAGATGACTGCTCGATCAGGAAGTCATCCACGAACAGTTGGCGGCCGATGTCGATGTTGATGACCGCGGGCGGCGCGGCCAGGTACGGCGGGCGGTGCGGCACGGTCGAGACACTTCGCCGCGCGGGTGGCCACGGCGACGGCAGGACAATGCCGTTGTAGAGCGTCTCGCCGGCGAGCGGCTGCGTCCAGGCACGCGTGGGAATCGCCAGGCTTGCGACCGCCGTCTTCAGAATCGCTCGTCGCGTGATGCCGCCCAGTGACCGAAACACCGACAGGTATACTATCGCAATGTCTCGGCGGCCCAGTGTAGCCGGGCGCGTTGCGCCCGAGCCTCGCCAGACACCGCCGTGGTGGCCGGTCGCGCTTGCCATTGGCGTGCGCCTGCTCGCGTGGGATTTGATTCCGGCCGGCCGGTTCGCCTCCGACGAAGACAGCTACTACCAGGTCAGCACCGCGCTGCTCCAGGGCCACCAGGATCTGTTCTGGCCGCCCATGACGGGATGGCTGTTGGCCCTTCTGCGCGTGGTGCTTGGCACCGACGCGGTCGGAACGTTGCGGTTGGTGTGGCTGGTGATGGACGTCGGTTGCGTCCTGGCCGTGCGCGCCCTGGCGGCCAGAATTGCCGATGCCGCCTGGCCGGCCGACGGCGTCCGTGGCACGCGGATGACTACTGCAGCGACTCTCGGCTACGCCCTGTACCTGCCGGCCATCTCCCACGCGCAGTTCCTGACGTCAGAGACTCCGGCGCTGCTTCAGCTTCTGTGCCTGATCCTCCTGGTGAGCCGAGTCGATGCACCCCTTCGCGCGAGGCGCTACGGGGTGCAAGCCGGGGCCGGTGCGTTCATGTTGGCGGGCCTGCTGGCTGGCACGCTGGTGCTCACGCGACCGAGCCTGCTGCCCATCGCCGCAATGGTGCCGATTGCCGCCGTGGTGGGGCGCGACCGCCGGGCCTGGCGCTTCGCGGCCGCATCCATGGTGGTGACCGCCGTTGTCGTCGGCGCCGTCGTCGTGCGCAATTGGCGCGCGGCCGGCGAGGCGACCATCTCCACGAACAGCGCCTACAACCTCTACATCGGCAATCGCGACCTCTATGCCGAGGACCTCAACCTGTTCGATCCCCGCGCCACGCCCGAACAAATCAAGTTCAGGCGGCAGCAGTGGAGCGGCGAGCTGGTCTATCCCACCGGGACGCCGGCGGAACTGCAGCGGCTGGCGGTGGAGTGGATCCAGGAGAATCCAGGGATCTTCCTGCGCCGGGCCGTGGGGCGACTGGCCCGGGTGTTCGTGCCCAAGACCGACGTGCTCGAGATGCTCGGCGGTGAGCGCGGTGCGGGCATCTTCGCGCCACGCTCGCTGGCGTTGCTGGCGGCCGCGAATGCGCAGTGGACCTTCGTGCTGTTCGGCGGCGTGATTGGGTTGATGTGGCTGTGGCGCGCCAGTCCACGGCTGGGATGGATCTTCACGGGTGCGATCGTTGGGGCACTCGTGTTGTGCCTGGTCGCCATCTCCAAGCCCCGCTACTCGTTCGTGTTTGACCCGCTGCTGCTGATTTGCGCGGTGGCCACGGCGATGTCGCCGCGAGCCACCCTGGCGGCGCTGGGCCGCGGCCAGCGATGGGCGCTCGCCATCGTCTTCGCGTTCCTCGCGTGGGCGTGGGTCGCGTTCGTGATCTTCTCCCTCTCGTCGCGTGCCGCGCTATGAAGCCTGATCCAGCCGAAGCGGGCACGACCACATACCGGCCCGACATCGATGGCCTTCGCGCCGTAGCGGTGCTGGCGGTCGTGGTGTTCCACGCCTGGCCGGCCCTGCTGCCGGGCGGGTTCACTGGCGTCGACGTGTTCTTCGTGATCTCCGGCTACTTGATCACGGGGATCATCCTGGGCGGGCTGGCCCAGGGGCGGTTCCGGTTCGCCGATTTCTACGCCCGCCGCATTCGGCGGATTTTTCCGGCACTGGCCGTAGTGCTGGTCGCGACCTACGTCGCCGGTTGGTTCCTGTTGTTCGCGGACGACTACCGGAACCTGAGCCGCCATCTCATGGCGGCGGTGCTGTTCGTCTCTAACTTCCTGCTGCGCGGCGAGTCGGGCTACTTCGACGCGGCCGCGGATCGCAAGCCGCTGCAGCACCTGTGGTCGCTCGGCATCGAAGAGCAGTTCTACCTGCTCTGGCCGGCCTTACTCGTCACGGCGTGCCGCCTTCGCATCAAGCCTCTTTACCTGACCGGCGCGATCGTCGTCTTTTCGTTTCTCTATAACGTCTACAGCGTCCGGATTGATCCTGCGGCGACGTTCTACTCACCCTCGACACGTTTCTGGGAACTGCTGCTTGGTGGCGTGCTGGCCGCCGCACATCAGGGCCGTTCAACCGCCATCCCGGCGTCCGCCGCGAACCTGCTGTCGACGACCGGCGTGGGGCTGATTGCCGCCGGCCTGGCCTTGCTCGACGGCACACGGTTGTTTCCCGGCTTGTGGGCGTTGTTGCCGGCGCTCGGCGCCCTGCTGCTGATCGTGGCCGGCCCGCAGGCGTGGTTCAATCGCACCGTCCTGTCCGCGCCGGTAATGGTTGGCATTGGCCTGATCAGCTACCCGCTGTACCTCTGGCACTGGCCGCTGTTGTCGTTCGCGCGCATTGCCGGCGGCGAGACGCCGCCTCACCTGGTTCGCGCCGGGCTTGTGCTGGCCAGCGGCGTCCTGGCATGGCTGACCTACGAAGCCATCGAGAAGCCGGTTCGCTTCGGCCGCCGGCGGGCATTGATGGTGCCGGGACTGTGCGCGGCGATGGTTGCGATCATTGGGGCCGCGGTCGTGACCTACCGGGCCGGCGGGTGGCCGGCCCGGCCCATCACAAGCACCGATCAGGCCCAGTTCATCCAGTACTACGATCGCATGCACAAGCAGGGCATCTCGGAGGCCTATCGGCAAGAGTGCGATTTCATGGACTGGCCGACCGGCGCGGTGCGGCCGGCGATCGACCCGGCCTGCACGCAGCCTGGTGAGCGCGAAACCGTGTTCCTGTGGGGCGACTCGTACGCACAAGCGCTGTCGGCAGGGCTCCGCGCGGCGGCCCCGCCGGGGACCCAGGTGGCGCAGGTCACGACCTCACTATGCCGGCCCGCGCTCACCGACCTGGATCCGCACGTGCCTGGCGGCCGGTGCCGCGTCTCGAACGAGTACGCGCTCGACCGCATGCGGGCGCTGAAGCCGGCGGTCGTCGTGGTTGCCCAGAGCGGCCGCCACGCCGAGACCGACTGGCCGGCCCTCACGCGGCAGATCCTCGAAACCGGAGCCGGTCGCGTGGTGCTGGTAGGCCCCGCACCGTTCTGGACTCCGTCGCTGCCCGAGGTGATCGCGAAGCAGTATTGGGGACGTTCGTATGCCCGCGTCAGTCACGGGCTGGCGATCGCGGCGTTCGACGTCGACCGTCTGCTCCAGCAGCGTGTGGCCGGCGTGGACGGGCTGAGCTACGTGTCGCTGCTCGACGGGTTGTGCAATGACGCCGGCTGCCAGGCCGTGGTGGACGACGGGGGATGGCAGGATTTGATCGCCTTCGACTCCGGCCACCTCTCCCCCAAGGGTTCGGTCTTCGTGGTTGGACGACTTCTGCGCGATGTCGTGTTCGGCCCTCGTCAGGGGGCGGCTGGCAGCGGCAAGCCGCGCTTCAATGCCTCGAAGATCAACCGGTTGCCTTCGGTGTTGAAGTGCACGTCGCCCTTGACGTAGAGCGCGTTGTACCAGCGGGCGTCGTTGTGCGCCCGCTCCCGGAAGATCGGGATCGTGTCGATCACGCCGTCGCACGCCGCCCGCTCGCAGGCTTGCGCGACGAAGTCTGACCAACTGAACTTGTCTGGATGCCGTAGCTGCGCAGGCCACGGATACAGCAACACGAACAGCGTCGAACGGTTGGCATGCGCCAGCGCCGTGAGCTCGGCCAGCTTGCCGGCAATGCGATCCAGTCCGCCGCGCACACCGAGCGGGCTGAATCCAGTGAGTGCCGCGGGCGTGGCATCGAGTGTCTCCCAGTCTTGCCACGTAAAGCTGGACTTCATCTGGTCGAACACTGCGGGGTTGGGAATGGCCAGTAGCGAATACCTGAGCGCACGGTAAATCGCGCCGGTCAGGCGCAGGCGGTCCCTCAGCTGTCCGCGCGACGTCGCCGCCGCGGCCTTCTGCTGCGTCACTACCAGTCCCCGATCGGCGTTGACGGCGCGCAGGTTCTTTGGCGGATCGCCGTCGATCCAGACGCCGGCCTCATCGTGAACGTCGCTGATGTCGAGGGCCACGACCACCGTGTGCGGCGACTGCAGCGCGCCGTCGGCCAGCGCCTGCCGATAACGGTGAAGGTAGGGCGTTGGCGAATACGACGGCACTCCGGCGTTCGCTATCCGGACCGGCAGCGCAAGGTCGAGCATGCCGACGAACGTCTCATCCCACGGCCCGTTCAATCCGTAGGTGAACGAGTCGCCGAGAACGATGACGGCGGCCGGGCCAGGCTTGGCGGCGCGGCCCTCAGCGGCGCGGAAGCCAAACTCGTCGGTGTGAACGGGATAGATCCGATTTCCCCAGTAGTCGCGGCCGCGAAAGCCGCGCTTCAGCTCGTACCAACCCTCAGCGCCCTGCAGGTAGGGTCGCTCGGCCGCCGGTACCCACTCGACCTCGGCATCAGGGTGCGGCAGCAGCCGCGGTCCCAGAGCGTAGTCGCCCGCGAGGAACAGGAACAAGCCGGCGGCGGCTCCGCCGACAAGGGCGAACACGCGGAGGGCACGGGTCGTCGCCACGCGCCGCGGTCCTAGGGTTGGACGACGCCGCCGAACGCCGCCGCAACGGGTGGCCCGGTGATCGTGCCGGCGCCGGGGAAGTACTGCGGATAGCCCCGCGCGATGGTGGCGGCCGTCAGCAGGTGGCCCTCTTCCGCGAAGTGGATGTCCTTGAGGAAGAACAGCGGGATGCCGGCCTTCGATGCGCGCTCGAACGGCTCGAACAGGTTCAGGAACTCGATCCCGTGCTGCGCCGTGAACTCGCGGATGGTCTGGTGGAAGTCGCCGACCACCGGGATCTTGCCGTCGCCCATCAACCGGTAACGCGACGGCACCGCCATCACGACCAGACGTGAACCCGCTGCCCGTACGCGGCGATCGATTTCCTGCACCAGCGCCGGGGTTTCTCCGCCCCAGTCCGGGTTCTCCTCGGCGATGCCGCCCACCTGCCACTGCTCCTGGCCGTAGTTGTCCCAGATCCACACCGCCCGCAAGGTGATCATCCGGACGAATCGGGCGACATACGACTTGCGCAACTGGGTGAAGAGCCAGCCGTCGCTCGGGCCCTCGATCGCGGTCGGGAAGTTCCGGTCGTCCCGTATCGCGCTCTGCATGTAGCGGACGTCCTCGCGCACGTCGTTGCCGAACAGCAGCAGGAACACCACATTGGGCTTCCAGGCCTGCACGTCTCGGGTCCACTGCACCAGGTAGATGGCCGGGCTGTACGAGCGCACGCCGTAGTTGCGCACTTCGCACTGCTGACCGCCGGCGACTTCGAGGATGCCGGCAAATGACTCCACAAACGGGACCTGGCCGCCCTCCGTAAACGAATCGCCCATCAGCGCAACGCGGCACGGCTTCGCCCCGGCGGCCGGCGCCTGGCCGCCGCCATAGACGCGGCCCTCGGCGTTGTATTCGATCTCGAACCCGCCCAGTTCGCCCGACGGGTGTTGCTGCACAAAGCGGTAGTTCTTCGGATGCACGTGGTGCAGGAACGGGTCGGGCTCCATCGGCGAGTTGCCGAAGCCCATGCCGGTGGCACGAAGCATCAGTTCGGCGCCAAGGGCCGCAACCACCAGGCCGATGAACAGCGCCGCCAGCTTGAATCGTAGTCGCACTTCTCTCCTAGGATACAGCCGGCTTAACGGCTCTCACCACCCAGCCCCGCTGTTGGCCAACCGCGATGACAGACAGGCCGGCGTTGGTGGCCAGTTGGGCGGCGCCGTCACGCGAGTAGCGAAACTCGATCGGCGCCGAGAGGCGGTCGTAGAGATCGCCCACCATGCCAAAGGCGTGGGGGCCGTGGCGGTAGGGAAAGCGCGCCGCCCATGAGAAGTGCCTGGCCGGCAACGTGCACAGCACATAGACCACCGGCGACAGGATGCGGCACACGCGCATCAGGTGCGATGGCTTCATGCGCGTGGTGATCGCCCGGGCGCTGTTGGCCACCGCCAGGGCGAGGCGCCAGTACCAGGGCCGGTCGCTGAAATCTTCGTAGACGTAAAGCAGCAGATGGGCACCGGGCTTCAGGGTCCGGGCAATCTGGCGCACGGCGCCGCCCGGGTCGGGCGTGTGGTGCACCACGCCGTAGGAATACGCCCCGTCGAAGACATTCGATGCCAGCGGCAGGCGCAGCAGGTCGGCCTGGATCACACTGGCGCGATCCAGCCCCCGGGTCCGCGCCAGGGTCGTCGCCGTTCCCCCGGCGCTCAGTTCCACCCCCACGACTTCGCATTTGGGATCGAGTGCGACCATGGCGAGGTCTTCGCCGTCGCCGCAGCCGCCGTCGAGGATCAGGCCTTCCAGCCGCGGGCCGCCAACCGTGTCGTACATCGTCTGCAGGTGGTACGGATAGATTCGGCTGGCGGGCGCGATGGTCTCTGCCTGCAGGCCCCAGATGTAGCCGAAGTACTGGGCCGTGTCGGACGCGTCGTCGGTGAACCGCGGGGCGCCGTTGCTGACTGGATAGTGACGGCCGCAGCCATTGCATTGCAGGCGGTCGCTACCCTGGAGACTCAACGTGCCCGAACAGTCCGGGCATCGCAGGTGTTGGAGTAGTGACGCGTGCATCGTCTGATGGGTCGGAAGAACGCTGCGCAGCCGGAGGCGCGCCAGCCGAGCGGTGACCGTCAGTATACTACCGCCATGCTCCGACGGCCTCGCGCCGTTTACCATCGCGCCGCCGCCATCCTGGTCGCTCTTGCGGCCGCCGCGCCCCCGTTGGCGGGCGGCACGCAGGACGCGCCGGAGCAGCCGGAGCTGGCCATCCACCTCGCCCCTCGACACGAGCATTACCGTCCTCGCATCCGCGCCGCCGCGCGCGAATCGGAGCGCCGGTTCCGTGAATGGCTGGGACCGCCGCCGCCGGGAATGGTGCTCGTCGATCCAGAGAGTCCACAGGCGCCGCGTAACGCGGACAGCCCCGTCTTGCTCGATCTGCCGTGGCTATCGGCGCCCCCGACGATGGACGTCGAGGCGCAGGTGGCATTCGCCCTGGCCCGCGCCTGGTGGCCAGGCTGGACGCGCGAGGTTGCAGCGCGGCCCCTGGTCGATGGGCTGGCGTGGTACCTGCAAAGCCGCGTGACCCCCGAGTTGTTCAGCGCCGGCTTCGGCCGGCCCGGCCACAGCGCCGATTCCGTCCGCTTCTTCGGCGGAACCATCCCATGGGCATTTCCGCCGCTTGTCGGCGGGCCGTGGAGCGCAGGGATTCGGCAGGTGCCGCCGGGTGCTGATGCCCTGACGTCGCGAGTCGCGCTGGCCTTTGGCGCGATCGAACGGCTGGTGGGATGGCCCGCGATGGAAGGAGCGCTGGCGGCCCTGGCGCCTCGCGCAACTGCGGGCGCCATGACGCCGGCTGAGATCGAGCAGGTGATCTCAGCGGCGGTTGGTTATCCGCTGTCGTGGCTGATGGAGCCCGCGCGGCAGGGGCGGCGGATCGACTACGCGATCGACGCCGTCACAGCGGTTCCGTGTGCCGGCCGGCCGTGCTGGCGAACGACCGTCGTTCTCGCCAACCGGGGCGATGCGGCGTTCAGCGGCGTCAACGGCGAAGACACGGATGGGCCCTACGAGCAGGGCGATGCCCTGCTGGTGCTGCTACGGTTCGACGGCGGCGCCGAAGCATCGGCTCGGTGGGACGGAAGGGCGGCGAGCCGGACCTTCGAGTTCGAAAGCGCGACTCCGCCAGTCGAAGTGCAGCTGGACCCGGCGGGTTTGTTGCTGGTCGATCGTAATGTCCTTGATCATTCCTGGCGGGCGGAAGCCAACACCACTGTGCCGATGACGAAATGGATCGCCTGGTGGCTGCTCTGGGTGCAGGACGCCGTTCTCAGCCACACCGCCCTGATTTAGGTTTCAGCGCCAGGCGTGGCCAATCGGCGGAGTGCCCGGCGAAGCGCCGACGCGCCCCACGCCCGAACCAGTGCCTCGGCGAAGACCGCCGTAAGTACGGCGAAGAGCGCCGCGGCGACGAACCACAAGCGGGGAAGCCCCGACGTCACATACCGCGGCAGCACATAAAGCCCGGCCACGTGCCACGCGCAAGCCCAGGCGACGACCGTGGCGGCTACCCTGAGGCGATGGGCCGGCGTTGCACTCTGGACGCGCGCTGTCGCGAGCGCTGCCAGCCGTCCCACGCGTGACGTTGCCCAAGCGGCCGACCACGCGTCACCGGCGGCCTGCACCGCGCGCCAGAGATAACTATCCTCTGCGGCCTCCTGAATGGCGCCCAGCGGCTCGCGGTTCATTGCGGGTCCGTGGCCGGCGTCGCCGTCATCGCGACGGTTTCGATCGTTCCCGACACCTCGTATCGATCGGTCGCCAGCACGAACGGGGCGCCTTGCTTGATGCGCTGGCTGCGATAGCGCCAACCGCCGCGAGAGTCGTCCAAGCCGAGTTGCAGCGTCACGGCTGTGCCCCCCGCCGCGCGATTGATCGAGGCGACGACCGCCGCGCGCTCGTCGAGCAGGTCATCGCGGTCGCCCACGCGCAGGGTCGGCACGGGCGCACCGGCAGCCAGTCGAATGATGACGGTCGCCTTCCGGGGAGGGGTCGGCGGCAGGAGTTCCTCAATGGCGAACTGGAACGCTCGCGCCGGCCCTGGCAGAGAAATCAGAACGGGGGGCTGAAGGTTTTCAGGTCTCTCGCCCATCGTGCAGGCATTGTCCAAGGCCGGATCGCAGCGAAGCGTCAGCACCGCTTCTCGTTCCTGAAGGCCGGCCACCGGCCGGTCGATGGTCGAACCGGCGAGTTTTACGCTCGACCGCGCGGGCTGGAGCGGCCCCAGCGCGAGAATCTCGAAGGCCGGCTCCGATTCGGGAAAGGACAGACCCACCTGAAGTGTCTTGACGAGGTCAGCGTCCAGGTTGATCAGCCATCCCGCTGCGCGAATGAACGTCGTTGCCTCGGGCTGCACCGAGATGGCGGCCGTCGCGCGCGCGACTTCCTGTACGCCGTCGAGGAGAATCAGATCGTGTGAACCTGGTGGCACGGGCCCGACCAGCAGGTCGGCGGAGTTGGGATTCTCGAACACGAAACCCAGCGCCTCGGCGTCGCCGATGCGGGCGCGAAGCAGGGGCGTGAATCCGGTGCCCCGGATCTTGAACTTCGCGGTCAGCCGCCCGCCCACGCCGATTCGCCGTTCTTCTCTCGAAATGATCGAGGGCGACACTGAATCAATGCGCGGCGCCGACGGCTGGAACACCAGGTAGGTGCCGTAGGCGAACGGAATCAGCACCAGGACCAACGCGACGGCGGCGCCGTCGACCAGGTTGATGCGGCCGAACAAACGCCCGTGTTGGTCGACGATCGTCATAATGTGTTCCCTTGGTGAGCTGGTTCGCCCCACGTGCCAGGCGCCGAGCGCTTGGCAACGAGGCGATTGCCAGTCGCGCACGCGCCGAAAGCCGCCAGCCAAATCAAGTACGGCGTCACCAGTCCGCGCAATCGTAGCAAGGTGCCCACGTTTCCCGTCGTCACCGCCAGCACTGCGGCCGTGGTCACGGCAAAACCGACCAGCAGGCTGGTGACGAGGGGATCGCGCTGGTAACCCGCCACCACCCCGAACGGGATCAGGGCCACGATCAGGTACCACACCACGTGCTCGGGCATGAACAGCAGCTCGCTGCGCGATCGCATCTCCCACGGCAAGGGCGTCACCAGGAAGCTGGCCGTGGCCCGCACCAGGAAGCGCGCCGCCTGGGAACCGGTCAGCGCCAGGTCCGACGAATCAGGGGCGGCAGGGTTCCTGTAAAAGCCTTCATCCAGCAGCTTGTAGGCGTGACCGACGGTGAACACGTGGCCGGCGTGGAGCTTTGCTGCCGTGGTCACGCCGTCGAGCGCGCGCGCCTGCCAGGCTGGCCTCGAGAGGAACACCGTGCCCAGCATCAGCATCGCGAGTAGCGCTGCCGCGGCCCGCCAGCGGCTCTTGGCGGTGAAGTGGATCGCGGCGCCCAGGCCGAGTCCGGCGACGCCGATCGCCAGTGCTCCGCGGCGCAGATCATTCATCAGCCACAGACTCGCCAGCGCCATGGCGACGGCGACGGCCACGTCGACCCAGCGCTTCGCGGCTGCCGATCGGATGGCGCTGACCGAGCTCACCATCAGCGCGCTTGCCACCAGGAAGTACAAGGACTCTTTGAGGAGTGAGACCGACGAGACGAAGAGCGACGGCAGAAACAGCAAGACGGTCAATCCCACGAACGCCGCCAGGACACCAAACGCCGGGCGGGCCACACGGAACAGCAGCACGGCACCGGTCATGAAGAGCAGGGCATTGAGCACCTTCATCCCATACGGCGTCGGGCCGTAGACGAGTTGGGCGACCGTCAGCAGCCCTAGGTAGCTGGTGCGCCCGTAGTCGTCGTTGGCAACGAAGTAGTCGTACTTGCTGTCGGTGAACCCCATCAAGAGGTCGCGGCTCCTCAGCGCCCGCGACAGGTAATAGGATTCGTCACCACTCAAGGCGCCGACCGCCAGCTGATTGTGATGGGGCATGCCGACCAGGAACTGCGCGCCGATCAGTGCCAACCGCGCCGCAAACGCCGCGCCCAGCAGCACCAGCAGCAGCCGGCGCTCGTCGGCGGGCAGGTGGCGCGCACCCAGCCAGCCGACCACCGGTGCTGCCACCAGCACCCACATCGTCAGTGGCGACGCCGCGTAGAAGGCGGCCAACAACAAGCCGACGGAACTGGCAAGCAAGGCGGTCACATGCGCTGGCATATCATAACGCCGGTATGTTTCCCGGAGTGGCCCCGTGACCATCGAGTCGTCTTTTCAGTTGGCCGACTGGTTGGTGGTGGCCGTGTACCTCGCCGTGATGGCGTACATCGGTTTCCACTTCTCGCGGAAGCAAACCACGCTCGACCGCTACCTGCTGGCCGATCGCAGCATGGGCTGGCTGCCGGTGGGCCTGTCGCTGATGGCGGCGCTCAACAGCGGCATGGACTACCTCATGCAGCCGTCCTCGACCATTCGCTACGGTGCGGTGCTCGTGCTCGGCGTGTTCTCGTGGTTTGCGATCTATCCGTGGATTGCGAGAGTGGTGTTCCCGTTCTATCGCCGCCTGGACTTTTACACCGTCTACGAGTACCTCGAGGCGCGGTTCGACGTCCGCGTCCGCACCATGGCCGCGTCGATCTTCATCCTGTGGCGCCTGGGCTGGATGGCGACGGCGATGTACGTGCCCAGCCTGGCGATCAACGCCGTGACCGGCGGGCAGGTCAACATGAACGCGATGACCGTGGTCATCGGCGTCACCGTGACGATCACGACCATGCTCGGCGGCATCCAGGGCGTGATCTGGACCGACGTGGTCCAGTTCTGCGTGATGTTCGGCGGGTTGGCCGCCACCATCGGCATTGTCTGGAGCGAGGTTGCCGGCGGCCTGCCCGAGATCTGGAATGTTGCTTCGGCCGCCGGTAAGCTCGACGTCTGGATGCCGCTGACCGATCCCGCCGCCGTCGGGTTCGCCGGCCACGTGGCCAGCTTCTTCACCCAGCCGATGTCGCTCGTCGCGCTCATGATCGCGCTGGTGGTCGGCCGAGCCGCGCAGTACACCAGCGACCAGGTCATGGTGCAGCGGCTGCAAACCACGCGCACCTTGCAGGAGGCACGTCACGCCTTCGTGGTCAACGCCGCCGGGGATGCCCTGTGGATGGTCGGCCTGTCGTTTGTCGGCCTGGCGCTGTTTGCCTATTTCTCGACCCACGCGTTGCCGGCGGAGTTCGAGACCGACAAGCTGCTGCCGTACTTCATGTCGTTGGCCTTCCCCCCGGGCGCGGTCGGCCTGGTGATCGCGGCCATTGCCGCGGCATCGATGTCGAGCCTCAACTCCGCAATCAACTCCTGCAGCTCGGTCGCCGTCGTCGACCTGTACAACCGCGTGTGGCTGGGCCGCGAGGTGCGCCGCGGGCAGCACTCCGCCGCGGACGAGGCCTTGCAGTTGCGGGCATCGCGGCTGTTCACCCTGTTCTTCGGGTTGACCGGCACGGTGCTGGCGGTCAACGTCGCGCGCCTTGGATCGCTGCTCGAGATTGCCAACAAGCTGGTCAACGCGTTCACGGGGCCGTTGTTCGGCATCTACCTGCTGGCGATGTTCAGCCCCCGCGCCAGCAGCGGCGCGGTGCTGGCCGGCGGGCTGGCCGGCGCCGCGGCCTCGTATTACGTCGCCTACCACACGGCAATCGGCTTTCTCTGGCCGTCCACGTTCGGACTGGCGGCCACCGTGATCGTTGGTGTGGTCATGACGATGGCGTGGCCGGCTGCCCCCGGTGCGGCGGGGCGGCAACTCACCTGGCGGGCGGTGATGGACCGCTCCGTGGCATAATCACCAATTGTGGCTGACAAGAAACGCGCGCTGATCACCGGAATCACTGGCCAGGATGGGTCGTACCTCGCCGAGTTGCTGCTCGACAAGGGCTACCAAGTCTTCGGCCTGGTGCGGCGGTTGAGCGCCCCCAACGTGTGGCGCATCCAGCACCTGCTCGAGAAGGTGACGCTGCTGCAGGGCGACCTGCTCGATCAGCTGTCGCTGATCAAGGCGGTGGAGCAGTCGCAGCCGCACGAGTTCTACAACCTCGGCGCCATGTCGTTCGTCCCGGCGTCCTGGGACCAGCCGATGCTGACCGGCGAGTTCAACGCGCAAGGCGTGACCCGGGCCCTTGAAGCGGTGCGCAGCGTCAACCCCAAGATCCGGTTCTACCAGGCTTCGTCGAGCGAGATGTACGGCCGTGTCCGCGAGGTCCCGCAGACCGAGATGACGCCGTTCTATCCGCGCAGCCCGTACGGCGTGACCAAGGTCTTTGGCCACTACATCACGGTGAACTACCGCGAGAGCTACGACCTGTTTGCCTGCTCGGGCATTCTCTTCAACCACGAGTCGCCGCGGCGCGGCATCGAGTTCGTGACGCGCAAGATCACCGACGGCGTGGCGCGGATCAAGCTGGGCCACGCCGACAAGCTGATGCTCGGCAATCGCGATGCGTGCCGCGACTGGGGCTTCTCGGGCGATTACGTCCGGGCGATGTGGATGATGCTGCAGCAGGACCAGCCCGACGACTACGTCATCGCCACCGGCGAGGCGCATTCCGTGCAGGAGTTCGTCGAAGTGGCCTTCGCGCACGCCGGCCTCGACTGGCAGAAGCACGTCGGTGTTGATCCCCGCTATTTGCGGCCGGCCGAGGTCGATCACCTGATCGGCGACCCGTCGAAGGCCAGGCGGCAACTGGGGTGGGAACCTACCGTAAGCTTCAAGCAACTGGTCACGATGATGGTGGATGCCGACCTCGAGCGCATCAAGTCGGGCCAGCTGGTCGCTTGAGCCGCAACGCGGCCCGCTCGGCATGATCAACCTGGTGTGGGCGGTCCTTGCGGCCATCGCACTGCTGTGGCCCGCCCGGCTGGCAGGACCGCTTGACGGCGCCCCGCTCGACACCGTCGCGGATGCCACCGTGCTCGGCATGGCGGTGGTCGCCCTCATTGCCATCAACCCGAACTTGCTGCGCCGCACGGTTGTCCGCGGCCTGATCGTCGCGTTGATGATCTGGAAGGCAGCCACCGGCGCGGCATTGGTGCAGGACGGATGGTGTGTCCGGTTCTCGTCGCCGACGCCGCTCTACCTCGACGACCTGCGCGTGCCGCACAGCTGGGACGTCCGCGCCGACTGGCGTTCGGCGCAACCGCGTTGTTCGGCGGTGATGACCGAGGGGTATGCGACCCTCGATCGCTTTCCCGTGTGGTTCCTCAACCTGCCACCGGCCGATCCCGGCACCAGCAACGCGGCGCCTGACCGTCCGCCCAGCGCCACGCTCCAGCTCGACGTCGACGGGTTTCTCCATGCTGCCGAACCAGGCGTGTTCCAGGTCTCGATGAGCGAGGACGTGCAAGCGGCCGTACGCGTCGATGGCGTGGACGTTGCCGACCCCGCCGCCGGAGTGATGGTCGCGCCCGGGACCCACTACGTAGCCATAGCCGGCACCCTGGTTCGTGACAAGTGGAGCCTCGAGCCGCGCTGGAACGGCGCCGGCGTGTGGACCGCGACGGCCGCGACCATGTCGGCTCCGGCGGCGATTGACCGGTGGATTCGGCCGTGGGGCCGCTACGTCACCATGCTGCTCGTGGTTGCACTAGTGGGAGCAGCCATCATCGCTATCGCCGAGCGGGCGGGCAGTGCAGGAGCTCTTGCCGGCGTCGCGGGCCTGTCGGCCGCCATGGCGGCCTGTGCGCTGACCGACCGCGAATCGGTGATTCGCCTGGCGCCCCTGCTGCTCATGCCCGCCGTCGCGCTGCGGTGGCCGCGCCGCCTGCACAACCTCTTCGGGGCGTCGCTGTTGATCGGCGTGCCGTTTCTGGTCCTCGCCGCCGTCGCGGGGCGGGCGGAGCCCGGCCACTTCACGTTCTTTACCGCCGGCGACGACTGGTGGATGTTCCAGCGGTGGGCGTATCGCATCTACATGCAGGGGTATTGGCTGCAGGGTGGGGAAGCCACGTTCTGGTTTCAGCCCCTCTACCGATGGATTGCCGGCGGGCTCCACCTCGTTTTTGGAGACTCGAGTGTCGGCGAGTGGTACTGGGATGCTGGTGCCGCCGTTGTCGGAGCGTTGTTCGCCTTCCACGTGACCCGAGTAGTCACCGGCTTTCGCTGGGCCCTCAGCGCCGGCATCCTGACCCTGGTGACCTTTACGATCGGTCCCGCCTGGTACATGCTCGGCCGCGGCCTTTCCGAGTTCAGCTCCGCGGGCTTCCTCTACGCCGCCGCGCTCCTCGCGCTGCGCGCGCGTCGAGGCTATTGGCCGGCGGCGGCTGCCGCCGGTCTGCTGGCCACGCTGGCCTACCTGACGCGGCTGAACAACCTGCCGATGGCAGTGGCCGTGGCAGTGTTCGCCCTTCCCATTCGGATGACGGCCGCGGAGGTCTTTCGTCCGTCGGTATGGCTGCCCCGTGTGTCGCGGCCAGTGGCGCTTGGAGTCTTCGGCGGCGCGGCGCTGGGCCTGTGGCTGTTCACGGCCCGGACTTACTACTACACCAGCGTGCCCAGCATGCTCTTCGGCACCACGGCCATGCTCAACTCGGTGTGGCGTGATGCGGATGGTGTGGCCGACCTGGCCGTCCGTCTCGCCTCGAGCCTGATGATGCTGCTGACGATCAACGACCCGCCGCGCTTTGACGTTCGCGCGTTACCGGTGATGACCGGCTTTGCGGCGGCCCTGTTGGGCATCGCCGGGGTCGGGATGTTTGCGCGGCTGCCCCTCACGCTTGTCCTGTTCGCGATTGCCGGCGTCGCCGGGGCATTCGTCGCCAGGGGCACGGCCTATCCCGGGCGCTTCTCGATCCACCTGATTCCGGTCACCGTGGCGCTCACGACGTGTGCTGTGTCTCTCGTGGTGTCGCGGCGTCGCAATGTGAACGCCGGCGGCAGGTCCGGCTAACCCCTTCGCCAAAGCAACGGCGGGTCAAGAAGCCGGACACCACATCGACGGTCCGGCTAAAGCCGGACACCACATCACAGAACACTACCTCAATGTGGCGTCCGCCTTTAGGCGGACCGGTCGTTCCAGATTCTCGCGACCCGCTCCCCGATGGCCAGGCACGACGTCAGGCCGGGCGAGTCGATTCCCGAAGCCTGGATGACGCGAGGATTCACGATGTCGCGTTGGACCAGGAAGTCGGCGAACGACGCCTCGGGGCCGTGCAGCTTGGCGCGAATGCCGCTGCCTCCGGGTTGCAGGTCGGCCAAGGTCACCCACGGCAGCAGGTGCTGAGCCGGCTCGACAAATGCTTCGAGCGGCAGACGACCGCCCTCGTAATCGTCCTTGGCCTCCTGGTAGTGAATGGTCGGTCCCAGCGTGACCGAACCCCAGGTCGTCTTGGCCAGGTGAACGCCGAGGCCGGCGCCCGATGCGTGGGGCAGCGGATACACCAGCCCGTTCACCATGTGGCGTTTCGCCGGGGCCAGTTCCGCGTACTCGCCGCGGCAGGGGTAGATATGAAACGGCATGGCGCCAAGCATCTGCGACGTGGTGTCGGCGTACAGGCCGGATGCGTTGACCACAGTTGCGGCGGCGAAGCGCTCGTGCGGCGTGACCAGGGTGATGCCGTCAGGACCAGGTTCGGCGGCGATCAACGGACTGCCGACCACCAGTGCCACGTCCTGGTCACGGCACAGGTGCTCGAGCGCCTTGACCAGCGCTTCGGCTTCGACGATGCCGGTATCGGGGGACCAGATGGCCGCCACGGCATGGACGTTGGGCTCGCGAGCCTTCACGAAAGCCCGGTCGACGAGCTCTGCGCTGACGCCGTTAGCGTGGGCCTTGGCGAGCAGCCGCGGCAGTTCGTCCGCCTCGTGGTCGGTGCCGGCAACAATCAGCTTGCCGCCGCGGTCGTGCGGCACCCGGTGCGCGGCGCAGAACTCGTACAGCCGATCCCGGCCCTCCACGCACATCAGGGCCTTGAGCGAGCCCTCGGGATAGTAGATGCCGGCGTGGATCACGCCGCTGTTGTGCGTGCTGGTCGCCCGCCCGGGTTTGCTCTCGCGCTCCAGCAGGCAGACCGAGGCGCCGGCCCGCGCCAGGGCCAGGGCCGACGCCAGGCCGGTCACCCCGCCGCCAATTACCGCGACATCGACGCTAACCATGGCTTTTCACTATACAGTCGCTTGGTTGCACCGGGTTGGGCGCCGCATATACCATTAGTGGCGCCTACGCTCGATATCGATGGCGGGCCGTTCCTACGGAACGGCCCCAGTACCATCGCTGAGCAAAGATGTCGATACTTTCCATTTGGTTGATACGCTCCATTAGGTGTTTGTGACTGTTCCCCTGCTCGATCTCCACGCACAGTACTCGCCGCTGCGGCAATCGTTGCTCGACGCCGTCACCCGGGTCTGCGACAGCCAGCGCTTCATCGGCGGTCCGGAAGTTGAGGGTCTCGAGCGCGAGCTGGCGGCCCATCTCGGCACGCCGCACGCGCTCGGCATGTCGTCGGGCACCGACGCGCTGGTCGCGGCGCTGATGGCCCTGAACATCGGCGCCGGCGACGAGGTGATCACGCCGACCTATTCGTTCTTCGCCACCGCCGGGTCGGTTGTGCGCGTCGGCGCGACCCCGGTGCTGGTCGATATCGACGCCGACACCTTCAACCTGAATCCGGCGGCCACCATTGCCGCCATCACCAGCAAGACCAAGGCAATCATCCCGGTGCACCTGTTCGGGCAGGCCGCCGAGCTGGCGCCGATTGTCGCCGCTGCGGCCGCGAAGAGCATTCCCGTGATCGAGGATGCCGCGCAGGCGATTGGCTGCCAGTATCAGGGCAAGCCAGTGGGGAATTGGGGCGCGATTGGCTGCTTCTCGTTCTTCCCCAGCAAGAACCTCGGCGGATTCGGCGATGGCGGTCTCGTCACCTCGACCGACGCCGCGCTGGCGCACCGGCTGAAGTTGATCCGCAATCACGGCATGGAGCCGAAGTACTACCACCACCTGGTCGGCGCCAACTTCCGCATCGACGCCCTGCAGGCGGCGGTGTTGCGGGTGAAGCTGCCGCACCTGGCGGCGTGGAGCGATGGGCGGCGCGCCAATGCAACGCGCTATCGCGGCTTGTTCGCCGCCGCCGGCTTGTCGCAGGTCACGCTGCCGGTCGAAGCGCCGGATCGTAACCACATCTACAATCAGTTCGTGATCCGCGTGCCCAATCGCGACGGCCTGCGCGCGCACCTCGACGCCGCCGGTATTGGCACCGAGGTCTATTACCCGGTGCCGTTCCACCTGCAGGAATGTTTCGCCGGCCTGGGCTACAAGGCCGGCGCGTTCCCGGTTGCCGAAGCGGCGGCGCTGTCGTCGCTGGCCCTGCCGATCTATCCCGAGCTTACCGAGGCCCAGCAGGCCGCGGTCGTCGACGCCATTCGGTCCTTTTACCGCGGATAAGAATTTCACATGGAACTGTTGAAGAAGATCGAGTCAAAGCAGGCCACGCTGGGCGTCATTGGTCTCGGCTACGTCGGCTTGCCGCTGGCCGTCGAGTTTGCCCGCGCCGGGTTCGCCGTAGTCGGCTACGACGTCGACGCGCACAAGGTCGCCGAGCTGATGGCGGGGCGCAGCTACATTCCGGATGTCCCGTCCGCGCACCTGGCCGAAGTGGTCAAGAACGGCAAGTTCAAGGCGACCATCGACCCCAAGGCCCTGGCCGCCGCCGACATCATCGACATCTGCGTGCCAACGCCGCTGCGCAAGACCAAGGACCCCGACATGACCTACGTCGTGCAGGCGGTCGAGGCGACGGCGGCAATCCTGAAGAAGGGCCAGCTGATCATCCTGGAGTCGACCACCTATCCCGGCACGACGGTCGAAGTGGTGCAGCCGGTGCTGGCCGCCAAGGGCTTCACGCCCGGCGTTGATTTCTACCTGGCGTTCTCGCCCGAGCGCGTCGATCCCGGCAACCCGCAGTACCAGACCAAGAACATCCCGAAAGTGGTCGGCGGCATCAACGAAGACAGCACGAAGTGCGCCGTGGCGTTTTACAGCCAGGTCATGGACAAGGTCGTGCCGGTCAGTTCGCCGAGCGTGGCCGAAATGGTCAAGCTGCTCGAGAACACCTTCCGCGCCGTCAACATCGGCCTGGTCAACGAGCTGGCGCTGATGTGCCACCGCATGGGCCTTGACGTGTGGGAAGTGATCGACGCCGCCAAGACCAAGCCGTTTGGCTTCATGCCGTTCTATCCGGGTCCGGGCCTGGGCGGTCACTGCATTCCGATCGACCCGTTCTACCTGTCGTGGAAGGCGCGCCAGTACAACTTCGAGGCGCGGTTCATCGAGCTGGCCGGCAGCGTCAACGGCGCCATGCCCGAGTTCGTCGTGCAACGGATCATCGACGCGCTCAATTCGCAGAAGAAGTCGCTCAACGGCTCGCGGGTGCACATCATCGGCGTTGCCTACAAGCGCGACGTCAACGACCTGCGCGAGTCGCCGGCCCTGGAAGTGCTGGAACTGCTCGCGCACCGCGGCGCCGAGGTCAGCTATACCGATCCGTACGTCCCCGCCTTCAAGCATGCCTCCCTCGACCTGCAGAGCGTCGACGAGAAGCAGGCGCACGAAGGCGTTGACTGCGGTGTCATCATCACCGACCACAAGGTGTTCGACTACGCGACGATGGTCGATCGGTTCCCGCTGCTGGTCGATACGCGCAATGCCCTCAAGGGCGTCGCGCGCGATCACTTGTTCCGTCTCTAACGCATGAAGTTCACGGCCTCGCGAATTCCCGGTGCCTGGATCATCGACATCACGGCGATCCACGACCACCGGGGGTTCTTCGCGATGACGTGGCTGCCCGACGAATTTCGCAAGCACGGCATCGATCCGGCGCTGGCCCAGTGCAACCTGGCCTTCAACCACAAGCGTGGCACGCTGCGCGGCATGCACTTCCAGGCCGCGCCGTACGCGCAGGCGAAGATCATCCGCTGCACTCGCGGCGGGCTGCTCGACGTGATTGTCGACCTGCGGCCGGAGTCTCCTGCCTATCGCCAATGGGACGCGGTGGAGCTCACCGCTGACAACCACCGCATGTTCTACATGCCGGAGGGCATTGCGCATGGCTATCTGACGCTGGCCGACGAGACCGAGGCCTACTATCACGCTTCGACGCCGTGGCAGCCGTCTGCCGAATCGGGCGTGCGCTGGAATGATCCTGCCTTTGCCATCACCTGGCCCTTCGAGCCCGTCCTGATCTCCGACAAGGACGCCGGCTGGCCCGACCACGTTCCCACGCCGTAGGCTCGAGGTGACTGGCCTGTCCCGACCAGCGTCCGCGTCCGAGACGTTTGCCTGGCTCGCGATGGTCCTCGTACTGGCCGGCCTGTACGGCGCCGGGAGTGCCGGTCTCACCCCGCAGGCGTTTGGCATCAATGCTCTGCGGCAGGTGCCGGCAGGACCGCTGTCCTTGATCGCCGCTGCCGTTCTGATCCTGGTCGCGGCGGGCGTGACGCTGGATGCGCGTGGTGCCACCAGGTGGGTCGATTCTTACCCGGTCGCGCTCGCCGCTGGCGTGATCGCCGGCAGTGCCATGTTCGCCTGGCGGTCGGAGTTCCTGAACCCGGACGCGCTGATGTTCGCGCCGAAGTTCGCGGGCGCGGTGCCCGTCTCGGGTGCCTTCATTACTCACGACGAGATGCTCGAATTCCTGGTCCACTCGCGCGTGTGGGACTACACGCACCGGTGGTGGGGCTGGTCGGTCGAGTACTCCTACCAGGTGACCTCGTCGCTGGCCGGCGCAGTCTTCGTGGTGCTGGCTTTCAGGCTGGCGGCACGGCTCGTGCCGTCGTCTCCGGGATTGTTCCTGTGCGGCGTCTTCAGCGGCGCCTATATGCAGTTGTTTTTTGGCGATGTCGAAAACTACACGCTGACCGCGGTAGTGGTCAGCGCCTACTTGCTGGCGGCCGTGCGCTTCCTGCGCGGCGACGCTCCCCTTTGGCAGCCGGCGGTCGCGCTTGGAACGGCCATGTCGTTCCACTTGCTGGCGGGCTGGCTGTTGCCGTCACTCGCTTGCCTCGGCTACATCTCGTGGCGACGCACCGGCGAGTACGGGCCGTTGCTTCGCAGTGCCGGGCTGGCGGCCGGGGTGGTTGTGGTGGCGGTGGGGGTGGTTCATTTCTACGGTGCGCCGATTTGGAGTATTGGGGCCAGCCACGCCGGCCGCGCACTCCGCTTGCAGGGCATGTTCGTCACCGAGTGGTCGGCGACGTACTATGTCGAGCACGCGAATCTCGTGGTGCTGCTGATCCCCTCGATCGTCGCGATGCCGGTACTGATGTGGTGGCGACGGCTGGTGCTCGACGAGACCGGCGCGTTCCTCGCTGCGGCCGCCGGCAGCCTGGTCGTGTTTCAGCTGGTGTGGAAGGCGCAGATTGGCGTCTACAACGACTGGAACCTCTTCGCAATCGGAGCGTTGGTGTTGAGCGTGCTGCTGTGGCGTAGCGCGGCACTGTCGGTCACCGGCGGACCGCGCCGGCTACTGGCCGCGTCACTCGCTGCCGTGGCGGCGCTGCATAGCTACGCCTGGATCGCCGCGAATCATGTCCATGGCCGGTGATTCGGAGCGGCGATCGAACCTGGTACTCGCCGGTCTCCTGGCGCTGGTCCTGGGCGTCGTCGCGTTCGGGTTGTCGCCTGACTACGTCACCGACCGCGACACCTACGAACAGGTCGGCCGGCAGCTGGTCATTCCCGACTGCTCCAACCTCCACTGCACGCGAGTCCTTGTCGCCTGGGCCATCGAGCAGTTGCCGGGCGAATCGATCGTCAAGTGGAAGGCCTACGGCGTGCTGGGAAATCTGCTGGCAGCATTGGGTATTTACGTCTTGTGCCGGCGATTTGGGCTCGATGGCAGCGCTGCGCGCGCCGCCGCGACTATGTCGGCGCTCGGTCCCGGCGCCCAGCTCACCGCTCTAGATCCGCACACTTCCGATCCCCTCATCTACGGTGCCGTCCCGTGGCTGGTGCTGCTGCTCCTCGATGGACGGTTCGCCGTGGTCGCTGCTTGCGCTGCGGTCGGCGTCTGGGCCAAGGAGTTTGCCGTCGCACCGCTGTGGATCTTCGCTGTGTTCGGCGGACTGCTGCGACGGACCGACGTGGTTCTGAAGAGCGCCGCCGGGGCCGCTCTGGCGTCGGCGGTGTGGATCGCGCTGCAGCTCTGGTTCATCCTTGGTTACAACTACAGCTACGGCGGCAACTCGTCTGCCCGCATTCTCGAGGGCGGATACCTGCTGACGTGGATCAGGTGGATCGGCCCGGTGCAGGCGATCGGAGCCATGGTCCTGCACTTTGGCCCGCTGGCCTGGCTGGTGGCGGGCGGCTTTCGCCGCGGCCCGCGTGAGCTGAAGTTGCTGGCGCTGGCGTCGGCGCCGGTGGCGCTGGTGTTCGCCTATGTGCAACAGCCCGATCGGGCGATTTGGAATTTCCAGTTCGTGCTGTTACCACTGGCCGCGGTTGCGTTCCAGGGCGCACCGTTGTGGCTGCGAACCACCTGGCTAACCGGTTTTGCGATCAGCCACCTGCCGATCGATGGCGGATGGCGCACGGCCCTTGTCTGGACGGGTTTTGCGGTTTGCGCTGCCAGCGGCGTCTTGCTGGCGCGCTCCGGCCGTCGGATCTGGCCTGATGGAAAGGTGGCGATCGCCGCCGCGCCACCGCAACCTGGCCGATCGCCGCGGGCCTGGAGTCTTGCCGCCGCGTCGTGTGCCGTCCTCCTGGCGGCCCTGGTTGCCGCCGGCGATGTGGCCCTGCACCGGCGAGTGGAGTCGGATGCCGGGTTCAACATCTGGGGCTATCGCGGGCCGGTCGTGCCGCAAGCGGATCTGCGCGTGCTCGTCCTGGGCGGCCGCCACGTGCTCGGGCGTCAGCTCGTGCCATCGCTGCCGCACGAACTCGAGGATATGCTCAACAACGAGCGCTTGCGCGACGATGCCGGCTACTTAGATTCCGGCCGAATCGCGGCCGTGAACCTCGGGGAGCCTGCCGACGCCGTGCCGTCGATGGCCCAGACCGTGCGCGATGCCGAGTATCTGCACCCTGCCGTCGTCTGCCTGTACATCGGTGACGAAGCGGCATTGCCCGACGCCACGGACGGGACGCAAGGGTGGCGCCGGCGTTCGTGGCTCTATCGCCATTTCGGATACTTGCCTGCGTTACCCACCCTGTTCGTGCGCGGCTACTGGCCGTCGCCGGAGGCGCCCGCTTCCCGGCGGGAAGGAGACGACGGGCCGGCAGGTTTGTTGCGACCGGAGTATGGCGCCGCGCTGGAGGCGGCGATCGTCGCCGCGCGCCAATACGGTTCGGTGTTGGTGGCCACCCACCCGAGGTTGACGGCAAGCGAGTCCCTCCGCCAGGACTCGGTGGCGGCGAGGTTGGAAGAACGCTTCGGCAGCGATTCCGGGTTTGAGCATCTCGACCTTCGAAAAGTGGTCGACCTGACGGCGCCGGTAGAGGATGATCGGGTCGCCGAGAGTATGTCGCAGGCCGTGTTTCGACTACTGAACGCTCGCTGATGACGCCCCCCGCTTCGCGGTCCGCCGCCATGCATACCTGGATCATCGCCGGCTTCCTTGCCGCGCTCTCGATTCTGGCTGTCTACGTCACCTACGGTTCCATTCACGTGATGGACACCGGCACGCGTACCGTCTACGCGGACGATTCGCTGCAGCACTATCACCAGGCGCTCGACGGCGAACGCGCCTTTCCCTACCAGTGGCGGCTGCTCGGCGTGCACCTGGTGCGTGCCGGCGAGCGACTGACCGGCGCCAGCCCCCACGCCGTCGATGTCGTCACCAAGGTGTTCCTGCTGTGGGGATCGTCGTCGCTCCTGCTGGTGTTCGCCAGGCTGTACGCGAGTCCCATCGGCGCGCTCTGCGCGGTCAGCATCTACTTCGTGCTGACCATGGCCGGCTTCACCGATGGCTACAGCATCTACTACACCAACGACTACGCGATGCTGGCGGCCTGGTTCGCCGCGGTCCTGCTGGTGCAGCAGCGACGCTTCGCCGCTGCGGCACTGGTGACCTTCATCGGCGCCTGGGCCAAGGAAACGATGATGCTGGTACCGATCCTGGTTGGCCTCGAATGGCTGCGCGGCCGTGCACCCTTCAAGGCGGTCATCTGGATTGGCGTGGCCTTCGTCGTTCCGTCGGCGGTGCTGCGCTGGATCTATCCGGCCCCAATCGAGCGGTGGGCGTGGTGGGACATGGCCTACGCCAATGTTCCCTTCCTGCAGGAGACTGCCGGGGAACTGCTGCTCACGATCAAGAACAACGTCAAGGTGTTCCTGTTTTTTAACGTGCTGTGGATCATGGCGGCGCTTGGCGTGAAACGGTCACGCGATGGCTTCATGACCAGCCTGGCGCTCACCTCGTTGATCTACGTGCTCCTGGCGTACCCGGTCATCTACATCCGCGAGCTGCGGCACTTCCTGCCGCTCGCTATTCTGATTCTGCCGATTGCCGTTCGCGAACTGGAGCGGGGGATGGCCGCGACCAGCGATCCAGCCACGCCACCAGCAGGATCGCGATGAACGCGAACATGAACGGCTGCATGGTCATGGCGTAGCGCGCGTTGATCAGCATGAACGAGATGGTGGCGGGCACGTAAACGATCGGCAGCGCCAGCAGCGCCCGCGCCTGGCGCCGGCGAATCGCGACCAACACACCGGCCACGAACAACATCGCGTATGCGAAGGTAATGGCCTGGCCGACGAAGTAGATGGCGCGGCTGTTCTCGAACTGGATCGCCGTGCGCCCATCGTCGCTGCCCTGGATTACGAACAGGCGCCCGGCACGCACCACCGTCGACCAGGCGTAGCCAACCACATCCCGGGAGACGTTGTCGCGAGACAGGGCGGCGAAACGCCGCATCTCGTGCGGGTAGCGCCGGTAGCCGACGCGGTTGACGCCGATCCGCTCCAGGCAGCCATCCGAGATCTCGCCGACGATCTGGCGTCGTGGCAAGTCGCGGTTCCTGATGCTCGCGAAGGTCTGCGAGCGGCTCACCAGCGACTGCGCGATCGGTCCCCGGACATCGAGGTCGGTGATTCGGTTCGCGAAGCCTCGCGGGATGCCCAGCGTTGACCCGTCCGTCATCTTCAGGGTAGCCGTGGACGGGTCGCTCACCACACCAGTGACCACCGGCGGCGGTTCGCCGCGGTCAAGCGCGCCGGCCAGCAGGTCAACCGCGATCCGCAGGTCGGCTTCGGTCACGGCCTGGTCGTCATTCAGATCGTGGAGTGCGGGATCCGCCGTCCCTTCACGCCAGCTGACCCACGCCGCCATCCGCGCGACATCGAAGACATCGAGCACCAGGTTGCCGGCATCGAGGTCGCTCACATGCTCGCGGCTGAGCACGAAGATGCCGGGATCGAGGGCGCCGGCAACCGGTGCGACATGGCGGACCTCGTTGCCGTCCCGCAGTGCGGTGGCCTCGACGTAGTACGACATCTCGCTGCCGGGGACGATGTCCGGCAGCGCGACCTCGAAGCGTCCGTTCGGACCGAGCGGCGCTGCCGCCCGTCGCACGGCGGGGTTGCGATCGGTCCAGTAGATCACCTCGACCCGAGTGTCGGCCGGCGGCCCGCAGTGGGAGCTGCCGCTGACGATCACCGGCAACTCATCGATGCTGGAGTAGTCCTGCGGCGGATGTTCGAAGGCTGCCCGCGGGTTGTAGAGCCAGTTCGACTGGTACTCGCCCGTCTGCAGCGTGCCGAACCACAACTGGACGCCGCCGTGTGTGCTCGCTGGAATGAACAGATTGGTGAGCCGGAAATTGCGGATGATCCACGGCGAAGACACCACCGCAAACGCCACCAGGAACACCGTCATGTGGATCAGCTTGCCCGCATACCGCGGCCTGGGCCACAAGTAGACCGCGGCCACGAACATGGGAAACAGCACAAGGTTCGGCCGGAACTGGAACGACAGGCTGGCCAGGACGCCGCTCAGCGCAAACAACAGCGGGTTCTGCGACGCGCGCCCCTGGGCGAAGCCCCAGATCATTGCCACGAACAGGACGGTGCAGATGCTGTCGGAGGCTTGCGTCGAGGCGTAGACCGTGTTGAAGGAGAGCAGCCCGGTCAGAATTGCGGTCATCACGCCGTAGCGGTGCCCCAACTCCAGCGTGACCAGCCGGTAGATCATGTAGGGCACCGTGGCGTTGAGCACCGCTTGCGCCACCAGGGGAACCCACAACACGTCGCCCGCGACCCAGTACCAGAATGCCAGGAAGTAGGCGTAGCCCCAGACGATGTGAAACGGTTGGAACGGTTGGCCCTCGGCCAGTGTCTTGGCGACGTCGTAGTAGGCATCGATGCCCTGCCAGCCGAAGGGCAGGGGCGACCAGACGAAGATGAAGAAGAGGCCGGCGAACAACGAGAACACGCACGCCGCGTAGACGCTGGTGGTCGATGTGGCAAGCCGTCGCGCAGTTTCGATCACGCAGCCGGACTCCGCCGCCACAAGGCGACCGAGAGGCTAGCCGCCAGCGTGAAAATCGCGGTACCCGCCCACAGTCCCTCAGGTAGGAAGGTGAACGCGAACCGGCCCGTTTGGCCCGGTGCGAGCGTGATCCCTGGCATGGCCGGCTGCTCTTTGGTGAACGGGCCGGCGTTGCTACTCCAGCCATAGGAGAAGTTCTGGTTCAGGGAGACGAGCGACGGCTGGTCTCCGCCGAAGGCCGAGAACTCAACCCGATTTGGCGAAAACACGACGTCGGCAACCCGGGCGCTGCCGCTGCTGAACACCAGCGGCCGGTCGAAGTCGGCCGTCCGCGTCAGTTGCAACGATTCGTAGCAGGCCGGGAACGTCAGGTCGTTCATCAGCGCCGTGAACATGGGTGAGCCGTCGCGGTAGGCGTTCGACTCGGTCGTGGCCCGCAGTTCGCGTGGACCGCCCATTGGCTCGAATCCCGCGGCCAGCGGCGGCTGGCTGAACACGCCTTCGAGCAACGCGCGGTTGCGGGCAATCAGGTGCAGTGACCCGGCGATGCAGACCAAGGCGATCGCAATCCTGACCGGCCGCGAGCGAAGCGCATCAAGGCCCAGCGAACGCAGCGCCCAGCCGGCGGTCACGGCGCCACACAGCACAAAGGCGATGTTGTAGCGGCTGGGAATCCTGAAGCTGGAAAACAGGGGAAGGTGACTTGCCAATGCGGCGGGTGCGAACCGGTTGAACTCGCCCAGCGACCACACGAAGAACACGGTCGTCGCTACCGCCAGGGCCAGGCCGAGCCAGTAGTCGCGGACCCCGCGCGCGGCGAAGGCCCTGATCACGCCGGCGACGATGAGGAGAGCGGCGAGCGGACCGATGTAGTTGCCGTACTCGTGCCAGCCGTGGCGCTGCTCCGGCAGGCGGGTGCGCGACTTCTGGTCGGGATCCAGGTAAATGCCCGCGGCCATCTCCAGTGTGGTGAGGTCGGGCCGTTCAATCGCCGGGCGCGTGTCCCAGAACTGCTCGCTGCTGACGTACGAGACAACCGGCACCAGCTTGGGTGCGGAGTAGGCAAGTGCGGCCACGCAGCAGGCGATACCAAGTACCAGCGGGCGCCACTGTTGCTTCGCCGCCGCCGCCGCCACGGCAAGCATGCCCACGACGGCAATCGCCATCGGCAGAATGTGCGTGCCGCCGTTGTAGACCATCATTGCGACCGGAATTGCCGCCAGCAGGGAACCACGCAAGGACCCGGTCTGAATCGAACGCAGGAAGAAGTGCAGGACGAAGGGCAGGTAGAACGCCGGCAGGAACACGCTGTGGCCAACCAGCAAGTGGATCGCCATGGCCCCCGACGCCGTGAAGATCGTCGCCAGGAAGAGCACCAGTGGCCGCGACCGCAGGCCGATGGTTCGTGCCAGCAACAGGTGCATGCCGATGAAGCCCAGCCAATAGTGCAGCAGGATGTTGACCTTCATCGCCAACGCGAGGGGCATCAGCGCGGTCAGTGGGTATGCCGGGCTGAGCAGCGCAATCTGCGGGTTCTGCCACAGCACGTTGCCGCCGCAGTACCACGGGTTCCAGAACGGCATTTGCCCGTACTCGACGACGTTCTTGAGCACGGCGCCGTAGTAGAAGAGATGTTGATCCCAGTCGTAAACGCCGAGGGCGGTGGGCTGCGTGAACAGCGGCGAGCAGAAGGCGTAGCTGGCAGCGCCGTACAGCGCGATCAGCGCGAGGCGCGACCAGCCCAAACCCATCAGGAACCGACGACGCCCTGCAGGGGGCTGCTCGCGGTCGCGTACGACTTTCTCGGGATGCGGCCGGCCAGGTAGGCGAGGCGGCCGGCTTCGACGGCCAGCTTCATCGCCCGCGCCATCGACACCGGATCGGTCGCGCCGGCAATGGCCGTGTTCATGAGCACGCCGTCGGCGCCGAGTTCCATCGCGACCGCAGCGTCCGACGCGGTGCCGACACCGGCATCGACAATCACCGGCACCCTGGCCTGTTCGCGGATGATGCGGATGTTGTTCGGGTTCTGGATGCCCAGGCCCGACCCGATCGGCGCGCCAAGCGGCATCACCGCCGCGGCGCCGGCCTCGGCCAGCTTGCGGCACATCACCGGGTCGTCGTTGGTGTAGGGCAGCACGATGAAGCCCTCCTTGACCAGCACGCGCGTGGCCTCGAGCAGGCCTTCGTTGTCGGGAAACAGCGTCTGCTCGTCGCCGATCACTTCCAGCTTCACCCAGTTCGACATCCCCGCCTCGCGGCCCAGCCGCGCCGTGCGGATGGCATCGTCCGCCGTATAGCAGGCGGCGGTATTGGGGAGCAGGAAGACCTTCGCGGTGTCGATGTAGTCGAGCAGCGACTCGGTCTTGCGCGAGATGTCAACGCGCCGCACCGCCACCGTGACCATGTCGGCCCCCGACGCCTCGTGCGCCGCCTTCATGATCGCGTGCGACGGGTACTTGCCGGTACCCACGATCAGGCGGGACCGAAAAGTGCGGCCAGCAATAACCAGATCAGACATGTTCGTTGTCAGCCCTCAACCTCGGTCCGGCTATCCACCGCCAAGGCTCCGGTGGACAAGAAGCCGGACACTCACATGTGGCGTCCGCCTTTAGGCGGACCACTACCCGCCACCGACGAAGTTCACGATTTCAACCTCGTCGCCGTCGTTGATCACCGCCGAATCGTAGGCGGCCTTCTTGACGACGGCGAGGTTGTGCTCGACGGCGACACGGCGCGGGTCGATGTCCAGGGTGGCGAGCAGGGCGGTCACGCTCAGCGGCTGTGGAATCTCGTGCCGGTCGCCGTTCAACTTGATGGTCATGGCCTGTTCAGCCACGATCGTACCATAGCTAGTCGCGACCAGGCCCCACGCCCCCGGCCCCAAGCCCGCATATAATTGAGAGTTGGAAATGTCACCCAGCACCTCGCCTGATACCGCCCTCGGAATTCCTGGTTTCTCGTTCGCCGATCTGCATCAACCCGCCCGGCTGCAGGACCTTCACCGCCACTTCGTGGACGAAGTGAAAGCGGCCGAACCGGACCTGTGGGCGCAGTGGCAGCAATACCGCGAGGTGCCGGAATCGCTCGGCGCGGTGGCGCGCGGCAACCTGGTGGTGGCCATGGCGCCGCACCTCAGCCGCTTCGTCTCGCGCCTGTTCAGCGTCGGTGCCGAGGCCGAAGCCCTGGCCGCCGCGACCCGCGCCTACGACGTGCTGTTCCGGTTCAAGATCGATTTCGTCCGCCGCCGCGCCTTGCCCCTGCTGAAAGGTGGCGCCCACGTCACGGCGACCGCCGAGGACCATCAGTACGTGGATTCCGCCTTCTTGTCCACCTTCGCCGAGGCTCCGGCGGACAAGAAGCCGGACACTACATCGGAACGAGAGATGGCGCTGGCGCAGTTTGGCTGTTCGCTGCTCGACCGCGAAGAAGCGCTGAAGGCCAGCGGCTCCGACGCCGACAAGGCCGCGGTCGCCGCCGAGATCGAGTCCCTCAAGCGCTGGTGCGCCGCGCACGTGCACAGCCCCGAGTACCGCGGCTGGGTGGTGTTCCGCTTTCCCGAGAACCTGGACTACGACCACCTCGTCCAGATCCAGCGGCCCGACCCGAAGCTGCAGGAGCAGATTGTCGGTCCCGACGGCAAGCTCCGCCGGCGCCAGGGCTTCGCCCTGACCGATCCTCGCTACACGCCGCGCGAAGCGCTCAGCGAGATCCACTACTGCGTGCTGTGCCACGAGCGCGACAAGGACAGCTGCTCGAAGGGCATTCGCGACAAGGAAGGCAAGGTCGCCAATAACCCGCTCGGCATCCCCATGCCGGGCTGCCCGCTCGACGAGAAGATCTCGGAGATGCACACGCTGCGCAAGCGCGGCGACGCGATTGGCGCGCTGGCGATCGTGACGGTGGACAACCCCATGGTCCCCGGCACCGGCCACCGCATTTGCAACGACTGCATGAAGGCGTGCATCTACCAGAAGCAGGAGCCGGTCAACATCCCGCAGGTCGAGACCGGCGTGCTGACCGACGTGCTGAACCTGCCGTGGGGCGTCGAGATCTACGGGCTGTTCACCCGTTGGAACCCGCTCAACCCGAAGCGCCCGTACGCGCTGCCGTACAACGGCAAGAACGTGCTGGTCGTCGGACTCGGCCCGGCCGGCTACACGCTATCGCATTACCTGCTGAACGAGGGTTTCGGGATCGTCGCCATCGACGGCCTGAAGATCGAGCCGCTGCCCGAGGACGTCGTCGGCAGCCCTGAACCGGGCCTCAGCCCCCGTCCGATCGAGCGCTGGAGTGAAATCTACCGGCCGCTCGACGAGCGCGTGCTCGAAGGCTTCGGCGGCGTGTCCGAGTACGGCATTACCGTGCGCTGGGACAAGAACTTCCTCACCCTGATTCATCTCACGCTGGCCCGGCGCGGCAAGCTGAAGATCTACGGCGGCGTCCGCTTCGGCGGCGCCCTGCCGATCGAAGAGGCGTGGGCCACCGGCATCGACCATGTGGCGATTGCCGCAGGCGCCGGCCGGCCGACGATCATCGACATCAAGAACAACCTGATTCGCGGCATCCGCAAGGCCAGCGACTTCCTGATGGCGCTGCAGCTGACCGGCGCCTTCAAGCGCGACGCCTTGTCGAACCTGCAGGCGCGCCTGCCCGCCGTGGTGATCGGCGGTGGCCTGACCGGCGTCGATACTGCGACCGAGCTGATGGCGTACTACCCGATCCAGGTCGAGAAGACGCTGGACCGCTACGAGGCGCTGGTGCGCGATCTCGGCGAGGTGCGCGTCCGCGGCACGATGGACCCCGAAGAGCAGGGCATTCTCGACGAGTTCCTGTTGCACGGCCGGGCGGTGCGCACCGAGCGCGCGCGGGCGGCGGCCGCCGGGGAACGGCCGAACTTCATCGACATGATCCGCGCCTGGGGCGGCGTCACGCTGGCGTATCGCAAGCGGCTGCAGGACGCGCCGGCTTATCGCCTGAACCACGAAGAGGTCGCCCTCGCGCTGCAAGAGGGCATCTCGGTCACCGAGAACATGAACCCGACCGAGGCCGTCGCCGACGAGTTCGGCCACGTCAAGGGCATGTTGTTCACGCGGGCCGACGGCTCGGTCGTTGAACTGCCGGCGCGCACCGTGCTGGTGGCGGCGGGCACCGTGCCGAATGTGACCTACGAGAAGGAACATCCGGGCTCGTTCAGCCTCGACGGCAGGCAGAAATTCTTTCAAGGCTTCCGTGCGGTGAAGGATGACCGTGCGTTCCGCCTCGAACCGGATCCAAACGGCTTCTTCACCTCCCACGAGACCGGGGGCAAGTTCGTTACCTATTACGGCGACAACCACCCGCGCTACAACGGCAACGTCGTCAAGGCGATGGCCTCGGCCAAGCACGGCTACCCGCACGTCGTCGCGCTATTCGCCGACGAGATTGCCGCCCTCGATCCGAAGGACCAGCCGGCGCGCGAAACGGCGTGGCGGGAAATGGTGGCGCGGCTCGACGACCAGTTGCTGGCCCGCGTCGAACGGGTCGTACGCCTGACGCCGACCATCATCGAAGTGATCGTCCGCGCCCCCGCGGCGGCTCGCCACTTCCACCCCGGCCAGTTCTATCGGCTGCAGAATTTCGAGCGGCTCAGCCCGCACGTTCGTCTCGACGGTCACGTGGCGTCGATGCTGATGGAAGGCATCGCCCTGACCGGGGCCTGGGTCGATCGCGAGAAGGGCCTGCTGTCGTTGATTACCCTCGAGATGGGTGTGTCGAGCCGGCTGTGCGCGTATCTCAAGCCTGGCGAGCCGGTGGTGGTGATGGGACCGACGGGGACGCCGACCGAGATTCCCGCGGGGTCGGCCGTGCTGCTCGCCGGCGGCGGCCTCGGTAACGCCGTGCTGTTCTCGATTGCCAAGGCGCTCAAGGCGCAAGGCAACCGCGTGATCTACTTCGCCGGCTACAAGAACGGCGCCGACCTGTTCAAGCGCGAGGACATCGAGGACGCGACCGACCAGGTGATCTGGGCGAGCGACATGGGAGCCGAGATCGAACCGCAGCGGCCACAGGACGCCCACTTCCGCGGCAACATCGTGCAGGCGATGGTCGCTTACGCGGAAGGCAAGCTGGGCGCGCCGCTGGTGCCCCTGAAGGACGTCACCCGGATTATCGCGATCGGCTCGGACCGCATGATGAACGCGGTGCGGCTGGCCCGCCACGGCGCCTTGCAGCCGTACCTCGACCCGAAGCACGTCGGCATTGGCAGCATCAACTCGCCCATGCAGTGCATGATGAAGGAAGTGTGCGCGCAGTGCCTGCAGCGCCACGTCGATCCCGAGACTGGCCGCGAGGAGTTCATCTTCTCCTGCTACAACCAGGACCAGGAGCTCGACCGCGTCGATTTCGCCAACCTGCACGCCCGGCTGCGCCAGAACAGCGTCCAGGAGAAGATCTCGAACCTGTGGTTCGAGCACCTGCTGGATCAGGCTGAATCACAGCTCGTTCACGTATAAGCTGATCGCGTGCTGGCGCCGGGAACGCGGATCGACGACCGCTACGAGATCATCGACGTCCTGGGTTCCGGCGGCATGGGACAGGTCTATCGGGCCCGCCGCCTCCGCCTGGGCGACGAGGTCGCGATCAAGGTGATGCAGACGGCGCACGCCGCGCCGGCGGAATCGCGCGAACGTTTCCTCCGCGAGAGCCGCGCCTGCGCGCAACTGCGCCACCCGAACATCGTCGGCATTCTCGACTTCGACTTCGACGCGTCGAACCAGCCGTTCATGGTGATGGAGCTGCTGAGCGGGCCGAGCCTGCGCGAGGAGATCGAACTCGAGGCGCCGATGGCGCCGGCGCGGGTGGCGGCCATCCTGGCGCCGGTCGCCGCCGCGCTGCAACTGGCGCACGACCGTGGCATCACCCACCGCGACCTCAAGCCGGCGAACATCGTCGTGCACCGCTACGAATCGGGCGAGCGGGTTTACAAGGTGATCGATTTCGGCCTGGCGGCCATGAAGGCCGCCAGCGACGAGACCCGGCTCACCGATCCGGCGTTCTTCCTGGGCACGCTGGCATATGCGGCGCCGGAGCAGATGCGCGGCACCACGGTGACGGCCGCGACCGATGTCTATGCCCTGGGCATGATCGCGTACGAGATGCTGACGGGAGCCAGGCCGTTTGACGCCGGCAACCGCGCCACCCTGATTCACCAAACGCTGACGGAGCGTCCCGTCAGTCCGACGGTGCGCCAGGGCAGCTTGCCTGAAGCCATTGACCGGGCGGTCATGCGCGCGCTCGAGAAGGATCCCGTTGAACGGTGGCGCAGTGCGACCGACTTCGTGAACGCGTTGCGAGAGGCGGTTGGCGACGCCGAGCCTGAGCGCCCGGAAGCCGGCGGCGGCCTGCTGTCGCGCTACGAGCTGGGCGGCCTGATTGGCCGCGGGCGGCTGGGCAGCATCATCTATCGCGGCACGCACCGCGCCCTCGGCGTGCCGGTGGCCATCCGCATCCTCAAGCGAGACGAGCAGCCGCACTGGGACGCCGTCAGGGCCCGGTTCCTGCTTGAAGCGCGCACCCAGCAGGTGCCGCACCCGGGTCTGCTGCAGGTCCGCGATTTCGGCGAGGACGATCAGAACGTGTTCCTGGTCACCGACTTTGTCGACGGACCCAGCCTGCGGCAGGCGCTGGCGGAAAGCGGCGCGTTCCCCTGGCCACGAGCCTCGGCCCTGTTGGCCCAGGCGCTCGACGCCGTCTCGGCGCTTCACCGCAGCGGCGGTTTCATATGCGGCGTGAATCCAGACATGGTACGGATTAGGGCTGGTGGGGCTGGTAGGGCGGGTGGGGCTGGTGCGGTCGATGCCGGTGGAGGCAACCCTTCAGGGTTGCCTCGGTTGCCTGAACAGATCGTCGTTTCGTCCGCCGGCATTCGCTCGGTCCAGGATGTCCTCGCCACCATGCGCGAGCAGGAACTGCGCGGGCAGGAGGCAAGCGAGCACGAGTTGCCGTACGTGGCGCCGGAAGTCCTGATGGGTGGCGCACCGAACGTGCGTGCCGACGTGTTCACAATCGGCGTGCTGGCTTACGAAATGGTAACCGGTCGCCAATCGTTCCGTGCCGCATCGGTGCCTGAACTGCTCGGGCAAATGCTGCAGGCGAAGCCGGAGTCGCCGGCAGTTCTCGCCCCGGCCGTACCCGCCAGCGTGAGCCATGCCATCCTCAAGGCCATCGACGGCACGCCGTCGGCGCGATTCGAGTCGGTCGCTGCCCTCGCGGCGGCGCTTCGATCGTGAGCCGCGACAGTGATCTTCGTTTGACTTCCATCTCAATCTGTTTCATCGTGGGCTCGATCGATGCCTGAACTGCCATTCGATCCGCCGAACGAACCACCGCTTCGCGGCGAGACCGTTGTCTTCTCTGGCAAGCTCTGGTCGTTCGGCCGCAAGGAAGCGCGCGGGCTGGTCGAAGAACTGGGCGGCGCCACCGACGAAGACGTGACCGTCCGGACCACGCTGCTGGTCGTCGGTGCGGCAAGCTACCCCGACGGCGCGCCCGACCTGTCTGTCTTGCTCGACGACACCAGTACTCAGAGTGTGAAGCTGCGCCGGGTCGCCCAGATCAATGCGGAGACTCCCGGTCGCATTCGCGTGCTCGGCGAAGACGAGTTCTGCCGCCTGACCGGCCAGCCGGCCGTGGCCGAGCGCCGCACCCAGCATTACGGTCAGAAGGACATCCTGGCCATGTACCCGGCGCTACGCCTGGATCACCTGCGCTACCTCGAGAAATGCGGACTGGTGAAGCCGGCCTTCAAGAACAACGCCGACACCTTCTTTGGTTTCAGCGACCTGACGACGCTGCGGCAACTGGCCGGGGAGCTGCAGCAAGGGGCGGCGCTGCGGGCCGCCGTTCGAAGCCTTCAGGCCTCGCGCACCGGGCAGTTGGCGTTCGACTTCCGCCTCGACGCGCAGCCGGCGCGAATCATCGACCTGAGATCTCGAACCGGCCTCTCGCCGAAGCGGCCTTCGGCCACGGAGGCGGACACCCTTGGCACCAGGGGCGGCGTCAGGGAATTATCCAGCGCCGAGCAGTACTTCCTGATGGGTTCGCTGCTGGATGATGGGACGCCGGAGCGGATCGAGGAAGCGGTGAAGGCCTATCGCCGCGCGCTCGACGAGGATCCGGACCTGGTGGCCGCCCTGATCAACCTGGCGAACATCCGCTACTCGCGCGACGAGCTGGCCGAAGCCCAGGCCCTGTACGAGCGCGCCATCGTGCTCGACCCGACCTACTTCGAGGCGCACTTCAATCTTGGCAACATCCACCACGACCATGCCCGCTACGGCGACGCCGAGTTGGCGTACCGCGAGGCACTGGCGCTGAACAACAGCTACGCCGACGCCCACTTCTACCTCGCCGTCACGCTCGAGAAGATGGGCCGCTCCATCGACGCCCGCGCGCACTGGCGCGCCTACGAACGCCTGGCGCCCCAGGGCGAGTGGGTCGAGCTGGCGAGAGAGTTTTCCGACTAGGAACTGCCCGACACGCCCTCGTCGGCCAGCGAGTGCAGCGCCAGAAACTGCTCGTTGCCCGCCGGCGCCACCAGCAGCGCGCGCAGCGGGTCGGCCATGGCCGCCTGCACGAACGCCGCCGTGCGTCGCTCCCGGTCAGTGTTCTGGACCTTCTTGATGATCCGGTACTTCAGCGGGTCGGCCGCGGTCAGATCGACGACGAGGGTGGAGCCGCCGCGAAACATGGGCTGGTGGCCGCCGGCCGGGTCGAGGCCGGCGATTCTCTTCGCCTGCGTCAGCACGACCACCACTTGCGGCACGTGCTTGCCCTCTGGCGTCACTCGCATCGACGAACGGAGCGAGTGGACCTCGAACGTAACGCCAGCGGCATCGTCGCTCTTGTCGAAGTCGAGTCCGAGCTGCTTCGCGAAGGCCGGCACCGCCGCGAAGGCCTCCTTCAAGCGCGCATGCAGCTCGGCACGCCGCGACCTGGTCGTCTTGAACAGCTCCTCGCGATCCTCGATGTAGATCACTTCCTTGGCGTATTCCCTCAACCTCTCGACAGTCTCGCCGTACTGCTTGAGGATGGCCTTCTGCTGCCTGGCGGTGTACTTCGACAGGTCGATTCCGCCGGTCCATCGCAGGGTATCCACCGACAGGGTGCGCGGCTGGTCGGCGGCCGCGTCGAGGTCATGCGGGTAGATGCCGCGGCCGCGGAAGGCCTCGACGAACGCGACGCGGTATTCGTGGCCGTCTTCGACCATGTCGTAGTCGGCGGTGATCAGCGCGCGCAGGTACTCGAAGAACGTGACGTCGATCGGCGGCAGATAGTCGAGCGCGCGGATGCACATCCGCAGCACGTGGCCCGCGCCTTTCGCGGCCTCGGCGGCCAGTCGCTTCACCAAGTCGGGGTGAATGGCCCCGGGGCCCAGCACGCCGGTGCCGCCGGTCGAGAGGCGAACGAGATCGGCGCTGCGCATCTTGTAGATTGCGATGAAGGCATCGAACACCGCGGCCACGAGGATGGCGCCTCGAGCGTGCGGGGTGAGGCGTTTCTGCAGCTCGGCAGGATCGGGCCGATGGCGTGTCCACACCCCGTTCTCGAGCCGGCCGATGGCACTGCGCAGCGCGCCGCGGCCGCCCATGGCCTGTCCAAACTGCACCGCCAGCATGCCCAGCCTCGACTCGGCCTCGAGATCGCCCCGGGTTCGCGCGATCTCCGCTTCGAGCACCTCGGGGATGGTGAAGTGCTGCATCAGCGCGACGATGTCGGCGAAGGCTTCGTGGAAGGCGAGCACGTCGGGATTGGTGGCCTCGCTGAAGCGGCGATGCATGCCGTCGAGCACGGCGTGCGTGGTTTCGTGCGCGATGATGTCGTGCGACAGGCAGGTGTAGACGCGGCTGCCCGGCATGTGTTCGCCCGGATGAGCATCCGAGGCCTCGAAGTAGCCGAACTTCAACGCCACCTCGTTGGGGCTGTAGAACGCGTTGCTCTGCCGCAGGGCGTGCGGGCTGATGGTGAGCTGCTTGACGAAGCCGCTGTCGTCGAACTCTTCCTTCGCGTTCGGCCGCGGCCGCCACAGTACCGGCCGGCCCAGAGCGGTCTCGAAGTGGGTGATGGTCTTCATCGCCACGGCATAGACCATCTGCTGGTGAAATTGTGGGTTGCCTTCCGCCGGCGCCCACCCGTCCTGGGCCAGCAGGCTGGGCGTGTTGAGGTCAATCGGCTGGTAGCGGGTTCCCTTCGCGTCGACATCGTCAATTCGCAGGTACTCGCCGGCGCCATCGTCGTAGGTTGGGTCCCACGGCACCTTCAGCGTCACTTCGTTCATCGAGGCGGTGGACAGGCGCGTCGACAGGCTGGGATCGACGGCGTAGACGCGCAGGCGCCGGTACGGCGGGTTGCGTGGCTTCGGATCGGCGCTGCACGCCTGCAGCAGGTCGGGCACGACATCGGCGTTGCCGAGGGTCCGCTTCGCCGGGTGACCGGCGGCGGCCGGGTAGCGCATGACCACCTGGCGCCGCAACGCCTTCGATGCGCCGCGATCCTCGATCACCGCCGCCATCACGTTCTTGAGAGCATGGCCCTGCAGCGCGCTGAGCGCTTCGGGGTCGGAGACGAGCGCTTGCAGCTCCTCGTTCATCAACCAACGTTGCGCAAGTTCGAGGTTGAACATCTCCTCGCGCGGTGATGGCCCGGTGATGCCGAGGCCGGTGAGGAGCCGGAGAAACGCGAACGAGTGCTTCGACTTGCCGCTCATGGGCAGTTCGAGGTCGGGCGTGATATCGAGGGCCGCCCGCGCCCGCAGCACGCCGTTGCCGAAGTCCTTCGCGTTGCCTTTCCGCGCCGAATCGAACAGCGCCTTGCGCACCGCCTCGACGCGCCGCCAGTTGTGCGGCAGCACTGCCTTGTATCTCTCGAGCCAGAGCGCGGCGGCGGCCGCGACCTGGGGCGTTGCCGACGAGGTGCCCTCCCCGTTGAGGCGAACCTTGTCGTCGCAGCCGAAGCGCGCCCACGGGATGTTGGGCGTGTAGGCCGCCAAGGCCTTGGCCATTACTGAATCCGGGCCAAACGAACCTTCAAGCGCTCCGTTGAGGTTCCTGTACGGCGTGCCGTTTGCCATGACGCCGAGCACGGCAATCACACGCGGGTAGCGCGCGGGGTAGACGAGCACCTTTGGCGGCAGCGGCCGGGTGCGGTTGCCTCCCGCCGCGCAGAACACCACGCCGGCTTCGTACAGCCGGTCCACGGCTTCGGCCCAGGCCTGCGACGGCAGGCCGCCCATGCTCATGGTGATCACGTCGCAACCCGACTCGACCGCGTAGTCGAGCGCGCGCGCCAGCGCGCTCGTCTTGAGCAACACCACCGAGTCGGCGACCCGGAGGGGCACGACCTCGGCTTCTGGCGCGCCCCCCAGCACCACGTTGAACGGCGCGAACGCGCCGCCAGCCAGGATGCTCAGTGTGCCGGTGCCGTGTCCGGAGTTGTCGAGAATCCAGCGGTGGTTGTCGGGATCGACCGCGCTGCCCGGCTGGCCGTCGCTCTCGACGAAGTTTCGCTCCAGGTTCGGCTGCACGTGCAGCGGCCTGGTGACGTGCGACGGGTAGTAGCCGGTGTCGATGTGGGCGATCCGGGTTCGCGGACTGGTGAAGTGGACCGCGTCCCGGGCGCTGGCGAGTTGCGTGAAGTCATCGCGGAGGTGCCAGATCTCGTCCGGCCCGACCGCCTTCCCGCGCGTGGCATCCTGCGGGTCCTGCACGCACGCGATCCTGGTCGCGGCGAATCCCGCCGCGGTGCGCATCTCATTCGGGTCTTCGTAGACATCGTGCGTGATGTCCGGCTCGGCGAAGATCACATCGGAGCCGTTGACGCCCAGCTGATCGGCGACGCGCCCGTGCGCCACGTCCCATCCCGTATCCGCGCCGTCCGGCAGATCGGCGATGAACCATTGCGGCGTCGAGTCCAGACCGAACCCCGGCTGTGCCATGGCCCGCGCGCCGTCGTACAACGGCCGCAGGTTCGCGCGCGACTCGGCGGCTCTCAGCGCCACCGAAGGCCGCATCTTGACGAGAATTCGATTGGTGTCGGTTGGCATTGGCTCCCCCCGTTCGCCGTAGTAGACGGACGCGGGCGCCATTCTCCCCGAAATGGCGAGGGTAACGCCGGGGCGATGCCGATCAGTGTGCAGGGAGAAATTTGGGCCGCACGAGCCGCTTGAGCGGCGAGCCCCAGGAGGCTCCGAGAGGAGCCGACCCCGACGCCGGGCTCTGGCGAGGCGCCCCACGAGCCCAAGGGAATGCGGGCTCGCCTTAGTACCTAAATCGCCAGTCGTCCTGCTGAGCCTGCCCCTGCGGCTGTTGCTCTTCTCGCTTGCGCGGCGTGCGCTTCGCCTTGTAGAGCGAGCAGTCCGCGCACCACGAGTCGGCGCTGAAGCCTTCCTTGCCGGCCATCGGCAGCACATCCCGATGCGTGCAGTGATCGGGCAAGCCGTCTTCCGCCGGCTTGCGCCAGCGGCACGACAGGAAGCGGACGACGGCGGGCGAGTTATCGGGCCCGGAATCCAATTGCAGCCTCCACAGCGCTCCAATTGCGCTGTTCGTTCGGCGACACCAGGGTCACCGCATGTCCCGACGCGCCCGCGCGACCCGTGCGGCCCACGCGGTGCACGTAGGTGTCGGTCGAGTCGGGAACCTCGAAGTTGATGACGTGCGCGATGCCCTCGATGTCGAGGCCGCGCGCGGCGATGTCGGTGGCCACCAGCACGGGATGCTTGCCCGAGCGGAACCCTTCGACCGCCGACAACCGCTCCTGCTGCGAGCGGTCAGCATGCAGCGCCGCCGCACGAATGCCCTTGGCAACCAGGTGGCGGGCCACGCGGTCGGCGCCAATTTTGGTCCGCACGAACACCAGCACCGGACCGTCCGCTTCACGCTTGGCGAAGTTCGCCAGCCAGTCGGTCTTGGCGGCACTCTCGACCTGCACCATCTGGTGATCGATCGTCCGCGCCGCGCCGCCCTGCTTGCCCACCTGCACGTACTTCGGCGAGCGCAGCATTTCCTTCGCCATCCGCTGGATCTCGCCCGGCAACGTGGCCGAGAAGAGCAGCGTCTGGCGGTCCGGCGGCAGCGCCGACATGATCTTCTGGACGTCGGGCCAGAAGCCCATGTCCATCATGCGGTCGGCCTCGTCCAGCACCAGGAACTGCACCCGCACCAGGTCGGTGGTGCTGTGGCGCATGTGGTCCATCAGCCGGCCGGGCGTGGCGACGATGATGTCGACGCCGGCCTGGAGCGCGCGCTCCTGTGGCCCCATCTCGACACCGCCGAACACGGGCGCCGTGGTCACCGGCGTGTGATAGGTCAGGCCAACCAGGGAATCTTCGATCTGGACCGCCAGTTCGCGGGTCGGGGCCAGGATCAAGGCCCGCGTAAACGCCTCGCGCGCCGGGTCGCCGTAGCCGGGCTGCTCGGTGAGCAACAGTTCGAGAATCGGCGCCGCAAAAGCCAGCGTCTTGCCGGTGCCGGTCTCGGCGCAGGCCACCACGTCGTCGCCATCGAGGGCGAGCGGGATCACCGCGCCCTGGACGGGCCGAGTGCCCTCGAAGCCCAGCGAACGGAACCCGGCCTCGAGGCGCGGGTCGAACCCCAACTCGTCGAACGGGGTCGCCGGCGCATCGGCATCGACGATGATCCAGGGCAGGTCGGGCAGCGGTGCGGGGGGGCGGAAGCTGGCGGGACCTGACGAACTGTTGCGGCGGCCACCACGGCCGCCACCACCGGACCGGCGCCGGCCGGGTCTTCTGGGTGACGCGGAATTTGGATTCAAGACTTCTCGAACTTGCGCCCTAGCGGGCGCGGAAGGTGATGATGCCGCGTTGAGGGTCGTAAGGGGAGATGCCAACCGTGACCCGGTCGCCAGGAACCACCTTGATGCGGAACCGCCGCATTCGTCCACTCAGCTGCGCGAGCACTTCATGTCCGGCGTCCACCTGCACTCGGTAGAGGCCACCGCTATGCACGGCGACGACCGTGCCTTGCATGTCAATCAGATCGTCTTTGCTCATTCAATAACTGGCTTGGGCCTTGGGGCTTGGGGCCTGGGGTCTGCGGCCTGCCTGGGAACCTCCCAAGCCTCAAGCCTCAGGCCTCAAGTCACGCGCCTTGATCCAACACGTGATTGTGTCATGCGCCGCCCTTGATAGGCAAATCGCGTACCGCAGCCGGCCAGCGCGAGGTATCGAGCCGACACGATGGTCGACTACAATACCCGTCTGTCTAATTCGGGGAGTTGATGCACATATTCTTGACTGGCGCCACCGGTTACATCGGGTCGGCTGTACTCGACGCGATGATCAAGGGGGGCCACCGGGTCACGGCAATCGCCCGCGATCCGGAAAAAGCCGAAAGATTGCTCGCCAAGGGCGCCACGCCAGTCGTCGCGGAGCTGGGCCTGCCCAAGCTGTACCTGTCCCTGCTGAAGTCGGCCGACGCGGTGGTGCACACCGCCTTCGAGTCGTCGCCACGGGGGGTACAGGTCGACAAGCTGGCGATTGAAACCATGCTGGCAGCGCAGCGGGATGCGATGGCGGCCGACGGCAAGGCGCGGGCGTTTCTCTACACCTCCGGGGTCTGGGTGCTGGGCCGCACGGCCCGGGCGGCCGACGAGGATTCCCCGCTCGATCCGCCGCCGCATGTGGCCTGGCGTCCGGCGCACGAGGACCTGGTGCTGTCGGCGGCGTCGTCCGGCCTGCGCCCGGTGGTGATTCGGCCGGGCATTGTCTACGGCGGCGGCCGCGGCATCGTGTCGGACCTCATCAAGGACGCCCTCAACGGCATTGTCCGCGTCGTCGGTCCCGGCAAGAACCGGTGGCCGTGCGTCTACGACCACGACCTGGGCGACCTCTACGTCCGCGTGCTCGAGGCGCCGCTGGCCGCAGGCATCTTCCACGCCAACGATGAAGCCGACGAACGCGTCAGTGACATCGTCGAAGCCATTGCCGGGCAAGTGCCGCAGCGGCCCGACATCCGCAACATGCCGATGGCCGAGGCGCGCAAGAAGCTGGGCACCTATGCCGACGCGCTGGCGCTGGATCAGAAGGTCCGCAGCCCCAGAGCGCGGGCGCTCGGCTGGGCGCCCAGCCTGCCGGGCGTGGCCAACAGCGTGGCGCGGCTGGTCGAGGAATACCGGAACGCGCAGCGTGAGAAGAACAACGAATAACGAAGAACGAATAACGAAAGCGGAGCGAGCATGCGTGCCCTGACGATAGTCGTCCTCCTGGTTCTCACCACCGCCTGCACCCAGCCTGCTCCGCCGCCGGCCCCGCCGCCGACGCCGGCCGAAGGTGAAATCACCGTCGAGTCGCTGACCAACCACATCAAGGTGCTGGCCTCCGACGAGTTCGAAGGCCGCGCGCCGGCGACACCCGGCGGCGAGAAGACGGCCGAGTACCTGGTGAAGCAGCTGACCGGGATCGGCATCGAGCCTGGCGCGCCGGACGGCACCTTTCTGCAGCAGGTGCCGATCGTCGAGGCGGTGACCGACCGCAACTTCGTGCTCAGCGTTCCCGGCAATACCTATCGCTACAACACCGATGTGATCGCGAACGCCGGCGTCGAGCGGCCGCGGGTGCAGGTCCAGGGCGAGGTCGTGTTCGTCGGCTACGGCATCAACGCACCCGAACTCCAGTGGAACGACTACGCCGGCGTCAACGTGCGCGGCAAGTGGGTGCTGATCATGGTCAACGACCCGCCGGCGACGGCCGAGGAGCCAGGGTTGTTCGGCGGCCAGGCGCTGACCTACTACGGCCGCTGGACCTACAAGTACGAAGAGGCGGCGCGGCAGGGCGCGGCCGGCGCGCTGTTGATCCACACCGACGAGTCGGCGACCTATCCGTGGCAGGTCGTGCAGTCGTCGTGGAGCGGCACGCAGTATTCGTTGCCACCGCAGCCGGGCGAGCCGGCGCTGAACATCAAGGGGTGGATCACCGACGCGGCGGCGAAGGACCTGGCCCGCCGCGGCGGCCGCGACCTCGAGACCATGCGCGCGGCGGCCAGCAAGCGTGGCTTCAAGGCCGTCACGCTGAACACCCGCGCGGCGGCGACGCTGACGCAGCGGTCGACCCGCAAGACCTCGCCGAACGTGATCGGCGTGCTGAAGGGCACCAATCCGGCCGAGGCTGTGATTTACAGCGCGCATTGGGATCACTTCGGCATGCGCGCGGCGCTGCCGACCGATGCGCCCGACGCCGACCGCATCTACAACGGCGCCTACGACAACGCATCAGGAGTCGCCGGGCTGTTGGAGATCGCCAAGGCGTTCAAGAACTCGCCGCAGCCGCCGGCGCGGTCGATCTACTTCGCGTTCGTGACGGCGGAAGAGTCGGGCCTGCTGGGCTCTGGCTTCCTGGCAGCCAATCCACCGCTGCCGATGGACAAGGTGGCGGCCAACATCAACGTCGACGGCGTCAACTACCTGGGCCCGACCCGGGACATGGTGCAACTGGGCTCAGACCGTTCGTCGCTGGGGCCGATGATCGAGGCCATCCTCAAAGAGCGCGGCCGCACGCTCGGCACCGACACCCATCCCGAGCGCGGCTACTTCTTCCGCTCGGATCACTTCCCGTTTGCCAAGGCCGGCGTGCCGGCGCTGTCGCTGAGCGAGCCGAAGGAATTCACCGGCGCCAATGCCGCGGCACTGCTCAAGAAGCAGGAAGAGTACAACGGCAAGGACTATCACCAGCCGAGCGACCAGTACGACGCGTCGTGGGATTTCAGCGGCGGCGTCGAGGATCTGAAGGTGTTGGCGCAGCTCGGCTGGCGCATTGCGATGCAGCCGGACATGCCGAAGTACAACGACGGCGATCAGTTCGCCCAGGTTCGTAAACCCTGATGGAACCGTTCATCACGCTCGACGAGATCCGCGCCGCGCGCACGCGCATCGAGAACGTGGCTGTCTACACGCCGCTGCTCGAAGTGCCTGGTCCGGCCAGGACCCCAGGGCCCCAGGACCCCAGGACCGCGCCCCTGCTCCTCAAGTGCGAGAACCTGCAGCCGATGGGCGCGTTCAAGATTCGGGGCGCGTTCAACATGATCGCGCAACTGTCGCCCGAACAACTGAAGCGCGGTGTCATCACCTATTCCTCGGGCAACCACGGCCAGGCAGTGGCCCTGGCCGCCCGCACGCTCGGCGCACCGGCAGTGATCGTGATGCCTACCACGGCGCCGTCGGTGAAGGCCGAAGGCTGCAAGGGGTACGGTGCCGAAGTGATCATGGAGGGCACGACCTCGCTGGATCGCCAGGCGCGCGCGGAGAAAGAGGCGCGCGAGCGTGGCCTGACCATCGTCCCGCCGTTCGATCACCGGATGATCGTGATCGGGCAGGGGACGGCCGGGTTGGAGATCCTCGAGCAGTGTCCAGACGTCGGCACGGTGTTCGTGCCGGCGGGCGGCGGCGGATTGGTGTCGGGCGTCGCTGCCGCGATCAAGCTGTCGAACCCGTCCGTCCGGGTCGTCGCCGTCGAACCCGAGGGCGCGCCGAAGATGTCGCGCTCGCTCGAGGCCGGCCATCCGGTCACGCTCGATTCATCGGCCAGCATTGCCGACGGCCTCATGAACCTGCGCCCCGGCGAGATCACCTTCGCCCACATTCAGAAATACGTCGATGAAGTGGTGACGGTAGGCGAGGCAGACATCGCCGCCGCCGTGTCGTGGCTGTTCAAGAACGCCCGCATTGTCGCCGAGCCGAGCGGGGCCATCACTACGGCCGCCGTTCACCTCGGATTGGGCCATCCTGCCGGCAAGGTGGTCGCCATCGTCACCGGCGGGAATGTCGCTCCTGATAAGTTCGCCCAATACATAAGCGGCTGACCCCGCGCGGCTGGTGGCGAGAGGGCCGCCCCTCGCGCGGCTCGTTTTCTCCCGGGCGTTCCGGCGGGCGGCTTGACGTCTGCCCGTTTATGGAATAGATTCGGAATGTGGCTCATTCCCAAATAAAGTCCGATTCAATTCCGTTGGACTCCCGGTCGCTCCGAACGCTGGCGATTGAAGTGTGGCGGCGGGCCGAAGGCATGGGGCTGGTCGAGACAGACGACGTTCCGCGCGAAGCCGCCGATATCACTCGCCTGCTGAAGCGCGTGCGCGACGCCGGTATTGCCCGCGGGCCGGCCCTGCATTTCGACAACGTCGAGCCCCCGTCAGTAGCCGAGGCCGAGGCGCTGTTGCGGCTCGTCATTGCGGCACTCGACTCGTCGCCTGCGCCGCGGTTCGAGTGGCCGGCCGTGTCTCGCATCATCGATGCCGAGCAGCTGGCACCGCTGTTGAACGTGTCGGTCTCGAGCCTGAAGCGCTACGCGTCGGGCGAGCGCGACACCCCAGACGACGTGGCGGCGCGGCTGCACCACGTGGCCCTGATCGTTGGCGACCTTGCCGGGGCGTACAACGAGGTTGGCGTCCGCCGATGGTTCGAACGCAAGCGCTCGATGCTGAACGGACGAGCGCCGGCCGCCCTGCTGTCGGGAAACTGGAACCCCGACGATGCCCCGCCACAGAAGGTTCGCGAGCTGGCGCGATCGCTGGTCGCGCTGGGGGCGACGTGATCGGCTTTCGCCAGGCCGATCCCCGTTACCCGTTTCTCTGGAGCGACCCGGACCAACCCGCCGCCCGCTGGCACGGGGCCGGCGAGGGGCCGGCTCACTACTTTGCCGACACCCCCGACGGCGCGTGGGCTGAGTTGTTGCGCCACGAGGAGATTTACGATCCCGTCGACGTCGCGACACTGCGGCGCGCGCTGTGGGCCGTCGAGTTGGGCGAGGAGCCCGCTCGATCCGTCAGCTTGACGCCGGCGGTCATGACCGGCGACCTCGATACCTATTGGGCGTGCCAGGCGCATGCGCGGCGGCTGCGCGCGCGCGGCGCTACGCGCATCGTCGCGCCTTCGGCCGCGCTCATCCCGGGGGCGGCAGCCGGGCGAGAGGTCGTTGAGGGGCTGGAGCGCCAGGCCTCGCCTCGTGACGGACGGGTCGTTGTCGTCTTCGGCGACCCGGCAGGATTGGTCGGCTGGAAGGCGGTTGAGAATGGGGGGCCGCCGGCGGGGTTGCTTGGGCGGGTTCATCAAATTGCCGATTGACTGACTGCCAATTGACTGATTGTTTCGTGAATTGGCGATTGGCGATTGTGTGAATCGATTTGTAGATTTCAAATCGGAGGATCTATTGCCGATTGGGAGATTTGGTGAGTCGGCGCCCGCTTGCCGTCTTTCGAGACGCCGACAGTATTGCGAGCAGTTCTGACGCCTCTTGCTGAAGCGGCGCCAGACGCGCCCCCGGGACGACGCCGGCCGTGACCAGCTTGTGGAGCCAGCCGACGCACTCGTCGGCCTCTTCCACGGCAATCGACAACTTGGCGACAAACTGCGCGCGGCTCTGTGCCCGGCACGCGGCATGGTAGTTCGACGCCAGGGACGTTCCCGAGTCCTGCAACTGCCCAATCAGACGCAGCGTCAGCGGATCGGCCGGCAGCATGCTGCGGCAGAACATGATGATGTCGACGGAGAAGCGGTCGGTTCGGTCGCGGAGTTCCTGAGGTGTCAATATTGCATCGAGCATGCCCAGTGGTTGGAATTGGCAAAGGAGGCGGTATTGGGCCTCAAATCGCGAATTCAGCGATCACCAAATCAGAATCAAAAGTTTCAAGATCGCGAAATTGGCAACAGTCAGTCGATCGGTCGATCGCTAAATTGTCAATGTTTGGGCGAGCGATCGCGCGTCATCCAGCGTAGTCACCACCCCATCCAACTGCTTCTCGTACACCGCCCGCAATATCTCCCCCATGCGCGGCCCCGGCGCCACGCCCATCTCGATCAAATGCCGCCCCAGCAGGATTGGCGCCGGCGGTTTGTGCTCGACGCCGAGCGATCGCGCCCGTTCGATGAACCAGTCCATCGCCGAGCAATCGAAGGTGCCAGTACGGCCGTGGCAATCGGCGCGGGCGAAGCGGACCAGCAACTCCATGTCCACCTTCTGCGCCAGCCGGCGGAACGCGCCGTCGGTGACCGTGTCCTTCTGCTTGAAGAAGGCGCTCGGCCGCAAGTGCTCGGCGGTGATGCCGAGCACCTGCGCGCGGACGTCGAAGTTGTCGAGGGTGCGCACGTTGAGCCGATCGAGAATGGCGGTCGCCAGCGGCACGCCGGCCGCCTCGTGGCCCGGCGAGCGCACGCGGCCGTCGATCAGCGCGGTGGTCGCCGGCTTGCCCAGGTCGTGGCACACGGCCGCCAGCATCACGGTTGCCAGCCGCGCACGATCGAGGTCGCCGTTCCGCTTTCGCGCTTCGTCGATCACCATCAGCGTGTGGATCCAGACGTTGCCCTCGGGATGCCACTCGGGGTCTTGCGGGCACTCGTAGAGCGGCACCATCTCCGGCAGGAGTTGTTCGATCACGCCCAGCTGGCGGGCCAGGGCGAAGCCGATCGACGGGCGCTGCGCCGTCAGGAGCAGCTTCTCGAACTCGCCCCAGATGCGTTCGGCCGGCAGGTCGTCGAGCAGAATGGCGCGGCAGATGTCCGCGGTCCCAGCTTCGACGCGCAGCTCGAACCGCGCCGTGAACTGCAGGGCGCGCAGCACGCGTAGCGAGTCGTCACCGAAGGTGGCAGGGTCGACGACCCGCAACACCCGCTGCACCAGGTCGGCGCGGCCGTCGAACGGATCCAGGTATTCGCCGGTCAGCGGATCCCACCCAATCGCGTTGATCGTGAAGTCGCGCCGCCGGGCCGCATCGTCGAACGACATCTCCGGGTCGCCTTCGACGATGAAGCCCTTGTGGCCGCGACCGGCTTTCGATTCCCGGCGCGGGAGGGCAACGTCGATGTCGCCGAGCTTGTAGACCGGGAACGCCTGGCCGACCGGCTCGACGCGGCCCAGCGTGGTCAGCACGGCGCGCAACCGGTCTTCCGCGATGCCAAACACTTCCAGGTCGAGGTCGTCCGACGGCCGATCCAGCAGGCGATCGCGGACGAAGCCGCCGACGCACAGCGCGCGGCCACCGGCTTGGCGCACCGCGAGGGCGACACGCCGGGCGTTGTCTTCGAGGCTCACTTCGACAGAATAGCCGATAGCCGGATGCACCAGCATCAACCAGTACGATAAACTAGTTGGTATGGACAGCGAAGACATCGGCGCCTTCGAGGCCAAGACCCGGCTGTCGGAGTTGCTCGAGAACGTCAGTCGCGGCCGCTCCTACCGAATCACCAAGCGCGGCAAGCCGATCGCCGAACTGCGGCCCGTCGCCACCGGCGCCGGCCGCCCCACCTTTGGCGCCGACCGTGGCCGGCTGGTGATGGCTGACGACTTCGAGGCGCCGTTGCCTGACATGAAGGCATACCGGTGAAGGTGCTGCTCGACACCCACGCGCTGATTTGGTTTCAGGCGGGCGACCGCCGGCTCAGCAAGGCTGCGCGCCGGGCGATCGAAGCCGACGATGCGGAACTGCTGATCAGCGCGGCCACCGTGTGGGAGATGGCGATCAAGGCCAGCCTGCACCGGCTCAAGCTGTCGGATCCGGTGGATAGCTACATTGCCGAGAAGGTCGGCCAGGGCTACCGCCTGTTGGCCGTTTCGTGGACTCACGCGGCGAAGGTCGAAGCGTTGCCCTGGCACCACCGCGACCCGTTTGACCGATTGCTGGTGGCGCAGGCACTGACCGAACGCTGCCCCGTGATTACCAAGGACCGCGCCTTCCACAAGTACGGCGTCGAGGTCGTGTGGTGATGGATTCCGCGCTCAGACTCCTGAAGCAGTTGATTTCGATCGATTCGATCAACCCATCTCTGGTGGCCGGCGCGGCCGGCGAGGCGGCGGTGGCGCGCGCCGTCAGTGACGAGTTGCGCGCGATTGGGCTGACCGTCGAGATCCAGGAGGTGGCGCCGGGCCGACCCAACGTGGTGGGGACCCTCGAGGGCAGGTCGCCGGGTCGATCGTTGATGTACTGCGGGCACACCGACACCGTGGGCGTTTCGGGCATGACCCGGCCGTTCGATCCGGCCGAACGCGACGGCCGCATCTACGGCCGTGGCTCGCAGGACATGAAGAGCGGCGTGGCCGCGATGATTGGGGCCGCCCGTGTTATCGCCGAATCCGGCGGCCTCGACGCCGGCCGCCTGGTCATTGCCTGCGTTGTCGACGAGGAGCACGCCAGCATTGGCGCCGACGCGTTGGTCACGCGCTGGCGCGCAGACGGCGCCGTCGTCACCGAGCCCACCGACCTGGAAGTGGCGGTTGCCCACAAGGGCTTCGAGTGGGTCGAGGTCGAGACCGAAGGCCGCGCGGCGCACGGCAGCCGGCCGCGCGAGGGGCGCGACGCCATTCGCCTGATGGGCCGCGTGCTCGGCGCGCTCGACGCCCTCGACCGCGACCTTCAGGCGCGCCCGCCCCACGCGCTGCTCGGAACCGCGTCGCTGCACGCCTCGGTCATTGCCGGCGGCCACGAGTTGAGCAGCTATCCCGATCGCTGCCACTTGCAGATGGAGCGCCGCACGGTCCCGGGCGAACCGCCGGGCGTGGCCGGCGCCGAGATCGAAGCGATTCTCGACCGGCTGCGCCGCGACGACCCTGAGTTCAAGGGAGCCGCGAAGGTGACATTCGGCCGCCCGCCCCACGAGGTGGCGGCGGACCATGAGCTGCCGCAGACGCTACTGCGTTGCCTCGCGACCCTTCCGCCCCACGCCACCCTATCCGCCTCCGCTCGCAACCTTGCAGGCGAGCTACCGCGAGACCTCGCCGAAGCGGCCCTTGGCCGCGAAGGCGGGCCCGCGCCAATAGGCATGAGTTTCTGGACCGACGCGGCGGTGCTTGGCGGCGCCGGCATCCCGGCGATTTTGTACGGACCCACCGGCTCCGGCCTTCACAGCATCGAAGAGTGGGTGGACGTCCAGTCGGTGTTGACCTGCCGCGATGTCCTGGTGGCGCTGGCTCGTGATTGGTGCCGCTAGGCGCGGTCGCTCAGCAGCCCCTTGACCACGAATCCAACGTTCGCCGGCCGCTCGCCCAGCCGGCGCATGAAGTACGGGTACCACTGCTTGCCGAACGGCACGTAGACACGCACGTGGTAGCCCTGCGCGACCAGTGCGTTCTGCAGGTCGCGGCGGATGCCGTACAGCATCTGGAACTCGAAGCGATCGTTGGCGTAGCCCTTGCCCTTGGCGTAGGCCTTGGCCGCCTCGATCATGACCGGGTCGTGCGTCGCAATGGCGGGGTAAGTGCCTTCGTCCATCAGCAGGTGCATCAAGTCCACGAACGCGGCGTCGACTTCGCTCTTCTTCTGGTAGGCAACCGTGGCCGGCTCGCGGTAGGCGCCCTTGACCAGGCGCACCCGGACGCCCAGGCCGTTCAGCCGGCGGATGTCGCCTTCCGAACGCTTCAGGCAGGTCTGGATCACGGTGCCGATCGACGTGTGCCCCTGCTGGCGCAGCGTTTCCAGGATGCTCAACGTGGCGTCGGTGTGCGGCGAGTTCTCCATGTCGATGCGCACGAAGAAGCCGTTGGCGTCGGCCGGCTCGAGGATGCGCCGCATGTTGTCGACGGCGGTGGCGCGGTCGACATCGAGGCCCAGCTGGGTCAGCTTGAGCGAGATGTTGCGCTCGATGCCCGAGGCGACGATCTTGTCGATGATGCCGACGTACTCGCCGGCCGCGGCGGCGGCGGCGTCGGCGCTGGCCACGCTTTCGCCGAGGTAGTCGAGGGTGAGCCGCAGTCCCTTGCCGGGCAGGTCGGCTACCGCCGCCACCGCCTCTTCGATGCTCTCACCGGCGATGAACCGGCGGGCGAAACCGCCGGGCCGCATGCCGTACTTGGAGGCGAACCGTTGCAGCGTGGCGATCTGGGCAAGGCCGTGGAACAGGGCCTTCGATGTGGCGTCGAGCATTAGGAATACGAAACCTTAATGGGTGGCGCTTGGCGGCGCCAGCAGGTGCGCGATCGATCGCGCGTAATAACGGAGCACGTTGCGCTCGCGAATGCGGTAGCGGCCGGCGTCGATGACGATGATGTTGCGCGTCTCCATCGGTTCCGAGGCCAGCGCCAGCACTTCGTCGGCTGATTGCACGCCGAGGTTGGCGCCGGCGGCGCGCAGCGTGTCGAGAATGCCCGAAATGCGATCGGTCAGCTCGGCGCGCGACAGCGACGAGGTCAGCGCGGCCGCCAGCACCGCCGTCGGCAGCACCTTGTAGAGCCGGCCGATCTCCGTGCGGACGTGGCGGGTGACGTCCATCACCGCCTTGCGCGATTCGCCGTCGATGCCGTCGATCGGGACCGGCCGGCCGAACGTCACGAACGAGCGGCTGCGGTAACCGACGGCGTAGCGGACCAGTTCCGCGACCTCGCGGCTGAACGCCTTCTGCCGCCGCTTGACGCGCTGCTTGGCAATGACGTGATCCTCGAGCACCAGGTCGTACGCCACCGCCACCGGAACCAGTTGCATGCCGGGGACCCCGGCGTCGATGCAGGCGCTGAACAGTCCGGTCTTCATCGTCTTGAGCTCGCCGCTGTAGCTGCGGCCGCCCTCGGGGTAGAAGAACAGGTCGTGTTTGTGCAGCAGCTCGCTGACGTAGGCCTTCAGCGTGATCAGGTACGCCGGGTCCTTCATGTTGCGGCGGATTGGCAGCGCGCCGGTCACATGCTTGTGGATCAGCCCGAGCGGGCCGCCGAACAGGTTGATGCCGGCGGCAATAATCGGCGGCCGGATGCCGGCGTCGTCGAGGGCCAGCGGCTCGACCAGGTAGTCGATGTGGCTGCGGTGGTTCGACACGTACGCTACGCGCCCCTGCGCGGCCGCGTCGACGGCGAGTTGCTGCCGCTCGATGATGCGTTCGATCTTGCGCAGGATAGGGTAGAGCGGGTATTCCAGCGCCCGGTACAACTCGTAGCGCTGCGTCGTCTGCAGTTCCTCGAGGTAGCCCATCACCCGCGCGCGGGCATCGTCGCTGGTCAGTCCGTGCGTGCCTTCCAGGAAACGCGCCACGTCTTCCCGCGCCAGAACGGCTTGGGCGATGTTGTCAGTGGCCACGGCTCAAGCTATCCATCACTTAGATGATAGCTCGTGGGCGATCGCATCCGCAAAGGACGTGGTCGTCGCCTGGCCCCCCAGATCGGGCGTAACGTGGCCGCTGGCGAGCACCTTTTTCAGGGCGTTCATGATCGCGTCGGCCTTGGCGTCGAGTTGCAGGTGCTGCAGCATCAGGACCGCCGACAGCAGCAGCGCCGTCGGGTTGGCGATGTCCTTGCCGGCGATGTCGGGGGCGCTGCCGTGCACGGCCTCGAACACACCAACGCCGTTCAGACCCAGGTTGGCGGCCGGTACCACGCCCAAGCCGCCGACCAGGCCGGCGCACAGGTCCGACACGATGTCGCCGTAGAGGTTGGGCAGCAACAGCACATCGAGCTTTTCGGGGTGCATCACCAGGTGCATGCAGGCGGCGTCGACAATGCGGTCGTCGAACTGGATGTCGGGATACCGCAACGAGACCTTGCGGGCGCAGTCGAGGAACAGGCCGTCGCTGAGCTTCATGATATTGGCCTTGTGCACCGCCGTCACCCGCTTGCGGCCGCGGCGCCGGGCCTGCTCGAACGCGAACTCGGCGATCCGCGTCGACGCCGCCTCGGTGATGATCTTCAGGCTCTCGACCACGCCAGGTACCACCGTGTGCTCGAGCCCGGCGTAGAGGTCTTCGGTGTTCTCGCGGACGATCACCAGGTCCACGCCCTGGAAGCGCGATGGCACCGACGGCAGGTTGGCCACCGGCCGCAGGTTGGCATACAGGTCCATCGCCTTGCGCAGGCCGACGTTGACGCTGGTGAACCCCTTGCCGACCGGCGTCGTAATTGGGCCCTTCAGCGCAATCTTGTTGCGGGTGATGGATTCAAGCAGCGCCGGCGGCAGCGTCGTGCCGTGCTCGGCAACCGCCTCGGCGCCGGCCGAGAAAGTCTCCCACTCCGGCGTGAACCCCGCGGCCGCCAGCACCTTGACGACGGCGCGGGTCACTTCGGGGCCGATGCCATCGCCGGGGATCAGCGTGATCTTCATGGGGTCCTGGCTGCTCAAACCGTTGGCTCCAAACTGAAACTGAAACTGAAGACTTTCAACTTCCCTATTCCCGCGCTTCCCAGAACAACAGCGCGAGCCCGCCAAACACGGTGAAGCCCAGCAGCACGTTGGCCAGCCCGTGCAGGCGATTGAACTGGGCCTTGACCGGGTCGCCTTCGGGCAACATCGACACCGGCCCCGACACCTGTGCCTGGATGGCCGCGACCTGCGGGTTGACACGATAGTCAGCGACCAGCGTGCACGACACCATCAATGCCAGGATGACGGCCCGCACGCCGTACTTGATCGGCCGCGAGCCCAGCAGGCGGTGCAGCGTGAGCGACACGAACATCACACCGGCGGTGGCGTAGCCCAGCCAATACAGCCGCTGCAGCACCTCGCCGAACACGCGTCCGGCCAGCACGCGGCCATCTTGCGGGTGCCACGCTTCCAGCACGCCAAACACCGACGGGGCAACGACCGCCCCCGCCACCACCATTCCGCCCAGCCACACGACCAGGGCCAGGATGTACAGGTAGCGGAGCAGGATCATCCTCCCATTTTACTGGTAAACTTTCTGCTCCCCATGACATCTTCGAACCATCAGAATCCCCTGGCCCGGCTGACCCGCGAGCAGGACGAACGCAACGCCGCCCTGCTGCGCGAGACGCCGACGCTGCGCCGCGAAGTGCGGTCCGACGTGCTGTCGTTCATGCTCGATCTGGCGCGCGAAGGCGTTGGTCCCGACGCCAACACGACCCTGGCCGCGCTCGAGAAGACCGCCGCGACCATTGCCATCGAATCGCTGGTCTCGCTTGGCCGCGTCAACGACATCGACCACCTCGGCGGCGGTCTCGAGCTGATCGGCCCGCTCCTGATGACGTTGTCGGTGGTGGACCACGGCGCCAGGCACTACGCCATCGAGCATGGGCACACGAGCATTGGCTACTACGCGGCACTGGCGGCACTTGGGTTCCTGCCCCGCGAACGCGTGGTCGAGTCCTTCCGGCGCAGCCTCGACATGGCGGGTCACGTCTCCTTCGTCGCCGGCGGCACGCCCATCGGGTCGGGACGCCTCGGCGTCACCGTGCCGGTCGGCGCGGGCCTGGCGCTGGGTCTCAAGGCCCATCACGGCGCCGGCGCCTTCGTGGTCTGTCATACTGGCGACGCCGGCTGGATTTCGGGACAGGCGCTGAACGGCTTCACGGCGGCCAGCCTGCACGGCGCGCCGATCACCTTCGTGATGCACAAGAACGGCATCCAGTTGTCGGGCACCACCGCGCGGATCATGAACAAGGACCCGCGCCCGATCGTCACGAGCCTGGGCGTTACGGTGCTTGAAATCCCGTCGCTTCACGATCGTCCGCGGCTGTTCGAGGCGTACCGCGAGGCCTACCGCCTGGCGCAGGACGGCCGCCCGTCGCTCGTCTACCCGATCGGTTTCGGCCCGGGTGACGGCACCACGGTGCAGCGTTTTGGCGAGCTCTACGGGATTGGCGCCGAGGTGTCGAGCTTCGCGGAACGCCACGGCGTTGCGGCCAGCACGCCGATCTGGGTGCCCGGCTCGCTCATGAGTTACCGCGACGCCGAGGCGATGACGCAGTGCGTCTTCTACGTCAACGGCCTGCCGGGCGGCGAGGCGCATCACGATGGCGGCATGAAGGGCCGCGACGAAGCCAAGGTGCTGTCCAACCCGATGCTGACGCTCACGCCGGCCGAGCAGCAGGCGCTGGACGGCTTGCGGGCGAAGCCGGCGCGCCAGGTGATCTCGACGGCCCGGCCGCCGCGTGGCACCACCAACTTGCCGCTCGATGCGGCGGACCTCGCCGGCATCAAGCTGCCCAACGCCGACAAGTGGGTGTCGGCGCGGGCCGGCACCGAGGCCGCCTATGTCGCCATCGCGAAGAAGTACCCCGCGAACTGTTTCTTCGTGTCGTGCGACCTGAATCCCTCGACCAAGCTGGGCAAGGCCGCGGACCTGTTGCCGGCCGGCCACTCGATCGAGATGAGCATCCAGGAACAGGCGGCGACGCTCTTGACCAACGGGCTGTCGTTTTCCAGCGACCAGCCGCAGCTGAACGTCTTTGCGACGTTTGCCGCGTTCATGGAGGGCATTGCCAGGGAGGGCTTCGAGTTCTGGCGCTACCAGCGCAACCTCGATGGCGCCAACGAAGGGCTCAACGTGTTGCTGCACCTGTCGCACGTCGGCGCCTGCACGGGCCGCGATCACTTCTCCGGCTGGAGCCTTGATTGGGTCAACCTCGCCCTCGGCTACCTGCCGTACCTGCGACGGTTCTACGCGCCGTCCGATGCGCGCTCGGCGTTCCTGGCGGTGAAGGACGCGGCCGCCGGCATGGGCGGCCACATCATCGCCATTCCGCGCGACGTCCTGCCGGTGTTGACGAAGAAAGGCACCGCGGAGCCGATTTGGGATGCGGCGGATGCGTGGGAGCCGGTCACGGCGCTGCGTGCCGAGCCCGGCGCCAAGGCCGTGGTCCTGGCCCTTGGCGCGCCGGCCTTTGTCGCCGCCGCGTCGGCCGACCGGGCCACGTCGAGCGGCGTGCCAACCGACGTCTACGTGATCAACGGGTTTCCCGTGCCCGACGCGTTCTTCGACGGCATCGCGGCGAAGTACGATCACGTGCTGACCATCGAAGACGGGTTGATCGGCACGGCCGAGGCGGGGCTGCGGGGCTTCGCCGCGCTGGTCACCGGCCGGCTGGCGGGGGCGGGCCTCAGAATCGATAACTTCGGCATCGTCGATCCGCAGATCGCGCCTTCTGAAGCGCACCTCGAGGTCTGGGAACACTTCGGCATGACCGAGGCGCGTCTGGCGGCGGCTCTCCTGGAAAAACCATGACCAACTTCCGAATCGGCCTCGGCCTGGCGGCGATCGCGCTCAGTTGCGGACTGGCGAAGTCCTCCATCCACGCGCAGGCGCCGGTCGGCGTCCAGGAACCGGCGTGGGCTCCCGACGGGCGCCGCATTGCCGTGTCGTATCTCGATCGCATCTGGACGATGACGCCCGAAGGCCGGCAGGGGAAGGCGGTGATACCGGGTGATGGCACCGCCATCGAACGCGAGCCGGCCTGGTCGCCGGACGGCACTCGTCTCGCCTATGCCGCCGATCGCGGCGACGGCTTCGACATCATGGTGGTCGCGGTCAGGAACGGCGTCGCCTCTGGCGCACCGGTGGCGGCAACCACGCTGCCCGGTGACGAGCGCTGGCCGTCGTGGACCGCCGACGGGCGGCTGGTGTTCGCGCACCGCGACGGCCGCGCCGCCGGACAGCAATGGGACCTCTTCGTGGTCCGCGGGGTGGCCGGCTCCGACAGTTGGCAGTCGCCGCAAGCGCTGACCGAAACCGCCGACAGCGAAACTTATCCGCGGGTCTCGCCTGACGGCACCAAGGTTGCGTTCGTCTCCGAGCGCGAATCGGAAGACGATCTCGACCTGTGGTGGATGCCGGTGCCGCCGCCGGCCGTGGCCAAGCCCATGCCGCTCGGCTCGCGTCCCGCCAAGCCGGTGACCGCGTCGGTGCAGAGCGTCGGCGCCGATGGCCGTCCGCTGCGCGCCACCCGCGTTGCCCGGGTTCGCGGCCACGAGGCGTACCCGTCGTGGGCGCCCGATAACGTGCGCCTGGCGTTTTACGCCGTCCGCGAAGGCATTGGCTCGGTGTGGGCAACCGCTATCGAACCGGCGCGTCCGGAAGGCAGCGAGGCGCCGCAACCGCGCTCGAAGCCTGCCGCCCAACCGCAACTGGTATCACGCAAGGGCGGCGCGCCGGCGTGGTCGCCGGACGGCAAGACGCTGCTGGTGTCGGGCTTACCCGACCCGCAACCCGTCTACAACGGCAACCCGCTTCGCAACGAAGTGGAGGCGCCGCCGCTGTTCGCGTTGAGTTCGGCCTTCCAGTTGTGGCGAGTGCCCGCGCCGTTGCCGGTGCACGAAGATGGCGGTGTCGTAACTGCCGCTCTCGAACCCTCGGCGGCGACGTTCACGGCGATGTTCGATCGCGTCTGGAACACGCTGCGCAACTTGTATTACTCGGCGCCGCCGGCGGCCGACAAGTGGGCGAGCCTGAAGGACGAGCTCCGGCCGCGCGCGGCCGGCGCGAAGGCCGAGGCCGATCTCGAGGCGGTGATCGACGAGATGGTGGCGGCGCAGCCGTTGATCAAGCCGGTCGTTACCTCCAACGGCGCGGTCGTCGTCTCCGGCCATCCGCTGGCGTCTGAAGCCGGGCGCCTGGCCTTCGAGAAGGGCGGCAACGTCGTCGACGCGATGATCGCGGTGTCGTTCGCGCTCGGCGTGGTCGAGCCGGAAGCCTCGGGCGTCGGTGGCGACGGCGCGGCGGTGCTGTATCTCAAGGGCATGAAGAAGCCGACGGTGATCGAATACAAGGACATGACGCCGATTCGCGCGACCGCCGACAACCCGCTGCTGATGCAGGATGGCCGCATTGTCGCCGACGGTCCGGCGGCGGCGAACATTCCCGGCGTCGTCGCCGGCCTCGACTACGCCTATCGTCACTACGGCAGCGGCAAGGTGAAGTGGGAAGACCTGGTCGCGCCGGCGATTAAGCTGGCCGACGAGGGCTTTATCCTGGACGAGGGCCTGCCGTCGAGCATTGCCGAAGGCCGTCGCTTCCTCGAGAAGTGGCCCGAGGCGGCGAAAATTTACCTGCCGGGCGGCAAGGTGCCGAAGCCAGGCGACCGCTTCTTCAACAAGGACTACGCCAACACGCTGCGCTCGATCCAGAAGGGCGGGGCCGATGCGTTCTATCGCGGCGACATCGCGAAGAAGATCGCCGCTGACATGGAAGAGAACGGCGGCATTCTGACCTTCGCCGACCTGGCGCAGTATCGCGCGATCGAGCGGACGCCGGTGATGGGCCGCTACCGTGGCCACACGCTCTATGCCGGCGGTCCGCCGGTGTCGACCGGCATCCAGTTGTTCGAGTCGCTGCACGTGCTCGAGAACTACCAGCCGAAGCCGGGCGCCCGGGCGTCGCAGGACCCCGACTACCTGCACTACCTGGTCGAGTCGTGGAAGGTGCGCGACCCGCTGCGCCGGGTGGCCGATCCCGAACGCTGGCCGGTCGACTTCGAGGAGCACCTGACCGACGAGCACGCCAAGAAGCTGTTTGCGAAGATCGATGCCGAGAAGGCGTCACGGTACGAGCGCCAGGTGCCCGAGGAAACACCGGCGCCGGCGGCGCCGGCGCCGCGCATCAGCACGGGGACGACATCGTTTGCGGTGGCTGATGCGGAAGGCAACATGATTGCCGTCACGCAAACGCTCAGCACTTGGGGCGGCACGTTCTACGTGTCGAAGGGGCTTGGCTTTCTCTACAACAACCACTTGCGATCGAACCGCCTGACCCCGGGCGCCTACGGCAGCCTGGTGCCGCTGATGCGTTCGAGCACGGCCAGCGTGCCGACGCTGGTGTTCGAGCAGAAGGCCAACGGCGAAGAAGTGCCGCGCCTGGCGGTCGGGTGCGCCGGCAACGCGTGGATCCCGGTGTCGGTCTACAACATCATCACCGGGGTGATCGACGGCAAGCTGGGCGCGCAGGCGGCGATCGAGGCGCCGCGGTTCCTGCCGGGCCGCGATCCCGCCGATCCGCTGGAGAACGGCGAGCGGATTGAGATCGAGGATCGCTTTCCGCGCCGCCTGTTGAACAACCTGATCGACCGCGGCCACAAGTTCCAGCGCATAGGCCGCAAGGGCGAGGTGCGCTACGGCTACGCCGCGGCCATCACCGTCGATGTGGCGAACAAGACGGTGGAGGGTGGCGCCGAGCCCCGGCGGTCGCATGCCGCGGTGCCGTTTCCCCGCGGTGGAACCACCACCGCCCAGTAGGCATCAGAGTTAGTGGCGGCAACCCTTCAGGGTTGCCTGATTCGTCGCGGTGGAGGCAACCCTTTAGGGTTGCCTGGAGCACAAATGGCACTCATCGAACCCGGCAAGAAGGCCCCCTCGTTCTCGCTGCCCGACCAGGCCGGCAAGACGCATTCGCTCGCCGACTACGCCGGCCGGCCCGTGGTGATCTATTTCTACCCGAAGGACGACACGCCCGGCTGCACCAAGGAATCGTGCGCCTTCCAGGACAACCTGCCGAAGTTCAAGAAGAGCAAGGCCGCCGTGCTCGGCATGAGCATGCTCGATTCGAAGAGCAAGGCGAAGTTCGCCAAGAAGTACGACCTGACGTTCCCGCTGCTCGCCGACGAGGACCACGCGGTGATGGAGAAGTACGGCGTGTGGCAGGAGAAGTCGATGTACGGCCGCAAGTACATGGGCGTGGCGCGCACCACCTACCTGATCGGCGCCGACGGCAAGGTCGTCAAGCGGTGGGACGGCGTCAAGGTCGATGGCCACGCCGAAGAAGTGCTGGCCGCCGTCCAGGCCCTGTAGCAGTACGGCAGTTGTAGCATCCGGCTTTGGCCGGATAATGAAGTGTTCGTGCGCAGCCCAACCAATTCAACGCTCAGACTGCACGTCGCCGGAATGGACTGCGCCGATGAAGCAGCCCTGATTCGGCGCGCGTTGGACCGCCCCGGCATTGCCGCGATCGATTTCGACCTGGTTGGCCGGCGCGTCGATGTCACCTACGACCCCTCGATCGTACCGGCAGCCGCCATCCTGGCGGCCGTGACCAGCACCGGTCTCACGGCCCACACCCACGAGGCCGGCGAGGTGGTCGGCGACGACCACCATCACCACGATCATCACCACGACTCGGCCCGGTGGTGGGCGGCCGCCAGCCTGGCCGCGTTCATGGCCGGCTGGGTGATAGACGGCGTCAACGCCGACACCTGGTCCGAGGCGTTATTCGGGCACGGCGAGGACGGCCACGCGCATCACGGCGGGGCCGTGGTTGCTTACGGGGTCTCGGCGGTGGCCGGCCTGGCGCCCATGATCCCGCGCGCGCTCGCGTCGCTGCGCTACCTGCACCTCGACATGCACGTACTGGTGTGCGTGTCGGCGATTGGCGCCGCGGTGATTGGCCAGTGGGCCGAGGCGGCGGCCGTCGCCTTCCTGTTTGCGGTGGCCCACCTGATGGAGGCGTGGAGCATTGACCGGGCGCGTCACGCGGTGGCCGACCTGGTGGGCCACGAGCCGGGCTGGGGCGAGGAGCGCGGTCACGAATCGGCGAAGGTTGAGCGCTGGATCGAGCGGTTCGCGGCTATCTATACGCCCGTGGTCACGTTCGGCGCCGTGGCCGTCGCGCTCGGTCCGCCGCTAATCGATGGGCGATGGGAGACCTGGTTCTACCGCGCCCTGATCTTCCTGGTGCTGGCATGTCCGTGCGCCCTGGTGATCTCGACGCCGGTGACGGTGGTGGCGGCGCTGACCTCTGCCGCCAGGCGCGGCGTGTTGTTCAAGGGCGGAGCGCCGCTCGAGCGCGCCGCCCACGCGTCGGCGCCAACCGTCGCGGCGTTAGCGGCGGCAAGAGTAATAGTGCAGTGCCGGACGACTACGACCGTGCCGCTCGCCAATGTGGACGTCGTCTTGACCTGCGATCATCCTGAAGACCTGGAGTTCCTGGTCAGTCACGCCCGGCGTGCCGTCAGCGTCATCCGCCAGAACGTCACGCTGGCCCTGGCGACGAAGGCGGCCTTCCTGATCTCCGCGGTGTTCGGCGCCGCGCCGTTGTGGCTCGCGGTGTTGGCCGACACCGGTGCAACAGTGGCCGTGACGTTGAACGGCCTGCGCCTCCTACGTACGCGTTGAGACCAACGGGCAACCCTGAAGGGTTGCCCGCAGGGAACCTCAGAATCGGTGCGTGTAATTCACCTTCGTCGTTGCCCCGCGCGACAGCGTGAGGTAACGGCCGGTCTCGTGGCGCCAGTTGTGGCCGTAGACGAAGTAGAAGTCGCTGCCCGGCCGCACGATCCAGCGGAGCCGCGCATTCAATCCCATCACCCGGCTCACATCGTCGTACTGGAGCGAATTAGTCAGCGCGATGAACGGCGTCGGCGTCCAGGCGGCGTTCACGCGCATCAGCGTGGTGGCGAAGTCGCCTTCCGGCAGGGTCACGTCCTGGCGTTCGATCACGCCTGACAGGTTCAGCGCGCCGTTGGGCCGAATGGTGGCGCCCAGCTCGGCACGCCGGCGGGTACCCGACCAGAACTGGCCGGCCTGCACCTCGGCGTTCACCGACACCATCCGCTGGTTGGCCGAGTTGAAGTCGGCGCGGACGTCGTTGAACGAGTACTCGCCCGGCGCCAGCACCACGCCATCGGCGATCTCGAACGGCTCGGCCAGGTACTCGAACTGGTTCGCGACTTCCACGCCAAGGTTGTCGCCCTGGTCCAGGCGCATGCCGAACGGTTGTGCGGACAGCCGCCTGGTTTCGAGCACGCCGTCGAGGTCGGTCAGGCGCTCGAAGTAGACCTGGAACTGCATTTCGCGCACGTTGGCCAGCGCTCGCGGCCGCGGGTTCCACGACACGCTCGGTTGCAGGCGGCGGAAGCCGCGTCGCGGCGTGAAGCCGGCCGCCGGATCCCACGCATCGCCCAATTCGCGCAGCGAGACGTGGGCCTGCCATTCGTTGTTGGGGTAGTTGAGCCGGAGGCCGCGTGCCGACCGATCGCCGAGCGTGGTCACCTCGCCAGGCGCCGATTCGGTGTGGGCGGCGAAGAACGCCTCGAACTGCAGGTTCTTGTCGCCAAGGAACGCGGCGGTCGACATGTCGAGATCCACGCCGTAGGTGTGGCGGTCGGGCAGCTCGACGCCGCCGGCCGGCCCGCTGGCGCGGCGGGTGTAGATGGCGCCGATCGACGACTGCGCGAAGAAGTTGCGGCGGAGCCGTGCCACCGAGAAGTCTTCCGTCGGCGCGCTGCCCTGCGCGCCGGTTCGCACTTGCAGCAGGCCGAGGTCCCACGCCCCGGCCTGGCCGCCGAGCCGCGCCCCGAATTGAACAGGAACCGGCTCGCCGTCGACCAGGCCGATGCGCCGGCTGAAGAACGGGGTCACGCCGTTGCTGCCGGCGAAGTTGTAGATGCTCGAGCCTTCGAGGAAGAACTGACGGCGCTCCGGAAAGAACAGCGGGAAGCGCGTGAGGTTCACCTGCCGGTCGTCCACTTCGGTTTCGGCGAAATCGGTATTCACCGTCATGGCCAGGCGCAGGCTCGGCGTCACGCTGTAGCCGAGGTCGAGGCCGATGTCGGCGCCGGTATCATCCACACCGTCGGCCGTGGAGTAGTTGCCGGCCAGGTAGGGCTTGGCTTCGAGTCCCACGCCCTGCGAAATGTCGCCCAGCCCGGTGAGAATGCCGGCGTTGATCGGCCGGAACAGGCCCTGGTTGCGGCGGTGGCCGCTCCACATCAGCTCTTCGTTCAGCCGCCGGATGGTGCGCTGGAAGTTGATCCCCCAGCGCTCGCTTTGGGGGTCGAAGTTGAGCGTGCGAAACGGAATGCGAATCTCCGCGGTCCAGCCCCGGTCGTGGCGGCGGACGCGCACGTCCCAGATGCCGTCCCACGACTTGTTGATGGTGCCGCCGCTGCCGATGCGCAGCAGGCCGTCGCCCAGCAAGCCGGCCGGGTTGATCTCGAAGAAGTAGCCGGTGCGGCCGTCGCGGAAGGTGTCGAGGACCCACATGAAGCGATCGTCGGAGCCGAGGCCGGCGTCGCGGCGGCGCTGGAAGCCCTTGATGCCCGAGGGGTCGCTGTCGAAGAGTTCGGCGCCAATGTAGAGGTTGGTGGCGCTGAACACCACGCGCACTTCCGTGGCTTCGCTCGGCGCCTCGCCTTCGACCGGTTCCTGTTGCCGGAAGTCGGTGGCCGGGACGGCCCGCGCCCACGCCGGCTCGTCCAGCCGGCCATCGAGCGTGATGCGCTCCTCGGTCTGCAGCCGTTCGGCGGCGAGGTGAGGCACGCTGTCTTGAGCGGCCGAGGTGGATGCGCCGAGCGCACTAGCGACGAACGAGAGTATGGCGGTCCTGAACATGGATGGGGTAAACCCCGATCATACAGGGCCGCGTGGCTGGTGTCAGGAGGGAACGCGCCAGCGCTGTTCGCGCATCAACCCCGACAGTGACCGTTCGGTGGTGTGCAATCGGCGCGGCGTTCGTCCGGTCAACGCGCGGCACTCGTGGATCAGGTGCGCCTGATCGCTGTAGCCGAAACGCGCGGCAACCTCCGCGCCTGACAGCGAGCGCTCGGACCGCACGAGCGCGATCACGGACTGGATCCTCGTGATGCGCGCCATCTGCTTGATGCCCAGCCCGACCTGGTTGCGAAACTGGCGCTCGAGATGCCGCCGCGTGATGCCGGTCCGCGCCGCCAGCGCGTCGATCGACAGCGTGCCGCCTGTCGTCGCGATCTGCGCGAGCGCGGCGTCGACACTTCGCAGGCGCTCCGGCGCCACGCGCGCGCAATAGGGTGACAGCGCGCTGGTGAGGCGGCCGAGCCGCTCGCCATGCGGCAGTTCTCGCATCCCGTCGGCCAGCCCTTCCATCCAGGGCAACACGCTCGATGCCGCGATCAACTGATCCTGCAACTCCCACATCGGCGTGCGCAGCACGGCGCCGGCGCGCCCTGGCCAGAACCGGATGCCGATGAGATCGACCTCGCCGGTGGGCGAGGCAATGGTCGGCCGCGTCATCTGCCCAACCAGCAGTTCGCGCGGCTGCCTGGTGCCGCCGGCATCCACCTGCACGAAGCAATCGGCGAGGTTCAACACCAGTTCCACGCAGCCGTCCGGGACGATTGGCTCGGGCACGTCGAATTCGGCCTTCGTCCCACGCGCGTACCAGATCGTCTTGACGACGGCGGCCAAGGGCATCGGGGTGGGGTAGTAACCGAACTCCATCGATGTCGTTTTTCTACAATCCAGTCGGCCGGGAGACGTCTATTCTACGCCGATGATGCGAAGCGCGAGACTGATGGCACTGCTGATCGTCTTAGGAGCTGGCGTGGAAGCGCGCCAGGCCAAACCGGCCCTTGATGCCCTGGCGTGGATGGCGGGTTCCTGGACCGGGACCTCGCGCGGCATCGAGATGGAAGAACACTGGACGCGGCCGAACGGCAACTCGATGCTCGGCATGCACCGCGACGTCGGCAAGGGCCGGACGCTGGGCTTCGAGTTCCTGCGCATCGAACAGCAGGGCGATGCGATCGTCTACCTGTCGATGCCCAACGGCCGGTCGCCGGCCACCGCTTTCCCGCTGAAGGAAATCAGCGGCACGCGCGTCACGTTCGAGAACCCGGGGCACGACTTCCCGCAGCGGATCATCTACTGGATGGACGGCGCCGACCTGCGCGCCCGCATCGAGGGCACGCAGAACGGCAAGGAAGGCGGCATGGAGTGGCGGTGGAGCCCGGTGAAGTAGGGGCTGACCCCGAGCAGGAGGTGCCGACTGACCCCGAGTGGAGGTGCCAGGGGGCCGACCCTGCCGCAGCACCGCGACGGGGACAGACCCCTCGGTAGTCCGGACTCGGGGTCAGTCCCCGCCTGACTAGCGGCGGCCCGGTCCGCGCTGCCGGCGCGGCTGCGCCTCCCGTGCGGCCCGCAGCTCCTTCAGTTTGGCCAGTTGCTCCGCCGTCAGCACCTGCAGCGTCTGGGCCCGAACTTTGGCGCCCAGGATGGATGCGTCCGCTTCGGCGTTGGCCACCTCCACGCTCTTGGCGCGGATTGCCGGCTCGTCGATGGTGTCGGCCTGCAGCAACGTCCGCAGTGCCTGGCGCGCAGCGCCGACCTTTTCGCCGGCCGCCTTGAACTCGGCCTGGTGCGAGTCGGTGATCGACTTGATCTGCGCCTTCTGATCGTCGGTCAGGTCAAGCCCACGGAACCCCGGGGCGAACCCCATCGGTCCCATCGGCCCGCCCGGTCCGCGCATGCCGATGCCGGGTCCCGGGCCGCGCCGAGGCATCTGGCCGTCCTGGGCGTGCACGAGCGCGGAGCCAGCCGCGAGAACAACCGCGACGAACCCCGCGGCGAGGGAAATCTTCAGTGTCTTGGTCATGTGAACTGTCACTCCTTACCCCATGAGACGGCAATCCCGTGGCAGCCCTGTGGCCGGGATGTGAGAAAACTGTGGCAGTCCTTCCAGGCCTCAAGCCTCGAGCCCCAAGCCGCCGGGTTTGTGGAACACTTCTAGGCAATGCCTCGCGTCCTGGTCATCGAAGACGACACCCACATCCGCGACCTCATCGTCCTGCACCTCGGCCTCGAGGGCCTGGAGACCGATGCCGTCGGCGATGGACTGGAGGGGCTGGTGCGAGCCGGGTCACGGTCGTACGACCTGGTCGTGCTCGACCTGATGCTGCCGGGCATGGACGGCATTTCGATCTGCCGGTCGATCCGGCGCGAAGGCCCGAACCAGGACGTGCCGATCATGATGCTCACCGCCCGGCGCGAGGAAAGCGACAAGGTGCTCGGCCTCGAAAGCGGCGCGGACGACTACCTGGCCAAGCCGTTCGGCATTCGCGAGCTGGTGGCGCGCGCACGGGCGTTGCTGCGGCGCCCGCGCCGTTCGCAGCTCCAGGCCGAAGCCGCGCCGGCCGCGGACCGGCCGGTGGAAATCCACGGCCTTCACATCGATCCCGCCCGCCGCCGCGTCCGCGTGCGCGGTGCCGATGTCGACCTGACCGCGCAGGAGTTCCGCCTGCTGTTCGTCCTGGCCACCCATCCGGGCATTGTCTTCAGCCGCGAAGCGTTGTTGACGCGGGTGTGGCCCGATCGCACCTACGTCACCGAGCGCAGCGTCGACTCGCTGGTCAAGCGGCTGCGCCGCCGCGTCGAAGTGGACGCGGCCAACCCGGCCATCATCCTCACGGTGTGGGGCAGTGGCTACAAGTGCGCCGATGTCTAGTAGTACCCGTTCCTTCGGGCGGAGCCTGTACTGGCGCATCGGTCTCGGCCTGATCCTGTTCCTGGCCATCACGCTCACGCTGCAGGTCGGCCTGTTCATCTGGGTGGCCGGCGCGACCGAAGGCGGTATGCCGGAGCGCATGGGCCGCGACTTCGCGGAGCTGGTGGCGTCGGAGTTCGAATCTGCGCTCGCCGCCGATCCCGCGCTGGACCTCGAGGCTTACGCCCGCCGCCGCATCAGCGAACTGCACCGGCCGGCGGCGATCATCTTCGCCGATGGCCGCGTGGTGGCGCCGCCGAACATCGACGTGCCGTCCGGCATGCGAATGCCGGGACCGTTCAGGCGGCGACCCGGGTCCGGCGGTGGGCGCGGAAGCCGCGAGCGCCGCCCGCCGCCAGGCGCAGAGGGGCCGCCCCCGGGCGCGTTGCCGCGCACGCCGTTTGGCGGACCCCGTCGAGGTCCGGTGATGGCGCCGGTCCAGCACGACGGCGCCGTGGTGGCGGTGGTGTGGGTGCCCCCCCTGACCGGGTTGCGGCGCGCCGCCGACGAGATCGGCACCCCGCTGGCGGTGGGCGCGTTGCTGTTGCTGATTGCCGGCACCGCGCTGGCGGCCCTGGTGATCTTCCGGCCGGCGCAGGCGCGTTTGCGGGCCCTGGAGGATGCCGCGCGGCGTTTTGGTGAAGGCGACCTGTCGGCGCGGGCGCCGGCGATTGGCGGCGACGAAGTGTCGGCGGTGGCCGACGCGTTCAATCGCATGGCCGGCGACCTGGCGGCCCGGCAGGCGCAACTGGCCGAGGCCGATCGTGCCCGCCGGCAGTTGCTGGCCGACGTGTCGCACGAGTTGATGACGCCGCTGACGGCGATTCGCGGGTATGCCGAGACGCTGGGGCTGCCGCAGTTCGTGCCGCCGACCGCTGAAGGGCAGCGCGCCGTCAAGGTGATCCAGGAGGAAGGCGAGCGGATCGAGCGGCTGGTCGGCGACCTGCTGGACCTGGCGCGCTTCGAGGCCGGCGGCATCTCGCTGGCGCAGGAATCCGTCGACGTGGACGAGGTGTTCGAGCGCGTGGCGGAGCGTCATGCCAAGACCGCCGAGGACAAGCAGGTGGCGATCGCGATCGAACCGCACGAAGACGACTTGCGGCTGGTCGGTGACCCGATGCGCATCGAGCAGGCCATGCAGAACCTGGCCGCGAATGCGCTCAAGCACACGCCGCCGGGCGGCGCGGTGCGCCTCGGCGCGCGCCGCGACGGCGACCGGCTGACGCTGACCGTGAGCGACAACGGCATCGGCATTCCCGCCGAGCACCTGCCCCACGTGTTCGATCGCTTCTACAAGGCTGACCGCTCGCGCTCGCAGACCGGCTCGGGACTGGGCCTGTCGATCGTCAAGGCGATCGTCGAACGGCACGGTGGCACGGTGACGGTGAGCAGCGTGCCGAACGTCGAGACGACCTTCGCGGTGACGCTGCCGATGACGGCCTGACTAGATTATCGGCCGCGGCGGAGCAGGATCGAGAACACCCCTTGCAGCAGGTCGGTGTTGTCGGCCAGCAGCTCGAACAGCGAATCGCGTTCGAGCTTCAGCGCCGTGACCGTTGACAGCACGGTCGCCGTGGCGTCGAAGCGCGAGCCGCCCAGCGTCTCGTACATGCCGATCACGTCGCCGGCGGTTGCCGTCGCCGACTCGCCGTCCGCCGTGTCCAGTTTCAGCGATCCGCCCAGCACGATCAGGATCGCGGCCTCGCCGCCGCGGCTCAGGGCTTCGGTGCCGGCCGGCAGCGTCACCGGGCGGGCGATCGCCGACAGCCGCCACAGTTGGGCGGCCGTCGCGTGCGCCAGCAGCGGGCTCGATTGCAGCAGCAGCAGGCGATCGACCGGTTGCAGGCCGGTCGAGACGCGGTCCTTCAGCTCGGGCGCCACCGTGCCGTGGATCAGCGTGTGGCCGGTGTCGAGGCCGTGCGAGTGGAGCATCAGGCGGAACAATCCCTCGGCCAGCTCGACGTTCTCGGCCAGCAGCGCGAGGAACTCGTCGTTGGTCAGCACCAGGCTGATCACGCGGTCGACGGCCGTCAGCGTCGCGGTCATCGGCGAACCTTCCAGCACCTCTTCCACCGCCAGCGGCGCCGGCGCGGCGATCTCGGTGACGCCGTCGCCCACGGTCGCGCTGACTGTGCCATCAAGCACGAACTGCACCGTTCGCGGCTGGTCACCGCGCTGGTAGAGCACCCGTCCGGCCTCGAACCGCGCCTGGCGGCCCAGCCGGGCCAGGCGGAACAGCTCGTTCACCTGCGTATATTCGAACAGCGGCAACCGCCGCAGGCGGTCGGCGAGCTCGACCGATGGCAGCGGCTCCTGCCACAGCTGGCGCCGGCGGTCGGCCGGCATGCGGTGCGCCGCCAGCGCCCACGAGGCGGCCTGGAAGACGTGCTGATCCTTGGCATCGCGGTGCGCGAGCAGGTGTTCGAGGTCGTCGGCCAGCTCCCACATGCCGCGCGACTCGACCAGCAGCACGGCGGCGGCGGCAATCGACTCGTCTTCGTCGTGCAGCAGCTGGGCGACCGTGTCTTCGACGTCGCGCACGCGGGTGCGGTACATCACGTTGCCCTTGCGGATGCGTTCCTCCGCCGGCATGTCTTCCACCAGGATCATCACCCGCTTGCGCACGTCGCCGCTCAGCAGGTTGTCGAGGTACTCGATGCCGCGCGAGCGGACCTTCGGGTCGCTGTCGCTCAGGGAGTGCCGCACCGCGGCGATGTCGGACGGCGTGTTGATCAGGCCGAGCAACTGGAACGTGCGGCCGAGGCGCCGCTGGTGCTTCTCCTCGAGCGATCGCGCCAGCAGCGCGCCGGTGTCGAGGCCGCCGGCCACGAACAGGTTGTGGTGCAGCGTCAGTGCGCTGAAGGCCAGTCCCGCCTCGGCGTGCAGCTGGCGCGTGACCACCTCGGCGTCGATCGCGACCTCCGGGTTGGTGCGGCGGATGCGCTCGAGCGCCGACACTGCCTTGAACTTGAGGAAGCCGTCGGAATCGTCCAGCGCGCTGAGCAGGGCCGCCACCGAAGACGGGAAGGGCAGCAGGCCCAGCGTCGACGGCACGTGCCGCCGCACCCAGATGTCCTCTTCGCGGTCGAGCATGAAATAGGCCAGCGGCGCCACCACCGGCTCGCCGTAGCCGATCAGCACCTGCCGCGCCGCCGACTTCAGGCGCCGGTTGCGCAACAGCGACACCAGCGGCGCCACGAACAGGAAGTCCTGCGCGCCGAGCTTGCCCGCGCTCTCGACGGCGGCTTGTGCGACCTCGACGTTCGCGTCGTACATCAGCGGCACCAGCAGCGGCCGGAACGCCGGATTGGTGACGTCGCCAAGCGCCCGCGCCGCCAGCAGCCGCGCCGGCGTCGCCTGGTCGCGCGTGTCGCTCGAGAACTTCCGCAGCCGTTCCTCGGCCGCCGCCACGTCCTCGGCTTGCGCGCTCGAGGCCAGCGCCGAGGCGGCGACGATCGACAGCGCCTGGTCGCGGTCGGCCAGGAACGGTCGCATCACGTCGGCCGCGGCCTGGCCGCGCAGCGCCGCCAGCGCCCCGACCGCGGCCAGCCGCACGCTGGCATCGGCGTCCTTCAAGGCGCGCTCGACGCGGGACAGCCAGCGGTCGGCGGCCTCGCTGCCGGCGGCTTCGGCCACCCGCAACGTGCGCTCGCGGATCTCCGCCGACTCGTGCGCCAGCAGCAGCGGCGTCACCAGGTGCCGCTTGTCCATCGCGTCGAGCAGGTCGATGGCGTAGAGCACGCGGCGTGGTTCCGGATGCGACAACTCGCTGACCAGCGTCTCAATTGAACTCGGTCCGAGCGTGGTGCCGCGCAGGTCTTCGGGCACGACGTCCTGCTGCTCGATGCTGCGCCGGAACGTCCGCAGGTACTCGCGGCGCGCCAGCATGGCCGTCAGTACCCACAACCCGACCATGGTCAGGCTGGCGTAGCTCAGCTGCTGCCAGTCCCAGCCGAAGCCCCAGTCCTTGATCAGCACCAGGATCATCAGCGCGCCCATGCCCTTGGCCAGCCGGTCCATGGTCACGTCGATGAACGGCTTGGCGCGGTACTTCAACTCCGACGGCAGCGGCAGGAACAGCACCTCGCGCGACGTCTTGTCGACCGTGTAGCGCAGCGAGGTGTCCAGCACGCGGGCCAGGCCGGGCGCCCACAGCGCGCGGTTGAACAGCATGATCACGGCGGTCGTGCCCAGGCTCATCGGCAGCACCAGCAGGGCGAAGCCGATGCCCATCACGCGGTGGATCCGGCTGGTGAGGCCGACCTGGATGACAAAGCCGATCAGCGACAGGTAGACCGTGACCTGCGCCAGGAAGGCGGCGATGGCGTCGGAGTTGGTGCTGCCCTTTGCCTCGGCCGCCGCCATGTTGAGCTGCTGCTCGATGATCGCGGCGCCGACCGCCGCGAAGGCAATGACCAGGGCAATGACCTGCAGGTGCCGCGACGAACGCAGCAGTTGCACCGCCTCGCCGCTGCTGACGCCCTCCTCTTCACCCGTCTTGGTGGCGTCGGTGGTGCCGGCCGACTTCTCGCGCCGCAGGATCACCGTGACGATGAAGAAACACAGCCCCATGATCGAGGCGCTGACCAGCAGCATCTGCGTGGCGCCCAGCGATTCCACCAGGAACGCCGTGAGCGCCGCGCCGGTGGCGCCGCCGAGGCTGGCGCCGCCGCCGATGAACCCGAAGATGCGCTTGGCCTGTCGCGGGTCGTAGACGTCGTTGGCCAGCGTCCAGAACTGGCTGATCAACAGGATGCCCAGGATCAACGCCAGCACGTAGAAGGCGACCGCGATCCAGTCGGCGCCAATCGAGGTGAACAGGAACCAGAACAGCAGCAGCAGGCCGGCCATGCCGGCCTGGGTCACCGGAATGGTCCAGCGCCGCGGCACCGGCTTCATGAGGATCGTATAGCCCTGCATCAGCACGCCGATCAGCACGCCGGCGCCGAACTGCACCCACGGCAGGTTGTCGGCGCCCAGGCTGGAGATGAACTCCGACCGCGTGATCGGCTTGACGATGTTGTAACTGGTCATCGCCAGGAACGAGTACAGGAACATCAGCAGCGCGGTCGTCGACTCGCCATCGCGGAGTTGAACGACGGGACGGAGCAGGCGGGACAGAAGAGGGGGGCGCGCGATGCTCAAATCTTATCCTAAGGTAAACTTCCGCAGGGCCTGATGCTGAGTCTTGTCGAACGGGTGCTGGGCCTGAACGGCCGTGAGTTGCGGCGGGCGTTTCCGCTGTTTGCCTACCTGTTCCTGACCATGGCCAGCAGCGTCGCCAGCAAGGCGGCGCGCGACGCGCTGTTCCTGGACCGCTACCGCGCCATCGACCTGCCCTACGTCGACATTGCCATTGCCTTCCTGGTCGGCGTGGCCGCGAGCGTCTACCTGTGGATTGGCCATCGCACCAACCTCCGCAACCTGCTGGTCGGCAGCATCCTGTTCTTCGCCGCCAGCGCCATTGTCTTCTGGACCTGGTCGGCCTCGTCGGTCACCGAGTCGGGCGCCCTGTTCGTCGCCATTTACATCTGGGTCGGCGTGTTCTCGGTGCTGGCGCCGTCGCAGGTGTGGACGCTGGCCAACTACGTGATGACCACGCGCGAGGCCAAGCGGTCGTTCGGCTTCATCGGCAGCGGCGCCATTCTCGGCTGGATCGTCGGCGGCCTGGCGACGCGCACCGCCGTCTCGCGTTACGGCACCGAGATCATGCTGGCCCTGGTGGCGGCATCGCTGCTGGTGTGCGCGCTGTTGGTGGCGATGATCTGGCGCAATCGTCCCGACTACGTCGGCAACGACATGCCCGCCACCGGCACCGATCGCGACTCGGGTACGTTGTGGGGCAGCCTGGCACTGGTGCGCGAGTCGCGCTACCTGCGGGCGATCGCCGCGCTGGTGTGGATCTCGGCCCTCACCACTACCGTCGCCGGATGGCAGTTCAAGGCCATTGCCAAGGCGGCGATTCCGGATACCGACGAGCTGGCGATGTTCTTTGGCACCTTCAACATGATCGCCGGCGTGATGTCGCTGCTGCTGCAGTTGCTGCTGACCGGCCGCGTGCTGCGCACTGCCGGCGTCGGCGCCGCCCTGTTCATTGTCCCGACCGCGATGCTGATGGGGTCGCTCGGCGTGTTCGTGCTCGGCACGCTGGTCGCGGCGGCGGCGCTCAAGGCCAGCGACCAGGTGCTGCGCTACTCGATCGACAAGGCCACCACCGAACTGCTCTACCTGCCGGTGCCGGCCGCCCACACCTTCCGCGTCAAGTCGTTCATCGACACGGTTGTCTATCGCCTGGGCGATGCCGGCGGCGGCCTGGTGGTGCTGGTCTTTGCCGCCATCCTGCAATGGTCGGCGGTCGACCTGTCGCGCGTCGGCGTCGTCTTGATCGCCGCCTGGATGGTGGCGGCGTTCGTCGCGCGCCGGCAGTATGTCGAGAACCTGCGCGAGAGCATTCATCAGCACCGCGTTGATTCCGAGCGGGCCTCGATGCCGGTGCTGGACCGCGATACCACCGCGGTGATTTCCTCCCGGCTCAAGGGCAGCACTCGCGAGATTGCCTACGCGCTCAGCCTGTTCGAGATGGCGCACGATCGCAAGGTGCATCCCGCCGTGCGCGGCCTGCTCAATCACGAGCAACCCGAGATCCGCCGCCAGGCGGTGTCGCTGCTCGCCCGCGCCGGCGACGCCAGCGTCAAGGCCGAGGTCGAGAAACTGCTCCGCGACCCGAACCTCGAGGTCCGCACCGAGGCGCTGCTCTACCTCACCGCCTTCGACCAGGTCGACCCGCTCGAGCGGATCGAGGCGCTCGGCGACTTCGAGGACTTCTCGATTCGCGCTGCCCTGGTGGCGTTCCTGGCCCGCTCGGGACCGACCCAGAACGTCGAGGCCGCGCGGTTGCTGCTGGCCAAGATGGCGGAGGAGGACGGCGAGCCCGGCCGCCGCACCCGGCTCGAAGCGGCACGCTTGATTGCCACCCAGCCCGACCTGTTCGAGCGCGAGCTGCGCACGCTGCTGGACGACGACGATGTGGAGGTGGCGCGGGCGGCGATGGCGGCCGCCGGCAAGCTCAAGAAGCGGACGATGATCGGCCCGCTGATTGAGAAGCTGGCCGACCCTTCGCTGACCGACGCCGCCACCGCCGCGCTCGCCGAGTTCGGCGACCGCATTGTCGGCACCCTGCGCGACTACCTCACCGACGAGGACATGGCCACGCAGGTGCGCCGTGAGATTCCCAAGGTACTGCAGGAGATTGGCTCGGCGCAGGCGCAGGCGGTGCTGACCGAAAGCGTGCTCGATCGCGACGTCATCCTGCGGTACCACACGATCACCGCCCTCAACAAGCTGGGGCAGCAGCATCCGGAGCGGCCCACCGATCGCAAGCTGATTGAATCCGTGCTGGCCGCCGAGATCATGGGGCACTACCGCTCGTACCAGGTGCTGGGCACGCTGGGCACGTCGCTGGACGATGATGCCAATCCGATCGCGCAGGGGTTGCGGGAGTCGATCGAGAAGGAGGCGGAGCGGATTTTCCGGCTGTTGAAGATCCTCTATCCGCAGTACGACATGCACAGCGCGCACGTTGGCCTGCAGTCGAACGATCCGGTCGTTCACGACAACGCGGTGGAGTTCCTCGACTCGGTGCTGCCGCCCGAGGTACGGGCGATCGTGATCCCGCTGTTCGACCGGCAGGTTCCGATCGCCGACCGCATCCAGTCGGCGTCCCGCATGCTGGGATCGACGATCGGCGACCGCGAAGAGGCGATCGAGGTGATGGCGCTCAGCCAGGACCCGTGGCTGCGGTCGTGCGCGGCCTACGCGATGGGCGAGATGCGGCTGACCCGGTTCGCCGCCAAGCTCGATGAATGGGCGAAGGACAGCGAGCCGCTGCTGCGAGCCACCGCCATCGATGCCCGCGAGAAGCTGCGCCACGCGGCGGCCGCGGCCGCCGGCGTCGACGCGCTCTAGTGGATGATTGAGTGGATGATTGGGGCCAGGCCCCCAAATTCACCGTTTTACGGCACCTAGACCGCCATCATTCGGGAAACTCGAACCGTCGCGCATGATTCAGGCCAGAAATCAGGTGAATTTGGGGGCCTGGCCCCAATCATCCATTAGGCCGGGCCGATGGCTTCGGCCGCCGGCGATTCCGGCCACTTCGGAACCGGCCGCGCCACGTAGCCGGCATGCGCCAGCCGGCCCTGGAACAGCGCGGTTTGCGACGCGGCGAACTGCAGGCGGACGATCACCCTCAACACGATGAACAGCTGGCCGATGGCAAAAGCCAGATTGCCCGCCGTCGCACCAGGCGCTGCCAGGTAATAGAGGAACAGCACGGCGACGAACGCCAGCGCGTTCAGTGCATACAGGCCGATAGCGGCGATGAGGTTGCGACGCACGAATCGTATTCCGGCCGCCAGCGCGCCGATCATGCTGCGGCGGTCTTCCACCACCGCCCGCACCTTGGCGTAGTCGAACACCAGGTTCGCGGCCAGCACCAGTAACGCGAAGGCGCCATACAGGGCGGCGCGATAGAAGAACGCGGTGCGCTCCACCGTGAGGTCCACCAACAGGCTGTCGTAGACGCTGCCGAACAGCCAGCGGTGAACCGGGACGAACAGCCACGCGTAGACGGCAAGCGTCACCACGCTCAGCCTGAGAAAGCGCAGGAAATAAACGCCGCATGCGGCGAAGAACGCTCCGACGCCGATGGCGCGATCGCGCGCCAGGCGATCCAGCACGCCGCCGATCAGGAACGTCGACACGATCAGCTGCGCCACCACCACCCACACCACGGGTGATGGCGGTCCGGCCGCGTCGGCGACGCCGCTCAGGTTCTGGAGGATGGCGGCGAAGCCGAGAATGGCCGGCACGAAGGTCTTGCCCACGCCCGTCGACTGGGCCAGGAACTCGTTCCACCAGTCGTAGTTCACGCCGGCGGCCGCCGATTGCGCCGCCAGGCTGGCGCCCAGGTGCTCGCCGATCAGGCCCTGCAACGCCAGCGACAGCGGCAGGGCCAGCAGCAGCGTCGACAGCCACAAGCCGAGCACCAGCCACGGCGCCCGCTTCACGCGCATCAAGCCGTCGAGGAACGCGCTACCGGCACTCATACGAAGAACGCGTAGGTCATCATCAGGTCCTGCAGCCACACCATCCAGCGCAACGACCACTTGGCCGCGGCCGCGGCGCCGGCCGGCTCCATGCCGCGGCTGTTGTTGGTGAAGTTGGTGTCGAGCAGCAGCACGCGTTCGGGGTCGATCTGCGCCGACACTGCCCGCACCGGCCGATCGAACGTGAACGCACGCCAGCGGGCCCGGCCGTCCCACGTCTCGCGCGCCTGTTCGCCGTTGCTGAACGTCACCAGCACGTCGACCGGGAACACGCCGGCCTCGAGCCGGCGCGCCACCACCGTGGTGCGATAGGTGCCGTCGCTCTTGCTCTCTTCGAACGCCCGGCCGTCATTCAGTCCCCGCTCCGATACGATCGCGCTGTCGAGCCGCTCGATCGCGTAGTCGAAGGTGTTCGAACTGCGATACACCTGGTCGAAAAACCAGGCATGGGGCTGCCCGGTGACGTCGTCGACCACCGCGAAGAAGTCGTCTGGCTGCGGGTGCTTGAACTGCCACCGCGAAAAGAAGGTGGCAAGCACCTTCTGCATCACCTCCCAGGTGTGACGCCGCTCCAGGGTGTGCAGCATCAGCGCCGTCTTGTGGTACGACTGCGCCTGGTGCGCGGCCGGCCACAGCGCGAAGGTCGGCGTCGACAGCGCATCGCGATCGCCCAGGCGGCGATAGGTATTCATCCAGTTGGTGTCGGTCGCTCGCTTCAGCGGGATGTCGCGGAACTGCCAGGGGATGAAGTCGCCGAAGAACCGCTGTACCAGGTAATTCGGCTGCAGTGCCTCGGCCTGCACGCGCGAGTCGGAGTATTCGTTGAGGCCTTCATCCAGCCAGGCCCGCTCGGTCTCGTTGTTCGCGACCATGCCGTACCACCACTGGTGTCCGGCTTCGTGCAGCACGACGTATTCGGGATCGTTGGAGCCGCGCGGCGACAGCCAGCGCGCGCCGCCCGTGAAGATGGTCGGGTACTCCATGCCGCCCGAGTCGCTCTGGAACGCCGGATCGACAATCGTCAGGTGGCCGTACGGATACGCGCCGTACCACTCGCCGTAATAGCGCAGTGCGGCGGCGGTGCCGGCGAAGTGGCGGTCGGCGAGGCCCTCGTGCTCGGGCTGCAGGAGCAGGCGCATGTCTACGGCCGGCAGGCCGGCGTGCTCGAAGCGCTGGCGCCGCTCGATGAAATCCGGGCTCGTCGTCCAGGCAAAGTCGTGCACGTCGTCCTGCACGTAGCGATGGGTCGTCTGGCCGTTGCCGGTGTCGGTGCGCGATTGCTCGCGCCCCGTGGCGCCCAGCGCCCATCCCGAGGGAACCGTCATTCGCACGTCGTAGCGGCCAAAGTCTGAGTAGAACTCGGCGTTGGCGAAGAACTGGTGGGCGGTCCAGCCGCCGGCCTCGAACACACCGAGTTTGGGAAACCACTGCGAGACGAAGAAGTAGTTGCCGACCACGCCCGTGCGATCGAAGTTCCTGGGGAAACGGCCGCTCCAGGTGATGCGCAGCCGCAAGCTCTCGCCCGGTTGCACCGGTGTCGGCAACTCCGCCGACGCCAGCGACCGGTCGTCCGTATTCTGGTCGTCGGGCGAGATGTATCGCAGGGCCGGCCTCAGGTCGGCCTTCACGCTGCCATCGTCGTTGACGACGGCGATGGTGGCGATTTCGGAGAAGCCGAAGTCGCTTTCGGGGGCATTGCCGAATGGGTCGTCGCCGACCAGCCGGCGCTGCTTCAGCCAGGTGGACCTGGTGTTTCGGAAGGCGTTCCAGTACAGGTGCACGCGAATCGAGTACGCGGCCAGCGTCCCGGTGTTGCGCCAGTGGATGGTTTCGCTGCCGGTCAGCGTCCGTGCGGCCGGGTCCAGCGCGACGTCGATGTCGTAGTTGGCATTCCTGGGAGACAGCGCGGCCGAGGCCGGGGCCGGGGCCTGCGCGGCCGGCTTCACGGGGAGGACGAGCGCCCCAGCCAGCAGGGCGAGGCAGGCGAGTCCCCGGAGTCTTCTTCTGTCCGTCACCAGCGCCCATCGTAACCCGATTGGGGGAAGGCGGGCCCGGTTGCCTCGCCGTAGCGAAGCGAAGACGGGTATAATCCAAAGTTCCTATGGCGATTCGAGTGCTGTTCTACGGACTGGGCCCCATTGGCGCCGCGGTGGCGCGCCAGGTGGCCTCACGCAAGGGTTTTCAGATTGTCGGCGCCGTCGACATTGACCGAGCCAAGATCGGCCTCGATCTTGGCCAGGTGATCGGCCTCGACAAGAAGCTGCGCATTCGCGTGACCAACGACGCGATTGGCGCCATCAAGGCCGGCAAGCCCGACGTCGCCGTGCTGTGCACGAGCTCGTCGCTCAAGAAGGTGATGCCGCAGATCGAGCAGGTACTCGGCAAGAAGGTGGCGATTGTCTCGACCACCGAGGAGCTGTCATACCCGGTCGGCAAGAACCGCGCGCTTGCGAAGAAGATTGACGCCCTCGCGAAGAAGGCCAAGGTCGCGGTGGTCGGCACCGGCGTCAACCCGGGCTTCGCGATGGACGCCCTGCCGATCACGCTGACCGGCATCTGCGAGCGCGTGGACAGCATTCGCGTCGACCGCATCCAGGACGCCCGCACGCGGCGGTTGCCGTTCCAGCAGAAGATTGGCTCGGGCCTGACCAAGGAACAGTTCGCCGCCAAGGTCAAAGACGGCAGCGTGCGCCACGTCGGGCTGGCCGAAAGCGTGCAGATGATTGCCGATTCGATGGGCTGGAAGCTCGACAAGGTAACCGACGTCATCCAGCCGAAGATCGCCGAGCAGGCGGTCGAGAGCGACCTGATCGCCGTCGATCCCGGCTACGTGTGCGGCATCATCCAGGACGGCATCGGCTACAGCAAGGGCAAGCCGGTGATCACGCTCCATATGGAGGCGTATCTGGGCGCGCCGGAATCGTTCGACGCGGTGACGGTGGAAGGCCTCCCCCGCGTCACCTCGAAGGTGGCCGGCGGCCTGCACGGCGACGTCGCCACGGCGTCGATCACGGTCAACTCGATTCCGAAGATCCTGCGCGTGGCGCCAGGCCTGCGGACGATGGCCGACATGCCGATCCCGAGCTGGTTCGGCGGCAAGTAAGCATCAACCGGGGTCTGACCCCGGGCAGGCGGTGCCGAGGGGTCTGACCCCCTTTGCGCCGCCTTTCTCTTGTACACATCCCGCCGTTCGGTGTTGAATACATCCCCATGGACATGGACAAGGCCATCGCCACCCAGTTGGCGAACATCGAACAGCGCACCGGCAAGACGCTGGCGCAACTAGCGAGAATCGTGAAAGGCAGCGGGCGCACGAAGCACGGTGAGCTGGTGGCCATGCTGAAGGCCGACCTTGGGATGGGGCACGGCGACGCCAACACCCTGGTGCACCACGTGCTGAAGTCCGACGGCGCCTCGGCCGCGGCCGCCAGCGGCAGCAGCCCCGGCCAGGTGATCGACGAGATCTATGCCGGTCCCAAGGCGGCGCTTCGCCCCATCCACGACGCGCTGATGGCGGCCATCACGAGGTTCGGCGCCTTCGAGGTGGCCCCGAAGAAGGGCTACATCAGCCTGCGCGGCAAGAAGCAGTTCGCCATGATTGGCCCGGCCACCAACTCACGGGTCGAGGTCGGCCTGAACATGAAAGACGTCAAGGGGACCGGCCGCCTCGAGGCCCAGAAGCCCGGCGGCATGTGCCAATTCAAGGTCAAGGTGACGGCCGCCGCCGAGGTGGACAAGGAGCTGGTCGGCTGGATTCGCCAGGCCTACGACGCCGCCCGGCAATAGGTATTATCCTGAAAGGGTGAAACCGGCCATTCTTCTGGCGCTTGCGGGCGCGTTGCTGACCGGCGCGGTGGGGACGGCCCTTGCCCAGCGCACCGGCGTGTTCGATCAGTCGATCAACCATCCCGCGATTCGCTACAACACCAGCGACGCCAACACCGTCGTCGATGCCCTCAACCGGAAGCTGTCGGACAAGTCGGCCGCGCTGGTGTTCGACGAGCGGTCTGGCTATCTCAAGTCGGTGCTCGAGCTGTTGCAGATCCCCGTCGAGTCGCAAGTGCTCGTCTACACGCAGACCAGCCTGCAGGCGCAGCACATCACCATGGCCAACCCGCGCGCCATCTACTTCAACGACCACGTATCGGTGGGTTTTATCCGCGGCAGCGGCATGCTCGAGATCGTGGCGCAGGATCCCGTGCTCGGATCGGTGTTCTACGTCGTCCAGCAGCAGCCCATGGCGTTGCCGACCATCGGCCGCGAGTCGCAGTGCCTGCGCTGCCACCTGTCGTGGGACACGCTGGGGGTGCCCGGCCAGACCATTCTGAGCACGTTCCCACGCAAGGACGAGAACGACTACGCCAACGGCTTCACTGTCGATCACTTCCGGCCGATCGAGGACCGCTGGGGCGGATGGTACGTCACCGGCAAGCGCGTGCCGGCGAAGCACGCGGGCAACCTGCCGCTGTTCGCGCCGAAGCGAGTCGAGACGCCGCCGCCGGCGCGCGTCTCGCTCGAGGGGCAGTTCGACCTGAGCGGCTACCCGACGCCGTACAGCGACATCGTCGCGCTGATGGTGATCGAGCACCAGGCGCATTTCTTCAACCTGGTGACGCGGGCGACCTGGGAGTCGCGGGTTGGCGGCCCGGCGTCTGAACTGCGGGTGGCCGAGGCAGCCGACGCGCTGGTGGATTACCTGCTGTTCGTGGACGAGGCGCCCATCACCGGCGGTCCGATCGTCGGCTCGTCGGGGTTCGCCGAGAAATTCATGGCGGCCGGCCGGCGCGACGCCAAGGGCCGGTCGCTGCGCGACCTGGACCTGAACACGCGGCTGCAGAAATATCCGCTGAGCTACATGGTCTACTCGCCGCCGTTCATGGCGATGCCGGCGGCCGTGAAAGACCTGGTGATGGGCAAGATCAAGCGGGTGTTGGCTGGCGACGTGGCCGACAAGAAGTACTCGCACCTGACGCCGCCGCTGCGCCAGGCCATTACCGAGATTCTCGAATCCACGATGTAGGAGCGGCGTCTTGACAGCGTCGCCTTGGGCGAGGCCGGTCAGGGGGAATGTGGTCGCTCGATCGTCCAGATGTATTCGGGCTGGCCGTTGCGGGTCGATTCTTCGACCACCTTCGCCCCGAGCTTGCGCATGGCGCCGACGCCGCGCCCGTTGCGCACCAGCGTCTTGCCGACGAGGGTGGTCACGCCCCACTCGGTGAACAGGAATTCCAGGTAGAGCTTCACGGCCTTCTGAAAGACGCCCGTGCCCCACAGCGCCGGCGAGATTGCGAAGCCGATCTCGGCGCGGTGGTGGGTATCGAGGCGCAGGGCCATGAACAAGCCCGAGACTTGCTGGTTGCCGGTCAGCAGGGTGTAGCAGGCGGCGCGGTTGTCGGCCCGCCGCGACTGGCTGAGTTCAATCCACGAACCGAAGTCAGCGAGGGTGTGCGGGGGCGGATCGAGGTGCGCCGACACTTCGGCCTGCGCAAAGAGCGCCAGCAAGGCCGCCGCGTCAGACAGATGCACTTCCCGCAGGCAGACATCGTCCTGCATCAGTACCGGCAAAGCTTGCACAGTCGCCTGGCTCACCAAGTTACAAAGGGCTCCCGGATACAGGCAGCGAGGGGCGGGGAGCCAACCTGCCGAACAGTATCTCCCCGATCGGGATGGAATCAAGCAAAGGCTGGCGTTTTCCCGTGCAAGCCGCCGCGGGCCAAGGCCGGGAGGGGCGGGGCGTCCGGCACCGGGTATCTGCTCAAGTGCGCCGCCGCCGTGCCGATTGATTGCGCAAGGGAGGGCCGCAGGATGATCGCCGGAATGCCGTGGTACACCGTCGTGTTTGCCGTTGTCGCAGTCGCCGGAGTTGCCCTGGGTTGGCGGGTGCGCCGGGACTCGCAGTCGTTCGAACCCGGAGCGGGCGCCGCCAAGCTGGGTCGCATGTAGCAGGGGACGCCGGGACCGCGGGGCGCGGATCGGCGTATCCTATCGGCCGTGTCACCTGCCATCGCGGCACGTCTGCCGCGCCTCACATCGCTCGATGCCTGGCGCGGCCTGATCATGGTGATCATGGCGCTCGATCACGTCCGCGACTTCATTCACGCGGGCGCGATGACCGGCTCGCCCGAGGACCTGGCCACCACGACGCCGGCGCTGTTCTTCACCCGCTGGATCACGCACGTCTGCGCGCCGGTGTTCATGTTCGCGGCCGGAGCGGGCGCGTTCATGAAAGTGGAGCGCGGCGGGTCGAGGGCGCAGTTGTCGTGGTTCCTGCTGACCCGCGGGCTGTGGCTGGTGGTGCTCGAACTCACCGTCATGCGGCTGGCGATGAACTTCAGCCTCGACATGTCGTACCCGCTGTTGCTGCTCGTGTTGTGGGCGCTGGGCTGGTCGATGGTCATGATGGCCGCGCTGATCCACCTGCCGCGGCAGGCGCTGATGGCAATCAGCGCCATCCTGATTCTCGGCCACAACCTCTTCGACGGCGTGCGCGCCGACACGCTGGGCGCGTGGGCGCCGCTCTGGAACGTGCTGCATCAGCAGGGCGTGTTCTTCTTGGGCGGCGTGCCGGTGGTGACGGCATATCCGCTGCTGCCGTGGGTCGGCGTGATGGCCGCAGGCTTCTGCTTCGGGCCGGTGTTGTTGATGGAGCCGGCGGTGCGGCGGCGCGCGATGGTCACGACCGGGCTCGTGCTGTGCGGCGCGTTCCTCGTGTTGCGAACGTTCAACCTGTACGGCGACCCTTCACCCTGGGCGTTCCAGCCGGATTGGGCAATGAGCGTAGTCTCGTTCCTCCGCGCCACGAAGTACCCGCCTTCGCTGATCTTCCTGCTGATGACGATGGGGCCGGCGTTGCTGGTGCTGGCGTGGATGGATCGGGGATCAGGGAACGGCGCTCAGGGATCGGGGGGCGCGGGAAGGTGGCTCCGGCCGCTGGTCGTGATTGGCCGTGTCCCGCTGTTCTATTACGTGGTGCACTTCTGGCTGATCCACGTAGTGGCGTCGCTGCTCGCGCTGGCGCGCTACGGCAGCGCCTCGCTGGACTGGTTGTTCATGCCGCTGCCGTCGATGGGCGGCGCCGCCGCGGTCTTCCCGCCGGGGTTTGGATACTCGCTGCCCGCGACCTATCTCGTCTGGGCCGCCGTTGTCCTCGCGATGTATCCACTGTGCCGCTGGTTTGCCGGCCTCAAGGCGCACCGCACCGGCTGGTGGCTCGGCTACCTCTAAACGCGGGTTGTGCGCGCGGGGGCGGTGGCGCCTATTCCATGCCGAGGCGCTGCCGCTTGAGGTACAGCCCCTTGCGCGACAGGCCGAGCATTCGTGCGGCCTCATCGACCCTGCCGTCGCACAGCTTGAGGGCGCGCAGGATCAGGGCGCGCTCGAGGTGTTCGGTGGCGGCGGCCAGCGGCTGGTCGAGCCGCATCACTACTTCGGTTGGTTCCAGCACGCGTTGATCGGCGGGAATGGTGCGCCGGCTGGCGGCAATCGCGGCCGACAGGTGCTCGGGCATCAGCACCGCGCCGGCCTCGGCCATGGCCACCAGGCGCCGCACCTCGTTGGCCAGTTGGCGGACGTTGCCCGGCCACCGGTACAGCACCAGGTATTCCAGCGCCTCTTCCGACACCCGCAGCAAGGGCTTCTGCAGTTCCTGCGAGAACTTGTCGAGGAAGTGGTCAACCAGCAGCGGGATTTCCTCGCGCCGCTCGCGCAGCGGCGGCACGTGCAGGGGGACCACGTTGAGGCGGTAGTAGAGGTCTTCGCGGAACTTTCCGGCGGCGACCAGTTGCTCGAGGTTGGCATTGGTGGCGGCGACGACCCGCACGTCCACGAACTGGGGCCGGGTTTCGCCGAGGGGCAGCACCTCGCCCGTCTCGAGGAACCGCAGCAGTTTGGGCTGGGCCTCCGCGCTCATCTCGCCGATCTCGTCGAGGAACAGCGTGCCGCCGGCGGCCGATCGAATCAGGCCCGGTGCGTCATCGTGGGCGCCGGTGAACGCGCCGCGGCGATAGCCGAACAGTTGGCTGTCGACGATGTCGCGGGGCACGGCGGTGCAGTTGAACGGCAGGAAAATGCGGTCGTGGCGCGCCGAGGCCTGGTGCAGCGCGCGCGCCAGCAGTTCCTTGCCGACGCCGGTCTCGCCGGTGATCAGCACGGTCACGTTCGAGGGCGCGATGCGGCGGACCGACTTGAGCAGTTCCACCATCCGCTCGGCGGCGCAGACCAGGCCCAGTTGCTGTTCGGGCGAGGGTTCCGGCCATAGCGCGGTTTGCTCGCGTTCCTGGTGGCGGGCGCGGGCGAGGGCCTGGGCGGTCTGCACCAGACGCTCGATGGCCAGCAGCGTGGCGCGGGCCGACGCGGTCGGACGGGGCAGCACGATGGCGGCAAACTGACGATTCCGATGCGTGCCGAGAGGGATGCTAACCAGGCTGGGGTGGCCGTCCTGCCAGGCTGGTGCGTCGGTGGCCGCCACGGCTTCCCCGACCTGGATCTTGCCGTCCGGCCCGGATTCGATCACGCGGGCGTGGAGGGCTGCACCGGTGTCGGCGACGAGCGAGAGCGTTTCGGTGGCGAGCAGCGGCGGGTGGGCGGCGAGGTCGATCAGGGCGGCAATGCGTTCGGTCAGCGCGGCGGCCGGTGGCCGCGGGTCGGGCCGCGGCCGCGGTGGCGGGTCTTCCCGCAGGATCGTGGTGTCGCCGGTCGTGGCGGTGGTGAGCATGGCGACCCGGTCGGCGGCGTCGTGGGCATCGCGGCGGATTTCCGCGCACCCGGTCAGGTTGCCGACGCTGTGCAGGATGCGCGCGGCGCGCTCGAAGTGGGCGGCGGCCGCCTGCGGGTCGTCGTCGGCGGCGAGGCGGCCGGCGACGCGCGCGGCCTCGGCCATCATCTCGAGCGGTGGGTCGGGGTTGGCGCTGATCGCGCCGGCCATGAGCTGTGCGCCTTCGCTGGCGCGGCCGACGCGGCCGAGGCCTTCGGCCGCCAGCAGCGTCATCCGTTCGAGAAGGTTGCGGTCCGCCATCCGCTCGATGCGCGGGATGGCGTCAAGGGCAACGGCAAGGCCGTCCTCTGCGCGGTTGGTCCGGTAGAGTAGTTTTACGCGCGTGAGCAGGTGCCAGAGTCCGTAGTAGGAGT
>JBFWUK010000023.1:71584-98271 GCA_050247355.1 Vicinamibacterales bacterium | reverse complement strand
TCCCGACAAGGAGTGCCTTCCCGACAAGGAGTGCCTTCCCGACAAGGAGTGCCCTATATAATCCGTGGATATGCTGCCTCGGACGGATACGTCGGACCCGAATTACTACCATAAGGTCGTCGATTGCCAGTGGGCCTGCCCGGCCCATACCAACGTCCCCGAATACATCCGGATGATCGCGAACGGACAGTTCGACGATGCCTACATCCTGAATCGCGAGTCGAACGTGTTCCCGGGCATCCTGGGCCGCACCTGCGACCGCCCGTGCGAGCCGGCCTGCCGGCGCGGCCGCGTCGACGGCAAGCCGGTTGCCATCTGCCGCTTGAAGCGCGTGGCCGCGGACCACAAGGACGACATCACCGATCGCATCCCCAGAGCGCCGGCCACCAAGAACGGAAAGAAGGTGGCCCTCATCGGCGCCGGTCCGTCCGCCCTGACCGTGGCGAACGACCTGATGCCGTTGGGATACCAGTGCATCATCTTCGAGAAGGGGCCGCGTCCGGGCGGCCTGATGCGCATCAACATCCCCGCCTTCCGTCTCCCCGAAGAAGTGCTCGACGAAGAAATCGGCTACATCGTGAACATGGGCGTCGAGATGAAATACAACTCGCCCGTCACGAGCCTGAAATCGCTGGTCGATTCGAAGGAATTCGACGCCGTCTATGTCGGCACCGGCGCGCCGAAAGGCAAGGAACTCGATCTGCCCGGGCGTAGCGAATCCGATCAGATCTTCATCGGCATCGAGTGGCTCGAGTCGATTCACTTCGGCCACATCAAGGATGTCGGCAAGCGCGTGCTGATCATCGGCGTCGGCAACACGGCCATGGACTGCTGCCGCTCGGCCAAGCGCCTGGGCGCGACCGATGTGAAGGTAATCTCGCGCCGCACGCGCAAGTACTTCAAGGCGTCGCCGTGGGAGCTCGAGGATGCCGAAGAGGAGCAGGTCGAGATTCTCGAAAACCTGTCGCCGGTCCGCTTCATCGTCGAGAACGGCAAGCTGACCGGGATGGAGTTCGACAAGTTCACGTCGCGTGAAGAGAACGGCAAGTTCATCCAGGAGCCGGCGGGTCGCGTGACGCTGCCGTGCGACTCGGTCGTGCTCGCCATCGGCCAGGAGAACGCGTTCCCCTGGATCGAGCGCGACATGGGCCTGGAGTTCGACAAGAAGTGGGACATGCCGGTGGTCGACAAGACCACCTTCATGTCGACCCGCCCCGGCGTGTTCTTCGGCGGCGACGCCGCGTTCGGCCCGGCCAACATCATCTGGGCGGTCGAGCACGGCCACCAGGCGGCGATCTCGATTCACCAGTTCTGCCAGGGCTTACCCGTGAGCGAGCGGCCGGCGCCAGGCATGACGCTGAGCAGCACCAAGATGGGGCTGCACGAGTGGTCGTACAGCAACAACTACGACCCGCGGCAGCGCCAGAAGATGAAGCACGTGGACCTGCCGCTCCGCTTCTCCAAGATGACGATGGAGGTGGAGGAGGGCTTCACGGAAGAGCAGACCCGTGCCGAGGTAGAGCGCTGCCTCAACTGCGACGTCGAGACGCACTTCACCGACTCCCTGTGTATCGAGTGCGACGCCTGCATCGACATTTGCCCCACCGACTGCCTGACGATCGTCCCTGCGGCGGAGTCCGAGTCCGAATTGCGGGCCCGCACTTTGGCGCCGGCCGACAACCTGGAGCAGCCGCTGTTTCACTCGAGCCCGCTGAAGCAGACCGGGCGCCTGATGGTGAAGGACGAGAACGTCTGCCTGCACTGCGGCCTGTGCGCCGAGCGCTGTCCCACCTATGCCTGGGACATGCGCAAGTTCGTGCTCCAACTGCCGGTGGCGGGCACCACCTTTATCCCCCTGGAAGCCGTAGGACGATGACCAGTCGCGTAAACGATTTCGCTTTCAAGATCGCCACGGCCAACGGGACCGGCTCGGCGAGCGCCAACGGCCTGATCATGCAGGCCATTTTCCGCATGGGCGTGCCGGTGACGGGCAAGAACGTCTTCCCGTCGAACATCCAGGGCCTGCCGACCTGGTACGAGATCCGCGTCAACAAGGACGGCTACACCGCGCGGACGCCGACCTTCGACCTGATGCTGGCGCTCAACGCCGCGACCTACGCCAAGGATGTCGCCGAGGTGCGTTCCGGCGGCTACCTGGTGTTCGACTCGTCGTGGCCGCTCGACGAGAAGCTCAGGCGGCCCGACGTCACCTACCTGGGCGTGCCGCTCGCCGAGATGTGCAACGCCGCCTTCAAAGGCGTGCGCGAGCGCATCCTGATGAAGAACATCGCCTACGCCGGCGCGTTGGCCGCGTTGATTGGCATGGACACCGAGATCATCGCCGCCCTGACCAAGGAGAAGTACGCCGCCAAGAAGGCGCTGCTCGACTCCAACGAGAAGGCCATTGCCCTTGGCTACGACTACGCCAAGGCCCATTTTCAATGTCCGTTGCCGATTCATCTCGAGAAGATGGACGCCACCCGCGACAGCATCCTGATCGACGGCAACACCGCCGCCGCGCTGGGCGCGGTCTACGCCGGCGCCACGGTCGGCGCGTGGTACCCGATTACCCCGGCGACATCGGTTATGGAAGCGTTCAAGAGTTTCTGCATGAAGTACCGGCGCGACCCGGAGACCAAGCAGAAGAAGTTCGCCATCCTGCAGGCCGAAGACGAGCTGGCCGCCCTTGGCATGGTGGTCGGCGCATCGTGGGCGGGCGCCCGCGCCTTCACGCCGACGGCCGGTCCCGGCATCTCGCTGATGAACGAGTTCATCGGCCTGGCCTACTACGCCGAGATCCCCGCGGTGATCGTCGACGTGCAGCGCACCGGTCCCTCCACCGGCATGCCGACGCGAACGCAGCAAGGCGACCTGATGTTGTGTGCCTATGCCTCGCACGGCGATACGCGCCACATCTGCCTGTACCCGTCGGACCCGAAGGAAGCGTTCGAGATGTCGGCCAAGGCGTTCGACCTGGCCGAGCGTTTCCAGACGCCGGTGTTCCTGGTCAGCGATCTCGACATCGGCATGAACGACTGGATGGTGCCGAAGCTGACGTGGGACGACAGCTACCAGCCGGACCGCGGCAAGGTGCTGTCGGCCGATGACCTCGAGAAGGCCAAGAACTTCTACCGCTACCTGGACGTGGACGGCGACGGCATTCCGCAGCGCTCGCTGCCGGGGGTGCACCCGAAGGGCGCCTACTTCACGCGCGGCTCTGGCCACAACAAGCTCGGCGGCTACACCGAGGACGGCGACGAGTACCAGGAAGTGCTCGACCGCATCGCGCGGAAGGTGCAGGGCGCCACCAAGGCCATTCCGCAGCCGTTCATGAAGCCCACCGCGGGTGCCACCATGGGGCTGGTCACGGTCGGCGGCTGCCACGCGGCGTGCATCGAGGCCATGGACCTGCTGGCGAAGGAGGGCATCAAGCTGAACTACATGCGGGTGCGCGGCTTCCCGTTCGCGGACGAGGTGCGGCAGTTCCTCGAGCAGCACGAGGTCAACTTCATCGTCGAGCAGAACCGCGACGCGCAGTTGCGCAGCCTGCTGATGCTCGACACCGGCGTGCACGTCGAGAAGCTGGAGTCGGTGCGCTACTACGCCGGCTTCCCGATGAGCGCGCACCATGTGATTAGCGGCGTGAAGGCGAAGCTGGAGAAGGCGGCATGACGTATATCGCGAAACCGAGAGTCCACCATCCCTCGCTCAAGAAAAACGACATCGGGCTGACCCGGCGCGACTACGAGGGCGCCATCACCACGTTGTGCGCGGGGTGCGGCCACGACTCGATCACGGCAGCGGTCATCCAGGCCTTCTGGGAGCTGAGCATTCCGCCCCACAAGGTGGCCAAGCTGTCGGGCATTGGCTGCTCGTCGAAGACGCCGGCCTACTTCCTGCGCGAGGCCCACGGCTTCAACAGCGTGCACGGCCGCATGCCGGCGGTGGCGACCGGCGCCAACGCCGCCAACGGCGACCTGATCATGATCGGCGTCTCGGGCGACGGCGACTCGCTGTCGATTGGCCTCGGCCAGCTGTGCCACGCCATTCGCCGCAACCTGAACATGCTCTACCTGCTCGAGAACAACGGCGTATATGGCCTGACCAAGGGCCAGTTCTCGGCGTCGGCCGACGTCGGTTCGACCGCCAAGAAGGGCGAGGCCAACCAGATGCAGCCCATCGACGGCGCGCTGCTGGCGCTGACCCTGGGAGCCACCTTCGTGGCCCGCAGCTTCTCGGGCGACAAGGCGCAGCTGGTGCCGCTGATCCAGGCCGGCCTGGCGCACCGCGGCTTCGCGTTCATCGACATCATCTCGCCGTGCGTGACCTTCAACGATCACGACGGCTCGACCAAGAGCTACGCCTATACCCGCGAGCACAAGGTGGAGGTGGTGCAGGCCGACTTCGTGCCGCCGGCGGAGGAGATCAGCGCCGACTATCAAGAGGGCTCGGCGAAGAACGTGATGATGCACGACGGCAGCTGGGTGAAGTTCCGCAAGCTGGCGAAGGATTACGATCCGACCAACCGCGACGCCGCTTACGCGCACATCCGCGATCACCAGCGCAAGGGCGAGGTCGTCACCGGCCTGCTCTACATCTCGCCCGACTCGAAGGACGTGCACGACCAGAACGACACCGTGCCCGGCCCGATCTACAACCTGCCGCACGCCCAGCTCTGCCCGGGCAACGACGCCTTGCAGAAGCTGATGGCGCAGTTCCGGTAAGCATTGGTGGAGGCAACCCCTTCGTGGGGTTGCCTGTTCAGTCACGCGCGGGACCGACAGGCAATCCGGCAGGTTCTGCGCTGCGCGATCGCGCGGACTGTTGACGTTCTGCGATCACGACTCGTCAATCAATGGATGCGAGCGCATGAAGAAATCAGGGTATGACTTCGTGAGGCTGAGATACTTCCGATAGGTATCCTGCTTGACGGGCTTTCTGGTGGGGGCGATGCGCAATAGGGACTTGAAAAACAGCCACAAGCCCGCCGTGCAATCTTTAAAATATCCCGCATGGAGAGAGTAGGTGACATGGGTCAACACTCTCTGGGGAAAGCGCCACAAGACTGCCGGGAAGGGGTAGCGCCGGTAAACGAACGTCAAATCGTTGCAGAGATTCGACTTTACCTGGGCCGGTCGATCCCTGGACACTGGCGAATGCTCATGCCAGACATGAACACCCGGGAGGTACAGGATATTGTGTCCGCAGTCGAGCAGCCTGATGCATAGATCGACTTCTTCGCTCCCGTATGCAGACGGATTCGTCGCGTAGCATCCCACTTCCCGCGCCGCCGACACCCGAAGGAGATGGCCACACCCGATGAACATGTGGGTGGGGAACGGGGTTACCCGCTTCGAGGGCTTTGGCCGGTCAGGTGACAGGATGTCGTATGCCAGTGCTGCCACATCCGTCCGCTCCTTGAGCACTTCCACTCCCCGCGAGATCTCATCGCGGTGCATGAAAAAGGCATCGTCATCAAGGCTGAAATAGAGGTCCGCGTTCGTCTCCCGCATCAACTGGTTGCGGGCGAACAGGTAGCCCTGCGGACGTTCGACGCCATACCAGGACAGTTGAGGGAAACGGGCGCGGAGTGCGTTCGTGCCATCCGTGGAGCCGTCGTCGAAGACCGCGATTTCCGTGTCAGGATGATCCTGGTTCAGTGCGGACTCAATGGCCCGGATCACAATGTCAGCCCGATTGTGTGTGACGATGCCAACGAGTACTTTCATCTTTTCCATCCGCCAGCCGGTCTCGTATCTCGCTGGTGCCAATCTGGTCAAGATTATCCCCGGACTCCGCTTCGAGGATAGTTCCAAGTTCTTCTGTGAGCCTGCGTCCGGTCGAGGCAAGGACCCTGGCGGCCCGCCCCGAAGGGTCAGCGCTTCCGCCCGCCCTTGTCGGACCTGTCTCGTCCGCTCGCGCGATCGCCGCGCCGCTCGCGCTCGTGCCGGTCGTCTTCCTGGTCCCAATCGCGCCAGCCGCGCCGGCGTAAATCTGCCTGGCACTCGCCGCGTCGTACGCCGTCAGCACGCCGTTGTCGTTGCAGACATAACAGGTAGTCACCATAGACAATCGGCGTCGGCGTGTATGGACTGCCGCGCGTGCATCGCCATGCGATGCCCGCACTCGACTCGGCTCCGCTGGCGAGCGAGATGTCGCCGCTCGCGCCTGGTCGCACCGCGTAGAACTGGCGGCCACGCGGAAGGCCGCCGCTCAGAAAGAAGCGATCGCCCGCGACGGCCGGCGACGGCACCCTTCACTTCCGAGTTGTCCAGCAGGCTCCACAACTCCTTGCCCGTCGCCGGGTCGTAGCCCTTTGTAGAACTTGGAGCCGCTGGTGACCAGCTCGGTCCGGGTCCTGCCCGCATAGATCACCGGTGTACTCCACCCCGGACGCTCGTCACGATCGGTGCGCCACGCCCGCGTCCCGTCGGTGGCCTTCAACGCGATGATGAACGAGTGGTCCTGGAGGTCGCACTGCAGGAACACCAGAGAGCAGCTTCCTGTTCATGTCGTAGGCATACAGCCCCTCGGATCCGAACGCGACCACGACAATGCGCCCATCGGTGGCGGCGGAAGCGTTGGCTTGGGTGGCCTTCGGGTTGCGCTTGGACTTTGGCACGCCGCGATGGGCGGTCTCAGGATCCGCGCCGGCTGGTGGTAATCTCGTGATCCTGGAGAGGTGAGATGGGACTTCGAGACCTGTGGGAGCGGCGGGCACTACTGACGGGATTGGGTGCGGTGGCAGCGGGCGCGGCACTCTCCGCGACCGGTCAATCCGTACCGGGCACGACCACCTTTCGCCCCGCGCGTCACCCCGAAGACGAATGGCTCGACAAAATCCCCGGGAAGCACCGCGTGGTGGTGGACGCGACGACCCCCGACGGCGCGCGGGAAGCCGCGCAGTTTATCTCCAACATCTTCGTCGCCAACAAGTCGGGCTACAGCCTGGACGATGGCGATGTCGCCGTGGTCTTCGGCCTCCGGCATTGGGCCTCGGCGTTTGCGTTCAATGACGAGATCTGGGCCAGGCACGGCGCCGCCATCGCCGCCGGGGCGCACTATACCAACCCACAGTCGACGGCGGCTCCCACCGCCAACCCGCTCAACAGCGGTTCACGCCGCCCGCTGGAAGCGCTCGCCAGGCGCGGTGTCCATTTCGCCATCTGCAACCTCTCGACGCGGCGAATCTCACGCGAGGCCACGGCCGGCGGCGGCGACGCCGAGGCGATGTACAAGTTGCTGCTCGCCAGCGCCGTGCCGAACGCCCACTTCGTGCCAGCCGGCGTGGTCGGCGTGACCCGCGCGCAGGAGTATGGCTACAGCTTGCTGCACGTCGGTTGAGCCGGGCTCCAGCCGGCAACATATAATCCGCGCACATGAGACACATCCTCGTCTTCGCCCTGCTGTCGGCGGGCGCCACGGTGCTCGCGCAGTCACCGGCCGGCACGGCCGCCACCGTGCCGGCCGGCCCGTTGCAGGCCGCGATCGAGTCCCGCCTCGTGCGTGAACTCGACCACCTGGCTTCGTCTCTCGACGGCGTTGCCGGCTACATCGTTACCGACCTGACCACCAACAAGCGCGTGGCGGCGCGGCTCGAACGCGAGCCGTTCCCGACCGCGTCGGCGATCAAGCTGTCGGTGCTTTACGAACTGCTCAAGCAGGCCGAGGCCGGCACGCTTCAACTGGACACGCCAGTTCCCGTCAAGCGCGTCGACCTCGTCGGCGGCAGTGGCGTGCTGCAGCATCTTGGCACCCCGTCGCTGTCGCTTCGCGATCATGCCACGCTGATGATCATGGTCAGCGACAACTCGTCCACGAACATCGTTATCAACGCGGTGGGGATGGACAAGGTCAATGGGCGAATGACCGCCCTGGGCCTCGGCGACATCCGCCTCCGGCGCTTGATGATGGATGCGGCCGCGGTGCAGCGCGGCGACGAGAATGTCGCCAGCCCGCAGTCCCTGGCGAAGTCGGCGGAGCTGCTGTGGAAGGGAGAGGGCCTGACACCCGCGAGCCGGGACACCGCCCTTGGAATGCTCGCGCTCGTCGGCGGCGCGATTCGCCGCGGTGTGCCGTCATCGGTGCCGGTCTTCGCCAAGACCGGCGGCCTCGACGGCGTCGTCACCGAGGCGGGCGTGGTGGCCGTGGCCGGGCGGCCGTTCTCGATTGCGGTGATGACGACCTACCTCACCTCTTCGGAGGAGGGCAGCCGCGTCGTCCGCGAGATGACGGCGGCCGCGTGGCGCTACTTCGACCGGCTGGCGAAGGGCGGCGCCTACGGGCGCAAGTAGCTCCGGCGGCGGCGAGACACCTTTCCGCAAATTGACCGTCTGATTCGTTCGGTCGTCCCGGTTCTGGTTTTGTGTTATGTTCTCGAAACGCGAACATATCACCATGGCTAAGGACCACCATCTCGGCGAGCTCGAAGAGCTGGCGCTGCTGATCGTCGTTGCGCTTGGCGCCGAAGCCTACGGTGTGGCGGTGCAGGCCCGGCTCGAGCGCGATGGCCGCCGGCGGATCGCCATCGGCGCGGTGTACGCGGCGCTCGATCGGCTCGAGCGGAAGGGTTACCTCACTTCGGCGCTCGGCGACGCGACTCCGCAGCGCGGCGGACGGCGCAAGCGCATGTTCTCCGCCACCCCGGCGGGCATCCGCGAACTGCGGCAGGTCCGTCGCACCCGCGAACGGCTTTGGAACATCGTTGAAGCGGCGGAGGGGAGCGGATGAGTCACCGCCCTCCGCTTCTGCCCCGGGCGGCGCTGAGACTGCTGGTGCCGCCAGCTCGGCTCGACGAGGTCGAAGGCGACTTGCTCGAGCTGTTCTGCGCGCGGATCGAGGAGTCGGGTCCCTGGCACGCGCGGCTTCGATACTGGCACGACGTGCTCAGCGTCATCAGACAACGTCACAGCCTTCAACCAGCGAGATCCACGCCTATGCCTTCGAGAACTTCGGTTGCAACGATGCTTCTCAACGCCGCCAGCGAGCTGAAGTACGCCACGCGGGCGCTGCTGCAACGGCCGGCGTACACGCTGATGGCCGCGCTGACCCTGGCGCTCGGAATCGGCGCCAACGTTGCGATCTTCACGGTGCTGAACGGCGTGCTGCTCAGGCCGCTCCCGTTCCCAGACTCCGGGCGCATCGTCGAAGTCCATCACCACGCGCCCGGCCTGAACATGGCGGAGATGCAGAGCTCGCCAGGCCTGATCGTGCACTACCGAAAGAACGCGCGCTCGCTGACGCCGATGGCCGGTGCGCAGGTCCGCCAGCTCAACCTGACCGGCGGCGGCGCGCCCGAACGGGTGCGCGCCATCGCCGTCACGCCGGAGATGTTCGACGTGCTGGCGACGCGTCCGGCGATGGGCCGGGCCTTCACCGATACCGACGTGCAGAAGGGCGCCGCGGCGGTGGCGCTGCTGATGCACGGCTTGTGGCAGTCACGCTTCGGCGGCGATCCCCATGTGATCGGCAAGACCGTTGAGCTCGACGGACGTGCCGCGGAGATCGTCGGCGTAATGCCACGGGAGTTCGTGTACCCGGATCCCCGGACCAGCATCCTGGTGCCCCTCCCGATCGATCCGACCAGCGGTTTCGGCTCCTTCGGCATGGTCGGCCTGGCGCGTCTGGGGCCGGGCGTCACTCTCGACAGTGCGCGCACCGAGATTACTCAGCTCCAGCGGCGCATTCCGGAATGGTTTCCGGGGCTCACCCGCGAAGTACTCGACGGATTCGCCTGGTCCGTCTCGGTCACACCGCTGGGCGAGCGCGTCGTCGGGAGCGTCTCGACGACGTTGTGGATCCTGTTCGGGACGGTGGGCCTGGTACTGTTGATTGCCGGCGCCAACGTCGTAAATCTGTTCCTGGTCCGCGCCGAATCCCGGCAGCACGAGTTTGCCGTCCGTGCCGCGCTCGGCGCCAGCCGCAGCCGCATTGCCACGACATTCCTGGCCGAAAGCCTCGTGCTTGCCGCCCTCGGTGGCGCCGCGGGACTGCTGATCGCCCTGGGCGCGGCCGAACTGCTCGTCGCGTACGGACCCGCGCAGTTGCCGCGTCTGCAGGAGGTCCGGATTGATCCCACGGTGATTGCATTTACCGCGGCACTGACCCTGTTGTCGGCCATCGTGCTGGGCCTGTTGCCGGCGCTGAGCGTGGCCCGCCGCCCGATGGCCGCAGCCGTTCGCGAAGGCTCTCGTGGCAGCACGTCGGGCCGGACACGGCATCGACTGCGCCACCTGTTGATCGTGACGCAGGTCGCGATGGCGCTGGTGCTGCTGGTCGGTTCAGGCTTGATGCTGCGCAGCGCCGCCAGGCTGAATGCCGTCGATCCAGGCTTCGCAATCGACGGCGTGCTCACCGCCGGCGTCAGTCTTGGCTCCCGCGCCGATCGCGCGCAGGCCGTGAACTTCTACCATCGAGTGCTCGACGAAGTGGCCTCGCTGCCAGGGGTCGACGCGGTCGGCGCGGGCAGTACGCTGCCGATTGGCGGTACCGGCCTGACCGGGTCCAACCTTGCCATCAGGTCCAAGCCGCGCGCCGAGAGCGAGGTTGGCGCCTTCGCGATGTATTACGCGGTGACCGACGGCTACTTTGAAACGCTCGGGGTACCGCTGCTCGAAGGCCGCGCACCAGCGCGCGAAGACTCGGACCAGGGGCGGCCCGTGGCCTGGGTGAACCAGGCATTCGCCCGCCAGCTGCTCGACAACCGCGCGATTGGTGACGCGATTCAGATCGGCGATCGCTGGCTGGAGATCGTCGGCGTGGTCGGCGACATCCGGACCTGGGGGCTCCGCGAGGAGCCGCGGCCGATGGCCTACCTGCCGCTCAGCGACGCCTCGGTGGGCGTCGACGTGATGCAGTTGGCGGTCAGGACCAGCGGCGCGCCGTCTGCGCTGGCGACGGCCTTGCGCGCCGCGATCGACCGCGTTGACCCGTCGGTGCCGCTCACCGCGATCCGGACGATGGACGACCTGGTGTCGGCCTCGGTGGCGCAGCTGTCGTTCGCGATGACGCTCCTGCTGATCGCGGCGGCACTATCCCTCGTGCTCGGCGTCGTCGGGCTGTACGGCGTCATCAGCTACATCGTCGGTCAGCGCACCGCCGAGATTGGCATACGCCTCGCCCTCGGGGCCAGGCCGGCACGGGTCCGCGCGATGATCCTGCGCCAGGGGTTGAGCGTCGCGGCCATCGGCGTCGTCGTCGGCCTGGTCGCCGCGCTGGCGCTGACGCGGCTCATGGCGTCGATGCTGTTCGAGGTCTCCACGCGAGACCCGCTGACCTTTGCGGCGGTGGCGCTGATCCTGACCGTGGTCAGCGCGCTGGCGATATACGTTCCGGCCCGGCGCGCATCGAGAATCGATCCGGTTGGCGCGCTACGCCAGCCGGGCTGAGTCCTGGGCAGCGGCCCGGACGTATGCGGCTGGCCCTGCGATGGCGGGATCGGCTCGTTCCCGCCGGAGCATGTAGCCTCCCCCACGGTGCAACTGCAAGATCAGGTCCGATACCACCTGAGGATTACCAGGCTTTGATGGTGCAGTTCGATGTGGCGCCTGCGTGCTGATAAAGTGTTGCCTTCCGGCTGCGACCCACGAAGGCCGTTCGATCCTTCGAGAACGTGACTATCCGTGTCCATGAAACAACGCATCAAGCGGGCCCTGAACGCATTGGGCGTCGAAGTGACGAGCTACGAGAACCTTCAGCACCTGGTCGCCAAGGCAGCCAGGAACGACCAGGCTGGTCGGGATCTTGAGTTCCTGAGGACCCTGCCCCACGCCGACGCTCCTCGGCTGCTCGCGAACCTCGGAGCATCTCGAGCTCAACTGAGACAGGATCTGTTTGTGCTCTCGGAGCTCAATTTCAAGCGCGAAGGATTCTTCGTCGAGTTCGGTGCCACTAACGGCGTGGATTTGAGCAATACCTACTTGCTGGAAAAGGCGTTCGGCTGGACCGGAATCCTCGCCGAGCCAGCGAACAGCTGGCACAGCGCGCTTCATGAGAATCGGACCGCTCACATCGAAACCCGATGCGTCTGGGCAGTGTCGGGAGAGTTGTTGCCTTTCAACGAGGTCAATGTCGGGTCCTTATCCACGATCGCGTCGTTCAATGCGGCTGATGAACACGCCGAGACCCGCAGGCTCGGTCGAACCTATAAGGTGGAGTCCATCTCGCTCAACGACCTCCTGGAGAAGTTCAACGCTCCCAAGGTGGTCGACTACCTATCGATCGACACCGAGGGCAGCGAGTTCGAGATCTTGAACAACGTGGACTACGACCGCTATTCCTTCGGCGTCATCACCTGCGAGCACAATTACACGCCGCTGAGGGATCGGATCCACGATCTGCTCGTGCGCAAGGGCTACCAGAGGAAGTATCAGGAGCTGTCGGGGTGCGACGACTGGTACGTGAAGGGATGACGCGTCGTTGCGCCGCGATCGGGTGGCGCCTCTCGTTCTTAGCTACTTCAACGAATAGCTCATCCCCTCACGCAGCACCGACAGCCGCAGGCCGGTGGCAGCGACGACCTGGCCCGCCGTGAAGGCCTCGCGCGTCGCCGGCCGCGGGTCCACCACCACCACTCCGCTCTTGCCCAGCACCTGCATCATCGTCCCCTGGAAGATCACTGCCGTCGCTTCGTCGATGCCGACGCCGACCAGCGTGGGGTGATCGAGGACGCCGCTGATCAGGCGGTTGCCGCGCTGTCGCCGCAGAAAGTGCTGATCGACGATCACGCCCGGGAGGAGCCCGAGACCCTTCTTGAGCACCGTGGTGCCGGATAGCAGCGACTTGAGATCGGCCTCGCCGGTAATCATCTCCGCCGACAAGACCGCGGCCCCGGCACTGGTCCCGCCGACCACGGCGCCCGCGCGGTGACGTTCGACGATCAGCTCGGCGAGTCCGGTGCCGTCGATCTTCTCCATGAACCGGCTTTGGCTGCCGCCGGGCATCCAGATCAGCGTGGCTTCGCGCAGGATGGCGCGAGCGGCGTTGCGATCGTCGAACGAGACGACACGGACGCCTTTCGCGCCGGCCTCGGTCCACATCTTCACGGAACCGTCGCCGGCGGTCGGCAGCGCCGATGACTGGGGCAGCACGGCCACCACGGCGTTCCTGCCGCCGGCCAGCTCGAGTGTCCGGGCGACGATGGCCGGGGTGGTGCCGCCGCCGCCCACGGCGACGATGGCGCCTGGAGACTGCGCCTGAAGGGACGCCGCAAATACCGCGATGGGAAGGAGGAGGGTCGCTGCCAGCCTGGACATGCGCCGCATTCTCGCACACCACCCGGCAAGGAGTTGGACGCCCGGCGACGTTATGATGCTCGCTGACCCGTGAACCGACGCATCGCCATCTTCACGTTGCTCTACGCGAGCGAGGGTGCACCCATTGGCTTCATCTGGTGGGCGCTTCCCACGCTGCTGCGTTCGGCCGACGTGCCGATCGAGCGCATCACCTCGCTGACGGCGATGTTGCTGCTGCCGTGGATGTTCAAGTTCCTGTGGGCGCCCTTTCTCGACCTGTTACGCAGCCGGCGATGGGGCTACCGCGCCTGGATCCTCAGCATGCAGACGGTGATGGCGGTGGCGCTGGTGCCGCTGGTCTGGCTCGACCCGGTTACCGAGTTCGGCTGGTGGCGGCTGCTGCTGCTGGTCCATGCGGTCGCGGCCTCGACCCAGGATGTCGCCATCGACGCGCTGGCGATTGGTGCCGTGCCGCCCGAAGCGCGCGGCCGGCTGAACGGCGCGATGCAGGCGGGCATGCTGACCGGCCGCAGCATCTTTGGCGGCGGAGTGTTGCTGGCCGGCGCGTGGTTCGGCCGCGAGTGGATTGTCGGTTCTCTCGTGGCCTGGATTGTCGTGGCCCTGGCAGGGGCGTTGATGCTCAGGGAGGCCGAGCCCCCGCGACGGGCCGACGCTGGAGCATTCTTCGGAGCGCTCGCCGCGGCCATCCGGTTGCGGACGACCTGGATCGGCCTGGCGTTCGCGCTGGTGTCGGCGGCCGCCTTCGAGGCCACCGGCCAGCTGGCCGGCCCCTTCCTGGTCGACCGCGGCGTCGCCAGCAGCACCATCGGGGTCTTCTTCGGCGTCCTGGTGGTCGGTGCCATGCTCACCGGCGGGTTGGTTGGCGGCGCGCTGTCGGACCGGCTGGGACGGCTGCCTTCCGCCGCCGGCTCGCTGGTCGGGTTCGTTGCGATGATCGTGCTGCTGGCACTGGTGGACCTTTCGGGGGGAGCCGGTGCCGGAGCCCTGATCGCCGTGCTGACGGCGATGTACTTCTTCGTCGGCTTCTTCACGGCGGTGTCGTACGCGCTGTTCATGGACCTGACCGACCCGCGCCTGGGTGCCACCCAGTTCAGTGCCTACATGGCGGCCACCAACGGCTGCGAGTCGTGGTCGGCCTTTGCCAGCGGCCGCATGGTCGCGGCGCAGGGCTATCCGGCGGCGTTCCTGGTCATGAGCGCGGTCTCGCTGCTGGGCTTGCCCCTCCTCGCCCTTCTGCGGAGGATGGGCAAGGTGCGCGGCCTGCGCTACGATGGCTCCGCAGAGGCCACCTTGAATGTTTGAATCGAGCACACTGCTTCAATCGTTGCGCAGCACCTGGGGCGATCTGTGGGCCCACCTGCCGGACCTGGGCCTGGCGCTGCTTCTCCTGATTGCGGGCTGGCTCGCTGCGAAACTCATTCGCCAGGTTGCCATTCGCGTGATGAAGGCGGCCCGCGTCGATGAACTCGCCGAGCGTTCGGGTCTGGACGACTTCCTGGTGCAGGGCGGCGTCGAGTACACGACCGTCACGCTGATCGGCGGTGCGCTGTACTGGCTGATCCTGGCCGCGGTCTTCATCGCGTTGCTCGACGCCCTGGGCTTGCGGACCGCCGAGGTGCTGCTCAACCGGCTGGCCAGCTTCGTACCGAACCTTGTCGTCGCCGTGGGCATTCTCGTCTTCGGGTCGCTGCTGTCGCGGGTTGTCGGTGGACTGGTGTTCAGCTACCTCAGCAACATCGGCACCGCCGCCGCCGAACCGATTGGCGCGCTCGCCCGCTATGCGTTGCTGGTGTTCGTGCTGTTCATGGCTGCCGAACAACTGGCAATCCGCACCGAGGTCCTGGTGTCCGCGTTCCAGATCGCTTTCGCGGCCTTCTGCCTGGCCGCCGCGCTGGCGTTCGGCCTGGGTGGACGCGACTGGGCCGAGAAGGTCATCAACCGCTACACTCGCAAGTAGCCGCATGATCATCGACTGCCATACCCACCTCAACAACTACCACGACGAGACGGTCGAGTCGCTGTCGTCCGACATCGACAAACTGCAAACCGTGATGCGCCGCAACCGCGTCGATGTCGCGCTGGTGTTGACCTCCTACAAGGTGGTGCCCGGCCGGCCGTCGGCGCGCGCGGTGGTCGAGGCCACCCGCCACCTGCCGCACATCCACGTCGTCGCCGGCATCTCGTGGGCCACCTTCGGCGCGCCCGACCTGGTCGAACTGCGTTCGCTGCTCGAAGCCGGCTCGATCAAGGCGTTGAAGCTGTACCCCGGCTACGAGCCGTTCTATCCTGCCGACCCGAAACTCACGCCGGCTTACCTGCTGGCCGAGGAGTTCGACGTGCCGGTGATGATTCACACCGGCGACACCTACGCGCCGAGCGGCAAGGTCAAGTACGCGCACCCGCTCCACGTCGATGAAGTGGCGGTGGACTTCCCCCGCGTCAAGTTCCTGATCTGCCACCTCGGCAACCCGTGGTTCCGCGACTGCATGGAAGTGGTCTACAAGAACGAGAACGTCTACACCGACATCTCGGGCCTCACCCTTGGCCAGTTCACCGATCGGTTCGAGGCCTACATGCGCCAGCAGTTGAAGGAGATGATCCTCTGGGGCGTCAATCCCAACCGCGTGCTGTACGGCACCGATTGGCCGCTCGCGTCGATGGAGTCGTACCTCGCGTTCATGGAAGAACTGAAGCTGCCGGCCCGCGACAAGGACCTGATGTTCTTCGAGAACGCGGCGGCGCTGTTCAAGCTCGACATCAAGCGTGAAGCGACCGGCTTCGGATCGTTCCTCAGCCGGCTCTAGCTGTCAGGCGTCCTTCGTGCCGTCCGCGGTCGTGTAGTTGAGCCGGTAGAGGTCCTGCCGGCGATCCTCCCAGTGCCGGGCCGTGCCCTTGCGCACCTGGCGATCCAGCGCGACCAGATCCAGTTCCGCGAAGATCACCGTCTCGATGTTCGGCTCGCACTCGGCGGCGATGCCGTCCCTCGCGAAGAAGAAATCCGAGGGCGTGAGGATCGCCGACTGGGCGTAGTGAATGTCGGCATGCTCGACCTCGGGCAGGTTGCCGACGCAACCCGACAGCACCACGTAGAACGCATTCTCGATGCAGCGGGCCTGGGCGCAATAGCGCACCCGCAGGTAGGCCTGGCGCTCGTCGGTGTTGATCGGCACGAACAGGATCTGCGCGCCCTGGTCGAACGCCATCCGCCCCAGTTCCGGAAACTCGATGTCGTAGCCGACCAGGATGCTGATCCGTCCGCGATCGGTCTCGAAGGTCCGCAGCAGGTCACCCGGCTGCACGCCCCACCAGCGGCGCTCGTCGGGCGTGATGTGCAGTTTGCGCTGCTTGTCGATCGAGCCGTCGCGGCGGAACAGGTACGCCGTGTTGTAGAGCTTCTCGCCGTCGAGCTCGAACTGCGTGCCGCCCACGATGTTGATGTGGTAGCGCATCGCCAGATCGCGGAACAGCGGGACGTACTGCTTGGTGAAGTCGGCCAGCATGCGCGCCGACTGCCCGGGCCGCTCGGCCTTGATCGTCGACAGCAGTTGCGTCGTGAACAGTTCCGGGAACAGCAGGAAGTCGGCCTTGTAATCAGAAGCGACGTCGACGAAGAATTCGCTCTGGGTGGCGAACTCGTCGAAGTTGGCGATCCGCCGCATCTGGTACTGCACCGCCGACAGCCGCACCAGGCTCGACGGCCGCATCAACTGCTGCTTGTTGGCCGGCACGTACTCGATGTTGGTCCACTCGAGGAAGGTGGCGTAACCGCGCGATTCCGAGTCGCTGGGGAAGTAGTTCGGAATCAGGCCCTTCAGCACGAAGCCATTGGACAACTGCGGCGTCAGCACCGGGTCCATCAGCGTCCGGTCGATCACCTTCTGAACGTAGTCGCGCGCCGACATCTGGTCGGCATACTTGCCGTAGCCGGCGATCCGCCCGCCGATGATGATGCCGGTCAGGTTGTGGGCGCGGACGAACTGCTTGCGCGCGTCGTAGAGCCGCCGCGACAGCTTCATGCCCCGGAACTCGGGGTCGACCATGATCTCGATGCCGTAGAGGGTGTCGCCCTTGGCCTCGTGATTGCGGATGAAGCCATCGTCGGTGCTCAGCTTCCAGTCGTGCCAGTCGCCGTGGCTGGCCGAGTCGACGATCAGGCTGCTGGAGGAGGCGACGATGCGGCCTTCGATCTCGATGACGACCTGGCCTTCAGGGAAGATCGCGAGCTGGCTGGCAATCTGCTCGCGCCGCCACGGCTTCATGCCGGGAAAGCACTTCAACTGCAGCGCCACCAGCGCGTCGAAGTCGTCGATGGTGATGTTGCGCAGGCGAAGCGTTTCGAATTTCTTGAGGTCGGATTCGTCCATGGTTCCCTACCGCCCGGCCGGCACCCCCGACCGGAACGGAGGGCGCCGCCAGACTGCTACTTGGTCTCGTCGAAAATCACTTGCACGTACGCGCGCACGCGCTCGAACGGCGGCGCGGCGGCGAAGCCTGTGTACTTGGCCGGAGTGACCCATTCCTTGGCCACCTGGTCGGCGGTCTTGCCCGCCTTCTTGCCGGCCTGCGCGGTGGCGACGAACTCGCGCACGAACTCGCCGAACTGCCGCATGTCGGCCGGCGTGGTCAGCGACGGGGTATGGCCGTTGATGATCCACTCGATGTTGGGCACGCCGTTGGCGGCCTTCATGATGGTGTTGGCGTACTCGACGCCCGAACCGCCGTTGCTCTTGTCCATGATCGGCAGGCCCTTGCTGGGGAAAGCGTCGCCGGTGTGCATCACCCGCAAGGCGGGGAACTCGACGAACGCGTCGCCGGCGGTGTGCGCCGGGCCGAAGTAATAGAGGTTGATCTGATCGGCGCCCGAGCCGATGGTCAGCTTGTCGCTGAAGGTTCGCTTGATCAGGCCCTTGCCCGGATTGTCCTTGAACACGTTGGGGGTGGCACCGAGTCCGGTGACCGGGTTGCCGGCGGCCAGGTTCTTCGCGGTCATCTCGTGGGCGACGATCTCGACCGTGGCCGGCATGGCGACGTTGCCGCTGGTGTGGTCATAGTGGGTGTGCGTGTTGATCACGCGCGTGACCGGCTTGTCGGTCAGCGTCTTCACCTTGTCGAGCAGGGGCTGGCCCCAGCCCGGGTTCTTGGTGTCGACCAGCGTGACACCGGTGGCGGTGACGAACACGGCCGTGTTGCCGCCGCCGCCGCGCAGCACGAACAGGTTGTCTTTGACCTTCTCGACGGTGAGGTTGTCGGCCGACGGCTGAGGTGGCGGCTGTTGGGCCGCCTTGACCGCGATCGACAGGCCGCCGATCAGGACGACGGCTCCCAGGACGGTAATGCGCTTCACGGATTGATCCTTTCACGCGGCGCTCGAACGACCGCGGAGACGAAGAATGCTGGAAAACGGGCGAGGCGTTCAAGCCCGGCCGTAGAGATCACGTCGAGGACCTCTCCGGTCGTATGGTACTGCGGCGGGGCCTGGATCCCGCCGACTTTTGCAACCTCGGGCCGCACGCGGGCATTGTAGTGCTACCGCCCCTTCGGCTCAGCGCCGGCCCGCCGGGCGGCCAACTGGCGTCTCGCCGAGGCCGGCAGCTTCCGCGTCGCTTCGCGCCAGGTGACTCCCGACAGTCGCCCGGCGCGGGGCGCCACGTATGCCACCACGCGCTCAGGTTCTGCCTTCACTGCCTCGCGCAGCACCCAGCCGATCGCCTTCCGGATGAAGAACTCGCGATCCGCGAGCAGCGGATCCGCGTAGCGCTCGAAGCGCTTCCAGTCACCCGCGCCACGCCGCATCGGCAACAGCAGCGACAGGATCGCGGCCCGCCGGATCCAGAAGTCGGCATCCGTCGCCCAGCGGTCGAGCACGCGACCTGCTTCACGCGGGTGGCGCGACAGCAGCGAACCCACGAGCCGCGGCGCAATCTCGTCGACGAGCGCCCACGTGTGCGAGTCGCGCAGCAGTCGCTCGAGAAAGGGAAGGTGACGGGGGCCGAGATCGGCCTGCTGCGTCACCAGCAGCACGAGCGCGAAGCTCCGCAGCTCGAACACGCCGCGGCGCCACAACGCGTCCGTTAAACCGCACAACGCGTCGATGTCCCAGTCGGCATGACCGGCCCGCCAGGCGCGCGCCTCCTGCCGGAGGGTGGCGGTGTCGTTGCCGAGAAAGCGGAGGTCGCTCTTGAGGTATGCCTTTGATCCCGCGGCCCGCTGCGGAGTGCCCAGCGGGGCGAGAAGGGCCTGGATGAGGCGGGCCTCCCGGTCGAACGTCGAGCGTGCCACGGGTGCTGCCACTTGCCGCCCGAATCCTCAGCTGTGCTTGCGCAAGACGTCCAGGTCCAGAAGGTCCTGCGGCCGGGCGACGGCGGTCTTGTTCTGCATCAACTCCGCGCGGCCGATGATCCAGATCGATTGATCGCCGAAGGTGGTGGACTGTCGATTGGGCCAAGCCGCCTCAAATGCGACACCATCGATGTGCGTGGTTACGTCAATTCGGTTGGGTGGCACGCCGATCTGGAGGACCGCGTCCGGTGAGCGGAAGTCCGCTTCCGTGACGCCGGCCAGCGGCGCACCGAAGTCCTGCAGCGCGCGAAACACCCGCGGGGCGTTGGCCGGCGAGGCCTCGACCCACACATCCAGGTCCTTGGTGAAACGCGGCTCGGCGTAGAACGCCACGGCGTGGGCGCCGACGACCAGGTAGCTAGCCCGGGCGTCGTTCAAGGCGGCAAACAGATCTCTGAAGTCGGGGTTCACCATCGGTCACGCCCCTCCAGGCCTGCCATTCGACCACCATGTCCCACATCAGTTCGACGCGGCGATGCGGAGGAATGGACCGCCAGAATTCGCGATCAAAACGCCCGTCGTCTGGTTGGCGCAGCAGTCGGGCGCTGCCGGCCAGTCTTTCGTCGCGGCGGCTCATGGTGATGGCCACATTGTAGCCCGGCCTCCCGGCGCCGCCACGCGTATCCTCTTCTAAGACGCCTCCGGAAGTTTGTTGTTCCCGGACGACGCATCGGTAAACCGCGCGGCCCATCCGTCCGTCCAAGACACCAATGCTCGCCACCGGCACGCGCCTCGGTCCTTACGAAATCCTCGGCCTCGTCGGCGAGGGCGGCATGGGCCAGGTGTATCGCGCCGCCGATACGCGCCTCGATCGCGCGGTCGCCATCAAGGTGCTGCCGGCCGAGATGGCATCGGATCCCGTGCGGCGCGACCGCTTCGAGCGCGAGGCGCGCAGCATCTCGAAGCTCGAGCATCCGAACATCTGCCCGCTCTACGACGTTGGCCAGCTGCCGGCGGATGCCGCGGGTTCGGCGGGACTGTTCCTGGTCATGCAGTTTCTCGAGGGCGAGAGCCTGGCCCAGCGTCTCGAGCGTGGTGCGCTTTCGATCAAGGAAACGCTGGAGTTCGGTATCCAGATCGCCGAGGCGCTGGCGGCGGCGCATCGCGCCGGCATCGTGCATCGCGACCTGAAGCCGGGCAACATCATGCTGACCCGCGCTGGAGCGCGGTTGCTTGATTTCGGCCTCGCGCGCAGCGTTCCCGGCACCGGCCCCGGCGGGGCGACGATGGCCGGCGACGATCGCACCTCGCTGACCACCATGGGGACCGTGCTTGGCACCTTGCACTACATGGCGCCAGAGCAACTCGAAGGCAAGGACATCGACACGCGCGCGGATGTCTTTGCGTTTGGCGCGGTGCTGTTCGAGATGGTCACCGGGCTCAAGGCCTTCAGCGCCGACTCGCCGGCTGGCGTGATGAGCGCGATTCTCCGCGACGAGCCGGCCCGCGCATCGTCGCTGGCGCCGGTCACGCCCGCGGGTCTCGACGAGCTGATTCACACCTGCCTGGAGAAGAAGCCCGATGATCGCTGGCAGGGCATGAGTGACGTGGCGCGGCAACTGCGGTGGCTGCAGTCGGGCATGAGCGGCGGCAAGTCGGGCGCGGTTGCTCGCGCCGATGTGCCGGCGGCCGCCCCCCCGGTTGCGGCGGCTTCGCCCGCGGCGACGGCGTGGCGGTGGGGCATGATCTTTGGTACCGCGGCCGCCGTGGCGGCCGCGGTGTTCGCGGTGCTGGGAATCGCGGCGGTGCTCACGAGGGACGACCGGCGGCCCGGCGATCGCCTGCGGCTGCACGCGTTCCTGCTGCCGCCCGCGGGTTATTACCTCACCGGCGGCCTGGCTCTGTCGGCGGATGGCCGCCAGCTCGCGTTCGTCGCCGCCGATGCCAACGGACTGCGACAACTGTGGGTGCGCCCTCTCGACTCGTCCCGCACCCAGCCGCTGGCCGGCACCGAGGGCGCGAGCGATCCGTTCTGGTCGCCCGATGGCAGCGAGATCGCGTTCTTCGCCAACAACCAGTTGAAGCGCGTGCCGGCGTCCGGCGGCGCGCCGGCGGTGATCACCGAGGCCGGCATTGGCGCCGGCGGCTCGTGGAGCGCCTCGGGAACCATCGTCTTTCAGCCGCATCAGCAGGGGCATTTGATGCGCGTAGCTGCGGCGGGCGGGCAGGCCGAGCCGGTGACCGCGCTCGACGCGGCGACCGCCGAGACCCATCATCTCTATCCGTCGTTCCTGCCCGACGGCAGGCACTTCGTCTTCTACGTGGCCGGCAAGCAACGCGGGTTGTATGTCGGCCGGGTCGACGGTCCGGAGCGCACGTTCCTGTTCGATCCCGATCCGTCGCTGCCACCGGGCGCGGCCGCCACGCCCGGCCGGTACGCCGAGAGCGGCCACCTGTTGTACGTGCGCGATCGTGTCTTGATGGCTCGCGCCTTCGATGCCGGCGCGCGCACCGCCAGCGGCGAGCCGATCAAGGTTGCCGATGCCGTGGACTACGAACCGCCCGGGCAGGCGGCATTTGCGGTCGCGGGTTCGGTGCTGATCTATCGTCCCCGCCAGCACCTGCCGCTGGCCACCCTGGCGTGGCTCGATCGATCGGGTCAGGAGGTGACGGCCATTGGCTCGCCCCCTGGCGCCATTGGGCAGGTTTCGCTCACTGCCGATGGCCGGACGGCCGCGGTCGAACGCCGTGATGCGCAAGGGCTGTCGTCCGTGTGGCTGGTCGACCTGGCGCGCGGCACCAGTGCCCGCGTGCCGGCCGAGTACTGGGCCGGTGCGCCGGTCTGGTCGCCAGACGATCAACTGGCCTACAGCATTGCCGCCGATTCGCCGCCGAACGTCGTGATCCGGGGCAAGCGCGGCGCCGACGCCGAGCGGCGCGTGACCACCGCGCCCACGCTTCAATACGCGTCGTCGTTCACGCCGGACGGCCAGACAGTGGTGTTCAGGGCGTTTTCAAACGATACGGGATGGGACCTGTTCACCGTCCCATCACCTGGTGGTCCGCCGCAGCGATTGCTGCAGACACCGGCGAACGAGAGCCAGGCGCGCGTGTCGCCCGATGGCCGGATGCTGGCCTACACCTCGGATGATTCGGGCCGGACCGAGGTCTATCTCAGCCAGTTTCCAGAAGCGGCGGGCCGCGCGGCGGTCTCGTCAGGCGGTGGCAGCCGGCCCATGTGGCGTGCCGACGGCCGGGAACTCTACTTCGTCACGCCGGACGGGCGGGTGATGGTGGCGCCGGTCGCGGCCGGTTCGGTTTCCGGCCCTCCGACCGCGCTGTTTACCGCCACTCTGTTCAATGGACTGTTCGCGCCGGCCGCCGATGGCCAGCGGTTCCTGGTCGCCAGGCCGGCCCCGTCGCCCGACATCGTTCCGATGGAACTCCTGCTGACGCCGATCGCGCCGAAATAGATTGCCAACCACTCGGCGCCAGTTCCCGTCAAAGGTGATCGTAGCTAACGCCACCTTATGTCGAAACCCGCGCTGCCCACCCTCACGCACCTGCAGTTTCTCGTCCTGGGGGTGTTGCGCAACGGCGACCAGCCGGGACGCGCGGTCCGCCAGGTGCTGTCTGCCTACGGCGTTCGCCGCAGCGGCCCCGCGTTCTACCAGCTGATGGCACGGCTCGAGCGCGAGCGCCTGGTCGAGGGCTGGTACGAGCAGATCACCGTCGGCGATCAGGCCGTTACCGAACGGCGGTACCGGATCACCGCCGACGGGACCCGCCGGTGGAACCAGGCCCAGGCCTTCTACGCGGGAATCAGCCGATCGCCGCAGCTCAGGTGGTCCGATGCGTAGTTCCTGGCCCGACCGCCTGGGGCGGCTGCTGCCCCGCGAGATCGAGCGCGACGCCTATCGCCCGTCGCTGGCCGATCTGCACGTCGATCGCGCGGCGCGCCGGATCGGCGGCGGCCGCTTCGCGGCCGCCGTGGCCTGGACGTTCGTTGAATGCCTGCGCCTTGCCCTGCTGGCACGCTTCACCCGCCGGCCCTTGCCCGTTCAGCCCCGAAAGGACCACGTCGCCATGCTGCTCCAGGACATTCGTCGCGCCCTCCGCTTGTTCAGGCTCGAGCCCGGTTTTGCCACCGCGGCGGTGGTGACGCTCGCGCTTGGCATTGGCGCCAACACCGCGCTGTTTGCGGTGGTCGAGGCCGTGCTGCTGCGGCCGCTGCCCTATTCCGGTGCCGAGGAGTTGGTCATCTTGAAGCATCGCGATCGCGCGTCCGGGATCTCGAAAGAGTTCATTGCCATTGGCGACTTCGTCGATCTGCAGGCGCGCCAGCAATCGCTCGAGCGGCTGGCTGGCTTCGGCGGCGTCGAGACCACCATTACCGGCGAGGGCGAGCCGCTGCGTGTGCGCGGCCTGGGCGCGACGCCCGATTTGTTGGCAATGCTGCGCGTGGCGCCGGCGATGGGCCGCCTCTTCACCGCCGAAGATTCGCGGCAGGGAGCGCCGCCCGTGGTCGTCATCAGTCACGAGTTGTGGCAAACCCGGTTCGGGTCGGATCCGAACATCCTGTCGCGCTCGATCGTCACCGGCAACACGCGGCGCATGGTCGTCGGTGTCGCGCCGCCGGGCTTCCACTTTCCGCCCGACTCGCCGACTTCGGTGATCCTGCCGATGCCTGTGCCGGACACGGCGCCCGCTCAACGCAAGGCCGGCTGGATCTTCAGCGTCGGCCGCGTGCGGCCCGGCCAGGCCGCCGGCGCCGCTGCCGCGGAGTTCGCCGCGCTGTCGGCGCAGCTCGAGGCGGAGTATCCCGACCAGAATCGGGGATCCGAGTACTACATCGAGCCGCTGCGCGATGCCCTGGTGGGCGACACCAAGCGGCCCTTGCTGCTGTTGCTGGGCGCCGTCGGTTTCGTGCTGCTGATTGCCTGCGCCAACGTCGGCAACCTGCTGCTGGCGCGCTCGCTCGCACGGCGCCAGGAAATGGCCGTGCGCATGGCCCTTGGCGCCGGGTGGGGTCGCCTGGTTGCGCAGATCGTGACCGAGGCCCTGGTGCTCGGCGCCGCCGGCGGATTGCTGGGCGTGCTCATTGCCTGGCAGGCGGCTCCGGCGCTGGCGGCGCTTGTGCCCGAATCGACGCGCGTGCCGGGTCTCGATACCGTCGGACTCAATCCCTGGGTGCTCGGCTTCTCCCTGGTGGCGTCGATTGCGGCTGCGCTGGTGTTCAGCGCCATCTCGTGCCTGGGCCTCGCCAACGGCGAGCAGCGCGAAGCCGTGGCCGCCACGCGCCGCGCCACGATGGGCGCCGGTCCGCGGCGCGCGGCCGCCGGACTGGTGGTCGCCGAGATTGCCCTTGCCGCCGTCCTGCTGATTGGCGCCGGACTCACTTTGCGGAGCTTTGCCAACCTGTTGAACGTCAATCCCGGCTTCCGCACCGAGAACGTGTTGACGATGCAGATCGGGTTGCCGAGCGGACGCTATACCAGCCCGGCATCCCGTCATGACTTCTATGTCCGCGCCTTCCGGCAGTTGGAGTCACTCGCCGAAGTCGAGAAGGCGGGCACCGCCGCCGTGACGCCGCTTACGGGCAACAACTGGACGGTTGCGTTCGAACGGCCCGAACATCCCGTTGCGGCCGGCGAACGCGCTCCCGATGTCGGTTGGCAGGCCGCATCCGGAGGCTACTTCGAGGCGCTTGATATTCCGTTGCGCGCCGGCCGCTTGTTTGGCCCGCGCGATGCCGGACCAGCGCCGCCGGTGGTGATCATCAGCGAAGAGATCGCGCGCCGGTTTTTCCCGGGCGAAGATCCGGTCGGCCGCCAGGTACGAAGCGGCGACGGCACCCTGGAGATCATCGGCGTCGTCGGCGACATTCGCCGGGCGGCCCTGACCGACACACCGCGGGCCGATATGTACTTCCCGCTCGAGCAGGGGCCGCAGCCGTCGGCCACGCTGTTCGTCAGGACCACGGGGGATCCGCTGCAGGCGCTCCCTGCCATTCGCACCGCGCTTCGTGCCCTCGAGCCCGATCTGATGATCGATGGCGTCCGCACCCTCGAGGACATTGCCTCGTCCTCGGTCGCGCTCACCAGGTTGGCCATGCGATTGCTGGCCGGATTCGCGGCCGTCGCCCTGGCGCTCGCGGCCATCGGCATCTACGGCGTCATGGCCTATAACGTGCGCCGCCGCACCCGCGAGCTGGGGACCCGCGTGGCCCTTGGTGCGAGCCGGGCCGATATCCTGCGGCTGGTCATGCGCGAAGGGGTGGTGATTACCGCCGCTGGCCTCGCCACCGGGCTGGCTGGTGGCTGGATGGCGGCGCGATCGCTGACGGCGGTGCTCTACGACGTGCCGCCGTCGGATCCGGCCACCCTTGCCGCCGCTGCCGCCGTGCTGGCCTCGGTGGCAATGGCCGCATGCTACCTTCCGGCGCGCCGCGCCGCGGCGGTGGATCCGTCGCGGACGCTTGCCGCTGAGTAGGTCGAACGCTCAACCGGTCCCGAAGTCGTGGTGACCAATCGCCATCCGGCAGGGATGAGCGAATCCCCGTCGCATTTCTGCAATCCGCCGGCGGTGACGTCGTAGTACAGATCTTGACCTTCGCCGTTGAATACAGTCGGGAACGTTCACCGGAGGCACATGCATATGGCAGTCAAGGCAGTTCCAGATGGTTATCACACCCTCACCCCGTACCTGGTGTGCCAGGGCGCGGCTGATGCGATCAAGTTCTACGAGCAGGCGTTTGGCGCCACCGAGACGGCCCGCATGCCGGGGCCAGGTGGTTCGGTAATGCACGCCGAGCTTCGCATCGGCACCTCGATGCTGATGCTGTCGGACGAGAATCCCGAGCGCGGCGCGCTGTCGCCGAAGACAGTCGGCGGCTCGCCCGTGTCGGTGTTCATCTACACCGAAGACGTTGACGCGCTGTTTGCCAGGGCCGTCAAGGCTGGAGCCCAGGGCGTGGCCCCGCCTGCCGACATGTTCTGGGGCGACCGCTTCGCGCAGCTCGTGGATCCGTTCGGCCACTCCTGGGCCATGGCCACGCACAAGGAAGATGTCTCGCCGGAGGAGATGGGCCGGCGGATGCAGGCGATGGGGTAGTTGCCCAAATGGATGATTGTAGTTGCCCAAATGGATGATTGG
>JBFWUK010000023.1:25236-71484 GCA_050247355.1 Vicinamibacterales bacterium | reverse complement strand
TGCCCAAATGGATGATTGGGGTCAGACCCCCTTTTTCACCAAATGGTGGCCGCGGGACACGCGCCGAGGACCGAACCTCGAGAAACTGCCGGATTCCCTCGATCTGGTGGGCTGAGGCCTGACCCCCGTCCACCATTTGGTGATTCTGGGGGTCTGACCCCAATCATCCATTTGTCGGCGTCAGGAAGGCGAGCGCCGTCGCGACAAACGGCGGGGCCTCGTGACCGAAGATCGGGCCGTGGCCGCCGTGCGGAATCACCCACAGCGACGAGCCCGGTATGCCGCGATAGAGCTCGACGGCGAGTTCAACCGGGTAGAGCGGATCACGGTCGCCGTGCACGACCAGCGTTCGCGCCGTGATCGCCGACAGTGACGCCGCGGTGAAGTTCATGTCGTCGCGGTCGGCGGCAAGCTGGTGCGCGAAGCGCCCCACGCCGTCGGCCGGCATGGCCCGCATCATGTCGCGAACGGGTTCGGGAAACCGCGGGGTGCCGCTGACATGGATCATGGCGGCGACCCGTCCGGGTTGCTGTGTCGCCATGTGCAGCAGCGTGTTGGCGCCGGCGCTCACGCCGATCGCCTTCACCTGGTCGATGCCAAGCTCATCGAGGAGCGCGAAAATGTCGTGCGCGACTTCTCGAAACGTGAACCACCCGCCCGGATTGGTCGAGCGCCCGTGTCCGCGCAGGTCGGGGGCGATCACGCGATATGCCGCCGGCGGTTCAGCGAAGACGTGGTGCCAGTCGTCGCCGCAGCCGGTGAAGCCGTGAAGCAGAAGCAGGGCCTCGCCCGTGCCCGTGTCGCGCACGAAGAGGTCGAGGCCGTTGATCGCGACGGTGCGTTCCATGCCGCCCATCATCGAGGGACCGCGGCGGACGAAACAGTCTGTTTCTTGGCCTCTGGTATGATGGATCAAGAGAATGAAGCAACGGCCGAGGCACCCGCCTCGGCCGCTTTGGTTTTGGCCCTGGGTACCGGCCCTACTCCGCGCGCAGCCCCTCCACCGGATCGACCCGCATGGCCCTGATCGCCGGCGGCACGCACGCCACCAGCGCGGCGATCAGCAGGAACGAGCCGGCGGTCGCCAGCGCTGTCGCATCACTCGTGGTCACACCGAACAGGACGCGCGACAGCGCGCTCTCCGCCAGCCTGATGATCGCCATGCCCACCGCCAGGCCGGTGACGACGAGTACCGCGCTCTGGCCAAGGACCAGCGCCCCCACGCTCGACGGCTTCGCGCCGAGCGTGAGGCGGATCGCCAACTCGCGTGTGCGCAGCGCGACCGACCACGAGAACAGGCCGTAGACGCCGAGCGCCGCCAGCAGCGCAGCCAGCCCACCGAAGAACAGCAGGATGGTCATCAGCAGCCGCGCCTCGGCGGTCTTGGCGGCGAACTGATTCCCCCACGTCTGCGCCGTGCCCATCGGGACGGTTGGCGCCACCGCGCGGAGCGCGTTGCGGATCGCGGTCTGGGCGGTGCTGGTGTCGGCGGCGCGCACCGCGATGAAGACTTCCAAAAAGGGGAACTGGCGGGTCGTGAAATACATGGCCGGTTCCACTTCCTGGCCGAGCGGCACGTTCCGGATGTCGCGCACGACGCCGACGATCTCGAATGGCATTCCCTCGTGGGGCGGCCGGGTACCGCCGGCCTTCAGGTTGACACCGAGCGGCCCGATCTGGCTCGCCCAGTTGCGCACGACGCGGCCAATCGCATTCCGGCCCTCGAAGTGACGGCGCGCGAACGATTCGTTGACCACCACCACGCCCGTTGAGGCAGCACCGTCGAAGGCCGAGAAGGCGCGGCCGGCGATCAACTCCGCGCCCATCGCCTCGAAGTAGCCGTCGCTGGCGCTGTGCATTTGCACCTGCGGCAAGTCTTCCTGCCGCGCCGGCTGCGGCTCGCCGTCGAGCAGGAACGGGTTGCGCCAGCCCACAGTCAGCGGGAGGAAATTCGAGGCTCCGGCCGCGGTGACGCCCGGCTGCTGGCGAATCTCATCGAGCAGGCGCGTGTGCATGTCGGCGATTGGCACCCAGACGGTTTGAATCGTTCCGCCGCGCGTCGGCGCCCCGACCGTGGTCGCCGTGATTTGCACCGGTGTCGTCAGCACCTGATCGGCGTTGACGCCGGTGGGCGTCTCCATCATGCGACCCACGGTGCGGACGAGCAGCGCGGAACTGACCAGCAGCGCGCAAGCCATAGCCACTTCAGCGGCGACCAGCACCGAATAGGTTCGGCGCGCGCCCTTCGAGCTGCCGCGCTCGCCGGCCTTGAGGTCGCTGGTGAACTGCGTCCGCAGCAGCAGAAGCGCCGGCACCAATCCGAAAATCACGGTCGTCACGCCCACCACCGCGAGGCACAGGGCCAGCGCGCGCAGGTTGACGCCGGCCTCGTCGAGCCGGGGTATCTCCACCGGTGTCAGGCCGACAATCAACGGCAGCGCCGCAAGCGTGACGGCAATGCCGAGGCCGGCGCCGATCACCGACAGCACCAGGCTCTCGGCCATCAGTTGCGTGACCAGCTGCCGCGGCGCCGCGCCGAGGGCGACTCGCACCGCAATCTCTTTCTCACGCGACAGCGCTCGGGTCAGCAGCAGCGACGCGACGTTGAGCACGCCAATCACCAACAGCAACGCCACGGCGCCGAACAGCACCATCAGCGCGGGCCGGTAGTACCCGAGCTGCTCGTCGAGCAATGGAATCAACCGCGCGCTCCAGCCCTTGTTGGTGGTGGGGAAGTCGTTCTGCAGCCGCTGCCCGAGCGTGTCGACCGCGCTCTGCGCCTGCTCGAAGGTGGTGCCGTCCGCCAGCCGTGCGACCGCTTCCATGAAATGCGCGGCGCGGCTGTGCTGCGTCAGGTCCCACTGCAGCCGCTCCCACACGTCGACGTCGCCGGGATAGTCGAACTTCGGCGGCATGATCCCGACGATCGTGTACGGCGTGTCGCTGAACGACAGCTGGCGCCCGATGATCGCGGGATCGGCGCCGTATCGTGATCGCCAAAGCTTGTCGCTGATCACGGCAATCCGTTCGCGGCTGAAGAAGTCCTGGCCCGATGGAAAGCCCGCCCCGAGCTGTGGCTTGACGCCCAGCACGTCGAACAGGTTGCCGCTGACCTCGATCGTGTTGACCCGAATCGGGTCAACACCCGGGTCGACGAGATTGACGCCTGGCCGCCACCACGCCGCCGCGTCCTTGAACACCGGCAGCGCGCGGTAGTCCATGAAGTTGACGGGCGAGATTGGATCGTGAGAGAGGCCCTGTTCGGGGTTGATGTCCCATAACGTGACCAGGCGATCGGGCGCGTCATAGGGAAGCGGGCGCAGCACCACCGAATCGACGACGGTGAAGACGGTGGTGGCAGCGCCGGTGCCCAGGCCCAGCACGAGCACGGTGACCAGCGCGAAGGTCGGGTGCTGCCAGAGTTGGCGGAGGGCCAGTCGAATCGCACTCAACACGTTCAGACTCCTTCCTCCAGATGCGCGGGCAAGCTCGTCGGCACGCCGCGCCTGGAGACGATCGGAACTCTTCGCCGCGTGGCGGCGAAGCATGGAAAACGCAGATTCTTCAAGCGCCGCCAGCGCCCGGGCGCGAGCCCGGCCTTCCTCCAGGCCCTCGTCCAGCGCGGCGGCGTACAGATCGTCGAGGTGAGCTACCAGTTCATCGATGGTGGTGGCGGGCAGGTCGATGCCCGACCTGGTCACGTGCCGGATGACCTCGCCGCGCGGATCGAAGGCGCTCGACATCTGTGCCTACGCCGGCCTGACGCCGGCGACCTCGGTCAGGGCGGCGATGAAGCGGCCCCAGTCTTCGCGTTGGCTGGCCAGGACTTTCCGGCCGCCTTCGGTGATGCGGTAGCAGCGCCGCCGCCGCTGCCCGGCCTTTTCCACCCAGCGCCCCTTGATCAGCGCGCGTTCCTCCAGCCGGTAGAGCGTGGCGTAGAGCGAGGCCATGGTGAACCGCAGCGTGCCGGACGAACGCAGCTCGATCAGCCGGCCGATCTCGTAGCCGTGCAGGTCCTGTTCGTCGACGAGAGCCAGGATGAGGAGGTCGGCGCTGCCCTTCTTGGCGGCGTCGATGGCGGTGCGGTCGAGGATGTCGGTCACGCCTTCGCCTCACGGCTTCGGCGGTGCGAGCATATATAGGTAAGCTTCATATAGGACGCCTGACGTTGGTTGGACGGAGGCGTGCCGCGAAAGGTTGGTCGGCGTCCGCATGCGAACACCCGATTTGCGCCGAGGGACGGCTTGGTCACTGAATCGCCGAAACTGGGCGAGAATTCGCGGGTACGGCCCTTGCTGTAGGACGGCCGCATGACCTCGGATCTTCGCTACGCCTGGCGCGCGCTGTGGAAGAACCCCACCACCACGATTGGGGCCGTGCTCGCGCTGTCGCTGGGCATTGGCGCCACCACCACGATGTTCGGGCTGCTCAATGCGGTGGCGTTTCGGCCGCTTCCGTATCCCGAGTCGCATCGGCTGGTGGAGCTGTGGGGCAATGTCGAACGGCAGGCGGTCGAGCGCCGCGGCACCTCGATTCCCGACTATCTCGACTGGAAGGACCGGAGCCGATCGTTCGACCTCTTCGCGGCCTGGGACCAGGTCAACTTCATCCGCTACGGCAGCGGCGCCCCCGATCGCCTGACTGGAGAAACAGTGGCGGGCGACTACTTTGCCGTGCTTGGTATCGAGCCGCTGGTCGGACGCTTGTTGACCGCGGATGACGACCGGCCCGAATCGCCGCTGGCGGCCGTCATTGGTGAACGGCTGTGGGAGCGCGCCTATGGCCGCAGCCCCGAGGTCATTGGCCGCGCCATGCAACTCGACACGCAGGTTTTCACGATCGTCGGCGTGGCGCCTGCCGGGTTCAGGGGGCGATCGGATGCAAGCGAGGTTTGGGCCTCCATGCTCGCAACCTCGTCGCCCGACGACCGCGCCGATCGCGGTGGCCGCTGGTTTCCCGCGCTCGCCCGCCTGGCCCCGGGGGTCACCCTGGCCGCGGCGCAGGCCGACGTCAGTACGGTCGCGCGTCAGTTGGCGCAGGCCTATCCCGAAACCAACGACAAGCGCGGCGTCGAAGTAGCCTGGCTGGCCGACGAGGTGTTCGGCGAGATTCGGCCGGCGATCTCGCTGCTGTTCGGCGCCGTCACCTTCGTCCTCGTCATCGCCTGCGCCAGCGTCGCCAGCCTGCTGCTGGCCCGCACCGAATCGCGCCGCCGCGAGTTCTCGCTGCGCCGCGCCATCGGCGCGGACGAGGCGCGGCTGGTGCGCCTGATGCTGGCCGAGAGCGCCTGGGTCGTGCTGATCGGTGGCACCGTTGGCAGCCTGCTGGCCTTGTGGGCGGGCGATGCGTTGCTGGCGCTCAGCCCGGTGCAGCTGCCCAGCTTTGCGGCGCCCGGTCTTGATGGCCGGACGCTTGGCTTCGTGCTGACTCTCGGGGTGCTGATCACGGTGGTGATTGGCCTCTCGCCGTTGCGCAACATGCGCGCCCGCTCGCTGGCGCAAGACCTTCGCGAGGGGGCGGTCGAAGCCCGCGGCGGTGGCGGCGGCCGCACGCTGCAGGTGATCGTTGCCGGCCAGATCGCGGTTACCGTGACGCTGTTGGTGGGTGCCGCCCTGTTCAGCCGCAGCTTCGCCGCCCTGACCCACTTCGATCCCGGCTTCGAACCCGATGGTGTGCTCAGCCTGCGCGTTCAGCTACCGGTGGTGGCGGGCGCGCAAGCTGGCACGCCGGCGGATGCCGGCGCCGCTGGGGCGCAGGCCCTGGCGTTGCTCGACGACCTGCGCGCCTTGCCCGGCGTGACGCACGCCAGCCTGGCATCGGGCGTGCCGCTGGCCAACGCCAACGCGATTTTCTATGCGGCCGAGGGCATGGGCGCGGTCGATGAGGGCAACCGCCCGCGCGCCTACGTGCAGCGGGTCACGCCGGGCTACGTGGAGACGCTGGGCCTGCGGCTGGTCGAGGGACGGTCGTTCGGGGCGACCGATTTGGCGCCCGACGCGCGCAACGTGATGGTGACCCAGGCATTGGCGCGGCGGTTCTGGCCCAACGAGAGCGCGGTTGGCCGGCGCATCAAGCAGGGGAGCCTCGAAGGCGAAGCGCCCTGGCTGACCATCGTGGGTGTGCTGCAGGACGCCAACCTGCGCGGCATCCCCCAGAACCCGACCGCTGACCCCGACATCTTTCTGCCTTTCGCCGCTCGGGCGCGGGCGTTCGCCGTGCTGCTGCGCACGGCAGGCGAGCCCACCGCACTGGCGCGCGTGGCCGGCGACGCGTTCGCGCGCCGCGACCCGGGCATCGCCGTTTTCAACGTCGTTGCCCTGAGCGGCCTGGTTGAACAGGAACTGGCGGCCAGCCGGTTCCTCACCTGGTTGACCGGTGTCTTTGCCGCCACCGCGTTGACGCTGGCGGTGATTGGCATCTACGGCCTGTTGGCCTACTGGGTGGGACAACGCACCCGTGAGATTGGCGTCCGCGCCGCGCTCGGCGCCGGCCGCGGACAGTTGATGGGCCTGGTAGTCGGACAGGGCTTCGTGCTCGCATTAGTTGGCGTGGTGGCCGGTGGCGCAGCCGCCGCGGCGCTGGGCCGCTTCGTCGAGACACAGCTTTACTCGGTGCAGCCGCTCGACGTCGTGTCGTTCGCCGTCACCGCCGGGATCATGATCTCGACGGCGCTGGTGGCCAGCCTGGTCCCGGCGTTGCGCGCCCTGCGCGTCGATCCGATCACCGCGCTGCGCGGGGAGTAAGTCTAGCCACAGAGGACACAGAGGACACAGAGGACACACAGAAGTCTTTCAAAATGCATGATGCGCGATAGCCATCGTATGCCTGCAGTTCCAAGTAATTCCTCTGTGTTCTCTGTGTCCTCTGTGGCCAATGTTTGAGTGGGGTGTTCCCTCACTCAGCTGCCAGGAACGCCCGCAGCTCCGTCAGTCGGGCGCGCGCATCGCTCTCGCCCATCTCGATCAATCGCTTCACGTAGTCGGGTTGGAACATCACCAGGCTGAGCATGTCGTTGGATCGCGTCTCGCGCGTGCCGAGGCCGCGGGTCAGGAAGCGGAAAGCCCGCGGCAGGTCCGCTTCGTACTCGTTGGCCAGCCGGCCCAGGTCCTGTGACGGACGGACGACGAACAGGTCGATGTGGCGGAGGCCGTTGCGTTTCTCTTCGGGTTGTCCGTCGATCAACTGGTTCAGCTGCCGCAACTGCAGCGCGTCGCCGTCGAGCTGGTCGAGGAAGATCGCGTTGAACAGAACGCCGGCAACCTGTGCCGGCGGCGGGTAGCCGGCGATCTGCGGCCGACCGGCTTCGCGGCTGGTGCTGGCGTAGCGCGTCGAGACCGCGAGAATGCGCCTGGCGCCCAGGTGTATGGCCGGAGAGAGTGGCGCGGTCAGGCGAATACCGCCGTCGCCATACCAGCCCCCATCCACTTCGATGGCGGGAAAGAAGAAGGGCAGCGCCGCCGACGCCATCACGTGATCGACACGAATGGCGCAGATCTCGCTGCGCCGCTGCGGGCGTTCCCACGTCGGGATCAGCTCGTCTTCGCGGGTCTGCACCCAGGTGATCGACTGGCCGGTGGTGTAGCTCGAGGCGGTAAGCGCGAACGATCGCAACCATCCCTGCGTGAGGCTTTCGGGAATGCCGCGCAGCACGCCGCCGTCGGCCTGCAGTTCACGTTCGAGCATTTCCCGCAGAGGCACCGTGTCGACAAAGCTCTTGGCCGGCGGCAGCGGTGACTGGCCCCCCGACATCAGCCGGCCGCCCCACCGCAACGTGCGCGAGGCGAGATCGCGCAAGTCGACGCGGAAGACGCTGTCGATGCGCAGCGACTCCCACATTCGCGCCAGTTGTTCGACCTTGTCGTCGAACGGCGCCTGGCGGGCGGCCAGGAATGCGGCGTTGATGCCGCCGGCCGATACGCCGGTCAGGATGTCGGGCACCGAGCCGGGGAACTCGCGGGCCAGCACGCTCAACACGCCCACCTGATAAGCGGCCCGGGCCCCGCCGCCACTCAACACCAGCGCCAGGCCGCGTGGCTCCGTCCCGTTACTCACGGTGGAATGCTACCGCATCAACGCTACCCCGCACGATCCCGTCCAACCGCCCATGGACCCGATTCGCGACCTTCTCCAGGGCTTCCGCCTGCTGCGCCGCGCCCCCGGCTTCGCCGTCACCGCCATTCTGACCCTGGCCCTTGGTATTGGCGCCACAACGGCGCTCTTCACCGTGGTCAACGCCGTGCTGCTCGAGCCGCTGCCGTTTCCCGACTCGAACAAGCTGGTGCAGGTCTGGCGCAGCGAGCTGCCCGCGCTGACCTACGGCTCCGCGTCGTACGCCCGCTACCTTGACTGGCGCGACCAGCAGAGGGTGTTCACCGAGTTCGGGGCGTGGGCGCCGCGCGGCGTCACCATCACCGGGCCGTCAGGACCCGAACGCGCGCCGGGCGCCACGGCATCGGCGTCCTTCTTCCGCCTGATCGACGCTCCACCGGTGATCGGCCGCTACTTCTCGGATGCCGACGATAGCCGCGGCGGCGATCGGGTGACCGTGATCAGCGAGGGGCTGTGGCGCCGCCGGTTCGAGGCGTCGCCTTCGGTGTTGGGGGCGGACGTGCAAATCGATGGCGAGGCCTACACCGTGATCGGCGTCGCCCCGTCTGGTTTCTCTGAGGTCTGGCGCCTCGACGTGTGGATCCCGCTTGGCCTGGTCGCCGACCCGTCGAATCGCTTCAGCAACTACCTGTTGTCGTTTGGCCGGCTGCGCGAGGGAACGACGCTGGAATCGGCGCGCCGCGGCCTGGCCGACCTGGCGGCGCAGATGACGCGTGACCATGCCGGCGACAACTACACGTTCACCGCCCGTCCGCTGCACGAAGTGATCACCGAGGGCGCCACGCGCGGCCTGTGGACGCTGCTGGCCGCCACCGGCTTGCTGCTGCTGATCGCCTGCACCAACGTCGCCAACCTGCTGCTGGCGCGATCGGTGACGCGCGAGAAGGACCTGGCGGTGCGGGCATCGCTCGGCGCCGGCCGCGGCCGCCTGTTCGGCCAGGTGATGGGTGAAACCATCGCGCTCGGCATGCTCGGCAGCCTGGTTGGCATTGGCCTGGCGTGGGCGCTGTTGCGGGTCTTCGTGTCGTTGGCGCCGGCCAACTTCCCGCGGCTGGCGGCCATCACGCTGGACACCAGCGTGCTGGCGTTCTCACTGGCCATCGCCGTTGCCGCCGGGTTGGTTGCCGGCTTGGCGCCGGCCATTCACCTGCTGCGATCGGACCTGAACGGCGTGATGCGTTCGGGCGGCAGCCGTGGCGCGACCGCGGGCCGGGCCCGCGCCGCCAGCCGGCTGCTGGTGGTGTCGGAAGTGGCGCTGGCGCTCGCCCTGGTGACGACAGCGGGTCTTATGGTGAAGAGCCTGATGCGGTTGCAGTCGCAGGACCTGGGCCTGACGCGCGAGCCTGTGCTTACCTTCGGGGTTGGCCTGCCGACGTTCGTGGCCAACGGCAACGACCAGGTCCGCAGTTTCCAGTCGGCGTTTCTCGAGCGCGTGCGCGCATTGCCTGGCGTGACGCACGTCAGCGCCATCAACCTGCTGCCGGTTGCCGCGACCGGATTCAACGGTCCCGTCCGGCGCGCCGATCAGCTCGGCGACAACGAGGGCGTGCCGGTCACCGAGTTCCGGATCGTGATGGACCGCTATTTCGAAACCATGGGCATGCGGCTGGTGGCGGGGCGGGGAATCGACGAACGCGACCGCGCGAACACCCCGCCGGTCGCGGTGGTCAACGAGACCCTCGCCAAGCGCCTGTTTCCCACGCGGGAGCCGCAGGCGGTGGTTGGACAATCGATTCGCCTGTTCGGCACCAACGGTCCGACCAACGAGATTGTCGGCGTCGCGGCCAACGTGCGATCGCGCCGGCCCGACGCCGTGCCCGATCCCGAGGTCTACGGCTCGTTCCAGCAGAACCCGTCGGCGAGCATGAGCTACGTGGTGCGCGCGCAGGGTGATCCGGCCGCGCTCACCGGCCAGATTCGCGCCGGCCTCGCCGAGATGACGCCGCACGTGGCCCTCGCAGCGGTGCGCACGTTCGAGGAGGTGGTGGCCACCGCGACGCGCACGTCGGGCCTGCTGTCGTGGTTGAGCGTGCTGTTCGGCGTGCTGGCCGCTGCCCTGGCGATTCTCGGCATCTACAGTGTGATGTCGTACACCGTCGCCCAGCGCGAGCGGGAGCTGGCCATCCGCGCCGCGGTCGGCGCCAGCCGTCGATCGCTGCTGTCGATGGTGCTGCGAGAGGGGCTGTGGCTGAGCGGTGCCGGCATCGCCGCTGGTGCGCTGATTGCTTTTGTCTCATCCGGAGTCTTGCGCAGCCTGCTCTACAACGTGAGCGCGACCGATCCCATCGTGTTCATGGCGTCGGCAGTCGGGCTGGCCGTGATCGCGATTGCCGGCTACCTCATCCCTGCAGCCCGCGCCGCCCGCGTCGAACCGGTGGTGGCACTCCGCAGCGAATAAACGCCCACGACTCCCGACTCCCGACTCCCGACACCCCGACACCCGGTATCCTATCCCCATGCAGATCGGGATGATTGGCCTGGGGAGGATGGGCGCGAACATGACGCGCCGGCTCATGCGTGGCGGACACGAAGTGGTTGCCCACGATCGATCGACGGAGGCGATTGCGTCGGTGACCGCCGACGGCGCCGTCGGCGCGGCGACGCTGGCCGAGCTGGTCGATCGGTGTCATGCCCCGCGGGTTATCTGCTTGATGGTGCCGGCCGGGGTCGTTGGCTCCGCGCTTGAGGAGTTGCGGCCGTTGCTATCTGCGGACGACACCGTCATCGACGGCGGCAACTCGCACTACCAGGACGACATCGCGCGGGCGCGGTCGCTGGCGGCCGGCGGCATTCACTTCATCGACATGGGTACCTCGGGCGGGGTGTGGGGGCTCGAACGCGGCTATTGCCTGATGATTGGCGGCGAGCGCGCGGCGGTCGAGCGCCTCGACCCGATGTTTCGCGCGCTGGCTCCCGGTCCTGATGGCGTTGCGCCCACGCCGGGCCGCGAATCGTCCGGCAGCACCGCTGCATCGGGCTACCTGCACTGTGGGCCCGCGGGGGCGGGCCACTTCGTCAAGATGATCCACAACGGCATCGAGTACGGCGCCATGGCCGCGCTGGCCGAAGGGCTCAACATTCTTCGCCACGCCAACGCCGGTGCGGAGCAGGCCGAGCACGATGCCGAGACCACGCCCCTGAGGCACCCGGAGCATTTTCAGTACGACTTCAACCTGGCCGACATCACCGACGTCTGGCGGCGCGGCAGCGTGATCACTTCGTGGCTGCTTGACCTGACGGCCGCTGCGCTGGCCAGGGACGAGACCCTCGACGGCTTCGCCGGCCGCGTCTCGGACTCGGGCGAGGGACGCTGGGCCTTACAGGCCGCGAATGACGAGGGCGTGCCGGCGTTTGTGCTGACCGCGGCCCTGTTCGAACGGTTTGCCTCGCGCGACCGGGACGTCTTCCAGAACAAGGTGCTGTCGGCCATGCGGGCGGGCTTTGGCGGGCACGCCGAGAAGCAGTCGTGACCGCGGGCGATGCCAGCGACGCCCTGGTCCTGTTCGGCGCCTCGGGCGACCTGTCGTTCAAGAAGATCTTTCCGGCGCTGCAGGCGATGGCGAAGAAGGGCCAGTTGCCCGCGCGCGTGGTTGGTGTCGCGCGCTCAGGCTGGAATCGCGACCGATTGGTCGAGCGCGCCCGCGCCAGCGTCGAGGCGCACGGCTCGTTCGACGCCGACGTCTTCGAACAGCTGGCCGTCCGGCTGCGCTACGTTGACGGCGACTACAACATCCCGGCGACGTTTGCCGCGCTCAAGGCCGAACTGGGCGACAGCCGGCGGCCCGCCCACTACCTGGCCATTCCGCCCAGCATGTTCCCGGTCGTCGTCAGGAACCTGGCGGCGGCGGACTGTCTGGCCCATGCCCGCATCATCGTCGAAAAGCCGTTCGGCCGCGACCTGGCGTCGGCGAAGGCGCTCAATCAGACGCTGCATGCGGTGATCCCCGAAGGGCGGATCTTCCGCATCGACCACTACCTTGGCAAGGAGGCGGTGCAGAACCTCCTTTACTTCCGCTTCGCCAACGCCCTGTTCGAGCCGCTGTGGAATCGCCACTACGTCGAGAACGTCCAGATCACGATGGCCGAGGCGTTTGGCGTCGACGGCCGAGGCAAGTTCTATGAAGAGGCCGGCGTCATTCGCGACGTGATTCAAAACCACCTGTTCCAGGTGCTGACCTATCTCGCGATGGAGGCGCCGTCGGGCGCCGGCGCCGAAGCCGTCCGCGACGAGCAGGCGAAGGTGTTGGAGAACGTGCGGCCGATGGATCCCGGCGACCTGGTGCTTGGCCAGTTCCGCGGCTATCGCGACGAAGCCGGGGTCGCGCCGGACTCGCGGGTGCCGACCTACGCCGCGCTGCGCCTGCACATCGATTCATGGCGATGGGCCGGGGTGCCGTTCGTGGTGCGGGCCGGCAAGGCCCTCGGCCGCACCTGCACCGAGGTGACGGTCGAGTTGAAGCAGGCGCCGCCGGTGGTGTTTCGCGACGCCGCCCAGCGCCACGGCAACTACGTCCGCTTCCGGCTCAGTCCCGAGGTCGCCTTTGGCATCGGCGCGCGGATCAAGGAACCGGGCGAGGCGCTGGTGGGCCGGCCGATCGAGCTGTCGGCGGTGAGGCAGGATGCGGACGCCGACATGGATCCCTATGAGCGGCTGCTGGGTGATGCCATGCAGGGCGACGCCAGCCTGTTTGCCCGCCAGGACGTGGTCGAGGCGGCGTGGGCCATCGTCGATCCGCTGATTGCCCATCCCCATTCACTGCCGATCGAGTACACGCCAGGCAGCTGGGGACCGGCCGAGTCGGCGCGGCTGGTGGCCGACGTCGGCGGCTGGAACACCCCCGTCTGAGACTCCCGTCAGGTTACCTGTCGCGGTGGAGGCAACCGTTTTCGGGTTGCCTGTGACCTGTCGCCGTGGAGGCAACCCTTTAGGGTTGCCTGTGTTCCATCGGTATTTACGATGTGGAACAGCGTCAGACAGGTTTCCGTCTTTGTGTGCAGGAGACGCCAGACACCATGTCCAACGCAGTTGTCGTAACCACCACCCCGAACATCGAAGGCAAGAAGATCACCAGCTACCGCGGCATCGTCACCGGCGAGGCGATCATGGGCGCGAACGTCTTCAAGGACCTGTTCGCTGGCATCCGCGACATCGTCGGCGGCCGCTCGGCGACCTACGAGCGCGAGCTGCGCCGTGCCCGCGAGATGGCGATGGAAGAGCTGAAGATTGCCGCGGCCGAGATTGGCGGCAACGCCGTGGTCGGCATCGACATCGACTACGAGACGGTCGGCGGCAACGGCAGCATGCTGATGGTGACGGTCAGCGGCACGGCGGTGGTGCTGCAGTAGACGATCGCCACCGAGGACATAGAGGACACGGAGAATCTCTTTTAGAATGCAGAAGCGGTGGGCGATCGTGAGTCTGCACTAAAAACGAATCCTCTGTGTCCTCTGTGGCTCAACTCCGCGCACTCCGCTTCAGGAACGAGCCGGCGCCCGCCTTGCCGGTGAACTTGCCGGCATCGATGATCACCTTGCCACGCGACAGTACGGTCTCGGTCACGCCGGTGACCGACCGTCCTTCGTACGGGTTGTAGTCCACCTTCATGTGATGCGTCTTCGCCGACAGCGTCGTCGTCTTCTCGGGATCGAAGATGACGATGTCGGCGTCGGAGCCGGGCGCGATGGTGCCCTTCTTTGGGAACATGCCGAAGATCTTCGCCGGCGAGGTCGAGGTCAGCTCGACGAAGCGGTTCATGGAGATGCGCCCCGTGCGCACGCCGCCGTCGTAGACCAGGCTCATGCGCGTTTCCACACCAGGCGCGCCGTTGGGGATCTTCGAGAAATCACCATCCCCGAGGTGCTTCTCCTTCATGCAGAACGGGCAGTGGTCGGTGGCAATGGCCTGCAGGTCGTTGAAGGCCAGCCCCCGCCACAGCCGATCCTGCGTGGACTTGTCGCGCAGGGGCGGGCTCATCACGTACTTCGATCCTTCGAAGCCCGGCTCCTCGTAGTTGTCGTACGACAGGAACAGATACTGGGGGCAGGTTTCCGCGAACGCCGGCAGGCCGCGGTCGCGGGCCTCGGTAACCTGCTCCAGCGCCTCGGCCGCCGACAGGTGGACGATGTAGACCGGGACGTCGGCGATCTCGGCGAGCGCGATGGCGCGATGGGCGGCCTCGCCCTCGGCGCGGGCCGGCCGGGTCAGCGCGTGGTACTTCGGCGCCGTCTTGCCTTCGGCCAGCGCCTTCTTCACCAGCACGTCGATGACGCCGCCGTTCTCGGCGTGCATGCAGATGGTGCCGCCGTTCTTGCCGGTTCGCAACATCGCCCGGAAGATGCTGGCATCATCGAGCATGAACACGCCGGGATACGCCATGAACAGCTTGAACGAGCTGACGCCCTGCCGGACCATGGCGTCCATCTCTTCCTCCACCTGATCGCTCAACTCGGTGATGATCATGTGGAAGCCGTAATCGATGGCCGCCTTGCCCTCGGCCTTCTTCGACCAGGCTTCTAACGCGTCGTGCAGCCGTTCGCCGCGGTACTGAATCGCGAAATCGACAATGGTGGTGGTGCCGCCGAAGGCGGCGGCAATGGTGCCCGACTCGAAGTCGTCGGCCGAGGTGGTGCCGCCGAACGGCATGTCCATGTGCGTGTGCACGTCGATACCGCCGGGCAGGACGTACTTGCCGGTGGCGTCGATCACCCGGTCGGCCGGTAGGCTCAGCGCGGTGCCAATGGTCGTGACCTTCTCGCCCTCGATGAAGACGTCGCCGACGTACTGATCCGAGGCGGTGACAATGGTGCCGTTCTTGATCAGGATGCTCATGGCAGGCCAACTATATACCTGCGCCCGCGTGAGCCGTTCCTGGTCTCGTTTGCACATTCCGGAAGTAGGGGGATGTGATGACCGCTCAACTCTCGAAACTCTCGTGCTGGCTGTGGGGACACCACGTTGACAACCACGTCTTCAAGCATTCGGCCACGGCCGACCGCCACTGCCGGTGTGGCGCCGGCTACCTCGCGGAAGACCGTTCCGTGACACGCGTCCGTCACACGCTGTCGTGTTTCCTCGGCAAGCACAACTACGAACGCCTGATCGATCGCGATGGCTGTCATGAATACGTCTGCTCGCAGTGCGGGCACCCGCTGCTGTTCGAGGCGGAACACGATCCCTACGCCCGGGCAGTGACGTTCAAGAAGAAGGTCCGTTACCTGTGCGGGCTGTTTGGGCACCGCGTGCGGCAGGTCGCGACCCGCGACGGCTTTGCCGAATACGCCTGTCATTGTGGTCATTCGTTCCTGAAGGAAACGCCGGTGGCGGGGACGATCCGGCACCCGGCCATCTGTGTCGTGGCAGGGCACTACATTCATTTCCTGGCCAAACGCGGAGGGTATGCGGAATACGTCTGCCGCAACTGCGGCCACCCGTTCTGCTTTGCCAGCCCGACGGGCCAGGCCGGCAGCGGATTGAAGGAGGTGACCTATACTCGTCGCTCAGCCGTGTTTCAGTGACGAGGTTTCACATGGTCCGATCGCATACGCCGGGTCGCCGATGGTTTCTCGCCCTGTTGCTGGCCGCCAGCACGGCCCTGGGGCAGGCGCAGACGCCAGCGCCGCCGATGGCGGCCGGTCCGATCGATGCGGCCGAGATCGACAGCCTCCTGAAGCAGTTCAACGTGCCCGGCGTCAGCATCGCGGTGATCAAGGACTTCAAGATCGACTGGGCCCGCGGCTACGGGATTGCCGACGTCGAAGCTGGGACGCCGGTGACCGCCGACACCTTGTTTCAGGCCGCGTCGATCAGCAAGACGGTGGCCGCCATGACCTCGATGCGGGCGGTGCAGGACGGCCGGTTCGGGCTGGACCAGGACGTCAACACCATCCTGAAGTCCTGGCGGCTGCCGGGCGGAGAGTTCACGAAAAGCCGCCCCGTGACGCCCCGTGCGCTGATGAGCCACACCTCCGGTACAGGTGATGGATTCGGCTTCCCTGGCTACGCCCCCAATGCGCCGCGACCGACGCTGGTGCAGATTCTCGACGGCCAGCCGCCCTCGAATCGGCCGCAGGTCAGGCTCGAGCGTCCGCCGTTCACCGGCTACAAGTACTCCGGCGGCGCGGTCACGATCCAGGAGCTGGCGCTCACCGAGGCGGTTGGAAAACCGCTGGTCGATCTCGCGCGCGAGTGGGTGCTCAATCCGATTGGCATGACCAACAGCACGTTCGAGCAGCCGCTTCCCGCCACGCGGGAGAGACAAGCCGCCCGCGCGCACAGCCGCGCCGGCGTCCGAATGGGCGACCCGTGGCACGTCTATCCCGAACATGCCGCAGCAGGACTGTGGACGACGCCAGCCGATCTCGCGAAGTTCCTGATCGAGGTGCAGCAGACCCTGGCCGGTCAGTCGACGCGGGTGTTGTCGCGGCCGATGATGCTGGAGATGGTCACCCCGGTTGGCGTGGGGCCGTACGCGGTTGGATTCTCGGTGGAGAAGCGGGGCGAGGGTTGGTACTTCGGTCACGGCGGCAGCAACTGGGGATTCCAGTGCTCCATGCTCGCCCATCGCCTCAAGGGCTACGGCATCGTGATCATGACCAACGGCGACAACGGCGGCGCGCTCATGCAGGCGATCCGAACCCGGGTCGAGCAGGCGTACCGGTGGGATGCGCTCGACAAACCCCTCCCGAGGACCTATGGTCCCGTAGTGAAGGACGGTAAGCCATGAAGCCGGACATCTCGGTCACGTTCACGGGCCTGAAGTTCACCAACCCGTTCCTGCTGTCGTCGGCGCCGCCGACCGAGTCCGACAGCAACATCATGCGCGCGTTCGACGCCGGGTGGGGCGGTGTTGTCACCAAGACCATCGGCCTGCATCCGGTGACCAACGTTGCCGGCCCCAAGACCAAGTTCCTGCGCTCGACGCTCGACGGCAAGCTGTCGATGCAGAAGAAGCCCGACACGGCGCTGCATTCGTCGTGGAACTGGGAGCTGATCTCGGATAAGCCGCTCGACTGGTGGATCCCGAAGATCGAGGGCATCAAGAAGGCCCATCCGGATCGCATGCTAATCGCTTCGATCATGGCCGGCTCGGGCAGCGACACCGAGCTCAAGCACTGGCAGACGCTGGCCAGGGGATGCCAGGACGCCGGCGCCGACGCGTTCGAGCTGAACCTGTCGTGCCCGCACATGGACCGCAAGGACATGGGCTCGAACATCGGCAAGGACCAGGAGCAGGTGTCGATCGTCACCGAGGTGGTCAAGGAAGTGGCCAAGGTGCCGGTCTGGTGCAAACTCACTCCCTCGACCACCGACATCGTTGAAGAGGCCAGCGCCGCCTTCAATGGCGGCGCCGCTGCGATTGTCTCGTCCAACACCTTTCCGTCGCTGCCGTTGATCGATCCGGAGACCATGGAGTTCGAGATGAACGTGGACGGCCTGGTGTCGAGCGGCGGCCTGGGTGGACCGGCGATTCTGCCGCAGTCGCTCGCGAAGATGGCGTCGCTGACCAACGCCTTCCCCGACAAGGCGTTCTCGGGCATCGGCGGCATTGCCGACTTCGGGCACGCGCTGAACTACTTCCTGCTTGGCTGCGGCACCGTGCAGGTTTGTACGGCGGCGATGCTCGATCGCGCGATCGGCCCGACCGTGATCAAGAACCTGATCGAAGGTATGCAGCAGTTCATGGAGAAGCGCAACTACGCCTCGCTCGAGGACTTCCGCGGGCTGCGCCGCGGCAACGTGGTGGTGCACTCGAAGATTCGCCGGCCCGACGGCAAGGAGTACCACGGCGGGCACGACGCTGAAGGGTATGCGCGGTGACCGGCGGCTCCGGCGGCACTAAAGTGCCGCCCTTCTGGCACGCAGACTTTGTCGAACTGAAAGAGGACGTTTCGAGCAGCCCGCTCTGGAACCTGGATCTCGCGCCGACGTCGCTGGGCAGCCGGACCTGGTCCACGTATCACATTGCCGCGCTCTGGATCGGCATGAGCGTGGTGATCACCACCTACACGCTGGCCTCGGGGCTCATGCAGCAGGGCATGAACTGGTGGCAGGCGCTCGTCACCATCCTGCTCGGCAACGCCATCGTCCTCATCCCGATGATCCTGAACGCGCATGCCGGCACCAAGTACGGCGTGTCGTTCCCGGTGTTGTGCCGCGCCGCCTTCGGTGTGAAGGGCGCCAACGTGCCGGCGATTCTTCGCGCGATCGTCGCCTGCGGCTGGTTCGGCATCCAGACATGGATCGGCGCGCTGGCGCTCGAGGCGCTGCTGACCGCGGCCTGGCCGGCCTGGGCGAACGTGCCCGGCAGCATCTGGATCTCGTTCGCTGTGTTCTGGTTCGTGCAGGTTGCGATCATCATTCGCGGGCTCGAGGGCATCAAGATGCTCGAGGCGTGGTCGGCGCCGCTACTGCTTGGCGGCGGACTGCTGCTCTTGTGGTGGGCGGTTGCCAACGGCGGCGGGCTGGCGCACATCCTCGCCGAGTCGCCGAAGTTGCAGCAGGGCAGCACGCCGTTCTGGACGCTGTTCCCGGCCGCCCTGACGGCGAACGTCGGCTACTGGGCGACGCTCAGCCTGAACATCCCCGACTTCACGCGCTATGCAAGAAGCCAACGCTCGCAGGCCATGGGGCAGGCGCTCGGCCTGCCGCTGACGATGACGGCGTTCGCGTTTCTGGGGGTCGCCGTGACCAGCGCGACGATTGTGATCTTTGGCGAAGCCGTGTGGGATCCAGTCGTCCTGATCGCGCGCATCGGCAGTCCCGCGGTAGTGATCTTCGGCGCGTTGATCATCCTGGCGGCGCAGATCACCACCAACATGGCGGCGAACGTGGTGTCGCCGGCCAACGACTTCTCGAGTCTGGCGCCGCGGCGGATCAGCTATGTCACCGGCGGCCTGATCACCGCGGCCCTGGGCATCCTGATGATGCCGTGGAAGCTGTATGCCGACGCGGCGGCCTACATCTTCACGTGGCTGATCGGCTACTCGAGCCTGATGGGCGCCATTGGCGGCATCCTGATCGCCGACTACTGGATCCTGCGCAAACAGGAACTGTCGCTGCCCGACTTGTTCGCCGTGCGAGGACGGTATGCGTACTCGAACGGCGTCAACCCGAAAGCCATGATCGCATTGGCGCTGGCCATTCTCCCCGTGGTGCCTGGTTTTCTGAGGGCCGCCATGACTCCCGGGGGCGTGGTGCCCGATCCCGACTTCTTCGACACCCTCTACACCTACGCCTGGTTTGTGACGTTTGCACTGAGCGCCGTGATCTACATCGCGCTCATGCCGCGCGAGGCTGGGGCGAGCGCCCCTCGGCGCTCGTAGCTCGGCCCTGCGGGCCTTCGTGGGGCTCGTGGCCTGCGGCCACTCGTGGGGTTCCATGTGGCGTCCGCCTTTAGGCGGATTGTGCCGCAGGAACAGGCGTCGTGGTCTTCGTGTTCTTCGTGTTTTAACGTTAGGATTGCATCGGCATGAACACCGGCTCTTACGTCAACGGCAAGTGGTATCACCCGGCCTCGAGTGGGACCACGAAGAACATCAACCCGGCCGACACCAGCGATGTGATCGCCGAGTATCCGTTGGCGACCGCCGCCGACGTGCGGCTGGCCATTGATGCGGCGGTGACGGCGTGGCCGGCGTGGAAGAAGACGCCGGGACCGGAGCGCGGCCGTGTCCTGTGGCGCGCCGCCGACATCGCGCGGCGCCGCGTCGACGAGATCGCGCGCACCCTGACCCGCGAGGAAGGCAAGATCCTGAAAGAGGCGCGCGGCGAAACGCTGAAGGGCATCTCGTTGCTCGAGTACTACGCCGGCGAAGGCTTCCGGATGCACGGCAAGACGCTGCCGTCCGAGTCGCGCGACACGTTCACTTACACCGTTCGCCAGCCGCTCGGCGTGGTCGGCCTGATCGCGCCGTGGAACTTCCCGTGGGCCATCCCGGTCTGGAAAAGCGCTCCGGCGATTGTCTCGGGCAACTGCGTGGTGTTCAAGCCGTCGGAGCTGACGCCGGCCACCTCCGCCCTGCTCGCCGAGATCTACGAAGAGGCAGGATTGCCTCCAGGCGTGTTTAACATGCTGGTTGGCACCGGTCCTGAGGTCGGCGAGGCAATGGTGGCTGCGCCCGAGCTGCGCGCCATCTCGTTCACCGGATCGAACCGCGTTGGCGGCGCCCTCTACGTCAAGGCCGCGCAACGCGGCGCGAAGGTGACGTGCGAAATGGGCGGCAAGAACGCCGTGATCGTGATGCCGGATGCCGACCTCGACAAGGCGGCCATCGCCATCCACGGCGGCGCCTTCGGTTCGACCGGCCAGCGCTGCACCGCGACCTCCCGCGTGATCGCGCATCCCGAGATCAAGAATGCGCTGGTCGAGCGGCTGGTGGCGGCCGCGAAGAAGATGAAGCTGGGGCCCGGCCTCGACGATACCTCCGACATGGGGCCGTCGGTGGGCGATCGCCAGTGGCAGACGGTGATGGACTACATCAAGGTCGGCCAGGGCGAAGGCGCGCGCCTGCTGACCGGCGGCACCCGGCCCGCGGCGCTCAGCCACGGCTACTTCGTCGAGCCGACCATCTTCGATGGCGTCTCGCCGTCCATGCGCATCTTCAAGGAAGAGATCTTCGGACCCGTCCTGTCGATCGCGACGGCCTCGTCGCTCGAGGAGGCGCTGCGCTTTGCCAATGCCGTCGAGTACGGTTTGACGACCTCGATCTTCACGGAGAACATCACGTCGGTGATGAAGTTCGTGGACGAGGTCGAGACCGGCATGGTGCACGTCAACGAGCCGACCGTCGGCGGGGAAGCGCAGTTGCCGTTCGGCGGCACCAAGTCCACCGGCGTCGGCGAGCGTGAGATGGCCGAAGAAGGACTGAACTTCTTCACCGAGCTGAAGACCGTGTTCATCAACTACTCGGGCAAGGCCGAGCGGTCAATGACGCGCTGATGTGGTGGCACCCTTCAGGGTTGCCTGGCCAGACGGCACACGATTTCGAACTCGCGCTTCGTGACCGGCTGCACCGACAACCGGCTGCCTTTCTGGTTCACCATCATCTTCTGCAGTCCCTTGACCTGCTTCAGCGTGGTCAGCGGCAACACGTCGCGAAAGCGCTCGACGAAGCTGATCTCGACCGAGTACCAGATCGGCTTCTCTGCGGTGTGCTTCGGGTCGTAGTAGTCGTGGCCTTTCCGTAGCGCAAACGGATCCGGATAGCCGGCGCGCGTGATGGTTGCGAGTCCGGTTACGCCGGATGGTTCGGCGTTGGACGCGTAGAACAGCACGCCATCACCCACCTGCATGTCGTCGCGCATGAAGTTGCGCGCCTGGTAGTTGCGGACGCCCTCCCAGCCGGTCTTGCCGTCTCGCTCGAGATCGTCGATGGTGTAAGCACTCGGTTCACACTTCATCAGCCACCAGCGTTTTGGCATTCGTTTGCACTCTTCCTGATCAGCGTTATCTGCGTCATCTGCGGCCCTGGTGCTATGCGGGCGGGATAATCTCTTCGATGATGGATTCGCCCGTCTGTGTTCCGCCCTCGAGCCATTGCCATTGCTCATGGAGGCGAATCCGGCCATCCACCAGAATCTCGGGCCGCGACAGGCATCTGCCTGTCTTGATTGCCCCGTCGGCCGTCACGTGCTGGTAGCGCATGTCGAGCGAGCCGTCCTTCTGGACCTGCGCGATCAGGGTGCCGAACGCGACCGCCCCGCCCTGGTAAGTCGCCCACACGATGTCAGCAAGATGGTGATAGTGAAACCGGGTCCCAGCCCCGACATCCCCGGTCGCCGAGTTGGTAACTGTTGTGAAAATTCGGTCGTCGTAGTCAATCAACTGTCTTCCCCACGAGCGGAAAAGCCGCGAGCCCAACGAGGCGCGGAGCGCCGAGCCCCAGGAGCCCGCCTCCGCGGGAGCCTTCGGCGCGGCGACCCCTATCTTCCCTCCAAACCTTCCGCCTCCAAAATCCGTCCAACCACCTGTCATGCCCAATTTCCGACTGGCCCTGCGCACCCTGTTCAAGACCCCCTTCGTCACCGCGGTGGCCATCCTGTCGCTGGCCCTGGGGATTGGCGCCAACTCGGCCATCTTCTCGTTGTTCGACCAGATGCTGATGCGGCCGCTGCCCGTGGCCGAGCCGGCCGCCCTGGTCAACATCAGCGCGCCAGGCCCCAAGCCGGGCTCCAACTCGTGCAGCCAGGCGGGGCCCTGCGAGGACGTGATGAGCTACCCGATGTTCCGGGACCTCGAACGTGTCCAGGCCAGCTTCACGGGCATTGCCGCCCACCGCGGCGTCGGGATCAGCGTCGGCTACCAGGGGACCACGCTTGGCGGCGATGGCATGCTCGTCTCGGGCAGCTACTTTCCCGTGCTTGGGCTCAACCCGGCCCTCGGCCGCCTGTTCACGCCGGACGACGACAAGACCATTGGCGGCCACTTCGTCACCGTCCTCAGCCACGACTACTGGCGCACGCGGTTCGACTCGAACCCGTCCATTCTCAACGAAACGCTGATTGTCAACGGCCAGGCACTCACCGTAATCGGCGTGGCGCCGGCCGGGTTCAAGGGCACCACCCTTGGCGCCGAGCCCGACCTGTTCGTCCCGATCACCATGCGCGCCATCATGCAGCCGGGCTTCAACGGCTTCGAGAACCGGCGCAACTACTGGGTCTATGCTTTCGCCCGGCTGAAGCCCAACGTCTCGATCGAGCAGGCGACGACGGCGATCAACGGGCCCTACAAGTCGATCATCCTCGATGTCGAAGTGCCGCTGCAGAAGGGGATGAGCGACCAGACGATGGAGCGGTTCAGGGCGAAGGCCATCGTGCTGGCGCCGGGCCAGCGTGGGCAGAGCAGCGTGCACGCCGAAGCGCGCGCGCCGCTGACCATCCTGTTCGCGGTGACCGGCACCGTGCTGTTGATCGCGTGCGCGAACATTGCCAACCTGCTGCTCGCACGCGGCGCCGGCCGCGCGGCGGAAATGGCCGTGCGGCTGTCGATTGGCGCCAATCGCCGGCAGCTCATCACCCAGCTGCTGACTGAATCGGTCCTGCTCGCGGCCCTGGGTGCCATCGGCGGCCTGTTGGTCGCCAAGTGGACGCTCGACGTGATTGCCTCGATCGTTCCGGCCCAGGCCGCGGCCCTGGTGGCGTTCAAGATGGACCCGGCCATGCTCGGCTTCGCGGGGATCACGGCTCTTGGCACGGGGATATTGTTCGGGGTCTTCCCGGCACTGCACAGCACGCGGCCCGACCTGGCCTCGACGCTCAAGAACCAGGCCGGCCAGCCTGGCGGCGCCAAGGCCGCGCGGCGTTTCCGCATGACGCTGGCCACCGTCCAGATTGCCATGTCGATGGCGTTGCTCGTGCCTGCGGGGCTGTTTGCGAAGAGCCTCTTCAACGTCAGCCGGGTTGACCTTGGTCTCAACACCGACCACCTCGTGTTGTTCAGTATTTCGCCCGAGCTCAACTCCTATTCCACCGAGCGCACGCGCGAACTGTTCGAGCGGACCGAAAACGAACTGGCGGCCCTGCCCGGCGTCACCGGAGTCACCGCCGCCATCGTCCCCGTGCTCTCGGGCGACAACTGGAACAGCAGCCTGATCGTGGAAGGCTTCGAGGCCGGTCCGGATACCAATACGACGGGCGCCTTCAACGCCGTGAGCCCCGGCTACTTCAAGACCATGGGTGTTCCACTCCTGGCCGGGCGCGAGTTCACGCGATCCGATGCCGCCGGCGCGCCGAAGGTGGCGGTCGTCAACCAGGCCTTCCTGCGCAAGTTCAACCTGCCCGAGAACGCCGTGGGCAAACGCTTCGGCATCGGCGGACCCAATGCGAAGCTCGACATCGAAATCGTCGGCATTGCCCGCGACGCGAAGTACAGCGACGTCAAGCGCGTCGTGCCGGCGCAGTACTATCTGCCCTACCGGCAGGAAGAGCGTTTGGGCTACGCCTACTTCTACGTGCGCTCCGCCCTGCCGCCGGAGCAACTGGTGGCGAGCATTCCGGTGGTGATGAAGAAGCTCGACCCTGGGTTGCCGCTCAATGACCTGAAGACCATGGAGATGCAGATCCAGGAGAACGTGTTCATGGACCGGTTGATCAGCACGCTGTCGTTTGCGTTTGCCGCGCTCGCGACGGTGCTGGCGGCGGTTGGCCTCTACGGAGTGCTGGCCTACACGGTGGCCCAACGGACGCGTGAGTTTGGCCTGCGCATGGCGCTTGGCGCCAACGGTGGCACGGTGCGCGGCATGGTGATGAAGCAGGTGGTCGTCATGGCGTTCGTCGGCGGCGCGATCGGGCTTGCCGTGGCGATCGGCGTCGGCCGGATGGCCCAGTCGTTGCTGTTCGAGATGACAGGATATGATCCCCTGGTGATCGGCATCTCCACCGTCGCACTCGCCGTGGTGGCGATGGGCGCGGGATTCATCCCGGCGCTGCGCGCGTCGAAGATCGATCCCATGAACGCCCTGCGTTACGAATGATGATTGGGCGATCTCGAGACCTGGCGATGTGGTGATTTCAACTCACGAAATCACCAGTTCACGAGGCCGCCACATCATCATCCAGTACGCCCCGCAGCTTGATGGGCTTCGCGCGGTGGCCGTGGCCTGCGTCCTGGCGTTTCACTTCATTCCGGGCGTGGATCGCTATGCCCCGCTGGGCGCCATGGGCGTCCGCCTGTTCTTCGTGCTTAGCGGGTTTCTCATCACCGGCATCCTGCTGTCGTGGCGCGGCCAGCCGGTCGGCGTGGCCCTGCAGACTTTCTATGCGCGCCGCGCGCTTCGCATCTTCCCGCTGTTCTACTTCGTCCTCCTTGCGGCCGCCGTGCTCAACATCGGTCCGGTGCGCGATACCTTTGCGTGGCACGCCACCTACCTGTCGAACGCCTATTTCTACCTGCGCGGCGACTGGCACGGTTCGGTGTCGCACCTGTGGTCGCTGGCCGTGGAAGAGCAGTTCTACCTGGTGTGGCCATGGCTCATCCTGTGCGCGCCGGAACGCTGGCTTCGCCCGGTGATCGTGGCGATGATCGCTCTGGCGCCACTCTCGCGCCTGTTGTTCCCGCACCCGATGGATTCGGTGCTGCCGACGAGTTGTCTTGATTCGTTGGGGCTGGGGGCGCTCGTGGCGTTGGCCTCCCATCAAGGGGGGGCCTACAGGACGTTCGCAAGCGCAGGCAGTGTGTTGGTGAGTGCCACGCTGCTGCTGCGCTACCTGGGCCTTGGTGGCCAGTATCAGATCGTTGGCCTCGACTTCGGCGTGTCGCTATTGTCGGCGTGGTTGGTCGGACGCGCGGCAAGTGGATTCGCGGGAGTGGCCGGTGCTTTCCTGTCATCGTCAGCCGCGATTGCCGTCGGCAGGATCAGCTACGGACTTTACGTCTACCACGGCTTCACGCCATATCTCCTCGGCCGCTACGTGACTGATTTCATGACCATGCCACTGCCGGTTCGCGTGACCTTGCTGGCCGCGACGACGCTGCTGATTGCGGCCGCGTCCTGGCGCTGGCTGGAGCAGCCGTTCCTCCGGTTGAAACCGCGTCTCGATGTTTCTCTCAATCCCGAGATTACGAAATCACCAGATCAGGATTCCAACTCACCAAATCACGAGGTCGCCAGATCGCCAGATTCTCCCGTCACGATTTCGGCTTCTCCGACGTCGTCACCGTGAACTGCCGGAAGCGGCCATAGGTGGCGCGGCCGTCGATGCGCGCAAGCGTCCGCCGCAGTTCGTAGGTCTCGCGCATCTCGGCCAGCACCAGCAAGTCGAGTCCCGCCTCGGCCCGATACGACACGTCGATCAACGCCCGCACCTCGGTGTCTTCGCTGATGAGCTCCGTTCGCAGGAAGCGGCCGGTGCGGCTGTCGATCCAGGCGCGGCCGTGCGACGGGATGTCCTTGTCCAGCGCTCCCCGCACCACCGTGCCGGCTTGTGTTTCCTTGTACTCGATCAACCACACGTCGCGTTCGCCGGCGATGGCGGCGAACCGCTTGACGTTGCCGGCATTGCCCTTCTTGTACTCGAACCGGGGCTGGTTCAGCCGGTCGAACAGGACCAGCGCCAGCATCGGCATATTGATCGTCCGCATGATCGGGCCGATGTTGTAGCGCGAGCTCTCGGCCTGGATGGCCTCGGCTTGCGTTGAGGCGTCGGCCGACGCGCCGACGAACAACTTGTAGAGGCGCTCGTCGCGATCGCGAACCGGCTTGCGGTTCACTTCGAACACGTCGCGGAACTGCAGCCACGAATCGCCCTTGCCGGTCTTGACCAGCAACAGGTCTGACCGCAGCTCGCGGAACTCCCGCAACTGCGGTCCGCCGCGCCGCTGGCTGCCCAGCACGTTCTGGCGATAGTGCTCCTCGGCGACGATGCCGGCGAGGCGGGTCTGGTAGCTGGCGACGTAGGCGGCGGCCCGGGCCAGCACCACGTCGAGCGTCGGCTCGGCCGCCTGGCGCGCGGCGAGCGACGCCACCGCGACCGCCACCAGCACCCCGGTGCAGAACCCGCGCATGCCGGAAGTCTATAATCGAATCAGCAATGGAAAAAATCATCGTCACCGCCAAGTTCCACACCGGCCACCGCCAGCTTGGCTACCCGGGCAAGTGCAAGTTCGTCCACGGGCACACCTGGCAGGGCAAGGTCATGGTGTCGGCCGAGGAGTTTCCACGCGACGAGCTGGACATGTCGATCGACTTCGGCCACATCAAGGACGTGATGCGCTTCATGGACCACAAGATGCTCGTCACCGAAGGTGACGCGACCTTCCAGGACGCCGCGCTGTTCGAGCCCGAGGGGGTCGTGATGCTCAAGGGGAAGGGTCCCAGCGTCGAGAACGTCGCCCACTACGTGTTCGACGGCGTCGTGGCGCTGATCCGGAAGCAGTATCCCGGCCAGGGTGTCCGCTACACGGTGGAAGTCACCATCCAGGAGACCGAGAACAACATCTTCGTCGTCGAAAAAGCCGTGACCATCTAGGCACCCTGCGGTGAAACCGCGTGCACTTAAACCTCGGCCGCACCTGCCGGTCTAAATCGACAGGAGGGGCAGGCGATGGTGACGCGCCGCAAGTTTTGCCGGATCGCAGCCGCGGCAGCGGCCGGGGTGCTCTTGCGCGGTTCCATTCCGCCCCTCCGGGCACAAGGTCCGGCGTCGTACAACTTCTTCGCCCTCAACACGCAGGACTTCGCTTATCCCCAGCAGTCCGCCGACCTGGTGTGGCGGGTCATCGACCTGCACGAGTCGCTCGACGTTCCCATCGACATCTCGCTGACGACGACGATGGTCGACGTCTACGAGGCGCAGTTCCGGGACCTGCTGCGACGCCTGTGTACGTCGCACGTGGTGTGCCTGGGGTATCACGGCCGCCCGCCGTTGCCGTATCACTCCTCCTTCGACTGGCTGGGCATCGGCGAGATGTCGAGCGACCAGCAGCGCAGCATCATCTACAGCTACGAGACCCACGGCCTCGACCTCGTCACCGGCGAGCCCACCCTCGCCTCGGGTGGATACGCCAAGCTCGCGAGCCTGGCCGGGTACGCGCCGCCGTCGGTCGGCATCCTCGTCGAGGGTGCGACGTTGCAGGCATCGGCCGATGCCGTTCTGGCGGAGCTCGGCGCGCAGTTCGGCGTCGTGCACGGCCGCGCCGCCAACCTCGGCGATCAGCGCAACCAACTCTACGTGCGTCCCGAACACTACGACCTCAAGCTGTTCCAGCAGGTCGGCCGCGATGCCAGGACGGTCCTGGACGAAGCCCTGGCCGCGGCGCCGCTCGCCGAAGGCGGGCGCTCGCCATTCGTGACCGGCATCAAGATGCACGACAACGACTTCTTCGCCGAGGACTCGGCCTGGACCACGGTCTACCTGGCGCGTGGCGCCCGGCAGGGGCCCCCGTGGGACACGGCGCTCAAGTCGCCGCTGCTGTCAGACGAGGCCCAACGGCAGATGTGGGACCTGTACGAGTCGACGGTGCGCTACGCGGCGTCGATTCGCGACCGGGTGCCGATCGCGAACAGCCGCGACTGGCAACGAGCCTTGGGAATCTTGGGATCTGGTGATCTGGTGATCTGGTGATCTGGTGATTTGGTGATCGCGTGATCTCGATTAGGGATTTGGCGAGCTTGGGATTTCGCCATTGGGAGTTGGAAGACGGGAGGGCATGATGCGTCGCTGGAGCTGGGTCGTCGTCGTGGCCGCCATCATGGGTGGCTTGTGGCTGATGCAGGACATCCTGATCGGCGCCGATCGCACGAGAATCTTCGTGACCTTCGTGTCGCACAACGAGGAGTCGATCAGCAACCCGCCGTGCGCGCCGGTCATGACCGACCCGGTGCGCTTTGCCGCCAACCGCGCCGCCGTCGTGTCGCTGGCGCAGGTGATCTGGGACAAGCGGGCGGCGTGGAACTTCCAGTCGGAATGGGAGTTCCTGTTGCGGCTCAACGACTGGGAAACCGCCGAAGAACGCGATCGCACGCAGGGGCTCAACCTTGTTCATTTCTTGAACACGTTCGCCCCCGGCCACATCGAGGTCGACGCCCACTCGCACGAGAAGCGCGGCTACAACTACGCCGACGTCGCCTACCTGCTGTCGTACCTCAACGTCCCGCCCAACGGCATCGTCGGCGGCTTCACGGTCAACCCCCCGGCCGATGAGTCCTGGACGCGCCTGCGCGAGCCGCTCGCCGGCCTGAAATACCGGGATTACACGTGGCAGGCCACCACGCTGTGGGGAGGCGGCTCGGCGGGGCATCGCAACGACTCGAACGCATCGGGCATCTGGCGGCCCAAAGGGGCGAACGAGTTCGAAGTGGACGACCCGTCGCAGGACCTGCTGGCGGTCGGTAACTGGCCCGGCATCGACCCACTCAACCGCGTTGACACCGCGCCGCTCGCGGCCTTGCTGCAGGCGCTGCGCGAGGGCGAACTGGAGGCGGGGCGCATGTATACGGTCACCGTCATGGTTCCACAGTGCGAGCTGGACAGCGATCCGACGTTGATTTCCAGCGTCGGCCTGTTCATCGATCGCTTCCAGGAGGATGTCGAGAGAGGCGACCTGGTGTGGGCACCGCTGACGGAGATGGTGCGGGTGTGGCGGGAGGACTACGGGTCGCAGCCGCTGGTTGCGCATCCGTGAGGTCCGGCTAAAGCCGGACGCCACATCGATGTTGCGAGCCGGACGCCACACTGATGTTCGGCGCTGGTGAGGGCGGTTTGCGATGTCGCGAGCCGGCCGCCACACTGATGTAGTGTCCGGCTTCAGCCGGACCTGGCTCAGAACTTGACGGTGGCGATGACCGACGCCGAGCGCCCTGGCGCCAGCACCGTGCGCACGTCCTGGCTCGCGAAGTACTCCTGGTCGAGCAGGTTGCGCGCCTGGATCCTCAACTCGAGCGGCCCGGCTACCTTGAGGCCTGCCGCCGCGTCGAGCACGGTGTAGCCCGGTACCGCGCGTTCGGTCGGGCCGAAGTTGTCATCGTCCGAGAAGTAGGCCACCCGCACCTGGCCGAACGCCCGCTCGCTGAACTGCTTGCGCACGACCATCGACAGGTTGAACGGCGACATGTCGTCCAGGTAGGCATCGTCTTCGATCGCCCGCCCATCGGCCGCCTGCGTGGCCAGCTCCAGCGACACGCCGGCACCCAGGTCGGCCTGCCCTTCGATCTCGAAGCCGCGAATGCGGGCGGTGCCTCGGTTGCGGAAGTAGAAGAAGTCGGTCTCAGCCGCGTACCGCTCGATCAGGTCGTTGATCCGGTACTCGTAGTAGTAGGTGGCAAACCGGAATCGCGGCGCGACGTAGCGAAGGGCGAAGTCGCCCTGGATGCTGGTTTCCGGACCCAGATCGGGATTGCCGGTAATGAAGCCGCGGCCGGTCGGCCCGCGATAGTAGCGGTCCGACAGCACCGGATCGCGGAAGCCGCGGGCAAGCTGGCCGGTCAGGCTGAAGCCCCTGAAGCTGCCGAGCGTGGCCGAGGCGAAGCCCGAGTACGAGCCGTTGCCGGACGAGCGGTCGCCGAAATAGCCGCCTTCATTCTTCGTGGCGACGTAGTCGGCCCGCACGCCGCCACCCAGCACCAGCCGCGCCGCCACCGCCGAGTCGATCGAGACATAAGCGCCGGTGTCGACCCGCCGTGCGGAATCCACCGACACGAACGGCCGCGTGCTCACGATGTCGCCGGCCAGGTTGTAGTTGATGACGTCCTCGACCGCGTGCAAGCCGGTGCGGCCGTTGACGTCGAGGCCGATCTCGAGACGCGACTTGCCGAACAGGCGCTCGCCAAACCCGCGCACCTGGAAATCGCGGGCCGACACGTCGGCACGCTCGACGATGCGGCCGGCGCTGGCGGTGGCAAACCGGTCCTGGTCGGTACTCTGCGCGTTGCTGCCGACGAAGGTGGTGATGCCAACGCGCTGGAACCCGGCCACCGCCCGTGCCTCGTAGCCGGCGGTGAACCGGTGCGAGTCTTCACTCGGATAGTAGAACCGGACGGTGCGCGAGTTATTGCGCGGCCGCTCGATGTCGCGGCCGAAGTCGCTTTGCCAGCCGGCGCTCAGGACGCCGGTCCCGGCCTGGTGTTCGGCGCGCACCATGAAGCCGCGGTCCGAATACCCTGAATTGAAGACCTCGCCTTCAGGGCTGCGCCAATCGTCGGACTCGCGCGCGTGGGCGGCCAGGATGAACCCGCCCGACGGCAACCCCTTCGAGACCTCGAGCGATCCGCGCCGATCCGGCACGCCGGTGCCCAGTGTGCCCGAGAATGTGGCCGCCCATGGCGACCCGGGCGACACCCGCTTGGTGCGCACCGAGATCACGCCGCCGAAGGCATCGGAGCCATAGGCCACAGACCCCGGCCCTCGCGCCACATCGACCCCCTCGACCAGAGACGGATCGAGGAAGGTGGCACTGGCGCCGACGCGGCGCTCGGAGCTGACGCGCGCCCCGTCAATCAGGATGAGCGTGCGGCCGCGGGCAAGGCCGCGGATGGCCGGCACGGCGGCCTGGCCCTCGGACACCTGGTTGACGCCGGCCACGTTCTCGATCGCCTGCATCAGGTTGGTCGGCTGGCGCACCGAGACGTCACGCCCGCTGATGCTGGTGGTCGCCGCGCCCGCCGTGGCCTCGATGCTCGGCGCCGATCCCGACACCGTCACCGACTCGTTCAGCAGCGGCGCAATGGTCACCGTCAGTTCCTGACCGGCATCTATGCGTTCGATCAACACCGGACTCGAGTAGGTGCCCGCCTTGTCGATGACCAGCACTTCGAACGGAGGCGTCGGGTCCGGCAGCCATTCAAATCGGCCATCGGCGTCGGTGATGGCCTCGCCCGGCTTGCCGAGAATGGAAATCGTGGCGTTGGCCACCGGCCGTCCCTGCTGATCGACGACCCGTCCCTTGAGTGCGAAAGCAGACGAGGGGAGGGCGAGGAATGCAAGGAACAGAAGGGCCGGAAGCCGCATAATCCACGAGGATACGAAGCCTGCCGTATTACTACCAGCGGTCGTAGCCCTGTTCCCGCGGGTTTGGCAGTTGCGAAGGTGGGCCTAGCGGCCGAAAACGACAATGGCTTCGACGACGTGATGCACGGTCTCGAGCGCGGCGGGGCTGTTGAGCGCGGCGAGTCCGGTTGCCACCAGACACGCGCCCGCGACGGCGGGGGCCATCACCGACGGCGCCGACGCCGATTCCCTCGACGAGAGCAGCCGGCGCACGCGGCGATCCAGCCGATCGGCGGCAATGAACGGACTCACGGTCGCCGCTGTCCAGCCCGGACCAGTCGAGAGGCGCGCCACTTTCACGAGCAGTGCCGCGAGGTCGACGCGCGCCCGTACCCCGTTCGCGGTGGCGGCATCGTCGGCGGCATCCTCGGCGGCGTCGTCCCAGGCGATGGTGATGGCGTGGTGCACGGGGGAGAAGCGCAGCAGATCCGGCGCGCATGCCATCAACCAGCGCTTCAGGTTGTCGCGCGCGTGCAAATGGCCATGCTCGTGGGCCACGATGTTGGCCAGCTCGCGGCGATCGCAGGCGTCGATCACGGCGCGCGCGGCAATCAGCTTGGGCGCCAGCACGCCAACCAGGGCCACGACCGGAGGAAACGAATCGATGGCGTAGGCGGGTACTCCGGCCGGCGGATCGAAGTCGAGCGGCGAGGCCGCGCGCAGCCATTGACGTTCGATTCGCCACGTCGCCCATGCGGCGGCGGCGGCCCGCAAGAACCCGCTGGCTAGCAGGAACCCGCCGAACAGCGCAAGACCAGGCAGCACGGGGCCGACGGCTTCGAATGCGTGCACGGGCTCGAAGATCAGGAACGCGGGCATCACCAGGCCCGTCAGCAGGGCGACCGCGCCGAGGGCGGGCAGTGCCCGCAGCATCACCAGCCGGCGGGCGCGCGCGGCCGGCGCCCACGCCGGCCGGTCGAATCCGAGTTGCCACAGCAGCATCACCATCAGCGACGCGACACAGCTCAAGGCCGCATAGCCCGCCAGTGCGACCGACAACAGCAGCAGCGGGCGGCTCACTTGGGATCCTCGCCTTCCAGCTCGTCGCGGCGAGCGCGGATCAACGTTTCCAGTTCGTCGAGCAAGCCGCGATCGCGATCGCCGACGGCATCGACGAACAGCGACATGATCGGCCGCAGCCCGGCGGAGTCGCTTGGCAGCATGGTGGCCAGGGCCGACTCGGCGCGCCGCGACAGCAATGCGTCGCGCGACAGCCGGGGCCGATAGTAGAAGGCACGGCCCTGCTTGTCGCGGTGCAGCACGCCCTTGCGGAACAACCGGTCGAGCGTGGTCATCAGCGTGGTGTAGGCCACGCCGGGGAACTGCGGCTGGAGATCGCGCACGCACGCCGCGCCGGCACGCAACCACAGCGCATCGAGGACCCGCGTTTCGAGCGGGCCGAACGGCGTGTCGGCTGACGGGTGCGGGCGGGTGTCCGGCATGCGCGGGAACGATTATATCGGGTCAGTATAAGATCCCTGCGCATGCTCGACACCGTCTTCCTTGACGCTGGCGGGGTGTTGTGCCATCCGTCGTGGACACGGGTCGCCGACGCGCTGGTCCGTCATGGCGCCGCCGTGACCGCGGCCGCGTTGGCGGTGGCCGAGCAGCGCGCCACCCACGAACTGGACCAGGCCTCGGTCATCGGCGCCACCGACGATCGGTCGCGCGGCTGGCTCTACTTCAACCTGGTGCTGAAGCACGCCGGTGTGACACAGGATGCCGGCACCGACGCGGCGCTGGCCGAACTGCGCGATTATCACAAGGCCCAGAACCTCTGGGAGCACGTCGAGCCCGACGTCGAGCCGGCGCTGGCGGCGCTGCGCGCCCGCGGCCTGCGGCTGGTCGTGGTGTCGAACGCCAACGGCCGGCTGCGCCACCTGTTCGATCGGCTGCAACTCACGCGCTGGTTCGATCACCTGCTTGATTCGCACGAATGGGGCGTCGAGAAACCCGACCCGCGGCTGTTCCAGCTCGCGCTCGAGCAGGCCAACGCCGATCCCGCGCGCACCGTGCACGTCGGCGATCTGTTCCATGTCGACGTGGTGGGCGCCCGCCGCGCCGGCTTGCGCGACGCGGTGCTGTTCGACATGGCCGGCCTCTACGCCGGCGTCGACTGCCCGCGCGTCGGTTCGTTCGCCGCCCTGGTCGAGTGGATCGACGGCCGCCGCGGAAACCAGATCCGGAACCGCGTGCCCTGACCCTCGGCGCTGGTCACCCGCAGCGCGGCGTGATGGCTGCGGACGATGCCGCGCACCGCCGCCATGCCCAGGCCGCGGCCGTGGTCCTTGGTCGAGAAGAACGGATCGAACATGCGGGTCAGCGTGTGCTCGCTCATGCCGGTGCCGTTGTCGACCACGTCGATGAAGACGTAGCGCCCCGGCTCGACGTCGTTGCCGAACGTCATGCGCGCCAGCAGGTCGCGGTCGAGCACCTCTTCGCCTGTCTCGACCGTAACCACGCCGTGTTCCTCGACCGCCTCGGCGGCGTTCACGATCAGGTTGAGCACGACCTGGCGGATCTGTGTCGGGTCGGTCTCGACCAGCGGCAGCGGCCCCGGGCTGTTGTAGGTCAGGGTGCAGTGGCGTGCCACCGACGCTCCGAGCAGGTCGATCATTTCGCGCACCAGGGCATCCAGATCGACCCGCTGGGCGACCACCCGGCCGCCGCCGGCGTAGGCCAGCATTTTCGACACCAGATCGGCGGCGCGCTGCGCGCCGATCAGGATCGCCTCCGCCGCCCGCCGCTGTTCCGACTCGGCCGGGGCCTGCATGGCCAGCAGCTCGGCGTTGCCGAGGATGCCGGTCAGCAGGTTATTGAAGTCATGCGCGACGCCGCCGGCCAGCACCATCAGGCTCTCGGCCTTCTGCTGTTCCTGCACGCGCCGCTCGAAGGCGTAGCGCTCGGCCTCGTTGCGCCGCCGCCCCGAAATGTCGTGCACCGTGACCAGCCAGCCGACGAACCGGCGCTTGGCATCGCGGACCGCGGTCACTTTGACCTCGAAGTAGCGCGGCCCGGGCTCGACCCTGACGATCGACGGCTGCCCCTCGCCCAGCGGCCCGTCGTCGGCCACTGCCTCGGTCCACCATCGCACCACTTCGTCCACCGGCCGGCCAATGCAGGCCGGCGTGCAGCCGGTGAAGCGTTCGGCGGCGGCGTTGATGTCGACAATGCGGCGCTGCGCGTCGAGCACCAGCACGCCGTCTTCCATGCTGTCGACCACCATGTCGCGCGCGACCGGCACCAGGCCGAGCAGCCGGTAACGATAGAGCGCCCAGGTGAAGCACCCGCCCGACACCGCGAAGCCGACCGGCGTGAGGTCGAAGCCGGTGGCCGGCAGCGCGCGCGAGACGTAGAGGACGTTGCTGAACCACGGCACGATCGCGCCGGCGATCATCAACACCGTCTGACGCCGGAACGGCGGCGGGAACCGGCGAAGGCCGCGTACCAGGATCAGGGTGCCGATGGCCATCAGCGCGTAGCTGTAGGCGACGTGGACCCAGTACCACGCGCCGCCCGTGTAGATCAGGCGCGTGCCGACCGGCGAGTCGGCTTCGGTGATCGCGGTCCAGTACGCGTAGTGCGCCTCGTTGGTGACGGCCAGCGCCAGCGTGATCAGCGGGACGATCCAGATCGCCGCGCGCAGCACGCGATCCGATGGCCAGCTCGCCCGGCTGTAGTGGCTGGTGAACAGGAGGTACAGCACGCCGATGGGTGCCACGCCGAGGTACTGGACCTTGGCAATGGCAATGCGGACGGCGGTGTCGGTGATCAGGGTGTGCAGGGCGCTCGTCAGGCTCCACACGGCGATGGCGGCCATCAACCAGGCGAGCGCGCTGCCGCCGGGCACGCCGCGCCGCGTGCGTGCGATGACGACGGCCCAGACGGAAAGGGCGGTCGACGCGAACAACGTGGTCGCCTGGAGCGTGATGGGCCAGAACACTGAGAGAGTCATTATCAACCGAGGCGTTCGTCCCAGCCCAACCGTTGTCGCGGTGCGGGCGCCCGCCGGGCTGGTCACCGGGTGATTTCTGGTAGACTCAAAGGTGCTGTAGGGGAGGGCCGCCCAGGGCGGCCTTCCGTGTTTCAGGGCCGATTGGTGCTTGCCTCACTTGTCACGGTTTGACGACAGCCTTCAGTAACGTGCCGCCCCGACGGGTCAGTTTTGGACCGCGGGTCTCTGCCAGCGGCCGGCAGTCCGAGAGGACTGTGGCAAGCGTTCTCGCGTAGCGAGACGAGGAGAAGACGATGGGTCGGAAGTTGTACGTGGGGAATCTTCCCTACACCGCGGCGGAGCAGGATCTTCAGGAGTTGTTCGAGAAAGTCGGCCCCGTGGAATCGGTCACGGTGATGCGCGACATGGCCACTGGACGCGCCCGCGGTTTCGGGTTCGTCGAGATGGGCACCGATGAAGGCGCCCAGAAGGCCATTACCGAGCTGCACGAATCGCAGCTGGGTGGCCGGACACTCACTGTGAACGAAGCGCGTCCCAAGGAAGCCCGCGGCGGCGGTGGCTTCGGTGGTGGCGGCGGCGGCCGCGGCGGTGGTGGCTTCGGTGGCGGCGGCGGCAACCGCGGCGGCGGCGGTGGCGGCGGACGGCGGGAGCCCCGCTGGTAAGCCGGCAGGTCCGAAGCTAAATGGCTACACGAGGACCCCTCGGCAGAGGTAAACGCGAACGCGAACGGGCGCGCGTCGAGAAGCAGAAGCAGAAGGTGCTTCGACGCGAAGAAACCAAGCAGCGCCGCAGCCAGGTTGGCCCGAATGAACCGGGAGTGGATCCGGACATCGCGGGCATCGTCCCCGGTCCGCAGCCCAATCCATGGCTCGATGACCTGGACGAGGAGCCAACCGAGGACTCAGACACTTCCGACAACGACGAAGGCCGGGGCTAACCCCCGGCCTTTCGTTTTTTGGTCCGCCTAAAGGCGGACGCCACATTGACCACGCCGCCATCCCAATGTGGTGTCCGGCTTTCATCCCAATGTGGTGTCCGGCTTTAGCCGGACCGTGCCTATCCGCCTAAAGGCGGACGCTACATCGCCGAATGTGGCATCCGGCTTTAGCCGGACTACTTCAAGCGGGCATTTGTCAACTGCGCCACACCCGCGAGCGTGGTCTGCGCCGCGTTCAACCCCAGGCGGAAATCCTTGTCCGAGTAGGTGGTGAACAGATCCGTCGGCTGATGCCAGTGCGGGTTCCAGCCGTTGCCGGTGTGAATGCCGCGCTCGTTCTCGCGCAGGCTGATCGACGGCACCCGGTCCATGAACGCGGTGGAGTCGGTGTTGGTCATGCGCGAGCCGACGTTCGACGGGTAGTCGGTGGCGTACTTCTCGTTGGCGGCATGGAGTGCCCACGCCAGCTCCTTGGCGCCGGCCACGAACTTCGAGCTGACCTGGAACTCGATGTTGACGTCGGCTTCGGGACGCTGTTCCGGGCTGACGGTGCCGTCGGCGCGCGGCATGCCGTGGTCGAACATCATCATGTCGTGCTGGATCATGCCGATCCACTTCGGCTCGGGATAGCGGCCCGATCCCGGCGGATCCTCCTTGCCCTGCAGGGCGGCGCGCTGCTCGACGTAGGCGCGGGCGCCGTTGAGCCCGGTCTCTTCGTTGTTCCATAGCGCGAAGCGGATCGAGCGATCGGTGACCACGTCGGGCGAGCTGAAGACCCGCGCCAGCTCCATGACCAGCGCCGTGCCCGAGCCGTTGTCGTTGGCCGCCTCGCCCCAGCCGTGGCCGTCCATGTGCGCGCCGATGATGTACATCTCGTCGGGCCGCGTCGCGCCAATCTTGGTGCAGTAGACCTGCTCGCGCGGGCCGTCGGTGGCGGGCTCGGAATTGAGCGCGCGCAGCTTCTCGTCGGGCTGGCGCATCGGGTCGTTGTTGACGCCGGTGCGGGCGCGGATGCCGCGCGGCCGGCCGCCGCCCTGGGCGGTGGGAATGGCGTTGGGATCGGCCGCCGGACGCGGTCTGCCGGCATTCGGGTTTCGCGGCGGTGTCGTGTAGGTGTACTTGATCCGCTCGGTGTTGGTACAGCCGTAGCTCTTGAGCTGCGCTTCAATCCAGTCCACCGCCTTGCGGTTGCGCTCGGTGCCCTGGCGGCGATCGCCGAACTGGGTGAGGCCCTTGACGGTGGCCTTGTACTTCTCCAGATCGAGGCGGCTCACCAGGGTCCTGACCGGGTCCGGCGCCGCCGCGGGCGCGGCCGGCTGCTGCGCCTGGATCGACGCCGTCACCACCACCACACTGAACACTCCCAACATCATTCGTCGCATATGTTCCTCGTTGCCTAATCTACCTGAACATCCGCCCAATCGATACGTACGCGCGCCACTTCCCGCCCGATCCGTAGCTGGTCGCGAGCAGCAACGGGCCGAGCAGCGTATCGGCCACGAGGCCGGCGCTGGCCTGGGTGTGCCAGGCCGCGTCGCGCCGGGCGTCGAATGCATCCCCCGTTTCGAGCCACCCGCCCGCGAACAGCGGACCGCCGAGGAACTCGGGCAGCCGGAACAGCTCGCGCAGGTAGCCCGCGGTGGCGAGAACGTAGTGGTTGCCGGCCGGCTCGCGGCCGTTCAGGGCGCCGAGATGGAACGGCGACCCCAGCGTGAAGCGATCGGCGATCTGCGGGTTGCCGCCAAACGAGGTGCCGCCGGCGGCGATCGCAAACACCCGGTGCCGGCCACCAAGGCTCCAGAACTGGTTGGCCTCGCCGCTCAGTTGCGACACGCCCTTGCTCGACCGTCTCGACGGGTCCGGCCCGGCCGAGACGGGACCGTCGAACAGGCGGCGGAATGATGCGCGGGCCAGCAGCCCCTGCGTTGGCACGGTCGCCCGATCATGGGTATCGAGCCGCCAGGCGGCGTGCGCTTCGGCAGTGCGGCCGCGCAGTTCGGCCAGGCCCGGGTTGCCGACATGCACGGTGGCAACCACGTGCCCGAGCGAGCCACCGACGCGCACGTCGCTGTTGCGCCCCAGGCTGACGCCGAGCTCGACGCCGGCGTCGCGGCGCGTCTGCTGGTACTCCGCAACCACCGCATCGTTGGCGATCACGCTGAAGGTGCGCTGGGAGATCGACGCATGGGGGACGACGAACGTCGCGCCGACGAGCGGCGTGTGCAGTGACGCTGCGACCAGCGGATCGGAGCCGGCGGTGCCGTCGACCCGCAACTCCGAACCGGAGCCGGCGAGGTCGAATCGCAGGTAGCGCGCCAGCATGCTGACGCGGAACTGGTCCGAGGTGGTGTTCTCGAGGTTCAAACCAACCATCAGGTACGGCGGCGCGTATCGCCTGGCGCTGGCCTCGATCTCGAGTCCGACCTGGTCCGACGTGCCGTCGGCGAACCGCCACGAGAGCAGCTCGTAGCGATCGAGCCCGGTCAGGTCGCCCAGGTCGTCGGCGAGCGCCACGGGATCCAGTGGTTGCCCCAACCGCCGCTCCAGACGCCTGGAGAGGCGGCGCGCATCACCATTGCCGAGGCCCTTCAGCGTGAGATACGCGGGAGCGATGGTGGCCGGCCGGCGCGCGGTCCGGCGATGGTCGATCCACCGCGCCCACTCGGCGTCGCCGACCGCGAGCGGCAACAGCTGGTCGCGCATGATCTCGGCGGCGTCGTACCCCGCCTCGATCAACGCCTGGCTGCGGCGAAAATCGCGCCCGTCGAAGCCATCGACCGGAACGTTGATGACGATGTCGGCGGCGGCCATGGCCTGGCGCGTGTTCGCGCGAACCATGGCGTCGAGGGTTGCGCCCATCAAGCCGAAGGTCGAGTAACTGACCGAGCGGGCATTGGCCAGATTGCCGACATTCACGGCAATCACGTGACCGGCGCCGGTGGCGCGGACGACGTCGGCCGGGAGGTTGTTGAGGGCGCCGCCATCGACCAGGACCTGTCCGTCGAGCTCGACCGGCGGAAAGATGCCGGGCACCGACATCGACGCCCGCATGGCCGCCGCCAGCGGGCCTCGCTCGAGCACGACCGTGGTCGCGGTCAGCAGGTCAACGGCCACCATGCGTAGTGGCGTCGGCAGATCGTCGAAGCTGTCGATGGCGTAGTACGGCGCCGCAATGCGATTGAGCAGCAGGTCGACCTGTTGGCCCGAGTGCGGCGAGGTCGGCGCGTGCAGCGCGCCCTTCAGCCCGAACTCCAGCCGCGACGGATACGACCGCGCATCGTCCTTGCGCCGGATGTTCTTGTGCTCGAAGTCGGACGAGGCGAAGACGGTGTTCCAGTCCATCTCGGCGAGCAGTGTTTCCAGCTCGGCCGCGGGCATGCCGGTGGCGAAGAACCCCGCCACCAGCGCGCCCATGCTGGTGCCCGCCGCGATGTCGATCGGGACGTGGTGCTCCTCGAGCCAGCGAATGACGCCGACGTGGGCGAGTCCGCGCGCTCCGCCGCCGCCGAACGCCACGCCGACCGATGGCCGCTCCTGCGCCCTGGCAGCGTCCGTGGCGAACAGGACGGCCACCGCGACAGCAACCAGGGTTCTGCGCGCGCTCATGCCAGCACAATACCAGAGCCGCCTCGCCGCCTTGGGCCGCGGTGGCAGGTGGCTGCCTCGGCCGGGGCTGGTTGGGAGAGAATAGCCGGGTGCAGCGGATCGCGATCGTCCTGCTGGTGATTCTGGCCCTCGCCAATAGCGGCGAAGCGCAGCGGCGCGGTGGCGGCCGCGGCTTTGCGCTGGAGTTCGCCACGCCCGAGGATTTCGATGGCCGCTTCCAGTTCTGCCGTGCGGCGTTTCGCCAGAACCGGGCCGGCGACGGCGGTAACTGGGGCGTGGACTACCCGCGCGCCGACATCAACATGTCGATCCGGCTGTCAGAGCTGACCAAGACCACGGTCAGCTTTGCTGGCCCGCAGCAGCCCAACCACGCTGTCGTCCGCCTGACCGACGAAGCGTTGTTTCAATGCCCGTTTGTCATGATGACCGAGGTAGGCGCGGCGTTTCTCACCGATGCCGAGGCCGCGGCGCTGCGAACGTACATCGACAAGGGCGGCTTCCTGTGGGCCGATGATTTCTGGGGGGAGTACGCGTTTCAGGTCTGGTCGGAGCAACTCGAGAAGGCGCTGCCGCGCGCGCAGTATCCGATCATCGATTTGGCGCCGGACCATCCGCTGTTCCGGTCGCAGTTCGTTCTTCCCGGCATGCCGCAGATTGCCTCAATCGGCCACTGGTGGGAAAGCGGCGGCGGCACCTCCGAGCGCGGCGCTGACAGCGCGGTGCCTCACGCCCGCGCCATCACCGACTCGCACGGCCGGATCCTGGTGCTGATGACCCACAACACCGACATCGGCGACTCGTGGGAAGAGGAAGCCTCGAATCCGCAGTACTTCTACGAGATGTCGAGCAAGGGCTACGCGTTCGGCATCAACGTGCTGGTCTACGCGATGTCACACTAGCCTTACCGAAGATCAAGAGATCAAGAGCAAGATCTTCTCTTGATCTTCTGTCCTCCTGTTTCTACTGGAGCCCGCTCTGCAGGGCCCGCAACCAGACGAGCAGCGCGTCGGTATGGGCGGGTCCCATGCGTATCAACTGCTTCTGCGTCGGCGTGAGCGACTCGAGACTGTCGTCTTCGTAGGCCCAGCGCGCGCCCGCCCCTTCCACCAGCATCACCGGTCCCTTCACGACCGGCGTGTCGAGCAGGATGTCGATGGCCTGTTGTACGGCGGTGTCGACATGGCCCCCCGGGTGGCCCATGTTCTGGTAGGCCTGGTTCAACCTGGGGCGAATGGTCTTGTAGATGCGAGCGACTGCCGACGCGTCGATCGACGTGACCGTTGTCACAAGGCCGTTGTAGCGGCGGTAGCTGGCCGGGTCGATGCTGCGGCGATTGTTGCGGCGCGTCACGGTCAGGCCCGACCGTGGCGCGAGTTCCTTGAAACCGCCGGCCGGATTGTCGCCTTGCGAAGCCTGGTCGATCGCGGCGGCAAGTTGCCGCACCAGGTCGTCGGTGGCCAGCCAGCGCGCCAGTTCCGGCCGGCTCGACAGCGCGCTCAGCAGCGGCCGCAGAAAGCCGTCCATCTCGTCGAGTGGCGGCAATGCCACCGGCTCTGGCTCGGGCGCGGCAATGGGCGCCTCGGTGGCGGTGACCGCGGCGGGCGTGGCGTTGGCAGGGGCCGGTGGCGTCCGCCACATCCACCATGCACCGGCGCCCAGCAAACCGGCGACGAGCACCACCCCGACGGCAATCGGCACCAGCGATGGTCCGTCACCAGGCGAACCGCCGCCAATGTTCGAAGTGGGTGTTCGGTCGAGTGGCTGTTCGTCCGGTTCAAATTCCATATTGGCCCTCAATCGCAAACACGACGATCACGAAGGTCACGAAGTGAGCGCTTTGAAGACCGTGTCTTCGTGTCCTTCGTGTCCTTCGTGTCCTTCGTGTTTGAACTGATCACGGCGCGACGGCTGGCGGCACGCGCCGCTTCGACGCCTGCTCGAACGCGTACGCCAGTTCGATCAGCCGCGGCTCGCTGCAGGCCGTGCCCGCAAAGCTGACGCCGAACGGCGCCGGCGCGGGCTTGAAGCCGTCTGGAAACGGCGCGCTGGCCGGCGCGACCGGTACCACCAGGCCAAACGGCACGATTACCGTGGGGTAGCCAGGCTTGGCGGCAATACCGGCGCCGCTGGCGCCGGGAAACAGCAGCGCATCGAGTTGCTGCGCCTGCAGCGCTTCATCTATGCCGTGGGTGGCGCCGAGGTGGATGTCCTTCTTGCGATCCGCCTCCCACCGCGCGCGGTCGCGCTCGACGTCGATCTCGTCCGACACATCCAGTTGGGCCTGGCCGTACTTGATCGCGTGACGCGACCCGTGCGCCAGGTTGAACGCCCGCAGCTCGGCCAGCGTCTTCACCGGCGCCGCCGCGCCCAGCGATGCGAGCCAGGTGTTGAAATCGCGCTTCATGCCGTACTTGAGCGCGTAGGAACAGTCCTGGTCCTTGCCGCGCACGTTCGCCGGGCCCGCGCAGGTGCCCCACAACAGCAGGTTGTTCTTCGGATCCGGATCGACGACGCTCGGAATGTCGGCATCGACGACAATGGCGCCTTCCTTCCTGAGGATCTCGATGGCCTCGGCCATCGACCGGGCCTGGGCCTCGTTGAGGCCGCCGCGCGGTTCTTTTTCGCCGGGCGGCGTCAGCGGGTCGTAGTAGTTCGCGCGCGGAATGCCGATGCGCGCGCCCTTCAAGCCCTCGCGCTTGAGGAACGCGGTGTAGTCGCGATTGGCCGGCGGCTGGCAGGCCCTGGTCGCGGGATCGTTCGGGTCGGGGGCCGCGCCTTCGAGCACCCCGAACAGCACGGCGGCATCGGTCACGGTGCGGGCCATCGGCCCCGCGGTGTCCTGATCGGCGGTGATCGGAATGACGCCGTAACGGCTGATGCGACCGACGGTTGGCTTGATGGCGGCAAGCATGTTCTGGTTGGCCGGGCTCAGGATCGATCCCGATGTCTCTGTACCGACGTTGGCGGCCCAGAAATTGGCGGCCGTGCCCACACCCGAGCTGGAGCCGCCGGTGTTCAGCACCGGCCGGCCGTCGGCGGTGGCCGGGCGTGGGTCGCGGCGCGGATCGTACGGGTTCATCCCGTAGCCGGCCAGTGCGCTGTAGTTGCCCGGCATGCCGTTGGCGACCCAGTTGGCCAGCTCGGTCAGCACCGTCTTGGCGATGATCACGGCGCCGGCCTCGCGCAAGTTGGCGGTCAGCGTCGCGTCGTACGGCGGCATCAGGCCTTCGAACGCGACCGCGCCGCCGGTGGTCGGGATGTCGGTGGTGTGGATGTTGTCTTTGAGCGCGATCGGAATGCCGTGCAGGGGACCGCGCACCTTGCCAGCCTTGCGCTCCTGATCAAGCCGGTCGGCTTCTTCCAGCGCCTTCGGATTCACGGCCATGACCGCGTTCAGGCGATCCTCGTACAACCCGATGCGCTGCAGGTACTGTTCAACAATCTGACGCGACGTGACACGGCCATCCTGCATGGCCTTCTGCATGTCGGGAATGGTGGCTTCGACCACCGAGAACGGCGCCGGGGTCGGCGGCGCGGGAGAACACGCGCCAAGCACGGCCATGGCAAGGAAAAGGGCAGGTGCGAACGGTTTCATATCCGGATCATGTGTCGAAGCTCAGCTCGGCCGCAAGTTAACTATCCGCCGAGCCGCCTCAGCATTTGCTGGAAGTCGTCGGGTAACGGTGCCTCCACCGCGATCGCCTCGCCCGTGAGCGGATGAGGAAAGGCCAGCGTCCAGGCATGCAGCATGTTGCGCTTGGCAACGTGCAGCATGTTGCGCTTGGCAACGTGCAGCATGTTGCGCTTGGCATCGACCTTCGTCCTCCCCACGCGTGATTGCCGTGCATCGCCCTCGGCATACACGCGCTCGCCGAGCAATGGGTGACCGAGCTGCTCGAGGTGCAGGCGAATCTGGTGCTGCCGGCCGGTGTGCAGGCGCAACTCGAGCAACGCCGCGTTCTTCAGCCGCTGCTTGACCCGGTAGTCGGTCGCCGCCTCGAGCCCTTCTTCGTCATCGTCAACCAGCTTGCGCCGGCCGCTGCGATAGCCGGTGGAGATCTTCGCTTCGATGGTGCCTTGTGACTGATGTGGAATGCCTTGCACGATGGCCAGGTAGTGGCGCTCGAACGCATGGCGCTTGAACATCTCGCGGCCGGCGGCGTGGGCGTCCTTCGACAGCGCCACCGCCAGCGCGCCCGACGTGTCGCGGTCGAGGCGGTGCAACATGCCGACGTACGACTTGTGCCCGAGCTTGAAGGCCCTGTACTCGCGCACCCGCTTCAGCACGGTGTCTTCGGAACTGCCCGCGTCGGGGCTGGATGGAATGGACAGCAGCCCGGCCGGCTTGTTGAGCACGATGATGTGCTCATCCTCGTAAAGGATGTCGAAATTGGCGCGGGCTCGCGACTGAGCCGGCCGGTTGCGGTTGATCTCGACCGCACTGCCTGGGCCGGCTTCAAAGGCTTCATCGCGCTGGACCTGACCGTCGACCGTCACCTGCCCCTTGGCGATGGCCTCGCGGACCTGACGCCATGACAAGTCGTGATGGGCTTCCTTGAGGATCTTGTCGAGGCGTGGCACGGAGACAGCATATCGGGGATCAGGCATCGGCGCTCCCGATCCCTGATCCCCGATCCCTGATCTCACCCGCGCGGGGCGCGCAGCGGCACGAAGAACGAACCGCTGCCGCGTCTTACGAGCAGGACGACCGGCTTATCCGACGCCGCTTCCAATCCTGCCCGCAATTGCTCGGTCGTGCGGACCGTCCGTCCGTTGACCTGCTCGATCACGTCGCCTTCCCGCAGGCCGGCGGATGCCGCCGCGCCTGACGGGTCGACGTCGGTGATGACCACGCCCTCGGCATCGCGGTCGAGCTCGAGCTGGTCCGCAATCTGCGGCGTCAGCGGCTGGATGGCCATGCCGAACTTGCCGGAGCCGCCACGGCCGGCGCCCCCGGCCCGAACGGCGGCTTCCGTGGTCGCCTCCATCTCCTCGAGCGTCGCCTTGATCTCGCTCGACTTGCCGTCACGCAGCACCTGCAGCGTGACCGAACTGCCAGGCTTGGTCGCGGCGATCTCGTTGCGGAACGCGTTGGTGTCGACCACCGCGCGTCCCTGGTAGCTCAGGATCACGTCGCCGCGCTTGATGCCGGCGCGGGCGGCGGCGCCGCCAGGCGTGACATCGCTGACCAGCGCGCCTTCAGCCTTGTCGAGACCGAGGCCGGCGGCCAGATCGCCGGTGACGCCCTGCACGGTGACGCCAAGGCGGCCGCGCTGCACCCGCCCGTGGCTCACGAGCTGGTCCATCACGTTTTTCGCCATGTTCGACGGCACCGCGAAGCCAATGCCGATGTTGCCGCCCGACGGCGACAGGATCTGCGAGTTGATCCCGACCAGCTCGCCGGCCGTGTTGACCAGCGCGCCGCCCGAGTTGCCCTGGTTGATTGGGGCATCGGTCTGCAGGAAGTCCTCGTAGCTGCCGTCGCCCAGGCCGGTGGCGCGGCCCTTGGCACTGACAATGCCCATGGTGACCGTCTGGCCGACGCCGAGCGGGTTGCCCACCGCGAGCACCAGGTCGCCCACCCGCATGGCGGTTGAGTCGCCAATCGGCACCACCGGCAGGCCGGTCGAGTCGACCTTGATCACCGCCAGGTCGCTCGGCTCGTCTGCGCCGATCAGCTTGGCGTCGAGCACGCGCCGGTCCGACAGCTCAACGCGGATGCGCGCCGACTGCTCGACCACGTGGTTGTTGGTCAGGATGTAGCCGTCCTGGCTGACGATGACGCCGGAACCCAGGCCGCGCTGGAGCTGCGGCGGCAGCTGGCGGCCACGGGGACCGCGCTGGCCGAACAGGTCGCCGAACGGGAAGCCCTCCGGCATTTGTGGCAGCTGCGTGAACTGGGGCGACGCGTTGCGTTCCGTACGAATGGTCACCACTGCCGGGGTGACTTTCGACACCACCTCCGCGAAACCCTCGGTGACAACACGGCTCTGGCCGGTCTCCGGCGCGACGGTGGTGGGCTCGGAAATGGCGGCCTCGGCGATGGGGCTGGCTGGCAGGCCGGTCCAGGCCCCCAGGCTTGCCGCGCCCAGGGCCAGCACAACGGCGCCGGCTCTCAAGTGTGAACGGGTCATTGCACCCTCCTGTTTCGTCTTCATGTCT
>JBFWUK010000023.1:0-25136 GCA_050247355.1 Vicinamibacterales bacterium | reverse complement strand
CTCGGCGATGGGGCTGGCTGGCAGGCCGGTCCAGGCCCCCAGGCTTGCCGCGCCCAGGGCCAGCACAACGGCGCCGGCTCTCAAGTGTGAACGGGTCATTGCACCCTCCTGTTTCGTCTTCATGTCTAGTAAGACGTCGGAGGGCCTTTCAGGAGCGTTACCGCAGGGTTACAAGCGTGTAATGTCCGGCGCCGCGTCGGGGGGAGTCGGGGGCGGGAACCGCGAGTCGGGAACCGGGAGTCGGGCGTCGGAACCGAGTTGGTGGAGGCAACCCTTCAGTGTTGCCCGAAGACGGGGATTCTAATCGTGAAGGTGGAGCCGCGACCGGGCGTGCTCTCGACGGTCACGGTGCCGCCCTGCGCTTCGACCGAGGCGCGGACCAGGCTGAGGCCCAGGCCGAGACCCCGGGTGGTGCGGCTTTGATCGCCGCGATACAGGCGGTCCCAGATGCGCGGGATCTCGTGTTCCGGGATGCCGGCGCCGGTGTCGCGCACGATGATGCTGACCGCCCCAACTGTCGGTCGAGCCTCGATCTCCACGCGGCCGCCGCGTAGCGTGTACTTGATAGCGTTGTCGACCAGGTTGGCCAGCGCCTGGCGCAGGCGGTCGCGATCGGCCCTGACCGTCAGCGGCTCCGGCACGCTGGCCGTCAGCAGCACCCCGGCCTCTTCCGCGGTTTCTTCGTAAACCGCGGTGACTTCTCTCGCCAGCGTCGCGACGTCCACTTCCGACAGGTTCAGCCGCATCGTTCCGGTCTCGGCTTCCGAGATGTCCATCAGCGTGGTCAGCATCGACAGCACTCGCTCTGATTCCTCGAGGCAGTCGGAAAGGGCTTCGCGCTGGCGCGCCGGATCGTTGCTGGCCAGAGCCGATTCGGCGGTGACGCGCAGCCGGGTCATCGGCGTCCGCAGATCGTGCGCGACGTGATCCAGCGCGTTGCGCATGCCGTGGATCAGCGTCGTGATCCGCGTCAGCATGGCATTGAACAACCCGCTCAACTCATCCACCGCATCGTCGGTCCCGTAAACCGGCACGCGGTCGTCGGTCTGGCCGGTGCGGAGAATCCGCTGCACGGCGTCGCGCAGGTCGCGCAGCGGCTTCAGGGTGGACCGCGTCAGGAACAGCCCGCCGATGATGCCGATGCCTACCGCGCCCGCCGCGCCGAGCAGCAGCACGCGGCGGAAGTTCGAGAGCAACTGGTCGCGCGTCTCACTGGTCTTGCCGACCTGGAGCACGGTGCCGCCGCCGAGCGGCAGCGTTGCCACTTCGAGCACGGCATTGCGATCGCGCGCCCGCACCTGTCCCCAGATGTCGTTGGCGCCGCCCGGCAGCTCCGACAGGTCGAAGGCCCCCCAGGTCTCGGGCAGCGAATAGAGCAGCACGTCCTGGAATGGGCCGACCAGGCGCACGAACAACGGCTCGCGCTCGCCCGAGCGCTGCTCGACCTCGATGGCGCGGGCCAGCGCCGGCAGTCCTCCGGCCTGGTAGCGCGTCGCATACTCGCGCAGGGTGGACTGGATGATGTCGTGATCGCGGGCCTCGAGCGACGAAGCCAGCAGGCCGTAGGTGAGCCCGGCGATCAGGAAGGTGCTGGCCAGGAACGTGCCCAGGTACCACGCCGCCAGGCGGAGGCCAAGCGCCTGGCTGGCGCGCTCAATCCAGCTTGAGGACATAGCCGGCACCGCGCACCGTGTGAATCATCTTCGGCGTGAACCCCTCATCGACCTTGTCGCGCAGGCGCGACACCAGGACGTCGACCACGTTGGTGCCGGGGTCGAATGAATAGCCCCAGACGTGCGACAGGATCATGGTCTTCGACAGCACGCGGCCGGGATGCCGCATCAGGTATTCGAGCAGCGAGAACTCGCGCGGACGAAGGTCCAGCACCTGGCCGGCTCGTTCGACCTTCCGCGACAGCAGGTCCAGTGACAGTTCGCCCACCACCAGCCGGGTGGGTTCAGGCGAGCCGCCGGCGCGGCGCAACAGCGCCTGCACTCGCGCCAGCAGTTCGGCAAACGCAAACGGCTTGGTCAGGTAGTCGTCGCCGCCGGCCTGCAGACCCTTGACGCGATCGTCCACTGAATGGCGCGCGCTGAGAATCAGCACCGGCGTCCGCACCTTCTTCGTCCGCAGTTCTTCGATCAGCGCCAGGCCGTCCAGGCCGGGCAGCATGACGTCGATCACCGCCGCGTCGTAGCCGCCGGTCAGCGCCTTCTGCAGCCCCTCGGGCCCGGTGGCCGCCAGGTCAACGACAAAGCCCGCCTCGCGCAGCCCCTGGGCCACGAATTCGGCGATTACCGTGTCGTCTTCGGCGACGAGGATTCGCATGTCGGCACGACCCTAGGGCTTCGGCTTGTAGGCGGCAAAGAACGCGTTGACGGCGGCCAGCAACTGCGGCGCGTCCTTGCGGGTGACCCAGGCGATCACGCCGTCCTGGCTGACCGCGACCTCCTGGTTGGCCGCCACGCCGGTCAGTTCACGCCGCCGTGCCTCGAACAGGTAGTCGTCGGCCAGCGTCGCCGGGAACGTGCCCTCGTTCACGCGGTCGAGCAGATCCTCGTCCGTCATCCTCTCATCGGCCAGCGCAATCCGGCTGGGCGGGCGGTCGATCTTCTTCAACTGGTCGTTCAGACGCACCAGGCTGGCGTGATGGTCGCTGCTCTTGCGCACGTGGACGACGCGGCCGCCGATGTCTTCGAGGCTGACCACCGGGGGCTGACCGGTACCGGTGACGATCAATTCGCGGATGCCGCTGCGGGTCGGCGTTGCGAACGCGACCTGGTCGTCGCGCTCGAAGGTTTGCCGCAGGTTGGCGGCAATGTCGCCGCGGCCGGCGAGCAGGTCGCGGACCAGCGCGTCCTCGGGCGTGGGAATGAACACGACCTCGATCGGCCGCGCCGCCGCGCCGCGGCTGTTGTTGACGAACCGGACGAAGGACACGCCGGTGTCGTAGGTTGCCCCCCGCTGGCGGTTGTTGTCGATGGTGTAGTAGGTCCGGCTGAGTGGTACGAGGATGCGGATGCGGCCGCGGGCGGCCATGTCGTCGAGGTCGCCGGCGGCGGGCGACTTGATGGCCGCCATGGCCCCGGCGGACGGTGGGGCCGTCGCGTCGGCCTCGGGGATCGACTGGCGCTGAGGGGCGACGGGGGCGGCGGGCGTTGTGTTCTGCGCCGCCGGCGGTGTGTCGGCCGCCCCGCAGGCGGTGGCCGCAGTGAGGGCAAGAGCAGCGGTGACGGCGCGCCACGCGAAGCAGGTCATGGCCGGAATTTTCTCACGTTGCTGCGCTACGATGGGCGGGAATGGATGCCCGCCCGATCCTGGTTGAAGTGGCCCGCGCCCTTCGCGTCGCCGGCCTGGAGGCGGTCCTGATCGGCAACGCCGCAGCGGCGCTGCGGGGCGTGCCACTGACGACCCTGGACCTGGATTTTCTGTTCCGCAAGACACGGGGCAGTATCGCGAAGCTCCAGCAGGTCGCCGACCTGCTGTCGGCGACGGTGATGCGGCCCTTCTATCCAGCCTCCGACCTCTACCGCATTGTCCGCGACGAGGACGGCCTGCAGTTGGACTTCATGGTGCGGATCCATGGCCCGCGCAGCTTCGAGGGTCTGCGCGACCGCGCCGGCGTCATCACCATCGACGGCGAATCCCTTCGTGTCGCCGCCCTCGCTGATATCATCAAGAGCAAGCGCGCCGCCGGGCGTCCTCGCGATCTCGCGGTGTTGCCGATACTGGAACGTGCCCATGAAACGGAAACGTCCAAACCTGAAGCGACGGCTCGACGCCCTCGCAAGAGAGGCTGATCGAGCCGAAGGCGAGATGATTCGCCGGTGGCAGGCGCTTGCCCCCGAGAAGCGAACGCATTTCTTGCGCCGGCGCGTCGGCCTGCGGGCGTCGGCCCGCTAAGGTCCAGCCATCACCGGCATCAACTATCCCTGGACCCTGGTCGGCGGTCGTGCCAACTACGGCTGCGATTTCGGCCGCAACATCTGGAACAGCCACACCGGAGTCTCCACACACGTGGACGACGTGTGTGCCGATTTCACGGCCATGGCCGCGATGGACGTCGAGGTGGTGCGCTGGTTTGTCTTCACCGACGGCCGCGGCGGGCTGCGGTGGGGCCGCGACGGCCGCCTCCACGGCATCGACGATGAGTTCTTTCGCGATATGGATGCCGCTCTGTCGTGCGCGCGAGACGCCGGCGTTCGCGTGTGCCTCGTGCTGATCGACTATGCGTGGATGCACGACGCGGCGCGCAAGGCGCTTGCTGCCACCCCCAACGGGCGTGAAGTGTTTTTCGAAGGGATTCTCGACCCGCTCCTGACTGCCTACGGTACGTGCGAGGCCATTCATTCATTCGACGTGATCAACGAGCCCGACTGGGTAACCGCCGGACTCGAGCCGCATCCCGCGCACGAGCCTCTCGCCCTTGATCAACTGCGCGCATTTGTCGGCGCCGTGTCCGCCAGGATCCACGCCCGGTCTCACGCGCTCGTGACGCTTGGCGGCGGCCGCGTCAGGTTCGCGAGCGAGTGGGACCATCCTGCCTACGGTCTCGACTTCATCCAGGTGCACTCGTATCCAGACGTGCGTTACCAGGACCGCGACGTCCCGCTGTTCGGCCGCTCCGCGGCGAGTTTCGGATTGAGCAGGCCACTGCTGATCGGCGAACACCCTGCGAGCCCGCGGCAGCATCCCGCCGGCCACTTGCCGCCGGCGTACTGGCCAGACGACTACCAGGCCCTTGCGCGCGACGGCGGATACCTGGGCGCCTGGCCATGGAGCTTCAAGGGCGTTGATGCATTCGGCGCGCCGCCCCGCGACAGCGGGGCGCTCTCATCGGCGCCTCGATCTCTCGAGCCACCGCCCAAACGGCGACGGCCGATCGGCTGAGAGAGAAGGACTCGACCCCTCAGGCTTGTTTTAGACGCTTCAAGTCAAGCGCGATCAGCGCCTCTTTCTTGGAGCGCGACCACCCCTTCTACTGCATCTCGCGATCCTTGGCGCCCCGGATGGTTGAGTATTCTTCTGCGTACACCATCTCTACCGGACGGCGCACTGCCGTATAGTCGGCGCCGACTCCAGCCTGATGCTCATTCAAACGAGTGGAAAGGTCGTTGGTTCTGCCAACGTAGTACGAGCTGTCGGCACATCGAAGGATGTATACAAACGGCATTCGCCGACGATGCCATCGTCTGATGGGTTGTGGAACTGGTTATTCTTGCTGGTGCCCTTCGACTCGCGTTCGCCCGGCCCAAGGGCCGCGCGATCACTCGCTCAGGACTACCATTCGACTGCTGTCAGTGGCCTGCCGTGAGCGAACCTACGGTTCGCCGAAGGCGGACCGTAGGTAAGTCGAATGGTGCGGAAGAGAGGACTCGAACCTCCACGGGATTGCTCCCGCTAGCACCTCAAGCTAGTGAATTCTGTGTTTTCCGTGGAATTCCGAGGATTTTGATGGACTACGAGGGGACTACTAATCGCTTGGCTTCGCGATAGCCTCTCGGTCCCATGTCCCCCCGCAAACGGCAAGTCCGTTCATCTGGTGCGTCTGCAAGAACGAAGTTACTGGGCAGCTTGTAGGGCGGACGCATCCGCCTTGAGAAGCTGCCAACTACGAAGAACATTTCTGCCCGCACCTTCATTCAAGGCAAGTACGTTCGCAAGAGCACTGGCGAAAGCAGCCTTTCGAAAGCGAAGGACATTGCGATTGGGTGGTTCAAGGAGTTGATTAGTCGCGACCAAAAGGGACAGAGAATCCACGGCGCGACTGTTGCCGACTACGTAACGGGATACTTAAAAGTGGCAGATCGGCGTTTCAGCGCAGGCGAGATCACAGAAGGACAGCGCGGCAACTATCACGGCAAGTGGAGCGTGTTGAGACCACTTATCGGCACGGCTCAGATTCAGGACATCGACCACGAGTGGCTTCAACAGTTGCGTCACAAGCGAGCCGCGTTCAAGAATCGCAAGAACCAACCACTAACCAATTCGACACTGAAGAAGGACATGATCTTCGTGATGGGGGTACTTGAATACGCACGAAGTCAGGGGGTGTTGAAAGAGGTTCCCAAAGCTCCATCCTTTTCCAATAAGTGGACGATCCATCGGCGAGGACGTCCATTTCTCAACGAAGCTGAGTACGAGAATCTCCATCAACTCGCGAAGGTGCAAGCTGATGAGACCGACTTGAATCCGCGTGTGCGTCGGCAGCGCCTAGAACTCTATTGGTTCATTCTCATTTCCGTTGGTGGCGCACTGCGGGTCGGCGAAGCAGAGAGTGTGCGGTGGTGCGATTGCGAACTAGTGGATATTCAGACGGGAGGTCTCCCGAAGCGCCAAGCCGTCCGAATGCTCGTTCTGGGCAAGCATTCACGCGGAGGCAAACGGGAAGTGGCGATGGTGTTGGATGATGGCGTGGACGCGTTTAAGGAGATGCTTGACCAACGGGCTGAGCCCTGTCGCCCTGATGCGCTCATTTTCCGTGAGTCGCATCGTGAGGGAATGAAGAGGTTGCTCAAAGACGCAGGACTCTACGAGTATTGCGATCCCTTCACGGGAGACGTTCTAACCCGCAACAGGAAGTCACTCCGACCAACCGGAATCACCCTCCGACTCGATAAGGGCGAGAACATTTCGTATCGGGATGTTGCGGATTGGGCGCGAACCAGTCCCAGCATGATTCTCGACTACTACGATCAAGCACATCTTGGTCATGCCGTGACCAGAGTTCTGGGCGTACTACCCACCGCAAAACGCGATGCGATAGAAATAGCTCGACGTTAGAATCAATGTTTACGCAGCGAGCGATTGGGGTCACAGATGTCTGAGGACAAGGAACGCTTTGTTCGGTGGCAACAGGTAACGCGGGACCAACTTAGCTTCACGAATAACACCGTCTTAGCGCTGGCAACCGCGTCACTCGGATTTGCTGTGATGCAATTCACGGACGGTGTTACCGTTACGACTTCGCGGTTTCAAGTGTGGGTGCTTCCGACCGTGGTTGCGCTTCTGCTGGCGTCGCACCTGTGTGCGATCTGGTGCGCCCTGAATCGCCTTTGGGATTTTAGAGAGACAGCTCAGATCGTGAAGGCATCCACCAGAGGCGAGGACGTCGCCCAAACGCGTCAATCAAACAAGGACCGCGGAGAGCTGACGTGGACCTTGCTTTACTGGCAAGTTGGCACATTTGCTGGCGCGATCTTGATCTTCACGCTCGCTAGCTGGGTAAGGGCAATGCAGTGGGTTTAGCCCGTCGAGCCTGATACAACTTCGAGCAAAAGAGAGGAGAGTGATGGAAGAGTTCCCTTCTAGATTGATGCTCCTTTCGTGCGATTACATCTCTCGCAAAGGATCTGAACATTTCTCGTGGTGTTGTTCCCTCCCTTCTCTATTGGGATGATGTGATCGAATTCGAGTTTGTCCTGGCTGCCACACTTTGCGCACTTGGCTTGATCGCGGCGCCAAACGAATATCCGAACGTCTTCTGGAATAGGTTCACGGGTAGCGGCTGACCCGCGGTCCATTATTCGGAAGCGTTCAATCTCTGCTTTCATCTTGTCGAACGCCTTCTCTTCGCTAAGCACCTTGTGGACGACGCGAGTGACAACCTCTTCGCGACTAGCCACCTCCCATCCTTCAACTTTTACGACCTTGTTCCTGAACACCCAGAACTTCAGGCTCCCCTGTCGCTTCGCTTCTCGCTCTGCCCAAATGGCGTGCCTCTCCGCAGTCTTCCTTTCAGTGTAGTAGCTCAGGATGTGAGCATCGCCGTGGGTGATCATCGCCGCGGTCTCGATCTCAGAGGTTCCCAAGAAGTTAGGCAGGTGCTTGAGTTTCAGGTCATGTGATGCAGCGAGGATCTTCTTGAGAAACTTGAGGTCCTCTTCGCCTACAGGCTTTAGCTCGTTCCCTGCGGGGAGTAGCCTGACTGGTTCAGACGCCTGTTTGTCGTCGGGTGCAAGAAGCCCCGTGTCGGCGTCCAAATAGCGCTGTCCTGGTTCGTCCGTCCGAATGATATTGACCTTCATTTCGGTTTCAGGATTCTAGCGGTTCCTCCCGCTGCCAGCACGTCTGGCAGGGTCTATGGCGCGATTTCCTAGGCACGGTGGGGAGTCGGGTCCCTAGCGGGAACCTGCCTTTGGCAGCCCCGTTACAAGCGGGCATCTGTTTGTATTTGTTCGAATCCAAACAGCAGGCATTTGCCTTGCTATCCTGTTTGAATATGGTAGACCATCCAAACAATGACTAGACGAAAACCAGCGACGTCCACCGACTCCCGAGTCTGGGGTTACTGCCGCGTCTCCACCCGAGCCCAGGCGAACGAGGGGTTCTCGCTGGACGACCAGCAGTCCCGAATCGCTGGTTACTGCCAAGCCAACGCACTTCCCTCACCAACCCAGTTTTTTGTGGACGCTGCGACCAGTGGCACCGTCAGTCTGCAGAAGCGCGAACACGGTCAGGGAATGCTGGAAAGCGTCCGCAGGGGCGACCACATCATTGTGACCCGCGGGGACCGGTTATTCCGCCCAGCAAAGAACGCGCTCGAGGTCGCTGAGATGTTGCGCGACAAGGGGGTAGAGCTTCATTTGATGGACATGGGAGGTCCGGTTCTCAACAGTTCCGTGTCGCGGCTCGTCTTCGGAATTCTGATGATGGTTGCCAACATGGAGTCAGAACGCATTGGCGAACGTACCGCAAGCGTTAAGGAGCACCTACGCAAGCAAGGACGGTTCGTTGGGGGACTTCTGCCAGTGGGTTACAGGAAGACGAAGGACGGACGGCTCTTGCGGGACGGTGATTGGAAGCGTCACGTCGCACGGATGCAAAACCTCAGTAGGGCAGGGTCTATCAGTCCGTAGAATCGCAGCGGAGATGAAGTCGAACGGTTTGCATCTGTCGTACTCGACCGTCTACGCGGTCCTCACGGACAGACGCAAGGTGGACGCGATCCAGTAGCCACGGAACTTCGCCTCGGTATGAGATAATGCTCATGTAGTACGAGCGAAGAAATTCATTCCTCGTTATTTCAGTTAACACGTTTTTTCCAACAGGTGGAAGACTCACCGGCGAATCCCGGTGACCGCGTCTTCCTTCACCCCTTGCTGGAAACGCGAAGTGCTTCAGATACAAGCACTTGTGCTGCGCGATTTTAATCAACTAGCGCTGTCAACTATATAGCTACGTAACAACAGCAGCCGTGAGGCTGCCGTGGTGTAGGGACGCAACTACGCTTGGAAGCCACCTTGGCAGGAAACTGCCGGCGACTATTGACGGGCAACTCTCAAGGACGATCCGGAAGTCACTGGATGCAGATTGGGAGACTGTTACGGGTACTCGCTCACGATATCGAGCCGTGAGGTCCGGAAAAAAGTTAGGGTAAGAGCATCCAAGGACTGGCAGTAAAGGTAAAGATTGACGCCTGTCAGTTCAGCGGTCAGGGAACCACGATAAAGACGGACCCAGTCCACGGTCGAGAGCCGTGCAACTGACGCCGTGTCTCTGAGCAGGTAGGACGGTCGCGTGACACCTAAATGAAGTCACGTCCCAACTCACGCATGTGCAGGTTGTGGTTATCGAACTCTGAGCGACAGGCTACGTGTCTTCGCTCAGAGTCAAACGAGTTCAATGGGTAAGGACTCGTGTACCCAAAACCTAAACTTTAACAACATTAAGAAGCGCGAAGCGTTTCGTGACGAGCGAAGCGAGTCACGAAATTAGAAGAAGCATGAAGGTGGAGCGCCTCCCGGCGGCGTTCAGGTGAGCTTTTCAGAACGAATCACGTCACGTACTGCAGTCAGCAGCTTGCAGTAGGTGTCCTCCTTAGAACCACGGAACGATGGGTGCCGAAACTCCAGGAGCACCTTGCAGTCTGACTGCCCCGCTGGTTTCCACCAAGCGAATCCCTCGCTCGTCGTTTGTCGGTTGTCGTCATCCTCGGTGGACACCTCAAATCCGGCCATTGATCGACGGTTCAAAACCGGCCATTGCCGCCGGTCGACCGAGACCCATGCAGTTCTACTTCGCGAGCTCCTCGGTGCGCAAGTCGGTGTGGACTTTCGTGCGCCAGCTCCGTGGCCCACATTTGAGCACATGTGCATGATGGAGCAGGCGATCGAGCAGCGCGGTCACGGCGGCCGTGTCGCCCAGCAGCTTGCCCCAGTCGTCGACGGGCCGGTTTGATGTCAGCAGCGTGGACGCCCGTTCGTAGCGGCGCATGATCAGTTCCAAGAGATCTTCGGCGGCGGTGTGCGGGAGTTTGCGCATCCCGAGGTCGTCGATGATCAGCAGCGGGACCGTCGTGAGGTCCGCGAGGATGATCTTTCGGGTGCCGTCCAGCGTGGCGTCGGCCAGTTCTTCGAGCAGCGTGTGGGCTTCGCGATACGCCACGCGGTAGCCCTGCTGGATGGCGGCGCGGCCGATCGCCTGGGCCAGGTGGCTCTTGCCCGTACCCGGCGGCCCCAGTAAGAGCACGTCTTCCCGCTGGCCGACGAAGCGCGCGGTGGCCAGTTCGTGCAGCAGCGCCCGATTCATCTTCTTGTTAAAGTCGAAATCGAAACGGTCGAGCGAGCGATCGGGATCGCGGAAGCGCGCCTGTTTGTGCCGTCGGTCAAAGAGTCGGTCTTGCCGCCGCTGCAGCTCGTCGCTGACCAGCGTGGCGACGAGGTCGAGCGGCGCCAGCCGCTCGGCCTGGGCGTGCCGCAGGCGCGCCTCCAGGACGTCGGCCATGCCCGAGAGACGGAGTTGGCGGAGGGCGCGGTCGAGTTCGGTCACATTCATGTGGGTTCTCCGGTCGTGCGATCAATCAGATCGCGATACAGGGTGAGCTGGCGAATGAGCGGGTCGACCTGGCGTAAGGTCAGGGGCACCGGCGGCCGGCGCTCGACGTACTTGCGGACGAAGCGATAGGTGAGCACGCTGATGTCGACGGCGGCCTGGGCCGCGTCTTCGACGACCGCGGGGCCGTGCTTCTTGGCGAGGGCCAGGACGCCGAGGATCTGCCGCACGCCGTGCGCGCTGCCTTGTGCCTGGATGTGCTGACAGACGGTGCTGATCGCGGGACCAGCCGTGGCCGCCCGTCCCAGCAAGGCCAGCGTCGACGCCGGCGTCCGGGCGGGACGGTCGGCGTCGGCGATCCGATGCCAGCCGCGCCGCGCACGGAGGTGTTCGCGGAGGAGCTGCCCGGTCGTTGGGGCGATCAGCCGGACGTGGAGATCGTTCCATTGCACCTGCACCCGCTGGCCGATCCAGCCCGGCGGCGCACTGTAGTACGCGGCCTCGACCTCGACGCAGCCATCGAGATGCACCGTGCGCGCCCCGAAGCGGTAGTAGCGAAAGGGTTCCAGCGGCAGCGGCCCCAGCGCCGGTCGTTCCTCCGCAAACATCTCGGTGACCTGGCGCTTGGTGGTGCCGTGGATGCGCGTGTCGGCCCAGTTGGTCTCCCAGCGATCGAGGTACGCCTGCGCCGCCTCGAGCGACTCGAAGCGCAGCCCCTTCAGTGGCGTCTTCTGCGCGTGGTTCACGCCCGCTTCGACTTTCCCCTTGCGATCGGGATCGCGCACGCGACACGGCAGGGCGACGACGCCGTAGTGGGCGAGCACGTCCCGATAGAGCGGATTGAGTGCGGGATCGTAGATGTCGGGCGTGAGCACGCCCTCCTTCAGATTGTCCGGCACGACGATCTTGGTCGTGCCGCCGAGGCGTCGAAACGTCCACTCATGCAGTTCGGCCCACATCCGGGCGCTCGATCGCCACACCAGCCACCGCACGCACTTGCGCGAATAGCCCAGCGTGAAGACGAAGAGGCGCACCCGCTTGTACTTGCCAGTCTGCGGGTCGCGGACCATCGGCCCATCGCCGCCGTAGTCGACTTGGCCTTCTTCGCCAGGTGCGGTCCTGATCACCACGCGGGCCTCGACGGGCGTCGCGCCGCGCAGGCGCACGACGAAGCGGCGGACACTCGCATACTTCGCGGTGAAGCCGTGATCGTCGACCAGGTCCTGATAGATGGCGACCGCGTTGCGCCCGCGGGCGACCGCCGCGACGATCAGCTCGCGATACGGCTCACACGCACTGACGCTGGGCCCACGGCTCGGTGCCCGCCCGCCAGGGTCGGTGGACACCCCCGACGAAATGGCCGGATTTGGCGGCGCGAGGTCGGTGGACACCTCCCGAGAAATGGCCGCATTTGCCGCCTGTTCGCCTCGCCGGCCACGCCCGCGCACGCCGATCCCCGCGGCGCGGAGGTAGCCGCCGATCGTCTCTCGGCGCACACCCGTCGCCGCCTCGATGCGGCGGAGGGACCAGCCCAGGCGCCCCAGCGCCAGAATCTGTTGCTGCTTCTCTTCGTCCAAGACGTTACTCATCCGGGCGAGGGACCATAGGTCCGCCGCCCTCGTCAACGTCTCGGCCGCCGTCAGTTAATGGCCGGTTTTGAGGTGTCGATCAATGGCCGGATTTGGGTGTCCACCGAGGGTCATTGCTCAGAACATACTCATTCAAGAGCCTAGCGGGGGATGCAGGTGGCATGCCGCAACCGATCAACAGCGTCGGACGGTACAGCTGAATCTGTGCTCGCAAGATGTCGCCGTTGCTCTCAGCGTGCGCAATGATCTGCTTCGACACAGCCACGCCACCACCAGCTGTCTTCTTGATCTGCACGAAGCCGTGCCGAAAGAGGTGGTCATGCAGGCGTTCCCCTTGAGCGATTAGCGCTCTGAAAGACTCATACGACTTCCGCTCATCTCGGACACCGCGCACAGCAGCATCGACTGCGTGAGCAAATAAGCCGACCTTGTTGTTCCACCATCCGCGAACGGAGCCGGGAGAGCCAAACGTCCCGTTGCGGTGCTGTCGGAACTCGGCGTCCCGAATCTCAGCGCGCATGTCCGACTCTTGCGGAATGCTGTTGAGGTTGGGTTCCCGAAACACGAAGACCACTTTGATGGGCTGCCGCTGATAGATATCTGGTCTCGGGAGTCCGTCACGGTAGACGGGGGAACCGAGCCTCGCCGCTAGAGCATCGAACAGTCGATCTTCTTCAGCCGGGACAGAGGAGCTCACTACGATGCACCAGACTTCTTCTTACCGCCCGGGTCTGGGGGCACAATCGCGTCGATCACCGCCCACGATTTATAGCGGTCTAGCCAATGCGAGTCCTTTGGCATCACGAATGCGATCACACGATTCGATGCCTTTCGTGTGGACTTCTGGTCCAGCCACTCCTGTCGAAGTTCCAGCAGCTTTTTTTCGACTCTCGCTGTCTGGATGACGTAGTAGTCCGGAGCGACAGGGGCGAGGTCCACCAACACGCAGATGTCATATTTGCCGGTGGGACCCATGAACACGGTGCCATCGTCGCGGAGGTTCCACCGGAAGATGTTCGCGTCAGCGGTCTTCGTCTTGACGCGAACTTTGATCGTTCGGTCACCATCGTAGCGATGATGTCGTAGCTCTTTGCGCCTCGAGGCGTGAGTCCCGCTAGCCAGCCGCGACGGAGCAGTTCCGCCATGACAAAATACTCGCCCGTTGCGCCGATCATTGGGCTCTTGCCCGCCTTGATGTCACCCTTTGCCATCCCGTAACCTCTGCGTGTTGCAAATACAGACTAGCGGTCTGCGAGCGTCAGCCCGCCGAGGCAGTCTGCTGCGTCGACCGTTTTAGACGATCCCTGTGGGATACTATCCGACTGATGAGTCGGAAGGAGGTTCGTCCGAAGTCGGGGCTGCGAACAAGACGGACCTTGACGGGCTATGCCACGCCAAACGGGGCAATGCTCAAGGGCTTGTCTGAGAAGCTCCTGAAGCGAGACGAGCTCTCGCCGCTATACGGTCGCGTGCAGCTAATCTTCACGTCGCCACCGTTCCCGCTGCAGCGAAAGAAGAAATACGGAAATCTGCAGGGCGATGCGTATGTGCAGTGGATAGCTTCCTTCGCGTCCCTCTTTAAGAAATTGCTCAAGCGTAATGGCTCACTCGTGGTCGAGGTCGGCAACGCCTGGGAACCCGGTAAGCCGGTTATGTCCACTCTGCCGACACGCGCCCTTCTCGCCATGTTGGAGCAGGGGCGATTCAATTTGTGCGAGCAGTTCGTCTCGCACAATCCGGCTAGACTTCCGGGACCGGTTCAATGGGTCAACGTCGAGAGGATTCGAGTCAAGGATTCCTTTACTCACGTTTGGTGGATGTCTCCGTCGGAACGCCCCTCAGCAGACAACAAGCGAGTGTTGGTTGCTTACAGCCGATCGATGCAAAAACTGCTGAAGAGGCAGACCTACAACGAGGGTCTTCGCCCATCCGGTCACCGCATCGGCGCAGATTCCTTCCTTCGGAACAACAATGGCGCGATCCCTTCGAACGTCATAGTCGCTTCGAATACCAATTCGGCTGACGCGTATCATAGATACTGCCGAGACAATGCACTGCCGTTGCATCCCGCACGAATGCCGGACGCGCTAGCCGACTTCTTTATCCAGTTTCTAACCAAACCGGGCGACATCGTGTTCGATCCCTTTGGCGGAAGCAATACAACCGGGGCGGCTGCGGAGCGGCTAGGAAGAAAATGGATTTCGATCGAACCGACGTCAGACTACCTGAAGAGCTCAAAGGGTCGTTTTGAGGGCACCCAGAAACTCACAGACCAGAAGATCAGGCAGCTGACGAAGAAACAACCGAAGAGTAAGCCTCGGACCCGGAAACGTAAGACACGTCGCGCCCACAAGGAAAAATAGGAAGTTAGGTAGATCATTTCAAGGAACGTCGCAAGTCTATTGTCTCGTCAGCTATTGCTCGTGACCAATAGCCTTCCATTCGACCAGCAAACCCGTTCACTTTGCCGCCAAACAGGAATGCGCGACTTACAGTGCGATTAAAGTAAGCGCAGCCAAACTTCGGAAACATGCAGGCGAGACAGGCGCCGCCACTCTTTGAACACACCGGGTCGAAGGAGCACTGTCCCGCAAAGTCGCGAGCCGAGCCCAGCCATTGACGCAGATTCGATTTCACGGCAGCGTCGATCCCTCCGAGCGTGAAGTCTACAAAGCGCGACGCATATAGCAGTCCAGAAACGTGCGCCGGGAACAGATACTCCGCCAGCGAATCGCCGTCCAGCCCGACGAACCGATGGGCAGTGCCTTTCAAGACATGCGACACGGAGTGCAAAACTCCAAATACCAGCGCTGACGGCAAATCGACACCCAACCCTGCCTCCACCTCGAAGCGCTTGAGCACCAGGTGCGACTCACCTCGATCGCCTAAAGAGGGAGTGGCAACCATGAGCCATGCCCTTAGCTCCTGTTCTGAAGAGAGCGCCACTGTCGGTACGCTGACCCCTGCGTTAACTTTCAGAAACGCGGCGACTCGCCACGGGTCGAGTCGATACGAGAGAGCCTCAGTGGTGTTTCGGGCAACAAAGATCGGGATACGTCCTTTGGTATCCGAGTAAGGTCGCAGATCAGCACCCCGGTCAGAGTCGTCACCCTCAGCCTTTTCCCTGGGAACGACCGAATAGCGGCTGTAGCCGACTCCTGCAAGAACGGTCGGAAGAGCCTGGATGATCCGTAAGTCGACTAGTCCGAGTTCCGCAGCAATTTGAGTGTCGGAAAGGATTCGCTCGGCATTCTGAGCGTCACCACCTTCACGTGATTCGGCTGCTAAGCGGTCGAGCGTGATGGCACCAATTGACGGTTCATCGCGAACAAAGACGTATTCGACTGTCTGGCGGTGGTTGACCCAATCGATCGATGGCAATTTCGGGCGCAGCTGCCGAAGGTCTTGGTCGTAAGACGTCCAGGCGTTCGCACCCGCTTCAATGTTGCTTTCCCTAGCAAGTTGCTCTGCCTCGGATCTGTCCATTCCTTTCTTGACGAGCGCATTCACCATCGCCAGAAGTGCCGGCGACAAATCGTCAGCCGTCGTCCTGAACGTTGAAAGGTCTTGCAAGTGAGACGGCTCGAAACTCGGGATGTTGAGCACCGAGCCCAACAACAAATCGGCATACTTCGGATGATCCTGCCAACGATCGAGCACCGCAGGCGCGACTTCGACCAGAGTTATCGAGTGGGAGTAGTAGACGCGGTTGTCTTCAAGGAGAATGCCGCGTTTGCCTTTCTTCGGCGCGCAGTCACATCGCCGGTAGCCAAGACCCTCCTTGGGGTTCCGACTCAGCGAGATTCCGCATTCTTTACAGCGCCAGTATGACTCTCGGAACGACCCCTTGTCCTCAAGGACGATGGTGTGACTGGGGTCGTGTTTCTGCATCGAAATTGAGTCACGACGACCACACTCGCACACGTAGGCATATGGCACTTGTCGCAGAACATCCGACTGTTTACAGGTCCTACAGCTGAGTCGATCGTTAACCGACGAGAGCTTCGCAAGGTCAGCGTAGTAGTGAACGCGTCCACAGATTCGGCAGACGAAGACAAGCGGAAAAAGGGTGTACCAGACTTGGTACGGCTCACCAACTGCGTAGCGATTTGCCTGCCTCGCGGGGTCGGGGAACTGCGCGGGATTAATTGCATTCCAGTTCTTGAGAAGATTACTGACGGCAGAAGCGAGAGCACCGTCGAGCGGTTGCGGGTCCTGTAGCGCAATCTCGGTAGTCGAGCACCAAGCGCCGCTGTCGTTGAATCGGTAGGTCGCACCAGGCGTGTATCGCCAGATAATCTGTGAGCGCCCACGTCTCATTTCGTTAGGCATGCGTTATCTCGGGCGCAAACGCGTGACGTATGTCGAAGAGTCGGTGCTGCCGAAGTCAACACCTTCATCGACGTCTCGGAATGACAGTATCGGGTTGAGCGCGTTTTTCAACTTGTCCTCGATGCTTCTGGCGATCGCCGTCATATTCTGATCGAATACCTCATCGATCACTTGCCTGGTATTCGCGATCTCGGCAGATGTTGCGGGAGGTCGTACGCGGTCCACGCCAATAATCTTGTGAAGGTTGTCGCGAAGGGCGTCGAGACTAACGCAACCGCTGACGGTGCCAGTTTTGCCACCCGGCTTGTACCCCAGCGCGACTTGCAGCGTAGGCAGGTGATCGAGTGGCTTGGTAATCTTCGTGCCATACAGTTTCGGCGTCACATCACAGAGAAGCAAGCCGGCTAGCAAACCGGGAATTGTCTTTCGAGGGGCAAAAGACGCGAATCTGTTGACTGCGACGGCTTCAATCAGTCGGTCCATGTGTTGGTGCATAGGAAAGAAGAACTCGTACTGTGAAGCCTCTCTTGCATCGGAACCCTTGAAGCAGACAAATACAAGACCGGGGTGAGTGCGCGCTGATCGACTCGTTGACTGAACGTACTCGGCGTAGCGCGAAGGCATTCCTGCCATGATCATGGAGTTGATTCGCTCCAGATCTACGCCGTGACTGATTAGGCTGGTAGCGACCAACACATTGAGCCTCGGATCGGGTGTGTCAGTGCGCTCGCTGTCGATGCGGTCGAGAGTAATGCCGACGTCTTCGACCGGATTGTCGCCCGTCAGGAGCTTGCCAACGAGCGGTTGAATAGACGCCCGCGAAAGAACAGCGTTCACTCTATTCAGTCGCGTGAGAACGCTGCCGCCCGTCGCCTTACGATTCACGTACACGAGCGACAGGTCATAAAGGCGCAGCAGGTCACGACAATCGAGGTCTGACAGTTCGTTCCTTCCAGTAACCTTTGCCACCTCGAACGGATTCATCTCAAGTCTTCTGATCTCAGTCCAATACAGAGTCAGTGCGCGGTTAACGCAGTCTTCGACTCCTCGGGTGTGGCTCAAGATGCCGATGAAGGAGCGCCGAAGAACGACGGGATTGGTTGTTGCGTAGAACGACTCGCCATTCTGATACGACGGCGCGGGAAAGCGTACTGCCCGGCTCAGATAGAGATGAAATGCCTGGGCGTCATAAGCTTCGATTGTAGCCGTAGCCGCCAGTACCTTTGGCGGGCGTGACGTACTCTTGCCGATGAACTTGAGAAGTCCCTCGTAATGTCCATTGAACACGCCAAGCTCCGAGCGCAGCAGGTGTAGCTCGTCTTGGATAAGCAGCGCAGGAACTGGGTCCGCGGTTGTTGCGACAACCTTCAGTTTCTTGCCACTAGCTTGGCAGCGAGCAGCCCATCGTTCGATGCACTCGTCATATGAGGTATAGCCATGGACCTCGCACGACTGCTTGGGTCCACTCAGTAGATGGGTAAAGAACCGACTGCGCGCGATGATAGCGAGCTTGTCAACTGTTCCCACCAAGACGCTGGGAAGATAGCGATAGATCTCATTGTCCGTAATGCACAAAGGCAGCGAGCCTTTGTAAACGCCCATGGTCAATGAGGTGTTCGAGAAGCAGGAGTCATTGTCACATCGGTGCAGCACTCGCCATCGGGTCTTGTCTACATCAATTCGGATGCGACTGGAACAGTAGGGACATTTGCGGAGCACCCTGAGCCTCTCGCGCTCGTCCGGTCGTGAAGCGAAACGGTTCATCGCTTCTTCGGGAACGGAGTTCGGGGTGACGCCATCACCGACGAAATATCCGATGGCAAAGGGATCACCGTGCTGCAGATCCGCCTGCTCGGACCGGAGCGCGTTTAGTGCGGCAATCACCTTCGCAAGTCTTTCCAGCTGCTGCAGTGACAGCATTCGCAGTGGAAATCGCATCCAAGCGGACACCCCATTGCGTTTATTTCGCAGCCTATCGAACACCAGGGTGATAGCGATCAAGCCCAGGTAGGCTTCGGTCTTTCCGCCACCGGTAGGAAACCAAAGCACACCAACCGTTTCTAAACACTGGTTGACACGCGTCGAAAAATCGTCGGTAGCCGTTGGGGATGTCTCGCGAGCAGCAAGGGCGGGAAGTTGCGAAATGATGAAGCCGAGCTGAAATTGACGCCACGCTGAGACTCTGCCTCCGCTGGCGTCTGCAAGGCGCCCGAATACCCGATTAGTGAACTGAAAGGCTTTCGCCAGCCTGGGATCGCGCCTGAGGCACTCCAGTCCAAGGCGAAACTGCTCAAGTTCCTGTTCGAAGGCATTGCGGTCAGCCCGGCACGCAGCCAGTTCGCTCTCGGAGAAGGTTTGTTGAGCATCAAGCGCAAGGAAGCCATCCCATTTGGCTAGATACTCGTTCATCGCATTGGCGATCTGCTCCAAAGTGGCTGTCGAATCGGTGATATCTAGATCTGCGAACCGGACGCTCAGTTCATCGCGGGTCTTAAGCAGAGGCTGCTGATACACGGGTAGTGTCTCCGTCGCCACCATGTTTCTCGAGGCGTCAAAGACGGCAGAGCAGTTGATTCCCTTGCCAAACATCTGCGGGTCAGACTTGTAGTCCTTTGGCGCCAATAGGAACTCGAAGGGCACCAACTGTCCAGACTCCAGCACCACCTCTAGCCCAGCATCGAACATTGCCGTTTCCAGCAAGCCGTAGTCCCCAACAGTCTCGCTTGGGGTCTGGTTCGTCAGTAGAATGCGAATTCTGACCGCGTCTGCGATCGAGTTATCCGGTTCGGAGCTGATTTGGACAGACGCATTCCACTCTGGCGGGGCTACCGCGGGTCCCGTTACTCGTGCCAGCGCGTCTTCATAGACGCCTTCTGTGGCGAGGTTCCGTTGATCGCCAAGCGTCCTAACGCCCGCCCCAGGATCCCCGAGGTGCCTCCAGACTCGCGGATCGTTTCCCAGACGCTGCCGGGCGTCGTTGAGAGCGGCAGTAAGTTCCAGAGAACCGATGTCTTGTTCTGTGCTGGAGTCGAGGTCCGCTATTTCAAATGAGAGGGACTGCGGGACGACACTTATCCGGCGGAACACGCGGGGTAGCAATAGACTACCGCTGGTAACGTCAGGAATGAGCTCCAGGTCTTCCCCGTCTTCTTCCGTTTCACTCGCCTCATCTGGGGCTCCAAGTGCGACTTCCAAGGCAGGCAGGGGCGTAGTGGCAGTAGAGGGCTCCGGGGTCGACGGCGTTGGCGTTGACGCTGGAGGAGATGTAGGAGTCGGGTTGGCGTCTCTCGCTTGACCGTAAGTTGGGAAGACTGCGTAGTAGTGGCTCCAGCGGGGAGACAGGCGCAAACGAATCGGCTTTCCAGCTTCAGGGACAACCCGGAAATCCAAACCCAAGGCAATGTCTGGAGGTGGTGCCGAGCTGTCAATGCTGGGAAGGGCGCGCGGCGCTTGGAGAACTCCAGCAAAGATGGCTCGAGAGGGCGTGAGATCGATGACATCCGCGCCGTCGCGACCAGAGATACCGGCGATTACGACGTTCCTCAGGTGATCAACTAGTCGGCTTTTGTCTGACTCGGTGATGGGCAGTTTCGCTGTTGTCACAGGGGTTCTCAGCTCTTGAAAAATCGACCGACTTGGCTAGGTGAGAGCATCTCGGTCGTCTTTGGCACCGACACAACTTCAGCGAAGTCCATGCTGTCGAGTAACTCTGCGATCGGGACTGCAAGTGAAGGGTCGAGGTCAGAAGGCTTTTGATCGGAGGAGGCATCTGCGAACCTGCGGAATGAGCCTCGGATTGCCGCTGCAAGACGGCGTCCTATCCCTTGATGAAGGCTTCGAAACTTCCGAAATGCCTTATCGAACTCCTTGGCATTGGCAACAATCGAATCCATTTGGCTCAGCTTGCCGATTGCTTGAATCGAACCGATTGAATCCGGTCCCATCGTCGTGCCTTCCAGCCATCCCCTTACCGCTTGCTCCGTGGAAACGGTCGCTCCATGGATTTGGAGATCAGTCAGCAAGGTGCGGTATTCAATCTGGCGCGAATACGGCGAGAATCTCTTTTTGTAGCGCTCATTCACGTGCCTGATCGCTGTCTGCCATTCGCGGCGCATTAAGGCTGCAGACCGCATGGTGGGTTGTTCATCTACTAACCCGACGATGGTGTCGAAGAGAGTGGTACGTCCCCGGTCATCGACTCGCGGCAAGACATCACCAGCCACCAATCGAGCCGGCATCACCTTTGCGATTTCGTCGGGTCTGCTGGGACGCACGCATTCCACAAGTGCTTCCTTCGCAAGAACGAGTTCGCCATAGCCGCGAGACCGGAGATGCACTTGCACCCGGTAGCAATCCACCGCATCAACCGTCGAACTTAGCTCGGCTGCGTCTAGGTCCTCGGGTGGCTCTTCGTCAAACTTGTCCTCCCATTTCACGTTAGCCTGAGACTCGCGGTGCGCAATGGCGGCTTTGGCTTCAACTTCCTGCATCATTGCCGACAAATCCTGCATGGAATTCGACTTTGCGGCAGGCTTAAGCGCCTTCTTGGGGCTGGGGCGCCCCTCAAGGTGAAGCGTGGGTAAGCCCGCGCAGTCATCGCTCCCCTTGATTGTCGTCCCCGCGATCTTCATCAACGTGGTGACCCGGTCACGGGAATGCTGGCGTGCCACCGTCGGAGAATAAAACAGGTCAAGCTGTCTCGCTACAGCTTCGGATTCATGTGGGTAGGTAATAAACGTGACGTGTTGTGACAGATGTCCGCCAACTATCCACCGATACCGTCTCGGCAGGGCACCAATTACCAACGCCTCATTCGCCCCAATTGTTTCCGCACTGCGATAGCGGGGCGCAGCGACGCACTCGACGCGGGCACTGATGGAAGGCGTGAACTCCGAGTCAAGCCATGCACTGATTGCCTTGTCGGTGATCACGTCCCGAGTTATGCACATCAGATGCGACACCGCGCATCGTTGCGGGAGAAGTGCTTTCAGGAACGCCGCCTTGGGGTTGTGATGGTCAAGGGTGTTGTATAGCGACTCCAGCGTCATTCGCACCGTTTGCAGCACCGGTCCGACACTCTCGATGCGTGACGATCGAAATCCCACTTGAGAGATCAATCGCTTCAGAGTCGAACGACCTTGTTCACGTGCAATTGCTTCGTACCAACTCAATGGCACGGGCATGTGGCGAAGCATCGCAAGAATCCAGTGAGCTCGATTGAGATCCGACGGGTCTGCCTTGGTCGCCTGGTCGAGCAGTTCACCGCACTTTACAAACAGTTCATCAAGTGACCCTGCCCCAGGTATCTCATTGATCGAGTGTTTCCTGTTTAGAAACGTAGCAGCCCGCGCGAGTCCCCAATCGATGTCGGCAGGGGTGTCGCTGGCGGGTGATACAAAGCCAGACAGCGCGGCATGGTCGAGAGAGAACCGAAGGAACCCGCTGTTTGCGAGAGCATTCTCAGATTCGACGTCGCCAAGAGTGTGCGCGGACACTACGGGTGCCTTTAACTGGTCAACCCAAGCCAGGAGTCCGCTCAAGCGGTGTTGCCAGCGCGCAAATCTAAGATCGAGGATGACGAGTTGCGGTTGAAACGAAAGCGAGGCAGGAAGAGTCAGGTTGGGCAAGAAGAAGCAGACTCCTCCTCCTGATTGCGCCTCTCGGGTTTTTGTTAGCGGTTCCCTCAACCCCGTGCTGAGAAGTCGGCTTCCTGGAAATGCGGCATCGAGCCTCTGCTCCCTTATGTAGACGCCACAGTAGCGACTCCGCAGATCGAGGTCTGGACTAATGACGAGTATCGGACGTGGCGGGTCATCGCTTGGGTTGAGAAGGCGATTGATCCCAGCCGAAAGGACGGTTCCGATTGCCCACAACAAGGGAAGGTGAGATCCGATCGGTGGGTAAGCGAGAGCGAGCTTCATCTGTCGAGTGCATGCGGAATCTATCAGCCCCGCCAAATAGACCGCCGCTGGCTCAAGCGCAGCACGCTCCTTGAACACTGAGCCTTCAATGCTCAAGCCAGAGGGTCCGACCAGGGACAGCGCCCCTAGGTTCGACAAAGCGAGTTCAGATAACGATTTGATCCAAGGGGAAGCGTGCGACGGTGCGCGATAGCGAGCAGCATCCGCGGACTTTCTTAGCGAGTCGATCGCCGCCGAAGTCGACAACGGCTGTCCTCCGAATGAGTACAGCCCCTGGCGAAATGCCGTTAGCTGTTAAGGAGAAGTCTTGGCTTCGCTCGCTCCCCATTTCTGCCGTCGGACGGATGAGCTTGCAGCTTAGCCGACGGTAGGGTGCCATCTCGGCAGCAGAATGGCAAGCGATTACCATGCGGCTGGAGATTCGGAACCTGAAGTTGCTGGGTGACTCGGCAGGCTACGCCTCTAAGTCAATCGTCCTCGCGCAATTCAATAATGAAGTCGGCTACGGACTGCCCCGACTGAAGGGTCATCCAAGTCTGCTTCAGTAACTCGGTACGGGGCGTTAACCATTCGACGATCTTTGCTGTATGGGCGCGATCAAGGTTGCCAGCGAGCAGCCGCGGTGGGTCGATCTGAAAGCTCGCGAAGTGAGGCTCACGTCCATAGTCGATGTGGATGTGAGGCGTTGAATGCTTCTTCTCCTTATACATCTTTAGCTTGAGGTTCTGGAGGCGCGCCAGGGTTAGCTCTATTCTGTTCAGATCGTTGGCTGGGCGCTTCGACAGAGGGAAGAACAGATCAACTTGCGCCAGTTCGTATTGCAGGAGGCGCAGTTCGTCGTCCATGATGTGATGTCTCCTTGAGGACGCTGAGCAAGAACCTAACGGGTCGCGCAGGCGAAAGCGGCTTTGCGCGTGGTCATTCCAAATGAGAGCTCCTCATTCTCTGCGTCACTCTGTGGCGAGATTGTGGCATTCTGCCCCTGCGTATTCTCCTGTTGCTCATATCGCGCAAGTTCCTCCGGTATCAAGGGTGCATCGAGGAGTCTTCTGCCTGCCAGGAAACATTGAGTATTTCTCGTGTTCTCAAAGAGGCAGCGAACTGCGAACATCGGAACGACTGCGATTTACCCCCGGTGGGGGAAGACTAGGGGAATAGGGGGCGAGGGACTGTCAGGGTTACCCGCTCGATGAAAGCGTCACTGGGCAGGACTCGGGAGTGTGCCGACCATGATGTTGTCATACCAACTGGTCCACTGGATGAACCTGAGAGCGAACAAATCCGTAGCTCACGGGCAGAGTGACACTAAACACTAGAGAGTTATCGGTCGTCATCTGGATATCCGTCTTTGCTGCGTGGGCACTGACCAAACCAGAAATCCGACGTTCGGGAAGTGGCATCTTTCGAATTGCGCTCCACTGGAAGATTGCGGCACCAGTTCTAGTCTGTGTCGCGTATGTTGCGTCCGTGGTGTGGATGCTGGCAACCGTTGGACTCTGGAAAGCAGCAGACACTAAAGACACCATCGTGTGGTTCGTTCTGTCCGGCTGTGCTGTCGCATTGTCCGGCGTCCAGATGCACTCCCGCGTCCCCTCAGTTCAACAGATCCTGAAGGATCAACTTGGGGCGCTCATTGTCATCGAATACCTGATCGCTACTTTCACATTCTCCTTTTGGGTTGAGTTCCTGCTTGCGCCGATGATCGCGTTCTTCGCGCTGTTGAATGGGGTTGCACAAGCGAAAGCCGAGTACGCATCTGTCCGGCAGGTGACTGGGTGTCTGTTAGCTGTAGTCGGCTTCGTAGTGGCAGGGATGGCGCTTCGAGCGACCTTCATGGCTATCGATCAAATCTCGTTGCCATCGGTTGCGCGGGAAATCGCATTGCCGATTCTCCTGACAGTAACGATGCTGCCTGTGGCTTACGCGTTCTTTGTGATCTCGGCTTACGAGCAAATATTCGTGCGAGTGGACACCGGAATCAAAGACCCCGCATTGCGAACGTACGTTCGACGCCGTTTATTCCGTTCGCTACGGTTGAACCCTAGGCGTATTCGTGACTTTATTGACTCACACCGCGGCAGGTTCATTACTGCTTCGTCAAACGAAGAAGTCGATCAGTGGATCGCGACGTTGGGTGTACAAGGCGGGGAAAAGAAGGAATAGATGCCGGGATCTAGTGATAACGGGTTCGTGGTGCGTGCCGCGCTAGATGCATTCGTCCGCGCGGATAGTCCATCACGTAGTCCACTTCGTTCACCGACCGCAATCGAAGTCGACTGACTCTTAGCGGTTTGTCCGGACTCTTGACTAGTTTCTGGACTACCCAAAAACAAGAAAGGCACCCAATCAATGGGTGCCCTCTTTGTAAGTCACTGAATTCTCAGCAACTTGTTTTGGTGCGGAAGAGAGGACTCGAACCTCCACGGGATTGCTCCCGCTAGCACCTCAAGCTAGTGCGTCTGCCAATTCCGCCACTCCCGCAGGCAGGTAGAAAGTATAGACCAGTTTTGCACGGGCGCAC
>JBFWUK010000022.1:0-98444 GCA_050247355.1 Vicinamibacterales bacterium | reverse complement strand
GTATGCGGCCCTGACGCCGCTTGGCGCTAACCCGCGGATCGTGGTGGGAACCACCCACCTTGTCGCGTGTCTGAACACACGACAACGTTACGATCGCGAGCCGGTCATTCCATACTGTCTCGCTCCTAGGTTCACGCTTGAGTGGCATTCATGAGGTCACTGGTTCGATCTGGAGTTGATCCGGTCTCGTGGACAGTTTCCGAAAGGCGGATACGATGTCCACGATGGCGGCACATGGCAGCCGGCGACCCCGGCGACAGTTCACAGATGAGTTTCGGGCCCAATCTCTGACGCGCCGCCAGAATCGCTGGAAGCCACGGCGACGAGCGAATCGGCCTGGGCGCTGCTCGATTCCGACAAGCTGCGAGCCATCGGCCGCGTCCCGTCCCGACTGCTTGGCAAGTTCGTGTCCGAAACATGGTCGGACTACTTTGACGCCGTCGTCGTGATCCGGCAGGAGGCCGCGCCGACGTTCGATCCGTGGAAATGAGAGAGGGCCCCAGGAGCCGCCAACGGCGGCGACCCCCAGGAGGCGAGCGCAGCGAGCGACCCCTACGCGGCGGCGAAGCCGCCGCGCCCTACCCTTTCGGCACCGGCTTGATCGCCGGGAACAGTGCCCCGGCACCGACCATCTCCTTCACCAGGCCTGGCACCTTCGCCACCACCGCGTTGGCTTGATCGATCAGTCCGGGCACCTGTGCCTTGACCTCGCGAATCTGCATCAACTGGGTGTTGGTCGGCAGCGCGGTGGCGTTCATCACCGCGCCCTTGAGCTGGCCGATGCGGCCGCGGACGTTCTCGGTGTTGCCGCCGAAGCCGCCGCCCTGCTGGCCGAGGCCCAGCCGCCGGCGAACCGCCTCGAACTCCTTCACCACCGCGTCCAGCTGCTGCTTCACGCTGGGCGACAACGCCGCGCCGCGCGTCTGCTGCTGAAGCACGCCGACCTGCGCGAACGCGTTCTGCACCATCTCGGCGACGTCGTTCGCCTTGGCCTGCAGTTCGTGGAGGTCCCTGGCGGTGTCGTGCCAGATCTTGCGATCGGCGTCGGTGATCTGGATCTGCGGGTCGCCCTTGACGCTGACGTCAATCGTCTGCGCGTCGCGGCCGTTGACGTTCAACGTCGCCTTGTAGGTACCCGGCAGCACGTACGGCCCGTTGTTACCGCCACCACCGAAACCTCCGCCACCACCGCCACCACCGCCCGCCGGAGCGCCCGGAGGAGGCGGCAGCGGACGCAGCGGCTGCACGCGCAGGTCCCACTTCAGGATGTTGAGGCCGGCCTTGTTGCGGTCGCGGGTATCGGCGCCGCTCAGCTCGCGTATCACGCGGCCGCTGCCATCCTTGATGATGAACTTGACGTCCTTGGCATCAGCCTTCAGGCGATACGCCAGCGTCGCGCCCGCCACCGGGTTCTGGCCCAGGAACAGGCGGTCGCCCTCGAAGCCCTTCATCTGGTCGTTGGCGGCGTTTGCGATCGTTACCGGCTCGCTGTCGAACACGAACGAGTCGGCACCTTCCGACTTCGCCCACTGCTGAATCGGCGCCACGTCGTCCAGGATCCAGATACCGCGGGCATGGCTGGCCAGGATCAGGTCGTTGTCGCGCGGATGCTGCTTGATCTCGTAGATCGGCATGGTGGGCAGGTTGGCCTTGATCCGCGTCCACGCCCCGCCGCGGTTGAGCGACACCCACAGGCCGGTCTCGGTGCCGAGGTAGAGGACATCGGGGTTCTTGCGGTCCTCTGCGAGCCCGCGCGCGACCTCGCCCTTCGGCAGGTTGCCGACGATCGAACGCCAGGTGGCGCCGTAGTCGGTGGTCGCGAAGACGTACGTTCCGTAGTCGCCGCCGCGGTGGCCATCGAACGCGACGTAAGCGGTGCCGGCGGCCGCACGCGACGGCAGCACGTCGGAGACATACGTGAACTTGGGCACGCCGCCGATCTTCGCCGTCACGTTGGTCCAGGTCTTACCCGCATCCTGCGTCACGCTGACAATGCCGTCGTCACTGCCGACCCACACCACGCCCTGGCGAGCGGCCGATTCCTCGAGGGTCACGATGTTGCCGAACGAGCCGACACCGTCGTGCTTGGCAATGGCAATGTCCTTGCCGGCAACGCCCATGATCGACAGGGTCTCGCGGTCGGTGTTGGTGGTCAGGTCGGGGCTGATCGGCTGGTACGAGCGCCCGCGATCGGTGGACTTCAGCACCATGTTGGCGCCGATGTAGATGGTCGCGGGATCGAACGGCGACAACTGCATGGCGGTGTCCCAGTTGAAGCGGTAGACGCCCGAAGTGTCGCCGGGCTTCTGCTCGGCCGGTTCCGGACGCACCGCCTGCCGCTCGTTGGTGGTGCGGTCGATGCGGCTCATGCGGCCGTCCTGCGATTCGGCATAGACGATGCGCGAGTCGGTGGGATCCATCAGCGGCTGGAAGCCGTCGCCGCCGTTGACGACGTACCAGTTGTCGTTGTGGATGCCGCTGTTGGTGCGCACCGCGCTCGGCCCGCACCAGGTGTTGTTGTCCTGCAGGCCGGTGCAAACGTGATACGGCGTCTGCATGTCGAACTCGACGTGGTATGACTGCGCCCCGAGCAGGTTCGGCATCCAGCTCCAGGTGGCGGAGCGATCGTACGAGATGCTGAGGCCGCCGTCGTTGCCAATCACGAGGTGCTTCGGGTTGGCCGGGTTGATCCACATGGCGTGATGGTCAACGTGAATGCGCGCCGCGCCGTTGTTCCGGAACGTGCGGCCGCCATCGTCCGAAACGTGCAACTGGACGCCGAGCACGTAGATGCGCGAGTCGGTCTGGGGATCGATCCGGATCTGGCTGAAGTACATCGGCCGCGGGTTGACGTCGCTCAGCTTGCGCCAGCTGCCCCCGGCATTGTCGGTGCGGTACACGCCGTTGTTGCCCGGGATCTCGGCGACGGCGTAGAGGACGTTGGGGTTGGCGCGATAAATGGCCAGGCCGATGCGGCCCTTGGGGCCCGTCGGCAGGCCGGTTTCAATGCGCGCCCAGGTCTGGCCGGCATCGGTCGACTTCCAGATGCCGCTGCCTGGGCCGCCGCCGTTCATGCCCCACTGCTGACGCCGGCGCTGGTAGGTCGCCGCGTACAGCGTCTTGTTGTTGAGCGGATCCATCACCAGGTCGGTCGCACCGGTGTCGTCGTCTACCTGCAGGGCGCGAGTCCAGGTCTGGCCGCCGTCGGTGGTCTTGTAAACGCCGCGCTCGCCACCAGGACCCCACAGGTCGCCGGGAGCGGCGACGTAGACCACGTTGTAGTCGACCGGATCGACGATGATCCTGGCGATCTGCTTGCTGGCCCGCAGCCCCATGTTCTTCCAGGTCTGGCCGCCGTCGGCCGACTTGTAGACGCCGTCGCCCCACGACGAGCTCTGGCGATTGTTGGCTTCGCCGGTGCCGGCCCAGACCAGGTTGGGATCGTTCTGGGCAATGGCGATGGCGCCCACCGAGCCGACGCCTTCGTTGTCGAAGACCGGCTTGAACGTCGTGCCCGCGTTGGTGGTCTTGTAGATGCCCGCGGTCGCCATGGCGACATAGAACGTCGAGGGATCGCTTTCGAGCACGGCCACGTCATCGACCCGGCCCGACGGCGTGGCCGGACCGATCGACCGGAAGTACAGGCGGTCGAGCGGACCGTTGCCGGCGGAGTCGGCAGTGAACGTAGGCGTGACCGGCGGCGGCGCTTGAGCAACGAGCGCAGCAGTGGCGAGCGCGACGGCGAGAGCTAGCGTAGCGATCCGTTTCATTTCCCGGCGACCTCGTCGTAGCAAATGCCGAGCACGAAGGCGAGCGTGAGGCGCGGGTTGGGCGAGACGTTGTCCTCGAAGCCCTTGAGCACCGGCAGCTTCTGGACCTCTTCCTTCGACTTCCCCGCCTTGACGCCGGCACGCGCGTGTTCCAGCACCGCGGTCAGGTAGTTGCGGAAGTGCATCACCTCGGCCTTGGTGTTGCGAACCGCGTTGTCCTTGGCATGGCCGGCAATGAAGATGGTGTCGCTCGACGCCCGGTTGGACACCGCCTCGAGCACCTTGATCCAGCTGGCAACGCTGGCGCCCTGCGCGCGGTCGATGTTCGGATGGGCACGATTGAACAGCAGGTCGCCCATGTGCATCACGTTGGCACGCTGGAAGTGATACACGGCATCGCCGCCGGTGTGGCCGGCGCCGTAGTAGCGGCCCTCGATGGTCTCGTCGCCGAACTTCTCGGTCCAGGTGTCGGTGAAGGTGGCCGTGGCATAGGCCTGCTGGTCAACGGTCTTGGCTTCTTCGGTCACCGCCTTGTGCGACTTCAGGCAGTTGGCGTGGGCGACGATCTTGCTGACGCCGTAGGCCTTGTTGCCGCCGGTGTGGTCGCCGTGGTGGTGGGTGTTGAAGAGCATGGCAATGCCCTTCGGTGCCCGTTGTTTCAGGCCCGCGGCGCAGATCTCGGCGGTGTTCATGAACTGGCTGTCGACCGCGACCGCCCCGTCGGCGTTGACGAGGTAGCCGATGGTGCCGCCGGTGCCGATGAACATGCCGACGCCGCGGCGCAGCTCCGTGAACGAGGTGACCGGGGGCGCGGCCGCCGGCTGCTGCGCAAAACTCTCGCGGGCGAGCACCAGGCCGGCAACGCCAACGGACGTGGTCGAGATGAACGATCTGCGATTCATTACTTCCCTCCAAAGAGATAGTCGAGCGCCAGGTTGGTCATCACCTTCACGCCCACCGGCAACGCCGATTCATCGGCAAAGAACAGCGGCGAATGATTCTGGGCCACTTTCGTGTAGTCCTGGTCACGCGGTGTCACGCCCAGGAACACGAACAGGCCCGGCACCTTCTGCTGAAAGAACGAGAAGTCCTCGGCCGTGCCGGTCAGCGGGCCCAGCCGCACGTTGTCGGCGCCTGCCGCGCGGCGCAGGGTGGGCAGCATCCGCTCGGTCAGCGCCGGGTCATTACGCGTCACCGGATAGCCCAGGCCGAACTCCACCGTCGCCGTCGCGCCCGCCGCCTCGGCGTAATGGGTGGCAATGGCGCGGACGCGGTCGTGAATCTGCTTGCGCACGGTCTCGTCGAACGCGCGCACCGTGCCCTCGAGTTCCACCGATTCGGGCACGATGTTCGATCGGTTGCCGCCGGTGAAGCGCCCGACGGTCACCACCGCCGGCGCCTCGGTGATGTTCACCGTGCGGCTGATGATCGACTGCAGGCCGACCACCACCTGCGAGCCAATCACGATCGGGTCGATGCCGCCCCAGGGCACCGCGCCGTGGGTTTGCCGGCCGGTGATCTTGATGTTGAACGTGTCGGCACTCGCCATCAGCGGCCCAGGCCGATAGGCTATGCCGCCGGCCGGGCCCGGGAAGACGTGCAGGCCAAACACCGCGTCCACCTTCGGGTTCTCGAGGACGTTCTCCTTCACCATCTGCTCCGCGCCACCGGTCTCTCCGGGCGGCGGGCCTTCTTCGGCGGGCTGGAAGATCACCTTCACCGTTCCGGGCAGCCGGTCTTTCATGCGCGCGAGTGCGGTGGCCGTGCCGAGCAGGATCGCCATGTGGTTGTCGTGGCCGCAGGCGTGCATGACGCCCACTTCCTGGCCGTTCCACTGCGTCCTGGCCGTGGACTTGAACGGCAGGTCGCCCTGCTCGGTGACCGGCAACGCGTCCATGTCTGACCGCAGCGCGACAACCGGCCCGGGACGGCCGCCCTTCAACACGCCGACCACGCCGGTGGTGGCGACGCCGGTGGTGACCTCGTAGCCGAGCTTGCGCAATTCGTCGGCAATGACCTTCGCGGTGCGAACCTCGCGATTGCCAAGCTCCGGGTTCTTGTGAAAGTCGCGCCGCCAGGCGACGACCTGCGGGTTCAGTTCCACCGAAAGCCGCTCGGCCTCGGCAGCTAACGGATTGGCGGCTGGGGCCGTCTGAGCTGGCAGACCCGCCTGCCCGGCAAACAGCAACGCAAGCGCGAGGAGCACAGTGTTTCTCATGGTCACGGGGATTCTACTCTTATGAACGACATTCGCCTCGGCTTGCGGCTGTGCCTGCGCCACCCGGTGCTATCGCTGGCGGCCATCTTCTCCCTGGCGTTGGGCATCGGCGCCAACACCGCCATCTTCACGGTACTGCGAGGCAGTATTCTCAGTCCGCTGCCCTTCACGAATCCCGAACGGCTGGTCGGACTGTGGGAAACCAGCTCGACTAGCGATCATCGTTCGCTCGCACCGGCGAACTTTGCCGACTGGCGGCGGTTGACGACGAGCTTCGAGGGCATGGCGGCCTACGGCAACGCCTCCGGCACGCTGATTGGCCAGGGCGAGGCGCAGCGCCTGCGCGCGGTGTCGGCCTCTGCAAACCTCTTCGACGTGCTCGGCGTCGAACCCATGGCCGGCCGCCGCATGACCGGCAGTGACGATGGGCCGGGACGCTCGCCGGTGGCGATGGTCACGGAGGGCCTCGCGCGGCGGCTCTTCGGGTCGCCGGCCGCCGCAACCGGTACGGCGCTGACGGTTGACGGCGTGACCTATACCGTCGTCGGTGTCCTGGGCGCGCCTCTCGAACTGCCGGACGCCACCGACGTTGAGATCTGGCTAAGCGGCGAGGGCGGCCTGCCGCGCAGCGAGGCGTTCCCGAACGGCATGGCCTCGGTGCGCGACTCGCACTTCATCCGGGCGATTGGGCGAGTTCGGCCCGGTGTGTCGCTGGCCGACGCCGAAGCGCAGCTCGATCGGGTCATGGACGTACTGGCCACGCAGTTTCCGGCGAGCAACGCCGGCCTCGGGGCACGGCTCGTCCCGCTCCGCGACGACATCGTCGGCGATGCCCGATCACTCGTCTGGATCCTCCAGGCCGCCGTCGCGGTGCTGCTGCTCGTCGCCTGCGCCAACGTCGCGCACCTGCTGCTCGCGCAGGCCGCGGCGCGGCGCAGCGAACTGGCGACGCGGATGGCCCTTGGCGCGCCGCGCGGCCGCATCGTCCGGCAGCTACTGCTGGAATCGCTGGTGATTGCGGTGCCGGGCGGCGTGGCCGGCATCGTGCTGGCGTTCGGAGGCATCCGGGCGCTGCTGCTGGCGGCCCCTGCGGACCTGCCGCGTCTGGGCGAGGCATCGATCGACGGCGCGGTGCTGGCCTTTGCCTGCCTACTCACGCTCGCGACCACGGTGGTGTTCGGACTCGCGCCGGCGTGGCACGCCGGCGGCGCAGGCACCGGCGGCCTCACCGCCGGCGTTCGTGGCGACACCGGCTCACGCACGGCGCGGCGCTGGCATGGGGTAATCGCCACGGCCGAACTCGCGTTGGCGCAACTGCTGCTGGTGGCGGCGGGCCTGCTGGTGGCCAGCCTGGCACACGCCAACCGCATCGAGCTGGGGTTTGCCACCGAAGGCCGCCTGGCGGCCGAACTGAACCTGCGGCGCGACTACGTCAAGCAGATCTCCGCCAATGGCGACATCGATCCCGCCATGAAGATCCGCTTCGTCGAGCGGGTGCTCGACACCCTGTCCCGCGGCCCCGGGGTGCGCACGGCGGCAGCCGGTTTCGTCGCGCCGATGACCGGTCAATCGAGCCGCGGCGTGCGGATCGCCGGCGATCCCGAACCGCCGCCGAACCAGCAGCCGGTGGCGGCGTTTCAGATCGTCACGCCCGGCTACTTCCTTGCCACGGGAATGACGATGGTCGCGGGGCGGGTCTTCGCGCCGAGCGACACGCTCGGGTCACCGGCGGTCGCCGTGATCAACCAGGCGTTTGCCGACCGCTACTTCGAGGGACGACTGCCGATCGGCCGTGTGCTGGTGTTTGGCGACAACCGGCGTCATGAGATCGTCGGCGTGGTCGCCGACGCGCGGTTCGATTCGGTGGAGAGGGCCGCGGCGCCGGCCTTCTTCCTGCCGCTGCACCAGAACGTCGAGCGGTGGGGCTCGCTGTCGCTGGTCGTCTGGTCGGACGAGCCGTCGCTCTCGGCGCCGCTGCTTCGCGCCGCGGTGCGCGAGGCCGATCCGCTGCAGCCGATCTCGCGCCTCGGCACCTTCGACGAACTGGTTTCGCGATCGCTGGCAGCGCGCCGGTTCAATACGCGGGTAGTCACGGTGTTTGCGGCGACCGTCCTGATACTCGCCGCGATCGGGATCTACGGCGTGGTGGCGTTCGCGGTGTCGAGCCGGACCCGCGAGATCGGCCTGCGGGGGGCGCTCGGCGCGTCGCCGGCCGGCCTGCTGCGGATGGTCGTGGCGCAGGGACTCCGCCTGACGGCCGTGGCGAGCGCCGCCGGCATTCTCGCCGCGGTCGCGCTGACGCGATTCATGGCGGCGATGCTGTTCAACGTGGCGCCCACCGATCCGCTGACAATCGCCGCGGTCACCGTGGTGCTGGCCGGAGTGGCGATTGCGGCGACGCTGGCGCCGGCGCGGCGTGCGATGACGGTCAACCCGGTGGAGGCGTTGCGGGACTAAAGAAATGAAAAGACCGCCTACCAGGCGAGCGGCACGAACTTGCCTTCGCGGATCACCGTGAGCCATACCTCGTGGCTGCCCTGGTGTTCCTTGGGGCTGTAGCGCAGCGGCGTGCCGATGCCGATGTCAATCGGCGCGCTTTCCATGGCGTCGATCAGCCGCTCGCGGGTGATGTTCGGCGAGGCGCGGCGCAGGCCTTCGACCAGCGCCTTGGCCGCCAGGAAGCCCTCGAGCGCGATGAACGACGGCGGCACCGCGGGCGAGAAGCGGGCGAGCGCCTGGCGGTACTCGCGCACGCCGGGCAGCGGCGAATCGTACGGCGGCACCACCTGCGTGATGATCACACCTTCGCTGTCGGGTCCCAGGGCCTGGCTCAGCGACTCCGAGCCGACGAATGACACGTTCAGGTACAGCGCCGACGGCAGCAGTTGCCGGGCCAGCCGGATGAAGCGGGCGTTGGCGGAATAGGTGCCGACCAGGATCACGGCCTTCGGCCGCACGCGCGCCTCGACCAGCGCCATTACGCCGCTCTCCACGGCAATGGTGCCGCGATCGTAGCGGCCGTGCACCAGGCTCTGGGTGTCCTGGAAGCCGGCCTCGTTCAGGGCGCGCACGGCGCCGGCAAAACCCGAGTCGCCGTAGCCGTCGTTCTGGGTGAAGAAGGCGATCTCCTGCGGCTTGATGCCGCGCCTGAACAGCCCGCGCACCATGACGCTGGTTTCTTCGGCGTAGCTGGCCCGCAGGTTGAGCACGTAGCGATCCGGCGGCGTCTTGCGCAGCACGTCGGCGCCCGAGTAGGTGCCGAACAGCAGTACCTTGCGCTCGTTGGCAATCGGCACGGCGACGGTCGCGCCGGCGGTGCCGACGTTGCCAATCACGGCCACCGCCTGCTCGCGATCGATCAGCCGCAGCATGTTGTCCGTGACCGGGTCGGCCTGATAGGAATCGTCCAGCGCCACCAGGCGCAGGCGCCGGCCGCCAATGCCGCCGGCCTCGTTGACCCGCCGCACCATCAGCTCGATGCCGTTGCGCATGCCGCGGCCAAGGTCGGCCGACGGACCGCTGAAGGCCGCCGACATGCCGAGCACGATGTCGCCGGCCGCCTGGCCCGGCAGGCGCACCGGCGCCAACGCGACCAGGGCGCAGGCAATAACCAGGGGAGCGAGACGCTTAATAGAAGATGACAAGGGTGATCACCGCCACGGCGGTCAGGATGACGGGCCAGAACAACAACTTGGGCAGGAAGTGCTCGCGGTTTTCGATCCGCGGGAACAAGCCGGGCCAGCCGTTCGTGAGGGTGGTCAACGCCGCAGTGACCAGCGCGCCGTACATCACGAAATAGTAATACTCGATGTACAGGATGCTGGCGCCAGAGACGCGGCGCCGCAGGTCGAGCTGCGACAGGATGATGACGAAGAACAACCCGGAGAAGGCCGACAGCGTCTGCACGACGTTGCCGCGCGTGCTCTCTTTCACGATCAACAGCAGCGAGAACACCATGAAGCCCGAGACGGTGAGGGGCAGCAGGTTCGAGAACATCGGCTCGATGATGCGGCGGTTGATGACCACGTCGAAGGCCAGCTCGTTGCCGGCGTCGCCGTCGGCGGTCAGGCCGTAGTTGGTGGTGCGAATGCGCGGGCTGCTGCCGAACTGCGTGCGGCTCACGGCCCAGCCGGGCAGCACGAAGTTGCCGGCGATGCCGGCACGGGCCAGTGGGTGAATGATCTTGTAGGCCTCGAGGTCGGGCACCAGCACGATGCTGCGATTGAGGTCGCTGTGCCACACGCGCAGCCGGAACTCCTGCTGGTCGAGCGGGTAGTTGGCGTAGTCGAACCTCTGGCGCACCGTCGCCTTCACGTACCAGCCAATCGTCTCGCCGTCGGCGGTCTGGGTCCGGTAGGCCTCGGTGATCTCGCGCTCCGAGGCGTCGGGCAGCACGAACCCGCGAGTCACCGCCTCGGGGATGTTGCGGGCATACTTCTGCCACACGTAACCCGTGACGGCGACGTTGTTGGGGCTGAGGATCTCCATGGTCTGGATGAAGACGCCGGTCGGCACCAGCGTCGGCAGCGTGCCGCGGCTGGCCAGCGACCCGCGCATGCTGTCGAGCGTGAACCGCCGCACGCTGCTCTTGTCGACGAATACCGTCTCGGTCTCGTGCACCGGCGGGCTGGCGCCGTAGCTGACCACCCACAGGAATGCCACGCCGAGGAGCAGCACCAGCGACCCGGCGCCGGCCCCGAGCCACAGCGGCGCCGCCGCGGAGGTGCGGCGATACGGCTCGAGCACCAGGGCAATGATCAGACAGGCCGTGATGACGACCGCCACGGCCAGGTTGATCTGCTGGCGGCGCAGCTCGGCGCTGCGCGCGGTCTGGTCCTTGAAGAACACCACGCCGAGCGTCCACCCGGTCGCCGGCACCTGCTCGGTGAACAGCCAGCCGGCCTCGCCGGTCACCGGGTCGATGACGTCGACGACCTCGTCGACGCGATCGACCGGCATGCCGCTGAAGACGCGCATGCCCAGCGCGTACTCGTCGGCGAACGGGTGTGAAATGACGAAGCCGCCCTTCGAGACCAGGAAGCTGTAGCCGAACTCGCCGACGTCGAGCGACGAAGCGATGTCGTTGACCTCGGTCAGCGACATGGCGCCGTGAATGACGCCAATGGCGGCGCTGCCGCCGCGCGCGACCGGCGCCGAAAACTCCACCGCCGGCACGCCGAGCGTGTCGGCCACCGCCGGCTCGCTCCACGCCGGCTTGCCCTCTTTCAGGGGCACCTGGAACCAGGCGCGGTCGCCCTGCGTGTAGTCGTAGAGCGAGTCGAGCTGGATCTGCTCGATGGTCTCGCCCGAGCGCCGCAGGTACGGCGCGAACAACCGCAGGTTCGGGTCGTGGGCCAGCGGCAGGAACGCCGCGCCGATGCCGGCCATCTGCGGCGTGCGATCGATGCCTTGCTGGAGTTGTTCGAGCAGCGCATCGGTGTCGGGACGGCCGCTGTTGACACCGGCCGCCACCGCGTTGACCGCCGCCTCGAACCGGCGCAGCTCGCCGTCGATCACTCCGGCCGCCCGGTCCGCCTCGCTGCGGGCCTGGTCGCGGGCCGCGGTCATCACCTGCGACAGCGATCGCTGGTAGATCACCGCGAGCGCCAGGCTCGTGATCACCCCGGCAATGCAGGCGGCGCCCACGACCAGGCGAGCGGCATTGACTGGCGGTTGGAGGAAAGGGGGACGTTGCAAGCGTGCATAGAATAGCACCCCCCTGCGCTACAATCGGGACTCGCCGGAGGGTCCATGCGCCGAATTGCCGTCGTCAACATGAAGGGCGGTGTGGGAAAGACCACCACCGCGGTGCAGATCGCGTCGGGCCTGGCGGCGCGCGGCGCGCGGGTGCTGCTGATCGACACCGATCCGCAGGGCAATGCCGGCCACATGCTCGGCATCTCGGCGCCGCTGACCATTCACGACCTGATGATGGGATCGGCGGCGGTCAACGACGTGGTGTGGCGGCAGGCGCGCACCAACCTCGACGTCATCACCGCCACACCGTCGGCCTTCTCGCTCGAGACCCAGCTGGCCGGCACCGTGCAGCGCGAGACGCTGCTCGAGCGCCGCCTGCGCGGCGTGACCGGCGTCGACCTGATGGTCTTCGACACCTCCCCGGCCATGAGCCTGCTCACCTACAACGCGCTGCTGTGCGCCAACGAGCTGGTCGTGCCGGTGGGCATGGACACCATGGCCCTGGCCGGCGCCCGCCAGACTCTCGACGGCGTCAACGAGATTCGCTCGTTGTGGCCGGGCCGGCCGCTGTCCCTGGTGGCCGTCGTGCCGACCGCGGTCAACTCGCAGACCCACGCCAGCCGCGCCACCGTCGAGGCGCTGTCGGCCGACGCCGAGATGGCGCCGGTGCTGTTCAGCCGCGGCATCCGCCAGTGCATCGACCTCACCTACGCCGCCGCCGCGCACCAGACGATTTGGGAATATGCGCCGTCGAGCCGCGCCGCCGAAGACTACGGCGCGCTGCTGGATCAGGTGGAGGGCAAACCGGAAGCGCGCGAAGCCGCGAGCCCCACGAGCGGCGTCAGCCGCGAACCCCAGGAGCGCGCTCTAGGCGCGCGCCCCCTGGGCAACTAGAAGGTAATCAGCAGGCCGCTCGAGAGCGTCGACTGGCTGCGCTTGTTGGCGAAGACGTTGAACTCGGCCTGTCCGGGGAACAGGGTGTTCGCCGGAATCGGCGACTCGCGGAGACCGAGCGAGTTGTCGAGGTTGTAGGCCCACGTGATGTTGAAGCCAATCCTCTTCGAGACCATGCCCTTGAAGCCGACGCTCGACTCGATGCCGTAGTAGCGCGACTCGTTGAAGGCGCGATACGCGGTGATCTTCTGCTCGATCATCGAGACCGGGGTGAGCATCACCTGGAACACTTCCATGGCGCCGCCACCGAACAGCAGTTCTTCATCGAATGAGGTGCCCTTCTTGTCGTACTGCATCGACAGCGCCGGCACGAGGTCGAGCTTCACCTTCGGCGTGTTGATGGTCTTGATGCCGACGCCGAGGATGGTCTGGTTCGAGAAGTCGATCTTCCTGACGCCATCGCGGTACCAGGTCTGGCGCGCCAGGCCATACAGCTTGTCGGCGGTGCCAATGCGGCGGTTGTAGCCCACCGACACGCGCGGGTTGTCGGCCTGCTCGCCGGCGTTGTCGGCATAGGCATAGCTCATCGACGCGTCGAGCGACACGATATCGCGATCCGACGTGCGATACAGGCTGAGCTGCCCCTGCACGGAGTAGACGACGCCGGGCAGGCGAAGCGCCGCGCCGGTCAGCCCGGGGTAATTCGGGTCGAGCTCGCCAAGCACATAGGGCGACGTCACGTAGCTGCCCTGCGCCCCCAGCATGCGGGTGTGCACCACCTTGCCGGCCGGCGCAAACGTGCCGAGGTTGCTGGCCGGCGGCGCCGGCGGCGCCGGCGCCTGGAACGCGGCGGCCACGGTGGCGGGCGGCAGTTCGCCGACGATCTCGGACTTCTTGATTGTCAATTCGCCCAACGCCCCGGCTGAGAACACCATGGTCTCGGCGTCCTCGCGCACGACGTGGCCCATCAGCAGCGTGTTGTCCTTGAGCCGCAACACGGTTTGCTTCGGTGCGTCCGCCGGTTGTGCCGACTCGGCAGGCGCGGCCGGCGCCGACTGGGCGAATGCGTGAGTGGGCAGCGCGGCGATGGCCAGCGCGACAGTGAAAAAGCAGGGTACGAGCGGCGAGGTTCTGGGGAACACAGTGGGGAGTAAATTCTCGTGCGGCGCCCCAGCCGGGACGCCGCACGCAGGGTGTTGAAGGTTAGGCCGTGGCTGCGGCCGCGGTGCTCTTCGCCTTGCCCATCTGCTCGCGGAAGTAGCCGCGAACCTTGTCCGGGTCGAAGTCGAGGAACGTGCCGCCCGAGGCGAAGTGCTGAATGAACACCTTGCCCACCGCGTAGGTGATGCCACCGGCAAACAGCGGCAGCGAGGCGACGCTGACGAGCGGTCCGACCAGCGGCAGCTTGGCAATCGTGCCAACCATGCCGTAGCCGAGGCGCGTCGAGACGACGCCGCCGACGAGCGAGGTCAGGATGCTCTTGACGCGGTCCTGCTGGAACGGCACGTCGTAGTGGTCAGCCAGTTCTCGCAACATCTTGATCTGGAGGGCCGCAACCCCGGCGACGTTGACAACAGGGATCGCGAAAATCCCGACGCCTGCTGAATACAGTGAGTTGCGCTTGACGATCTCCATAGCGCCGAAATCTTTCTCAGACATACTGCGAGCCTCCTTGGCCGAAAGTGAGCGGATTATACAACAGACAACTACTCCTGAGCCCGGGGATCATGTCAGGTGCCTTGCCACCAAGTCTGCCAGCTGCCCGGCAAATCTGGCCTCCAGCATGGTTTCGTGGCTTCCCGGCACCCATTCCACGAATAGCCCGTCGGCGTAAGCCTCCCAGCCCAGGCCCGGGAGGGACGAAATCCGGTCCGGCTGCTCGCTGGCCCTGACCAGCACCACCGGAAAGGGGTAAGCAACCTCTGGCGGGGCAATCCGGGAATGCGCCCGGTAAATGCCCAGCACCCGATCCACATGCGCAAACGCGGTATCGGGCGGAATCAGATGATGCGCGACCGCCATGTCGTAGACGTGACGCGTAAGCTCGGCCGCCGGCACCTGCCGAAAGGCCTCCAACCCGAGGCCCAGCGCCCCCCCGAACAGAGCGTGCAACAGCGACGCGTCATCCGGGTTCCGCTGCGCCGCCGGAATGACCGACGGATGGGGCACGTCAAGCAGCAGCACGCGGACGTCGGTGGCGCCTTCGCGCCGGGCGCGCGCAGCCAGCTCCATCGCAATGTAGCCGCCGTACGAGTATCCAATCAGCGCGATGCCGTCCAGCAGATGCCGCGCTCCTGGCCTTTGAATGTGGCGTCCGGCTTCTGGCGGACCTTCGCCGGACCTCGCGCTGGTCAAGAGCCCCCAGTGATGGCCGATGACCTCGTCCCAGTTCGCAGCGGGCGCGTCGCCTTCAGCCAGCCCCTTGGCCTGCAGGCCCCACGCGCGATGGCGCCCCGCCAGCCGCCGGCCCAGCGGCGCGTAACAAAGCACGTGGCCACCCATCGGGTGCGGACAATACACGGGGCGGCCGTCACCCTCGCTCGACAACGGCACCACCGCCTCGTCGTCCTTGAGGCCGGTGACGCACACCCGCGCCAGTTGCTCGATCGTGGTGTGCGAGACCAGCACCTGCAGCGGCAGCTCGACGCCGATGGCAGAACGCAGGCGCGCCGCCATCTGCAGCACCATCAGCGAGTGGCCCCCCAGCGAGAAGAAGTCGTCGAGCACGCCGATGGGCGACACCTTGAACAACCCCTCCCAGATCGCCGCCAGTTCGTTCTCGATGCGAGTCCGCGGCGCGACAAACACCGGGCGATCGGCGGGAACGGCCGAAGTCGCCGGCACCGGCACATGCGCCACGCCGTCGCGCCACGAACCTGCCGGCGAGTCGAGGTGATCGGGCAGCCGCAGCGCGAGCTGCTCGAGGCCTTCCGCCAGTTCACGCGCCGCGGTCGCTGAAACGGCAGCGGGTTGATGAATGAGCCGCAGGTGCGGCGCCGGTCCGGGACTGATCAGCAGCGTGACGGGATAGCCCGTACGCGCGCCGCGCACGCGCCGGCCTGCTTCGGCCACCGCCGGCTCGGCGGCCACTTCTGCCCCGCCGCCGCGGAGGTTCTCGTAGACGAGCAGGCTCTGGCACATTGCCTCGCCCGGCGGCAGGCCTGACCACTCGTGGATCTGCCCCGCCGAGCAGTATTCGTGCTCGGCTTGTTCGGCGCGCAGCTCGTGATGGCGAACCAGGCAGGCGCGCAGGGATTCGGCATCATCGAACTGCACGCGCACGGGCACGGTGTTGATGAAGCAACCGACCAGGCGCTCGATGCCGGGAATGCCGGGCGGGCGGCCCGACACCGTCGCCGCAAACGCCACGTCGGCGCGCCGCGTGCGGCCGGCCAGCAACAGCGCCCACAGCACCTCGAACACGACGGCGGGAGACACGCGGCAGGCGTGCGCGGCGGCGGTGATGGCTGCGCCCGCTGCCGCGCTCATCACGTGCTCAACCTCCGCCGGCTCTTCACCAGCGGGAACGGGGGCACCAAGCGGCACCGGCGCGGAGAATCCGGCCAGCCGCGCGCGCCAGTAGCGTTCGCTCGCGGCATCGGAACGGCGCCGCAGCCAATCGGCCACCTGGCTCTCGTCGGCGGCCGGCGGCAACCGCACGGCGGTGCCGGCGAGTTCGGCAGCGTAAAAAGCCGCGGCCTCGGTCCACAGGATGAGCAGGCTCCAGCCGTCGAGGATGATGTGGTGGAACGAGACCACCAGCCACGCCCGCTCTTCGCGCACGTTGAGCAGGGCGAAGCGGATGAGCGGCGGGCGGTTGAGGGGAAACCCGCGCGCGCGCTCGGCGGCCATCAAGCCGGTCAGCGCGGCGTCTTCATCCTGGCCAGCGTTCTCTTCGCGCAGCGCCACGCGCATTTCCTGCAACACCGCCCGCACCGGCTGCAGCCCCTTGGCCAGGATCGACGACCGCAATGCGGCATGGCGATCGACCACGCATTGCAAAGCGCGCCGCAACGCCTCGCGATCGACGCGGCCCTCGAGGCAGAACGCGGCCTGTTCGATGAACCGATCGTCGGCGGGTCCGCCGGCCGCCGACTGCAGCCACATCCCGGTTTGCGACGGCGTCAGCGGGTAGAGTGCTTCGATCCGCGGCCCGGCGCTCATGCCTCGGAGAGCCCGGAGAGGTCGAGATCGCTCAGCAGCGCGTCGAGTTCCTGCTGGTCAACCGGCATCGCGGCAAAGTCCGACGGCGTGTAGCGCGCGCCTTCGATGCCCAGGCAGTGGCTGGTCAGTTCGCGCAGCGCCGCCACGGTGCGATCGGCCACTTCGTCGACCCGTTCCCTCGACAACACGGACTCGTCGAAGGAGTACTGCGTCACCAGGCGGCCATCGATCACCGAGGCGTTCAACTCGAGGTGATAGCGGCGCGGCAGGTCGCTGGCGACGGGATCGCCGCCCGATTCCGGCGCGAGACTACGGACCAGGCCGTCTCCGATCGTGGCAGCGGTCTGCCCGAGGAAGTTGAACGACACGTCGGTCAGGGCCGCGGCGTGGCGGCGGCCGGAGCGGAGCCCAAAGCCGATGCCGCCGGTGGGCACCGAACGGCTCGATTCCTTGACCGCGCGTATCAGCGAAGCGGCATCACTGGTGCCGATGCCAGTGATGCGCACCGGATAGAGCGCGGTGAACCAGCCGACGGTGCGCGACAGGTCGGCGCCTGGCAAGGCGTCCCGGCCGTGTCCCTCGACATCCACCAGGAAGACGTCGCGGCCGGCGACCGTGCCAAGGGCCCGCGCGAACGCCGCGAGCAACACGTCGGCAGTGGTCGTGTTGTAAGCGCGATGCACCGAACCCAGCAGCGGCCGGGTGTCGTCTTCGTCCAGTGTTCTCGTGACTGCGGCGGCAACCGGTGCGGCATCCGTTTGGGCCGCAGTGAACAAAGGCCCGGCGGCAACGGCCACATCGTCCCAGTAAGGACCTTGATCAGCGGCGGCGGGGCTTTCGCTCCACTCGCTGGCCAGCTTGCGGAAGGTTGCCGGCCCGCAGTGTTCCGCCGGCAACAACGGCCGCTCGCCGCGTCGCGCCTGGGCATAAGCCGTTTCGATGTCGGCCAGGATAATCCGCCACGACACCGCGTCAACCACCAGGTGGTGGGCGACCAGGAACAGCCGCGAACCGGACGAGCCACACTCGACAAGCACTGCGCGGAAGACCGGGCCGTTGACGATGCCGAGGCTGCGCTGGGCGGCCTGGCAAATGGCCTCGACCTGCGCCGCCATCTCGTCCGAGGACTCCCCGTTTTGGGAGGCCACTTCGTGCCGTTCGATGACGACGTCCGTTGTTGGATGAATCTGTTCTTCCCATCCATCAGCGCCGGCGCGGAACCGGCTGCGTAACGACGGGTGCGCGCGCTGCACTTCGGCCAGCGCCTGTTGCAGCGCCGCGACATCGACATCCGGCGCCAGCACCACCAACAAGGCCTGGTTGAAGTGATTCGGCGACGGGGGCCGCAGGTCGAAGAACAACCGCTGCATCGGCGACAACGGCAGCGGGCCGGTGGGCTCGTCCACGCCGGCCGCAGCCGCCACCGGCTCGGCCACGGCGGCGAGCGCGCGAATGGTCTGGTGCCTGAAGATCTGGCGCGGATCGATCCGCCAGCCGCGATCGCGAAGCTGCGCGATCACCTGGATGCTGACAATCGAGTCGCCGCCGACTTCGAAGAAGTTGTCGGTGACGCGCACATCGTCAAGGCGAAGCACCTGGCGCCAGATCTCGGCGAGCGCGGTCTCGATTGGCGTCGCGGGACGTCCATCAAGCGGCCCGGCAGAGCCAACCGCTCCGTTTGCGGCAGTGGAGGCCACTACTTCACTGGGCTCACCGGTTCGAGAGCTACCAGTGGAGGCAACCCTTTCAGGGTTGCCTGACGGCAAAGCCAGCACCGCATCCGGCGCCTGCAGCCCTACCCGCAGTGCCTCGGCATACTCGTCGGCGAACCGTTCCATCGTCGCGGCATCGAACAGGGCGCGGTCGTACTCGATGCTCACCGACAGCCCGCCGTCGCGTTCGGCCACCGCCAGCGTGAGGTCGAACTTCGTGGTGCCGGTGTCGGCGGCGGGCACCGGCTGCGCGCTCAAGCCGGCGGGCAGCGCCGGCGCGGCGGCGGCCTGCTGCGAGATGAACATGACCTGGAACAGCGGCGACCACGCCAGGCTGCGCTCCACGCCCAGTTCATCGACCAGTTTCTCGAACGGCACGTCCTGGTGGGTCAGCGCATCGACGGTGCGTGACTTCACCTGCGCGAGCAGCGACGCGAAGCTGCTGCCGTCCGGAATCTGCAGCCGGATAGGCACCGTGTTGACGAACATGCCGATCAACGGCTCGAGTTCGCTGCGGCTGCGGCCCGCCGCGGGGAAGCCGATCACCATGTCGTGCTGTCCCGACCAGCGGCTGAGCACGGCGCCAAAGGCCGCCAGCAGGGTCATGAACGGCGTGACGCCGGCCTCGCGCGCGCGCTGCGACACAAGTGCCGTCAGCGACGGGTCGAGTGCCCGCATCAGCGCCGCGCCCTGGTAACTCTGCGCATCGGGCCGCGGCCGATCGGTCGGCAATTCGAGCAGCGCCGGCGCGCCGGCCAGCGCGCTGCGCCAGTACGCCAGTTGCGGCTCCAGCCGGCCCGACGCAAAGCGCGAACGCTGCCACGCGGCGAAGTCCATGTACTGCACAGCGAGCGGCGCCAGGGCGGGCGCGGTGCCGTCGGCCTGCGCCGTATAGAACCGGCACAGTTCGTCGAGGAACACTTCGATCGACCACCCATCCGAAATGATGTGGTGCATCGTCACCGCGAGCACGGCCTCGCCGGGCGAGACGCGAACGAGCGAGGCGCGAATCAACGGACCTTCGGCCAGGTTGAATGGACGCGCCTGCTCCTCGACCAGGAAGGCATCGACGTCGGCGGCGGTGATCTCGTGCAGTTCCGGCCGCTGCGCCGCCAGAGCCGCGTAGCCGCGGCCGTCGATGGTTGGGAACACCGTCCGCAGCAACTCCTGGCGATCGACCACGCCAGCGAAGGCGGCACGCAAGGCCGCCACGTCGAGAGCACCGCGCAGGCGGATGGCGCCGGCCATGTTGTACGCGGCATTGCCGGGCTCGAGCTGATCGAGGAACCACAGTCGTTCCTGCGCGAACGACAACGGCATGCGCGGCTGGCGCGCGACCACCGGAATGGCGTCGGTGTCTGGCGCGGACTGCAGCGCGGCAATCGCCGCGGCCTGGTGCCGCAAGGTCGAGTGCTCGAAGATGGCGCGGAGCGGCAACTCCACCTGGTAGGCGTCGCGGATGCGGGCAGCCAGCTTGGCGGCGAGCAGCGAGTGGCCGCCCAGCGCAAAGAAGTCGTCGCCCGGCCGCACGCGTTCGACTGCCATCAGCGACTGCCAGAGTGCCGCCAACCGCGCCTCTTCCGCACTCAGCGGACGGTCATCGCCCGCGGTCCGGCGCTGGTCCGGCGCCGGCAGGGCCTTGCGATCGATCTTGCCGTTGGGGGTCAGCGGCAGCTTGTCGAGTACCACCAGCACCGGCGGCACCATGTACTCGGGCAGCCGGCTGCGCAGGTGCGCGTGCAGTTCGTCGGCGATGGCCTGCGCGCGCGGGTGCGAGACATACGCGACCAGTCTCGGGTTGCCGGCCTTGTTGTCTTCGACCGTGACCACGCACTGGCCGACGTCGGAAAACTCGCGCGCGACGGATTCGATCTCGCCCAGCTCGATGCGGAAGCCGCGCAGCTTGACCTGGTGGTCGAACCGTCCGAGGAACTCGACGTTGCCATCGTCGCGGAACCGCGCGCGATCGCCGGTGCGGTAGAGGCGATCGACGCCACTAAAGGGGCTGGGGATGAATCGCTCTTCGGTGAGATCGGGACGCCCGAGGTACCCGCGCGCGAGCCCCTGCCCCGCCAGGAAGATCTCGCCAGGCACGCCAACGGGAACCGGCTGCAGGTTCTTGTCGAGGATGTAGAGACGCGTGTTCGCAATGGGCCGGCCAATCGACGGTGGGTCGCCGCGCCGCCGCAGGATGAACGTCGAGTAGGTCGTGTCTTCGGACGGCCCGTAGAGGTCGTAAACCTTCTCGACCGTGCCGACGTCGTAGATGCGATCGGCCAGCTCGGGGGTCAGCGGCTCGCCGGCGAGGTTGACGTTGCGCACAGACGAGGGAATGGCGCGCTGCAGCAGCAGCGCGTCGATTGCCGAGGGCACGGTGTTGATCAGCGTGACGTGCTCGCGATCGGCCAGCTGCGGCAGTTCCAGCACGTTGTTGGCCAGCACCACCGTGCCGCCAACCGACAGCGGCAGGAAGATTTCGAACACCGACAGGTCGAAGCAGATCGAGGTGCCGGCGAGCACACCGCTCAGTTCGGCAGGCGACCACACGGTTTGCGCCCAGGCCATCAGCGCCGCCGGACTGCGATGCTCGATGGCCACGCCCTTGGGCTGGCCGGTCGAGCCCGACGTGTAGAGCACGTAGGCCAGGTTCGACGGGGTGATTGCCGGTGGAACGAAAGACGGTGCCTGCGGATGTGTCTGTGGGGGCAAACCTTCAGGTTTGCCCTGAGACATGGCGTCGAACGCGCCATCGCGCAGCACGATCGTGGCGCCGCTGTCGGCGATCACGTACTCGGTGCGCGCGGCCGGGTAGGCCGGGTCGAGCGCGACGTAGGCGCCGCCGGCCTTCAACACGCCGAGCAACGCGACGATCATCTCGGGCGTGCGGCTCATGCAGACGCCGACCAGCGTCTCGACGCCGACGCCTTGCTGCTGGAGGAACAGCGCCGCGCGATCCACTTGCGCCATCAACTGCGCGTAGGTCAACGACGTTCCGTTCCATCGCAGCGCGATCGCGTCAGGCGTGCGCGCCGCCTGGTCTTCCACCAGTTGATGCAGGCAGCACGGCCTGAACGGCATGTCGGTGCGGTTCCACTCGACCAGCAGCCGGTGACGCTCGCCGTAACCCAGGTAGTCGAGTTGCGACAGCGCAGTGGACGGCTGGCGCACCGCCGCCTCGACCATGTTGCGGAAGTGTTCGGCAAAGCGCTGCGCCGTGTCGGCGCTGAACAGCGCGGTCGAGAACTCGACGCAGCCGGCGAAGCCGTCGCCGGTTTCCTGGATCGACAGCGTGAGGTCAAGGCGGGCGGCGCCGGTTGACAGCGGCACGGCCTCGATGCGCAGGCCGTCGATGGCAACGTCCTGCAGCGCGCCGCTCTGCATGGCGAACATGACCTGGAAGAACGGCGCGCGGTTGAGCCGCCGCTCGGGGTTGAGCTTCTCGACCACCAGCTCGAACGGCAACTCGGCGTGGGCGTAGCCCTCGAGGGCGGTGGCGCGCACCCGCGCGAGCAGCGCGAGGAAGTCGGGGTCGCCGTCGACGTTGACGCGCAGCGCCAGCGTGTTGACGAAGAAGCCGATCAGGCCTTCGAGATCCTTGCGGGGCCGGTTGGCGATTGGCGAACCGACCGTGAGGTCGAGATCGCCGGACCAGCGGTGCAGCAGCGCCATGAACGCGGCCAGCAGCACCATGTAGGCGCTGGCGTCGGTCCGGCGCGCCAGGGCGTTCACCGCCTCGGCAACCTCGGCGTCGATGCGGAAGTAAACCGCTGAACCCTCAGCTGCTTCGCCTTTACCGTCGCTCGGCAAGTTGATCACGCCGGGGGCGTCGCCCAGTTGCGCGCGCCAGTAGTCGAGGTGTGGCCGTGTCGCCGCGTCCGACTCGACCTGCCCGCGTTGCCACTGCGCGAAGTCGGCGTATTGCACGGGCAGTTCCGCAAGGGACGGTTGCTCGCCGCTCTTCATGCTGCGGTAGAGCGCCGCGAACTCGCGGACCAGGACGCCGGTGGACCACCCGTCCGACGCAACGTGATGCAGGGTGACGGCCAGGACGTGATCATCCGGGCCAAGGTCCACGAGCAGCGCGCGAATGGGGTGTTCGTTGGCCAGGTCGAAGACGTGGCCGGCTTCGGCCGCCAGCACGCCGCGCAGGCGCTCGTCACGTTCCGCCGGCGGGACCGCGGCCAGCGACAGCGCGCGGCACAGTAACGCGCCGCCGGGCGGGTCAATCACCTGCGCCGGCTCGCCGTGCTGGTCGATCAGGCGGGTCCTGAGCACCTCGTGGCGGCCCGCGATCTGGTCGAGCGCGGAGGCAACCGCGGTCCGGTCGAGTCTCCCTAACAGGCGGAACGCGGCCGGCATGTTGTAGGCGGCCGAGCAGCCCTCGAGGCGCTCGAGGAACCAGATGCGCCGCTGGGCAAACGACAGGGGCAGCGGCTGGCTGCGGTCGGCGGCGGCAATGGGCGCCAAGGCGGAGGCCGGGCGTTCCTGCCGGACGCGCTCGAGCAGCCGGGCCCGCTGCTCGGGGCTAAGGGCGGCCAGGCGATTGCGCAGATCGTTCACGCGATCGCCCTTGCCTTCTTGGATTTCGCCCCTAATTGGCGTACCTTTACTCTCGATTTCATGACTTCACTGGACCGCGTCGACTTCGCCACGCTCACGCCCGAACGGTTTCACACTTTCTACCGGTCGCGGAGCAAGCCCTTCATCATCACGGGCGCCTTCGAGGGGGTAAAGGACTGGACCCTGGACGTGATCTCGGACCTGCTGGGCACGAGCGAATACAACGTTCGCGTTTACGGTAAAGACTATCGTAGCCGACCCAAGCGGGAATGGAAGAAGTACAGCGAGATCGAGTCGCACACGCCCCAGGCGTATGTCGAACTGTTACGCAACCGCACCGCCCACGAGAACAGCATGTACATGGCACAGGTGGCGTTCGGCCAGACGCCGCTGGCCGCCACCATCCGCGACCGCGTGCTGCAGCTCGAGCAGAAGTGCGACATGGAGACCATCCATCCACTGATGGACCTCAACCTCTGGCTGGGTCCCGGCGGCCACACCGAACCGCTGCACTTCGACACCGGCGACGGCACGCTGATGCAGTTGCACGGTTCCAAGAAAGTCACGCTGTTTCCACCGTGGGAAACGTCCAACCTCTACCCGTTCGAGTTCTACCGCGAGATCCCGCCCTGGTTCAGCCAGGTCGATACCGACAATCCGGATCCCGCCGTCTTCCCCCGCTACGCCGACGCGCAGAAGAGCCGCATCGAGGTGGTGGTCGAACAGGGCGAGATCCTCTACATCCCTGTCAGCTGGTGGCACGAAGTGACCGCGCTCGGCGACGACTACGTGTGCTCGGTCAACCGCTTCTGGAAGGTCAAGCCGGTCGAGCGTAACTTCTCGCACGGCCGCTCGTCGGTGTTCTGGCTGATGAACCAGGTGCCGTGGTCGGTGGTGATGAAGGTGGACGGGACGATGAGGAAGTTGCTAGGGCGCGCTTAGTCCCACGCGATGGATGACAATTAAGCGGACATCAAGCAGGACATTTTAGCGGACATATCATCCGTAAGTGACCGTGGTGAACTGACGCCCGCAATGGAGCCGCTTCTCCTTTCCGAGACTTCCCGCCATCGGAAAGGGCTACTACCCCGCCTACTTTCGGGAGATTGACGCGCACCTCATGGGCCACCCAGTCGATGGGGCCGAGCTCGTGTTCTTCCTACCGAATAGCCTGTTTGGACGCACCTTCGAGATGCGCGCGGCCAAGGTGGTGACGGAATAGCGGGAGACCTGTGGTTGTTGCCCTGACGATGCGGAACTGGGAGCGATGATCAGCGCGCGCCAGACAATCGCTCCTACGAGGGCTGTTTATCATGATAAACGGGTGCCAGAGGCCCATTGATCCTTTGCTACATGCCGTCCTCTGACAGCAGGCGGCTCACTTCCTCATCCGACAGGCCCGCGAGGGCTTCGAGCAACTCGGGGTCAACATCGGCTTCTCGCGATGCAACAACCTGGTCGATGTGGCTGCCGATCGCGGCGATGGTCGGCGCCTCGAACACCGCGCGCAGCGGCAACTCGATGCTGAACGCGGCGCGGATGCGCGCCACCACCCTCGCCGCCAGCAGCGAGTGGCCGCCGATGGCGAAGAAGCTCTCCTCGCGGCCGAACGATGGGCGCTCCAGCACTTCTTTCCAGATCGCCGCCACGCGCCGCTCGGTATCGGTCTGCGGCGGCGCCGATACGTCCGGACCATCGGGACGCTTCAGCTTCGCGAGCGCATCTCGATCCACCTTGCCGTTCGGGCTGAGCGGCCAGGATGCCACCGGCACGACGACCGGCGGAATCATGTAGTCCGGCAGGCGGCGGCCGACGCGCGAGCGCACCTCGGCTGGCGACGGACCAGGACCGTCGGTCTTCACGAACGCCACCAGCGACTCGTCGATTGCCAGCACCACCCATTCGGGCAGGCCCGTGGACTCGGCCAGCGCCACTTCGATCTCGCCCAGCTCGATGCGCAGGCCGCGGATCTTCACCTGGAAATCCCGCCGGCCGATATACACCGGCACGCCGTCTTCCAGCCGATACACCAGGTCGCCCGTGCGATACATCGTCCCCGCGTCGCCAGGTCCGGGCACGAATCGCTCCGCCGTCATCTCGGGCTTCTGCCAATAGCCGTTGCCGACACCGACGCCGGAGATGCAGAGTTCGCCGACACCGTAGGGCGGCGCCGGACGGCCCAACTCGTCGAGCACATGCAGGCGCACGTTGTCGACCGGAGCGCCGAGCGGCACTTCGCGATCCAGATATCGCAACGGCTCCGTCAGCCGGAAGTACGACACCACGTCGGTGCACTCGGTCGGTCCGTAGGTGTTGACGACCTCGGCATGGCAGTGCGGACTACGCAGCCAGGGCTCGAGCGTGCTCACGCGAATGGGCTCGCCGCCAAGGAACACGAAGCGCAGTGAGGCGATATCGGCGAAGCGGCCTGGATCGTCGAGCAGGCTGTAGAACGCGCCAGGAGCGCAGTTGATGATCGTGGCGCCGGTCGCCTTCACCGTATCGACAATGCGGGCGGGATCGAATTCGGTGCCTTCGGGCAAGACGAGGGTCGCGCCGGTGACGAGCGCGGCGAAGAAGTTCTTCTGCGTCAGGTCGAAACCAAAGGCGCTGATGATCAGGAACTTGTCGCCCGGGCCGATGCCGAACTCGCGGATGTACCAGCTGACCAGGTTCCACTCGCCCAGGTCGTGGACCGCGGCACCCTTGGGGAGTCCGGTGGAGCCGGAGGTGTAGAGGACGTAAAAGGTGCTGTCGGGCGTGCGCGGTGCAACGGCATGGTCCGCCTGAAGGCGGACGCCACATTCAGCGGCATGGTCCGCCTGAAGGCGGACGCCACTCTCAGCGGCATGGTCCGCCTGAAGGCGGACACCACATTCATCATCGAGGGCCAGGAGGCGACAGTCGAGGCCGCTGAAGCGCTCCACCAGACATTCCTGCGTGAGGATGACGCGGCACTTCGCGTCGGCGGCCATGTGCCGCAGCCGGCCCTCCGGGTAGGCGGCGTCCATGGGCACGTAGGCGGCGCCGGTTTGCAGCACCGCGAGCATGGCCACGACCATGCGGGGCGAGCGTTCGAGACACACACCGACCAGGTCGCCAGGGCCAATGCCATCAGCGCGCAGTACCTGCGCAATGCGCGTGGCTTCGGCGATCAGCTCGGCGTAGCTCAGCGCGCTGCCGCCCTGGATCACGGCCGGCGCATCAGGCGTACGCGCCGCCTGCGCGGCGATCTCATCGGGGATCGAGCGGTAGTCGAGCGGGCGATCGGCTTCGGTGAGACTCGCTTCGCCCGCCAGCTGCGTCGAGAGCCCGGCGACCCGCTCGACGCCGGCGATCAGTTGCCGCACCACCGCCTCGACGCGCTCGAGGAAGCGCCGCTCGGCGAAGATGCCGGGATCGTAGGTAACGCTCATGGCGACGCGGTCGCCGACGGCGGTGATCTCGAACTGCACGAAGCCCTCGGCATAGGGCGTGAACCGCATGGCCTCGACCACCTCGCGGCCCACCGGCACGGTCAGCCTGGCGGTAATGTAGTTGAACAGCAATGACACGCGGCCGGCCGGGGCCAGCCGGCGCTGTTCGAAGATCGAGATGCCGGCGACTTCGGACGCACTCTTCTGACTGGCCCGCGAGTGCTCAAGCAATCCGGAGACGGTCGCTTCCGGACCCAGCAGCGTGCGCGGCACCACGAACGGCAGGCCCTGGTAGTAACAGCCCAGCGCCGCCGCGTGCCCGGGCGGCCGGCCGGACAGAAACTCCTGGATCAGCAGATCGCCTTCGGCCCGGCCGTGGGCGTCGGCGACGATCGCGAACGCGGACTTCATCACGAGCTGCGGCGTCACCCGCCGCTGGCGGGCGAAACGCTTGATCTCAGCCCACAGCTCGGGAGCCACCTCGAGCTCTCGCGTGACGGGCGGACCCGATCGCCCTTCAACGGGACAGATCAGCGGCGTTACGCCTGCGAGAGCCTTCCGCCAGTGCGCCAGTACGGGGGCGGTATCGGCGGCGGCCCGCTGATGCGGCAGCCACTCGTGAAACAGGGACGCCGGCAACGGCTCGGGCACCAGATCGCCACCGGTGCGCCGCGTATATTCGGCGGCAATCCACGCCGCGGCCTGCGTCGTCGCAATGCCGTCGAGCAGCATGTGATGGTTGGCGAACCCCGCCACGGTCTTGCCCTCGGCGACGCGCACCAGGAAGTGACGCGCCAGGCAGCCGTGTGGATCGTACGGCCGGCGAATGATCGCCCTCACCTGTTCGCGCACCTGACTGTCGGTGGCGCCGGCCGGCAGGTCAACGACTTCGACTTCCACGCGCTCGCCAGGCAACCCTTCCACCTTCGCCAAGGCTCCGGCGGACAAGAAAGGGTTGCCTCCACCTATGGGGCGGAGCACGCACTGGTACGCCTGGTCCATGTACGGCGCGGTCGAGGGCCGCATGCGCGTGCGCATCACCGGCTGGGCATCGACCAATGCCTGCGCGGCGGCGCGCCACTGCTCCGGATCGATCGGTTCGCTGACCGCGAAGGCCAGGCCGACGTTGTTCTGGGCGCTGGCCGGGTTGGCCAGCGTGTCCATGTAGATATCGCGCTGCATCGGCCCCAGCGGCAGCACCTGCTCGTAGTGCTCGGGCGGCAGCCCGAGCTGCTCGAACAACTCGGCCTGGTTGACCAACGCGATCGACGACAGCGGCGCGTCGGGAGCGGCGCACATGCCCTCGAGCATCCGCTCGAGGTGCAGCATCATGCGCGCGATGGTGGCCGCATCGAACAGGTCGCTGTTGTAGATCATGTTGCCCGAAATGCCGTCGGGCGTTTCGGTCAGCAGCAGCATCAGGTCGTAGCGCGTGTGCATGCACTCGACCTGGATGCCCTCGACGTCGAGGCCCGGCAGCCCATCCCCGCCGCTGGCGAAGTTCTGCAGCGCAAAGGTCGCCTGCACCAGCGGCTCGAAGGCCGGATCGCGATCGAACGACAGCGCCTCCATCAGCGCATCGAGCGAGTAGTCCTGGTTCGAGAAGGCATCGAGCACGGTGCCGCGGGCGTGGCCGACCAGGTCGCGCACGCTGGCGGCCGGATCGAGGCGGAAGCGCAGCACCAGCGCGTTGACGAAGAAACCAATCAGCGGCTCCAGCTCGGCCTGGGTGCGGCCCGCCGCCGGGATGCCGACCAGCAGATCGTGCTGGCCGCTGTAGCGCGCCAGCACCGCCGCGTAGGCGCTGATGCAGCTCATGAACAGGGTGACGCCGGTCTCGTTGCCGAACGCGCGCAGGTGATCGACGGTGCGCCCCGACAGGCGGAACTCGTAGGCGCCGGCGTTGAAGGTCTGCGACAATGGCCGCGGCCGGTCGGTCGGCAGGCGGAGAATGCCGCGGTGCCCGCGCAACTGCTCGAGCCAGTACTGGCGCTGGCCGTCCAGCTCGCCGCTGAGCATGCGCGAGCGATGCCAGTGCGCGTAGTCGGCATACTGAATCGGCAGTTCGGGCAGGCGCGGCGCGCGCTGTTCGCGGTCGGCGGTCCACAGCTCGGCAAACTCCCGCGCCATCACGCCAATCGACCAGCCATCGGAAATGGCGTGATGCATGCCCAGCATCAACGCGTGGTCCTCTTCGGCCAGGCGCCACAGCGCCGGGCGAAACAGCGGCCCGGCGGCCAGGTCGAACGGCTGCGCCGCCGCCGCCCGCAGCTCGCGCAGCAACGCAGCGCCACGCGCATCGGCCGGGAGCGCGCTCAGATCGCTGATCGGAATCGTCACCGGGCCGGCAGGATGGATCTGCTGCACCGGCTCGCCGTCCACGCTGGTCAGCGTCGTCCGCAGCACTTCATGCCGCTCGACCAGCGTCGTCAGGATTCGCTGAATCGCCGCCGCTTCGAGCGGGCCGTAGAGCCGGAACGCTGCCGGGATGTTGAACATCGTGGTGCCCGGATCCATCTGGTCCAGGAACCACAGGCGCTGCTGCGCCGGCGACATGGGCAGCACGAACACGTCGCTCACGCCGCGGCGCCTCCCGGGGACACCAGGGCGTAGCGGTCGCTCCACACATTGAACAGTTCGGCCATCAGCGCCGCATCGCCGGCACTGGCGCCGGTCTGGCGGAGCACGGCGCCCAGGCTGGTGCGCGAGTCGGCGGCGCCGACCACGCGATAGGCGGCCTCGGAGATCGTCAACGACCGCGTGCCATCGTAGTTGCGCACCAGTGCGTACCGCGTCGTCGGCGCACCGCTCTCATCCACGGTCTGGGTGGCGGTCAGCTGGCTGCACGGCGACAGCCACATTCGGCATCCCTCGAGGAGGGCCGGCCCGAGTTCGGGACGCTTCCACGCCAGGTAGTCGCCGATCACCAGGTAGTTCAGCCCCGAGGTCAGGAAGCAGACGATAGCCTCCTCGGCCGTGTTGACGATGGGCTCGATGTTGTTGTTGAACGAGGTGTTCAACAACATCGGCACGCCGGTCTGCCTGCCGAACGCCTCGATCAGCGCGTAGTAGCGCGGGTTTGTGTCGCGCGTCACGGTCTGCAGGCGGGCGCTGCCGTCGACGTGGGTAATCGCGCCAAGGGTGTCGCGCCATTCCTCGCGAACCTGCAGCACGCTCGACATGAACGGGAACTGCGACTGCCCGGGCGGCGTCTCGAAGAAATCGGCGGCCCGCTCGGCCAGCACCGACGGCGCGAACGGCCGGTAGCCTTCGCGCTTCTTGATCATCGCGTTGATGGTGTCCTTGTGCGCGGCCAGCCGCGGGTCGGCGATGATGCTGCGGTTGCCGAGGGCGCGCGGTCCGTACTCGGTGCGGCCCTGGACCCAGCCCGCCACCGCGCCTTCGGCCAGCAACGCCGCCGTCTCGGCGAACGGATCCGCCATCTTCCGGAACTCGATGAACGACGACCACGGCGCCAGCGTGGCGGCGATGGTGTCGTCGGTGCCGGCGTCGGTGCCCCAGAACGTGTGGGCCAGCCGCGTCTTGGGCAACGCCGGCGTCACTTCGTGCGCCACCGCCAACGCGCACCCAATCGCGCAACCGGCATCGTCAGCCGCCGGCTGGACGAAGATGTCCTGGAACAGGCCGCTGCGCCACAGCTTGCCGACCATGCTGCTGTTCTGCGCCACGCCGCCGGCCAGCGCCAGGTTGTCGTGGCCGGTCACATCCTGCTGATACGTGAGGATGTGAAAGACGATGGCCTCGAGCGATTCCTGCAGGGCCGCGGCAATGTCCTTGTGGAGCTGCGTGAACGGCTCGCCGCGGCGGCGCGGAGGCAACGTGCGGTGCAGGTTCAGCACCCGCTCGTTGTAGATGACGTAGTCGCCGTTCGGCAGTAGCGAGTAGAACTCGTTGAAGACGCTGCGGAACCGCGACGGATCGCCGTAGGGCGCCAGGCCCATCACCTTGTACTCGTCGTAGATGCGGTAACCGAGGAAGCCAATCGCGCGGGTGTAGTAGTTGCCCAGGCTGTAGTGCTGCGGCTTGGCCGCCAGAACGTTCAGCGACTTGCCGCGGCCGTCGAGCACCATGGTCGAGACACTTTCGCCGACGCCGTCCATCGACAACACCAGCGAGTCTTCGTGCCCGCAAACCGCGAACGCGCTGACGGCGTGCGCCATGTGATGACTGATGAACTTGAATCGATCGGCACCTGGACGATGGCCGAAGTCGCGTTCGAAGACGTCCTGCAGGATCGACCGCGTGCCCTTGAAGGGGCCGAGATGCGGATGGTCGAGGTGATAACGCAGGAAGAACTCGTCGAGAAACGGCTCGGTCGCGTAGTAGCCGAAGTAGTCGACGTCCTCGAGGCCAATGCCGGCCTGGTCGAGGCAGAAGCGGACCGCGTTGGCCGGCGCCTTGTTGGTGTGCTTGATGCGGTTGAGCCGCTCTTCCTCGATGGCGGCGGTAATCACGCCGTCCTGCACCAGCACGGCCGCCGCATCGTGCGCGAAGTCGATCGGAAAGCCGTAGTGGGTCTCGTGCACGCGGTCGAAGCCGCCGGTAAATCCCAGGATGTTCATCGCTTATGCGCTTCCCGCTGAATGCGTTTAATGCCGGTTGGGGCCGCCGCCGCACTGGCCTGCAGGCCGGTCACGAGCGTGCCCAGCGCCTCGAGCGTGGTGCATTCGAAGAACGACGCGATGGGCACGTCGACCTTCAACTCGGCGCGTATGCGTGAGATGGCGGTGCTGGCGGTCAGCGAGTGGCCGCCCAGCTCGAAGAAGTTGTCGTGGCGACCAACGCCGGTGGCGCCCAGCGTCGTCTCCCAGATGCCGGCGAGCTTCTTTTCCGTCTCTGTCGCCGGCTCGACGAACGTCTTGCCGAAACCCATGCCCGAGCGCGCCGGCGCGGGCAGCGCCTTGCGGTCAACCTTGCCGTTGGCGTTGAGCGGGAGCTTCTCGAGCACCATGAACACCGACGGAATCATGTAGCCGGGCAGCAGCGGGCGCAGGTGGTTGCGCACCTCCAACTCGATCGTCCTCGCCGGCGGCTGCTGGAACGCCAGATAGGCGATCAGACGACGATCGCCGGTCGCCTCGTCCTGGTGCACCATCACCAGCGCATCGTCCAGGCCGGGAAACTGGCGGAGGGCCGATTCAACCTCGCCGGGCTCAATGCGGAAGCCGCGCAGCTTGACCTGGCTGTCGCGCCGGCCGATGAACTCGATGTCGCCATCGGCGTCGCGGCGGACGATGTCGCCGGTGCGGTAGAGTGTGGCGCCATTCGCGCCGAAGGGATCCGGCACGAACGCCGCGGCGGTCAGCTCGGGACGATTGTGGTACCCCAGGGCGACGGCATCGCCGCCAATCAGCAATTCGCCCACCGCGCCGATTGGCTGCAGGGCCATGGCGCGATCGACGACATAGGCCGTGGTGTTGGCCAGCGGCCGTCCGATTGGTACCGTGCCTTCGTCGGTGTGACGTCCGGCAACCGGAGTGCTTCCCTCTCCGCCAATGTGGCGTCCGGCTTTAGCCGGACCGTGCGGCACGTGGAACCACGTCGCAAAGGTGCACGTCTCGGTTGGTCCGTAAACGTGAAGCAGGCGCTTGGGCGCGCCTCTCGCCAGAATGCGCTTCACCCATCGCGGCTCGACCTTCTCGCCGCCGAACATCACCGTGTCGAGCGTGGCAAACGCGTCCGGCGCTTCGCGCGCGATCTGGTTGAACAACGCCGTGGTCAGGAAGATCGTCGTGATGCCGCGCGACCGCAGTTCGCGGGCCAGCACCTGCGGCGTCAGCGCCATGTCGCGGCCCAGCACGTGCGCTTCGGCGCCGTTCAGCAACGGCCCCCAGATCTCGAAGGTCGAGGCATCGAAGGCCACGTTCGACAGGTTGGCCACGCGGTCGGCGGCGCCGAGCGACACGTAGTCGGTGTTCAGCACCAGCCGGAGGATGGCGCGGTGCGGGACACACACCGCTTTCGGCACGCCAGTGGAACCCGAGGTGTAGAACAGCACCGCCTCGTCTGTGGCGCGGCGCTGCTCGGTGAGCGGCGCGGTGGCCGGGCACGCGGCAATTGCCGGGGCCTGGGCATCAAGAGCAATGCGCATCACCGCCGGTCCGCGCAGGTCGGTGGCGGCCAGCGTCACCACCGCCCGAACCGCGGCGTCGTCGATGACAAAGGCCGCTCGTTCGATCGGAGCGGCGGGATCGAGCGGCACCGCGGACGCCCCAAGCTTCATCACCGCCACCAGCGTTTCGATCAGCGCCGGCGAGCGCTCCAGCAGGATCGCGACCCGGTCGCCCACCGTCACGCCGTTGGCGGCCAGGTGGTGCGCCAGCCTGTTCGACCGCTGATCGAGCTCGGCATAGGTCATCGACACGCCGTCGGCGTTGATCGCCGTTCGCGCGCCATGACGCTGCGCCGACTCGGCAAACTGCTGCGCCAAGGTCATGTCCGACGGGTACGCCCGAGCGGTGTTGTTGAGGCCACGGGCGAGGTACTCCCGATCCGCCTCCTCCAACATCGTCACCTGGCTGATGGGAACCGCAGGCTGGGCCGCCGCGCCGCCAAGGAAACAGGCGAGATGGCTGGCCAGGGCGGCGACCTGCTCGTGGGTATACGCGGCGGCGTTGAACTGGAACTCGAGCCGCAGCGGTTCACCGGGCTCGACCACCAGCACCAGGTCGTAGTTGGTAGGCTCGCTGGTTTCGACGACGCGAGCGGCGAGGCCCGTCGAGCCGGCCCCGATCTGCGCAGCCGGATAGTTTTCGAAGACGACCAGGTGCTTGATCAACCCGGCGCGCAGCTCGCTCTGGCCCTGGACGTCGGCCAGCTTGGCGACATGGTGCGGCTGCGAGTCGATCGCCTGCCGTTGGACCCGCGCGACCAGGTCGGCAAAGGTGTCGTGCTCGCCGTAAGTGACCCGCACCGGAATGGTGTTGATCAGGAGACCGGCAATGCGTTCGATCCCCGCCACTTCTGGCGAGCGACCGGAGACCACGGCCCCAAACACCACGTCGCGGCTGTCGTTGTAGCGGCCCAGCACCACGCCCCAGGCGGCCTGGACCACGCTGCTGACGGTCGCATTGTGAGCCGCGGCAAGAGACTGCAACGCGCGGTGAGCGGCCGCGTCGAGCCTGACGTCAAGCCGCTGAAGGTCGAAGCCCTCGCCGCGGGGGAATCGCAGCGGCGCAATCTCAGCGACCGCATCGTAGCCATCGAGCACCTGTTGCCAATAAGCCAGCGATGCTTTCTGATCGCGCGACTTGAGCCACTCCACATATGGCGCGTAGGACGGCACCGGCGGCAGGACGCCAGGCAACCCTTCCACCTTCGCCAAGGCTCCGGCGGACAAGGAAGGGTTGCCTCCACTGGCACCCTTCAAGGCGGCATCGTAGAGCGCCAGGAGGTCGCGAAGCACCAGATGAGTGCTCCAGCCGTCGAGCAGGATGTGGTGCCAGGTGAGGATCACCTCGTGCTCGCCCTCGGCGAGCTGCAGCACGCGCACCCGCAGCATGGGACCGCGCGCCAGGTCGAAGCCGCGCGCTCGCTCGGCCGCGCGCACGGCAATGGCCCGCGCCTCGCGCTCGCCGGCCGGCACCTCGAGCAGCGACTCGAAGCTGAAGTCGGCGCGCCGTTCCTTCAGGATCATCTGCAGCGGCTCGCGGCTCTTCTCGTGCGTGAAGACCGAGCGTAGGGCGTCGTGCCGCGCGTGAAGGGCGTCCCAGGCCGACTGGTAGCGAGCCACGTCGAAGGCGCCACTCACCCGCCACACCACCTGCTCGGTATACGCCGTGCTGCCGGGCGCCTGCCGGGCGTAGAACAACATCCCCTCCTGCATCGGCGTCAGGGGATACAGGTCTTTCAAGTCTTCCCGTCTAATCGTCATCGAAGAGTTCGTCCAGTTCGTCCAGGGTCAGGCCCTTGTGCGTCAGGTCGGCCGGGGTCAACTCCGGCGCGTCGAGGGTAAGGCAGTGCGCGACCACGCGCTGCAGTTCTTCGTCGAGGGCGGTGCGCAGCTCGCGCACGCGCGCCCGTTCCAGGTGCGCGGCCGCGAAGGTCAGCGACAGCCGCAGCCGATCTTCGATCACGATTGCCGCGATCTCGAGCGCAAAGGGGCGAGGACCCGACGGACTGACCGAGGGCGCAATCGGATCGCTGCACAACGAGAAGCCGCCGCTGGCGGCGGTGGTGCGGAACTCACCGAGGTAGTTGAAGGAAATGCGCGGGCGGGCGCGCAGTTGGGCAGCGTCGCGCGCGTCCGACAGGTAGCGCAGAATGCCGTAGCCGGCGCCGCCGCGCGGAACCTGCCGCAGATCTTCCTTCATCTGCCGGATGCGGCGATCGATCGGCTGGTCCTCGAGATTCAACAGGAAGGGATACAAGGCGGTGAACCATCCCGCGGTGCGGCTGGTATCGACCGCCGGCGCCGCGTCGCGGCCATGACCCTCGAGCGCCACCAGAGCGTGGCGGCCGCCGGTCCAGCGACCCAGGGCACGCGCCACCGCCGTCAACAGCAACTCCCCGGCATTGGTCTGGTAGGCGGCCGACGCCCGCCGCAGCAGATCCGCGGTTTGCGGCGCGGTCCACTCGATCAGCTCTTCGGCGGCGTCGACATAGAGGCCGGCCTCGCCGAGCAATCCGCTGCCTGAGTTGGATGCCTCGGCGTCTCCCTCGATTCCCTGCCAGTACGGCAGCTCCGCCAGCACCTGGCGATCGGTGGCCAGTTCCTGGAGCGCGGCCGACCAGGTGGCGTACGAATCGGTCGGTTCGGGCAGCGCTCTTCCGCTCAACGCAGCGGCGAGATCCTCGAGCACGATCTGCCAGGTCACGCCGTCCACGATCAAGTGGTGCGCCACCAGCAGCAGGCGGTCGGCGTCAGGCAGTTGGTACAGTGCGGCGCGGAACAGCGGACCGTCGCTGAAACTAAAGCCGGTCTGCTCGCGCGCCGACAGCCGCTTCATGGCAGCCAGCGGCTCGCGGTCGAACCGCAGGTCTTCGACAATGAAGGGCACGGCCTCACCGGCATCGGCAAAGCGCCCGCGCCAGCCGTCCGCGTCGCGCTCGAAACGCTGGCGCAAGCCGGCATGCGTGTCGTACAGCCCCTGCAAAGCCTGTTGCAGGCTGGCGACCTCGGCGCGGCCCTCGAACCGCAGCGGCACGGCGTGGTTGTAGTGCGCGGCGTCCACCGGGTGCTCGTCGAAGAACCGGCGTTGTATCGGCGTCAGTGCGAACGGTCCATTCGCGGCCGCCACCGGCGCCGCGCGGCGTTGCTGCAGTTGCGGCGCCAGTTCGGAGACGGTTGGATAGCGGAACAGGTCCTTGAGATCGACGTTCAGTCCGCGCGCCCGCAGCCGCGCCAGAATCTGGATCGACTTGATCGAGTCGCCTCCCAGGCTGATGAAACGGTCGTGGCGGCCCACGCGTTCGACGCCGATCACCTCGGCCCAGATCGCCGCCAGCAACTGCTCGCGATCACCGGCCGGCGCCTCGAACACCGGGGCGGCGTCGGCGGCCTGCCGGGTGCGAAGCGCGCGCATGGCGGCCACATCCAGCTTGCCGTGAGCGGTCAGCGGCAGCGCCTCGCACACGACGATGCTGGCCGGCACCAGGTAGTCGGGCACACGTTCAGCCAGCGAGGCACGCACCGCCTCGGCGTCAACCTTGCCGGTGACCAGGGCGCTCAGCTCGTTGCCGGCCGCGCCCTGCTCGACGATCACCGCCGCCTGCTCGACGCCGGCAACCGCGCGCAGCGCGCGTTCCACTTCGGCCGGCTCAATGCGGTGGCCGCGAATCTTGACCTGGTGATCGTTGCGGCCCACGAAGTTCAGCGCGCCAGATTCGTCGCGGAACGCCAGGTCGCCGCTGCGATAGAGCCGGCCCGAACCGGCAAACGTGTCTGGTATGAAACGGGCGGCGGTCAACTCGGGGCGATCCAGGTAACCCAGGCACACGCCGCTGCCGCCCACCAGCATCTCGCCCGGTGCGCCAATCGGCTGCGGATTCAAATGGCGGTCGCACACGTAGACCGTGGTCTCGGGCAACGGCCTCCCGACGGGGCTGCGCCCTACCGCAGAACCCTGGATCTGCTCCATCGTCAAACGGCAGTACGTCACGTGCACGGTGGTTTCGGTGATGCCGTACATGTTCACCAGCGCCACGCGTTCGGCCGGGTAGTGACGGACCCAGGCCTGCAGCTTCGCGGGGTCGAGCCGGTCGCCGCCGAAGATCACGTAGCGCAGGTGATCGCCCAGGGGGTGATCGGACGAGGCGTCTTCGATGGCAACCAGGTTGTAGAACGCCAGCGGCGTCTGGTTGAGCACGGTGACGCGATAGCGAGCCAGCAGATCGCGGAATCGCGTGACGTCCTGCACCGTTTCGCGCGCTGGCAGCACCAGCCGGCCGCCATGCAACAGCGCCCCGTACATCTCCCACACCGAGAAGTCGAAGCTCAGCGCGTGGGCCATCACCCACACGTCGGACGGTCCGAAAGCAAAGTCGAAGCGGTCGTTGACGAGCAGCCGCACGACATTGCGGTGCGTGACCAGGCAGCCCTTGGGCACGCCAGTCGATCCCGATGTGTAGATGACGTACGCGACTGCGTCTGGAGACGATGACCGCTGCACGGGGCGCGGATCGGTGGCAGGCAACCCGCCCACATCCACCAGCGGGCACCCGGCGGCCTCGAGCACCACGGCATCCTCGCTCGAAGCCAGTACCGCCTTGACGCCGGAGTCGTTCAGGATGAACTGCACGCGCTCTCGCGGATAGCGCGGATCGATGGGCACGTAGGTGCAGCCGGCCTTCAGGATGCCAAGCACCGCGATCACGGCTTCGACCGACGGCCGCAGGTAAACGGCGATGCGGCTGCCGGCAGGCACGTGCAGGTCGTGCTGGAGCGCCGCCGCCACAGCCTGTGCGCGGGCGTCGAGTTCGCCGTAGGTCAGCCAGCGCTCGGAATTCTGCGGCGCCACCACCGCCGGCGCCTCGGGCTGACGCGCTGCCCACGACTCGAACAGATCGACGATGGTGGCGGTGGAGGGATAGGCGGCCACGGTGCGATTGGGCTGCGCCACCACGGCGTCGAGCTGCTCGGGCGGCAGGATGTTCACGCCGCACGGGCTGCGGTCGGGTTGGGCCACCACGGTCTCGATCACCTGGCGTAGTTGCGCGCCGATCCGTTCCATCAACGCATCGGCGTGCAGCGAGCGATCCCACGACAGACGGAATCGCAGTGCGTCGGTGCCCGGCAGCACCACGAGGTCGAAGCCGTAGTTGGTGCGGTCGTAGCTGGTCGCCGAGGTGATGTCGAAGCCCAGTTCGCGGCGGCCGAACGCGCGCAGGCCTTCCTCGATCGGATAGTTCTCGACCGCCACGACGTGGTTGACCAGCGGCGCCGACGCGCCGCTGGCGCGCTGTACGTCCACGAGCGGCGTCTGCTGGTGGGCGGTCAGGTCGGCGGCGTCGATCAGCAATCGTTTGACCAGGGCGCTGAACGATTCGTCCCGGTGCAGGCGAACGCGGACAGGGATCGTGTTGATCAGCAGACCGACCATCCGCTCCACGCCGGGAAGGCTGGGCGGGCGGCCCGACACCACGTATCCAAACACCACATCGTCCGAATAGGCATAGCGCGAGAGAATCACGCCCCACACGGCCTGCACAAACGCGCTGAGCGTGACGCCTTCGGAGCGGCAGAAGGCGGCGATGCCGTCCGAGATTTGGGGCGACAACTCCACCAGGTGCCGGCCCAGTTCGGCCGGTCCGGGATGCGCCGTCGCCGGCAGTTCAGCGGTGGTCTCGTAGCCCGCGAGATAGTCCTGCCAGAACGACGCGTCGCTCGCCGGCGGCAGCGAGCGGACGAAGTCGGCATACGCCGGCGCCGGCTCGAGCGCCGGCGTCCGGCCGGATCGCAGCGCAGCGTACGTCTCGAGGAACTCGAACTGCACCAGGCCGGCGGACCAGCCGTCGAGAATGATGTGGTGGTGGCTCCACACCAGATCCCATTTGTCTGGCGCCCAGCGCATGAGCAACACCCGCACCAGCGGATCGCTGTCGAGCGCGAAGCCGCGCCGCCGGTCGGTGGTCCTCTCCTGCTCCAGCCGGGCGTCGCGAGAGGCGGCCGGAGTCGCCGACAGGTCCTTGACCGTCAGCTCGACCTCGCGCCGGCGTAGCACTTGCTGCCGGGGCCGGCCGCCGACGTCGGCGGTGAACGTGGTGCGAAGCGCATCATGCCTGGCGAACAACGCGTTCCACGCATCGCGCACCAGATCGGGATCGAGCTCGCCCTCCACGTGGAAGGACCACTGCTCGAAGTACGCGTCGGAATCCGGTTCCGACACCGCGTGGAAGTACATGCCGTCCTGAAGCGGCGTGAGCGCCAGGCTGTCTTGCACGACCGACGCACCGTGGTCGAGCGTGTGGCGGGCGACGGCGTCGAGCTCGGCACGAACGTGTTCGAAGAAGGTCTCGACGGCGGCGGTCTCGTAGCGCGCCTGGCTGTAAGCGAGCGCCAACTCCATGCGGCCGGCGATCACGGCGGCGGTAATCTCGAGCGGCCACGGCAGCGCGACGTCGGGCGTCACGGTTGGCGGCGGCGCCTCGGGCGCGCGCTCGAACCACTCTTCGCCGGCGGAGTCGAAGCGGCCAAGGTAGTTGAAGGCCAGCGGCGGCAGCGGCGCCAGGCCCTGGCTGCCGGCGCCGAGGTAGCGCAGCACGGTGTAACCGGCACCCTTGTGTGGGATCGCGCGCAGTGTTTCCTTTGCCGCCTCGATCGCGGCGCCTTCGCCGCCGCTGCGCGGGACCTGAATCGTGACCGGGAAGATCGAGGTGAACCAGCCGATGGTCCGGGTGGTGTCGATGTCGCCGTCGAGCGACTCGCGGCCGTGGCCTTCGACCGTGAGCGCGCAGCGATCGTCGCCGGTCCAGCGGCACCACGCGCGGGCGACGGCGGCAATCAACAGGTCGTTGATCTCGGTGCCGTAGGCGGCGTGCGCGTCGGTCAACAACGTGCGGGTGAGATCTTCAGACAGCGCCGTTCGCAGCTCACGCCGGTTGGCCTGGCGGTCGCCGGCGGCGGCGAACGCGCCCGGGTTCGCCAGCCAGTAGTCGCGTTCACGGACCAGGCTGGTGCCGGCAGCGTGCCGCTGGTGAGCAACCCACGCGGCATAGGGGGCCGACCGCAGCGGCAGCGACGGAGTCTCCCCGCTCTCGAGCTGGCCGAGCACGAGTTGCAGGTCGTCCAGCAGGATGCGCCACGACACACCGTCGATGATCAGGTGGTGTGCGGTCAGCAGCAGGCGCTGGCCATCCGGTGCCTCGTACAGGGCCGCCGACCACAGCGGCGCCTGCTCGATGGCAAACGCCTGCGCCGCGGGCACTGCGTGCGTCAGCAGCGACGGCGGCACCGTCCCCGGCGCCAGCGTCTCCTGCATCCACTCGCCCTGCCGGTTGACGAAGCGGCTGCGCAGCATGCCGTGCTGATCGATCAGCGCGGCGAGTGCCGCGCGGAGCCGGGCGGCGTCGATGGCCTTCAAGGGGCGAAGCAGGATGGCCTGGTTGAACGTGGCGCCGGCGCCGTAGGTCTCGAAAAAGAACTGCTGGGTGGCACTGATCGGCGCGAGACCCGTGTCCGGTCCGCGGTCCTCCACGGCGGCACCCCACCGGGTCAGGTGCGGCGACAGTTGTTCGATGGTCGGATACTTGAAGATGTCGCGAATCTCGACCTTCCAGCCGGCGTCGCGCAGCCGTGACGCCAGCTGCAGGGCCTTGATCGAGTCGCCGCCGCTGGCGAAGTAGTTGTCGCGCACCCCGGCGCGCTCGAGCTTCAGCGTGCGCGTCCACACCTGCAGCAACGCCTCTTCCGCAGCCCCCGCTGGCGCAACGTACTCCGCGCCCGAGGGCAACAGCCGCGACGTCTCCGGATCCGGCAATCGATCGCGGGCGACCTTGCCCGACTCGTTGAGCGGCAACCCATCGACCGGTACGAAGTAGGCCGGCATCATGTAGCCCGGCATGCGCGCCGCCGCAAAGTCGCGCAGCTCGACGACGCTGACCGGCGCCCGCGTCACGATGTAGGCCGCCATCTCGCGATAGCCCTTCGAGGTCAGCCGCGCCTGCACCGACACGTCGACGATCGCCGGGTGGGCGCGCAAGTGACTCTCGACCTCGCCCAGCTCGATGCGGTGACCGAGGATCTTGACCTGGTCGTCATTGCGGCCCAGGAACTCAATCACGCCCTGGCGGGTCTGCCGGCACACGTCGCCCGTACGATACCCGCGAGCCAGACCCGCGTCGGGCAGCGCCTGGAAGCGATCGGCCGTCAGCTCCGCGTCGTTGACGTATCCACGGCCGACACACACGCCGGCAATCACCAGCTCGCCGGGCACGCCCGGCGGAACGCGGCGGCCGTGGCGATCGACGATCACCGCCAGGCAGTTGCGCATGGCCCGGCCAATCGGCACCACCGCCCTCTCCGGCGTGTGGCCGGCGGTGATCCGCTGCGCGACCACGTCGACACAACACTCCGTCGGGCCATAGACGTTGGAAACGACGATGCCGTGGCCGGCCGGGTCGGCGTGAAGGCTGCGCAGCAGGTCGGCGGGCAGCGGCTCGCCACCGATCAGCAGGTGCCGCAGCGTCGCGCCGCACTGCTCCACCAGTCCGCCGCGCAACATCAGGCCAAGCAGGCTCGGCGTGCCGTCACTGACGTCGATGCGCCACTCGCGGAACCACCGGCACAGCGCCGCGCCGTCGCGGCGCAATTCCTCGGGTACGAGACACATCGTGTGACCGAGCAGCAGCGTCGCAAACAGTTGCTGCACCGAGGCGTCGAATACCGGCGACGCCACGAGCGCCACGTTCAGGCTGTCGGGCAAGCCGTCGTAAACCAGGTCTCGCAACGCGTGAACCAGGTTCACGACCGAACGGTGCTCGATCATCACGCCCTTCGGGCGGCCGGTCGATCCCGACGTGAAGATGACGTACGCAAGGTCGGCCGGCTCAATGCCGCGAACCCGCGCAACCGGATGCGGCTCGGCGTCCACGACCTGGTCGTCAATCACGAGCAGCGAGACGTCGCTTCCCGCAATCAGCGCCCGCGCCGATGCCTCGGTGGAGCGATCGCCAATCAGCTGGCGCACCCCGGCGTGCGCCAGCATGAAGCGCAGGCGATCGGCCGGGTGCTCGCTCGACAACGGCACGTAGGCGCCGCCGGCCTTCAACACGCCAAGGATCGCCGCCGGCAGGTTCACCGACCGGCTCATCAGCACGCCGACCGGGCCTTGCGGAGCCAGCGCGTGCGCCAGCAGGGCATTGGCGATGTTGGTCGAACGGCGGTCGAGCTCCGCGTACGTCAACTGCGAGATGGTGTCTCTGACCGCGACCCGGTCGCGGTGCTTGGCAGCGGTGGCCTCGAACCAGGCGACGAGATCCTGGGCGCCGTCGTTCGGCAGGTTCACGGGCGGCTCGACAGCCGCCGCCGAACGCATCCGCAGCGACGACACGACGGTGTGCGGCGCTTCGACGATGTGCTCGAGCATCTGCACGTAGTCGTCCCACATGCCGCGCAGCGTCTCTTCGCGGAACAGATCGGTGTTGAACTCGACCTCGGCGGCAATGCCGGCGCCGGCGCGCCGTTCGAGAATGAACGACAGGTCGTTCTTGGCCGCCACCCGGTCCATCGGCATGGGCTCGACCCGCAGGCTCGCCACCGCGGCGGCGCGGACCGGCACGTTCTGCAGGCTGAACTGCGCCTGGTAGAGGGGAATGCGCGAGGGGTCGCGCTGCTCGACGACCGCGTCAATCACCGCCTCGACCGGCACGTCCTGCCACGAGTAGGCGTCGAGCGACGTCTGCCTGACCTGCCGCAACAGGTCGGTGAACGGCTCTGCGCCGGTCACTCGAACGCGCAGCACGAGTGTGTTCACGAAACAGCCGATCAGCGCTTCGAGTTCGCGCCGCGGCCGGCCGGCCACCGGACTGCCAATCAGCAGGTCATCCTGCCCGGAATAGCGATGCAGCAAGGCCGCGTAGGCGGCCAGCAGGATCATGTAGAGGCTGCTGCCCTCGGCACGGGCACGAGCGGCAATGGCGTCAGCCATCGCCTCCGGGATCGCCAGGTGCAGCACCATGCCGCTCGAGGTCAGGGTGGCGGGGCGTTCGAAGTCGAGAGGCAGGGCCAGGGTTTGCGGTGCCCCCGCCAGTTGCCCGCGCCAGTAGTCGATGCCGGCGCGACCGCGCTCGCCTTCCTGGATCGCGCGCTGCCAGGCGGCAAAGTCGGCGTATTGCACCGGCAGCGGCGCCAGTTGCGGCGTCGTGCCCGTGACCGCCGCGTGATACAGCAGGTTGAACTCCTGCTGCAGCACGCCCAGCGACCAGCCATCGGCGGCGATGTGGTGCATGAACGGCAACAGGATCCGGTCCTCATCCTCCAGTTCGATCAGCGTGACGCGCAGCGGCCACTCGCGCTCGAGGTCGAACGGCTTCGCGGTCTCGGCCAGGATCAGCCGCTCGGCGGCGGCCAGGCGTTCGCCGGGCGCCACGTCGCGAAGCGAGACCACCGCGATGGGAACAGCCGCCGGCGCATCCACCAGCTGCACGCCGAGACCGTCGAGTTCGGAGCAGCGTGTCCGCAACGGTTCATGGCGCTCGACCAGCGCGTTGAAAGCCGCCTGCAACGCCGCCATCGACAGCGGCCCGCGCAGCCGGAACACCGGCGTGATGTTGTACGTGCTGCTCGGTCCCTCGAGGCGATGAAGAAACCAGATTCGCTCCTGGCCAAACGACATGCGCAACGGCGCCGAGCGATCGACGACGGGAACATGGTCGGCGGCGTTCGCCGCGCCCGAGAGAAACGCGACGATCTCGGCGTTCCGGGCCTGGATCATCGCGCGCAGTTCCGGCGTCAGCGCGCCCTTGGGCGCGCGGAAACGCAGCGCGCCCTGCTCCACGCGAAGCGCAATGCCCTGTTGGTCCAGGTGCCGGACGAGATCGGCGACGGCGGTCAGAGCGTCCCCTCCTCCATCTCGACCGAGGCTTGCTCGATGACCACGGAGAGCGCGGCAATGGTCGGCGCGTCGAAGACGGTGTGAATGGGCAACTGCACGCCCAGCCGCTCGCGGATGCGGGCGAGCATCTGGATGCCGACCAGCGAGTCGCCGCCCAGTTCCTGGAACGTGGTGTGGCGATCGAAGCGGTCGCTGCCAAGGACCTGCCGCCAGATGGCGGCAAGCTGCTGCTCGAGCGGCGTGCCGGCAAACTCCTCGGCCACCACGGGCGCGGGAATTGCGACCGCGCGGGTGGCGACGCCCAGCGCCGGAGCGGCCGGCCGGCGATCGGGCCGCCACTCGCTGGTCATGACCGCCACCTGCGGCGCGATGCGGTAGTGAAGAATGCGGCGCAGCGCCTCGAGGCCTTCGGCGGTGGTCATGCCGCCGATCAGCGCCTCGCCCGTCCGCGATTCGTGCCACGACTCGAAGTCGCGAGCCAGCCCAATCCCCTGCCAGCGACCCCAGTTAATCGACACCGTCAGCTCGCCGCGGCCGCGGCTGCGGGCGGCGGCGAACGCGTCGAGGAACGCGTTGGCGCCGCAGTAGCCGACCTGTCCGGGACCGCCGAGCACCGCGGTAATGGACGAGCACAGGACCATGAAGTCCAGCGGCCGAGACTGGAACACGCGGTCGAGCACCAGCGTGCCGGTCACCTTAGGGCGGAACTCGCGATCCTCGACGCTGCCTTCGCGCGAAGCAATCAGCGCCTTCGCCTCGACCGCGGCGGCGTGAATCACGCCGTTGATGCGGCCGGTGCGCGCCTCGGCGGCAGCAACCACCTGTTCCATGGCGACGGGATCGGCGACGTCGGCCTGACACACCTCGAGGCTGGCCGCGTGTTGACGAATGCGCAGCAGCGCGTTGAAGAGATCCGGATCGGCGCCGGCCACGCCGTCGGGCCGCTGCGCAAGAATCAGCGAGCAATCGGTATGCGCGCGTTCGGTTTCATCCTGCGGGAACGCCACCACCGACGAGAAACCCGACTCGGCGAGGGCCGCCTCCCACTTGCCGGTGCTGAGCAATGGCGAGTTGTCGTTGCGCAAATCGGGATCCTGGAAGAGCCACCAGCCCTCGGCCAGACCCCACACCATGTCGTTCCAGCGGAAGGTGCGGGCGCTTTCGACCAGGCCGAGCAGGCCGCCGCCGGCGAGCAGTGCGCGCAGGTGGCGCACGGTGTCGGCGATGCGCGGGGTGGCGTGGACGACGTCCAGCCCGATCACGGCATCGAAACTGCCGGGCTCGAAGCCCTGGGCGGCGGGATCGCGGCTGATGTCAAAGGTCGCAAACCGCATGAAGGCATAGCCGCGCTCGCGCGCCCGCGCTTCAGCCGCCATCACGAAGCTGCGGCCGATGTCGGTGAACACGTACTCGACGTCGATACCGAGCGCGTGCAGCCGTTCGGCGATCAGCCCGGTCATGATGGCGTTGCCGCCGCCGACCTCCAGAATGCGGAAGGGCCGCTTCGTCGCGCGTGACGCCAGGTCGGCCAGCAGATCGGCGAGCAGGGTGCGATAGACGCGGTTGTTGGCGTACTCGTCGGTGCGCATCGCCGCATCGACAATGCGGCCGCGGCCGCCGTCGGGGAACAACACGCTCACGGCGGAGACGCGGCCGCTGAGGGCGTCGGGATAGTTCGAAACGCAGGTTTCCAGCAGCTCGAAGGTCGGCGCCAGGCCGGGATAGGCCCGGCACGCGGCGGCCAGTTGGACGTTGGCCGGTTGTGGCGGCGTGGTCGCGAGCGCCGTCACGGCATCGCCCTCGATGCGGACGAAGCGCTGCTGTTCAAGGGTCGTGAGCAGGTGGTCGACCAGGCGACTGAACTGCGGCAGCACCTCGCACGCGGTATGGATACGCGCGCGCGTGACGGTCTCGCCGGCGCGCGTCAACACGCCGCGGCCCTGCAGATACTCGAGGGCGTAAGCGGCGCTCAGCGCCGTGGCCGTCTCGAGCAAGCCACCGCGATCGCGCATGCGCCGAATGCCCAGCTCGCGATCGATGCGCTGTTCCATCTCGGTGATGGCGGCGGCAAGCTGGGCCAGCGACGCATCAATACCGCTTTGGCGCACGCCCTCGCGGGCCAGGCGCTCCCAATCGGCCGGCGGCGGCAGCAGGCGGCGAGTGGTCAGAGTCAGGTGAGCCTTCGCGGTCCGCGCCAGGTGCTCGGCCACCACCAGTCCCAGTCCGCCGGCGCCGCCGGTGATCAGGTACGAACCGCCGGTCTTGTAGGGCTGCGATTCGCCATCGATCGGCGGCAGGCGCAGCGCTTCGAACCGGCCGACCCACCGCGTGCGTCCGCGCCAGGCGGTGACCGGGGCCTCGGACGCCTGCGCAAGTTCGCGCGCCAGGTCGGCGGCCGCGACTTCCGCGCCGGCATCGATCAACCGGCAACTCACGCCGGGATACTCGGACGGGATCGCGCCCACCAATCCGAGCATGCACGCACTCCTCGGCTGGAGCGGCTCGTGACCATGAACGTCGGCCAACCCCGAGGTCACGATCGTGAGGTCGCGCACGCTTCGTCCCTGATGGGCGAGCGCGCGCATGAAGTAGAACAAGGCGTCGAAGCCCAACACCTGCACCGCCGCGCCCTCGTCCACGCCGACAGTCCAGCAGTGAAGGACGCGATCCGGAAACTGGCCCTCCCGATCGAGCCGCGCCAACAGCGCGGCATAGTCAACCGGTTGGTCCGGTTCAATCGCCGTGACGCTGGCGCCACGGCGCATCAGCTCGTCGATCAGCGGCCGATCGGCGCCGCCGGCGCGCGCGAACACCAGCCAGCGCCCCGCGAGAGGGAGCGGCGCGCTGTCCACGAGCGGCGCCGATTGCTCCCACGCTGGCACGTAGAACCAGTCGGACAGGTCGGCTGCGCCACCGCTCTCGACGACCGGCTCGAGCCCATTCGACTCGCCGCGCTCGCTCAGGGCGAGCCAGTGCCGCGCCCGTTCAAACGAATAAGTTGGCAACGGAATACGGCGAGGCTGGTCACCGGCAAACACGGCGTCCCACGCCACGTCGGCGCCTTGCAGCCACAACTGCCCGAGCGCCGCAAGCTGCGCGCGGCCGTCGGAGTCTTTCGGCGGGCCGGCGACGACCGCGGCCGGCTTGACCGGCGCGTGCCGGGCGAGGCCAATCAGCGTGCTGCCCGGTCCCACCTCGACGAGCGTGGTGAAGCCGTCGGCGATCAAGGCATCAACGGCCGAGGCAAACCGGACCGGCTTGCGAATCTGCTGCACCCACAGTTCGGGATCGGCGAGATGCGAATGATCCGCGCGCGCGCCAAGCACGGTGGAATAGAACGGCACTTGCGGTGCCTGGAAAGTGACGCCGGCCAGCGCAGCCCGGAACTCCGGCAGCACCCCATCGACCGCCGGTGAGTGGAAGGCATGCGCGGTCTGCAACCGGCGCACCATGGTTCGCCGGCCGGCAAGCCGCTCCTCGAGCGCAGCAAGCGCGGCGGCAGTGCCCGCAACCGTGCACAACGACGGGGTGTTGATCGCCGCGATGTGCAGGCCCTCGGGCAGCAACGGCCGCAACTCGGACTCGCCCAAACCGACGGCAGCCATCACGCCGTCGGGCATGCCGGCCATGAGGCGCGCCCGAGTAGCCAGCACCTTCGCCGCTTCGGGCACGGAGAGCACGCCGGCCGACACTGCGGCGGCGTACTCGCCGGAACTATGCCCGATCACGGCGCCGGGGGCGATGCCCCAGCTTCGCCACAGCGCATCGAGCGCGCAGCCAATGGCAAACAGGGCGCACTGCGCATGCACCGTCTGCCGTAGCGCGGCGTCGGCTTCGGGAGCAGGCTCGCAGAAGATCAGCGGCCGAACGTCGGGTGCGCCGGCGGCGACAAGCGCGTCCGCGCACGCGTCAAACGCCGAGCGGAACACCGGCTGGTCGCGATACAGCTCGCGTCCGGCGCCAACCTGCTGCGCGCCTTGCCCGGGAAACAGAAATGCGATCTTCGGCGTGGTCGAGGGACGGTCGACGCTGGTCACCCGGCCGGCCTTCACCGTCGCGGTCAACTCGTCAATCGAGTCCGCCACCGCGAACGCCGCGTGCGAGAACCTCTTGCGCCCCACTGCCAGCGTCCACGCCACATCGTCCGGGCGATCGGCCGGCGACAGGTGCGACGCCAGCCGCTGGATGGCGCGGTCGAGCGATGCCCGCGTCCGCGCGGAGAGGACGAAGAGCCGAGGGGCCAGGCGCAGCGGGCGGGCGGCTTCGAGCGGGCTCTCTTCGAGCACGACGTGCGCGTTGGTGCCGCCGATGCCAAACGAACTGACGCCGGCGCGCCGGGGCGCGGACCCGCGCGGCCAGGGCGTCCGTTCCGCACACACCGCGAACGGCGAGTGGGCGAAATCGATCTTCGGATTCGGCGACTTGAAGTGCAGCGTGGCTGGTAATGCTTCATGCCGCAGCGCGAGCGTCGTCTTGATCAAGCCGGCGACGCCGGCGGCCGCGTCGAGATGGCCGATGTTGGTCTTGACCGCGCCAATTGGGCACGGCTGCGGCCTGGCGCCAGGCCCGAAGGCCTGCGTCAGGGCCGAGATTTCGATGGGATCGCCGAGCGGCGTGCCGGTGCCGTGCGCTTCGACATACGAGATGCTGTCGGGCGCGACGCCGGCAATGGCCATGGCCTCGGCGATGACCGCCGCCTGGCCCTCGACGCCGGGCGCCGTGTAGCCCGCCTTGAGGTTGCCGTCGTTGTTGATGGCGCTGCCACGAATGATCGCGTGGATGGTGTCGCCCGCGGCCTGCGCGTCGCTCAGGCGCTTGAGCACGACGACCCCGGCGCCGCTGCCGGTGACGGTACCGGCGGCGTCCGCATCGAACGCGCGGCAATGACCGTCGGGCGAGGCGATTGCGCCCGGCTGGTACTGGTAGCCGCGCACTGGCGGCACTTGAAGCGACACGCCGCCGGCCAGGGCGCCATCGCACTGGTACGACCACAGCATCTGGCAGGCCACGTGCACGGCGACGAGAGACGATGAGCAGGCGGTGTTGACGTTGAGGCTGGGACCGCGCAGGTTCAACTTGTACGAGACACGAGTTGGCAGGAAGTCCTTGTCGTTGGCGATGAACAGCGAATAGAAGTTCGCCGCCGTCGCCACGTCCTTGCGCGGCAGGATGTTGCTCAGCAGGTAAGTGTTGAGGCCCGCGGACGCGACCACGCCAAAACGCTCGCCGACGGTGTCTGGATTGTGCCCGGCGTGCTCGATTGCTTCCCACGCACACTCGAGAAACACCCGGTGCTGCGGATCCATGGTTTCGGCTTCGCGAGGCGAGATGCCGAAGAACTCCGCGTCGAACAGTTCGACCCCGTCGAGCGAACCATGTGCCGGCACGTAGCCCGGCTGGCGGAAGACCGCGGGATCGACGCCGGCCGCGCGCAGCTCGTCTTCCGAAAAGAAGCGGACCGATTCCACGCCGTCGCACAGGTTGCGCCAGAACGCGGCCGGATCGGGGGCGCCAGGAAAGCGGCACGCCATGCCGACAATGGCAATCGGCTCGGGGGCGCCCGGGTCAGTCAACTCAGTCATCGTTTACGTCCAGCCGCCATCGCCCGCTGGCGCATCAGCGCCTGTTGCTGCCGGTGAGCCTGCGTACCGGCCTCGGCGCGCAAGTCGCGGCGGGCCGGCGAACCGTCGAGCAGCGCCGCCTGTTGGCGAATCGTCGGGTAGCGGAAAAGATCCAGCGTGTCACAGGTTGCGCCCAGTGTCTCCACCAACCGCTGGTGGAGGTGCACGATGAGCAGCGAGTGGCCGCCAAGATCGAAAAAGTTGGCGTCGCGGGGCGGCCGGCTGACGTGCAAGACGGCCTCCCATAGTTCGGCAATCGCCCGTTCGGTCTGGCTGGCGGGCGCATCGCCGGCGGCAGCGACCGGCCGCTCTACCGCCGGCAGTTGTCCGCGATCGATCTTGCCGTTGGGTGTCAGCGGCATACGATCGAGCCGGACAAACGCCGACGGCATCATGTAGTCGGGCACGCTGCGGCGCAGATGGTCGCGCAGGGCGTCGACCCTCGAATCGCCGCCGTCGCGGGGCACGTAGTACGCCGCCAGCGTGGCGTCGTGATCGGCGCCGCGGACCATCACCGCACACTGCGCCACGCCGGGGTGGCCGCCGAGCACCGACTCGATTTCGCCCAGCTCGATGCGGAAGCCGCGGACCTTGACCTGGTGATCCAGCCGGCCGAGAAACTCGACCGTGCCGTCGGACTGCAGGCGCGCGCGGTCGCCGGTGCGATACAGCCGGGCATCGGCGACGGGTGAGAACGGATCGGGCACGAATCGTTCGGCGGTCAGCTCCGGCCGATTCAGATAGCCGAGGGCCACGCCGTCGCCGCCAATGCACAGCTCGCCGATGGCGCCGGCGGGCAGCAATGCGCCGTCAGCCGACGTCACATACAACTGCGTATTGGCAATGGGGTGACCGATCGGTTCGACGCCGCCTGCCCCGCTGCCGTCTGACAGTCCGACCCGGCGCACGGCGCTCCACACCGTGGTTTCGGTCGGCCCGTACATGTTCCAGAGCGCCGCGCATCGCGGGACGAGCTCGCGCGACAGGTCGCGCGGCAGCGCTTCGCCACCGCAGAGGATGGTCAGCTCCGGGCGGCCGCGCCAACCGGCGGCCAGCAGCATCTTCCAGGTCGCCGGCGTCGCCTGCATGACGGTGATGGCCTCGCGTTCCAGCAGAGCCATCAGCCGGTGGGGGTCGGCGGCATCGACGCGCTGCGCCAGCACCACGCGCCCGCCGACCATCAACGGCAGAAACAGCTCGAGCACCGCGATGTCGAACGACAACGTGGTCACGGCCAGCAGCGAGTCGCGCGCGGTCAGCCCGGGCTCGACCGCCATGCTCCACAGAAAGTTGGCGACGGCACGGTGCGGGATCATCACGCCCTTGGGCCGGCCCGTCGAGCCAGACGTGTAGATGGTGTACATGACGTCGGCGGCAGACACCGCGACGCCCGGTCCGGTGGCTGCGCGCTGGCCATCAAAGGCGGCGAGGTCGGCGTCGCGAATCGTGAGCAACAGGCCGGCGTCGGCGGCCATGAAAGCAAGACGATCGGCCGGGAAGCCCGGGTCCAGCGGCACGTACGACGCGCCGGTCTTGAGAATGCCGAGCAGCGCCGCCAGCATTGCCGGCGTTCGTTCGACCGACACGCCAACGCGGCGGCCCGGTCCGGCACCGCGCCGCGCCAGGTCGTTCGCGATCGCGTTGGCCTGCTCATCGAGCAAACAATAGGTCCACGACTGGCCGCCGCCGGTGACGGCGATTGCGTCCGGGGTCCGCCGCGCCTGATCCTCGAACAACGAGTGCACGCTGCGATCCCGTGGATAGTCCGCTGCGGTCGCATTCCAATCGGCAACCAGGAGACGACGCTCGGCGGGAGGAATGACCTCGATCTGGTCCACGCAGGCGTCGGGGTTCGCGCAGACCGCGGCAATCGCCTGCACGAACCGCGCAGCGAGACGCTCGACGGACGTCGGCGTGAACAGATCGGCGGCGTACATCAGGAACCCGGTCAGGCCGTCCGCGGTTTCGCGGAGCTGCCAGTCGAGATCCGAGAGCGCATCGGTCTGCGGCAGCGTGAGCCGCTCGCGGCCGTCGGCGGCCGCGGCCGGTCCCTCGCGATTGAGGAACGACAACATCACCTGGAAGATCGGCGAATAGCTCAGGTCGCGGCGGACATGAAGCGTCTCGACCAACTTCTCGAACGGCGTGTCCTGGTGAGCGAAGGCCGCAAGCGTGGTGTCCCTGGTGCGCGCCAGCAAGTCGCGGAACGTCACGCCTTCGGCAACGCGCGTGCGCAGCACGACGGTGTTGGCGAAGAAGCCGATCAGGGGCTCCAGCTCTGGATAGGGCCGGTTGGTGACAGGCGCGCCGATCGGAATGTCGCGGCTGCCCGACTGTCGCGACAACACCACGGCGATCACGGCCTGCACCGCCATGAACAGGCTGGCGCCGGTGCTGCGCGCCACCCGCTGGAGCGCCGTGACCAGGGCCGCGGGCACGTGGACCGGCGCGGCGCCGCCACGATAGGTCTGGGTGGCCGGGCGAGGGAAATCGGCCGGCAGCGGCAGCAGTTCCGGCAGGCCGGCCAGCTCGCGCGTCCAGAACTCGATACCCGCCTGCAGCCGCGCGCCGGCTACCTCGCTACGCTGCCATGCGGCGTAATCGGCGTACTGGACCGCCAATGGCGCCAACGTCTCGCCCATGAAGGCGCGCTCGAAGTCGCGCGCGAAGATCTCGAGCGAACGGGCGTCGGTCACGATGTGATGCAGGTTCAAGACCAGCACGTGATCGTCGGGAGCGAAGCGCAACAAGCGGACCCGCACCGGTGGCCCGGCCGCCAGGTCGAACGTAACGCGAGACTCGTCGTGACACGCTCGCGCCGCCGCGGCGTGGCGGTCCGCCTCCGGCACCGTCGAATGATCGACGACGGCGAAATCCACCGGCGCGCCGGCCATTGGCACCTGCAGGGGTTCCGCACCGGCCATCACGAATCGCGTTCGCAGCACTTCGTGCCGGCGCACGACTTCTGCCAGCGCGCGGCCAATCGCATCCGGATCGATCGTCATCCGCAGACGCGTGGCGGTCACCAGGTTGTAGCGGCGGCTGCCGCCTTCCAGCCGATCGAGCAGCCACAGCCTCGCCTGCGCGTGCGACAGCGGAAACCCCTGGCCGATGCGCGGCAGAACGGGAATCGACGGCGCCAGCACCCGCTGCAGCAGTTGATCGCGATGGGCCGCGAGTTCCTCCCGCAGTTCCGGGGTGAGCGTGCCACGCGGCGCATCGATCACCAGCTTGCCGTCGGCAGACGACAACCGGATGTCGCGCGCCTTGAGCGTGGCCACCAGTTCGTCGATCACAGAACCAGCTCCTCGCGATCGCCGCCGGCCGTCCGCGATTCCACCAGCGCCGCCAGTTCGGTGAACGTGGAGTTCACGAACAGCTCGTCAACGCTGACCGCGCAGCCCCAGGTCTGGCGAATCTGGAACACGACGCTGGTAGCGAGCAGCGAGTGGCCGCCAAGATCGAAGAAGTCGTCGCCCGGCTTGACCTCGGTGACGCCGAGCAGCGTCTTCCAGAGATCGGCGAGCCCCTCGACAACGCTCGCCCCGGCGGAACCGCCAGCCGCGGCCGCCGCCGGAGAGGAGAACGGTGTCAGGTCCGGCCGCATCGACACCGCGGCCTGTCCCTGGCCCGAGGCCAGGATCTGCAGGAACGCCTGGCAGGCGCGTTCCGGGGGCAAGCCGATGGCGGCCAGCTCCTTCTCGCGGGCGGCGCGAACCGCATCGGGCATGTCGGCCATCAGCGCCATGCCGATGTCGCGCCACGCATCCCAGTTGATCGAGACGGCGCGAACGCCGGCGCGCCGCAGGGCTGCCGCCTTGGCATCCAGGTAAGTGTTGGCTGCCGCGTAGTCGGCCTGGCCCGGAAACGGCAGGTAGACGCTCAGCGAGGAGCAGAACACCAGGAAGTCCAGGTCCTTCACGCCGGGCATGTCGCCCAGGACGTCGGCAGCGGCCATCTTCGGCCGCATCACGGCGTCCATTTCGCTGTCGGTGCGGCGCGCGAGCGCTCCGCCGCCGGCCAGGCCCGCGGCGTGCACCACGCCGTGAAAGGCGCCATGGCGAATCTGGATGTCAGCGAACACCCGCATCATGCCGGCACGGTCGGCGCCGTCGGCTTCGTAGAGGAGAACGGTCGAGCCGCCGCGCTCGATCTCGGCGATGGCCTCTCGTGCCGCCGCCGACTGCACGCCCCGGCGGCTGATTAACACCAGCCGTACCGCTGCCTTCGCGGCGATGGTCTTCGCCAGCGACAGGCCAAGGGCGCCGGTGCCGCCGACAATCACATACAGGCCTTGCTCGCGGATAACGCCATCAACCGGCGCCGCGCCGAACACGCCACTGCCCGCCAGCTGCGGCAGCCATCGCTGGCCGTGCCGCAAGGCCACCACCGCATCGCCGCCACCGGCGGACAGTTCGTCCACCACCGCCTGCGCCGCCGACTCGGCCTGCCGGCCATCGACGTCGATCACGCGGGCGTGCACACCGGGAAACTCCATGGGGATGGTCAGCATCGGACCAAACGCCGTCGCCTGCGCCGGATCAATGGGCTCGTCGCCAATCACGTCCATGGCACCGGCCGTGATGGCCACAATCTCGGTGGCCGTCACTCCACCCTGGGCCAACGCTCGCGCCACGCGAACGGCGCCGGCGAAGCCGCCGGTGATCAGCACACCCTCGGCGTTCGACTGCAACGCTTCAGCACCGGCTTCGGTCACCTCTGCGCCGGTCGTCCGCAACTGCTTCACGATCGCGCTGGTGAGTGAATCGGCGCCGCCGACCACCAGCCAGCTCCGCAGCGCTGGCGCCCTGGGCGCCCGTCTCGCGCTGCGCGTCCACGCCGGCAGGTCGATGTGGAAGAGGTCGCCAGCCGGCACGGCCGCGGGTCGCGACGCCTGGCCCTTCACGGGATCGATCCAATGAGGCAGGCGCTCGAACGGGTAAGTCGGCAAGGCAATCCGCCTCGGCCGATCGCCGGCAAACACTTCGGCCCAATCGGGCTCACCACCAGCCATCCACAGCTCGGCCACCGGCGCCAGCGTGCGCGCGGCATCGGAACCACCCAGGCTGTTCATCCCGTTGCGGAGCGCGGTAATCAACTCCGGGGCTGACCTCGCCACCACGTATCCCCTGATCGCGAACGCCCGTCGGCCGGTCGCCAGCGTCCACGCCACATCGTCGAGCCGCGCGTCCGGATGCGTTTCCAGGAAGTCGGCCAGCCGCTCGCGCACCGCGTCGAGGGCGCCGTCAGTGCGCGCCGAAATGGCGAACATGCGCCACGCATCGCGCGCGCGCTCGCGCGGCGGTTCCACCGGCGCCTGCTCGAGCACGGCGTGCGAGTTGTTGCCGCCAAGCCCGAACGAGCTGACGCTCGCGCGCCGGGGGCCGTCGATCGACGGCCACGGCGTCTGGGCCGCGGCCACCCGTAAGGGACCGCTCTCGAGATCGAGTGCCGGGTTCGCGGTCACGAAATGCAGCGACGGCGGAATCGACCCGTGCTGCAGCGCCAGAACCGTCTTCATCAACCCGGCCACGCCGGCGGCCGAGTCGAGGTGGCCGAGGTTGGTCTTGATCGAGCCAATGAAGCAACGCCAGTTGGGGTTCCAATCGTCGCCCATGGCCTGGCGCACCGCGGTGATCTCGATTGGATCACCCAGCGCCGTGGCGGTGCCGTGCATCTCAGCGTAGCCAATGCTCGTCGCTTCGATGCCCGCCACCGCCCGCGCCTCGGCGATCACCGTCGCCTGGCCGTCCACACCGGGCGCGGTGAAGCTGATCTTCTTCGCGCCGTCGTTGTTGACGGCCGAGCCGAGAATCACGGCGTGGATGGGATCGCCGTCGCGCTGCGCATCGCTCAGCCGCTTCAACAGGACGGCACCGGCGCCGCTGCCACCGACAATGCCGCCGGCCGAGGCGTCGAACGCGCGGCACCGGCCATCGGCCGAATGCACGCCGCCTTCGCTGAACAAGTAGCCGCTCGCCTGGGGCACGCGGATCGACGCGCCACCGGCGATGGCCTGGTCGCATTCTCCGTTCAGCAGGCTCTGGCAGGCGACGTGGATCGCGACCAGCGAGGTGGCGCACGCGGCCTGGATGGTCACCGACGGTCCCGACAGGCCCAGCTTGTAGTTGACGCGCGCCGTCAGGAAGTCTTTCTCGCTGCCGATCACCGCCTGGTACACCGCGCCCACATCGTCCTGATCGAGCGACGCGAACACGTTGTGAAGGAAGTAGACGTTGACGCCGCAGCCGGCGAACACGCCGGTGACGGGACCGCCGTCGCGCGGCACGATGCCGGCGTTCTCGAAGGCCTCGTAGGCGCACTCGAGGAACAGGCGCTGCTGCGGATCGGTCAGTGCGGCATCACCGGGCGAGTAGCCGAAGAACGCGGCGTCAAACCCCTTGATGTCGTCGAGCGCACCATGCGCGGAGACGAAACGCGGATGATCGACGAGCGACGCCGGAATGCCTTCGGCGATCAGCTCGTCGCGCGTGAACCGGCGCACGGATTCCACCCCGGCGGCCAGGTTGCGCCACAGCGTCTCCGGGTCCGACGCCCCCGGGAAGCGGCAGGCCATGCCCACGATTGCGACTGCGTTCGAACTCATGCGTCCTTTTTTCTCGTCCGCGCGGCGCGGCGAACATCCACCTGGCTCTGGCGGGCATCGGCGCCGGGCCGGGCCGTCGAGCGAACCGCCATGGGACCGGCCGCGGCCGCCTCGCCCCGCTGCAACCGCTCGACCAGCGGCGCCAGATCGCGAATGGTCGGGTGGCGGAAGAAGTCCACCATCTCGACCTCCGCGCCAAGGCGCTCGCCAATCCGGGTCTGCACGCCAATCAGCAGCAGCGAATGCCCGCCAAGATTGAAGAAACTCTCATCCACCGGCACCGTGGCGAGGCCGAGCACCTCGGCGAACACCGCCGACAACTCGCGCTCGACCGGCGACTGCGCCGCCCTTGCCGCCGGCAGCGCGCGCTCCACCTGGGGCGCCGGCAGCGCCCGCGCATCCACCTTGCCGTTGGGCGTCAGCGGAATGCGTTCGACGCGCACGAAGTGGGCCGGCAGCATGTAGGCGGGCAGTCGCGACTGCAGATGATCGCGAAGCTCGCTCTCTTCGGCGGCACTACCGTCGTGCAGGGCGAAGTAGGCAATCAGGCGGACGTCGCCAGGCCGATCCTCGCGAATCACCACGGCGGATCGCGCGACGGCGGGATGCGTGCCGAGCACCGACTCAATCTCTCCGAGCTCGACTCGATAGCCGCGGATCTTGACCTGGTGATCGAGCCGGCCGAGGTAGTCGAGCATGCCGTCGGGCCGCCACCGCGCGCGATCGGCGGTGCGATACATCCGCGCACCCGGCCGCGGATCGAAGGGATCGGGCAGGAAGCGCTCCGCGGTCAACTGCGGGTTGTTGCGATAACCAACGGCCACGCCGTCGCCGCCAATGAACAGCTCGCCGATGGCGCCGACCGGCACCGGCTCGAGCGCCGCATCCAGCACGTAGGCGCGAACGTTGGCCATCGGCCGGCCAATGGGCACGGCGCCGTCCTCGTCCGTGATCTCGGCGGCAATGCTGTAGACCGTGGTCTCGGTCGGCGCATACAGATTCCACAACCGGCTGCAGCGCTGCAGAATCTCGCGGCTGAGGTCGCGCGGCAGCGCCTCGCCGCCCGAGTAGGCGACCAGCCCCGGCGCGCCCTGCCAGCCGGCCTCGATCAGCAGGCGATAGCGCGACGGCGTCGCCTGCATCACGGTGACGCCGGCCAGGTGGCGGATGATGCGCTTCGGGTCGAGCGAGTCGGCATCATCGATCAGGACGACCGCGGCGCCGACGGTCAGCGGCAGCAGCAGTTCGACGATGGCAATGTCGAAGGAGAGGGTGGTGATCGCCAGCACGACGTCGGATGCCTTCATCCCCGGTTGCCGCCGCATGCCGCGCAGCAGGTTCACCACCGACTGGTGGCGAATCATCACGCCCTTGGGCTTGCCGGTCGAACCCGAGGTGTAGAGCACGAACATCAACGCGTCAGGCGCTATTCCTGATTCCGCGGCGGTATCGGCGGCGGCGGCGCCGATGTCCTCGAGCAGCAGGATGGGCGTCTGTGCGCCCAGGCGGGAGCGGAGCGCGGCCGGAACCGCGTGGTCCGACAGCACGATCGCCGCGCCCGAATCCTCGAGCATGTAGGCGAGCCGATCGGCCGGAAACGACGGATCGAGCGGTGCGTAGGCGGCGCCAGCCTCGAGCACGCCCAGCAGTGCCGGCAGCATGTCGGGGCCGCGGGTAATGCAGAGGCCAACCACCGCGCCCGCGCGCACGCCGTGGCGCCGCAACGCCGCGGAGATTTCTCTCGCGCGCGCGCCAACCTCGCGGTAGGTCATCGTCACCGCGCCGGATCGAACGGCCACCGCCTCCGGCGTCCGCGCCATCTGCTCGCGAATCAAGTCGTGAACGCAGATGTCGCGGGGATAGTCGGCCGCCGAGTCGTTCCAGTCCTCGAGCAGGATGCGGCGGGCATCAGCATCCAGCCGCGTCAGTTCGGCCAGCGGCGCCTGCAGGCCGTCGCGGACGGCCGCGCGCAGCAGGCCGACCAGTCCGTCGAGCAGCAGCTCGGCGGCGTCCCTGGGATAGCGCGCGCTGTCGTGATGGACGCGCAACTCCACCTTCGCCAAGGCTCCGGCGGACAAGTCGAAGGCCTCGACCGGCAACACACTCAACACCACGGGGATGTTGGTCTGCTCGACCACGCGCACGCCGCGAAGCGTCAGGCCGCCGGCCGGTTGCCGCAGGGCGGCGTCAACGCCGTAGTTCTCGAACAGGAACAGCAACTCGAACAGCGGCTCCCCGGATTCGATGCGGCTGCATCGCTGCACATCCACCAGCCCGGTGTGCTCGAAGGCGGAGCGCTCGGCCTGCCGGTGTTGCTGATCGCGCAGCCAGGCGCCGAGCGTCGCCGCGGCCGGCACCTCGGTGACAATCGGAACGGTGTTGATGAACAGGCCGACGGCATCCCCCTCGGGGAGATCGGTGGAGACGGTGGCGCCGAACATCACGCGATCGAGGCCGGACAAGCGGGCCAGCAGCAGTGCCAGCAGCGACTGCGTCAGCAGGTTCAGCGTGACACCGGCCTCACGGGCCAGGCCTCGCAACCGCTCGGCCTCCGCGCTCGACAGCATGCGGACCACTTCCGCCGGACGATACTCACCACCATCGGCGGCGCGCTGCAGGAACGGTATGGGCGTGGGCCCCTCGACTTGTTCGAGTTGCTCACGCCAGTAGGCGACCCCCGCCGGCGGGATGGCCGCGTCGGACACGGCGGCAAACGCCTTGAACGCACCCGCGGATGGGGGCAGCAACGGCGCCGCGGCGGCGAGCCGCCGCAGAGTCTCGAGCACCTCGTGCAGCACCAGGAACATGCTGCGGCCGTCGAGCAGGATGTGATGGTGCGTCCAGACCATGGTGCCGCCATGGTCGCGCACGAAGAGCCGCACGCGATGCAGCGGCGGCGCCGCCAGGTCGATGCCCTGCCGGCGATCGTCGGCGAGGAACGCCGCGAGCGCCGCGTCGAACGCTTCGTCCGGGATGTAGCGGCAGTCTTCGGTCACCCACGGCAGCGACACGCGGGCCGCCGGCTGCTGCAGAGGCGCGGGCAAGCCCTTCCAGGCAAACGCGTTGCGAAGCACGGCGTGGCGTTCCAGCACCCGGTCCCAGGCGGCGCGCAGCAAGCTCTCGTCAACGACGCCGTCAAATTCCGCCACCAGTTGTTGAACGTAGGAGCCCGAGTCAGGCTGCAACAGGGCGTGGAACAGCATGCCCTTCTGCATCGGCGTCAGCGGATATGCCTGCCCCGCATCACTGGCAATGGCCGATCGCCAGCGCTCGGCGACACCGGCAATCCAGCGGGTCGAAACCCGCGCGCGATCGAAGCGGATGGCGACCCGCAGTTCGCCGGCTTCCTGGTAGGCATTGATCTCGATGGCATACGCCGGCGCCACCGCCGAATCGCGAAGGCTGTTGCCATCCGGCGCCGAGACGGTGAACATGCTGCCCGGATCAAGCGCGCGATCCACCTGGCCGAGGTAGTTGAAGAGGATCGCGCTGGGCGGCACCGTCGCCAGGCGGTCGCGCAGGCGGCGCCGCGGCGACAGGTAGCGGCCGAGGCCGAACGCGCGGCCACCAGCGGGGATCTCCGCGAGCTGGCGCGACACCGATGCGGCGCGCGCCGACGGCACGTCGCCGTCAATCCGTAACCTCACGGGATAAAGCGCCGTGCACCAGCCAATCACGCTGGAACCGTCGGCACCCGGGACGGGCGAGCGGCCATGGCCTTCGAGATCGACCCGCAGGGTGCGGCCGCCGGCGGCCGGATCGATCGCGGTCGCGATGGATGCCAGCAGCGCGGCTTCGGTCTCGTGGCCGGGCAGCGGCTCGAACTGCACGTTGAACACCACCTCGCCGGCGCCGGCGAGACCCGCGTCCACCGGTGCCGCCGCAGCCGGCAGCACACCATCCGCGGCACTCCAGTCTTCCGTCAGCCAGTGAATGGCTTCGGCTTCGGCTGCCGGTGTGGCGGCGTACGCCGCCAGGGCCCTCGCCCACTGCAGGTACGACGGCGGCGCCTCGCGGAACACCGGCGCACGTCCCTCGACCCGGGCCAGGTACGCCGTCTGCAGATCGCCAACCAGCGTCCGCCACGACACTCCGTCGATCAGCAGGTGGTGCGCGGTGATCGACAGCGTCGCCGGCGCATTGCCGGTCAACCAGGCGCCGATCAGCGGGCCGGCATCGAGGTCGAAGGGCCGATCATCGCCGAGGCGAATCGCGGCAGCGGCCGGATCGACTATCACCGGCGTGCGCGCGCCGCCCGGTCCGCGGGGGAAGCGCAGCCGCAGTGCGCCGTGCCGCGCGATCACATCGTTGAGCGCGTCGTTCAAGGGAGCCGGAAGCAGCGTCGCTGCTTGCAGCACCACCGCCTGGTTGAAGCGCGCGGAACCGTCCGTGGCCTCGAAGAACCATTGCTGCATCGGCAGCAGCGGCAAGTCGCGAACGTCGGTGGCGTCGAACGACGGCTCTTCCGACCGGGCGGCAGGCCGGCCGAGGCGAGCCAGCGCAGCGATCGTCGGATGCGTGAGGACGTCTCGCACCGTGAAGTCGAAGCCGTGCCGGCGCGCGCGCGCGATCATCTGCGTGCTGCGAATCGAGTCGCCGCCCAAACTGAAGAAGTTGTCGTCCACGCCGACGTCGCCAACGCCGAGCACGCCTTTCCAGACCTCGGCCAACACGCGTTCCGCCTCGGTTTGCGGCGGGCGGGCGCGCGTCACCGCTGCCGAAGGCGGCGGCAGCACGCGGCGGTCGATCTTGCCGTTGCCGGTCAGCGGCAGCGCGGCAAGCACAACGAACGCATCGGGCACCATGTAGGCCGGCAGCGCCGCCGCCAGGCGCGAGCGCAGGTCGTCTTCGAGGACCGCGTGATCTCCTCGCGAAGTGACGAGATAGGCGGTCAACAGCTTGAAGCCGGGGCGGTCCTCGCGCAATACGACAAGCGCTTCCCTGACGTCCGGGTGCGACGTCAGCGCGTGCTCGATCTCGCCCAACTCGACCCGCAGGCCGCGGATCTTCACCTGGAAGTCGGTGCGCCCCAGGAACTCGACCTCGCCGTCCGGCAGGTAGCGCGCCAGGTCGCCGCTGCGATACATCGTCTCGCCCTCGGCAAACGGGTTGGCGACGAAGCGCTCGGCGGTAAGCTCGGGCCGATTCAGGTAGCCGCGCGCCACCTGGACGCCGCCGATGTAAAGCTCGCCCGCCACACCAATCGGCGCCATGGCGCGTTCGCCGTCGAGGATCAGGATCGACGTGTTGGCGATCGGCGCGCCAATCGGCACAAACGTCCGACGATCGCCGGCGCGGCACGCATGCCAGGTGACATCGACGGCGGCCTCGGTGGGACCGTAGAGGTTGTGCAGTTCCGCACCGGGCAGCACCTCGTAGAACCGCTGCCGCACCGACGCCGGCAATTCCTGGCCGCTGCAGATCACCCGCCGCAACGAGGTGCAAGCCGCCGCGCCCGGCTCGTCCAGGAACGCGTGCAGCATGGGCGGCACGAAGTGCAGGGTGGTAATCCGCGATTGCTGGATCAACGAGGCCAGGTAGCGGTTGTCGCGGTGACCGTCCGGCTTCGCCAGCACCAGCCGCGCGCCCGTCATCAACGGCCAGAAGAACTCCCACACCGAGACGTCGAAGCTGTACGGCGTCTTCTGCAGCACGCGGTCGGCCGGCGTCAGCGCAAACGCCTCCTGCATCCAGCACAGGCGATTGACGATGCCGCGGTGGGTGTTCTGGGCGCCCTTCGGCATGCCGGTCGAGCCGGAGGTGTAGATGGTGTAGGCCAGCGAGTCTGGCGTCCCGCCGTATGGCAGGTTCTCGTCGCCGCCGCCGGCGGCGGCCGCACGAATCGAGCGCTCGTCGAGAACGACGCGCGCCGACAGGTCCGCGATCATGAAGTCGCGGCGAGCGGCCGGGTACGCCGGGTCGAGCGGCACGTAGGCGCCGCCGGACTTCATGGCGCCGAGCAAGCCGATCACCAACTCGAGGCTGCGCTCGGCGGCGATCGGTACAGGATCACCCACGCCAACACCGGCCGCCTGCAGCGTGCGCGCCACGCCGTTGGCTTGCCGGTTCAGCTCGGCAAACGTCAGGGCGCGGCTGCCCAGCTCGATGGCCACGGCATCGGGCGTACGACGCACCTGGTCTTCAATCCATTGGTGCAACGGCCGCCGCAGGTCGTAATCGCGACGCGGGCCGTGCGACATCGCCGCCACCTGCTGGCGCTCTTCGTCCGGCAGCATCGCGAGCCGGCCGACCGACGCCGCCGGCTGCTCGCCAATCGAGCGAAGCAGGGTCTTGAAGTGGGCGGCCATGCGGCCAATGGTGTCGGCGTGCCAGAGATCGGTGTTGTATTTCAGCAGGCCGTGACAGGCGCCGTGCGCGTGCACCATCTCCAGCGTCAGGTCGAACTGACCCTCCTGTTGCGGCAGCAGGTAATGCTCGAGGCGCATGCCTCCCCACTCGACCAGCACCGGCGGATCCGACGGCGCCATCAATGCCGCGAAACCGGCCGCGTCCTGCTGCAACTGCTGCATGACGAACGCGGCCTGGAAGATCGGCGATCGCCCGGCATCGCGCTCGCCGCCCAGGCGTTCGGCGATCAGCGGGAAGGGCAGGTCCTGGTGGGCGATCGCGTTCAGCAGGCGCTCGCGCGTGTCGTGGAGCCGTGCCGCAAACGTCTGGCCGGCATCGAACCTCGCGCGGACCACGACCGGGTTGACGAAGTAGCCGACGGTGCCGGCCGACGCGGCCTGGTTACGTCCGGCCACCGGGCAGCCGAGCAGGATGTCGTCCTGGTTGGTATAGCGATGCAGCAGGGTCTGAAACGCCGCCAGCAAGACGGTGTAGAGGGTGGTGCCTTCCTGCCTGGCGAGCGCCTGCAGCCGCTCGCTCTCTGAGGCGTCCAGGCTGAACGGGACCGATGCGCCGGACAGCGTCTGCACCGCGGGCCGCGGTTTGTCGGTGAGCAGGTTCAGCACCGGCAGTTCGCCGGCGAGTTCTCCCTGCCAATATGCCCAGGCGTCGGCGGCCGCGGCGCTCTTCAGGTACGCCGCTTCGTCCTGCAGCTTGTCTGCATAACGGTAGCCGGGCGGCATCAATTCGTCCTGGCCGCGCAGCTCCTCCATCATTCGCCACAGCGACCACGCATCGGCGGCGATGTGATGAACGGCGATGAGCAGCACGTGATCGTCGGCGGCGCGGGTGAACAGGCCGACCCGCATGACGGGGCCGTTGGCCAGGTCGAACGGCTTGCGGTACTCGGCCACGACGCGGCGGCGCAGTTCGTCTTCGTCTAGGCCGGCCACGTCGAAAGGCGTGAAGACGTTCGCGGCGGCGGCCGACAGCACCTGGCGCACGCCCGCCTCGGTCTCGCGATACACGCGGCGCAACTGATCGTGCCGGTCGACGAGCGCGGCGACGCGATCGCGCAGGACGGCGTGATCCACGGCCGACCGCACGCGCACGGCAAAGGCGATGTTGTAGGCAGGTGAATCGGGCTGCAGCTGATGCAGGTACCACAACGCGCTCTGGCCGTGCGACAGCGGCAACTCGACGGCTTCGGACGCGGCGGCAGGTGTCGCCGCACCGGGGTCCGCCTCTCGACCGATTCGCTGCAGGATGCCGGCAATGGTGAGGTCGCGGATGAGATCCACCACCGGCACGTCGACCTGGAACGCGGCGCTGCAGGCACTGCGCAGCTCGATCGCCATCAGCGAGTCGAGGCCCATCGACGCCAGCGGCACGTCGGGATCGATACTGGCGGCCGGCAAGCGGAGAATGCGACCGGCTATCTCCCGGAGCGCGTCAGCACTGGGCACCGCCGGTCCGCTCCCGGCCTTGACAGGTTCGACAATACCGATCGCGGCGTTCAGGCTGCCGGTGCTGCCGATTGCCAGCTCGACGCCGTCCAGCACCGCCACGATTCGATCGCCGGCGTCACGCAGCGACAACGTAATCTCGACGCGCGCGGCATCGGCATGGTCGAGCCGCGCTTCGCAGTGCACCGCGGTGCCGGCGGCGCCGGCCGTGACCAACCGGCGAATGCGAACCGGCAGGTAGAGCGCGCCTTCGGGCAGTTCGGGATACAGCACCGCCGCGGCCTGCAGGCAGCCGTCCAGCAGGGCCGGGTGGATAGTGGCAGCCTGCGACCCGGCCGCACCGGTCAGCGCCACTGAGGCCCGGGCGACGCCGGCGCCGTGCTCGACGCGGACCAGCGACCGGAATGCCGGGCCGTAGCTCAGGCCGCGGGCCTCGCAGGCCGCATAGATCGAGTCGACGGCCACCTCGGCGAGCGCATTCATGCCGAGCGCGGGAGGCACAGGCTCGACCTCCGCGAGCGACACGCGCGCATCGGCAATCAGGTCACCGCCGGCAAACAGCGACACCTGGTGGCCGGTGGCCGACGCGGCAATCGCGGTGCGCACGCGCGTGGCGAGGTCACCGCTCCAGGCCAGCGGACGATGGATGGTGAACTGCTCCACCACGAGCCGATCGGTGTGCAACGCGTCTCGGCCGGCGGCCAGGATCAACTCGACCAGCGCCGCCGCCGGCACCAGGGCGCGGCCAAACACACGGTGATCGGCGACATAGGCCGACAGCGGCCCCTGCTCTTCCGCCAGCCAATGCCGCGCGCCGCCGAACGGATACCCGGGCGCATGCGCGCGGGCCCGCGCGGTCGTATCCACACTCGCCGCCCAGTCGATCGCATCGCCCGCCTCGTATCGACGTGCGATCGTCACCAGCGCGGCATCCGCGCCGGGCGCCGCCTGCCGGCCGGCACGCAACAGCTCCGCCGCCTCCCCAGCCGTTGACGCCACGATCGCGCGGCGATGAGCGAAGTGCTCGCGGCCGATGGCGGCGACCGCAGCGATGTCGGCCAGCGATACCCCCGGCTGCGCCTCGAACGCGGCAGCGTAGTCGTGCGCCAACCGGGTCAGCGTTTCCTGATCGCGCGCCGACAGTGGCAGCACGACGGCCCGCACAGCAGGTAACGCCGCCGGACCGGCCGGTGCCGCCTCGAGAATCACGTGCGCGTTGGTGCCGGTGAACCCGAACGAGCTGACGGCCGCGACCCGCGGCGCACCGTCGGGCCATGGCATGAGCCCCGCCGCGACCTGTAATCCACTGGCCGGCCAATCGATTGCCGGGTTGGGCGACGAGAAGTGCAAGCTCGCCGGCACGGCGCCGTGTTGCAGCACGAGCACTGCCTTCATCAGGCTGGCAATGCCGGCGGCGCCCTCGAGGTGGCCGATGTTGCTCTTGACCGAACCAATCAGCAGCGGCGCCGGCCGCTCGGCGGCGCCGCAGTACACCGCGGCAACGCTGCGAGCCTCAATCGGGTCGCCGAGCGACGTGCCGGTGCCGTGGGCTTCGACGTACGCGACCTCGCTCGGGCGCGTGCGGCCGTTGGCGAGCGCCTTGCGAATCACGTCCTGCTGCGCCGGTCCGTTGGGCACGGTCAGGCCGCTGCTCGCGCCATCCTGGTTCACTGCCGAGCCGCGGATCACCGCCAGGATTGGATCGCCATCCCGCTGCGCGTCGGCCAGCAGCTTGAGCACGACGACGCCACAGCCTTCGCCGCGGACGTAACCGTTGGCGGCCGCGTCGAACGGCTTGCAGCGGCCATCGGGCGCCAGCATGCGGGCGCGCGAGAAGCTCATGTTCGTCTGCGGCGTGAGCATCAGGTTCACGCCGGCGGCGATCGCGGTGCGGCACTCGCCGTGACGAAGACCCTGCACCGCCAGGTGCACGCTGACCAGGGACGAAGAGCAGGCGGTGTCGATCGACATCGCCGGCCCGGTAAAGCCGAACAGGTACGACAGCCGGCCGGCCGCCGCGCTGAGGGCGTTGCCGGTGCCGAAGTGCGCGGTCACCGGCGAGTGGTTCCCCACCAGGTGGCGAATGGCGTAGTCGTAGGTGCAGATGCCGGCGTACACGCCGGTGTCGGTGCCGCGCAGCGACGCCGGCGGCAGGTTGGCGTGCTCGAGGGCGCGCCACGTGGTTTCAATCAGCAGCCGATGCTGCGGATCCATGTTCTCGGCCTCGCGCGGCGAGACGCCGAAGAACTCCGCATCGAAGCGGCCAACCTGGTCGATGAAGCCGCCGAACGGCGACACGATCTTGCCCGGCGCATCCGGATCGGGATCCGAGAAGGCCGCGGCGTTCCAGCGATCGGCCGGCACGCGGCTGATGGCGTCGGTGCCGCGCCACAGCAGCTCGCGAAACGCCTCGGCCGAATCAGCCTGGCCGGGAAAGCGGCAGCTCATGCCGACGATCGCCACCGGTGCATGCGCCGCGTCTTCGAGCCGGCGGACCTTCTCGCGGCTCTCGCGCAGCTCGACGACCGCCTTGGCCATCAAGGCCCTGGTATCGGGAACGCGCGGATCGGCAGGCGGACTGGACATGGCTACTGCTGCTCCAGCTCGCGCGAGAGCATCGCCGCCAATTCGGCCTCGGTCAGATCGTCGAGTGCGGCGACCGCCTCGGCACGGCCGGCATCCTGAACAGGCGCCTCGGGCTGCGCCCACTCGGGCACCTGGGCGACCAGGAACGCGCCCAGCGCTTCGATGCTGCCGTACTCGAGCACCACCGTCGCGGGCAGGCTGCGCCGCAGTTCCTGCTCGAGCTGGTTGCGCAACTCGAGCGAGGTCAGCGAGTCCATGCCGAGCGCGAAGAACCCGCGCGTGAATGGAATGTCGAACCCGGGCCGGCCGAGCGTCGCCGCCACTTTGCCCTGGAGATACTTGCCGACTGCCGCCAGCCGCTGGTCGGGAGGCAGCTCGGCGATTGTGCGAACGACGTTGGCCGCGCCGCGGGCAGGGGCGCCGGCCGGCGCAGCGGTCAATCGGCGGAACAGCGACGGCACCTGGCCGCCGGCGAAACGGGCATTGAACCGCGGCCAGTCAACCGGCATGACCAGCGCCTGCGCCGTGTCGTTGTCGATCAACGCCTGCATGGCCTGCCACGCCGGTGCTTCGTCGAGCATGGCAATGCCGGCATTGGCCATGCGCGAACGGTCGGCCTCGGCAAGGCGCGTCGCCATGCCGGCGCCGCCCCACGGCCCCCAGTTCACGCTGAGCGCAGGCAGTCCAATCGATCGGCGATAGCCCGCCAGCGCATCGAGCCCGGCGTTGGCTGCCGCGTAGTTGCTCTGGCCCGGCGTGCCGATCAGCGCGGCTGCCGACGAGAACAGGACGAACCGGTCGAGGTCCCAGCCGCGGCTGGCACGGTGCAGGTTCCACGCGCCGGCCAGCTTGGCGCGAGCGACGCGCGCGAACGACTCGGCGGTCTGTTGGGCAATGATGCCGTCGGCCAGCTCGCCGGCCGCGTGGTAGATCGCGGCGATCGGTGCGGCGAAGTCGGCTGCCGCCTGGTCCAGCGCTCGCTCTACTTGCGCCTGGTCTGCGACATCGGCGACGTACGGACGAACGTCAACTCCGCGCGCCTGCAGCGACTCGACGAAGGCCAGGCGATCGGCGCCGGGCTCGGTCCTGGTGATGAGCGCGATTTGCCGTATGCCGCTGTCGAACAGGCGGCCGCACAACGACTGCGCCAGGGCGCCGAAGCCGCCGGTCACGACGTGGACGCCCGCGTTTGCTGCCTCGCGGCGCGGCATCACGATTGCGACCTTGCCGACGTGGCGGGCTCGCGACACCAACCGGAAAGCGCTGGTCACTTCGCTGGCCGGAAACGCCTGCGTGCGAATCGGCCGCAGCACACCGGCCTCGATGCCATCGGCAATCGCATCCAGGCTCCGGCGAATGTAGGCCGGGTCAACGCGGGCGACGTCGGCCAGATCGAACGGCGAGTAACGAACGTCCGGCCGCTGGGCCGCGACCTGGCCGGCCGGCCAGATCCCGGCCTTGCCGATCTCGACGAATCGGCCGCCATGGGCGGTGCAGGCAAGGCTGGCGGGAATCATCTCGCCGGTCAGGCAGTTCAACACCACGTCCACACCCTGGCCGCCGGTGGCGGCGAGGACGGCCGTCGAGAAGGCCGGCGTACGCGAGTCGAAGATCCACTCCATGCCCTGCTCGCGCAGCAGCCGCTGCTTCGGAGCACCGGCGGTGGCGAAGACCACGGCGCCACGCGCGCGCGCCACCTGGATTGCCGCCTGCCCGACGCCGCCGGCAGCGGCGTGGATCAACACGCGCTCACCCGGCCGAAGTTGCGCGACGGTCACGAGGGCATGCCACGCGGTCAGGAACGCCAGCGGGATGCCGGCGCCTTCGGCGAAACTGAGGTTGCGAGGCAGGCGGCTCACGAAGTCGGCACGGCAGGTCACGGCGCTGGCCATCGAGCCGGGCGTGAGCGTAAGCATCACGCGATCACCGGTCTTGACCGTCGTCACGCCCTCGCCAGTGGCCAGGACGAGACCGGCGGCGTCGAACCCAAACGCCGACTCGCTGGTTAGTTCGAGCGCGCCGAGCGCGTGCAAGACGTCCTTGAAGTTGAGGCCGGCCGCGCGCACCGACACCAGCACCTCGCCCGGTCCGGGCGCAACGGCGGCGGCCGGCGTGAACGCCAGCGTGTCGAGGTTGCCGACCGTCCGGCACACCAGCCGCACCGGCGGCACCAGGGCTTCGTCCGGGTGGGCTGCGGGCCGCAGGCGCAGCGCAAGTCTCGCGTTGTTGCGCCAGGCGACCTGATCTTCGTCGCTGCCCAGGCACTCGGCAGCCGCGGCGGTGGCGCCCTCGGCGTCGGTCGCCACCGGATCGAGATCCACGCACGCGCAGCGCAAGCCCGGGAACTCGTTCCGGACGGTACGCGCCAGGCCCCAGAGCGAAGCGCGGCCGGCGCCGGACTCTTCGACCGCCGCATCGAGCGCGTGCGCCCCGCGGGTCACGATCTGCAATCGCGGCTGGCGCGATTCGGCCAGGGCGCCCAATGCCTGCACCAGTGTCAGCGCTTCGGCCATCGCCGCGGTTGCGTCGTTGGCACCCGTGGTCGCCAGGTAGCACACACCGGCGACCGGCTTGTCCTTCGCCGCCACCGCCTGCAACAACTCTGGCACGGTCACCGTTCGCGCCCGGCGCGCGGCGGCTTCCAGGCGCGCGGTCACCAGCGCGCCCAACGCGCGATCGTCGCCGGTGACGAGCCACTCCCCGGGGAGGACGGGCGACGCGGGAGCGGCGGGCACGGACTCCCACGTTGGGATCCAGATCGGCGCCAGGCTCGCAGCAATGCCGGCTTCCGCGGCACCCACTTCGCGCATGCGAATGCCCTCGGCGCGAACGCGCGTGGTGCCGTCGCGATCCGCGATCGACAGCGCGCACATCGCCGACCGGCTACCCGCCTCGCCCTCCCAGCGGCACGACACACGACCGGACGAGGTCATTCCTGGGGTGACGTCGAGACACGCGATAGCAGCCGGGATGAAGGTCCGATCGCCGAGGTCCGGCCGCGTCGCCGCCAGCGCCTGCAGCGAGGCATCGAGAATCGCGGGGTGCAGGTGATACTCGGCCGCGGCCGCCGGCGGCAAGGTGAATTCTGCCGAGCCATGGTGATCCGGGTGCGAGTCGAGCCGCAGCAGCGACTGGAACGACGGTCCGTAGTCGATGCCGCGACGCTGCGACTCCTCATAGAATGTCGCGCCGGCCATCGTCTTCAGCGCCGCGGGCGGCACGGCCACACCGGCACCGGCGGCGCCGGCCGCCGGCAATTGCGCCCGGCAGCTCATGTGATCGGTCCAACGGCCCGCCTCGGCATCGGAGAGCGCGCAGATCCGAATCGCGCAGCCTTCGTCGGCAATGGTGACAATGGTCTGCAGCTCGATCGCAGCGGCAGGCGGCAACACCAGCCGCTGGTGAAAGACCACGTCGGTCAATCGCAACGCGCCGGCGCCAAGCTGATCGGCCGCGGCCGCCAACGCCGCCTCGACGAAGCACGCCGCTGGCACCACCACGTCGCCCTGGATGCGGTGATCCCGAAGCAGCGGCGCATCGGCCGACAGGCGCGAGGCGTAGACGCGTTCCGCCAGGGGCGATGGCGTCCGCCGGCCAAGGAACGGGTGCCCGGATTCCTGCCGCCAGTGATCGCCGCCGTCGGCTTTCGTCGCGCCACCGTCCACCCAGCAGCGCCGGCGCTGAAACGGGTACGTCGGCACCGGCGCCACCGGGTGCGCCGTGTCGAAGACGCGGTCCCAGCGCACATCGACGCCCCGTGTGTAGAGCCGACCCAGCGTCTCGAGCGTCGCGCCGGCATCGGCCGCCTTCATGCTGGCCAGCCACATCGCCTCGAACGGCCCCGCGCTCTGGCGCGCCGCCGACAGCAGGCTGGCCGACGGCCCAATCTCCAGCACGATGTCGGGCGCGTGAACGGCCATGGCGCGCGCGGCATCGGCGAAGCGCACGGGATTGACGATCTGATTGGCCCAGTACGCCGCGGAGTCAACGCGGGCGTCAACACTGCCACCGGTCGGCACAAAGGTCAGCGAGGGCGCCGACAGGGCGACCGCGGCAACGGCCGTCGAGAACTCCCCGAGCACCGGCTGCATGAGCGGGGTATGGAATGCGTGCGACACCGCCAGCCGCTTGAAGGGCATGCCGGCCCGCTCGAGGCCCGCCAGGCAGGCGTCGAGAGCGCCGGCGGCGCCGGCAATCACCACCGCGCGCGGGCCGTTGACGGCGGCCACGGTCAGGGCGCCGCCGGCGGCGGCGATCCGCTCGAGGGCATCCTCTTCCGACATCAACAGCGCCGCCATCCCGCCGTTCACCGGGGTGCGCTGCATCAGCCGGCCGCGCCGCACGACCAGTTGCACGGCATCCTCGAGCGACATCACACCGGCGGTCCACGCCGCGGCGTACTCGCCGATGCTGTGGCCGACGACGATCGCCGGCTCGATGCCCCAGGCCCGCCACATCGAAACCAGGGAGTACTGCAGCGCGAACAGGCAGGGCTGCGTGAACTCGGTCTGGTCGATGCGCGGATCGGTCTCGGCGCCGACGAGCAGGGGCAGTGGTGACCATCCGGCGTGTTGTTCGATCAGGGTGGCGCAGGTGGTGAGCGCGTCGCGGAAGGCGGGCACCGCGCTGAACAGCGCCGATGCCATGCCGCTGTACTGCGCGCCCTGGCCGCTGAAGACAAACGCAATCCGCGGTACGCGCGCGTCGACTTCCGGCACCGCCGACAGATCGAGGCCGGCCAGTTTTCCGGCCGCCTCTCGCGCAGACGCCGCGACGATCGCCGCCCGGTTGGAAAAATGATTGCGGCGGGTGGCCGCGGTGTGGGCGATCGCCACCAGCGGCAGGGTGGTCTGTTCCAGCAGCTCGACGTAGCGCTCCCTCAACTCGGCCAGCGCCGCCGGGTCCTTCGCTGACAACACCAGGGGTATCCGCGCCGGCGGTGCCTGGGCGGCAACGGCGCGCGCGGCGCCCGGCGGCGGCGTCAACACGACGTGCGCGTTGGTGCCGCCGAGCCCAAAGGCGCTGACCCCGGCTGCACGCTTCTCACTCGCCCACGGCGTGTGGTCATGCGGCACCACCAACGGACTGGCGGCCCAGTCGAACGCCGGATTCGGTTCGCCGAAACGCGGATGCGCCGGCACGGCCCCATGCTGCAGCGCCAGGATCACCTTGATCACGCCGGCGATGCCGGCCGCGGCCTCGAGATGGCCGATGTTGGCCTTCACCGAGCTCACATAGAGCGGCCGGCCGTCACGGCCCTCGGCCGGAAAGACATCGGCCAGCGCCGACAGTTCGATCGGGTCGCCCAGGATGGTGCCGGTTCCGTGGGCCTCGACCCAGTCAACGTCGGCTGGCTCGAGACCGGCACGGCGCACGGCCTCGCGCAGCAGTTGCGCCTGCGCCAGCCCGTTCGGCACCGTCAGTCCGCTGCTCGGGCCGTCGTGGTTGACGGCAGAGCCGGGAATCAGCGCAAGGATGGTGTCGCCGTCGCGCTGCGCGTCGCTCAGCCGCTTGAGCACCAGCATGCCGCCGCCCTCGCCGCGGCCATAACCGTCGGCCGCTGCCGAGAACGCTTTTGATCGGCCGTCGGGCGACAGCGCGCCGATGCGCGAGAGGTAGATCGTGACTTCGGGCGACAACACCAGCTGCACGCCGCCGGCCAGCGCTTGCGCGCACTCGCCGTTGCGCAGGGCCTGGCAGGCCAGGTGCAGGGCGACCAGCCCGGACGAGCACGCCGTGTCGATCGCCATGCTCGGACCATGCAGGCCGAGCACGTACGACAGCCGTGCGGCCGAGAAACAGAAAGAGCTGCCGGTGCCGTCGTAGGGCGAGATCCGATCCGGCCGGCCGCCAAACAGCCGCAGCTGCGCGTAGTCGTTCTGGCCAATGCCGACGTAGACCCCGGTCTGAGAATTGCGCAGGTGATGCGGCGCAATGCCGGCCCGCTCGAGCGCCTCCCAACCCACCTCCAGCAACAGGCGATGCTGGGGATCGAGCGCATCGGCTTCACGGCCGGAGATGCCGAAGAACTCGGGATCGAAGCCGGCGACCTGGTCGAGGAACGACCCGTGGCGGACATAGTGCGTGCCGGCGGCGCGCGGGTCGGCATTGTAGAAACGCCGCCACGACCAGCGGTCTTCGGGAATCTCGCGAACGGTGTCGGCACCGCTGGCCAGGACCTGCCAGAACGCTTCCGGAGTGGCGGCGCCGCCCGGGAAACGGCAGGCCATGCCGATCACGGCAATCGGTTCCGGCGATCGCTGACCGGCCTCGGCCAACTGCTTCTTGAGCTGCTGGATGACCGTGAAGGACTTGCGGAGCGCCCCTTCGAGCTCGTTCGATGACTCGCTCATGGTCACTCGCGCGCGGCATTCTCAAGCGTCTCGAATTCCAGGGCGATTCGCTCCACGAGTTCACGAGGGCTGAGAAGGGCGCTGTCGGCGCGCTCGGGGCGCACCATGGAGACGACGCGGCCGGTCAGGGCGTTGATGGTCGGGTAGTTGAACAGGTCGGCGTTCGACAGCGTCACGCCGAGGTCGGCCGACAGCCGGGCGCGGATCGACGCGACGCCGACCGAATCAAGACCGAGGTCGAACAGCCCGCGCTCGCCGTCGGGCGTGCGTGCCGCACCGAGCTCAGCGGCCACGACCTGGCCGATGTGATCGCGAATGCGGGCGCGCACCTGATCGAGCGAGCCGGTCGTCATGTCGACGATCGTGGCGGACGCGGCGGTGCCCGGCCGGGGCGCCACGCGCGACAGCAACGGGCTGGGCCGGCGGGTCGTGAACGCCGGAATGAACTGCTCCCACCGCACGTCGACGGCGGCCACCCGCGCGTGCCGGCTGCCGAGCAACTCCGACAACAAGCGCAGGGCGCGCGCCGGCTCGATCGGTTCGAGGCCGGTACGGGCCAGTCGCGCCTGCAGGTCAGCGGTGACCATGCCGCCGCCCGCCCACGGGCCCCAGCCAATGGCCAGGCCCGGCAGGTTCAACTGCCGCCGGTGCTCGCACAGCATGTCGAGGAAGTGATTGCCGGCGGCGTAGTGCGCCTGCAGGGCACTGCCCCACACCGACGAAATCGACGAGAAGCAAACGAAGAAGTCGAGCGAGCGATCGCGGGTCAGCAGGTGCAGATTCCAGCTGCCGGCAACCTTTGAGCCGGCGACATCGCGCAGTGCATCGGCCGTCAGCCCGAGCAGCGGGCACTCGTGAGCGGTGCCGGCGGCATGAATGACACCGGCCAACGGCAGCCCGGTGGCGTCGATCTGCGCCAGCACGCGGCGGCCGTCTTCCAGGTTCGTGACATCACCCTGGATGAAGCGCACGCCGGACGGCAGGCGATCGCGGATTGCGTCGGGCAACCGCTCGGCGCGGCCGCTGAGCACCACGTGCCTGGCGCCCTTTGCCAGCAGGACGCCAAGCGCGTGCTGGCCCAGGGCGCCGGCACCGCCGACAATCCAGTAGATCGCATCCTCGCGAAGAAGGGCCGGCGCGGTGAGGGTGGCCGCGTCGGCACGCATCAGCCGCGGCGCAAACCACTGCGAGCCGCGCAACGCCAGTTGGTCCTCGTCGCCCGCCGTGGTCAGCGCCGACAGCAGCTGGCTGGCGTCGGCATCGGTAAAACCAACCGGCAGATCGGCGAGCCCGCCCCACAGGTTGGGCAACTCGAGCGCCGCGGCCTTGCCCGCGCCCCAGGCGCAGGCGCCGTCGAGCTGCACGGGATCGCCGGCCGCAACCGGAACCGCCCCTTCGGTGACCACCCAGCAGCGCGCGGCAATGCCTGCGGCATCGAGCCGGCGCAAGGTCTCGACGACCTGCTCCACTACCGCCAACGCCTTGCGATCCGGCGCATCGGTGCCGGCGCCGGCGGAGACGATCACGAGAGCGGGCGGTGCCCCGGGCCAGGCCGGTAACGTGGCGACGCGACGCAGGACGGGCGATCGATCGATCGCCGCCGCCAGGCGCGGGGAATCACCGACCAGGAGACACGGCCGCTCGCCGGCAAGCCCCTCGGGTTCAAGGCTGGCGGCGACCCATTCGGTCACATAGGTGCCGGGACGGTCGCCATGCCCGCCGTCCAGTTGCCGCCGGTGAAGCGCAGCCATGGCCCTGACCAGGGCCGCCACCGTTGCCGGATCACGCTCGAGGCCATGGTCGTGGGCCAGCAGTTGCGCGACGACTTCGGCCTCGCGGCCGTCGGCCAGTGCCTGCAGCAACGCGCTCCGTCCGCTGGCCTCGACGCGATGCCGGCTGCCACCGAAGCGGCGCAACGGCAGCGGCGCCGCCTGCGGCAATCCGCGCCCGGCGGGATCGTCGCTGACAATCACGTGCGCGAGGGTGCCGCCAAAGCCAAACGAGCTGACCGCGGCCACCCGCTCGCGGTCGCGGGCCGGCCACGGCGTGGCGCCGCTGGTGAGCGTCAGCCCGGTTCCGGCAAGAGCGGCATGCGGATTGACCTGCTCGACGCGCAAGGCGGGGATCTCTTCGTGGTGCAAGGCCAGCACGGCGGCGATCAAGCCGGCAATGCCGGCGGCGCCTTCGAGGTGGCCGATCAGTTCCTTCACCGCACCGACGCGGCAGCTCTCGCCGCTGCGCGCGTAACAGTCGGCCAACGCGTTGATCTCGATCGGATCGCCCAGCGGCGTGCCGGTGCCGTGCGCCTCGATGTACTCGACGGCCTCGGGCTGGACGCCGGCACGCGCCAGCGCGCGCCGAATCACGGCGCGCTGCGCTTCGCCGTTGGGGGCCGACAAGCCGTTGCTGCGGCCGTCCTGCACTACCGCCGAGCCGCGCAGCACGGCCAGCACGCGGTTGCCGTCACGCCGTGCCGCCGATAGCCGCTTCAGCACGATCAATCCGCAGCCCTCGCCGCGAACGTAGCCGTCGGCCGAGGCATCGAACGGACGGCACTGGCCGGTCGGCGACAACATGGCGGCGCGCTCGAGGACACCGGTCACATCCGCGCTGACCAGGGCGTTGACGCCGCCGACGATCGCCAGGCTGCAATCGCCGGCCATCAGCGCCTGGCTGGCCTGGTGCACGGCAACCAGCGAGGCCGAGCAGGCGGTGTCGACCGTGACGCTCGGACCGCGGGCATCCAGGAAGTACGAGAGCCGGTTGGCGATGATCGCCGCCGAGGTGCCGGTGGCGGCGAAGCGATCGGGACCACCCGGCGCGCCGTAGACGTGCGCCGCGTAATCGACGGCGCTGACGCCGACGAACACGCCGGTATCCGAGCCCGCAAGGGACTGCGGCACGATGCCGGCGTCTTCGAGCGCATGCCAGGCGGTTTCGAGCAGCAGCCGCTGCTGCGGGTCGAGCGACTGCGCCTCGGCGGCGGAAATGCCGAAGAACTCGGCGTCGAAGCGGAACAGGTCGCGCAGGTAGCCGGCGCGCGCGCCGGCCCGCGCTGCCGCGAACCGGCCGTCGGGCGGCGCGACAATGCCGCTGCGGCGGCTGGTCAGCGTTTGCCAGAACGCGTCGGGCGAATCGCTGTCGCCGGGGAACTGGCAGCCAATGCCGATCACGGCAATGCGGTCGTCACTGGCGGCGCCGGGCGCCGGCACCGCCGCAGCCGGCACCCGATCGCCCGACAGAAACGACGCGAACGCGCGAATGCTCGGGTAGTCCCACAGCGCGGTCGCCGGCACCTTCCGCCCGGTCAGATCCTCGATCTGCGCGGCGATCTCGACCGCTTCGATCGAGGTCAGGCCAAACGACGAGAACGGCTCGCTGATGTCGACGAGCGCGTCGGGCAGCTTCTTGCGCGCGGCCATGAGCTGCCGCAGCCAGGTGGCCCAGTCGCGGACCTGCTCGCCGGTCTCGGCCGGCCGCGCGAATGTGGTGTCCGCCTTCAGGCGGATGTCGTCCCCGGCGCGCCACTCGGCAATCGGCGCGAACTCGCCGGCCAGGTACGCGGCCTTGCAGGCGCGGCGCTGCACCTTGCCGCTCGAGGTCTTGAGAATGCTGCCCTTGGGCAGCAACACGATCGCATCACACGCCAGCCCGTGTTCGCGCGACACGGCGTCGCGAATCGCGGTGACCAGGGGGCCGGCGTCGGCGGCGCGGCGGCTCAGTTCGGCCGCCACCACCAGGCGCTCGGCGCCGTCGCGCTCCACCGGGAACGCCGCGACGAACGTCTCGCGCACGTCGGCCGACGCCGCCTCCACCGTGACCTCGATGTCCTGCGGATAGTGATTGCTGCCGTTGATGATCAGCAGGTCCTTCAACCGGCCAGTGAGGTAGATCTCGCCGTCGCGCAGGAAGCCGAGGTCGCCGGTCCGCAGCATCGGCCCGCGCCCTGCGGCCGTGAATGCCGCGAAGGTCTCGGCCGTCTCGGCGGCCTTCTTCCAGTAGCCGGCCGCCACGCTGGCGTTGGCCATCCAGATCTCGCCGACCGCGTTGTCGGCCAGCTCCTGGCGCGTGTCGGGATCGACGACCGCGATCGGGTAATCGCCGGCCGGCACGCCGCAGCTGATGACCGCGCGCACCTGCGGGTGATCGGGCGACACGTCGACGCACTGCCGGCGCTCGAGCGCGTCGGGGGCAAGGAAGGCTGTGCGATACGGCGTGCCGTTGGTCTTGGCGCTCACCACCAGCGTCGCCTCGGCCAGGCCGTAGGCGGGGGCGAAGGCGGTGGCCTTGAAGCCAAACCGGGCGAAGGTGGAGATGAAGCGCTCGGCGGTATCGCGGCGAATCGGCTCGGCGGCACTCGCCGCCACCACCAGCGAGCTCAGGTCGGTGTCGGGCGGCAGCCGATCGGCGGCGCGATCGAGCAGCAACTGGTAGGCGAAGTTCGGTCCGTGGATGTGGGTGGCGCGATAGCGCGACACCGCCTCGAGCCAGCTCCACGGCCGCTTGATGAAACCAACCGGCGAGATGACGTAGCAGCCCGATTGCGAGAACAGCGGGTGCAGCAGGCCGTCGATCAGGCCGTAGTCGTGGAAGTACGGCATCCACGTCACCGACGTCGACTCGGCGCTGTAGCGGAAGGCGGCCTGCAGCCGGGCGAGGTTGTCGAGGATGTTGGCGTGCGTCACCATCACGCCCTTCGGGCTCGAGGTGGACCCCGACGTGTATTGCAGCAACGCGAGGTCGCTCGGCGCGACGGGCTGCGGCTCGAGCAGCGGCCCGCCCTCGGCTTCGCCGATTACGATCCACGGCAGGTCGCGCAGGTCGCTGGCGGCGGCGAACGCCGCCTGGGTCTGGTCGCGAATCTGCAGGCTGGCGATCACCGCCGCGGCGTCGCAATCGGCAACCACGGCGCGCATGCGCGGCAGCGTGCGCTTGAGGCGCGAGGCATCGGGCGGCGGCACCGGCACGGGAATGGCGCCGGCAAAGATGCACGCCATGAAGCCGACCATGAAGTCGAGGCTGTTGTCCTGCAGCAGCAGCACGCGGTCGCCGCGCGCCACGCGCTCGCGCAGCAGCCGCGCGTGCGCGGCGGCCAGCCGGTACAACTCACCGCAGGCGAGCGCCCGCGTGTCGTCGCGACCCTGGCCCAGGAAGGTATACGCGGTTCGATCGGGCGCCGCGGCGACGCAGCGCTCGAGGATGGCGGCGACGCCTTTCAGGTCCATGCCGGCGTCGTGCCAATCAGTTGCCGTTGAATCGTGGCGCCGATTTCGTCCCAGTGGCTGAGGATGAAGAAATGGTCGCCGCTGAACTCGAGCAGCCGGCATTCGGCCGTCGTTTCGCTCGCCCAGCCGCCGGTGTCGCCGGCGTCGGAGTGGTCGTCGGCGCCCGACATCACGGTCAACGGAATGTCGAGCGGCGGCTGCTCGCGGTGCTGCCAGGTCTCGACCGCCTTGAAGTCGGCGCGCAGGATCGGCTCGAAGAAATCCAGCAGCTCGGGGTCGTCCAGCACCTGCGGCGGGCAGCCGCCCAGGTCGCGCAGCATCGCCTTGAACTCCGGCGGCGACAACAAGTGCCGGCGGCGGACCTCGCGCGAAGCCGGCGCGCTGCTGCCCGACAGGAACAGCGCCTGGGGCATGGCCAGGCCCGCGGCGCGAATCCGCTGGGCCGCCAGGTAGGCGAGCAACGCTCCCATGCTGTGGCCGTACAAGGCGTAGGGGCCGGTGACGGCTCGCTGTTCGATCTGGCGAACGACATCAGCGGCGAGATCGTCGAGCGAGGCGCACAACGGCTCGAGGCCGCGGCGGCCACGTCCGGGCAGTTCAAGCCCTTCGAGCGTGATGCCTGGCGACAAAAAGGGCGCAAGAGCACGGTAGGACCATGCGTTGCCCCCGGCATAGGGGAGACAGAAGAGGTGCATTTTCGCGAGCGGTTATTATACCGTCCGCGATTGAGACAGGAGTGCGACGGAGGCGTTGAATTTTGTCTCTGTCAGCTTGTGTCGGCTTATGTCGGCAACGTGCAAATTAGTGCGCAGTCGCGACTTCAGCCTTGAAATGCTGGCGCATGGCGTCGGGGTCGAAATCGAGCAGGGTGCCGCCCGACGCGAAGTGCTGCATGAAGACCCGGCCCATGGCCCACGTGACCGCTCCGCCCATGGCCGAGACCGAGAACCCGCCGAGCACCGGACCGACCACCGGCATCGCCTTCAACAGGTTGCGGCCAAGTCCATAGCCGAGGTTGGTCCCGGCCAGCCCGCCAATCAGGGCCGCCACGATCGAGCGGACCCGGTCGGCGTCGAACGGCACGCCGTAAATCGCCGAGACCTGCTTCAGCATCTTCAGCTGGATGACCGAGATGGCGGCGAAGTCCACCAGCGGCATCGGAATCAGGCCGGCGCCCGCCGAGTAGAGCGAGTACTTCTTGATCGCCTCTGTCGCCAGTGTGTCTTTCTCTGTCATCACTCCTCCTCGATTCAGGACGGCTTGTACGGCACGAACGCGCCATATTCCATCTTCACGACGCGATCGGCCAGCGGAAAATACTTGTCGTCGTGGGTAACGGCAATGATCGTCTTGCCTTCGCGCTTCAGTTGCGGCAGCAGGGTCTCGTAGAAGAACTGGCGGAACGGCGGGTCCTGGTCGGCGGCCCACTCGTCGAGCACCAGGATCGGCCGGTCCTCGAGCAGCGCCACCAGCAGCGCCAGCCGCTTGCGCTGGCCGTGCGAGAGGTCGAGCGTGGTGAACCGGCCGTTCTCGTAGGCGGTCTTGTGCGAGATCTGCATCAGGTTGAGCAGTTCGTTGACGCGCTCCATCGGCACGTCGCCGAGGCCGTACAACCGCTCGAACAGGTGATACTCGCTGAACACCGCCGCGAAGTGGCTGCGGTACCAGGTCGCCGTCTCCGACGACACCAGCGTGTCGTCCATCGTCACCGCCCCCGACTGCGGGTGGTACAGCCCGGTCATGGCCTTGAGCAACGTCGACTTGCCGCTGCCGTTGCCGCCGACGATGAACAGCATCTCGCCGGCGGTGATGTCGAGATCGATCGGGCCGAGCCGGAACACGCTGCCCGACCCGCGATCGGGATACTGGAACACCGTGCGCTCGAGGCGAATGCGCTTGAACGGCGCCGGCAGCGGCGCCTCGGGCCGGCCGTTCTGGTTGGCCTGGTTGGTGGTCAGCCGCGCTTCGATGTCGAAGATGTTCTGCGCGGCGACGTTGGCCGCCGAGAAGATAGGCACCGCGTTGACGACGCTGCTGAGCGGCCCGATGATGAACAGCACGGCGGCGGTCAGCTTGAGCACGACGCCCGAGTACTCGGGACTGACGCGCGGCAGCAGGAAGACGATCGCCGCCAGCAGGCCGTAGACCAGCAACTGCGCGAACAGGAAGTACGACCCGAACTCGCCGCCCAGCCGGGTCTTGACGCCCTCGACGTGGCCCGACACCGCCCGCAGGTGCTGGAACAGGTCGGCGGCGCGCGCCTTGCGCAGCCTGACCTCCTTGAAACCGTCGAGCAGGTGGGTCAGCAGCGACAGGAACTCGTTCTCCTTGCGCTGCGCCTCGCTCAGCATCCGCATCAGCGACGCCGTCCGCCGCAGGTGCAGCACGATGCCGACGCCGCACACGCCCACCGTGATGAAGAAGGCGGTCTTCGACAGCAGGGCGAGATAGCCGACGCTGAACAGGACCATCATCATCGCCTGCAGCGCCATGACCAGCGTCGACGCCGCCTGCGAGATGTTCTGGGTTTCGCGCGCCACGGCGCCGAAGATCTCGGATCGGCCCAGGTGCTCGAGCGACTCGAGGTCGGCGCGGCGGACGTTGTCGGCCAGCCGCACGCGAATGCCGCCGAGGATCCGCTCCACTTCGGTGATCGAGGTGATCAGGATGAAGCGCTGGGAGAACACGTAGAGGCCGATCGCGATCGCGAACAGCGCCAGGTAACGGTCGTTGGCCGCCTCGTTGCTGGCGTTCTCGGCGGCGGCGTTGATGATCGCGAGCACGCCGGCGTTGGCCAGCCCGGCGAACACGGCGTAGAACGCCAGCTCCAGGTTGAAGCGCTTCGAGTCGCGCTGCAGGAGGCGCGCCAGCGGCTGCGTGGTCAGGAACTGGAACACGGAAGGGTGATCCGCCTAGCGGCGCGACGGCCCTAACAGCCATCGCACGGGGGCGAGGACCGCCATCAACGACACTGCAATCGGCAGGGTCACCACGTCCATCGCATGCGTCACGCGCGAGGCGCGCGGCGCGGTGATCGCGGCCGCAGCCGGCATGGCGGCCCTGGCCGCACGCCGCGGCGGCGCCTGTGCGGCCGGAGCGGCGCTGATCGGCGGTGCCGGCCGGGCCGGTGCCGCGGCAGGGGCGTCGGATCGGTAGACCCATGCCGAGCCGGCGGCCGGCGGCGTGGCCGGCGGCGTGAACGAAGGCCGCGCCGGTCTGGCAGCGCGGGCCTTGGGCTTGCTCTTGGGTGAGTCGCCGGTTTTTGCCATGTGTCCCCTGACCTCAGCGGCGGGCGGCGCGGTGCGGCTTGGGCTCGGGCAGCGGGATCGCCGCCAGCAGCAGGAGCACGCCTACGATGGGCGTCAACAGGACCGAGGCAAAGAAGTAGCCCCAGAACCGGAAGCGCCTGTTACGGCCAAAGAAGCCAATGATGACGGCCAGAAAGACCCAGGCAACGACCAGTAGAATCACGGAGTGACCTCATGCGCGGCGACGGTCTTGAAAGCGCGATCCTGCACGCGCTTGATGATAACGCTTCGCCCGGTTATCGCACCATCAGTCGTAAAGCCGAAGGGCCCAAACAGCCCGACCCACCGGTTCGTCTTGATGGTGGTGGCTAGCACGACAGGATCGACGCTTTGCGACTGCTCCGCCGCGTCCACCCATAGCCGGAAGGCTTCGTAGCCCTGCGCCGACCCGTAGCCGGGAGATTGGGGCCTGCCCTCCGCGTCTCTGAAACGCCCGGCAAACCGCTGGCGAAACGAAATGTACGGCGGCGAGGCCGACTCCGGGTCGACAGCGCTGGCGACGTACAAATTGTCGGCCGCCTTGTCGGCGATGCGCCAGACATCCGACGAGTCGAGCTTGTCGCCGGCCAGGATCGGCTGGGTGAAACCCATCGCCTGCATGTCGAGCAACACCTTCGCCGCCCAAGGCAATTGATCCGACAGCAGGATGGCGTCGACCTTCTCCGTGCGCATGGTTGCCAGCAGGGGCCGGAAGTCCTGGCGGCGAAAGTCCGGCGCCGGCAGGTAGGAGCGGAAATACGCCGCCTCCAGGCCGTTCGTGGCCGCGTAATTCGGAAACCAGCGCGCCAGGGCCTCACCCTGTTCGAAACGGCCGTAGAGCACGCCGATCCGCTTCCATTTCTGCGACGCGGCAAACTTGGCCAGCGCCTGTGCAAACGCCTCGTCATCGGGGACCAGGCGGAAGGTGTACTGGAAGGCGTGCTCGGTGAGACGCGACAGCGTGGCCTTGGGTGAGAGGTAGAGGATGCCCTTGTCCTCGTAGGTCACCGCCGACTGGATGGCGTACTCCGACGACTCGTGGCCGATGACGGCCATCACCTCGTCGTCGCGGGCGATGTTGCGGGCAATGGCGCCGGTGTCCGGATCGCCGATCGGCTCGTTGATGAACTCGACGTTGACGCGGTTGGCGAGTGGGCTGTCGCTGGCGTTCAGTTCCTCGAGAGCCAGCGTCACGCCCTGGATCAGGCTCACGCGCCCATCCTGGGGCCACGGTACGGCAATCTTGACCGAGTCGGGCGGCCAGGGCCGGCCGGCGCGCAACATGCTGGCCGGCGTGTAATACATGTTGCGGACGACCAGCGCGTAGCCGACGGCACCGATCACCACGATCGCGACCATGATCCGCAACAGCAACATCAGGAAAGATCGGGACATCGTCTTTCCGGCTATTGCGGCGGCAGGATGATCGGCAGGCCGTCGCCGGTGCGGCCGATGATGATGGTCTTGGCGTTGGGCGACTTCGCCAGTTCCTTGGTCGCCTGCAGCGCTTCCCACTGCATGACCGCCGGGTTCAGCCTCAGCGAGGTGCCGATCAGGTCGTTATAGGTCGCCTTGCCCTTGGCCTCGATTTCGAGGCGCTTGGCCTCCTCCTCGGCAATCCTGATCCGGAACTCGTACGACTCCGCGGTTTCCTTCTCGACCATCTTGGCCTCGATGCGCTCGCGCACGGCCGGGGGGAGCTCGATGGCGCGGACGACCACTTCGTCGATGTGCACGTAATTTCTCGAGGCCTGCTCCATGACCTCGTTGACGACGCGCTGCACGACGTCCTGCGCGGTGGTGTAGATGGTGTCGAGCACCTGGGTGCCGACAATGCCGCGCAGGGCCGACTCGACCTCGGGGACCACGACCTTCTCGGGATAGTCCGGGCCAACCTTCTGGTGCAGCAGGCCGACCAGTTCCTGTTCCGGTCGATAGCGAATCGACAGGTCGAACTTGACCTCCAGGCCCTCCTTGCTGAGGGCCGACATCGTGTGGCGGACTTCCTGCAGCCGGACGCTGTAAATGAACATCTTGTCCCAGGGCGGTACGAACCGCAGGCCTTCACCCAGCAACCGGTCGGTCACCGTGCCGCCCGCGAAGCGCCGGTACATCACGCCAACCTGGCCCGACTCGATGGTCACGAAGACTGTCGGCCAGAAATAGACCAGCAGGAAGAGCACGATGCCCGAGGCCAGCAGCGCGCGGTTCGACTGTCCGCGCACGAACGCCCACACCCGGCCCAGCGGTCCGGTTTCGCGCAGCTCATCCTCATCGGGCAGCAAGCCCTCATTTGGATAGATGTCGGCGTCGATGGTGCTCATGAGGTCCACGTCCCGCCGGGAAGCGGGAGGCCCTCTATCCTACTCCAACGCCGAGAAATTACCGGGCTTCTCAGGGCGCGTTGCCGCGGCCGCGGCGCGGTCAGACGGCGGCACCGCCGGTTTCCCGCGGCCGTGGCTAGATCTTCCGCCCCAACCAGGTGAACGGACCGCCCGTCGGCTTGCCCGCGAGCTTTTCGCCCGCGACCTTCTTGCTCACCTTCCAGACGAAGTCCATCTCGCTATGAATGGCGCCAAGCGCCATGCGGCTCTCGACAATCAGCAGCACCGAACCGTAGAGCATGAACACCGAGCCGAGCAGGCCCAGGACAACGGCGATCCAGGTGAAGTTGCGGGCGGCCGCCGAGACAATGGCAATCGCCACGCTCGAGGCTACGAACACGCCCAGCGCCGTGTAGAACGCCGTCATGGCGCGCTGGATCAGCCGCGCGCGCGAGGTCTGGCGATCCAGCTGCGAGAAGATTAGCTCGCGCCGCTCCTCGAACATCTCGTCCTTCTCGGGGTTGAGGGCCAGCGCCTGGAAGCGTTCCGACAACAGGCGGACGCGATCGATCACGCGGCCAAGGCGCGTGCTGGTGGAAAAGATCAGCGCGCCGCAGGCGGAGATCAGGACGGCCGGCGTAATCATGGCCGTGAGAATCGCCAGCGCGTTCTGGGGCGCTTCGAGGCGGGTCAGCCAGTCCATCCCGACAGTATAGGACCTGGCGGGGCGGCATCTCTGCCTGGGCGGCACCGCCTGACGGGGCGGCACGGCTTGACGGGGCGGCACCGCTTGACGGGGCGGCACCGCTTGACGGGGCGGCACCGCTTGACGGGATCAGGGGATGAGCACGATCTTCCCGTGCGCACCCGGTTCCATGACCGCCACATGCGCCTTCGCGGCGTCGGCCAGCGGCATCTCGCTTCCGACCACGGGGTTGAGGGCGCCGCTTTCGAGGCCCGCGACGATCGCCTGGTGCGCGCGCCGGATTTCATCGGGCGGGATGCCCCACAACGCCAGGCCGTAGACCGCACAGTCCTTGCTCATGATCTTGCGCGCGTCGATCTCGACCCGTCCGCGATTGCCAATCACGACCACGCGCCCACCGGTCGCCACCACCGTGAGGTCGTGATCGAGGTTCACGTTCGCCAGCATCTCGAGAATCACGTCAGGGCCCCGGCCGCCGGTGGCGCTGGTGATGTGATCCAGGTATCCCGGCGCTCGGTGGCTGATCGCGTGTCGCGCGCCTTGCTGCTTGACGACCGCCAGGCCCTGATCCGTGCCGGCCGTGCCAATCACCGTGAGCCCCGCTGCGACGGCAAACTGCGTCGCCGCGATCCCCACCCCGCCGCTGGCACCGTGAATCAGCACGGTGTCGCCGGCGCGGGCGTTGGCGCGGCCGAAGAGCGCGCGCCACGCGGTCACGTACGGTACGAACAGGCCGGCGCCCTGCGCGAAACTGATCCGCGCCGGCAGGCGGTGCACCTGCCCCTCATCGCACACGGCCATGGCCGCGTACGCCCCGTGCGCTTTGCCGACCGCCGTACCGCTGATATACACGCGGTCGCCAACCTGCCACGAAGCGACGCCGGCCCCAATCTGGTCGATCACGCCAGCCGCGTCGGCACCAGGCGTGTAGGGAAGATCCGGCTTGATGGCGTAGCCGCCAGCCCGCATGTAGGTGTCGTACGGGTTCACGCCGACCGCGTGAATGCGGACGCGGACCTGACCCGCTCCAGGGACGGGCTCGGGCACCTCTTCGAGCTTCAGGACCTCGGGACCGCCGAACTCGCGCGCGAGAATAGCCTTCATGAGAGCGATTCTAGCCTGTTGGTCGAGCCGCTCCCGTCAAGGAATGCCGCCCCGTCAAGCAGTGCGACCCCGTCAAGCAGTGCGCCCCCGTCAAGCAGTGCCGCCCCGTCAAGCAGCGCGACCCCGTCAAGCAGTCCCGCTCCGTCAAGCAGTGCCCTTTACCGCCGTGAGAGTTCTTCGTCGATGATCTGCTTGAACGCGCTGAACGGCTGCGCGCCGATCAACGGGCGGCCGTTGATGTAGAGCGTGGGCGTCGAGTTCACGCCCATCTTCTCGCCCTGGGCGAGGCCGGAAGCGACCAGGCCGGCGTGCTTGCCCGAGTCGAGGCACTGGTTGAACTTCGCCGTATCGAGGCCGAGACCGCCCGCGTACTGCTTCAGCTCGGGCACGTTCAAGGCGCGCTGGTTGGCGAACAGGTGATCGTGCATCTCCCAGTACTTGCCTTGCTCGCCGGCGCAGTGCGCCGCCTCCGAGGCCTTCGGCGCCTGCGGGTGGTTGGGCAGCGGGAAGTCCTTGAAGATGATCTTCACCTTGTCGCCGTAGGTCTTGCGCACCTGGTCGAGCGTCGGGTTGACGCGGGCGCAGAACGGGCACTGGTAGTCGGAGAACTCGATGATGGTGACGGGCGCGTCGGCCGGGCCGCGCACGGGATCGATGGCGGCGGTGGCCACCGTGTAGCGTGGCGGATCGAGCAGCACGCGCACGCCGGCGCCCTTGCCCTTCAGCTCTTCGACGAGTTGGGCGCGCGCCTGCAGCGCGCGCTGGCTGGCCAGGAAGTCCTTGATCTGCCCGCGCAACTGCTCGAGCGTGCGGCCCTCGGCGCGGTCGCGGTTGGCCTCGAAGAACTGCGCGACTTCCTGCTCGGTCACCGGCGCGGCGCGTTTGGCCGCGTCCTGCGAGAGGTAGTCGTCCACTGAAAGGTTCGCGGCCTTGGCGGCGTTCTCGATCAGGATGTCGCCCACCACCTGGTCGAGCATGTTGCGCCGGTTCTGGTAAAGCAGTTGCGTGACGCGGGCCCGTTCGGCGGCGTCGAACTCCTCCCACTTGGCGTCGACTTCCTGCAGCGTGACGGCGCGTCCGGCGACCTCGGCCACGACCTGGTCGGGGTTGCTGGCCGGGGCCGGCAACTGGCCGGCGGCGCTGGACGACTCGGAGCAGGCGGTCACGGCCAGGGCGCCGAGCGAGGCCAGCGCGAGCCCTCGGACGAATCCGGAAAATGTCATCCGGTCAGCTTATCATCGGGCGGCGGGTCGTCTTGCGGTCGAGGTGGCGGCGCCGGCCGATAGCCGGGACAGATCAGCACCGGCAGCGGCGGATATTTCGCGAATCGCGGGTCGGTCAGCGCGCGCTCGCAAAAATAAAAGGTGGATCGCCCGCTGTCGACCACTCGCGAAAAGGCGCAATCGGCGCAAAGGCCGGGAGACACTGGCGGCATGGCCCTCGCGTTAGTGTAGGCCGCCGGGGCACGACCTTTGCTAAAGTTGAGGGTGTCATGACCAGGTTGTCCTCGATTGTGTCCGTCGCCATCGTGCTCGCTGGAACCGCTGTGCTGGCTACGTCGACGGCGTTGGGGCAGGACCAGCCAATCTTCAAGTCGGCCGTGCGCACCGTCCCGATTTACGCGACGGTGGTCGACAACAGCGGGCGGCTCGTGCCCGACCTCGAGCGCGGCGACTTCACCATCGTCGACAACGGCAAGCCCGCCGACGTCACCCTGTTCTCGAACGACTCGCAGCCGTTCAGCGCGGTCGTCATGCTCGACACCAGCGCGAGCATGACCGCGAACCTGAAGCTGCTCAACCGCGCCGCGGAACAGTTCCTGCTGCGCCTGCTGCCGGTCGACCGCGCGCAGGTCGGCGCCTTCAACGACAAGATCCAGTTGAGCGGCACCTTTACCAACGATCGCGACGAGCTGATCGCCGCGCTCAACGAGCTCTACTTCGGCAACCCGACCCGGCTGAACGACGGCATTGCCGCCGGCCTCGACGCGCTCAAGGGCCTCGACGGCCGCCGCGTCGTGGTGGTCTTCACCGACGGCGAAGACACCTCGAGCCGCACCGGCTTCAAGACGGTGCTCGAGCGGGCCCGCGACGAAGAGGTCATGGTCTATTCAATCGGGCTGGAGTCGGAGTACTTCAACGGCATGCGGGTCGTGAAGTCGCGCCCGACACGCGACCTGCGGAAGATTGCCGACGAAACCGGCGGCGGCTACTTCGAATTGCTGAAGACCGCCGACCTGGCGCCGACCTTCACCCGCGTGGCGCAGGAGTTGCGCAGCCAGTACTTGATCGGCTTCGCGCCGGCGAATCTCGACGGCAAGGTTCACAAGCTGGAAGTGAAAGTGAACCGGCCGGGCATGACCGTGCGAGCGCGCAAGAGCTACCTTGCCGCGCCCGACACGAAGTCCTAGCTAGAGCAGGCCGATCGCGAGAATCGAGCCGGCCAGCAGTGCGGGGACAACGACGTGAATCGTCCCTGAGAAGTTCCAATCGATGATTCTGAACATATTTCCTACCTTGGCCTTCATAGTGAGGGCTACCAGGTAGGACGGCGGCGCTACTTCAGAAGTTCCTGCACCCGGTTCCAGTCGGTCTTTGCCAGGATGTCTGCGATTAACTCCTGGTTGCCACGCAGCCGCACGGCCAGGCTCCGCACGGTCGAGGCAGCGGGCGCGGCGGACGCTGCCGCCCACACCTCGAAGGCGTGTTCTCCACTCTCGCGCACCGCGGGCGGGTTCAGCCCGCCCAGGAACACGATGGTCTCGGCCGAACAGTAGCGCTCCTCTGTCCGCTCCCCGGCCTTGATGCGGAACGTGTTCGACGGCACGGTGATCACCCCGACGGCGCCGGCAACCGCCGCCACTCGCGACGACGCAGGAGCAATGGACGAGGTCACGCTGTAGGCGTACGAGGGCTGGTTGAAGTCGACGTCGATGCCGACGTGGGCTTCGGCGTCGATGCGCGCGCCGGCCACGCCTTCGTCCGACAAGCCGACGCCGTCCACGTCCTGCGACCGCCCGGTGCGCTTGGCCTCGGCCAGCGCGCGTTCGTACTGCAGTTCGGCGCGGCGCTGCGCGGCGAGGATGGCGGCGTCAATTTGTCCCATGGCGCGCGTCGCATTGGCCTGGTTGACCGGGTTCAGCGGGTTGGCCATCACCTCGATGCTGCGCTCCCCCGGTTGCAGCGGGCGCACCATCCACAACGGCACCGGCGAGTTGTTGGCCGGGACCGACTCGGAGGGGTCGGCATCGGGAAACGGCAGCGCCGCCGCCATCGCCGCCCGCACGGCGGCCATCACGCGATCACCATCGGCGGCGCCTTGCGCGCCGGCACCCGCGGGAACCGCGGCACCGACACTCATCACGAGCACCACCGCACCCAAGCACCTCAGCACTTCAGCACCTCCGCACCCCCGCACCCCCGCACCCCCGCACCCCCGCACCTAAGCACCTAAGCACCCAAGCACCTAAGCACCTAAGCACCTAAGCACCCAAGCACCTCCGTCATGTGGTCTCATCCCAAAACTGCCCGAGCAGGTTAGCGGCCACCTGCAAACGATACTCACCCGTCGATCGCACATCGTCAATCGGGGCAATCTCGTGGCGCAACAGTGCCTGGGCGGCCGCCAGGTTGCCCCCGGCCGCGAGGCAGGCTGCGGCCCCGTGCGCCAGCAGCACCGTGGGGCCAACCGAGCCCACGGCGACCCGCACGTCCCGGCCCCTCACGCCCGCCATCATGATCTTCGAAATCGCCTGGGCGCGGCGGGTGCCGACCTTGCGCCACCACTGGCGGCCGGCAACCGGCGGAATCTCGATCGCGATGATCAGCTCGTCGGGTTGCCGCACGCTCGTCCGATAGCCGATATAGAACTCGTCGAAGCGGACGCGGCGTTCGCCGCCGCTGCTGCGCAACACGATTCGCGCATCGGCGGCCGCCAGCACCGGCAAGGTGTCACCCGCCGGAGAGGCGTTGGCGATGTTGCCGCCAATGGTGCCGCGGTTCTGGATCTGCGCCCCGCCCACTTCGCGGGCCGCCGCCACCAGCATTGGCACTCGCTTCCTGACGATCGGCGAGGCGATGATCTCGGCGTAGGTCGTCAGCGCGCCAATCCGCAATCCCTGATCCGTCTCCGCTCGCGCCGCACCAGGCGAGCTACGGCGCGAGACCCCCCGCAACTCATCGAGCCCCCACAGGTCGATGAACTCCCGTTGGTCGCTCGTCCCGAAGTGCAGGCCGACCATCACATCGGTGCACCCGGCAATCGGCATCAACGACGGCTTCTTCGACAACATCGCCAGCGCGGCCTTCAGGTTGCGCGGCCGGTGCAACGTCAGCGTCCTAGCGTCGGTGGGCACGCGCGCCTCTCCTGGCCGCCCTTGGCGATCGCGCCAAGGCTTTCTCCACCGAATTGAAGATGCTGATGTAGCCGGTGCAGCGGCACAGGTTGCCCGCCAGCGCCGTCTTGATCTCGTGGCGCGAGCAGCCGGCCTTCAGTGTGCACGCCGCCATGATCATGCCGGGCGTGCAGATGCCGCACTGCGCGCCGCCATGCTCGACGAACGCGTTCTGCAGGGCCTTCGCGGTGCGCTTCGACGCGGCGGCGCCTTCAATGGTGACGATGCGGCAGCCCTCGACCTGAGCGGCGGGCACCAGGCACGAATCGACCGCGACGCCGTCGACCAGCACGGTGCAGGCGCCGCACTCGCCTTCGCCACACCCTTCCTTCGTCCCGGTCAGGCCGCAATCCTCGCGCAACACGTCGAGCAGCCGTGCCATGGGCGGCACGTCGAGCCGTCGCCGCCTGCCATTTATCGTGACGATCATCGCACCTCGCCCTTCATCAGCCGCTCCGGGGTTGCCGGGATGGAGCGGACGTCGAAGCCGCAATGGCGCAAGGCGTTGACCACTGCCGGCGCGGGGCCGTCAATCGGCATCTCCCCGACCCCCTTGGCGCCGAACGGCCCATGGGCATAGGGACGCTCCAACAGGGCGACCTCAATGGGCGGCGCATCCATCGGCGTCGGGATGATGTAGTTCGTCAACTGCGAGTTGGCCATGCGGCCGTCACGCATCACGACCTCTTCGAGCAGCGCCCAGCCAAGACCTTGCGCGGTTCCACCCTGGATCTGGCCCTCGGCCATGACTGGATGAATGGCCTTGCCGATCTCCGCCACTGCCGTCACGCGCGTCGGCGTGACCTCGAAGGTCACCGGGTCCACTTCGATCTCGACGACATTGCAGCCCCACGCGTAGCTTCCGTACGCATCGCCGGCATAGCGCTCGTCGTCCCAGGCCCGGCCGGCCGGCGGCTCGTACTGCATGGTCACCGTGAGCGGGCCAAGCCGCTCGAGATACTGCGCCGGGGTCATCGTGCCGAGCTTTCGCCGCACCTCTCGCGCGCACCGCTCGAGCAGCTTGCCCACGATCATGCAGGTGCGCGAGGCGACTGTCGGGCCGCTGTCGGGCACCGCGTCGGTATCGGGCTGCTGCACCTCGATCGCCGAGTACGGCAAGGCGAGCGCGTCGGCGACAATCTGGGCGAGCATGGTCCTGGTCCCCTGGCCGATCTCGGTACTGGCTACCAGGATGCGCGCGCCCGTCGCGGTGAGTTCCAGCGATGCCTTTGATGCCAGCTTCACCTCGCCGGCACCGGTAAACCCCGAACCATGGAAGAACAACGACAGCCCGATGCCGCGATTGGTGCCACGCCACGCGCGACGCTTCTTCCGGAAACCCGATCGCTTCACGGCCTCGCGCAACACCGGCAGCGCGCTGGCGTCCCGGCCGAGCTTCTGACCGGTCGCGGTGGTGTCGCCCGGCTTCAACGCATTCAGCTCGCGCACCCTCACGGGATCGAGACCCAGCGTCTCGGCAATCCGGTCAACGTGCGCTTCGACGGCAAACTGCGTCTGGGGCGCGCCAAAGCCACGGAACGCGCCGTTCGGCGGCGTGTGCGTCATCATGGCGCGGCCCCGAATGCGGATGTGATCGCAGCGGTACGGTCCGGCGGCGTGAATCACGCCACGTGACAGCACCACGGCACTGAGCGTCGCGTAGGCGCCGCCGTCCATCACCACGTCGATGTCCATCGCCGCGAGCCGGCCCTCGCGGGTCACGCCGGTGCGGTGGCGGACGATCGCCGGGTGCCGCTTGGTCGTCGCCAGCAGGTCTTCGACGCGGTCGTAGATCATCTTCACTGGCCGGGCGCTCTTCATGGCGAGCACGGCCGCATGGCAGGCCAGCATCGACGGGTATTCCTCTTTGCCGCCGAAGCCGCCGCCGGTTTCGGTCTGCACGACGCGCACCCGGTGCGGCGCAAGCCCGGTCACGCCAGCCAGCGCCTTGTGAACGTAGTACGGACACTGCAATGAACCGTAGACGGTGATGTGCCCGTCGCCAGGCACCGCAATCACGCCGTTGGTCTCGATGTAGAGCTGTTCCTGGTGGCCGGTGCGATACTCGCCCTCGATCACCACCGCGGCGTCGCGAAAGCCGCGGTCGATCTCGCCCTTGTCGATGCTGATCGACTTGAAGCAGGTCGCCGAGGCCTCGGGATCGTAGTTCGGCGCCAGCTCGCGATAGTCGAAGCGCACGCGCCGCTCGATGCCGGACAGCGCGTGGCGATCGGCGTGTGCCACCAGCAGCACCGGTTCCGCGACGTGGCGAATCTCGCCCTCCGACAAACACGGCTGATCGGGATCGATCAGCGCCACGTGGTTCTGTCCGGGAATGTCACGGTGGTCCGCGACGATGAAGCCGGGAGACAGGTCGAGATGGGTGTTGACGATCTCGCCGCGCGGGATGGTGGAGCGAATGGTCGCGCCGAACAGCATGCCGGGAAATGCCAGGTCGTCGATGTACTTCGCCCGGCCGGTGACCTTGGCGTCACCATCCTTGCGACGGACACTGGCCCCAACCGCGCGCCCCATCGCAGAACTCTAGCACCACCCAGCACCCCAGCACCCCAGCACCTGAGCACCCGAGCACTTCAGCCCCTATAATTGCCCATGCGAAATCTCATCTTCGCGTTGACCGGAGCCCTCCTGATCATGACCACCTCTTCTGCCCAACAGATTCAGTCCGGCGATCGTCCGTCCGGCAACCTCCGCGGCACCCGCTCGCCGGCTGTCGGCCGCCACGGCATGATTGCCACCAGCCAGTCGCTGGCCTCGGCCGCGGGCCTGAAGGTGCTGCAGGATGGCGGCAACGCCATCGATGCCGCGGTCACCGCCGCCGCCGTGCTCGCCGTCATCGAGCCGAGCATGAACGGCATTGGCGGCGACCTGCTGGCGATTGTCTTCGACGCCAAGACGAAGAAGATCTACGGCCTCGACTCGACCGGGCGCTCGGCGTACGCGGCGACGCCCGAGGAGTTCGCAAAGCGCGGCCTGACCGACATGCCGGGCAACGGCCCGCTCACGGTCGACGTGCCCGGTGTCGTGGAAGGCTGGCACCAGTTGCTGTCGCGCTTCGGCACCATCTCGCTGGCCAAGGCGCTGGCACCGGCCATCACCCACGCGCGCGATGGCTTTCCAGTGGCGGAACTGATGGCCAACGAGTGGAGCGCCAACGAGAAGCTGCTCGCGCGCGATCCGGCGACGGCCGCCACCTTCCTGCCGTCCGGCAAGCCGATGAAGCAGGGCGACATCTTCGCCAACCCGCGCCTGGCACGCAGTCTAGAGGTGATCGCCAAGGAAGGCCGTGACGCCTTCTACCAGGGCTCCATCGCCCGCGCCATTGTCGCCGACCTGAAGGCGCGCGATGGCCTGCTGGAGATGAAGGACTTCGCCGATCACAAAGCCGACTGGGTCGATCCAATCGGCACGAACTACCGCGGCTACGACGTCATGGAGATGCCGCCGAGCACGCAGGGCTTCGTGGCGCTCGAGATGCTGAACCTGATGGAAGGGTTCGACATCAAGGCGCTCGGCCACAACTCGGCGGATTACCTGCACCTGGTGACCGAAGCCAAGCGCATTGCCTTTTCCGACCGCAGCGCCTACCTCGCCGACCGCGATCACATGCCGAAGGACATCCTGAAGACGCTGCTGTCGAAAGACTACGCCGCGACGCGGCGCAAGGAGATCGACATGACCCGGGCGGCGAAGAGTTACGCCGCCGGCACGGCGGGCGGCAGCGCGCAGGACTTTGCCGGCCGCGACCACGGCGACACCATCTACCTGACGGCGGCCGACGGCCAGGGCAACGTCGTCTCGTTCATCCAGTCGCTGTTCAGCTCGTTCGGCGCCGGGTTCGTCGCCGGCGAGACCGGCATCACGCTGCACAACCGCGGTTCGGGGTTCGTGCTGACGCCGGGCCATCCCAACCAGATCGGCCCGCACAAGCGTCCGCTGCACACGCTGGTGCCGGCGATGATCATGAAGGACGGCAAGCCGTGGGTGTCGTTCGGCGTGATGGGCGGCGACAACCAGGCGCAGGCCCACGCGCAGGTCGTGGCCAACTTCGTCGACTTCGGCATGCACGTGCAGGAAGCGGGCGACGCCGCCCGCATGCGGCACATGGGCAGCCGGCTGGCGGTCGAAAGCGGCATCGGCGCCGAGGTACGCAAGGCACTCGAGGCAAAGGGACACACGGTGGCCGAGGGCCGCGGGCAAATGGGCGGCTATCAGGCCATCTTCATCGATCCCCGGACGGGGGTTTTGCTTGGCGGCTCCGATCTGCGAAAAGACGGACTCGCGATTGGATGGTAGGGATAGAGTGCCTGGGGTGCCTAAGGTGCCTACGGTGCTAAGGAGAAACGCAATGCATTCATCAAAACTCGTCGTCGCGATGGCTCTGGTTGCCGCTGTCTCGTGCGGCAAGTCCGAAGCCGAGAAGCAGGCCGAGCAGGCCGCGGAAGACCTCAAGAAGGCCGCGGAAGCCGTCACCCAGGCGCAGCAGCAGGGCGGCGACACCGCCAAGGGCATGGCCGACATGGCGAAGGCCATGCAAGGCATGGCGGCTGCGATTGGCGGTGGTGGCACCGGCGACGGCAAGCCCGTCGAGCCGGTAAGCACCGACGCCCTGAAGGCCACCCTGCCTTCGGTCAGCGGCTGGACCATGGATGCGCCCGAGGCCGAGCGCATGACGTCGCCCATTGCGTACTCGCAGGTGGAAACCAACTACAAGCGGGGCGACGCCGAGATCGAAATGCGGGTCGTTGACACCGGTTACGCACAGATGCTGATCGCGCCGTGGTCGATGTTCCTGGCGTCGGGCTACAGCCGCGAGACCGGTGACGGCTACGAGAAGTCAATCTCGATTGGCGGCAACCCGGGATTCGAGAAGTTCGATCACGGCTCGAAGCGGGGCGAGTTGAACATTTTCGTCAACAAGCGCTTCATGGTCTCGCTCGAGGGACGCGAACTGGCCGACACCAAGGTGCTGCACGAGTTCGCCTCGCAGATGGACTTCGGCAAGATCGGCGCGTTGAAATAACGGCAAGGCCCTACAGACATTGCCGCAGTAGGGCCCCCGTTTATGGGGCCCTACAACCTGAATCCCGCCTTCAGCGGATCGTCGCCGTCGATCAGGAACGTGTGCTCGCCGGTGATCCACGCCGAGCCTTCGATCTCGGGGATGATGGCCGGCCGCTCGCCGACCTCGACCCGTTCCAGCACCCGCCCCTTGAACGTGGTCCCGACAATACTCTCGTGCACGAACGGCACGTCGTCGAACAGCAGGCCCATGTCGTTCAACACCGCCATCACGGCGGCGGTGCCGGTCCCGCACGGCGAGCGATCGACCTCGGCGTCGGCGAAAATGGTGACGTTGCGCAGGTGCGCGTCAGGTAATTGCGCGGGCGCGGTGAAGATGGTGCCGTAAATGCCGGCGAGACCGGCATCGCTGGGGTGCACCACCTGCCGCAGCTTCTCGACTTCACGCGCGATCCGCATGCCGAGGCGCCGCAGTTCCGGCAGGTGCTCGGCGTCGATCGGCACGCCGGCGGCCTCGGCGTCGACAATGGCATAGAAGGCGCCGCCGAAGGCGACGTCGGCCGGGATCTTGCGGCCGTCCACCGTCACCAGCAGCGACGGCTCGAACACGAACGACGCGACGTTGCGGAACGCCACCGACTCGACGTGCACGGTGTCGCCCGTGTAAGTGACGCGGGCCGTTGCCTCGACGCGGCCGGCCGGCGTGTCGTAGCGCAACTGCACGGCCGGCGGCCGGCCCTCCTGCTGCGACCAGATCAGCCCGCGCTCGATGGCGATGGTGCTGACGGCAATAATGCCGTGGCCGCACATGGTGCTCCACCCTTCGTTGTGCATGAACAGGATGCCGGCGTGCCCGTTGCGCGTCACCGGTTCCGTGAGCAGCGCGCCGTACATGTCGATGTGCCCGCGCGGCTCGAGCATGATCGACTTGCGCAAGTGGTCGAGGCGCTTCATCGCCCAGGTGCGCTTCTCGAGCATGGTGCGGCCTTCAGGGCTGGGCATGCCCTCGACGACCAGGCGCAGCGGCTCGCCGCCCGTGTGTGAGTCGATGGTCCTGATGCGATGAATCAACGTCGATGAGTTTATCTCAGGGCCGCAGATGATGCAGATGACGCAGATTCAAGTTGGCCACAGAGGACTCAGAGGACACCGAGAAGCCGGTCCATTCGACGCGGCGCCAGAATGGCGCCGCTGGCGCGGCAACGGCCCGCAAGAAATGAGTGGCATGACCTTTCCCCCGGGCCACTCATTTCTTGTGGGCCGCTGCCGCGCCGAGGGCCGGCCTTCGGCCGGCCTCGTCGAATGGACCGCACCATCTGCGTCATCTGTGTCATCTGCGGCTCTGATATCGTCATCGGTGTTGCGCGCCTACTACTCCGACCATTTCGTGTTGCCGCTGCCGGACGGCCATAAGTTTCCAATGGCCAAGTACTCGCGGCTGCGCGAGCGGATTCTGGCCGAGGGCATTATCGCGCCCGATTGCCTGCACGAGGCGCCGGCGGCGGAGTGGGACGACCTGCGGCTGGTGCATACGTCCGGGTATGTGGACGCCGTGGCCGACGGCACGGTTGCGCCGGACGTTCAGCGGCGCATCGGCTTTCCGTGGTCGCTGCAGATGGTCGAACGCGCCCGCCGCTCGGTCGGCGCGACAATTGCCGCGGCGCACGCGGCGCTCGACGATGGCGCCGCCGCCAACCTGGCCGGCGGCACCCATCATGCGTTTGCCGACCGCGGCGAGGGCTTCTGCGTGTTCAACGATGTGGCCGTCGCGGCTCGCGTGCTGCAGCGTGACCATCACGCCCGCCGCATCGCGATCGTCGATCTCGATGTGCACCAGGGCAACGGCACGGCCGCCATCTTCGCCGGCGACCCATCGGTGTTCACGTTTTCCATGCACGGCGCCCAGAACTTCCCGTTCCGCAAGGAAGTCAGCGACCTGGACGTGCCGCTGAACGACGGCACGGGCGACGAGGAGTACCTGGCGTTGCTCCAGGCCCATTTGCCATCGGCGTTGAACACACACCAGCCTGATTTCGTCTTCTATCTTGCCGGCGCCGACCCCTACGAGGGCGACCGGCTGGGCCGGCTCAAGCTCACGATCGACGGCCTGCGCCGCCGCGACGAGCAGGTGATTGGCGCCTGCCGGGCCGCCGGCCTGCCGCTTGCCATCTCGATGAGCGGGGGCTACGCTCCAGACATCGACGCCATCGTCACCATTCACGTCAACACCATTCGCACGGCAGCCGAGCACTCATGGCCCAACACTTTCGCCTCCTGACCGAACAACAAGTGCAGTCGCTGCTGCCAATGGGCGACCTGATCGCGGCCATGGAAGCAGCACTCGCGCGATTCTCGGCGGGCGAGGTGCTGCAGCCGGTGCGGTCGGTGCTGACCGTCGGGCCGACCAAGGCGTTCTTCGGGCTGATGCCGGCTTACGTCCCCAACCCCGGCAGCCTGGGAGCCAAGCTGGTCACGGTGTTCGCCGACAACCCGGCGAAGCAGTTGCCGTCGCACCTGGCCACCATCCTGCTGCTGGATCCCGAGACCGGGTCGCTGCAGGCGCTGATGGACGGCCGCTACATCACCGAGGCGCGCACGGCGGCAGTGTCGGCGGTGTCGGCGCGGTTCCTCGCGAAACGCGACGCCTCGACGCTGGCCATTATCGGCAGCGGCGTGCAGGCGCGCAGCCACCTCGAGGCGTTCGCGGAGGTGCGGCAGCTGAAGGAAGTGCGGGTGTGGTCGCCCCGGGCGGCGAGCCGGGAGCGCTTCGTCGGCGAGATGACCGGCCAGGTGCCGGTGCTGGTCCGGGCCACAGACACAGCGGAAGATGCGGTTCGCGGCGCCGATCTAATCGTGCTGGCCACATCATCGACGACCCCTGTGATCAAGGACGCATGGGTCGGCGCCGGCGCGCACGTGGTCTCGGTCGGCGCGTGCCGTCCCGACCAGCGCGAGATAGACCCCGCCCTGGTGGCGCGGGCGCGCCTGTTTGTCGATTCGCGGGCCGCGGCGCTGGTGGAGTCTGGCGACGTGGTGATGGGCATGGCCGCGGGCCTGTTCGACTCCGCGCACATTCGCGGCGAACTCGGCGAGGTCGTGCTCGGCCGCATCGAAGGACGGCACGGCGACGGCGATGTCACGATCTTCAAGTCGCTGGGCATGGCGGTTGAAGACGTGGTGGCGGCCGATCTGGTGTTGCGGCGCGCCGTGGAAACCGGGGCCGGAACGGAGTTGACGTTGTGACCGATACCTATGTCGAACCGCCCAAGCCGAAGCGCACATGGCTCTGGATCACCCTCGGTGTCTTCGCATTCCTGTTCGTGCTGGCCGTCGGCGGCGCCGCCTTCACCGCTTATTGGTTCAGCTCTCACGTGGAGTTCGTGGAAACCCCGGCCGCGGATGCCACGAAAAGCTTCGACGAGATCCGCGCGAAGTTTCCCGGCCAGCGGCCGCTGATCGAGTTTGCAGACGGCGATCGCGGCACCATCAACGTCAACGAGTCCACGTCCCCGTCGCCGGTCAGGCTGACCACGCTGCACATCATCGCCTTCGATGACGATGAGGGTCGAATGGTGAAAGTCGACGTGCCGTTCTGGCTGCTGCGGATGAAGTCCGGGCCGATTGCGTTCAGTTCGTACGCCAGCGGCTTCGACGACAACCGCGTCCGGCTGCGGGTCGAGGATATCGAACGGCGGGGACCCGGAATTGTGCTGGATATTTCCGAGCGAAGCGAAGGCCGGGTGTTGATCTGGGCGGAATAGAAAGGGCTTAGGGCCTAGGGGCTTAGGGGCTTAGGGGTTTGGGGGCTAGATGTGAATGCTACACACGTTGTTCATTCGGGAGTCTCTGGAAACAATGGGGGTTACCACACCAACCCAGCGTTTCTGGAGGCGCTCCCGAATGAGAGTTCATCGTAACGCGAAGACCACGATCAAGAT
>JBFWUK010000021.1:89679-100671 GCA_050247355.1 Vicinamibacterales bacterium | reverse complement strand
GAGAATTGGAGCCAGTCATGCTTGAAGGGTCCCCCCGATGATTGCCATCGTCTGGGAGTTCCAGGTTCACGAGGCGTCGATCTCGACGTTTCAGCAGGTCTACGGCCCTGCCGGCGACTGGGCCGCATTGTTTCGCCAGTACCCCGGATATCACGGCACGACGCTGCTCCACGATAGCGCTGCGGCAACCCGGTTCCTGACGGTCGATCACTGGGCGGATCTCGACCACTTCAACGACATGCGGCAGGGCAGCCGGCAGGAGTATTCCCGTCTCGACGAACGTTGCGCCGAGTTCACGGTGTCGGAGCGCCAAATCGGGATCTTCACCGTGGTGTGACTTTGCACGACGGCGGCGTGATGGCCGCCCACGTATACTTGGCACCTGGACTTCACCGACAGCGCTCTCGACCCTGAGCTTCGCCAAACCCGGCTCGCCAGGTTTGGCCGTGTGCTTACCGGCCTCACCCTCGGCCACGTCGCACTGAACGCCTTCGTTTCGATCTGGCTGGGGCGCTTCTCGTTCAACCTGGCCAGTGTGCCGCTGCTCGTGGCCGCAGGCGCATTCGGCGCGCTCTGGCTGCTGCTGCGCGGAGCGCCGCGGTCCCCGCGGTTCGTCCGCATCGTCGAGCTGTCGACGATTGTCGTTGGCACGACGGCCTTCTCGTCGACGGCCATGGTCCTCGACCTGACCTCCTCGCCCGACATGGTCGTTCGCAGCGGCGTGACCTACGTGCTGCTGGTGTATGCGGTCTACGTCCCGTCCACCGCGTGGCGCACCCTGGTGCTGGCCGCGCTGATGACGGTGCCGCTGCTGGGCAGCATCTTCATCGCGTTCAGCTCGTGGGATCCCGCGCTGCACGACGCCCCCGCCGCCATCTGGCCAAAGGGCGAAGTGGGCGACATGGCCTTGCCGGCGACGCTGGTGTCCGCCTTCTTCTGGGCGATTGCCGTGGCGATTGCCGCCGCCTTTTCGCAGACCATCTACGGCCTGCGCAAGGCCGTCAGGGACAGCCGGAGGTTGGGACAGTACACGCTCGAGAAGAAACTCGGCGAGGGCGGCATGGGTGTGGTTTACCGCGCGTCGCATGCCATGCTTCGCCGGCCCACCGCCGTCAAGCTGCTCCTGCCCGATCGATCCGGCCAGGATGCGCTGGCTCGCTTCGAGCGGGAAGTGCGGCGGACCGCGATGCTCACGCACCCCAACACCGTGACCGTCTACGACTACGGCCGGACGACGGACGGGGTGTTCTATTACGCGATGGAACTGCTGGAAGGCGCATCGTTGGAGGAGATCGTCCTCGTCGACGGCCCGCAGCCCGAGGCCAGGGTCATTCACTTTCTGGAACAGGCCGCCGCCTCGCTGGCCGAGGCACACGATGCCGGGTTGATTCACCGCGACGTCAAGCCCGGCAACATCCTCGTCGTCGATCGAGGCGGCATTGCCGACCTGGTGAAGGTCGTGGACTTTGGCCTGGTGAAGGATGCCGGCGTCAAGGCGCGCGGCGGCGAAGAGCTGGAACCGTCACTGACCGTGGCCGACACGATAGCCGGTACGCCGCACTACATGGCCCCCGAGACCGTGACCGCGCCGGACACCGTGGACGCGCGGACCGACATCTATGCGCTTGGCGCGGTCGGCTACTGGCTGCTGACCGGTACGCACCTCTTTAAGGGGAAGACGGTAATGGAGGTGCTGGCGCATCACGTCCACTCGACGCCAGAGCGGCCATCGATGCGGCTGCCCGCGCCCGTCATGCCAGACCTCGAGGCGCTGATTCTCGATTGTCTTGCCAAGCGCCCCGAGGATCGTCCCGCCTCGGCTCACGTCCTGCGCGAGCGCCTGCTGGCGTGCGGCGCGGCCCGCCGCTGGACCAACGCCCGCGCTTCGGAGTGGTGGACGCTTCATCGCCGTCAGTTGCGGTCCAGCGCAACCGATGAAAGCCCGCCGGACGCCGCCGTGGCACCCGGCGGCGCGCATCTCACCGTGACTCGGCTTGGCGACTGATCAAGGGGCGTGCCGGGTTGGTTTAGACTCAGTCCAGGCGTTAACCTCGACCATCCGAGACCTGACTCAGCCGCCGAGCATTCATGGCCCCGATCGTTCCCGACCCCAAGAAGATCAAGGCGTTCAAGAACCAGGCGGCGTTTGCCGCGTGGTTGGCCAAGAACCACGCGCGCGAGACCGAAATCTGGCTCAAGGTGTACAAGAAGGACTCCGGCGTGCCTTCGGTGACGTGCCCGGAAGCGTTGGATGTCGCGCTCTGTTGGGGCTGGATCGACGCCATCCGGAAAGGCCTGGACGGCGAGTCGTTCCTGCAACGCTACACCCCGCGCAAGGGCAAGAGCATGTGGAGTCAGATCAACCGCGACAACATTGCGCGGTTGACGAAAGCCGGCCTGATGCAGCCGCCGGGCCTGGCGCAGGTGGCGGCCGCCAAGGCCGACGGCCGGTGGGATGCCGCCTATGCGCCGATCCGCAGCGCCTCGAAGGACACGATCCCCGCCGATCTGCGCGCCGCGGTCGAGGCGAACCCGCGGGCGCGCAAGACCTTCCATGCCCTTGGCAAAATGAACCTGTTCGTGCTGGCGTTTCGCACCAACAACATGAAGACGCCGGCCGGGCGCGCGAAGAAGATCGCGGCACTGGTCGAGATGCTGGCGCGCGGCGAGACCATCGTGCCCGAACGGTCCGCCAAGTGATTCACGTCGTCCTGGTCTATCCCGACATCCACTGGAACACCGGCAACGCCGGCCGCACCTGCCTGGCGGCAGGCGCCACCCTCCACCTGATCGAGCCGCTGGGCTTCTCGCTCGACGACAGCCGCGTCAAGCGCGCCGGTCTCGACTATTGGGAGCACGTCGACCTGCACGTGTGGCCGAACTGGGAGGCCTTCGCGGCGCAGTTGCCCGCGCTTGGCGAGCCGTACTTCTTCTCGACCAAGGCCACGCGGTCCTTTTGGGACGCGCCGCTCGGCGCCGCCGCCGGCGTCGTGCTGGTCTTCGGCAGCGAGACCGCCGGCCTGCCGGCCGAGTTTCACGAGCGGTATCGCGACCGCTTCGTCGCCATGCCCATTCTGTCGCCGCGCGTGCGGTCGCTGAACCTGTCGAACAGCGTGGCCATTGCCGCCTACGAGGTGCTGCGGCAGCGCCGGGCCGCCACGCCCTCGGGGAAGGATGAGTGATTACAGGCGAAGCCGGACGATATACTCTTTCCCCAATGATTCGTACGGTGGGCCTCGCCGGTGCGGGCTTCATCCTCCTCTACGCCGCCGTGTCGGTCCTGACTGGCCAGCGCGTGGTCGCGCTTGGCGACTTCGCCCAACTGGTCCCACCGCTCGCGTACGCCGCCCTGACCTTCAGCCTTGCGCGCAGGTGCAGCGGGCAGGTGCGCACCTTCTGGAACCTCAACGCAATTCACGGCGTGGTGTGGGCTACCGGCCAGCTGGTTTGGACCTACTACGACCTGGCCCGTGGCGGGGTGCCGGTGATCTCGCCCACCGATCCCCTGTTCTTCGCGTCCAGCATCCCGCTGGCGGCTGCCCTGTACGGACGGCCCGAACGCGACCGGCCGCGCTGGCTGTTCGACATCGTCCTGCTCGACCTGGTGCTGATCGCGCTGTTCTCGGCGTTCGTCTACATCTACTTCGTCGTTTCGATTGCCATCACCGACGGCAACGAACAGCTATACAACACCAACCTGACCCAGGTGCTGAACGCCCGCAACCTGGCGCTGGCGTTGTGGGCCATCTGGGTGTGGCGAACGGCGCCGTCGCCGGCCTGGCGGCGCATGCTCGGCGTCTATGCCGCCGGCCTGTCGCTCACCTTCGCCGGCGGGATTGTCTACGACATCGTCGACGGGCAGGGCCTGTATGTGCCGGGCGCGTTGTGGGACCTGTCGTGGATGCTGCCGTACGTATTCATGAGCCTGGCCGCCGCGGTGGCCTACGACGAAAAGCTGTTCGAACCCGCCGAAGAGGCACCGGCGCTGGCCAGGCTGCCGGTGGTCTCGCTGATCGCGATCACGCTGCTCGTCGCCATTCCGGCGATTGACGAGATTGCCAGGCGCCTGTTGGATGTGTCGGCGGCGACCGGGTCGTTGCGCACGCGGCTGGCGCTGGCCATGATGATTCCGTTCGGTATTGTCGTGGTGGTGCGTGAGTTCCTCTCGCGGCGCGCGCTGCTGCGCGCCGGCCAGGAACTGGTGTCGGCGCGGGAGCAATTGGTGCAGAAAGAGAAGCTGGCTGCCGTCGGCCAGCTCGTGTCGGGCGTCGCTCACGAGCTGAACAACCCGCTGCAAGGCGTGCTCGGCTACGCCGAACTGATGCTGGCCGCGCGGCCCTCGACCGGTGACAACGAAGAACTGCGCGCCATTCGCGATAACGCCAATCGCGCCGCGGGAATTGTCCGCAACCTGATGACCTTCGCCGGCCGCACCGCGTCGGCGCGCGGCTGGCAGCAGATCAACCGGGTCGTGCGCGACGCGGTCGCCGTGCGCGAACCGCACCTGCAAACGGAAGGCATCGACCTGAGGCTCGACGTGGCCGACCGCCTGCCGCTGGTTTATGTCGACCACGCGCGACTCGAAGACGTGCTGGTCAACCTGATCCAGAACGCGGAGGCGGCAATCGCCTCGCGACGTGATGGTAAAACCCATGGCTCCGAGGTGCCAGCCCGCGCCCGCGGTGAGATTGTCATCACCACCCGCTGGCAAGGCGAGCCCGATCGCATTCTCGTCGAGGTCGCCGACAACGGCAGCGGCCTGCGCGACGAGGACCTGTCGCGGGTCTTCGATCCGTTCTTCACCACCCGCGAGGTCGGCCAGGGCACCGGGCTTGGCCTGTCGGTCTGCTACGGCATTGTCCGCGAACACGGCGGGCAGATCACGGCCCGCAACGCCGAGGTCGGCGGCGCGGTGTTCACCATCGAGCTGCCGGTGATGGCGGAATCGCTGGCGACGGCGGCCGCCGCGGCGGCTCCCGTCCGCCCGGCCATCGCCCCGCGCGCCGTGGTCCCGGCCCCGTCGTTTGCCATGGTGTCGCCGCCCGATGACGAGATCGACCGCGGAACCCGCCGCCGCAAGGCCCTGGTCGTGGACGACGAAGAGTCGAACGCGGCGCTGGTGCGGCGCGTGCTGGCCGGCGCCGGCTACGACGTGGAAAGCACCACCCTGTCGCGCCGCGCGCTGGTGATGATCGAGCGGTCGGCGTACGACGCCGTGATTTGCGACGTGAAAATGCCGGAACTGAGCGGCCAGGAGCTCTACGGCCGGGTGTGCCAGATCCGGCCCGAGATGGCGCGCCGCTTCATCTTCATCACCGGCGACATCGACGGCGAGGACACGCGCGAATTCCTCGACCAGTCGGGTTGCAGCTATTTCATGAAACCCTTCAACCTCGAGCGCCTGACCGCGGCGGTCGACATGCTGACGGGAACCCGTTCTCCGGATACCATCGGATAAAGGCCTGCTTACGCCATGGACAAGATTGTCGACTTCATCAACGTGAACCGCGACCGCTACATCGACGAGATGAAGCGGTACCTCGCCATTCCCAGCATCAGCGCGCTGCCCGAGCACAAGGGTGACGTCCGCACCTGCGCCGAATGGACCGCCGACGAGATGCGGCGGATTGGCCTGCACAACGTCCGCCTCGAGGAGACGCCGGGGCACCCGTGCGTTTACGGCGAGTGGCTCGGCGCCGCCGGCGCGCCGACCATCCTGTTCTACGGCCACTACGACGTGCAGCCGGTCGATCCGGTCAGCCTGTGGACGTCGCCGCCGTTCGAGGCCACCATCCGCGACGGCGAGATCTACGCCCGCGGCGCGGCCGACGACAAGGGCCAGGTCTTCATGCACTTCAAGGCCGTCGAGGCGCACTTGAAGCAGCACGGCAGCCTGCCGGTGAACATGAAGTTCCTGATTGAAGGCGAGGAAGAGGTCGGCAGCGCCAACCTCGACAACTTCATTCGCGCCCACAAGGACCTGCTGAAGGCCGACGTCGTCGTGATCTCCGACTCGCCGATGTTCGATCGCGGCATTCCGTCCATTTGCTACGGCCTGCGCGGCCTGACCTACTTCCAAATCGACCTGCGCGGCAGCAAGTCGGACCTGCACTCGGGATCGTTCGGCGGCGCGGTTGCCAACCCCGCGATGGTGCTGGCGCAAATGCTCGCGCAGATGAAGGACAAGGGCGGCCGCGTCAAGATCGACGGCTTCTACGACGATGTCGTGGAGTTGCGGCAGGAGGAGCGCGACGAGTGGGCGCGGCTGCCGTTCAACGAGAAGAAGTACAAGCAGGAACTCGGCGCCCCGAAGCTGTTCGGCGAAACCGGCTACACCACGCTCGAGCGGACGTGGGCGCGGCCAACCTTCGAGGTCAACGGCCTGCTCTCGGGCTTCACCGGCGAAGGCGCCAAGACCGTGCTGCCCGCCGTGGCCATGGCCAAGGTCAGCATGCGGCTGGTGCCGAACCAGGACCCGCAGAAGATTGGCGACCTGTTCGAGGAGTACGTGAAGAAGGTCGCGCCGAAGACGGTGGAATTGAAGATCACCCGCATGCACGGCGGCAAGCCGTGGATGACGGCGTTCGACAACCCGTTCGTGCAGGCCGCCGGCCGCGCCATCGAGCAGGGCTTCGGTCAGCGTCCGGTGTTCAATCGGGAAGGCGGCTCGATCCCGGTGGTCTCAACCTTCCAGGAAGAACTGGGATTGCCGTGCGTGCTGTTTGGCATCGGCTTGCCCGACGAGAACGCCCACGCCCCCGACGAGAAGCTCGACCTCGGCAACTTCCACAACGGCGTGATTGCGTCGGCGTATCTCTATCAGGAGATCGGTCGGCTTAAGGGCCTAGGGACCTAGGGGCACTGAGCTTCTCCAAGCCCTTAAGCCCCCAAGCCCCTAAGCCCCTAAGCCCCTAAACCCCTAAACCCTCTCAGTTCAACTGCGCGACCCGGCGGCGGAGCGTCTTCACGTGCTCCCAGACCTGCTCGGTTTCCTTGCGGTCGTCGTCTTCGTCTTGCTCCGACAGGCGTGCCAGCTTGAGGTACTCCTCGAAATCCCGCAGCGCGCGCGAGAAGTCGTTCATGTTGTAGGCCAGCAGGCCGCGGTCCTTGAGGTCGGCCAGCGAGGACGGCTGCAGCGCCAGCAGCACGTCGGTGGTGGCCCGCGCCTGCGGGAACGAGTGCATCTTCACGTAGAGCCGCTTGAGGTTGTTCAGCATCCGCACCAGGACCTGGCGGCGCGTGGCGCGCGCCAGCAGCGCCGGCTCGAACGCCGATCCTTCGCCGACACGGTTCAGCAGTTGCCGGCAGTCGGCCTCGTTCAGGATGGCGCCGCCGTGGAACGGATCGACGATCAGCCCGTCGCCGGGGTTGCCGGTGTGCAGGTCGTGCAGCACGCGGACCAGGAAGTGGCCGGGGAAGTTCACGCCCTCGGCGCGCAGGCCGGCGCGCCGCGCCACCTCGATGTAGATCAGCGCCATCGTGATCGGGATGCCCTTCTTCCGATCCATCACTTCGTTGAGGCAGCTGTTGCGCGGATCGTCGTACTGTTCGCGGTTGCCTGAAAAGCCGAGCTCGCTGAACAGGTAGCGGTTCACGGCGTCGATGCGTGCGGCGATCGGGGCATCGTGGCCGGGGTCCTTCGCGACGAAGTGAAACGCCGCGTCGCCCATGAAGTTCAGCCGCTCCAGATACGGGCCGGCGTCGAGTTTCGGGTACTCGATCCGCGCCACCAGGAACGCCGGACCGGCAAGGTCCACGCCCGGCCGGTCGGCGGCCGCGGTGATCAAATCGGCGAGCGTCGGCGGCGGCTCAGTCAGCACAGAGGGCATCCAGGTCGGCAATGGTGAGGGCGTGCAGGCCGGGCACGACCAACTCGGCCTCGCCCCGTAACTCGGCCTCGGAGTAGGTGTTGGTCACTGCGACACAGCGGAGATCCGCGCCGCGGGCCGAGACCAGTCCCCACTTCGAGTCTTCGATCGCGACCGACCGCCACGGCACCAGGTCGAGACCCGTCCGCTCACGCAATTGCGCGAAGGCCGTAAGGTACGGCTCCGGGTTGGGCTTGCTGCGTTCGGTCTGGTCCGCGCCCACGACCACCGCGAACAGCGACCGCAGCCCCGCGCGTTCGAGCACGTGGTCGATTTCGTGGGTGAGGGCCCCCGACGCCACGGCAATGGGCACGGCAGCGGCGGCGGCGCGAATGAAGTCGGCGGCTCCGGGAAACAGCATCTCGCCGGCCGCGGCGAGGGCTTCGTAGCGCTCGCCCTTCCGCTCGATCAGCGAGCGGACCCGGCCGTCGTCCATGGGCACGCCATGGTCCTTGCCCAGCGCCTTGAACACCCCGACATCGTCATAGCCTAGGTACTTCTCGTAGTAGTCCTGGTTCGAGATGGTGAGGCCCTCGGGCGCCAGGACGTCCTGGTACGACTTGAGGTGCAACCGCTCGCTGTCGGCAATCACGCCGTCGAAGTCAAAGACGATCGCCTGGAGCGCACCCGTTCGCCTCCCGCCTCCCGCCTCCCGACTCCCGGCTGGATCGGCCGTCATGGGATGCTCGACTCGCCCTTCCGCAGGCGCTCGCCGGCCCTGATGGGCGTCTCGAGGCGATTCTCCTTCGGCGGGTACGGGCAGTCGTACTCCTCGTTGTAGTAGCAGTAGGGGTGATAGGCGACGTTGAAGTCGACGACGTAGATGCCGGTCGGCGTGGGGTCGAGCTCCATGTAGCGCCCGGCCGAGTAAGTCTCGGTGCCGTTGGTCAGGTCGGCGAAGGGCACGAACAGCCGCGTGATCTGCGGCTGGTCCAGCTCGTGGAACGCCGTGAGGCTTAGTTTCTGGCCCTTGACGCTGAAGCGCAGTGTGCCGATCCTCTCGATGTCGCGAATCTTGCCGGTGGACGTCGGCACCTGCAGCCGCGTGCGTTCGGCCGCCGGCTCGAGGGTCGCCGGCACGGCGTACAGCTCGTCGATGGGGAAGTAGGCCAGCGGCACGAGCGCCGCCATCTTGTCGGGTGGCACCGGATTGCCGGGCTGCTCCTTGAAGGCCTCATCCTTGGCCGCCCGCTGGTCGGCAATGGTCGAGACGTAGTCGGGGGGCTGCGGCGTACAGGCCACGGCTGCGGCGCTCACGACGGCCGCCAAGGTTAGCTCGAGAAGACGCCTCACACCGCCCATTCTATCGCCGGGCCCCCGCTCCGCCCACCCCGATCCTGACCCCCGATCCCCGACTGAGGTATCCTGAAGGGCTGTCATACGCGCCGCAAGCGTCACGGAGCCAGTCACCATCATGTTAAGAGCCGGAATCGTCGGTCTGCCCAACGTGGGCAAGTCCACCTTGTTCAACGCGGTTACCCGTACCCGGAAGGCCGAGGCCGCCAACTACCCGTTTTGCACCATCGATCCCAACGTCGGCATTGTCACCGTCCCCGACGCGCGCCTGGCCGTGCTCCAGGGCATTGCCAAGACGAGCGTGGTCATTCCGGCGGCCGTCGAGTTCGTCGATATCGCCGGCCTGGTCAAGGGCGCCAGCGACGGCGAGGGCCTGGGCAACAAGTTCCTCACCCACATCCGCGAGGTCGACGCCATCGTCCAGGTGGTGCGCTGCTTCGACGATGAGGATGTGCTGCATGTGTCGGGTTCGGTGGATCCCGTCCGTGACATCGAGGTGATCAACACCGAGTTGATGCTGGCCGACCTCGAAACCGTCCGCAAGCGCCGCGAGCGGGTGGCGAAGGAAGTCAAACGGGGCAACAAGGAAGCCGCGGCCGAAGATGCCGTGCTGCAGAAGATCGAAACCGCGCTCGACGCCTGCAAGCCTGCGCTCACCGTAACCCTGACGCCTGAAGAGCGCGCGCTCTCGGCGCAGTTCTTCCTGCTCAGCGACAAGCCGACCATCTTCGCCTGCAACGTGAAGGAATCGGACATGGCGACGGCCGACACCAATCCGTACGTCATGAAGGTGCGCGATTACGTCAGCACCCACCTGTCGTGCGAGGCCGTGGTGATCAGCGCGCAGATCGAAAGCGATCTCGTCGACCTCGAACCGGCCGAGGCGCAGGAGTTCCTCAAGGAGCTGGGCGTCTCGGAAAGCGGCATCGGCGCGCTGATTCGCTCCACCTACCACCTGCTCGGCCTGCAGACCTACTTCACCGCCGGCGAGAAGGAAGTGCGCGCCTGGACCATCCACCAGGGCGACACCGCGCCGAAGGCGGCCGGAGTGATCCACTCAGATTTCGAACGCGGCTTCATCAAGGCCGAGACAGTGGCCTATGACGATCTCGTGGCGTGCGGCTCGGTCGCCGGCGCGCGCGACAAGGGCCTCTATCGCATGGAAGGCAAGGAGTACATCGTCAAGGACGGGGATGTGCTGCTGTTCAAGTTCAACGTGTAGAGGTTGAACAGGAGATCAAGAGGGCAGGAGATCTTCGGTTATAGCCTGCTGAACTCCTCGCCTCCTGTTCAATCCGGGTTCGGGCAGGCTAGGCTAGCCAGATGGAACCACGCGTCTCGTTCATTACCCTCGGCGTGAGCGACCTGGAGCGAGCAACTCGTTTCTACTGCGACGTCCTCGGCCTGCCGCAGAAGCCGACGCCACCCACCGTCGCGTTCTTCGAGATGGGCAAGACGTGGCTGTCGCTCTATCCGCGCGAAGATCTCGCCGCGGATGCGGGCGTGCCGGCGGCCGGGTCAGGGTTTGCGGGATTCGCGCTGGCTCACAACGTTCGCTCGATTGAAGAAGTGGACGCGCTGCTGAACCAGGCCGCCCAGGGTGGCGGCACGCTGGTGAAGGCCGGTCACCACACCGACTGGGGCGGCTATGCCGGGTACTTCTCGGATCCCGATGGGTTTCTGTGGGAAGTGGCGTGGAACCCACGGTTTCCCCACGTGTAGGTCCTGGGGGCCTGGGGTCTTGGGGTCTTGGGGTCCTGGGGTCCTGGGGGCTTGAAGAGCCCTAAGCCCTTAAACCCCTAAGCCCCTAAGCCCCTAAGCCCCTAAG
>JBFWUK010000021.1:0-89579 GCA_050247355.1 Vicinamibacterales bacterium | reverse complement strand
CCCCTAAGCCCCTAAGCCCCTAAGCCCCTAAGTCCCTAAGCCCCTAAGCCCCTAAGTCCTCTAAAACACCGACGACACGAACATCAGCACCGCCGTCGCGGCGGTCAGTTGCAGCGCCAGCGCGACGCGGTCGCGCAGGAACAGCACGCCGGCCGCAATCAGCACGCCGGCGGCAAACAGGAAATTCCAATACAACTCCTGCAGGCCTTCCTGGATGCCGGTGGTGCCGGCGCGGCGCCGGGTCTGTTCGATCAGGGCATTGGCGATGTCGCGGTCGCTGTCGCGATCCAGTTCGAAGTAACGTCCGCCGCCGGCCGTAGCCAGCCGCGTCAGTTCAGCGCGATTGAGGGCCGAGCGCAGCAGCGGCTGGTTCGGCTGCCGCTTCGGGTCGGGAATCAACCCGCCCGCCGTGGTGCCGACGCCGATGACGTTCAGCGGCACGCCGCGCTCCTGGGCCATGGCCAGCGAGTTGGCCACCTCGCCGCTCCACGACTGGCCGTCGGAGATCAGCACGAACGCCTTGGCGTTGCTGCTGATGCCGAGGCGATCGTCGAGGCCAGCGGCCTGCCGAATCTCCTCGTCCTTCTCGATCAGCCGCAAGCCCCAGTAGATGCCGCGCTCGGTGTTGGTGTCCCACGTGCCGTCGTCTTCCAGGCGGAACGGCGACGTGTCTTCGAGGTGGTCGAGGAAGAAGAAATAGGTGTTGGGATCCTTGGTGAGGCGGATCTGCGGGGTGGCCATGTGGGCGAACAGCGCCATCGCCACCCGGTCGTTGTCCCACCGCAGCGATTCGCCCAGCGTCCGCAGGAATTGCATCGATCGCTGCCAGCGGTTGCCGCGCACGTCCTGCACGTGCATGGAGGCCGAGCCGTCCTGCAGGATCACCAGGTCGATGCCGGCGGTCCGCACCAGGGAGGTGACGGCCTGCGGCCGCGCGATCGCGAGGATGACCGCCGCCGACGCCAGCACCAGGCAGAACCAGAACATCAGCTCGCCGAAAAACGGCACCCGCTCATGCACCGGCACCTGCCGCTGGTTCATGAACGCATGCACGTCGGCACGACGACGCCACACCTGCCACACCCACAGCAGCAAGAGCATGGCCGGAATCGCCAGCAGCGGAAGAAAACCGGGCGCGCCAAACCTCATTCGAAAAGCCCCTAAACCCCTAAACCCCTAAGCCCTATCCCTTCCTGACTTTTTTGGTTCCCTTGCCGGCTTTCTCGGCTTCGAGGCGCTCGTCGGGCCGCATCGGCACGATCATCTTGAACTTCTTCATGTCCGACTCTTCGGGCGGGGCACCCGCGAAGCCGTGCAGCGTCAGGGTGTTGCTGGCGTCGTACGGCGCCACCGGCTGCTTGCGCGCGGCCAACACCGCGCGCAGCCGGACCATGTACTCGTAGTTGAAGACCGCCTCGGCGTTGTCGGGCTGCTCGCGGATGATCTCGGCGTAGCTCTTCACCACCGAATCGATCTTGCCGACCACCGACTGCCAGCTGCCGCCTTCGCGGCGCAGCGTGCGGTAGGCGGCGTTGGCCGCCAGCAGCTTGGCGTCGGCGTTCGCGGCGACGGTGTCGTAGTCGCCCTGCCAGTAGGCCGCCGTGGCGTTGAGCGCCATGGCGTCGCTGGCCAGGCGGTCGTTGCCCGGCAGCAGGCTGGCAATGCGCCCGGGACCCTGCGCCTGCGCGGCCGCCGTGTCGTAGCGCAGCGTCACCAGGTCACGCTCGGCGGCGGCCAGCCGATGTTCGGCCTCCGAGGTGCGCCACAGGATGGCGCCGGCCGCGACCAGAACGACGGCGACAAGCGCCTGCCCGAACCACGTAGTCGATCTCATCTGCTTTCTCCTCTATCCAGGCGGTTCTCCGGACCCGCCCCCAAGTTCCTGACTCCCGGTTGCCGACTCCCGACTCCCGTCACTTACGGGAACGTTTGAAACGTCGGAATCGTGAACCGCAGCAGCAGCGCCGCGCACCACAAGGCGGCGGCGGTCAGCGCGAACGGCGCGTAGCGCGGCCGCTCGGTGCTGTACTGCTTCATTTCAATGGTGCCGGCCGACGCGCGATCGATCGCCTGGATCGCCTGGATGATGGTCGCCTCGTCGCCGCCCGAGAAAAACTGGCCGCCGGTGCGCTTGACCGCGCCAATCCACAACTCGTCGGCGACACTGCGCTTGTTCTGGATGTTGCCGCCGATCTTGATCAGGTAGACGGGAATCTTGGCCCGGGTCGCCTCGGCCAGCACGTCGTCCACCGTCTTGCCGTTCTCGAGCACGTCGGCGTCGGCGCCGTCGGTGAAGACCACCATCAGGTTGCCCGACGCATCGAGATAGTCGAAGGCCTGGAACAGGCCGACCGCCTGCTCGACGGCCTTGGCCACGACCGTGCCCTGGTCGGGAAAGGCCATGAACTCGTTCCAGTCGCCGATCAGCGCGGTGCTGAGCAGGATGTTCTCGTAGTCGGTCGTGAACGGCGTGATCACGTACGCATCGTCACCGAACTCGACCAGGCCCATCAGGTCGCGGTACTTGCCGGCCATGCGGCGTTCGATGAAATAGCGCGCGGCGCCTACCGTCGTGAAGAAGGCCGCGTTGTTGGGCGCGCCCTTGGCCAGCGTGGTCGATGGCAGCGCCGACAGCATGCTGGACGAGGCATCGATCAGCAGGGCGATGCGGCGTCCAGGATAGGTTTCTTCGGAGCGGGTGAGCGATGTTCGCGGGTCGGCCAGGGCCAGGATGAAGAACGGCAATCCGGCCAGCGCCAGCAGCAGCGCGCCGTGGCGCGACAGCGAGGCGCGCGACCAGCCGGGGCTGGTCACCAGCGCCGGCAGTGCCAGCCGCTTGTGGCCCGGGTTGCGGCCGCCGAACGACCGGATGACCATGAAGATCGCGGCCAGCCCGACGAGCGCCATCACCACCTGGCGGGCGGTGCCGCTTTCCGAGAACAACAGGCGTTCGAGGCGCAGCTCTCCCCACTCGGCCCACGTGGCCATCACGAGTTCGGAGAGGTCTCGGAAGACTTGCATTTTCTAGTGCCTAAGGTCCTGGGGTGCGGCTATGCCCAAACCTTCCGCCGCGCGCCGGTTGCGGCGCGGGTGGCGGCTGCCATCCACTCCGACACCACCGAGTGCGCCGACTGCTGCTGCTTCGTGATGCGAATGGCGGCAGCGACGGCGTCGTCGGCATCGGTGAAGATGCCGTCGCGCCCGTAGCGGGCGACGGTCAGGGTCTTGAGCGCTTCAGCCAGCGCCGGGTCTTTCGCCGATTCGGCGGTCACCGAGCCGGACACGTACATCGGCGTCCGGCCCATGCCGCGGCCGATCAGCATGGCGCCGTCGACCAGCGGGTCGTCGGCGCCAACCGGCCGCTGGCCGACGGCGCGGCCCGAGGCGTAGCTGCCGGCGACGCGGGCGGCGGCCAGCGCGCGGCCGGCGAGTTCCGGGGTCCAGCCGCCGCGCCCGGCCCGCTGTACTTCTTCGAGCTCGCTGCCGACGTGGCGCAGGATGGCGCGGGCGCCGAGGTGGGCGCGGGTCGCCGTCGTCGTCTTGGTCTTGCTGCGCAGCAGGCCGATGATGATGACCACCAGGATGACGCCGGCCAGCGCGAACAGGACGCTGGCAATGGTCTGGTACAGCGCCGCCTTCGAGTCGCGGGCCTCGATCGCCGAGAACGCCGAGGCCGGCGCTTCGCGAATGTCGGAGGTGTCGTCAGGCACCACCGAGATCAGCCTGACCGAGGCCGGCGGCAGCACGTAGCTGAGCTCGCGCCCCTGCACCGAGTCGCCGCCGGTGACCTTGCTCTCGACGCGGTAGCTGACTTCAAGCGGCGGCAGCGGCACGTCGGCGCCGAAGGCGTCTTCGGTGATCAGCCGCATGCGGTAGTCGTACTGGAAGAAGCGCTTGCCGGCGGTGACCAGATCGCCGGCGTGGGTGCCGCCGGTGACCTCGAATGGCGGCAACTGCACCACCGTCGGGTCCAGTTTCGACAGGTCGGGCACCACCCGGGCGGCCTCGGTCTCCACCACCGCGCAGGTCAGCCGCACGTCGAACGACTCGCCGGTGCGCACCGCGGTCGTGGACGTGCGCCACCAGCACGTGATGGGCTCGACCTCGACCAGGTCGGTACCGGTTTGGGCCAACGCCGGCGATGCCGAAACCACGAGCAACAGGGCAGCGCGAAGAATGTGTTTGTTCATGTCGTCTCTGAGCTCCGGCTGAAGCCGGAGGCTACATCTCACTTGTTACTTTTCACTGCTCACTTGCTATTTTTCACTTCTCATCTGCTACTTGCGGCGGCGCAGCCGCCGCTCCGCCACCCACTCGATGAGCGCGACGTCGAACTTGACCTGGTCAATGCCCAGGCGGATGACGTCGAGATCCAGCGCCTTGGCCTGGCGCCCGACGTCGTCCTGCCAGGCGCGAATGCGCTCGCTCTGGCGGCTCAGCTCACGCCGCGACATCATGCGGCTGTTGCCGGTCTCGACGTCGTAGACCTCGATCCAGCCGGCCGACACGCGCGGCAGCTCGAAGGCGAACGAGGCGTCCACCATCATGATGAACACGTCGTGGACGTTGTCGACCTGCGACAGTTCCTTCAGAAACGCCGGTGCATCGTCGAACAGGAAGTCGGAGATCACCGGCATCATCGAGGTCTTGCGCGAGAAGCCGCTCAAGGTGGCGCTCAGGCTGCCCGTGTTCCTCAGTTCCTGCAGGCCGTGACCGTCCTGGTAGGCCTCCAGGCAGTGAATCACCTGGCCCTTGCCAATGCGCGGGCGCACCGCGCCCAGCGTGTGGAAACCTTCGTCGAAGGTGACCAGGCCAATCGAGTCCTGGAAGAACACCGCCGACATGCCGATGGTGGCAATCGACCGCGCGATCAGGGTGGCGATCTGCATGCCGCGGCGGTCGTGCTTGACCGTCGGGTCGGCGCCGCAGCGCGTCGAGGCCGAGCGATCGGCGACGATGATCACGCCCGAGGTGGTGGGCTGCTCGAACTCGCGGACGATCAGCGGGCTGAAGTTGGTCAGCGACGACTGCGCCCAGTCGATGGCCTCGAAGCGATCGCCCGCCTGCCAGTCGCGCAGGCCGACGAAGTCGAACCCGGTGCCGTGGAACATGCTCGAGTGCTCGCCGATGGTGAACTCGCGCATGCGCTTGAGAATCAGCAGCTCGACCTCGGTGATTTCCGACAGGTTGATGAGCGGCTCGACTTCCTGCTCGCGAGTTCTCATGCGAGCAGCCCTGAGCGAGTGTGCGGCCGGCGCAGCCGGTCGCATACGAGTCGAAGGGCCTTCATGGGATCGGCGTGCGTTCGATCACGTCCTTGATCACCTGCTCGGTGGTCAGGCCGTGGCTGGCGGCGTGCGGGCCGAGCCAGAGGCGATGGCCGAGCACGTACTGCGCGAGGTCCTGGATGTCTTCCGGGTATACCTCGTCTCGACGACGGACGAGCAGCGCCCACACCTTGGCGAGCCGGCCCCACACGATGATGGCGCGCGGAGAGGCGCCCAGGTCGACGCCGGTTTCCACCAGCTCCGACGGCGAGTGCTTCAGCCAGTCGGTGTCGGCGTTGTAGGGGCGCGTGTTGGCGACCAGCCGCTGGATGTAGTCGCCCAGGCGTTCGTGGAGATAGACGTGCTCGGTGATCGCCGAGCGCAACTCGATGATGCGTTCCTTGCGCATCAGCGGGTTGAGGCGCACCTGCTTGAAGTCGAAGTGCACCAGCTTGCGCTCTTCCTCGGGCGGCAGGTAGCCGATGTTCACCATGATCGCAAAGCGGTCGGTGGCGGCTTCCGACAGCGGGAACGTGCCCTGGCCCAGTTCCACCGGGTTCATGGTGGCAATGGCGAAGTTGAAGGCCGGCAACTCGTAGGTGGTCTTGCCGACGGTGACGGTGCGGTCCTGCAGGCCTTCGAGGAAGGCGCTCTGCGACTTGAGCGGGATGCGGTTGATTTCATCCAGCAGGATGACCTCGGCTTCGGCCAGCGGACCCATTTCGGTGGTCAGCTCGCCCGTCGCCGGGTTGATCATCTGGAAGCCGACCACTTCGGTCGGCTGCAGGTCGGCGCGGCCCTGGATGCGCGCGAACTTGGCGTTGCTGATGGCCGCCAGGATGACGCCAAAGAACGTCTTGCCGACGCCCGGCACGCCCCGCAAGAGCAGGTTGCCGGAGTTGACCTGCCGCTGCTCCTTCTTGTCGTAGGTGGTCGGAATTTCCGACAACAAGACGATGTTTGCCAGGATCTTGGGCTGGGTGTAACCGACGAGGGCCTTGCCGCCTTCCGCAAGGATGGCCTCGTGGAAGGTAATCGCGTCTTGGAGGTCAGGATGCACAGGTCCGCCTTGAAGAGTCCGCCTTGGAAAAGGCCAATCGTATCCGAAGCGTGACGGGCGGTGCCAGAAATCCTGTCGGATCGGTGGGGTGTAGCCGGGGACGGCCCGAGGGGATACAATCAGAGACCTCGGAATCGATCCCGGGGACCCAATTCAAGGAGAGTGTGTGATGGCCGTTGGTAAGAACGTTGGCTGGGGCCTGACCGTCGGCGCCTTGCTGCTGGGCGTGGCCATTGCCGGCATGGTGTCGCCCCTGGCGGCCACCGCCGAACAGGCGGCCGCCGCTCCCGAAGTAACGTTCAACAAGGACATTGCCCCCATCCTGCAGCGCAGCTGCCAGAACTGCCACCGGCCCGGCCAGGTGGCGCCCATGTCGCTGCTGACCTACGAGGACGCGCGGCCGTGGGCCCGCGCGATGAAGCAGCGCACCGCCATTCGAGACAAGGCCGGTGCCATGCCCCCCTGGTACATCGAGAAGAACATCGGCATTCAGCACTACAAGAACGACCCGTCGCTGAGCGATGAAGAGGTGGCGAAGATCGCCAGGTGGGCCGACACCGGCGCGCCGCGCGGCAACCCGGCCGACCTGCCGGCGCCGATTACCTTCCCGGACGGCGCGTCGTGGCACGCCGGCGAACCCGACCTGATTGTCGAAAGCCCCGAGATTACGGTCAAGGCCAACACGCCCGACTGGTGGGGCGAGTTCGAGCCAACCAAGATTCCGCTGGCCGAGGACCGTTACGTCGCGTCGGTTGAAATTCGCGAGGTCAACGACTTCGCCAAGGACGCCTCGGGCCGCGACACCGTGGGCCAGCGCTACGTGTGGCACCACCTGATCTGGGCGACCGCGGAGTTCAGCGGCAGCGGCGATCCGATCGACGCCTCGATCGGCGAGGGCGCCGTCGGCTGGCCGGTCCACGAAGTGGGCCGCAACGCCGATGTCTTCGAGCCCAACGCCGGCCGCCTGCTCAAGGCCAACTCCAGCATCATCTACCAGTCGGCGCACCTGCACGCCGGCGGCGCCGACGTGAAGTCGAAGCTGCTGTTCGGCTTCCGCTTCCACCCGAAGGGCTACAAGCCGGCGCGCCGCAGCACGCTGCGCAACCTCGGCAACGGCCTCGACATCGACATCAAGCCGAACGAGGCCAACCAGCAGTTGCACGCCTACACCGTGCTGCAGCAGCCGACCAAGATCGCCACCTTCGAGCCGCACCTGCACGCCCCCGGCCAGCGCATGTGCCTCGAGGCCATCTGGGGCATCAACATCCAGACGCTGACCTGCGCCGGCTACGACCACAACTGGGTGCGCCAGTACGAATACGACGACGACCACGCGCCGATCCTGCCGCGCGGCACCATCCTGCACATCATCGGCTACATGGACAACACGCCGAACAACAAGAACATTCCCGACCCGCGCAACTGGCAGGGCTCCGGCAACCGCTCGATCGCCAACATGTTCATCGACCTGGGCCAATCGGTGCCGCTCACCGACGAGCAGTTCCAGGAAGAGATGGCCGAGCGGCGCCGCCGCCTCGGTCCCAACCGTCCCGACGTCATCATCGGTTGTCCGCTGTGCAACGTCGTTCCGCCGCCGGCCAAGCCGACGGCCCGGCAGCAGTAGTCGTGTGACGGGCCGTCTGTGCCGACAGCCCGTCGTTTAGTGTGGGGTCCGGCTTCAGCCAGGCCCTCGTTCAAATGTGGGGTCCGGCTTTAGCCAGGCTCTCGTTCAAATGTGGGGTCCGGCTTTAGCCGGACCTTTGTGGAAGCCGCAATGATCCGATCACCACGCACCCGCCTGCTGCTGGGCGCGGCCACGATAGTCCTCGCATACCAGACCGCCAACGGCCAGATGCTGTCGTACTCGCGCGGCCAGACCGTGTCGCCGGCCTTCGAAGGCTGGGAGAAGAACGACGACGGGTCGTTCAACATGATGTTCGGCTACATGAACCGCAACTGGGAAGAGGAGCTCGATGTGCCGGTGGGCCCCGAGAACAGCTTCTCGCCCGGCGACGCCGATCGCGGCCAGCCCACCCATTTCCTGCCGCGCCGCAACCGCTTCGTCTTCAAGGTGCGCGTGCCCGCCGACTGGGGCAAGAAGGAACTGGTCTGGACGCTCACCACCAAAGGCAAGACCGAACGCGCCTACGGCACGCTGCGCGAAGACTCGCTGGTCGACAACCTGGTCCAGGCCTCGGAGCAGGGCGCCATCGGCGCCGGCATCAGCAGCCCGGAAATTCGCGCCAACGTCGCTCCCGAACTGACCCTGGACGGCGGCGATCGCCGCGCGCAGGTTGGCCAGCCCCTGACCCTCGTCGCCTTCGCCAAAGACGATGGCGTGCCGGCTCCGCGCTTTGGTCCGGATTCGCGCCAGGCGCGCCTGGTGGCCGAAGCGCGAGCCCGTGCCACCAACAGCACGCCGCCCGCACCCGTGCCGCGCGGAACCATGACGTTCGACCCGGCGACGCAGCGGCCGCCGTCGGCCATTACCGTCGGCAGCCAGACCGGGCTGCGCCACTCGTGCTTCGTTTATCGCGGCGCCGGCCGCGTCACGTTCACGCCGCGGCAGGCCAAGGTGTGGGAAGATACGCGCGCCGGGGCGAACTCGCCGTGGGCGCCGCGCTGGATGGCGCCGGCCATTCCGCCCGACGGGAAGTACACCGTGGCGGTGACCTTCGAGGATCCCGGCACCTACACGATTCGCTGCCTGGCTTCCGACGGCGCCCTGAATACGCCGAAGGACATCGTCGTCACCGTCGCGAAATAGGGGTCTGACTCCGACCCGGGAGTGTGGAGGGGTCTGACCCCTTCGCGGTTCTACGGCGTCCGGCAGCTGGTGTTGCCGGCGCCGCTGGTCAGTTCACACTTCACGAACGCGATGCGGGCGCGGGCGAAGTTCAGCATTTCGCCGGCCTCGCCTTCGTAGGTGGCATTCGAGAACGGCTTCGCCTCGTCTTCCTTCATCGCCGCGTCGACCCGCTGCACCTGGCGGATGATCTCGGTGTTCAGCCAGTCGTCGGCTTCCGCCAGTTGCGCGGTGCGCGACACTTCCGCGAAGTAGAGCGCGTTGTATTCGGGGTTCGACATCAACTTTTCCATCAACGGGTTGCCCGACCAGCCTTCGTCGATCGACAACTGCGCGCTGTAGAACGTGTTGTCCGAATCCCACGAGATCAGCGTGTGAATCTCGCTGTTTTCGAGTCGATACAGGTAGAAGTTGTTCATTCCGAAGGCGCCGAGAAAACCGTCGGTGTCGGCGAGAAAGTTCTGCGCCGCGACGTAGCGGATGAACGCCGGGATGTCGAAAATCGAACCGATCGCCCCAGCCAGGCTGGTGCTGGTGGCTTCGTTGGTCAGCCGCACCAGCTGCTCGATACGGCGGTACAGCTCCTCGTCGGTCTCGGACTCGTGGGTGGCCGGCTCGAAGCGCAGCTTGTAGGGGTCGAGGCCGGTGCCGAGCGACGTGAAGCGCCAATCGTCGTTCCACTTGTACTCGTAAAGGTGGCCGTCGTTCTGGGTGTCGTCGCCGATCACGCCGAACACCCGGGCGAGCATGTCCTTGTCCACCGACTCGACGATGACGTAGACGCCGGCGTAGGCGTTGTTGACGTACAGGCGGGTGTGGATCTCGCGCGACACCGGAATGCCCAGGCGGGCGTAGAAGGCGGCCGCCACCGGTTCGTGGATGCCCGACGCGTCCTGCGTCCCGTTGTCGAGAATGAACGACTTCAAGCCGAGAAACGTCTGGCCCGTCGCATAGCGGTCGAAGTCGACTCGCAGGCCGGGCTTGGTGTCGCTGCGCGAGCCGCGGCCGCGCGAGCGAATGCCGATGTTGCGCACGGTCTGGCCGTTCCAGGTCAAGTCGGCCGGATAGTAGGTGTTCTCCTGGAAGTTGGCCTTGAGTTTGGCCCAGTCGGCGGAGTTCAGGAAGAGGTCGACCCGCTGCAAGTCCTGGCTGGCAAACAGCTCGTCCGCGGTCTGTGCGCCAGAGGGCGTAGTCCCCAGCACCAGCACGGCCAGGGCCGCGGCGACAAGTGTTGCGGTTCGGCGAGGCACGATACACAATATAGACGAGGCACCTCACCACCGGGTTTAATCCGGTGGTCGAATCTGCACTCCATTTTCAATGCGGCCCCCCGTATCCCGAAAACTCGGGCTACCCCTGTTCTTGTGGTGTGCCCTGGCGTCTGCCTGGTGCAGCGGGACGCCGAGTTCCCCGTCGCCCACGGCTGAGGTGCCAGCGGTCGTCGCCACGCCGGTCGCGCCCATTGAAACGCCGGTCGACAATTCGCCGTCCGTCCCGACCACCCCGCCGCCGCCGCCGACGAACTGGGTCAACGTGGTTGGCGATACCGGCTGGTGTGGCTCCGCGGTCATGCCGGCGTTGTCGCGACTGTTCGCCAACCTCGGCGGCGACATCTTTCTGGCCGGTGACCTGGCCTATCACAACGGCACGGTGGCCGAGTTCCAGCGCTGTTTTGACCCCGACTTCGGGCGTTTCCGTTCACGGTTCTGGGCCGCGCCGGGCAACCACGACTACCAGACGGCGGGCGCTGACGGCTACTTCACCTACTTCGGCCCGCGCGCCGGCCCGGATCGCCGCGGCTACTACCGGGTGCAGTCCTCGTCGTGGCAGGTGCTGATGCTCAACTCGAACGTCCCACACGGCCGCAACTCGGTGCAGCTCGAGTGGGCGCGGCAGCAGCTCACCGCCAACCCGTCGCGTTGCACCATGGCGGTGCTGCATCACCCGTTCGACAGTTCGGGACCGAACGGCCCGAACCCCAGCCAGCGCGACTTCTGGGACATGATGCACAGCCTCGGCGTCGATGTCGTGGTGTCGGGCCACGATCACATGTACGAACGGCACGCGCCGCAGGACGCCAGCGGCCGCGCCGATCCGGCGCGCGGCATCCGGCTGTTCATCGCCGGCACCGGCGGCGCGCCACCGTACGGGCGCGCCCGCGCCGCCCTTCACTCGGAACGGTTGCTCTCGACGCACGGCCTGCTGCGTCTCAAGCTGGAGCCCGCCCTCTATGAGTGGGAGTTCCTCGACGTCAACGGCAGCGTCCTGGATCGCGGCTTGAACGTCTGTCACTGACGCTCCCATCACCCCGGCACGGCCATGGTCACGCCCCCGAACCTGCACCGGCCGATCATGGTCGAGGAAGTGCTGCGCTGCCTGCACCCGTCGCCTGGCGACGTGGCCGTCGATTGCACGCTTGGCGGCGGCGGTCATGCGCAGGCCATTCTCGAACGGGTCAGGCCGGGCGGACGGTTGATCGGCATCGACGTGGATTCGATCGAGTTGCCGCGGACTGTCGAGCGGCTGCGGGCGGCTGGCTTCGGGCCCGAGGCCTTCGCCGCGCACCACGCCAACTTCACGCATCTGCCGGCGGTCCTGGCCAGTGAAGGCGTGCCTGGAGCCGACGTCATTCTCGTGGACCTCGGCGTGTCGGCGATGCAGCACGACAATCCCGCGCGTGGCTTCAGCTTCCGGGGTGTCGGTCCGCTCGACATGCGCATGGACCCGGCTCGCGGCGAGACGGCCGCGCAGTTGATCGCGCGGCTGAGCAAAGACGAACTCGCGTCGCTGCTGACGGCGAATGCCGACGAGCCGCACGCCGGGCTGATTGCCGGGATCTTGAAGTCAGCGCTCCCGGACACGACCCATGCGCTGACGCGGCTCGTGCGGCTCGGGCTCAACGAGGCGCTGCCGGACCTGCCGAACGCGGCGGTCAAGATGTCGGTGCGCCGCACGCTGCAGGCGCTGCGCATTGCCGTGAACGACGAGTTCGCGGCGCTCGACACCCTGCTGGGCGCCCTGCCGCAGTGCCTGGCGCCCGGTGGCCGGGTGGCCGTGCTCACCTTCCACTCGGGCGAGGATCGGCGGGTGAAGAAAGCCTTCCTCGCCGGCCGCCGCGCCGGCGTCTACGCCGCCATTGCCGGCGAGGTCATTCGCTCGACGAAGGCCGAGACCTTCGCCAACCGGCGCGCCTCGTCGGCCAAATTGCGCTGGGCGGTCCGCGCGGCCTGACGCCGGCGCGCTACTTCGCGGCCGGCTTGGCCGGCGCCGGCCGCGGGAACGTGCCCTCGCGCATGGCCGCCTGGTAGAGCACCGTCGCCATCACGATCGACGCCTGCTTGAGCGCCGCCGGATCGATGCGCTCCGCGAAGTCGGCATTGGTGTGATGGGTGCGGACGTCGTAGGTCGCGTAGTCCTGGATCGCCTGGAAGCCAGGGATGCCGGCTGCGATAAAGGACAGGTGGTCGGTGGCGCCGATGTGCCCCGGCGACGGCATGATCGCGCCCAGGCCGGCCACCGGCCGCAGCCACTCCACCATGATCGTCCGTGCCGCTTCGCTGCCTTCCATGTAGAACCCGCTGATTGGCGGAAAGCCGTTGTCGAGGTTGAAGTAGACCGACAGCTTGTCGCGCGCGCCCTTGTTGCGGTCGCCGGCGAGATGTTCGGCGACGTAGGCCTTCGAACCCAGCAGCCCTTGTTCCTCGCCGGCCCACAGCGCCATGCGAATGGTGCGGCGCGGCCGCACGCCGAGCGCCTTCAGGATGCGCATGGCCTCCATGGTCGTCGCCACGCCGTCGGCGTTGTCGGTGGCGCCGGTGGCGGTGTGCCAGGAATCGAGGTGCGCGCCGACCATGACGACCTCGTCCTTCAGCGCGTTGTCGGTACCGGGGATCTCGGCGATGACGTTATGTGTGCGCAGGTCGTCATCGTGGTAGCGCGACTGGATCTCGACGGCCAGCTTGACCGGTATCTTCTGCTGCAGCAGCCGGGCGACCAGGTTGTAGTGCTCCGAGGCGAGCACGATCGACGGCACCGCGTTGGCGCCCATGTCGCGGCCGGTGACGAACACCGTGCCGTGCTCGCCGATGTTCGGCTCGAGCGTCACGCCCACGCCCTCCGCCTTCAGCTGCGCCAGGCGTGCGGCATTCAGCTGGGGTGGCCGCGCCGGCGCCGGCTGTGGCGGCTTGAGGTCGCCGCTCGCTGCCGGGCGGTCGGCCCGGATTGCGTATTCCTGGATCGGGCTGGTCATCAGGATCGCCCCGTTCAGCTTGCCGGCCTGCGCCTGCAACGCGCCGGCGTCGAGTCCGGGCAGCCACACCGGCGCCGCGACCAGCCGGCCGGCGGTCGCCGGCGACCAACCCTTGGCGTAGCCGATCATCGGCATGTAGCGGGGTTCGATCATCTCCACGCTCACCTTGTCGAGCGTCCAGCCGCGGCCGAACTGGAACGCTTCGGCGTGCACCTCGCTCATGCCCCAGGCCTTGAGCGTGTCCTGGGTCCACGTCACCGCCTGCCTGTGCGCGGGCGAGTTGGTGAGCCGCGGGCCGATCACGGTGTTGAGGTAGTCGAACGTCTCCAGCACTTTGGAGCGGTCCATACCCTCGCCGCGGATCTTCTCGATCACGGTGAAATCGGTACGGTCCTGCGCCGCGCCGGCGATCGTCAGGAGGAACAGCGTGGCAACAATGCCTAACGATTTGGTTCGCATGCGCGGATTCTACCCCCGCGCCGGTCCCGGGCATATAATCTGCGCCATGAAGACCGACCGACGCTCGTTCCTGCGACTCTCCGGCGCCGCCGGTGCCGGCGCCCTCACCCTTGGCGCCAACAGCATCGAGCTGGTGGCGCAGGCCTCGCGCTCCCTCGGCAGCCGGACGGCCGACGATGTGGCGGCCGACGAGGGCTACTGGCGCGACATCCAGAACGCGTTTACCCTCGACCGCACGCTGATCAACCTGAACAACGGCAACAGTTGTCCCAGCCCGACCGTGGTGCACGAGGCCTATAAGCGTTACCTCGACTCGTCGAATCAGGCGCCGGTCTATCACCGCGGGCTGATCGAGCGGAACATCGAGGTGGTGCGCCGTCGCCTGGCCGCCGAGTTCGGCTGCGACACCGAAGAGATGGCGATCACCCGCAACTCGAGCGAGTCGCTGCAGATTGCCCAGAACGGCCTTGACCTGCAGCCTGGCGACGAGGTGCTCACCACCGAGCAGGACTACGGCCGCATGCTGACCACCTGGGACCAGCGTGCGCGGCGCGAGAAGATCACGATCAAGAAGGTGAACTTCCCGGTGCCGACGACCGGCGAGAGCCTGTTCGCCCTGCTCGAGGGCGCCATCACGCCGCGCACCAAGGTGCTGCACTTCTGCCACATCACCAACCTGACCGGCCAGATCTTCCCGGTGCAGAACATCTCGCGCATGGCCCGCTCGCGCGGCATCATCACCATCGTCGACGGCGCCCACGCGGTGGCCCATTTCCCGTTCAAGCTGCGCGACCTGGAGATGGACTACTACGGCACCAGCCTGCACAAGTGGCTGCTGGCGCCGACCGGCACCGGCTTTCTCTACGTCCGCCGCGATCGGATTGCCAAGACCTGGCCGCTGCAGGCCGCGCCGGCACGCAACGAGAACGACATCCGGAAGTTCGAGGAGATCGGCACCTCGCCGGCCGCGACCAAGGCGGCCATCAACGAGGCGCTGGCGTTCCACCAGGCGATCGGCACCGAACGGGTGGCGGCGCGGCTGCGCTACCTCACGCTGCGCTGGGCCAACAAGTTGAAGGCCAACCCGCGCATCCAGATGCACACCGACCTCAACCAGGTCTACGGTGTGGCGTGCGTCGGGGTCAAGGACGTGCCGGCCGGGAAGATCTACGACTTCCTGTGGGGCAAGTACCGCATCATCACCGCCGCCATCTCGCGCCCCGAGTACAACGGCGTGCGCGTGACGCCGAACATCTACACGCCGCTCGAAGAGATCGACACCTTCACCGCGGCCATGGAGGATCTGCTGGCGAACGGCGTACCGGCCGCTTGAGGCCGTCACGGCCGTCAGCGGTGAAGGCCGAATCACTCTTCAGAAATAAATGGCTGAGCTTGTCGATCCGGGCCGCCCTCGCGCGACGTGTTGGTGAGGGCGCCGATAGGCGGCGGCCGGCGAACTGGAGAGAGACATGAAATTCATGATGCATATGAACGTCCCCGGCGGGCCATACCAGATGACTGATTGGTCGCCCGACGACATCAAGGCGATGGTCGCCTTCATGGGCCGGTTCAACAAGGAACTGAGCGCCGCCGGGAAGCTGGTGACGGCCGAGGGACTGGTCGGCCCCGACCAGGCACGGCTGGTCCGCGCCGGTGACGATGGCAAGCCGGTGGTGACCGACGGCCCGTTTGCCGAAACGAAGGAGTTCATCGCCGGCTTCTGGATCGTCGAGGTCGCCGACGAGAACGAGGCCTACGCCCTGGCCGCGAAGGTGTCGATGTGCCCGGGCCCCGGCGGCAAGCCGCTGCACATGCCGCTCGAAGTGCGCGCCGCCGGCGGTCCGCCGCCGACCGACTGAACCGACGCCCATGCCCACCGCCATCCATCGCCAGGTCGCCGCCGCGCGGGCCGGACAGCTCGCGCGGGTCGTGACCCGCATGGCGTCTGGATGGGCAGTGCTGGGCGATCCGCAGATCACCAGCGGCTATTGCCTGCTGCTGCCCGACCCGGTGGTGCCCGACTTGAACGGGCTCACTGGCAGCGCGCGCCAGCGGTTCCTGGATGACATGGCCGCGCTCGGAGACGCGGTGCTCGCGGCGACCGGCGCGGAACGCATCAACTACGAGATCCTCGGCAACGTTGAGCCCGCGCTTCACGCGCACGTGATTCCGCGCTTCGCCACCGAGGACCCGGCGCTGCGCACCAAGCCGGTATGGCTGCACGACTGGACCGCGGCCCCCGCGTTCGAGGCCGCCACCCTGGCCGGGTTGCAGGAGCGCATTCGGGCCGCTATCGGGTAAACTCATGCGTTACACGCATGCGAAATATTTTGCCGGTGAAGATTCTTGTTGCGGCGGCGCTGTGCCTTCTGCCGTCGCTGGTGGCCGCGCAAGGCGCTACCCACGTTCACGAGCGGCCCGCCCCTGAAGCCGCGACGGCGGCACCGCCGACGGGCGAGCGCCCCAGCGTAAGAGCGGTGCTCGCCACCGAGGCGCCGCGCATCGACGGCGTGCTCGACGAAGCGGCCTGGGCCACGGCCAACCCCGTCGACCAGTTCCTGCAGCAGGAGCCCAACGAGGGCCAGCCCGCCACCGACCGCACCGAGGTCCGCGTGCTCTACGACAAGGGCCACCTGTTCATCGGCGTGCGCGCTTATGCCTCGCTGCCGGTGACCGCCACCGAGATGCGCCGCGATGCCGACCGGCTGTTCGACGAGGACAACTTCCAGGTCATCCTCGACACCTTCCACGACTCGCGCAACGCGTTCATGTTCCTCACCACGCCGCTCGGCGCGAAGCTCGAACAGCAGATTTTCGACGAGGGCGAAGGCGGCGGCCGCGGCACTACGGCGAACGTCAACCGCAACTGGGATGGTGTGTGGGACGCCGCGGCGAAGATCACGCCCGAAGGCTGGACCGCCGAGATCTCGATTCCGGTGAACACGCTGCGCTTCGCGAAGCGCGACGAGCAGGTGTGGGGCATCAACTTCCAGCGGCACATCCGCCGCAAGAACGAGATGGCGTTCTGGGCGCCGATTCCGCGGGCCTACACCCTGACCCGCGTCAGCCTGGCGGGCGAGCTGACCGGCCTGCGCGGCCTCAGCCTCGGCTGGGACCTCAAGCTGAAGCCGTTCCTGGTTGGCGGCGTCCGCGACGTGCAGACCAGCCGCACCGTTGGCAGCACGTCGGCCATCCGCGACATCGGCCTCGACGCCCGCTACGGCGTCACCCCCGGCCTGAACCTCGATGTCACGGTCAACACCGATTTCGCGCAGGTCGAGGTCGACGAGCAGCAGGTCAACCTGACCCGTTTCGGCTTGTTCTTCCCAGAGAAACGCGACTTCTTCCTCGAGAATTCCAACCTGTTCACCGTCGGCACCGGCAGCTCGTTCACGTCGACGCCGGTGCAGACCGACCTGTTCTTCAGCCGCCGCATCGGCCTGTCGGATGCCGGCACGCCCATTCCCATCGTCGCCGGCGCCCGCCTGGCCGGCAAGGCGGGCAGCAACAACATCGGCGTGCTGAACGTGCAGACCGAGTCGGCCTTCGGCAAGGCCGGCGACAATTTCTTCGTCGGCCGCTACAGCCGCGACGTGTTCAAGCGCTCGCGCGTCGGCGCCTTGTTCATCAACAAGGAATCGGTGGACGGCAGCAGCCACTACAACCGCACCATGAGCGTGGACGGCAACTTCGCGGTCGGCCGCGGCGTGCAGGTGAACACCTTCCTGGCCAAGACCGCCACTCCCGGCCTGGCCGGCAAGGACATGGCCTTCTACGGCCGGGTCGCCTACCGCGATCCGAAGTGGAGCCTGTGGCTGAATTTCCTCGACGTCCAGGAGAACTTCAACGCCGAAGCGGGATTCGTGCAGCGCACGGGGGTGCGAACGACCAAGGCGTACTTCAGTCCGACGCCGCGGCCGAAGGGCGGACCCATCAAGCTGATGGAGCCGATGTACGTGCTGACCTACACCACCGACCAGAGCAACCGGCTGATCGGCCGAATGCACCACCTGATGCACGGCACCACGCTGCGAGACGACTCGTTCATCAACGTCATCTACCAGAAGAGCCTCGACGTGCTGGATGTGCCGTTCCGCATTCGCCCGGGCGTGACCATCCCGGTGGGGGCTTACAGCTCGGACGAGTGGGTGTTCACCTACAACACCAGCCCTGGCCGGCGGGTCTACTCGCGGGTCACGTATTCACCAATGGAATTCTATGGCGGCACGCGCCGGCAGGCGTCGGCCGCCGCCGGCGTGCGCGCGTCGAGCCGCATGGCCGCCGAGGTGCAGTTCAACCGCAACGACGTCAAGATGCCGTGGGGCGACTTCCTGGTCAACCTGACCACGCTGCGGGTGGACTACACATTCTCGCCGCGCATGACCATCCGCAGCCTGACCCAGTACAACTCGTCGACGCACGAGATTTCGAACAACGTGCGGTTCAACCTGATTCATCGCCCCGGCAGCGACCTCTACATCGTCTACAACGACCTGACGCACACCGGCCTGCCGGCCGACGTCTTCGGCCAGAAGGATCGCCAGCTGGTGGTGAAGTTGAACTACCTGCTGCAGCGGTAACCGTTCAGCGCGGCGCGTCGAAGTGGCGGACCACGCGTTCGGCGAGCCGGCCGATGCGGTCTTCGGCTTCGGCATACGAGCCCTTGACGCTGTTGGCGAAGAACGACACCACGATCGGCCCTGAACGCGCATAGATGATGCCCGCGTCGTTGGCAATCGTGCCGCCGTCGCCGGTCTTGTGCGCCACCGGCACATCGACGAAGTGCGGCAGCCGGCGCGCGCCCAGTTGCTGCCGGCGCAGCGCCAGCAACATCGCCTCGCAGCTGGCTTTCGACGCGGCGGTGCCGCGTTCGATGCTCTCCAGCAGCCGGGTGGTGTCGCGCGGCGTCATGCTGCCCAGCCAGAACTTGCGCTCGGTCGAGGTCCGTTCGTTGCGCTCGCGCGCCAGCCGCTGCCGGCTGGCCGGGGCGCGCACCAGCTCGATCCACTTCGCGCGCGGTCCCGTAAACAGCCCGTCGTAATGCGCAAACAGGGGGTTGCCGTCCGAGGCGTACATCAACGCCGAGGTCTCTTCCGCGGTCAGCGAGGCCATGGCCGGGTCCAGCATGGCCAGCAGGTCACGCCGGTAGTCGTGCGGCCGTCCGTACGAGGCCAGCCTCGGGTAGCCGTTGTCGGCGAACCACCGGGTCACCGCGGCCGGACCGCCCACCTTCATCAGCACGATGTCGGCCGCGGTGTTGTCGCTGGTGATGATCATCTCGGTGATCGCGTCGCGCAGCGTCGGCTGCAGTCCGAGGTCGTGCAGTTGGAGCACGCCGGTGCCGTGCCGCAAGTGAGCCCGCGTCAGCGTGATGCGCTCGTCGAGATCCAGTTCCTTGCGATCGGCCATCTGGTAGGCGCGCACCATGAAGGCCAGCTTGATGATGCTGGCAGTGGAGAAGTCCTGGTCGGCGCGCACGCCGGCTTCCTCGCCCGTGGTGAGGTGTTTGACGTGCACGCCGGTGGTGGCGGGGAAGCCCGCCAGCTCGGTTTGGAGCAACGACTGCAGGGGACCGGACTGGGCCCGGGGCTGCCCGGCGAGCAGGATGACGGCGATCGACAACACGGTCAGTGGGCGCATGCCGCGACAGTAGCCGCTGCGCGCCGCGGCGTCAAAGTCTGTTATACGATCACGCGTCCCATGCCCCGGTTGCTCTCCTACGGCACGCTGCAGCGTGAGGAGGTGCAGCTCGCGACATTCGGCCGGCGCCTCGATGGCCGTGCCGACGAACTCGTGGGCTATGAACCATCGCTGGTGAGGATCGAGGATGCCGCCAGGGCCACGCCGACGTCCGGCGGCGAGACCTGGGTCTACGTGCATGCCCCGCTTCAGCCGATACATGGGCAATGACTGGCATGGCCGATCCCAACGCGGAGTTCTGGAACAAGCAAGGGGCCGCGTTCACCGCCCACGACGGCCTTCGCCGTTCCTATCATGCCGAGTTTGCCGCCATCCTGAATCGCGAGCTGGCCGGTGACGTGCTGTGCGTCGGCGGGTTGTACCAGAACGCCGACCTCGCGGGGGGGCAGCGCTTTTCGGTGATCGACGTATCGGAACGGATGCTCCAGACGTGGGCGTCGCGCGGCGCGAAGGTCCAGGTCGGGGATGCCCGCCGGCTGCCGCTGCCGGCGGCCAGCGCCGACCACGTGGTGTTTCCCCTCGTGCTGCACCACATAACCGACGGCCAGGCCGCGGCCTCGCGCGCCAACGTCACCGCCTGCCTGCGCGAGGCCCACCGCGTATTGCGGCCCGGCGGCTCCGTGTGGGCCATCGAGATCCTGGTTTCGAGCGCGGTGTACTGGACCGAGCTGGCGCTGGCGCCGCTGACGCGCGGGCTGCTGGCCACGCACGGCATCCCGCTGGTCATCTTCCACTCCCAGCGCTTCTACCTGTCCCAGTTGCAGGCGGCAGGGTTTGAGAACGGGACGTTGGGTCACAGCCGCGCCGACCGCGGCCGTTGGTACGACCTGGTGCAACCCGTCGTAGGCCTGGGCCTGCGCGTACCCAGAATCGTGGTGCCGGTTACCTACGGATTGCTGCGTGGCGTCAAACCTCACTGACCGGCACGACGGCGTCTGGATCGTCATGGCGGCCTACAACGAAGGCGAAGTCATTGCCGGCGTGGTCCGTCCGCTGGTCGAGTCACACTACCAGGTCGTGGTGGTGGACGATGGCTCGCGCGATGCGACGGCCGAGCGGGCGCGCGCGGCCGGCGCCGCCGTCGTCAGGCACCCGATCAACCGCGGCCAGGGTGCGGCCCTGCAATCGGGGCTGCGCTACGCCTTGCGCCACGGAGCCCGGATCCTGGTGACCTTCGACGCCGACGGCCAGCACGCGGCAGATGACATTTCCCGACTCGTTGGCCCGATCGCCGGCGGCACCGCCGACATCGTGCTCGGTTCGCGTTTCATCGAGCACGCCGCCGATGTTCCCGCCACGCGGCGGCTGCTGCTGCGGCTCGCCGTGGCGTTCACGGGCGTGGTCTCCGGCATCCGCCTGACCGACGCCCACAACGGCCTGCGCGCGCTGTCGCGGCGCGCCGCCGAACAGGTGGATCTCCAACTCGACCGGATGGCGCACGCCAGTGAGATCATCGACCAGTTGGTGCGCACCGGCCTGCCGCTGGTCGAGGTGTCGGTCACGGTCCGCTATACGCCGTATTCCCTCAGGAAGGGCCAGCGCGCCGGCCACGCCGCTCGCATTGTCTGGGACTACCTGCTGAACAAGGTGTCGAGGTGAACGCATGAGGCTGTTTCAACTGATCGCGCTTCCGTTCATTGCCGCGATGCTGGTCGTCAGCATCCGCAACCTGTTCAGGGTTCCGGCACGGTTGGCGGCCACCCTGTTCTGGGTGGTGCTGTGGCTGGCGACGTTGATCGCGGTCTTGTATCCGGACACGACGACGCGGCTGGCGCGCGTGCTGGGCATATATCGCGGCGCCGACCTGCTGGTCTATTCGGCCGTCCTCGCGTTCATCGTCGGTTTCTACGTGGTGTCGCTCAGGCTGCGCCAGATGTCGCGTGAGATCACCCTGCTGACGCGGGAGGTCGCGCTGCTCGAGGCCGAGCGCAAGAGGGAAGGCCCGCCGGGCGGGTCGTCATGACGCCGCCGCTGGTTTCGATCGTGGTGCCGGTGTTCGAGCCGCACCCGGTGTTCTTCCGCCAGGCTATCGACAGCCTGCTGGCGCAAACCTACGCCGGCTTCGAGGTGATCATCGTCGAGGACCCGTCGCCCGCATCCGGGCGGGCCATGCTGGCCGGCCTGGCCGATCGCCGCATCACCCACATCGTGAACGCCGCGCGCACGTCGCTGCCGCAGCAGCACAACCGTGCCCTCGCCGAAGCCCGTGGCCGCTTCATCTGCCGTTTTGACGCCGACGATGTGTGCGAGCCGCAGCGCATCGAGAGGGAGCTGGCGTACCTGGAGCGGCATCCGGAAGTCGATGTCGTCGGCTGCTGGCTGACCGTCATCGACGATCAGTCGGCGGTGCTCGGCATGCGCCGCTATCCCACCGATCACGCTGCCATCGTCGCGGCGATGCAGCGGTTCAACCCGATTGCGAATTCGTCGGTGATGTTCAGGCGCGAGGTCTACGAACGCTTTGGCGGCTGGCGCGACTCGACGCTGCCGGCCCAGGACTACGAGTGGTACAGCCGGCTGGCGGCCGGCGGCGCCCGCTTCGCCAACCTGCCCGAGCCGCTCGTTCGCTACCGCCTGCACGGCGGGTCAATCAAGAGCTCCCAGTTGCGCGGGACCATCCTGACCACGATCGACGTAAAGCGGACCTACTGGCGCGGGCAGATGGACCTTGTCTCTCGCCTGATGCTGCTGGCTGAGCAGGCCCTGTTGTTCCTGCCGGCCTGGCTCGTGCTCAAGCTGTTCGTTGCCATTCGCTACGGCAGGCGGACATGACGGCGATCAAGACCGGCGAGCGGATGGTGCCGGAGCTGTACCGCTCGGAAGCGGACTACATCCTCTACCTGCGGCATCTCTTTGCCTACGAGACCGCCGCCGCAGGGCTCGCTGCGTCGGACGTGGTCCTCGACATCGGATGTGGCAGCGGCTATGGCACTCGCCTGCTCTCGAATCATGCGCGCCAGGTGACCGGCGTTGACGTGTCGGCCGCGGCCGTCGCGGCAGCTATCGCTGCGTACGGCTCGAGTAACTGCGGCTTCCAGGCCTACGACGGCACGCGGCTACCGTTTGCGGATGCCCAGTTCGACGCCGCCACCTCGTTCCAGACCATCGAGCACGTGCCGGACGACGGGCGGTTCGTGGCCGAGGCGGCGCGGGTCCTGAAGCCGGGCGCGCTGTTCGTGCTGACCACGCCGAATCGCGCCACCCGGCTGCGCCAGGGCCAGCGCCCATGGAACCGCTTTCACGTGCGTGAGTATTCGTCGGCCCAGCTGGCCGGTGTGCTGTCGCAGGCGTTCAGCGCGGTGGAAATCCAGGGTGTGCGCGCCAGCGACCGTATCGAGCAGGTCGAGCGCGCCCGGGTCGCGGCGGCCCAGCGCCTGGTGGCGCTGGATCCGCTTGGCATCAGGCACCTGCTGGCAGGGCCGGTGACGGCCATGCTGTCGCGCGTGCGCCGGGCCCAGGCATCGGCGCCGATCGCATCGTCCTCGTGGCCGCACACCGTGGCCGACTTCTACGCAACCGCGGCCGATCGCGATGCGGGCTGCGATCTGCTGGCGATCTGCCGCCGATAGCCCGTGCGATCGAGGCACGTCGAATCAATCGCCGGACGACCGGAAGTAATCCTCCCACAGCACGTCGGCGCTTGCGCGATGCCACTCGCGCCGGCTCACCGAGTCAACTTGCCCGGTGGTCGACCCGCCATCGTGAATCACCTCGATCGACGGCACGAACAGGATGCGCAGGCCCAGCCGGCGTGCCTGTTCCGCCAGGTGAATCTCTTCGCCAAACATGAAGCCGCGGTAGGACAGCGTGCCGCCTCGCTCGAAGAACGCCGACCGGACAAAGACCATGCTGCCGTGGGGGGCATAGATGGCTCGCGGTTCGCCAGCCGGCGGGATCTGCCGGGCACGCAGGCGTTTCAGGGCCAGCATCACGTCGAGCATCCGGGTCAGCACCGGCGATCGGAAGGCGACCGTGTAGAACCGCATGCGCGCGCGGCTTGGGCGCCGGGCCAGAAACGGATTCTGCGGTGTGACGCCGCCCAGCAGCACCCCCGGCGCCACCATGCCGACGTCGTCCGGCATCTTCGTGCCGGCCAGGCGCTCCAGGGCATCGGTGCGGGGCTCGGCGTCGGGGTTGATGATCACGAACCAGGCCGGCGGCTGGCCATGCTGCCCGCGCCAGTGATCGAAAGCTCTCGCCGCGCCACCCAGGTAGCCGCGATTGGTATCGTCGCGTACCACTGGCGCCGGCAGGCTAAGCGGGGCATCGCCGCTGTTGTCGGCGATCACGACATCGACCGCCCACCCGGCCGGGACCTTCAGTGCGCGCAGCCGCGCCACCGCCGCCTCGATGGCCGCCGTGTTGCGGTAGTGCACTAACGCAAAGACGACGGTGGTCATGTGCTGCGAACCACGACGCGCGGGCGCGCGGTCGCCCACGTGCCGATCAGGATGGCTATCAGGGTCGTCAAGCGAGCGGCGACCAGTATTGTCGCGACCATGGCCAACGAGTCGTGGCGCATCACGATGATGACGGTTTCGGCAGCGCCCATGGCCGCAAACAGTGCCACTGGCCAGGACTGCGATCGAGAGATCAGCACCTGCGCGGCCAGGTAACTGCCGTACTGCGCGAAGGCCGCCAGGCCGAGCGCGAACAGCAGCGGTGCGGCATCGCGGTACTCCGCGCCGTAGAGCACCGTCACGATTGGCAACGGGACCAGGGCGAACAGCGCGAGCGGCACCACACCCAGGGCGACAAGGCTGCCCCCCAGTCGGGCGGCGACGGCGACGACCGATTGGCCGCGATCGCCGGCAAACGTGAGCCGCGGCAGCAGCAGCGCCTCGATCGGAAACGCCACCAGCGCCATCCACCGGGCAAACGACCACGCGGCGGCATAGATGCCGGCTTCAGCAGGAGCGAACGCCCGCTTCACGACCAGGATGTCGAGGTTCTGGAATGCGGCCATGGCGACAACCAACGCGGTGGTGGTTCCGAGCAGGCCGGTGACATCGGCCCTGGGCACGGCGGCCACGACGGGCGACAGGCGCTGCAGGCCGCGGAACGTCCAGGCAAACACGACGATCAAGCCGGCCACGTAACCGGCCAGCGCGGCGGCGGGCGCGGGCCACAGCGCGAGCAGTGCCGCACCCGCGATCAGCCTGACCAGCGCCTCGCCGGCCACGCTGATGCCGAACTGCCCAAACTGCTGGGCGCCACGCCAGGCCGCGCGCGCCACGCTCACCACCAGCAGGCCTGCGAGCACGCCGTAGGCGACGATCACCGAGATGGCCGATGAGAACCGCAGCGCGCCGGCGATCGGCACGGCAAGCAGGGCGGCGGCAATCGCACCGGCGATCAGCAGCGGCAGAAAGCGGCGCAGCAGCGTGGCGACCAGGCCGCGGATCTTCTCCGGTTCTCCCCCCGCCATGTAGCGCGCCGACAAGTGCGCGGTAATCGGCGCGAGCGCGCCGCCGGCATAGGCCAGCATGGTCGCCGCCGCCAGGCCGGTCGCGAACTCCGCGTAAGCGACTGGCCCAAGCTGCCGGGCCACCAGCGTGTTGTACGCCAGGGCCAGCAGCGCCGCCGAACCCGTCGCCAGCAGCACCGCCGCAAGCGGGTTCATGCAGGCATCCGCTGCAGGTAATAGCCGCTCTGGCCGTCGGTCTCGACGCCCTCGGCCACCTGCGTGATGGCGAACCCGGCGTTGCCAATCCTGGTCTCGATGAAGGCCCGTTGGTAGCGGACGCAGTGCAACGGCCCCTGCCACGCCAGCACGCCGCTGGCCGGATTGATGGTCACCTCGGGCACCGCGTCGGCGACGAACAGCGTCACGAACACCCGCCCTCCAGGCCGTACCACCCGGCGCAGTTCGGAGAGATAGCGGTCGATGTCCCCAAGCTCCATGTGTGAGAACACGGAGTAGGCATAGGCGATGTCGAACGCGGCATCGGCGAACGGCAGGCGGAAGGCGCCGGTAATGGCCTCGCCGCCCGGGTTGTAGCGCTCGTTCCTGACGTCGAGCCGCGTGAACTGGAATGACGGCTGGCCGCTGCCCAGGTGCCGCCGGCACCATGCCACCGCCGCAGCGCTGACGTCGACGCCGCAGTAGCTGCGGATCGCGCCGACGCGATCGAGCACCCCGATCGCCAGCCGGCCGAAGCCGCAGCCGACGTCGAGCAGGGCGCTGTCGGGCGTCAACCCGCAATGGGTGACCAGCCGGTTCGCCTCGTCGCGCGCCGACTGCAGGAAGTAGGCATGGTCGCGAAATTCCTGTCCGCACAGCCGCAGGTGCTGGGCCGGCAGCAGCCGGCCGTCGTGGCGCATGGCATCCAGCCCGAACCACGAGGACAGGCGTTTGGCGATCTCGATCAGTCGAATGTCCATGTATGCTCTGCGAGCGGATGCGAACCTGGATCAAGCGGGTGATGGAGCTGCTCTACTGGCTGTCCGTCAAAGTCAGGGACCGGGGCCTCGCCAACCACCACTACGTTCACTTCTACACCGCGCACTTCGGGCTGCCGCTCGCCTACTATGCCGGCAAGCGCATTCTCGACATCGGCTGCGGGCCCCGTGGCTCGCTCGAGTGGGCCGAGGCGGCGGCCGAGCGGGTGGGCCTCGATCCGCTTGCCGACCAGTACAAGAGCCTGGGCGCGTCCGGCCATCGCATGCGCTATATCGCCTCCGGAGCGGAGTCGATCCCGTTTCCCGACGGCCACTTCGACGTGGTCTGCTCGTTCAACTCGCTCGATCACGTCGACCATCTCGATCGCGTGATCGCCGAGATCGGGCGGGTCGTGAAGCCGGGCGGGCTGTTCCTGCTCATCACCGACGTCAACCACGCGCCGACCCTGACCGAACCACTGTCGTTTTCGTGGGACATCGTACACCGGTTCATTCCGCCCCTCGAGCTGGTCGAAGCCAGGCGCTACGAGAAGAAGGACGGCGGCGTCTACCAGAGCCTGTTCCGTGGCGCCGCCTACGACGAGTCCGATCCGGCGCCGCGCTACGGTATTCTGTCGGCCCGGTTCCGCAAGCCCCTTCAATAGTCATATGCTCGCGCGAACATGGCGCGCCGCCGCTGCATGGCCGGATCGGCGAGGGCGGCCAGGCCGGGCGGCTGCAGCCTGAGGCGCAGCGCTGCCGTGCTGTCGTTGCGATGGCGGCCGCGCTCGAGGGTCAGCAGGGTCCCAGCCGCCACGCGGGCGCCGTCGATCACCGCCTCGCCGCCGGCCGGCTCCACGCGGTACTCGCCGTCGAACCACAGGTCGAACTCGCGCTCGCTGGCGCCGACCAGCGGGGCGTAGCCCTGCACGCTCGACCACAGCGGGTCGAAGCGCGTCTCGAGGTACTCGCGCACGGGCGCCGGCAAGCCCCGCATGCGGTAGTCGTTGATCACCAGCTTGGGACGCGCGGCCTCCAACTCGGCGATTAGCGCACCGAGCCGGTCGCGTGGCCATCCGCGGATGGCTTCCACCCGCGCCGCCCCCAGGCGCCGGAGCGCCGGATGCGCCTGCGCGCGGTTGTAGATCAGGTCATTGCCGGCCAGGTATGTCTCGCCTTCGCCCAGCATGGCGCCGGCGAGCCTGACCACGTGCCGTTGATAGCTGTTGTCGCGGGCGAGCATGCCCGGCATGTAGGTGAACGGCCACGCCACACCCAGCAGCAGGGCGACCGCGCCTGCCACTCGCCACCCCCTTCGGTAACGGAGCACCACCTCCGCGGCGGCGACGTGAACCACCATGAGCGTGGGAATCAGGATGACGAAGAAGTACGGCCACGGCTGCCGGTGCCACCGGCACAGGGCGAACAACACACCGCCGTACACCGCCGTCATCAGGTGGGTGCCGCCGGCGAGGCCACGCCAGCGGGCGGCCGCGAGGCCGGCGATGCCGGCGACCGCCCCGGCATAGAAGAACGGGTTCTTGGTAAGCGTTCGCGCCCAGTGGCCTTCGAGCTCGTAGTAGTCAGAAAAGACGATGCCACCATGGCTGAGGAAGGTCGCACTGAACACGGTCCACGGCGACGACAGCAGGCCCCAGAACCCGATGTAGAGGGCGATGACCGCGAGCGTGGCGGCATTCAGGACTGCGAGATCGCGGAAGGTCCGCCGTTCACGCGCCTCGATCAGCCAGAACACACCCGCGGCGGCGTTCGCCGACAGGATGAAATAGAGGCCCTTTTGCGACACCAGGAAGCTGACGCCGGCAATGGCACCTGCCGCCAACCAGTGCCGGTTGAGCAGCAGTAGAAACGACGCCAGGCCGAACCAGGCGGTCAGCATGTCGACCCGCAACTCCGACGAGCGCTCGAGGAACGTGGTCATCGAGATCAACAGCAGTTGCCCAAACAGCGCCGCGGCCGGCGAGAACAGGGCCGACAGGCACAAGGCAGCGGCGAAGACAGCGGCGCTGTTGAGGGCGGCCAGCCACAGCTTGCCGGCCATCAGGCCGGTCCACGCATCGGTCGTGAACAGCAGCGGTGGCAACTCGAGGTAGTAGCCGAGAACGGTCTTGTACGGCTGGTAGTCCTTGTAGGGCGTGAGCTGCAGCAGTTGGTAGGCTTCGTTCGCCCCGTCGAACTCGTCCATCACCAGCGGCAGGCGCAGCACATAGGCGAGTTGGATGCCGAAGTACAGCAGGGACAGGCCGGCGGCGATCAGGACGGTTCGGCGCTTGGACACACCTTTTCGGGCTTTATCGGCGCCAGGTGACCGAGGCAGCAGTCCGAGGGGCACACCGGCTCAAGAAATCGCCGCCAGCACCCGATAAGCAGCGAGATTACATGAAACAGGTGATCGCGGCGGCCGGCAGGGTCGTTTTTGCGCTCGGGATCCTCGGCGCGGTCGTGCTGGTGAATCGTTCCCAGTCCGGCGACGAGGCCTCGGCCGAGTCGATCCGCTGCGAGATCGACCCGCCGCGCGACATCGCCGGCCTCGAGGCCTGCCTCGCCCGGTCCCCTCGGGATCTCGAACTCGTGCTCGAACTGGCCGCAGCCTATGAAGCGGCCGGACGCCACCCTGAGGCGCGGGCACAGCACGAGCGTGCGGTGGCGATCGATCCCCGCGATGCCGACGCCCGTCGCCGACTGGGCGATCGGCAATGATGCGCGCCGCCTTCGTCATCGCGCGCGCCCTCAATACTGCCTACTTCGTCGGCACGTGCGTTTACTGCCTCCTGAGCTACAGCTCATTCGCGTACGCGCAGTTCATCAAGCCTCAACTCGTCGGCTGGATTCCGACCGCCGCCGCCACCCATCACCAGTGGTTCATGCTGACCGTGGCGGTGACCCTGCCCACGCTGATTCCCGCGATGCGACGGGGTGGCAGCGTGCAGCGGGCCGCGGCGGCCGGCTACCTGGCGGCGAGCGTGGGACTGGGACTTTGGCTGTTGGTCAACCCGGTACTGCTTCTCGCCGGACCGAACCCACGCACGCTGACGCTGGCCATGCTGTGCCTCGTTCCGCCGTTCGCACTGGCGGTGATCGACCACGTCACGGCAGCCAGGCCGGTACTGCGCCGCGTGGACGGCTCGCGGTTGTTCGTCGGAGCGGCTGCTGCCGCGATTGCCGTCTGGCTTGCTTATGCGCTGCTGATCCCCTGGTACGTTCCTCGCACCGTCGGTGTGGATCTGTCGTGGGCTGCGCTGGCCCTGGCGGCCGGCGTATCGTTGCTGTCGCACCTCCTGGTCTTCGCGCTGGTCTACCTGGTCGCGGCGGCCGCGGTCGCCGTCGCGGCGCTGGCGCGATCAACCCACGCGGAGTATTGGGCGCTGGCCGCGCTCTCCGCCGCGGCGCTGTCGTTCGTTCTCCACCGTGTTGTCGCGTCGGCGCTGTCGTTTCAGGATGCTGAGTCGTGGGTACTGGCCGGCGGGCTAAGTCTTGTGTTGGTCGCGATCTGGTCTGGCATCGCCTGGCAGTATCCGGTGGCGGCGTCGCCTGATGGCGAGCCGCCCGACGCCATTGACCTGTGGTTCAGCCCGATTGCCGGTCGCCCGGTCGCGGTCGTGGGTCTTGTCCTGCTGCCGCTGATTGCCCTTGGGCTGCGAACGGCGGTGGCGCAGTTCGATTGGAACTTCCTGTTCCAGAAGCTGGGCGTCGGCCTGGCCTGGGCCCTGGCGCTGGGCTGGGCGTGCCTGGCGGCGCGTCGATTCGCCAGCCGGATTGCCCCGCTCAGTCGCCGGACGTGCGATCGACTGGCGGTGGCCATGGTGGTGGCCGGACTCACCGGTGCGCCGGCAGCAACGCGGATTGCGGCGTGGAGCGGCAATGCGGCGCTCGAGCCGGAGTTCGTGCTCGACCGCTATTCCGCCCTCGATGCGTCGTATCAGCTGTTGCGCAGCCTGCTCAGAACCAACGCCGGCGCCGATGCGGATCTGTATCGCTTCCTGAAGGCGCATTCCACGCTGGGCCTGGTGCCGGCATCGCCCGTCAACGTCGATTTCGTTGACGGCTTTCCCACGCCAACGGCAAAGCCGCCGCACGTCTTCCTCTTCATCGTCGACAGTCTTCGCCGCGATTACCTGTCGCCGTACAACCCGGCGGTCACGTTTACGCCGGCCACCCGGGAGTTCGCCGCGGAATCGGTGGTGTTCGAACGCGCCTTCACGCGCTACGGCGCCACCGGGCTGTCGGTGCCAGCCTTGTGGATCGGCGGCATGATGCTGCACAAGCAATACGTGCTGCCGTTTGCGCCGATGAACGCGCTCGAGAAGCTGCTCGACGGCGCCGGCTACCGGCGCTTCGTGAGCGACGACCACCTGGTGAAGCTGTTCCGGCCAACGCCGGCGATGACGCTGCTCGATCAGCAGATCGACGAGATGGATCACACGCTGTGCGCCACCGTCGACGAGCTCCAGTCACAGATCGACGCGACGGCCGGTGATGCGCGGACCATCTTTGCCATGACCCGCCCCCTGCAATTGCACACGGCCCGCCTGGTTCGCGACCCGGAGCCCCCGGCCGCGGCCTACCCGGGCTTTGCGCCGAAGTACGCCGCGCAAGTCGCAGCCCTGGATAGTTGTTTCGGCGGCTTCGTTGGTTACCTGAAAAAGAAGGGCCTCTACGACCGCAGCGTCGTGATCCTGACCTCCGACCACGGCGAGTCGCTTGGCGAGGATGGCCGTTGGGGCCATGCTTACACGCTGTATCCGGAGGTCGTGCAGATCCCGCTGATCATCCGCCTGCCGCCGGCGCTCCAATCGACTCTGGCGAGCGAGCCGACCGCCGTGGCGCTGTCGACCGACATCACCCCGACCCTGTATGCGCTGGCCGGCCAGCCGCCTCGACACCTCGGGGAGATGTACGGCGTACCGTTATTCACCCCCGCCGGTGAACGTCCGCCGGTGCGACGCCGCGAGTCGTTCTTGCTATCGTCGAGTTACGGGCCGGTCCACGCCATGCTCCGGCATAACGGCCGTTCGCTGTACATCGCCGACGCCGTGCAGGGCCAGGACCTGGCGTTCGAAATGCGCGCCGATGGGCGCATGGAGCGATTGACGATGACCGATGTGATGCGCACGGTGAACCGGAGGCTCTTGCGCGATCACATCGGCCGGATTGCGGCGGCGTACCGGTTCACCCCGGCGCCCTGAAAGAGCCTCAGGCGAACAAGTAGCCGCCCTTGGCGGCGGCGGCGTCGGCCAGCCGCCGTCGCATGGCAACCGTATTCATCGGCGTCACCTTCATCAGCCGGCGCAGCGCCGCGAGCTGCGTGCGCAGGGTGTCTCCCTCGGCCATGGCCGCCAGGCAGCTGCGCGCCGCCAGCTCGATGCGGCCGGCGGCTTCGTTGGTGACGATGCGCGCGGCGTCGGCGTGGGCGTCGGCGTTCGCGATCTTCCGCGCCGCCGCATCCTGCGCCCTCAGCACGCTGCTCTCGGCGGCATAGGTGTCGATCAGGATGTCGGCCAGGTAGCTCAGCACTTCCTGCTCCTGTTCCAGCTTGGTGCCGTAGCGCTGCATCGCGGTGCCGGCAACCAGCAGCACCACCTTCTTGAACACGCCGCAGGCGCGTGCTTCGTCCGTCAGCGGCTCATCCGACGCCTCGGGCACCGTCATCGACGGGCTCATGATCTCGTCCTGCAGCTGCTTGGCGGCCGCCAGCAGCGGCAGCTCGCCCTTGAGTGCCTTCTTCATCAGCATGCCCGGGATGAGCAGGCGGTTGATCTCGTTGGTGCCTTCGAAAATACGATTGACGCGCGCATCCCGGTAGTGGCCCTCGGCCGGGTAGTCGTGCACGAAGCCGTTGCCGCCGTGAATCTGCAGGTTCTCGTCGATGACGTAGTCGACGGTCTCGCTGCCGAGCACCTTGGCGATCGACGCTTCGACCGCGAACTCTTCGAGCGCCTGCAGCATCGGCGCCGGGTCGTCTGCCTTCTTGTCAGGCGCGCCGGCAATGCGCTGATCGATCAGGCCGGCGGTGCGGTACATCATGCTCTCGAGCGCATACTGCCGCGCCGTCATCTCGCCGAGCTTGTGCTTGATCGCGCCAAACGTGGCGATGGCCACGCCGAACTGCTTGCGCGACGCCGCGTACTTCGCCGCCTCGCCAATCGACGCCCGCGCGCCGCCCGAGCACATGGCGCCCAGCTTGAAGCGGCCGAAGTTCAGCACGTTGAACGCCACCTTGTGGCCCTTGCCGATCTCGCCGAGCACGGCGTCGGCCGGCACCTTCACCTCCTGCAGGATGACCGGGGTGGTCGACGACCCGTGCAGGCCGAGCTTGTGCTCTTCCTTCCCGCTCGACACGCCGTCCCACTTGCGCTCGACGATGAAGGCGGTGAAGTGTTCACCATCGATCTTGGCGAACACGATATAGACGTCGGCGAAGCCGCCGTTGGTGATCCACATCTTCTCGCCGGAAATGATGAAGCTGCCGTCGGCCTGCTTCATGGCTCGCGTCTTCGCGCCGAGCGCGTCGGAGCCGGCGCCCGACTCGCTGAGACAGTAGGCGCCGACCACGTCGCCCGCGATCAGGCCGGGCAGGTACTTCTGCTTCTGCGCCTCGGTGCCGAACATGAAGATCGGCAGGATGGTCAGGTTCGCCTGCGCGCCGAAGGTGGCGCCGAACGAGGCGTGGGTGGCAATCTCCTCCGACACCACCAGCGTCGAGATCTTGTCGAGGTCGACGCCGCCGTAGGTCTCGGGGACGTTGGTGCCGAACAGGCCCAGGCCGCCGCACTTCTTGACCAGCTCGCGCTGCAGGCCCCAGTCTTTCTGCTCGAGGCGTTCGGTCGCCGGCACCACTTCACCGGCAATGAACTCGGCCGCGGCTTGCCGAATGAGCTGGTGCTCTTCGCTGATCTTCTCGGGCGTCATCACCGCCGCCGGCGCCGTTTCTTCGATCAGCCACGAACCGCCCCTTGCCATCGTCCCCGTCGTCGCGCTTGCCATGTCGTTTCTCCCCCAGCTGGTCCGGCTAAAGCCGGACTCTACACCTGACCATGTGGTGTCCGCCTTCTTGACCACCGTAGCCTTGGCGAAGGTGGTCAGGCGGATTACATCCGTTCGAATATCCCCGCGGCGCCCATGCCGCCGCCCACGCACATCGTGACCAATCCGTAGCGCGCCTTGCGGCGGTGCATTTCGTGTATCAGCGTGGCGGTGAGCTTGCCGCCGGTGCAGCCGAGCGGATGGCCCAGCGCGATGGCGCCGCCGTTGACGTTGACCTTGTCGGGATCGAGCCCCAGTTCGGTCATGCACGCCAGCGACTGCGATGCGAAGGCCTCGTTCAGCTCGATCAGGTCGATCTGGTCCAGCGTCAGCCCGGTCAGCTTCAAGACCTTGCGAACCGCCGGCACCGGCCCGATGCCGAACAGCTCGGGTTTGACGCCGGCGGTGGCGTAGCCGACAAAGCGGGCCAGTGGTGTGAGGCCGCGTTCCTTGGCCAACGCAGCCGAGGTGACGATCACGGCGGCTGCGCCGTCGCTCATCTGCGACGAGTTGCCGGCGGTAACGGTGCCGTTGACGTGGAATGCCGGCCGCAGCCTGGCCAGCGCCTCGAGCGACGTGTCGCGGCGCGGCCCCTCGTCTGTGTCGAACACGATCTCGCCGACTCCAATCCGGCCAAAGCCGGATGCCACACGGATGCTGGAGCCCGATGTCTCATCGATGTGGCGTCCGGCTTTAGCCGGACCATCCACCACTCGAACGGTGACCGGCACGATCTCGTCCTTGAACCGGCCGGCCTCGATGGCGGCCACCGCCCGCTGGTGACTGCGCAGGGCGAACTGGTCCTGGGCCTCTCTCGACACCGACGATTCGCGCGCGTGGTTCTCGGCGACCAGGCCGGTGCTGAGGTAGACGTCGGGGTAGCCCGCCACCAGGGCCGGGTTCGGCGATACCTTGTTGCCGCCCATCGGTACCATGCTCATGGATTCGGTGCCGCCGGCCACGGCCGCCTCGCCCTGGCCGAGCATGATGCGTTCGGCGCCGTAGGCAATGGCCTGCAGGCCAGACGAGCAGAAACGGTTGACGGTCACCGCCGAGGCTTCGACCGGGAGCCCGGCCCGCAGGCTGGCAATGCGCGCGACATTGAGGCCCTGCTCACCCTCGGGCATGGCGCAGCCCAGGATCACATCGTCAATGGATGAGGGGTCGAGCCCGGGCACGCGCGCGAGCGCGCCGACAATGGCGGTGGCGGCCAGTTCGTCCGGGCGCACGACGCTGAGCGTGCCCCTGGGCGCCTTGCCCACGGCAGTTCGAACGGCGGAGACGATGACGGCATCCTGCATGGCGGTTCCTTATTCCAAAAGTCCTTCTACCGCATCGCCCACCATCGAGGTCTTCATCTCGAACAGGTGGTTGGCGTCTTCGATGGTGATCAGTTCCTTGGGCTCGGGAATCTGCCCGTAGAACTTGCGAACGTCCTTGATCGAGATCAACTCGTCGTCTTCGCCGTGGACGATGAACTTGGGCAGCGTGCACGTGCGCAGCACGTCGAAGTCGTAGCGATCGACCGGCGGGGCAATGCCGAGCAGCAGCGACACTCTCGGGTCCTCGGCGCCCACTGTCATGGCGATCCAGGAGCCGAACGACATGCCGGCTGCCCACACCGGGATGCCGGGGAAGCGATCGACGACGAAGTCGATGGCGGCGGTGAAGTCGGCCTTTTCGCCCTCGCCCGAGTCGAACGTGCCGGCGCTGCGGCCGACGCCGCGGAAGTTGAACCGCAGCGCGGCCACGCCGATCCGCGGCATCGCCTTGGCCGCCTGGTAAAGCGCCTTGGTATGCATGGTGCCGCCGTGCAGCGGGTGGGGATGGCCAAACACCGCCACCGCCCGCGGCTCGCCATCGGGCAGGTCGAGCAGGGCTTCGAGCGGACCGGCCGGTCCGGGAATTTCACGCAGGAATTCGGGAGTCATCGACAAACCTTCCAAGAATGTCGGCAAACGTGTCGGGCCTGGTGACCAGGCCGATGTGCCCGGTCCGCTCGAGCACGACGCGTTGCGCCGACTGCAGTTCTGACATGTACTGCTCGGTCACCTGGACCGGCACGACCCGGTCGAGGCCCGGCTCGCCGGTCATTACCAGCGCACGGGCGCGGATGCCGCGCGGATCGGCGAAATGATGGGCCGCCGCCCACGCCACCCGCCGCGCCATGCGCGCCGGCGACGCCGGCGCCAGCGCGATGCGCATGCCCTGGCCGGCCATGAAGCGCAGCCGCGGCCCAATGCCGGGAATCGCGGCCGCCACCTCTCGGTTCATGCGGCCCGGCGAGGTGGCGACAAACACCGGGCTCATCAACCGCGGTGCGCGCAAGAACCGCTGCTGCTGCGGGTTCGGCTGCCACCCCGCGTGCAACGCCGACGCGAGCACCAGTGACGAAACACGATCTGGGTGCCGGGCGCTGAACTCCGCCGCGATCAAGCCGCCGTACGACACGCCGACGATCGCCGCTTGCTGAAGCCCGGCGCGGTCCATGGCGGTGCCCACCTGCGTGATGTAGTTGTCGAACGCCTTGGCCGGATCGCAGGGAAATGGGCTGGTCTTTTCGTCGCACAGCGAGAACGAAATCACCCGGTGGCGCCTCGCCAGCGCCTCGACGGCCGGACGCATCCATTCCCAACGGCCCTGCAGGCCGGGAATGAGCACGATCGGCGTCCCCGTTCCAAGATCAATCATCTAATCCCAAGCCCCCAAGCCCCCAAGCCCCCAAGCCGTCAGTTCCGCAGTGGCTTTCCCGTCTTCAACGTGTGCTGGATGCGTTCCAGCGTCTTGCGTTCGCCGACCAGGCTCATGAACGCCTCGCGTTCGAGGTCCAGCAGGTACTGCTCCGTCACCGTCGTCGCGTGCGGCAGGTTGCCGCCGCCCATGATGTGCGCGATCTTGCGGCCGACCAGCGCGTCGTGATCGCTGGCGCGGCCCGCCCGCCAGGCCAGGTGCACGCCGAGGTTCAGCGCGGCGGTGAGCGATTCACCGCCCACCGGAATGGCCGTTCGCGGCGCCGGTGCGCGATAGCCCTCGCGCATGCGGTCCAGCGCCTTGGCCTTGGCGTCGGCCATCAGGCGTTCGCGATTCATCGAGAAGCCGTCGGTCGCCGCCAGGTAGCCGATTCTCATCGCATCCGGGCCGCTGGCCGATACCTTGGCGAGCGCGATGGTCTCGAAGGCCTTCTGGATGTAGGGCAGCGGATCGCTTTGCGGGGTCGGCAGTTGCGCCATGGCCCGCGCGGTCATTTCCTTGGTCCCGCCACCACCGGGAATGAGGCCGACGCCGACCTCGACCAGTCCCATGTAGGTTTCGGCCGCGGCCTGCACTCGATCGCCGTGAAGGGCGATCTCCGTGCCGCCGCCCAGCGTCATGCCCGCGGTCGCGACCACGACCGGCACGGGGCTGCAGCGCAAAGCCATGGTGGCCTGCTGGAAGGCGCGAATCATCATGTCGATCTCGTCCCAGTTGCCTTCCTGGGCTTCGAGCAGTACCAGCATCAGGTTGGCGCCGGCCGAGAAGTTGGCGGCGTCGTTGCCGACGACTACGGCCTGCCCGCTCTTCGCCGCTTCCTTGACGCCGGCGTTGAGCATTTGCACGGTGTCGGCGCCGATCGCGTTCATTTTCGAGTGGAACTCGACGGCGATCACGCCATCGCCGAGATCGACCAGGCTGGCGCCGGCGTTCTTCTTGATGACGCGGCCCTGCTCGCGCGCGGTGCGCAGGATCTGCAGGTCGGCCGCGGCCGGCTTGACCAGGCCTTCGCGGAAGCGGGTGAGCCCGCCTTCGAGCAGGGTGGCAATCAGCGGCGGCACGCCGCCGGTCATGGCATGGCCGCCCGCTGCTTCGGCGGCGGCGAGCACCTCGCGCACGCCGATCACGTCGAACAATTCAAACGGGCCCAGGTCCCAGCCGAAGCCCCACCGCATGACGCGGTCGACGTCATCGATCGAGTGGGCGATGTCCGGCGTGACGCGCGCAGTGTAGACGAGCGTGGGGGCCAGCGTCGCGCGCAGGAACTCGCCGGCCTTGTCCTTTGCGTTGAACAACGCGCGAATGCGCTCGCCGAGGTCGTCGATCGAGCGGCCGGCCTCGATCGAGGCAATCCGCGCCGACTGTTTGGCGCGGTACTCGAACGTGGCCGGGTCGAGCGTCCAGATCTCGCTTTCGCCCTTGTCGTTCTTCCGCCGTTCGTAAAAGCCCTTGCCGGTTTTCTCGCCGAGTTGCCCGCGCTTGATCAGCTCCTCGACCAGCGGCGGCACCGCGAAGGCGGCGCGGTCGGCCTCGGTCGCCAGCCGTTCGTTGAGGTTGCGCAGCACGTGGGCCAGGATGTCGACGCCGGCGATGTCCATGGTCCGGAACGTCGCGCTGCCGGGGCGGCCAAGCGCGGGGCCGGTGATGGCGTCGATTTCCTCGATGGTGTACTTGCCGGTGGCCAGCACTTCCAGCGTGCGGGCCACGCCGTAGAGCGCGATGTGATTGCCGATGAAATTCGGCGTGTCCTTCGCCACCACCACGCCCTTGCCAAGCACGTGATCGCCGAAGCGGGTGATCGCGGCGACGACGGCGGCATCGGTGTCGGCGGTTGGGATGACCTCGAGCAGCCGCAGGTAGCGCGGCGGGTTGAAGAAGTGGGTGCCGATCCAGTGCTTGCGGAAATCGTCGGAACGGCCCTCGGCGAGCGCCGCGATCTGGATCCCCGAGGTGTTGGTGCTGACGATCGATCCCGGCCGCCGCGTCTCGTCGACCCGCGCCAGCAGTTGCTGCTTGACGTCGAGCCGCTCGATCACGGCTTCCATGATCCAGTCGGTGCGGGCGATGCCGTCGAGGTCGGTGTCGAAGCCGCCGGTCGTGATCAGACGGTAAGCGTCGGGCGTGAACTGGGGTTCGGGCTTGAGCTTGCGCGCCTTCTCCAGGCCCTGGCGCGCAAGGTCGGCGGTCAGATCCAGCAGCAGCACCGGCACGCCGGCGTTGGCGCAGTGCAACGCAATCTGTGCCCCCATGGTCCCGGCGCCCAGAATGGTGACGGAGTTGATGGCGATCATTCCGCACTCCCCTTGGTCTGGATCTGCGTCATCTGTGTCATCTGCGGCCCTGGTGAAGATGTCGGTGTCATCTGCGACCCTGGTGACGATGTCGGCGTCATCTGCGTCATCTGCGGCCCTGGCGATGATGTCGGTGTCATCTGCGTCATCTGCGGCCCTGGTGTGACCTCTGCGTCATCCGCGTGGTAACGCCGTTGATGAACAAATCCACTACGGCATCGGCGTCGGCGGTGAGATCGTACTTGCGGCGGCTCAGCATCCAGTTGGTGGCCATCTCGTCGAGCGCGCCGAAGAAGATCTTGGCCGCGGTCGTCGGGCTCACGTCCTTGCGGAACACCCCGCTGGCTTGGCCGTCGGCGATCGCATCGCGAATGAGCTTCAGGTAGTCCTGGAGAAAGGTCGCGGAGAAGCGCTCCATGAACTTCACCGACTGGCGCAACTCCACCTGGAACACCACGGCGAGGTCCTTGTCGCGGCCGAGCCAGCCCAGGTGCAGCTGGGCAATCCGCCGCAGCCGCTCGGCGGGATCGGTCACGCCGTCGAGCACCGCCTGGCCTTCGGCAATGACCCCGCCCATCGACCGCTCGAAGATCGACACCAGCAGGTCATCCTTGCCCTTGAAGTAGAGGTAGACCGTGCCGGCCGCCACGCCAGCCAACCGGGCGACGTCGGCAACCTGCGACTGGAAGAAGCCGTTCTGGGCGAACACCCGGGTAGCCGCGCGCAGGATCAGGTCGCGCTTGTCACCCGCCGCAGCCGGCTTGACCGCGCTCAACCGCCGGGCCGCTACCGGCACCGCCGCCCCGGATGAATGAACATTCATTCATTGTCGGTTGGGGTGACGGCGGTGTCAACCAAACACAAGCTCACAGGGTTCACAGGGTTCACGGGGTTCACGGGGTTCACGGGTTCGCGGGTTCACGGGGTTCACGGGTTCACGGAGTTCACGGGGGGCAGCGCTGCTGAGTAACTCTGGTTGTCGCCGATGCAACTGGAGTTGTCGCGAGGCCGGGCCACGGGTTCACGAGGCTCAAAAGTGCACGGATTCTCGAGCTTCGCAGGCGTGCCTGCTGGCATCGAGATTGCTCGCGCAGTGCTCCCATGGCTAAGACCTTCACGGAGTTGGTCGCCTGGCAGCGCGCCGATGAAGTCGAGCGCTTTGTCGCGCAGGTGGTTCGGCACAGCGCGGTCTCGCGGGACTACGCATTCTGCCGCCAGGCATTGGATGCCGCCGCCTCCGGCCCGCGCAACATCGCCGAAGGCTTCGGCCGCTTCGCACCCACCGAGTTCGCGCACTTCCTTCGGATTGCGATCGGCTCGGAGCAGGAAACCAAGAATCACATCCTCAAGGCCTGGCAACGCGGCGCCCTGGACGACGAGGGCCTCGCGGCGGGGTTGCTGCTCGTCAAACGAGCAGTAACGGCGGCGGTCAGGCTGCGAAGCTACCTGCTGACGTCGGCGGCCAAGGCCAACGCCCGTCGCATCGAGAACAGGTGAACCAGTGAACCTAGTGAACCCGTGAACCTGGTGAACCCGTGAACCTGTCTATTTCCACCGCATGAGAATGTTCTCCCTATCGAACACCCTGACCCCCATCCACAGCAGCCCGGCGTTGAGCACCGCGCACCCGAGGGAGCCGAGCAGGATCGCCGTGGGGCCGACGATGTAGACGCCCATCAACTGGGCGACGAAGACCGCCGTGATCGGCAGAATCAGCAGCGACGCCAGTTGTTGCGCCGAGCGGGCATCGTTGGCGCGCGACGACACGATCACCGACAGCTGCAGCGCGGCAAGCGAGACAAGCGGGCCCAGCACCACGAACAGCAGGAACGAGCGAAGGCCGAGAATGGTCTGCCACACGCCCGGCTCGGCGACCAGCGCTATGCCGGCGAGATACAAGAGGGCGGCCGCCCAGCTCAGCGCCAGCGCGAACACGAATGGCGTCAGCGTCTTCGCCGCCAGCAGTTCGACCGTCGTCAGCGGCGTGGCCAGCAGCGGTTCGAGCGCCTTGGACTGCTTCTCGCCAATGACGGCATGCGTGGCCAGCGCCATGGCGCCGACGACCGGCACAAGCAGGAGCAGCAGCGAGAATTGGTGGAAGAGAAACGCCTGGATCAACGCGCTGCCGGTCAGGTGGGCGATTTCGGGCAGCACGGTGAGGGCGGCCTGGGCCTGGTCGGCGAACTCGCCCGACCGCTCGAGGGACTCGCCGGCAATCATCGGCGCGCCAATCACGACCAGGAACGCCGGGAAGAGCGATCCGAAGACCATGGCAACCGCTGGCAGAATGGCGCCCGGGTTGCGCGCCAGCTCGGCGGCATCCTTGCGCGCTACGGCGACCACCCGATGCCACCCGAGTGCGCGGCTCATTGCCCGGCCCCCACCAGGCCCAGGTAGACCTCTTCGAGCGATCGCTCGTCAGGCGCGACGCGCACCACGCGCGCGCCGCCACCCACCAGCGCGGCGACCACGTCGGGAACGGCGGCAAGGTCCGGCAACTCGACCGTGAGGCGCCGGCCGGCCGCGCTCGCCCTGGCGCCGCGGACCGAGCTCATCAGCGCGACGAACGCCGCCGCGTCGGCGGCCAGGTCGATAACCACTACCGAGCCCGAGAGGCGCCGCCGCAGCGCCGACGGGGTATCGAGGGCCAGCAGCGTGGTGTTGAGCACGGCAATGCGATCCGAGAGTTCCTCGGCCTCTGGCAGGTTGTGCGTCGAGACCAGAATGGCCCGGCCGTCACGGCGCAGTTCCAGGATCAGATCGCGCATGTGCCGCGCGCTTGCCGGATCCAGTCCCGACGTCGGCTCGTCCAGCAAGACCACCGGCGGCCGGTGAATCAAGGCCCGGGCAATGGCCACACGTTGCTTCAATCCCTTCGACAACCGTCCCGCCAGGTCGGCGGACCGGTCGGACAGGCCTACCTGCTCCAGCGCGGTATCCACCGCCTGCGCCGCCTGCGGCAGACCCTGCAGCCGCGCGTAGGTCAGCAGGTTCATTCGCACGCTGAGCCGCTCCCACAAGCCCGGCGCCTCGGTCAGCAGGCCAATCGAACGGCGAGCCTGGTCGGCGTTCGCCGCCGTCAGAGGCACCTGGTTGAGGGTGATGTGGCCGGAGGTCGGAAGGATGAGCCCGGCGACCATGCGCATGGTCGTGGTCTTGCCGGCGCCGTTGGGGCCAAGTACCGTGACGATCTCTCCCGCCGCAACCGACAGGGAAAGGTCGCGCACCGCCACCCGCGTGTCGAACGTCCGGGTCAGCTGTTCGGCGATCAGGAGCGCGGCGGGCATGCCGCCGATCAGACTAGCGCACTTCGAGGGTGGCCTGGATCGTGGCCAGGAACGTCTCGGCGATCTTCCGGTAGCCGGCCTCGTTCGGGTGCAGGCCGTCGATGCCGATGTAGGTGTTTACTGCCGGCAGCAGCGCGCCATAGATGTCGACCAGCGTGGCACCCTCGCCGCGAATCACCGGGAGCAGGCGCTCGTTGAAGCCGGTCACGTTGGCGGACGGGCGGGCGTTGGAACCGCTGGTCCGCGACGGTGCCAGGTTGGCGATGTACACTCGCGCCCCGCGATTGCGCGCTTCCGCCGCCATCATCGCAACGGCGGTCGCGGTCGACGATAGCACGCCGCTATTCTCGATGTCGTTGTAGCCGTGCATCAGCAGCACGACCTGCGGGCGATGCGTCGCCAGCGCCTGCGCCACCCGCGTCAGCGCCGAGGCGTCACGCGCCCGCTCGCCCGAAAGGCCTTCGTTGAGCACGGTGATGGCCGGCGCCTGCGCCGTGTAGCGCGCGGCCAACAGGCTCTGCAGCACCGTCGGATAGGACGCCGACGGCACCAGCCGGAGGATGAAGTTGGGGAAGCCCTGTGCCGAGACGCCGGCCAGCGGTGCCGTAATCTCGCCGGCCGTGATGCTGTCGCCAATCGCCATGAACCTGGTCAGCGTCAGCTCTGGGGTCCGGCTCACCGTCACGGTGAACGAACAGGAGTTGGTGCGGTTCAGCGCGTCGGTGCCGGTGCAAGTCACGGCGGTGGCGCCCATCGGGAACGTCGAACCGGAGGCCGGCGTGCAGGCCACCGTCACCGGTTCCTTGCCCGCCGCCACGGTCGGCGCGCTGAAGCTTACCGTCGTCCCCGAGGTTGAGGTCGTGCTGGCCGTCACGTTCGCCGGGCAGGTCAGCGTGGGCGGATCGGGATCGGGGATCGGCGTGGGAGGCGGCGTCGGCGGAGGCGAAGGGGTGGTTGGGCTGCTGCAGCCGGCGGCAATGCCCGCCACGAGAACCGCCGCCACGACCAACTGGGACACCCAACCCGTGCGCCGCAGGCGCACTGACTTCATGATGCTCATGCCGAGTCGTTTATTGTACCCCGGTTACTCCGGAGCGAACTCGTAGCACCCCGGCGTCACCAGCAGCCGGCCGCCCTTCGTAAACGACAGGCTCGAAGGCGCGATCAGGCCGGCGCCGCGGAACTGCACCGTGCGCACCTTCTCGCCATCCGCGTCGTAGACGTAAGTGAACGGCAGTACGAACGACACCCAGAGCCTGCCGGATCCATCCACGGCCGCGGTGCGAACGGTGGGCGCCACCATCGGCAATTCGCCGTCGCCTGCGGTTCGCCGCGGCCAGCGGGTCGGCAGGGCCGCGATCACCGGATCGATTTCCCGGCCCTGGATGGCCCGCTCGTAGACCAGCTCGCCGTCGGCGCTGTACTTGCGAAACGCCGGTGGTCCGGCCATGAACACAAAGAAAAAACCGCCCGCTGGATCGGGAACCGGAATGCCGGCATTGAGGGCGAGGTGAAGCTGCCGGTCCGACTCGTGTCCGGTGCGACGCAACTGGCCCATGGTGCGCGTTGGCGTCCCGGCCAGGCCGTATTCGGTAATCAGCCATCCCGAATCGGGCTGGCTCATGACGATCGAGCGGCCGGTGTAGGTGAGCGTGCCGACGCCGTTCAGGCTGAGGGACCCGAGCACGACGCGAGCGGCGCCGCGGCCTGGCAGCAGGAACCCTCCGGTCCGGATGCCAGCCGCATCGAACAACTGAACCCGCTCGCGCCCGTTCGGCGAATCAGCCACCGCGAAGCTGCCGTTGGTGGCGACATCGAACGCGCTTGGTTCGATCACGCGCCCGTCTTCGGCGCCGATCTGCACCAGCTTACGGCTGCTGCGGCGGCCGGCGTCGACGGCATAGACCGCATGCCCGCGCCGATCGAAGACGTAGTAGTCGCCAATTGCCGTTTGCTTGAAGCCGATCGGTTCGCGGAACCGGCCGACCACGTCGGGCGCCAGCGTCTCGACCGACCGCAGCACCTCCACGCGTCCCGGTGAAACGCGAACGGCGGCCTGGTTGCCCAGTGCCGCCGTTGTTGCCAGGAGAACGATGAGCGCCGTGGTGCTAGTACGCCGCAAGTCCCTTGATCGCTGCCAGCACGTCCGCCGACTGCGGCAGGATGACTTCCTCGAGATCCGGGCAGTACGCGACCGGGCAGTCCATGGCCGCCACGCGCTTGACCGGCGCGTCCAGGTGCTGGAACAGCTCGTCGCCGATGCGCGCGGCGATCTCGGCGCCGAAGCCGCAGGTCAGCGTGTCTTCGTGGGCGATGATCACCCGGTTGGTCTTGCGCACCAGCTCGGCGATGCCGTCCCAGTCGTAGGGCATGATCGTCCGCAGGTCGAACACCGCGACGCTGATGCCGTCTTTCTCCGCCTGCTGGGCCGCCAGCAGCGAGCGCTGCACCAGCGCGCCCCACGTCAGCACCACCATGTCGGTGCCCTCACGGCGCAGCGACCCTTTGCCGAACGGGATCATGAAGTCGCTGCCCGGGTAGGCGCCCTTGTTGTAGGTCTGGCGATAGAGGTGCTTGTGCTCCAGGTACAGCACCGGATCGTCGCACCGGATCGCGGTGCGCAGCAGGCCCGCCGCATCGACGGCATTACTCGGGAAGACAATGCGGACGCCCGGGCAGTGGGCGAAGATGCTGACGCCCGACTGGCTGTGGTACGGCGCGCCGCCGCGCAGGTAGCCGCCGATCGGCACCCGCACCACCATCGGGCACGACCAGCTGTTGCCCGACCGGTAGCGCAGCATCGACATCTCGTCCTTGAGCTGCATCATCGCCGGCCAGATGTAGTCGAAGAACTGGATCTCGACCACCGGCTTGATGCCGCGCGTCGCCATGCCGACGGCGCGGCCGACGATGTTGGCTTCGGCCAGCGGCGAATTGAAGACGCGGTCGGCGCCATGGGCTTTCTGCAGGCCATGGGTCACCTTGAACACGCCGCCCTTGCCGGGCACGTGAGCGAGGGCCGCCGCCTTGCTCGCATCGGCGACGTCTTCGCCGAACACGACGATGCGCGGGTTCTTCGCCATCTCCTCCTTGAGGGTGCGGTTGATGGCGGCCACCATGGTGTCGGGCTTGCCCTCGGCCTGGGCCTCGGTGGCGAACTGCGCCGAGGTCGGGTCGACGTCGGGCGAGAACACGAATGAATCGGCGGTGTCGATCGACGGCTTCGGCGCCTTCAGCGCCGCGTCGGTTGCCTCGGCGATCTCGCGATCGACCGAGGTGGCAATGTCGTCGAGGTCGCTCTCGGTGGCCAGTTTCTCGGCCAGCAGGAACGCACGCATCCTGGTCAGCGGGTCGCGCAGCGCCTCGGCCTTGCGCTCGTCGGGCGTCTTGTACAACCGCTCGTCGTCCGACAGCGAGTGCGAGTACGGACGAATCACCTTGGCGTGCACGAAGGCCGGCTTGCGGTCGCGGCGCACGCGCGCCACTGCCTTGCCCAGCGTCTGGTAGCTGTCGAGGAAGTCGGTGCCGTCGCAGCGGAAGATCTCGAGGTTGGGGAACGACTCGACCAGCTTCGAGACGTCGCCGCCGGCGGTCTGCACTTCGACCGGCACCGAGATCGCATAGCCGTTGTCTTCGACCAGGAACAGCACCGGCACGTTGCGCGTGCAGGCGGTGTTCAGCGCTTCCCAGAATTCGCCTTCGCTGGTGGCGCCTTCGCCGATCGACATGTAGGTCACTTCGTCGGCGTGGTAATGCTGATCGCGATCGTCGATCGTAGTGATGCGCTCGTAGAGCATGCCGGCTTCGCCGGCGCCGACGGCCTGCAGGCACTGCGTGCCGGTGGGGCTGCCCTGCGACGGGATGTTGAGCGCCTTGTGGCCCCAGTGCGACGGCATTTGCCGCCCGCCGGAATTCGGATCGTCCTTCGCGCCGACGGCGCTCAGCAGCATCTCGAGCGGCGTCATGCCCAGCTGCAGGCACAACGCGCGGTCGCGGTAATACGGGTAGAACCAGTCGTAGGCGGGGCGCAGGTGCATGCCCGCCGCGGTGAGCACGGCCTCGTGGCCGGCGCCGCTGATCTGGAAGAAGATCAGGCTCTGGTTCTTGAGCTGAATCTCCTTGTCGTCGATGCGGCGCGACAGCAGCATGGTGCGGTAGGCCCGCAGCAGCTGATCGCCCGTGAGACCGCCCCAGCGCGCGCCCGGATCGGCGGCCGTGGCCGTGCGTGCGTCTGGTCTGGATGCCAGCGTCGAAGCCTTCATGTGGCGAAAATTATACCATCCGGCCGGATGCTATAATCCGCGCCAAACGAGAACCCACACGCATGCCTTCACAATCCGTACGCCTCTATCGCTGGGACGAAATCGCGCTCGAAAAAGTGACGGAGATGATTTCCCGCAAGATCATCACCGGCGAGCGGGAAATGGTCACGCAGATCTACCTCAAGCGTGGAGCGCTCGTGCCCATGCACTCGCACGAAAGCGAGCAAATGACCTATGTACTGCAGGGCGGCCTGCGTTTCCTGATCAACGGCGAGGAGATCACGGTGCGCGAAGGCGAGGTGCTGCACATCCCGTCGTGGCTGCCGCACCAGGCCGAGGCCATCGACGACACGTTCGAAATGGACATCTTCAGCCCCATCCGCCAGGACTGGCTGGACGGCACCGACAGTTATTTCCACGACAAGAAATGACAAGAAAACACGAGTCGTGAACGTTCTCTTCACCCTGGGATTTCTCGCCGCGCTGGCCTTCTGGGCGCTGGCGGTCTACAACCGCCTGCACCGGATGCGCCGGCAGATCCTGACCGAGTGGAAAAAGCTGGATGCCCGCGAGCAGGCGGGAGAGACCGATGTCGACGGCACGCGCTACAACCAATTGGCCGTGGCCTATAACGCAGCGCTGGCGGGATTCCCCGACAACTTCATCGCCGCCCTCGCCGGCTTCCGCCCGGCACAGATGTTCGTAAACACCAAGCGGTGACAATTCACCGCCTAGTGAATGTGCTTCTTCCAGTCCTTCTTCCAGTCATCGTCTGACGAGCGGCCGCCGGAGTAAACGTCGAACTTGCTGCGCGCGCGGCCCATCTTCCAACGCAGCCAGCGGTATTTCAATTCGTCCATCGGCCGCGCCCGCAGGCCCTTGAGGTACAGGTAGCCAACCACCAGGCCGCCGAGGTGCGCCGAGTGGGCGACGCCGCCGCCCGGCCCGCCCAGCGCCGAGAAGAATGCGATCGCTCCAACGATCATCACGAAGTACTTCGCCGGAATCGGGAAAATGAAATACAGGTAGATCGGCCGGTTCGGAAAGTACATGCCGTAGCCGAGCAGCAGCCCGTAGATTGCGCCCGATGCGCCGACCGTCACCGAGTAGTAGATGCCGTCGATGAACAGCGAGAGCAGCAGGCTGGTGGCGGCCGCGCCGATGCCGGTGACCAGGTAGTACTTCGTGAAGAAACGCGTGCCCCAGGTCCGCTCGAGCTCGGTGCCGAACATCCACAGCGACAGCATGTTGATCAGCACGTGGCCGACCCCGCTGGTGCTGTGGAGGAACATGTAGGTGAACGGCTGCCAGAACGCGAAGTCCTCGAACACCGCGCGCGGATCGAGGCCGAGCCGCAGCGTCATGACCGGCACAATCAGGTTGAGCACGAACAGCGCGACGTTCGCGATGATCAGGAACTTCACGGCCGGGGTCATGCGGCCGGGGCCGAACGAATACGAGACACCTGAGGACGATGGGTATCGGGCCATGGTGGCTTCGGGAATCGTACTACGGGAGTGGCGCCAACGGCGCAGCTGTCTGGCCGGGCGCCTCGCCGGTTGACGGCAGGCCGGCCGCCAATGCCGCGGCCAACAGCGGCACGAAGGCCAGCACTTTCAGCGTGGTTTCAATCCCGAACCGGTCGGCACCCGCCCCAATCAGCGGCACCGCCAGGCTGCCCATGCCCCAGGCAAAGCCCATCATCAGCGACGACACCGTCGCCGCGCCGCCGACCACGAACGTCTGCGCGAAGGTCACGCTGATCGGCAGTGTCGACTGCAACAGCAAGCCGCCGATGGCCAGCATTGCCGTGAACCCCAGCGGCGACAGCCCGGGAGCGACCGCCATGAAGGGTACCGCCGCGATCAGCGACCACAGGATGACCCGCCGCGGCCCGACCCGATCCGCCAGCGGCCCGCCGATGAAGCCGCCAATGCCGCTGGCGAACAGGTAGAGCGACACCGCCGTGCTGGCCTCGCCAATGGTGTAGCCACGCTGGGTCAGCAGCGTGGGCGTGAACGTCATGAAGCCGTAGCTGGTTGCAGTGCGGAGCACGATGGTGAAGTAGAGCAACGACAGCGGCACGGCCGCCGGCCGCAGCGTCGCCCAGGTCGAACGCTCGTGCGCCTCGGGAATGGTAAACACCGGCACCTGTCGCAGCGTCCACGCCAGCGCAATCAACCCGGGAATCATGATTAGCGGCGACCACTGCAGGCCCATGTAGGCGATGAAGGGAGCAAACAGGACCGGCGCGGTGGCGAAGCCCAGGGACCCTCCCGACAAATGTGCCGACATCGCCAGGCCCTTGCGATGGTCGGCCATGCGGTACACCAGCGCCGCGGCCGGCGGGTGGAACGCCGCGCCGCCGAGGCCGCCCGCCACCAGGATGATCCCCAGGATCAGGGGCGAGGTGGCGAGCCCGACGAAGCTCAGGGCGACCACCGCGAGCAGCGGCCCGGCCATCACCAGCAACCGCGGACGCCAGCGGTCGGCGAGCGCGCCAAAGCCAAGCTGTGACACCGAGTTCGCCAGCTGGAAGCACATGGCCAAAGCACCGGCCGCGGCCAGCGACAGGTTCAAGTGCGGAATGAGCAGCGGCAGCAGCGGCGCGTAGATGTTGGTATAGCCATCGACGACCACGTGCGTCGAGGCGACCTTCCAAATCGACGGATGCAGTCCCAGCCAGCCGCGCTCCTTCACTTCACCATCCTCTTGACCCGCCCCAGCACCAGATCCCGCGCTTCGCCGAACTCGCGGATGCGCAACACCTGCGCGGCGGCCGCCAGGACCAGCAGCGCCACGCCGATGCACATCGTGAGGCGCACGACCTGCGGCCAGAATGCCGGCCCGGGCAGCCACTGCGACAACCACTCGTTGGCACCCCACGCCGCGACCGCCATGGCCGCACTGGCCGCGGCAATGCGGGCGAGCGAGCGGATGATGCGGCCACCCTCGATGCCGCTCAACTCGCGGCGCACCAGCCACAACTGGACGCTCGCGTTCAACAAGGCGGTGATCGAAGTGCCGAGCGCGAGGCCGCGAAAGCCCAGGCGGCCGACCAGCCACCAGTTGAGGGCGACGTTGACCACGACCGAGGCCATGCTCACCATCACCGGGATCCGGCTCTTGTGCAGTGCGTAGAAGGTGGGCGAGACAATCCGCACGACCGAGTAGCCGACCAGGCCAAGCGCGTAGAACTGCAGGGCCGCGGCGGTCGCCAAAGTGTCGGCGGCCGTGAACCGGCCGCGCTCGAAGATGACGGCGACGATCGGCTGCGCCAGGACGATCAGGCCGAGCATGGCCGGCACGTTCAGCAGCAGCATCAACGTGATGGCGCCGGCCAGCGTCGAGCGAATGCGGTCGACGCGGCCTTCGGCCACCAGCCGCGACACTGCCGGCGTGGAGGCCGCAGCGATCGAGACGCCGAACAGGCCGATCGGCAGGTACATCAACCGGAACGCCAGATCGAGGTAGGTCACCGCGCCGGTGCCGGCGCTGGTTGCCAGCATGGTGTTGACGAAGACGTTGATCTGCGTCGTCGCCATGCCGATGGTACCGGGGCCCATCAGCAGCAGCACGCGGTGCAGCCCTTCATCGCGAAGGTCGATGACCGGCCGGTAGCGGAAGCCCTCCTTGCGCAGGGGCGGCCACTGGATCAGCAACTGGCCGACGCCGCCGACCAGGGTGCCGATGGCGACCATGGTGATCGGGGCGATGCCGAACGCCGGCGCCAGCGGGATGAAGACGACCGCAATGGCCACCACCGCGACGTTGAACATCGCCGGCGACAGTGCCGGGACGAAGAAGTGTCCCAGCGAGTTGAGCATGCCCATCAGCGCCGCGGCCACCGCCACCAGCGTCAGGAACGGCAGCATGATGCGCGTCAGGTGAACGGTCAGTTCGACCTGGCCGGGCACCGTGCTGAACTCCGGCGCGAAGGTCCGCACCAGCGGCTCGGCGAACACGATGCCGGCCAGGACGAGGGCGCCGGTCACCAGGATGAGCGAGTTGATGACCGAACTGGCGAGCGTCCAGGCGCGGTCGCGGCCGTGAAGGGTCAGTTGCCTTGTGAACGTTGGCACAAACGCCGCGCTCATGGCCCCTTCGGCAAACAGGTCCCTGACCAGGTTGGGAATGCGCCCGGCGACGCGGAACGCATCAGCCGTGGTTTCGGCGCCGAAGTAGAAGGCGAGAACCTGATCCCGAACCAGCCCGAGAATACGGCTCGCGAAGGTGGCCAGCCCGAAGACCCCGGCAGACCGGGCCAGGCGTGGTGAGGAGTCGGGCATCAGTCAGCGCAAGCGTAGCATGGCGGTTGGTGTGCGCCGGTGGAACGGCGTCCCGCCAGCGGACAACCGCGGTGCGGCCGCGGGCAAAAAATAGGGCTCGAGCCGTTCGGCTCGAACCCTAAGGAGGATGGTGAGAGGCTGACTAGGCCTTTCAAATGTATAGACGGCCCAGCCCGGGAAAATGTTTGCCTGGCCGTCCCACAATTTGCACGGTTGTCGTGACTAGGCGAGGGACCGCCTTACTTCCTCGTTCACCTTCTTGCCGTCAACGGTCTTGCCGGCGAGCGCGGCAATGGCCGCCTTCATCACCTTGCCCATGTCCTTGGCCGTGGCTGCGCCGGTTTCGGCAATTGCCGACTTCACCGCCGCGGCAATCTCCTCGTCGCTTGCCGCCGCCGGCAGGTAGGCGTCGAGGATGGCAATCTCCGCCTGCTCCTTGTCGGCCAGATCGACGCGCCCGCCCTTGGTGAACTGCTCAATCGAATCGCGGCGCTGCTTGACCAGCATGCCGACGACCTGCAGCTCCTCGGCGGCCTCGAGGGCCCGGCCCTTCTCGATGCTCTTGTTGGTGAGTGCGGTCTTGAGCATGCGCAGGGCGGTCAGCCGCGTGGCGTCTTTCGCCTTCATGGCCGTCACGATATCGGCGCTGAGTGTTTGCTCCAACGACATGTTGTCAGGCCTCGTTCTTTCAACGTTCAACTTTCAACTTCAGTTAGTGGTCGAGCTCGCCGTCGCCGAGCGTGAAGTGCCAGTTGTCGGTGGACTCGTGGATGCCCTTGGGCGGCGCCACCGCATTCACCTTCACCGTCAGATCGATGCCCGACTTCACCATGAAGTAGCCCGACCGCCGCAGCACCCGCCGAATCGACGCGTGCGTCGCGTAACAGCGGATCTTGTCGGAATCCGCCACCCGGGCCTCGCGGTCGACCCATCGCGCCAGCGTCTTCAAGCCGCGTTCGTCCGAGGGGTCTGCCATCAGGTCGACAATCTGCGTGACCCGGCCCTGCGGTTCGCGCAGGTGCCGATAGACGACGTAGCCGTCGACCTCGTCGCCGCGGCGCAACAGGGCTGCCGAATAGCGCACGTGCGGAGGCTCGACATACTTCCAGTTCAGATAGCGGGCGTCGCGCTTGACGACCATGGCGAAGCGCCCGGCCAGCCGTTCCCACAATCGGTCCGACCGCGCATCGAAACGCCGGACGACCTCCACCTCTTCGCGCAGCGGCTGGGTGCGCGAGACCAGCCTCACCACCGGCAGCCCGAGCGCCGACACGAGCCGGTTGATGGCCACCGGCCAGGTCGGAATCCGCAACGCGCGCCGGCTGATCGGCTTCACGAGGCACGACAGCGGTTGGGCTTTGGGCCAGCGCATTTCGTCGAGCCGGGCGCCGGTCGCCGGCGACAGGCCGCCGCCAAGCGCCACCCCGGTGCCTCGATCCCACGCGCGCAGGAGCGACCCGCCCAGGCCCTGGCGCTGGCGTTCCGCCACCACCAGTGGATCCGCGCTCCAGGTGCCCGCCACTTCCTTGCCCTCGACCGCGACAATCACCGGCAGCAGCGGGATCGCGGCAATCAGGGTTGGCCCTTCCCGCACGACCCAGTACGGCGGTTCGACGCCACCCGCGGGATTCCGCCTGATCCAGTCCCAGCGCAGCCGAAGGCGATCGGCCGCCTCGTTGCCGAGCGTCCGTCGATAAAGCTGTTCGATGCCCCGACGGTCGTCAGGGGTGTAGCGTTCGATTTCCGCCATGGACGAAACAAGCCGCGCCAATTGCAAGTACGAGGGAAGTGCCAATTGTACGCGAGGGACGCGACGGCCACGGAACCATTCAGCGGGACCGCCCTGCGGAATGAAATGGGGATTCGCGGAACCGGACTGACGCGCGCGGCGTTGGTAATGAAACCGCGACGCCGGCGCCTCAGGCGCCGCCGGGGGGCCGGACCTGCGTGCCGGGCTGCGGCGTCGTCGGCGCCGGCGCGACGATCATGCCCGGCGTCGGGGTGCCGAATGTCGTCGAGCCGCCCGGCTTCTGCGTCGGGCTGATCGTGATGCTCTGCGGCTGGCCGGTATTCGGGTTGAACGTGATCGTCGGCTGGCCAACGCCCGGCGGTGCGTTCTGAAGGAACGGTGGTTGCTGACCGCCCGCGCCGTTCTGTCCCCCTTGCCCGGGGAAGGTGAACACCGGGGCGTTGGGCGGATTCGGATCCTCCTCCTCCTCGGGTTCTTCTTCCTCGTCGTCTGCCACCTGGCGCGCCGGCTGCCGCGGAGGAACGAATCGCCGATTAGCCGGCCCGGCGCTCGGCGCCGGCATCGGCCGGGCGGCAGCGGGCGGTGGCGTCGCGCTGGTGGCCAGCACCAGGATGCGATCGAACTGCGAAGCGCCGGCGGTTGCCGCCGCGCTGCGCGGTGCAGCCATGTAGCCGGCGACGCTGCGCAACACAATCTCCAGCGCCTGCGATTCCGGTACGTTCTCGAGTTTCAGCGTCAGCGGGCTGCCCGTGATGCGTTCGGCGCCAATGACCTTCGTACCGCCAAGCTTGCCCCACTCGGCAAGGACCGCTCGCACCGGCACGCCAGTGGCATCAAGCGAGACCCGGCCGTCGTTAAAGACAAGCTTTAACTGCTGCGCGGAGGCCGGCAGGCTGACGACGAGCGAGAGGGCAATTGTGAGAAAGATTCGACGCATGAAAAACGCCTGATTCCAGTATACGCCTATGCCTGTTCAGACGCCGGCCAGGCCACCCCGGCCGGTTGGCCGGCGCGCCGTCAGCGCGCGGGAGGGACGAACGCCGAAAACGCCCGTGTGACCAGCGCCACCTGATCGGTGGAAAGGGCTGGATACATCGGCAGCGACACGACTTCCGCGCACACGCGGTCGGCGACCGGGCACATGGCCGGGTTGGTGGAGGCCAGGGCCGGCTGCCTGGGAATGGGCACCGGGTAGTGGATCAACGTTTCGACGCCGTGCGTCCGGCAATGAGCCTGGAACGCGTCGCGGTCGGGTGTCAGGACGGGGAACAGGTGATAGACGTGCCCGGCGTCGAACTCGGCCGGTACGGCAATCGAGTCCGGCACCGTGGCCGCGCGATACTGCGCGGCAATGGCCCGGCGCCGCGCGGTCCAGCCGGCAAGATAGGGCAGCCGCGCGCGCAGAATCGCCGCCTGCATCTCGTCCAGCCGGCTGTTGGCGCCAGCCTCCTGGTGGTGATAGCGCGAGGTCTGGCCGCCGTTGCGCAGGCGCTTGATGCGGGCGGCGAGCTGCGGGTCGCGCGTGATCACCGCGCCGCCGTCGCCGAGCGCGCCCAGGTTCTTGGTGGGATAGAAACTGGTGGCCCCGGCCACGCCAATGGTGCCGACAGCCCGGCCGTCGGCCGTGGCGAGTTGAGCCTGCGCGGCGTCCTCGATCAGCGCCAGGTTATGACGGGACGCGATCGCCTCGAAGGCCCGCATGTCGGCGGCCTGGCCATACAAGTGCACCGGCAGGATGGCCCGTGTGCGCGGCGTGATCGCGGCCTCGGTGGCGCGCGGATCGAGCGTCAACCGCGCGGGATCGATGTCGGCGAACACCGGCCGCGCGCCGGCCATCATCACGGCCAGCGCCGAGTAGGCGGCCGACAGCGGCGGCGTGATCACCTCGTCGCCCGGGCCGATGTCGAGGGCGCGCAGGATCAACGTGATCGCGTCGGTGCCGGTGCCGACGCCGACGGCAAACGGCGCCTGGCTGGCGGCGGCGAACTCTGCTTCGAAGGCCTCGACCTCCGGTCCCAGCACGAACCATCCGCTCGCGATCACGCGATCGATCGCCGCGCGCACCGCGGCGGCGTCTTCGCCCGGGCGGAGCGCGTTAAACGGTACCGGGATCGACATAGCGGGATAAGTGCGCGCGGTAGTAGTCCAGTGTCCTGGTGAAGCCCTCGTGCAGGCCGACGGTGGCCGCCCACCCGGTGCGTGCCTTGAACAGCGACGAGTCGGCGTAGAAGCTGCCGATGTCGATCGCCTTCTTCTCGCTCGGCCACTCGACGAACCGGTAGCGGCCCTGCCCGGCCAGTTCCACCAGCAGCGCGACCAGGTCGCGATGGGCGATGTGCTCGTCGCCGCCGACGTTGAAGGCCTCGCCGTTCACGGCGTCGCTGGCGCCGGCCGCCAGGAAGGCGTTCACCGCGTCGTCGACGTAGACGAAGTCGCGGACCTGCGAGCCGTCGCCGAACACCTCGATCTCGCGGTTCTCGAGCACCAGGCGGATGAACCAGCCGATGAAGCCCTGGCGGTTGTGGCGCAGCAGCTGGCGCGGACCGTAAACGTTGGTCAGCCGCAGCGCGCAGGCGCGGACGCCGAAGACGTTGTTGTAGACCAGGTGATAGTACTCGCCGGCCGCCTTGTTGATGCCGTTGACGTCGGTCGGCCGCACCAGGTGGCGCTCGGTCACCGGCAGCGCGTCGGGCCGGCCGTAGATCTGGCGGGTGCTGGCGTAGACCACCTTGGCGCGCGGGTTGTGATGGCGGCAGGCCTCGAGCAGCGTCAGCTGGCTGCGGCAGTTGATGTCCAGGTCGGTGTGCGGATCGCGCATGCTGTCGATGTGGCTGACCTGGCCGGCGAGGTTGAAGATCACCTCGCGGTCGCGCACCAAATAGTTCATGGTGCTGGCCTGGCGGACGTCGGCGACGTTGACGCGGACCCGCGGCTCGATGCCGCTGATGTTGAAGAGATTGCCGCCGTAGTCGGGGATCAGCGAATCGACCAGCAGCACGTCGGCGCCGAGCTCGACCAGCCGGTGGGCCAGGTTGCTGCCGATGAAGCCCAGTCCGCCGGTGATCATCACGCGCCGGCCGCGATAGAACGGCGCGCCGATCATGGTTGCCGCTCCACCGGCGTCGATGCCCCGGCGGGCCTCGCCCGCAGATGCTCGCGGCGGACGACCAGCGCCCACCACAACTTCATCACGTCAACGATGGTGCGGAAGATGCGCGGGAAGTTGAAGAACTGCGACTTGCCGTAGGCGCGGTGAAAGTGATGCACCGGCGTCTCGGCGACCCGGAAGCCGGCGTCCTGGAATTTCTTCATCATCTCCAGGCAGATGACGCCGCTGTCCTTCTCCAGGCGGACGACCTCGAAGATGCGGCGCCGCATCAGCCGGAAGTCGCAGTCGACATCACGCACCTTGAGGCCGAACAGCAGCTTGACGGTGTGATGGTAGAGGCGGCCGATGATGATGCGGTGCAACGGATCGGATCGGCTGATCTTCCAGCCGTTGACCCAGTCGACCTCGTCGCTCATCTTTTCCCACAGCAGCGCCATCTCCGCCGGGTCGTACTGCGCGTCGCCGTCGGTGTAGAAGACCAGGTCCTTGGTGGCGGCCGCGAAACCCGACCGCAGGGCGCCGCCGTAGCCGCGGTTCCTGGCGTGGTGCACGATCCGGACGTGATCGGGATAGACCCGCGCCAGCTCGTCGAGAATGCGCGGCGTGTCGTCCTGGCTGCCGTCGTTGATGACGATCACTTCGAAGTCGGGCGTCAGCGAGCCGGCGACCCGCACCGCGCTGATGACGAGGCTGGCGATGGTGCCGGCGTCGTTGTAGGCGGGAAAGAACACGCTCAGCCCGGGCATGGCGGCCACGTTACTGCGATCCCGTCCGGCGAGGCCGGATTCGGCCGTGGCGCAACACCAGCTTCCACGGCGTGATCAGCGACTCGAGCAGCACGCCGCTCGACAGCTTCGACGCGCCCTGCCGCCGCTCCACGAAGATGATCGGCGACTCGACGATCCGCAGTCCGGCATCGGCCGCCATGAACGTGACGTCGAGCAGGAAGGCGTAGCCCTCCGACACGATCTTGTCGAGCGGCAGCTTCGCCAGCGACGTGCGCCGCCAGCAGCGGTAGCCGGTGGTGATGTCGCGCAGGCCGAGGCCGGTCACCGTGCGGATGTAGAAATTCGCGAACGAGCTGAGGATGATCCGGCGCAGCGGCCAGTTCACGACGCTGATGCCATTCAGGTAGCGCGAGCCAATCACCAGGTCGGCGCCGGCGGTGGCGGCGGCAATCATCGCCGGCAGGTACTTCGGGTCGTGCGACAGGTCGGCGTCCATCTGGCAGACCAGGTCGGCATCGCCGGCAATGGCGTGGCGGAATCCCTCGAGATACGACACGCCCAACCCGCGCTGGCCGCTGCGGTGCAGCACCCGCACGCGCCCCGGGTACTGCGCGGCCAGGCCGTCGGCCACCGCGCCGGTGCCGTCGGGCGACTGGTCGTCGAGCACCATTACCTCCGTGCCGGGAACGTCGAGGACGTCCTTGACCAGGATCGGCAGGTTCTCGCGCTCGTTGTAGGTCGGGATCAGGACCAGCGTCTTCATCCGCTACCGCCGCCCCTCGAAGCGCAGCGACGCGACCTGCTCCGACACCAGCCCGACCAGCATGACCATCACCGAAAACATCAACAACAACACCGCACCATTCGGAATGCGATCGTGATACGCAAAGTTCCACGCGCCGTAGCCGGCGCCGAGCGCGAACGCGGCGGCGCTGATCGGGGCGAAAATCCGCAGCGGGCTGAAGATGGTGATGACCTTCAACAGGATCAGCAGGAACTTCGCGCCGTCGCTGGCCAGCCTGATCTTCGACGTGCCGGTCCGCGGCAGCGCCCCAACCGGTTCGAACGCCACATTGTATCCGGCCTTGATGAACGCCAGCGTCGTGGTGGTCGGCGTCGAGAAGCCGTTCGGCAGCAGGTGGATGAACTCCAGCAGGTACTCTCGCCGCGCCGCGCGGAAGCCGGAGGTCAGGTCGGGGATCGGCCGCTCCGTGAGGTAACCGGCCAGGCCGTTCAACACCGCGTTGCCGAGGCGCCGCGCGGTGGTGGCCTGGCTGTCGGCCGAACGGGCGCCGATCACGAGGTCGTACTCACCGAGCCGCGCCACCAGCCGGCCGACGTCGCTGGCGCGATGCTGGCCGTCGCCATCGACGATGACCAGCCACTCGCTGCCCGCCGAGCGGATGGCCGACTTGACCGCGGCGCCGTTGCCCTTGTTGTAGGGATGCGTCACCACGCGCGCCCCAGCCGCCAGCGCCGCCGCCCCCGTGCCGTCGGTCGAGCCATCGTCGACGACCAGCACTTCGCGCCACGGTGCGGCCGCGCGCAGGCTGTCGACGACGGCCGCGATGCTCTCGCGCTCGTTGAAGGCGGGCACGACGATGGTGACGCTGTCCGGAGCCGCCATTGCTAGGTGGCGTGCCGGAAATTGATGATGTCGCCGTCCTGAACGACGTAATCCTTGCCTTCGAGCCGGAACTCGCCATGGTCGCGGCAGGCCTGGACCGAGCCGCGGGCGACGAACGTGTCGTAACCGACCACCTCGGCGCGGATGAAGCCGCGAGCAATGTCGCTGTGAATCTCGGCGGCGGCGTCGAGCGCGCTGGTGCCGCGGCGAATCGACCACGCCCGGCACTCGTCCTCGCCCATCGTCAGGAACGAGATGTAGCCGAGCAGGTCGTAGCTGGCGCGGATGACGCGGTCGAGACCCGACTCGCCCAGGCCCAGGTCCGCGAGGAAGGCGCCCGCATCCTCGGGCTCCAGCGCGGCGATTTCAAGCTCGATTTTCGAGCACACCGGCACGGCGAGGGTGCCCTCGCGCGACAGGAAAGCCGTGGTGCCGGTCTTCTCCGCCGCGCGCTCGACGCTGGCGGCGGCTTCGACGTCGGCCTCGTCCAGGTTCAAGACGACGAGCAGGGGTTTAGCGGAGAGGAACTGGTAGCCACGCAACCGCCGCAGATCGTCGCCGGCCAGGCCCATTGCGCGCAGCGGCTGCCCGTTCTCGAGGGCGGTCCGGCACCGGCCCAGCAGTTCCTTTTCAACCTCGAGATCCGGCGCCTTGATGCTCTTCTTGCCTTCTTTTTCAAGCCGTTCGAGCCGCCGCTCGACCACGCCCAAGTCGGCGAGGATCAGTTCATCCTCCATGGCCTGTGCATCACGGGCGGGATCGACCGAGCCGCTCGGGTGGGCCACCGCCTCGTCTCTGAACGCCCGGACCACATGCACCAGCGCATCGGCGTTCTTGTAGCCGGCGACGTCGACCAGCGCCGCGGCGCCGGTGCGGCCCGGCGCGATCATGTCGGTGAACTCGATGGTTGCGGGCGTGCGTTTCTTGGGATTGAAAATCTCCGCCAGCCGATCGAGACGGGAATCCGGGACCCTTGAGATGCCGACCGCCGTCTCACCCTTCCCGCGCGGCGTGTCCTTCGCGCTGGTCATCAACTGGAACAGGGTCGACTTGCCGGCCGAGGGGAATCCGATCAGCGCCGCGTGCAACATGAAGAAAAAATTCCTCGGCTTGAGGCGGCAATCGTAGCACGCGAGCCGAAGGCCTTTCGCCCTCCTTTAGGTGGTAGTCAAATATTTGACACACCTTCGTGTTGTTGGCGAAACAAAGGCGTAAACGATAGACAGCTAATCATTTGAAGCACTTGTGCGTTGACAAGACCCCCAGCCCCGTCTACTATCCGAGTGGATTTTTGTGGAGTGAAGTGGAGAGTTAGCAGTGCTCCGGGGCAACCAGCCGGCGAAAATTGATGACAAGGGCCGGCTCAAGGTCCCGAACGGCTTTCGTGCCGTGATTCAGAAGGATCACGGCCCGGAGTTGTTCGTGACGAGCCTGACGGGCCAGTCCGTACGCATCTATCCAATGCCGGTATGGCTCGACATCGAGCGCCGCGTTGCGCAGATGCCTTCCACTCACCCCGCGCGGCAGAAGTACCTGGACCGCGTGAACTTTTATGGCCAGGTCGCGGAACTCGATCCCCAGGGCCGCGTCCTGATTCAGCCGCGGCTGCGCGACAGCGCCCTGATGACGGGCGAAGTCGACGTGCTGGGGCAGCAGAACTTTCTCGAGGTCTGGAATCACGAACGCTTCGTCGCCCGGCTGCTCACCGAGCCGTTCACCGACGACGACGCGCGTGCGTTGTCCGACTTCGGGATCTAGGTGGAACGCGCACTCCACGTTCCCGTTCTGCTCGACGAGGTGCGGACGCTGCTGCAGCCGGAACGCGGCGGCACCTTCGTCGACTGCACGCTCGGTCTCGGCGGCCACTCGCGCATGTTGCTCGAAAGCGGAGCGGCACGGGTCATCGGGATCGACCGCGACACCGACGCGATTGCGATCGCGAAGGGTGAGCTCGAGGCGTTCGCGGACCGCGTCACGGTGGTGCATGCCGACTATCGCGACATCGCCGCGGTGCTGGACGCGCAGGGCATTGCCGAGGTCGCGGGCCTGCTCGCGGATTTCGGCGTCTCGTCGATGCAGCTCGACGCCGAGGGCCGCGGTTTCAGCTTCCGGCGCGACGAGCCGCTCGACATGCGGATGGATCGCAGCCGCGGCGAGACGGCCGCCGACCTGATCGAACGGGTCGACGAGACGGAACTGGCCGACGTCATCTATCGCTTCGGCGAGGAGCGGCGGTCGCGGCAGGTGGCCCGCGCCATCGTGACGGCGCGGCAGCAGTCGCCCATCACCACCACCGGGCGGCTGGCGGAGATCGTGCGGCGCGGCGTGGCCGCCCGCGGCTGGCAGCGGATCGATCCGGCGACGCGCACGTTTCAGGCGCTGCGCATCTGGGTCAACCGCGAGCTGGATGAACTCGATTCGTTCATCGGCCGGGCCGCCTCGCGGCTGCAGGTCGGCGGGCGTCTCGCGCTGATTTCGTTTCACTCGCTGGAAGACCGCGTGGTGAAGCACACGTTGCGCGATCTGGCGCGCGGCGACGAGGCCGCGATCAAGGTGCTGACCAAGCACCCGGTGATCGCCGGCGACGCCGAGGCGGCCGTCAACCCGCGGGCGAGGAGCGCCAAGCTCCGCGCCGCGGAGCGAGTCAGGTAGGGAGGGACGATGGACAAGGCAGGGACCTTCGAATACGAGATTCGCAAGGACTTCCGCAACAACCAGATCGTGCGCGAGGTCGACGAGCGCCGGCTGCGCGACCTGTGGATGTCGCTCGGCATCGGCGTGGTGCTGGTGGGGGTGCTGCTGTTCTCGGCCTGGCAGCACTTCGAATTGCTGCGCCACGGCTACCGCCTGGAGCAGATGCAGCACGATCGCGCCGCCGAGAGCGACATCAACCGCCACCTGCGGCTGGAGATGGAAACGCTGCGGGCACCGCAGCGGATCGAGAAGCTCGCGACCGAACGCCTCGGGATGATCAGCCCGGGCGAGGCCGAGGCCGTGGTGCTGGAACGGGTGGCGCCGACCGCCGCGCCGTCCCGCGCCGTCGTCGCCAGCCGGTAAGGAACAGTTCGCGTGGCCGTCCAGCCTGATCTCGATTGGCGCCCGGTGCTTCGTCGCCGCCTGATGGTGGCGGTGGGGGTGCTCGCCTGCTGGGTGCTGGCTATCGAGATCCGGCTCGTCGTCCTGCAGGTCTGGCAGCACGACGAGCTGTCGGCGCGCGCTGAACGGCAGCAGTCCGAGACCCAGAAGACGCCGGGCAAGCGCGGCGAGATCGTCGACCGTCACGGGCGGCTGCTCGCCTACAGCGTCGATGCCGACACCATCTACGCCGTCCCGACCGACATCGCCGACCCCGTCGCCACCGCCGCTCAGTTGTGCGCGGCGCTGGACGAGTGCGGCAAGAAGGAGCGGGAACAGCTGCTGGACCGGCTGACCCGGAAGCGGCCGCGCGGCGGGCTGACGGCGTTCCAGTACGTGAAGCGACGGGCGACGCCGCTCGAGGCCAAGCGGATCGACGCCCTGGACCTCAAGGGCATCGGCTTCATGAAGGAGAGCAAGCGGTTCTACCCGAACCGCGAGCTGGCGGCGCACCTGCTCGGTTACGTCGGCACCGACAACGCCGGCCTCCATGGCCTCGAGGCGACCTACGACAAGACGGTGCGCGGGCGCGAGGGCACCATGCTGGTGCAGGCCGACGCCCGCGGCCGCGCCTTCAGCCGGCTCGATCGGCCGCCCACCACCGGCGGCTCGCTCGAGCTGACCATCGATCAGCACCTGCAGTTCATTGTCGAGCGCGAGCTCAAGGCCGGCGTCGAAGCTGCGCGCGCCGATGGCGGCACCGCGGTCGCCATGGATCCGCACACCGGCGAGATCCTGGCCATGGCGAGCTGGCCGACGTTCAACCCCAACCAGTATGCCGGCACGCCCGAGGCCGCGCTGCGCAACCGCGCCGTCCAGGACCTCTACGAACCGGGCTCGACCTTCAAGCTGGTGACCGCGTCGGCGGCGATCGAGGAGAAGGTGGTGACCCCGGACGAGATCATCGACGTCAGCGGCGGCACCATCCGGTTCGGCCACCGGGTGATCAGCGACATGTTTCAGTCGGGCCCGCTGTCGTTCACCGAGGTGATCGTCAAGTCCAGCAATGTCGGCGCGATTCGTGTCGGACTGAAGCTCGGCCCCGAGCGCATGGGCCTCTACGTCCGTCGCTTCGGCTTCGGCCGGCCCTCGTCGCCCGATTTCCCCGGCGAGAGCCCGGGCATTGTCTGGAGCCCGTCGAAGCTGAACGACAGTGCGCTGGCGTCGGTGTCGATGGGCTACCAGGTTGGCGTGACGCCGCTGCAGATGGCGGCGGCGGCGAGCGTCATTGCCAACGGCGGCACGCTCTACGAGCCGCACGTCGTGCGCGCCACCGTGAAGGGCGGCGTACGCACCGAGGTGCCGGCCAAGGCCGTCCGCCGCGCGATTCTCCCGGAAACCGCGGCGACCCTGACCTCGATCATGGAGTCGGTCGTCATCGACGGCACCGGCAAGCGGGCGGCACTGGCCAGCTTCACCGTCGCCGGCAAGTCGGGCACCGCCGACAAGCTGGTCCACGGCCGCTACTCGCCGTCGCAGCAGAACGTCTCGTTCGTCGGCTTTGTGCCGTCGCGCAATCCGGTGATGACCGTCATCGTGATGGTCGATTCGCCGCGCGTCGGCGGCGACACCGGCGGCGTCATCGCGGCGCCGATCTTCAAGCGCATCGCCGAAGCCAGCCTGCGCCAGATGGGTGTCACGCCGACCATCAACCAGCCGCCGCCCGTGATGGTGGCGCGCCGGTCCGACAACCCCGTCACCACTGCCGCCGCCCCGCTCGCACCGTCGATTGTGACCATGACGGCCAGCATGACCGATGGCGGCGGCCTGCCCGACTTGCGCGGCATGGGGGCGCGCGAGGCGCTGCGCGAGCTCGCTCGCCTCGGTTTGTCGGCTCGCATGCAGGGCACCGGCGTGGTGGTCGCACAGGTCCCCGCCCCCGGGGCGCTGATCGAACCGGGCGGCGCCTGCACGCTCGTGCTCGATCGCCGGCCGCTGCCGCGCCCGGATGGCGTCATCGGAGAGCCGCGATGACCCTGGGCGACGTGATCGACACAGTGCGGGAGCTGGCAGTCGAGCCAATGCCCGCACCGGCAGCTGGCGCGGCTGGTCACGGCAACGGTTCCACTTCGGGAGCCACCGGACCGAGGTTGACGGCCGTGGCCTACGACTCGCGCCGCGTCGCGCCCGGCGCCATCTTCGTTGCGCTCAAGGGCCTCAAGGCCGACGGCGTCGCCTTCGCCGAGCAGGCCATTACCCGCGGCGCCCGCGTGGTGATCTCGGAGTCGCCGGCACCGGCCGGCGTACCGGTGCCGTGGCTCGTCGTCCGCGATGCCCGGCTGGCGCTCGCGTTGCTCGCGGACCGATTCTTCGACCAGCCGAGCCGCCGCCTTCCGGTGATCGGCGTGACCGGCACCAACGGCAAGACCACGACCGCGTACCTGCTGACGGCAATGCTCGATGCCGCCGGCCTGAAGGCCGGCATGCTCGGCACCGTGGCCTACCGCATCGGTGGCGAAGATCGCGAAGCCTCGCGCACCACCCCGGAAGCGCCCGACGTGCAGCAACTGCTCGACGAGATGCTGCGCCAGGGCAACAAGTCGGCGGTCATGGAAGTGTCCTCGCACGCGCTGTCGCTGAAGCGGGTCGACGGCATGCGCTTCGCCGCCGCCGTGTTCAGCAACCTGACGCGCGACCACCTCGACTTCCACGAGGACATGGAGGCGTATTTCGCCGCCAAGCGCCGGCTGTTCGAGATGCTGCCGCGCGATGCCCCCGGCGTCGTCAACCTCGACGATCCGCGTGGCGCCTCCCTGGTCGAGATCTGTGGCCGGCCGGTGACCTATGCCATCACCGCCCAGGCCGACGTGCGGCCCGGCCCGGTGGCGATGACGCTCGCCGGCCTGCGGTTCGACGTCACGACCCCGAGCGGGGTGGTCCACATCGAGTCGCGGCTGGTGGGCCGGCCGAATGTCTACAACATCCTCGCGGCCACCGCGACCGCCGTCTCGCTCGACGTGCCGATTGCCGCGATCGAACGCGGGGTCGCCGGCCTGTCGGGCGTGCCCGGCCGCTTCGAAGTGGTCTCGGGCGCCGGCGACGACGTGACCGCGGTGGTCGACTACGCGCACACGGACGACGCGCTGCGCAACCTGCTCGAGACCGCCCGGCCGCTGGGCGCGCGGCGGCTGGTCACGGTGTTCGGCTGCGGCGGCGACCGCGATCGCTCGAAGCGCCCGCTGATGGGCATGGTCGCGGCGCGGCTCAGTGACGTGGTCGTCATCACCTCCGACAACCCGCGCACCGAGGACCCGAAACGGATCATCGAGGAGATCGAGCGCGGCATCCCGGCCGGCAGCCAGTCGTCGCCGCGGACGCCGACGGTGGTGTCGGTGGTCGATCGCGCCGAAGCGATCGAGCGCGCGGTGGCGATGGCCGAGGCCGGCGATGTCGTGCTGATCGCCGGCAAGGGCCACGAAAAGTACCAACAGATCGGCGACCGGGTGCTGCCGTTTGATGACGGCGAAGTGGCGCGGGCCGCCCTGGCCAGGCGGCGCCAGGCCGGCGCCACGGGCGGTTGATGGCGGCCGTGATTCCGCTGGCGGCAGGCACGCTGGCGGCGGCGATGGGTGGGCGCCTGGTGGCCGGCGACAGCGACCACTACGTGACCGGGTTCTCGATCGACAGCCGCACGCTGGCGGCCGGCGATCTGTTTTTCGCGATCGTCGCGGCGCGCGACGGCCACGAATTCGTAGCGGCCGCGGCCCGGCGCCGTGCCGCCGGCGTCGTCGTCAGCCGGCCGGTAGCGCTGGCCGGCGACAGCGAGTCGTTCGTGATCGAAGTGAACGACACGACGCGCGCATTGCAGGACCTCGCCCGCCACGTGCGGCGCGAGTCGAAGGCGACGGTCGTGGCCATTACCGGCAGTGCCGGCAAGACCACGACCAAGGACGTGATTGCCGAGTTGCTGGGCAGCCGGCACCGGGTGGTGAAGAACAAGGGCAACCTGAACAACCACCTCGGGTTGCCGCTGTCGTTGCTGGAGCTGAGACACGGGGCGGATGTGGCGGTAATGGAGTTGGGCATGAATCACGCGGGCGAAATCCGGGTGCTGGTCGATGTGGCCACGCCGGAGGTGCGCGTGTGGACCAACGTCGGCGAAGCCCACATCGGCCACTTCGGTTCCGCCGACCGAATCGCCGACGCCAAGGCCGAGATCCTCGAAGGCGCCACCGAACAGTCTGTGCTCGTGGCCAATGCCGACGACCACCGCGTCGTCGCCCGCATCGGCGCATTCCCCGGCCGCCGCGTCACGTTCGGCCTGTCGGCCGGCGCCGGCGTCCGGGCGGTGGATGTCGAAGACCTCGGCCTCGACGGCACCAAGAGCCGCCTGGTGACCGCCGCCGGCGAGCGCGCCCTGCACGTGCCGCTGCTCGGCCGCGGCCACCTGATGAACGTGCTGGCCGGGGCCGCCGTGGCCCTCGACCTGGGCGTCGATCTCGACTACATCGTCGAAACCGCGGCGCGGCTGACGCCATCGTCCAAGCGCGGCGCGATGTTGCGCCTGCCCAAAGGCGTCACCGTGATCGACGATTCGTACAACTCCAGCCCGTCGGCGCTGAAGCTGTCGCTCGACGTGCTGTCGCGCAGCTGGGCGACGCGCCGGGTCGCGGTGATCGGCGAGATGCTCGAACTCGGCGACCTGTCGCTGGCCCTGCACCAGGAATGCGGCCGCGCCGCGGCGGCCAGCCGCCTGGCGCGGCTGGTCACCGTCGGCGGCGCATCGGCGCGCGCTCTCGGGGAAGCGGCGATTGCCGAGGGCATGGCCGCCGGAACGGTGACGCACTTCGACAACAGCACCGACGCCGCGGCCGCCATTGACGGCCTGGTCGCGACCGGTGATGTGGTGCTGGTGAAGGGCTCTCGCGGCACCCGCACCGACACGGTGGTGGAACAACTCATGGCGGTGTTCGGCTGATGCTGTACCACCTCCTGATCTCGCTCTACCCGCAGGTCTCCGTCTTCAACGTGGCGCGCTACATCACGTTCCGGACGGCGGCTGCGAGCATGACCGCGCTGGTCGTCAGCCTGGTGCTGGGACCGTGGTTGATTCGCCGGTTGCGCGAGTTCCAGGTCGGCCAGGTGATCCGCCAGGAAGGTCCGCAGTCGCACCGCGCCAAGGCCGGCACGCCGACCATGGGCGGGTTGTTGATCCTGGCGGCGGCGCTGGTGCCGACGCTGTTGTGGGCCGATCTGACCAACGTCTACATCTGGATCGCCGTCGTCACGACCGCCGCCTTCGGCGGCATAGGCTTTCTCGACGACTATCTCAAGGTCACCCGGCGCTCGTCGGGCGGCCTGGCGCCACGCTACAAGTTCGGTCTGCAAGTGGTGGTCGGCGTCGCTGTTGGCCTCGTCCTGATGTGGCTGGCCGACCAGAGCCTTTACAACACACGCTTGATCTTCCCGTTCGTCAAACAGTGGATTCCGGACCTGGGCTGGTTCTACGTGCCGTTCGCCGCCTTCGTGCTGGTGGCGTGGAGCAACGCCGTCAACCTGACCGACGGCCTCGACGGCCTGGCGATTAGCACGTTCGCGGTGGCGGCGGCGGCGTTCACGGCGCTGGCCTACATCACCGGCCACCGCGTGTTCGCGGAGTACCTGCTGCTGGTGCGCTTCGCGCCGGCCGGCGAACTGACCATCTTCTGCGGCGCGCTGGTCGGCGCCAGCCTCGGCTTTCTCTGGTACAACGCGCACCCCGCCGAGATCTTCATGGGCGACGTCGGCTCGCTGGCGCTGGGCGGCGCCATCGCCACGGTCGCCATCCTGATCAAGCAGGAGCTGCTGCTGGTGATCGTCGGCGGCGTGTTCGTGATCGAAGCCGCCTCGGTCGTCATCCAGGTGGCCTCGTTCAAGCTGCGCGGCAAGCGTGTCTTCAAGATGGCGCCGCTGCATCACCACTTCGAGTTGAGCGGGTGGGAAGAGCCGAAGGTGATCACGCGCTTCCTGATCGTCGCCATCCTCTTCGCCCTGTTCAGCCTGACGACGTTGAAGCTGAGATGAGTGCGCCGAACTTTTCCGTGAGCGGGTTGCCGGTGCTGGTCGTGGGCGCCGCCAGGAGCGGTGTCGCTGCCGCCTACCTGCTCGCCCGCCGCGGCGCCCGGGTCACGCTGACCGATCGCAAGCCGGAGATTCCCGAGGCCGCCGACCTGGAGGCCGCCGGTGTCTGCCTCGAACTGGGCGGGCACGTGCCGCAGTCGTTCGAGACGGCGGCCCTCGTGGTGATGAGTCCCGGCGTGCCGCTCGACCTGCCGGAAGTCGCGCGCGCCCGCGGTCTCGGCATTCCGGTGATTGGCGAACTGGAGCTGGCGTCGCGATGGCTGCGCGGGCCGATCGTGGCCATCACCGGCACCAAGGGCAAGTCGACGACCACCACGCTGGTTGGCCGCATGCTGCAGGCCGCCGGCCGGCGAGTCATGGTCGGCGGCAACATCGGGTACCCGGTGAGCGCGCAAGTCGAGGACTCGACCGCCGACACCGTTCATGTGATCGAGGCCAGCAGCTTCCAGCTCGAAGCCACCGACACGTTCCGGCCCTGGATTGCCGCGCTGCTGAACTTCTCGCCCGACCACCTGGATCGCCATCCGGACGAAGCCGCGTATGCCGCGGCCAAGTCGCGGATCTTCGCCAACCAGCAGGCGCAGGACTGGGCCGTGATCAACGCCGACAGCGCCGAGGCGCTGCGGATGGCCGAGCACACCCGGGCGCAGGTCGTGCGCTACGCCATCGACGACGTGGAGCGGGCCGAGGTCCATGCCAGCCGCGGGTTCGTCTGGCAGAAGACGTCCGAGGGCGATGTTCCGCTGCTGCCGCTGGCGGCGGTGCAACTGGCCGGCCGGCACATGTTGAGCAACGTGGTCGCGGCCACCGCCATCAGCCACCTCGCCGGCGCCACCGAGGCGTCGCTGGCGCAGGCGCTCGAAGGGTTCACCGGTCTCGAGCACGTGATGGAGCCGGTGGGCCGTCGCGGCGGCGTGCGGTTCATCAACGACTCGAAGGCCACCAATGTCGATGCCGCCGCCCGCTCGATCGAAAGCTTCGATAAGGTCGTGGCAATTGTCGGCGGCAAGTACAAGGGCGGCGACTTCGCCGACCTGGCGAACCCGCTGCGCGCGCACGGGCGCGCGGTGGTCGCAATCGGCGAGGCGCGGCCAATGGTGCGGGCCGCGTTGGCCGAAGTGGTACCGGTGACCGATGCCGGCTCGCTCGCCGACGCGGTGAGGCAGGCGTGGGACCTGGCGGTGCCCGACGGCGTGGTGTTGCTGGCGCCGGCTTGTTCGAGTTTCGACATGTTCCGGGACTACGCGGACCGCGGCGCGCGGTTCAAGGAGGAGGTGCAGCGGCTCATCGCGGAGCCGTGAACGTGGAGGTGAGCGGGCTTGCCTCGCCGAAGTCCTTCGGGTAGCGCGCTACGGCGGGACGAAGGCGGAAGCAGTGAGTAGTCGTCAGCCGGTTGGCGGCAATTGAGAGCTGGTCGCTGGGAGCGCAGGCTGCCCCGGTCTGCGAGGCTGGTGTCTCAATTCCCTGAGCGACTGGCGACTACTGACTGCTTTCCTCCTTCGTCTCGCGTCGCGCCTTGCGCGACGGCGGACTACGGCGGACGGCGACGGGCAACCCAGTTATCGAGTCGAGACCGTCGAACTTTAGTGCTGCATGTGGCGTCCGGCTTTAGCCGGACCGCAAGGACCGAGGAGTATGGCAAGGAAGCTGTCGTCTGACAAGTGGCTGTTCGTGGCAACCCTGGTGCTGCTGTGCACCAGTGTGGTCATGGTCTACAGCGCCTCGGCGCTGGTGGCGCTCGAACGCTTCCAGCAGCCGTACTTGTTCGTGACCCGCCAGATGATGTGGGCGTGCGTGGGTATCGCGGTCCTGTCGATCGTGATGCGCGTCGACTACCGCACGTACAAGAACGACAAGGTGATCTGGGCCTTGCTGGGACTGGTAGCGGTCCTGCTGGTGGCAGTCCTGTTCTCGCCGCGGATCAACGGCACCCGGCGCTGGTTCGGCATCGGCGGCTTTGGTATCCAGCCGTCGGAGCTCGCCAAGCTGGCCGCGATCATGTTCACGGCGCTGGTTCTGGAACGCCGCCGTCACCGGATCAACGAGATCGGCTACTCGCTGCTCCCGATCGGCATCATGGTCGGCGGCATCGTCGGCCTGATCATGCTGCAGCCCGACTTCGGCACGGCGGTGTCGCTGCTCGCCGTGATTGGCGTGATGGTGTTCGCCGCCGGCTTCAGCTACCGGTATCTGTTCGGCGCGCTGTTGCTGGCGCTGCCGGCGCTTTACGTCATCCTGATGCAGGCCGAGTATCGCCGCCGCCGGCTGCTCACCTTCATGGACCCCTGGGCGGACCCGCTGGGCGACGGCTTCCAGATCATCCAGTCGCTGATCGCGGTCGGCACCGGCGGCGTGTTCGGCAAAGGCCTGATGGCAGGCGTGCAGAAGCTGTTCTACCTGCCCGAGCCGTTCACCGACTTCATCTTTGCCGTGATCTCCGAGGAGACCGGGCTGATCGGCGCCTCGGTCGTGGTGCTGTGCTTCTGCGTGATCGCGTGGCGCGGCCTGCGCACCGCCATGCGCGCGCCCGACGCGTTCGGCGCGTATCTCGCGCTCGGCATCACGCTGATGCTGGTGCTGCAGGCGTTCTTCAACATCAGCGTGGTGCTCGGCCTGGTGCCGACCAAGGGCATTCCGCTGCCGCTGGTCAGCAACGGCGGCTCGTCGATGCTGATGAACCTGCTGGCGGTCGGCGTGCTGCTCAATATCTCGCAGCACCAGCAGATGGAGACGGGAGCGGCGTGACCGGTGCGCATCCTGATCGCGGGCGGAGGGACGGGCGGGCACTTGTACCCGGGGATTGCGCTGGCGCGCGAGCTGCAGCGCCGCGACCCGTCGGCGCAGGTGACGTTCGTCGGCACCGCGCAGGGCATCGAGGCGCGGGTGGTGCCGCGCGAGGGCTTCTCGCTCGACTTGATCCGCGTCGCCGGCCTGAAAGGCAAGGGTCGCGCCGATCGCCTGCGTGGCCTGCTGCTGTTGCCGACGGCCGCCGCCGATGCCTGGCGCGTGATTTCGGCGCGGCGGCCCGACGTGGTGGTCGGCGTCGGCGGCTTTGCGTCGGGACCGGTACTCGCGCTGGCCGCGGCGCGTGGCTACCCGACGATGCTGCTCGAGCAGAACGCGATACCGGGTTTGACCAATCGCCTGCTGGCCCGCTTCGTGCGGGCCGCGGCGGTGAACTTCGAAGACGCGCTGTCGTACTTCCCAGGCACGGGATTTGTGGCCGGCAACCCCGTGCGACCGGAGTTCTTCCCGGCGCAGAACGAGGAATCGAATGATGCAGGGAAGGTCCTGATCTTTGGCGGTTCTCAGGGCGCGCACGCGATCAACGTGGCCATGGTGGAGGCAGCGCCGAGGCTGGCAGCCGCCGGGCTCCAACTTGCGATCACCCACCAGACCGGTGAGCGCGATCTGGATCTGGTGCGGTCCGCGTACGGCCGCGCCGGCGTCGCGGCCAGAGCCGAAGCCTTCATCTTCGAAATCGACGTCGAGATGAAGGCCGCCGACCTGGTCATTTGCCGCGCGGGGGCAACCACCCTGGCGGAACTGACCGCGTCGGGACGGCCGGCGGTCCTGGTGCCGCTGCCGAACGCGACCGACGACCACCAGCGGAAGAACGCCGAGGTGCTCGGCCGCGCCGGGGCGGCACTGGTGATGGAAGAGAAGGAATTGGATGGCGCGCGGCTGGCCGGCGCCATCGCCGCGCTGATCGCCGACCCGGCCAAGCGGCAGCAGATGTCGAAGGCCGCGCGCGCGCTGGCGCGGCCCGACGCCGCGGCACGGATTGCCGATCGGGTGGAACAGCTGGGTGGGCGCCGTGCTCGGTAAGACGAGGCGAATCCACTTCGTCGGCGTCGGCGGGATTGGCATGAGCGGCATCGCCGAGCTGCTCGCGAATCTCGGCTACGCCGTGTCGGGGTCGGATGCGAAGCGGTCGGGCGTGACCGATCGGCTGGCCACCCTCGGCGTGACGGTGGCGACGGCCGGGCATGCCGCCGCCAACGTCGGCGACGCCGACGTGGTCGTCTGTTCGTCGGCGGTGCGGCCTGACAACCCTGAGGTGGTCGAGGCCAAGGCGCGGCGCATCCCGGTGATCCCGCGGGCCGAGATGCTCGCGGAGTTGATGCGGCTGCGGTTTGGCATTGCCGTCGCCGGCGCGCATGGCAAGACCAGCACGACCTCGATGATCGCGCTGGTCCTCGAGCGGGCGGGACTCGATCCGACCGCGGTGATTGGCGGGCGGTTGAGCGCGTTCGGCAGCAATGCCCGGCTTGGCCGCGGTGAGTACATGGTGGCGGAAGCGGATGAGAGCGATCGCTCGTTTCTCAAGCTGTCGCCGGCGGTGGCGGTGATTACGAATATCGATCGCGAGCATATGGACGCGTACGGCGGGTTCGCCGACCTACAGCAGGCGTTTGTCGAGTTTGCCAACAAGGTGCCGTTCTACGGCGCCGTGGTGGCGTGCGCCGACGATGCGGAGCTGTCGCTCGTGCTGCCGCGCTTCACCCGCCGCGTCGTCACCTACGGAATTGCGGACGGCCTGGCGGGGGGGCCGCCTGAAGGCGGACACCACATTGGTGCGGATCCCGCCGGCATCGATGCCAAGCGGCGTCCGGCTTCAGCCGGACCATTCGACGTGAGCGCCACCGGTGTCGTTCTCGACGGCTTTGGCTCACGCTGCACGGTGGTCTTGCGCCAGCCCAACACGGATCACGGCGAAGCGCTGGGCGAGTTGACGCTGGCGGTGCCCGGCATGCACTCGGTGCGCAATGCGCTGGCGGCGGTCGCCGTTGGCCTGGAGCTGGACGTGCCGTTCCCGAAGATTGCCGCCGCCCTGGCCGGGTTCCACGGCGCCGAGCGGCGCTTCGAGCATCGCGGCGTCATCAACGGCATCAGCGTCGTTGACGATTACGGGCACCATCCCACCGAGATTGCCGCGGTGCTGGCGGCCGCCCGCGCGGCCAGGCCGGCGCGAATCGTCGTCGCCTTCCAGCCGCATCGCTACACCAGGACCCGTGACCTGATGGTCGAGTTCGGGCAGGCGCTGGCGGCTGCCGACGAGGTTGTCCTGACCGACATCTATGCGGCGAGTGAAGAGCCGATCGCCGGCATTACCGTCGAGGCGCTCGCCGCCACGGTCAACGCCGGCCGCCGGCAGCCCGCGCATGTCGTGAAGAAGCTCGACGCGGTCGCTGCCGCCGTGGCCGACCTGGCGCGTCCCGGCGACCTGGTGCTGACGCTTGGCGCGGGTTCGATCGGCGGCCTGGCCACCGCCCTCGTCACCGAACTCGAGCGGCGCCATGGGCCGCGGGAGGGCGCCTGATGGCGGGCCTTCCTCGATCGGCCGCCGGCCCGTCGGTCGCCGCTGCCACCGACAAGCGCTTCCGCCGCGCGCACGTCAAGCCGTCGCGCAAACGCACGCCCGCCGCGAAGCGCGTCTGGCTGGCGATTCGCGTGCTCGCCGCCGTCATGGTGATCGGCTACGGCGGCTACCGGGGGGTCACGTCGCTGGTCGCGGCGCAGACGCTGCAAGTCGGCCATCTCGCCGTGCGCGGCCACCAGCGGCTGTCGACCGGCGAGGTGCTGGCGCTGGTGGATGGCCTTCGCGGGCAGAACATCCTGACCATTCGCATCAGCGAGTGGCAGCAGAAGCTGCTGGCCTCGCCGTGGGTCGAGAGCGCGACCATTCGCCGCGTGCTGCCGGCGACCCTCGAGATCATGATCCACGAACGCGTCCCGATGGGCATTGGCCGCATCGGCACGTCGCTCTATCTGATCGACGCCGAGGGCGTGATCGTCGACGAGTACGGCCCGGCGTATGCCGACATCGACCTGCCGATCATCGACGGCCTGGCTGCCGCCCCTCGCGACGCCACCGCCGTGGTCGACATCGCCCGCACCGACTTTGCCAGCCGGGTCATCGCCGCCCTGTCGGCGCGCCCCGAGCTGGCCCGCCGCGTGTCGCAAATCGACGTCAGCGATCTGCACGACGCCGTCGTGGTGCTCGACGATGACACGGCGCTACTGCGTCTTGGCGACAGCGATTTCGCGGCCCGCCTGCAGCAGTACCTCGACCTGCAGCCGGCGCTCCGGGAGCGTCTGGCCGACATCGACTACGTGGATTTGCGGTTCGACGAACGGTTGTACGTGCGTCCGGTCAAGGCGTTGCCGGCGCAGGCAAGACGGTAGAGGACGGGGAGGTATTGGTGGCACGACAGGAACGCTACGTGGTGGGGCTCGACATCGGCACGACCAAGGTCTGCACCGTGGTCGGCGAGATGCTCGAGGATGGCGGCGTCGATGTGATTGGCATCGGCGTGGCCGAATCGAAGGGCCTCAAGCGCGGGGTGGTCGTCAACCTCGAGGCGGCGGTCGAATCGATCAAGAAGTCGATCGAGGAGGCCGAGCTGATGGCCGGGGTCGAGGTCGGTTCGGTCCACCTCGCGATCAGCGGGCCGCACATCAAGGGCTTCAACAGCCGCGGCGTGGTCGCGGTGGCCGGCAAGAACCGCGAGGTCACCCGCGACGACGTGCGGCGCGCGATCGACGCCGCGCGCGCGGTGTCGCTGCCGGCGGGCCGCGAGATCCTGCACGTGCTGCCGCAGGACTTCGTGGTCGACGAGCAGGAAGGCATTGGCGCGCCGGTGGGACTGACCGGCGCCCGGCTCGAGGTCAACGTCCACATCATTACCGGCAGCCAGACCGCGACGCAGAACCTGGTGGCCTGCGTCAACCGCGCCGGGGTCGAGGTGATCGACACGGTGATCGGCCAGCTGGCGGCGTCCGAGACGGTGCTGACGCCGGACGAGAAGGAACTGGGCGTGGCGGTGGTCGACATCGGCGGCGGCACCGCCGACCTGGCGATCTTCGAGCGCGGCAGCCTCTGGCACACCGCGGTGATTGCCGTCGGCGGCGACCACTTCACCAACGACATCGCGGTCGGCTTGCGCACGCCGATTCCCGACGCCGAAAAGGTCAAGCGGCGCGCCGGCTGCGCGCTGTCGTCGATGGTCGAGGAAGACGAGACGATCGAGGTGGCCAGCGTCGGCGGCCGGCGGCCGCGGGTGATGGCGCGGCGCATCCTGTCCGACATCCTGCAGCCGCGCGCGGAAGAGATGTTCCACCTGATCTGGGACGAGATCAGCAAGGCCGGCTACGAGAAGTCGCTCAACTCGGGACTGGTGCTGACCGGCGGCGGCGCCCAGCTCGAAGGCATGTCGGAGATTGCCGAGCAGATCTTCGACCTGCCGATCCGGCGCGGCAGCCCGGTCGGCGTCGGCGGCCTCGCCGACCACGTCAGCAACCCGGCATTCGCGACCGCGGTCGGGCTGGTGCTTTACGCCGCCCGCCATCGCGGGCCGGTGGCCGGGGCCAGCGGCGGCGGCGCCCTGACCCGGGTCATGGGGCGGCTGCGGACGGTGTTCAAAGAGTTCTTCTGATCTTGTGGCCTGGTGATCTGGTGCTGTGGTGATTTGGACCGGGGATCCTGCGATTTGGGACTCAGCGATTTGACGATGCGAAACGATACAGACGGAGGAGGCACGATGGCGGACCAGGACGGCTTCGAGGCGCTGCGGCTCACGCTCGACGAGGAAGCGCGCATGGGCGCGCGGATCAAGGTGGTAGGCGTTGGCGGCGGCGGCAGCAACGCCGTGTCGCGCATGGTGCAGGCCGGCATCTCGGGCGTGGAGTTCATGGTGGCCAACACCGATGCCCAGGCCCTCAAGGCCAACCCGGCGCCGGTCAAGATCCAGATCGGCGGCAAGCTCACCAAGGGGCTGGGCGCCGGCGCGGATCCCAACGTCGGCCGGCAGGCGGCGCTCGAAGACACCGACGCGCTGATCCAGGCGCTGTCGGGCGCCGACATGGTGTTCGTGACCACCGGCCTCGGCGGCGGCACCGGCACCGGTGCGGCGCCGGTCATTGCCAGCCTCGCCACCGAGCTGGGCGCGCTGACCATCGCGGTGGTGACCAAGCCCTTCAAGTTCGAAGGCAAGAAACGGTTCCGCCAGGCCGAGATGGGCCTCGAGTCGCTGCGCGACGCCGTCGACACCGTCATCACCATCCCGAACGAGCGCCTGCTGTCGGTGATCGCCCGCGACACCTCGATGCTCGACGCGTTCGTCACGGCCGACGACGTGCTGCGGCAGGCGATCCAGGGCATCTCGGACCTGATCCTGGTGCCGGGCCTGATCAACCTCGACTTCGCCGACGTCAAGACCATCATGTCGGGCATGGGCGTGGCGATGATGGGCACCGCCACCGCCGAGGGCGCCTCGCGGGCGGTCGATGCCGCCAACCGCGCGATCTCGAGCCCGCTGCTCGAAGACGCCTCGGTGCGCGGCGCCCGCGGCGTGATCATCAACGTGACCGGCGGCCCCGACATGTCGCTGATGGAAGTCAACGAAGCGCTGACCATCATCCAGGAGTCGGCGCACGAAGACGCCAACATCATCTTCGGCGCGGTGGTGGACAAGGCGCTGACCAACAAGGTCAAGATCACGGTGATCGCCACCGGCTTCGATCATGCCCGGACCGAGCGATCGACGCCGGCGCACGCGCCCATGCAGACGCCGGTTGACATGTCGGCGTACTCGCAGCCGATTCGTGTCGACGCGCCGCCGCCGGCTCAGCCGCGCGCCGCGATCGTGCGGCGGCCGGCGCTGGACCTGCCGGCGGCGGCAGCCCGGCCGGTGGCGGTGGGTCAGAATGGCGGCGACATGCCGCTGGCCGCGCCGTCCGACGCCTCGGGCGAGTTCGACCTCAACCTCGACCTTGAGGTCCCGGCCTTCCTGCGGCGGAGCGAAGGGTAGGACTGATACAGTAGACAGATCCAGGGGAGCCGCGATCGCCGCCGGCGCAACGACGGCTCGGCGACTCCCCGGACCTCAATGGCGGTCAGGGCCGAAGGGCCTTGGGGCCGTTGATACGCACCATGAGATGAAAGCACGGCACCAACGCGAGATCGCACAGGACATCCTCTCCAAGGAAATTGGCTACGTGCGCAAGCCGCACGCCGGCCGGCTGCGCGTCGCCCTGATTTTCCCCAACACCTACTTCGTCGGGATGTCGAACCTCGGCTTCCAGACCATCTACCGCCTGTTCAACGACCAGCCCGACATCGTCTGCGAGCGCGCCTTCCTGCCGCCCAAGCAGGAACTGGCGGCGTTGCGCGAGGCCGGCACGCGCATTGTCACGCTCGAGTCGCAGACGCCGGTGGCCGAGTTCGACGTCATCGCCTTCTCGGTCTCGTTCGAGTGGGACTACACCAACGTGCTCACCATGCTGCGGCTCGCCGGCGTGCCGCTGCGCGCGGCCGACCGCGACTACACCCACCCGCTGGTGGTGATCGGCGGCGCGGTGACGTTCGTCAATCCCGAGCCGCTGGCGCTGTTTGCCGACGTCATTGCCGCCGGCGAGGGCGAGGCGCTGGTGCCCGCGCTGGTCGAGGCCATGTCGACTTCGTCGCGCAGCGAGCAGCTGAAGCGGCTGGCCCAGGCGCGCGGCTACTACATCCCGTCGTTCTACGACGTCGAGTACGCGGCCGATGGCACGATCGTGCGCTACGTGCCGCGAGAAGGCACCGGCGCGCCGCCGGTGGTGCGCAAGGCCGCGCTCAAGACCACCGAGGCCGTCGACCCGCCGTCGACCACCATCTTCACGCCCGACACCGAATTCGGCTCGCGCTTCCTGATCGAAGTCGTGCGCGGATGCGCGAACCTGTGCCGGTTCTGCTGGGCCGGCTACAACTACCTGCCGGTCCGCGCCTTCCCGACCGAGAGGATTCTGGCCCTGGCCCGGGCGGCCCGCGCGCACTCGTCGAAGGCCGGCCTGGTCTCGATCGCGTTATGCGATCACCCCGACATCGAACACATCCTGCGCAGCCTGCGCGACATGGGCTACTCCATCAGCCCGGCCTCGCTGCGCCTCGACGATCTGACGCCGACGATTGTCTCGCTGCTCAAGGAGAGCGGCGAGCGCACGCTGACCATCGCGCCTGAAACCGGCTCCGATCGCCTGCGCCGGGTCATCAACAAGACCGTCACCAACGCCGAGATTCTCGACAGCGCCGAACTGATCTTCTCGAGCGGCATCGAGAGTCTCAAGCTCTACTACATGATCGGCCTGCCCACCGAAGAAGACGACGACCTGGTGGCAATTCGCGACCTGACGCTGCAGATCCACGAGATCATGCTCAAGCACGCGCGGCCGCGCGGCCGCATCGGCCGCATTGTCGCCAGCGTCAACCCCCTGGTCCCGAAGCCGGGAACCGCGTACCAGTGGCTGCCGATGGAACGCACCGACGTCATCGAGGCCAAGATGAAGCGCTTGCGCGCGCTCGTGGCCGACGTCGACAACGTCTACTTCAACATCAAGAGCGAGCGGCACTCGTACTACCAGGCCCTGCTCTCGCTCGGCGACCGGCGCATTGCCCCGGCCATCGAGCAGGCCGAGGCCAACGGCGGCCAGTGGCGCAAGGCGCTGGCCGACGCCGGCCTCGACGGCGACTTCTACATCTACCGCGACCGGTCGAACGACGCGGTGCTGCCGTGGCACATCATCGACGGCGGCATGAAGGAGCCGTTCTTCCGCGCCGAGTTCGAGAAGAGCACGCGTGCCGAGTGGACGCTGCCGCCCAAGCGCGCCAAGGAGAACGCGCGCCTGCTGCCGGTGCTCAATTGACGCCTCGGCACGACAGCAGCCGGCGGTGCGGCGCCCTTCAACTGGCGACGGCCGCCTGGGCTTCGTATTCCGAATATGCCTGCAGCACCAGGTCGCGGACCTTGTCCTGTGCACTCTGGTCGGTGACCGGACGCAGCAGCGAGAAACTTCGCCGCTCGCCGTTGACCGAATAGGTACGGGCGGGGAAGGTGACGTTGCGGCCAACCCCGGTGCGGCGCTCCCAGACCGCAAACCCGAGCAGCCTGAGCCCCTGTAGTTCGCCATCGATGAAGTGCACTTCCGCGTCCGCCAGCTTTCCGGACGGTGTTCCCTTGTCGTTCGGCATGATCTTGACCACCATGGTTCTCTCCCATTCGCGGGACCGCGCTTCCGATCGATCGCCGGCTGGCGATCGTGTGACCCGGCCCGCTTCGTTGCGTTGCATCACGACCGAAGGGCTATCAAGGGCGATGCCACGGCGAAACCCACAAGATTCCGCCGGTTCTGGTGGCGGCGCGCCGGCAAGTGTGAACTCCGGTTGCGCGGCCGTGGCGGTGGCGCGATGACCTTGCCGGTTCCGAACCCCGCATTTCACTGGACCACCGAGACTTGGGGACCGGCGCTGCGCTGCCAGCCGCTCGCGGCGTCTGCGCAACACGTGTTTACCTCGAAGCAACTGGGGTTGCCGGCGCCCGCGGGGTGGGCCGCGGCGGCGGCGTCGGTTGGCGGCGTGGAGGCGCAGCTCAGGCGCGTGAAGCAGGTGCACGGAAATATCGTCCGCGTGCTCGGGCGCGAGGGCGCCGGCGGGAATGCGGAGGACCGGCCCGACGGCGACGCCCTGGTGTCGAACGTGCCGGGCCTGGTGCTGGCGGTGCTGGTCGCCGACTGCGTGCCGATCCTGATTGCCGATCGTACCGGCGGCGCCGCCGGTGCCGTTCACGCCGGCTGGCGTGGCACGTGCGCGCGGGTCGGGCCAGCCGCGGTGTCGGCCATGTGCCGGGAGTTCGGCTCCGATCCGTCCGATCTCGTGGCGGCCATTGGCCCGAGCATTGGACCCGCCGACTACGAGGTGGGTGAGGCCCTCGTCGATGCCTTCCAGCAGGCGGGCCACCGTGCCGATGACCTTGCCCGCTGGTTCGGGCGAGAGGGCGCCCGGTTGCGGCTCGACTTGTGGTCAGCCAATCGTGACCAGCTGATCGACGCCGGGCTGGTCGCCGACCGGATCTACACCTGCGGCTTGAGCACGTTCGCCCATCCGGATGTCTTCGACTCGTTCCGGTCGGCCGGCGAACGAGCCGGACGGATGGCTGCGGTAATCGCCGTTCCGTTGTAATGTTTGAGAGGCAGCCGTCATGTCTCGCGCGACCAACGCCTCGTCCGTGCTCAAGAACTACGCCATCGCCTCCGGCGGCGCCGGGCTGATCACCGCGCCGTTTCTCGGCATGGCGGCACTCACGGCCTTGCACCTGGCCTTGATCCGTGACCTGTCGAGGCTCTACGGCGTCGAGTTCTCAAAGGAAACCGCTCGTGGCATTCTGCTCGCCCTGGGCGCGGCGTTTGTGCCCGGCTGGCTGGGGTTCGGCCTGCAGAATTCCATTCTCAAGCGGTTGCCGCTGATGACGGGCGTGGTTGGCTGGGTGGCCATGGCCGGCATGTCGTCAGTGGTGACCTATGGACTCGGCAAGACCCTGATCGAGCACTTCGAAGCCGGCGGCACGCTGGCCGACTTCGACGTCAAGCACCTGCAGCACGCCGTGCTGCGGGCCGTGCAGTCGGGCAAGGCGCACGCGCCGGCAGCCCCGGCCGCGTAACCGCGCGTCAGCGCTTGCCGATCGCGAACAGCGTCGACAGCGCCCGCACGTACATCACGCCCTCCGACAGCGCCGGCGTCGCCATCAGCATCTCGCCGATCGAATTGGTGGCGAGCAGCTTGAACGTGGGGCCGGCCTCAACCACCAGCATCTCGCCGTCTTCGTTCGACAGGTAGATTTTGCCGTCGGCGGCCACCGGCGAGGCACTGTAGCCGCTGCCGACGAGCGGCAGACGCTGCCGGTAGATCTCCTTGCCGGTTGCGAGGTCATAGGCGTCGAACACGCCGTTGTTGGCGAGCACGTACAGGAGGCCGCGATAAGCGAGCGGCGTCGGCATGTACGAACCGCGCCCGGTCTTGCTCCAGGCCACCTGGGCGCTGTGGTCCTCGCCCTTTGGCAACGTGAGGTCACCGCGGGCCCCCGGTTTGACCGCGAACACCGGCCTCTCGGGCGCCCGCCCGCTGGCGACAATGTGCAGTCCGCTGCTGAAGATTGGCGTCGGCGCCGTGATCTTCGAGCTGCCGCCCAGCCGCCACAGCTCCCGGCCGGTTCGCGGGTCGTAGCCGCGCACGAAGTTCGACGCGTTGGTCACCAGCTCCGGGCCGGCCGCGGTCGTCGCCACCGTCGGTGTTCCCCACGACGGCAGTTCCTCGCGCGGCGTCTGCCACACGGTGTCGCCGGTCTCGGCGTCGAGCGCGAGCAGGAACGAATCCGCCTGCGTGTCGCACTGCACGATGACCAGGCCGTTCCAGATGATCGGCGAGCTGGCCGGTCCCCATTCGTACGACGGAATGTCGTAGGCGCCCATGTCGATGCGGCCGATGTCGACCTTCCAGCGAAGCGCGCCGTCGAAGTCGTAGGCGAAAATGCCCTGCGAGCCGAACCACGCCACCACGACGCGGCCATCGGTGACCGGCGAGGCGCTGGCATACGTGGACTTGATGTGGCGCTTGTTCAACGGCTCGCCCTCGGCCGCCGTTCGTTCCCAACGCGGCTTTCCGCTGCGCTTGTCGATCGCCGAGAGCACCCACCGATGGACGGAGCGATCGTCCGAGGCGTCGCCGTCGCCGTACAGTCCTGGCTTGAACGTGGCCTGGCCCTTGCCGCTGATCGCGCTGGTGACGAAGACGAGGTCACCCCACACGATTGGACTGGAATGAGCCAGGCCGGCGATTGGCGCGCGCCACAGGATGTTGGCGCCCGTTGCCGGATTCCACTCGTCCGGCAGGTGTTGGCCGTCGGCCACGCCGGCCGCTTCGGCGCCACGGAACGACGGCCAGCCACCGGCCCCAGCCGCCGGCTTCGGCAGCGCCGCGGTCACCGTCCCGGAGGTGCGGAGGATGCGCCGTTCGGCCAGCGGGGCGACCGAGCCGCGCGGCCGCCAGTTGCTGCTGCCGAGGATCATGCGCCGGGGTTGGCAGGTGTCTTCGATCAGGTCGAGGCTCACGCCGCCGCCGGCAACGGTGAACGTATAGCGGCCGGTGCCGTCGCAACCGGCCGGGCCTGAGGCCATTTGCAGGATCAGTTCGGTTCCGCTCACGACCCAGCGCCCCGCCATCGACGGCCAGCCGGCTCCGCTCAGCGAGAAGGTGCCGGCGGGGTTGAACTCGAGGGTGAAGTCGCGAATCACCAAAGGCCCGCCGGGCAACGGCCCTTGCGCGGGCAGCGTGACACCAAGGCTCAAGAGCAGCGTGGCAACGGCGAGGCGGGTCGGCACGGTGCCATCCTAGCACCAGAAAAAACGCAGGGCGGGAAGGAGACCCGCCCTGCGTAACGCGTCCGGCCGCATGCCGGAACGCCTGCTCTAGAACTCCAGGCGAGCGCCGATCTGCGCCTTCCTGGGCGAGTAGCTGGTGCTGTAGGCGGTCAGCAGCAGGAACTGCGCCGACGCCTGGTTGCCGGTCGGATTGGCGAAGTTCGTGCGGTTCGTCAGGTTGAACAGGTCGGCCGAGAGCTCCAGCTTGCGCTGGCCGCCGAGGCGGAAGCTGTAACCGACGCGCATGTCGAGGCCGAAGAATCCGGGACCGCGCGCGCCGTTGCGCGTCGGCTCGTAGCCCTCGACCTTGTAGGCGTTGTTGCCGTTGCCCTGATACTCACCCGCGGGCAGCGGTTCGGCCTGGATGCCGTTCATGTCCGGATCGACGTTGGTGTTGACCAGGGAGAACGGACGTCCGCTAATCGCGCGCGCCACCCAGCTGACGTTCAGCCCGCCGGTCCGCGGAATCAGCGCCGTGCCGCTGACCGTGAAGTTGTGGCGGTTGTCGAAGTTTGACGGCCCTTCGTTCAGGTCCAGCCGCAGGTCGTCACGCAACTGGAAGTCGCTGCCCGCCGCGCCGTTGCCCGAGGTGTTGCCGTTCGATTTCGCCAGCGTGTACGAGACCTGGGCGCTGTAGTTGTTGCTGAAGCGTTTCTTGATCTGCAGCATCAGCGCGTTGTAGTCGAGCTCGCCGACGTTGACGTATTGGACGACATTGGTGGTGAACGGCGCGAACGACCCGTACTTCTGCGCCAATTCCGCCACTGCGGCGGTGAGCGCGGCGCTCGGCACGCGCGTGAGCGTTGACGCGGCCACGGTCGGGTTCGAGCGGACTTGCGGGTTGAGGTTGTACTGCATCAGCAGGTCTCGGCCGCGCGAGTACACATAGTCGGCGCTGACGCTCAGCTCCGCGCGCAACTGCCGTTCGTAGCCGATGCTGACCTCGTCGGTATAGGGTGTGCGGCGGTCGGGGTTGTCCCAGACCGCGCCGGTGTTGCGCAGCCGCTGTCCGCCCGGGTAGAGCTGGTCGAGCAACGCCCGGTTCAGCACCGGGCCATTCACCAGGAACGGATCGGTCGGCAGCCGGCCGTTGCGCGGGCCGTTGTCGGCCGCGGCGGTCGGGAAGTTGACGATGAACGAGCTGGCGAATGGGGTGCCGGTGTAGAGACCGCCGATCACCTCGAAGTGCGTCTTGTCGTAGAAACGACCGACACCGATGCGCACCACGCTCTTGCCGCCGAGGTCGTAGGTGAAGCCCAGGCGCGGCGCCAGGTTGTTCTTGTCGACCGGGTGCTTGTCGACCAGCGGGTCGTCGTCTTCATCAGGGAACGGGATCAGCTCGAGATCGTAGCGGGCGCCGAGGTTGAGCGTCACGTTGTTGCCGAGGCGCCACTTGTCCTGGACGAACCCCGAGATGTAATGCGCCTTCTGGTAGAAGATGTTGGGGCCGCCAACGCGAACCTGCAGCCGATCAGGATAGGTGGACGGAATGGCCGGATTGAACGGCACATTGCTGCGCTGGAACTGGAACGTCCCGTTCAAGTTGCCATCGTTCGTGTTGTACGCCGTCGAGTAGGAGTACTGCGCGCCCAGCTTCACGTCGTGGTCGCCGCCCTTGCCGGGAATGAACCACGCCAGCGTGTTTTCCGCCTGGATGCCGTCGTTGACGCGTGACGAGGCGACGTTGCTTTGCTGGTCGGTGTAGTTCTGGAACGCCAGTGTGACCGGGCACTGCGTCATGTCGCGGCCGTTGGTGTTGAAACAGTTGTTGGCGAAGGTCACGTTCTCGCGTGTCCACGACAGCCGGAAGGTGCTGACCTTGGTGTTCGACAGCACCATGTTCAGGGTGCCCGACACCGTCTGGTCGACGTCTGACTCCTCGCGGGCGGCCGCCGGCGCCGCAGCAATGGTGCCTTGGTTGATGATCTGGTTGACCTGGGGCGACGCCTCACGCAGCCAGCGCACGCTGTAGGTCGTGCTGTTGTTGACCTGGTGGTCGCCCCGAATGATTGTGTTCCAGACGCGATCAGCAGTGATCTGGGTGCCATTGTACTCGGGCCGCGACGGGATGTTGATGGCGTTGGGCCGGTCGATCGAGAAGCGCTCCAGGCTGCCGAAGAAGTGGATCTTGTTCTTCACGATCGGGCCGCCGTAGGTGCCGCCCCAGCGCTCGTACTTGGTTTCCGGCTTCGGCAGGTTGTTCTGCCTGGCGAAGAAGTGGTTGCTGGTCAGCTTGGTGTCCTGCACGAACCCGAACACCACGCCGCGGAAGTCGTTGGTGCCCGCCTTGGTGACGGCGTTGACCACCGCGCCTGAGGTGCGGCCGTACTGCGCGTCGTACTGGCCGGTGATGACCTGGAATTCCTGGATCGCCTCGATGGGGGTGCGCGCCTGCGTGCCCGCCCGCTGCCCGATCACGTCGTCGTTGTTGTTGCCGCCGTCGAGCATGTAGTTGTTGTTGCGCGGGTCCTGGCCGTTCACCGAGATCGAGTCGCTGCCGAACGACTCGGTGCTGACCGACGGCACAATGCCCGGCAGCAGGCCGACGAAGCCGATGAAGTTGCCGTTCACGCTGGGCAGCTTCACCAGGGTGTCGCTGGTGATGTTGCCGCCCAGTTCCTTCGAGGTCAGGTCGACAATCGGCGAAACCGCGGTGACGTTGACGGTCTCTTCAAGGCCGCCGACCGACATGGTGACGTCGATGCTGGTGGTCTTGCCGACCTCCAGGCGCAGGTCCTGGCGATCGAACTTCTTGAAGCCCTGCAGTTCCGCCGTGGCGCGATAGGTGCCGGGCACCAGGCCGCTGGCGATGAACGAACCGTCGGCACCGGACACCGTTTCGCGGAACATGCCGGTGGCCTGGTTGGTGAGCGTGACCGTGACGCCGGGCAGCACCCCGCCCTGGTCGTCGACCACCCGGCCGCGCAGTTCAGAGGTGCCCTGCTGGGCCGAGGCCACCGTGGCCGCCATCAGCATCGTCAACACCCAACTCAATGTCCGTGACTTCATGTGAAACCTCCAGGGAGAGTGCAAAAGGAACAACAACCGAAACTGACTACTTCACGCCGACGCCGGAAATCTCGCCGCGCAGCAACGCCTCTTTCATGCGGGTGCTGCCGCAGTCGAGGTGGTCCTCCATCAATGCCTTCGCGCCGGCCGCGTCGTGGCGGGCAATGGCGTCGACAATCAGGAAGTGGGCCTCGCTCGCGCCCGACTGGAACTGGCCGGGCGTGGCGCCGAGCGAGAGAAAGCGATCGATTTGCGCGAGACACCGCTCGATCAGCTCGGTCGCCAGCGAGTTGCCGGCGGTGCGGGCAATCGCGAGGTGGAACCGCGCGTTGGCGGCTTCGACTTCGCGGTAATCCCCGGGCGGCAGCATTGCCAGCTCACGCAGCAGGGCGACATCGTCCGGCGTCGCCCGTTCGGCGGCGCGAGCGGCGGCCGCGCCTTCGAGCAGGCGGCGCACGTCGAAGTTGTCGTGGACGGTCTGGACCGTGACGCGGGCCACGAAGTAGCCGCGACCCTGGACGCGATCGAGGTAGCCCTCTTGCCACAGCCGCGACAGGCCCTCGCGGATGGGTGTCCGTGACATGCCGTGAGTGGCGGCGAGGGTCGGCTCCGACAGCGGCGCCCCGGGCGGATAGCGCCCGCCGATGATGGCGGCCTTGATGCTTGCGTAAGCCCGGTCGACCTGTGAGGTGTCAGCCAGAATGCACGCAGTATACAGGCGTTTTCAGGCCGAAACTTGCATTCCGTCCCAGAAACCGTGCAACTACTTCAACTGGCCTTGAGGGCCTCGGTAGGCTGAATGCCTAGGGCGCGGCGGGCTGGGACGTAACAGGCCAGCAGGGCCACAGTCATCATGGTCGCCGCCGCAACGGCGCAAGTAATAGCGGCCGACGTTCCGTTTGCGGCCACCGCCACCTCGGGCCCCAGCGAGGTAACGATTGCGACTGCGGGAATGCAGCCCACCAGCACGCCCAGGCCAATTTGAGCGAGTGCTCGGGCGAAGATCGCCTTCACAATCCGGCCGGCAGTCGCGCCAAGCGCGAGGCGGATACCGATCTCGGCGGTCCGCCGCGCAACCGTGAACGAGGTCAGTGCGTACACGCCGGCCGTGGCAAGGACGAGCGCCACCATTCCGATGCCGGCCAGCAACCGGAGGAAGAAATCGATGGCGACCCGGTCCGCCAGCCTCACCTGGTCCAGGGTCTTCAGTTCGTCCAGCCGCAACGAGGGGTCGACCTCAGCGGCGATCACCCGGAGTCGCCACATCATCGGCACGGTATCCCCGGCGACGTGCACGGCGGCATAAAGGGGAAGGGTGGCATCCGCCGCCGCCGGACGATAGACGACCGCGTCGTTGCCCTTCTTGTGCGTGTCGACGGTCAGGTCGCGAACCACGCCAACAATCTCGACCCACGGTCCAGCCACGCCGCCCGCTTGACCCGCGCCCAAGCTGCCCGGTCCATCGTCTTCAGCGCTCGCCGCCTTGCGGAACCGCCGGCCGATGGCGTCGCCGCCTCCCAGCACATGGCGGACGAAGGTCTGATCGACGATGGCGACCTCGCGGCCGGGCGCGGCGTCGTCTTCCGTGAAAGCGCGTCCGGCGATCAGCCTGGCGTTGAATGTCGGCAGCAGGTTCACGGCAGTGGCAGCGGTTCTGACGAAAACGCCCTCGTCCGGCACCGCCGGACCGGCGAGTCCATCGACCTCAATCGGCAGCATGAAATGATTCATGCCGGGCAGGCGCGTTCCATAGGTGACGCCGATGACCGTTGGTTCGGCGGCCAAGCGCCGCGCGAAGTCGTCATACAAGGTGCGTAAGCGCCGTCGATAGAGCGCCTCGTCATCGAGGCTGCCTGCGGGGGTGCTCGCCTCGTGATCCACGTTCAAGCGCATGACGAGGTACTGATCGGCTGGGAAGGTCAACTTCCGGTCGCCGGCGTTCTGGAAGTAGAGGCCCCAGCCCAGCGTGCCGGTGACGGCCAGAAAGACCACCGTCAGCGCCACCTGCGACACAATCACAACGGTCCAGACGCCGCCAAACTTGAGGCCGGCCGCCGAACTGCCGGTGGCGCGCTTCAACCCATCCTGGACCCGCGGGCCGGTCGCCTTGAGCGCGGGCACCACGCCGATCATCAGTGCCGAGATGATCGCGAGCAGGCCGGCATACACAAACGTTTCGGGCGACAGCCGATCGTTCCACCAGAACCAAATGCGCTGGCCCATGCCTTCGGCGACGACCTGCTTCACCCACAGCAGGGCGTAGTAGGCGACCCCCAGGCCCAGGGCCGCCGCCACCGACGACAGCACCAGCGCTTCGGCGAACAGCTGGCCGGCGATGCGCGCACGGCTGGCACCCAGTGCCGTCCGCACGCTGATCTCGGGTTCGCGGGTTGCGGTGCGGGCGAAGACGAGGGTCGCGATGTTGGCGCCGCAGACCACGAGCAGCCCGATGAAAAACAGGTTGGCCGCGTGAAACACGATGGTCTGGATCTCGGAGTCCTCCATCGCCGCCCACAGCGACTGGGCGTAAGGCTTGACGACCGGCCGGATGTGCGCATGCGTGTCCGGGAAGGCCGCGGCGGTCTGCAGCGCGATGGCCGTCAACTCGGCCTGCGCCTGCGCCGTGCCGACGCCAGGGGCGAGCTTGCCGAAGATCCGCACCGGCGCGCCAGCACGTCTCGCCGAATCCGCGTCGGTCAGCCGCAGCGGTACCCAGAGGCTGTGACTGATTGGGAAGGCGAAGCCGGACGGCATGACCCCGACCACCGTATGCGGGGCGTGGTCGAGCTTGACCGAGCGGCCGACAATCGACGGGTCCGAGCCGAAGCGTCCGGTCCAGACGTCGTAGCCGATGACGACGACCGGGGCGGCGCCGGTGCGCTCGTCATCCGGGACAAGCGGGCGTCCGTGCAGGGGCGGGACCCCGGCGATGTGAAAGGCCGAGGCGCTGATCTCAACGCCCCGCACCGGCTCGGCGCGGCCATCGTCGGCAATCAGGTTGCGATTGAGCGCCCGGTAGGCGCCAAGGTCTTCGAGCGACGCCAGGCGGCCACGCCAGTTGACGAACTCAAAGGCCGCCCGATGCTCGGGGTCGCCCGACTGCTGGTCCCAGTTCAGGATCCCGACGATGCGATCACCGCCTGGGAACGGCAGGCGGCCATGCATCAGGTCGCGGGTGAACTCGAGATACGCGGCGCCGGCGCCGATGGCGAGCGACAGGGCAAACACCGCGACCACCGTCAGGCCCGGGTGCTTGATCAACATGCGGAATCCGAGCCTGGTGTCGGTGGACAGCCCTCGCAGCCACGTCAGGCCAAGGACGTCGCGGCCGGCGCCGCGGTACTTCTCGACACCGCCGAACGCGACGGCCGCCAGCCGCCGCGCCTCGATCGGGTCGACACCCCGCTGAATCTGGCGCTGGGACTCCATCTCGATGTGGAACCGCATCTCGTCGCCCATGTCGGCGTCGAGCTGCGCGGGGCGGCGGAGGCCGCGCCAGAGGATTCGTGCCCGCGACAGCAGCTGGCGCATCTCAGACCTCCTGGCTCGTTGCGCGCAGCGCCGCGGCCATCGCCGCGGCGACGCGGTTCCAGCTCGCCGATTCGTCGCGCAGCCGCTGGCGGCCAGCCGCCGTCAACTTGTAGTACTTGGCGCGGCGGTTGTTATCCGAGACACCCCACTCGCTTTCGATCAGGCCTTGCGCCTCGAGGCGATAGAGGGCCGGGTAGAGCGCGCCCTGCTGGACCTGCAGCGCGCCGCCGGTGATCTGCTCTATGCGCAACAGGACCGCGTAGCCATGAAGGGTGCCGAGGGATACGGACTTCAGGATCAGCAGATCCAGGGTCCCCGGCAGAAGGTCGGCAGATTTGGCCACGGCATCTCTCTCCTAAGTCGTTATAGGAAAGGTATGCCGACTCTCCTAAGTTGTCAAGGAGAGAGGCCGGGCTTGGTCAGGCGTTGTTGGCGTCCATGCCGATGTTCGACAGCCGGTCGGCCTGCTTGTTGTTCTCGCGCGGGACGTGGGCGAAGCTGACGTTGCCGATCTGCATCACCAGCATCTTGGCGCGCAGGTACAGCGGCTTCAGTCCCTCGTTCTTGACCTTGTAATTGCCGCGCATCTGCTCGACCAGCAGCAATGAATCGCCCTTGACCGCCAGCGCGGTCACGTTGTTGTCGGCCGCCCACTGCAACGCCGCAATCAGACCGTTGTACTCGGCGACGTTGTTGGTCGCGGTGCCGAGTGCCCCGCTCAACTCCGCCAGCACCGTGCCGTCGTCGTTGACGATGTACGCGCCCCAGCCGGCAGGGCCCGGATTGCCCCGCGAGCCGCCGTCGAAGTACGCGGTAATCATGAGGCTCGCGCCTGTCGGCGCTCGTGAGGCCGGCCGCTGTGCGGCCTGGTGGGGCTCGCGGCTATGCCGCTCGTGGGGATCACGACTGAGCAGACGCCGGCGGTGCGTCGGCCGGCTTGGGAGGAGCGAAATACAGGATGCGGTTGCAGCTGTCGCACTGCACGATCTGGTCGTTCTTCAGCACGTTTACGAACACGGCTGGCCGCAGGCGCACCTGGCACACCGTGCAACGCTCGCCTTCGGCGCGGGCCACCGCGGTGCCGCGCACCTTGGCAATGCGGGCGAAGGTGTCGACCAGGCTCTTGTCGCTCAGGCTGGCGATGACCTGCGCCCGGGCCGCCGCGCACTCGGTGACCACGCCTTGCTGAACCTTGACGTCGGCTTCGATGGCACTGCGCTCGGTGCCGACCTTCGCCTGCGCCGCCTTGAGCGCGGCCTCGGCGGCCTTGATCGAGGCATTGATCTCGTCGGCCTCCATCATGTTCACGAGCACCTTCTCCTCGTGCTGGCCAATCTCGTCGGCCACCGCCTGGATCTGGTGCTGCATGGCGTGCAACTGTTCGTTGGTCTTCACCGCCATCACCTGGTCTTTGTACTTGTCCTGGCGCTGCTGCGCCGAGGCCAGGTCCTTGTCGATCAGCCCGCGCCGGGTCTTGTTCTCGGCCAGGGCGTGCCTGGCGCTTTCGAGGGTGGTGGTGGCGCCCTGAAGCAGGGCGTCAAGGGCGGCGATGCGCCCCGGGGCGTCCGCGATGGCCTTGGCAGCCACCGCAGCTTTGCTTTCGATCTCTTGCAGTTGGATTAGTCGTTCAAGATCCGGGAGCATCTCCTGCGCTTTCCCAACTGTTGTTAATCGTCGACGATCCACCTTCGCCCTTCGGGCTACGGTGGACAACCTTCGTAGAGCTTGCCAACCGTAGCTCGCTGCGTGGCAAGCGAGCGAAGGTTGGTGGGCCCACCTGGATTCGAACCAGGGACCAACCAGTTATGAGCCGGCCGCTCTAACCAACTGAGCTATGGGCCCGCCTGCGCGCTCGCGAGCTACGTTCGCTCGCGCTTCGGCGGGGCAGGCCCGCCAAACCCTTACGAGCGCCCTTCGAGGAACGCGCGTAGTTTACGCGATCGCGACGGATGGCGCAGCTTGCGCAGCGCCTTGGCCTCGATCTGGCGGATGCGCTCGCGGGTGACGGCGAAGTTCTGGCCGACCTCCTCGAGGGTGTGCTCGCTGCCGTCGCCGACGCCGAAGCGCATCTTGATGACCTTTTCCTCGCGCGGGGTCAGCGTCTTCAGCACCGATTCGGTCTGTTCCTTCAGGTCGAGGTTGATCACCGCTTCCGACGGCGACACCGCCGAGCGGTCCTCGATGAAGTCGCCGAGATGCGAATCTTCCTCTTCGCCGATCGGGGTCTCGAGCGAAATCGGCTCCTGCGCGATCTTCAGGACCTTGCGGACCTTCGAGACCGGGATGTCCATGCGCCGCGCGATCTCCTCGGAGGTCGGTTCGCGGCCCAGCTCCTGCACCAGCGCCCGCGAGGTGCGGATCAGCTTGTTGATGGTCTCGATCATGTGGACCGGGATGCGGATGGTCCGCGCCTGGTCGGCAATGGCGCGGGTGATCGCCTGGCGGATCCACCACGTCGCGTAGGTCGAGAACTTGTAGCCGCGGCGGTACTCGAACTTGTCGACCGCCTTCATCAGGCCGATGTTGCCTTCCTGGATCAGGTCGAGGAACTGCAG
>JBFWUK010000020.1:80701-100954 GCA_050247355.1 Vicinamibacterales bacterium | reverse complement strand
CCGGTCACCGTGACCGTTTCCTGCAGGGTCGCCACGTTCATCTGCTGGTCCACCGTCAGCGTCTGGTTGATGACGACGCGGACGTCGTTGCGCTGGACCTTCTGGAAGCCGGCGAGGTCGAACTCGATTGCGTAGACACCGGGCGGCAACGCGAGGAAGCGGAACGACCCATCCGCGCCGGTGACCTGCACCTGCGGCTGGATCATTGATGGACTGCTGGCGGTGACCGTCACGCCCGGCAGCACGGCGCCGGTATTGTCCGAAACCACGCCGTTGATACGGCCGCGGAAGTCCTGGGCCGCAGCCGGACTGAGTGCGCCGGCGACCGCGCACAACGCGATCACCAACAACGCCTTAACCATTCGCATTCATTCCTCCAGTGGGGTAGCGCCCCGAGTTCAAGTCACGACAAGTGGGCGAGGGATTTACGTCCACGGGTTGTACTGCGCCGGCCGGGTCTACACAATCCGGTCGGGCCTGTAGCGAAAATGCAGTGTTGTCGGGATGGCGCGTGCTCGAGGCCCACGACAAGATCGCGCCTCCAGAGGAGCAGTCATGTTGAATCATTTGAAAGTGTTGGCCGGCGCGACGGTGGTGGCGGGGATCTTGCTCGGCGGATCGGCGGCCTCGGCTCAGGAACCGGCGGCGCCGGCCGAGCCGGCCAAGCCGGTGTTCACGATCGGCGGCGAGGCCGCAATCATCACCATGCTGATCAAGCCGGACAAGACCGCCGACTTCGAGATGGTGCTGGCGCGATTGAAAGAGGCTCTGCAGAAGAGCGAGAACCCGCGGCGCAGGGAGCAGGCGGCAGGGTGGAAGGTGTTCAAGTCGGCGCAGCTTGCGCAGGGCAACGCCGTCTACATCATGCGGATCGATCCCGTAGTCAGCAACGAGGAGTACGACATCACCCGGCTGATTGCCGAAGTGTTCCCGGTCGAAGTGCAGGAACTGTTCCTCAAGTACAAGGACGCCTTCGCCGGCCGCGGCGTCACCGAACTGACCGCGCTGATGTCGATGGGGCAATAGCGGGCCGCCAACGCCATCCCGGTAACCATGTAGTTTCAGGGAACGTTCGACCGGATTGTCTCGCCACGTCGCGCGAGGTACAAGTTGCGCCGCAGGTTGTGTCGAGTCGCACTGGCGTGTCGCCGGATGACTCGGTGTTGTGTTTGTGGTTCGCGGGCCACGCCTTGACCGGTGTGGCCAGAGGAGGTAATCGATGAGGCTCCCCAGACTCACGGGCTGGCTGTTTCTGATCTATGCATTGGCGGTGACCGTGCCGGCCTTCGCGCAGGGCGGCGGCGCCAGCAGCACGGGTACGATTCAAGGGCGCGTGACCGACGCGCAGGGGGCGGTCCTGCCCGGTGTGACGGTGACGGCGACCAGTCCGTCAATGCCCGGTGTGCAGACGGCGGTGACGTCCGAGACCGGCAACTACCGGTTCCCCGCCATTCCCCCCGGCACCTACACGCTGACCTTCGAGTTGGCGGGCTTCAACAGCCTGAAGCGCGAGGGCGTTGAAATTCGCCTGGGCTTCACGGGCAGCGTCAATGTCGAGTTGGCGCTCGCCACCCTGCAGGAGACCGTGACGGTCAGCGGCTCGTCGCCGATCATCGACACCACGTCGACCCGCACGGTGCAGAACTTCAAGCTGACCGAACTGCAGTCGATTCCGAACGGCCGCGACATGTGGTCGCTGCTGGCGGTGACGCCGGCGGTGCAGATGTCGCGCATCGACGTCGGCGGCAACCGCGCCGGTACGCAGACCGGCTACACCGCCTACGGCTTCACCGGCCAGGTGCGCGTGCTGATCGAGGGCATCAACACCACCGAAGGCACCGGCGGCGCCGGCTTCTACTTCGACTACTCGTCGCTCGAGGAAGTGTTCCTGGGCACCTCGGGGCAGTCGGCCGAAATGCCGAACCCGGGCGTGCAGAGCCAGTTCATCGCCAAGTCAGGCGGCAACCAGTTCAGCGGTGAAGGGTACCTCGACTGGTACAACAACTCGCTGCAGGGCAGCAACATCCCCGACGAGTACACCGCGCCGACCGCCTTCAACAACAGCCCGATCCGTGCGCACAGCAACGAGATTGACAAGTACTGGGACACGGCGCTCAACATCGGCGGCCCGATCGTGCGCGACAAGGTGTGGTGGTTCGGCACCTACCGCAAGCAGCACAACGCGGTGGCGCAGCCCAACTTCAACTTCGATTCGACGTTCGACACCACGCTGTGGAACGCCGTCGGCAAGGTGACCTACCAGGCCAACCAGAAGAACAAGTTCGTCGGTTACTACCAGTGGGGGCAGAAGCTGCAGCCCACCCGCCTGCCGTTTGGCACCTATACCTACAATTCGGCCGAGCCGACCTTCAAGCAGGACTCGGGCAGCTGGGTGTGGAAGGGCGAGTGGAACGGCACGCTCAGCGACAAGATGTATGTCGAGGCGCGCTTCGGCGACTTCGGCTACTACTTCCCGACCATCGCGAACAGCGATGAGGCGTACTTCTTCCGCGATTCCGGCACGCTCGAGATCCTTGGCGGTCACCGCAAGTGGCAGCTCGATCGCGACCGCAAGCAGGCGACCGCCGCCGCCACCTACTTCCTCGACACTTCGGCCGGCAGCCACACCTTCAAGTTTGGTGGCGAGATTCTCCAGGAAATCGGCTGGGAAGGCTTCGAGCAGGGCGTGGGCGGCAACATCGAGCACGTCTACAGCAATGGCCGATCAAGCCAGTTGATCTTCCGCATCCCGACCGCTACCGAATCCGGCAAACTTGGTCTCGGCAAGTCGGGCGCGCTGACCTCGGCGTCGGCCATCGACGTGCAGAGCTTCTTCGTCAACGACACCTTCAGCCGCGGCCGCTTCACGCTGAACGCCGGCGTCCGCTACGACCGCTATAAGGCCTTCCTGCCCGAGCAGCAACAGTTGGCCGGCACGGTGGGCCCGGTCATCGTTCCCGCCAAGACCTTCGCCGAACAGCAGATGTTCACCTGGAACGGGTTCGCGCCGCGCATTGGCGTGGTCATGGACCTGACCGGTGACGGAAGAACCGTGCTGAAGGGCAACTACGGCTACTACCTGCACAATCCCGGCGTCGGCGTGGCCAGCCCGGCCAACCCGAACACCGCCGGCAAGCAGCGGACCTATCAGTGGAACGACATCAACGGCGATCGCCGCTGGCAGTCGGGTGAGGAGGGCAACATCCTGAGCGAGGCGTTGGAGGGTGGCGTCCGCCTCCAGGACGGCATCAAGCAGCCTTACACGCACGAAGCCAGTGTGTGGCTCGAGCGCCAGATCACCGACACCATGGGTGTGCGTGGCGGCTTCGTCTACAAGACCGAAGACGACCTGATCGACACCGGCTGGCAGCCGTTCCGCGACAGCAGTGCGTTCACCACGCCGTTCAATCGCACCGACATCGGCCCCGACGGCCGAGCCGGTACGGGTGACGACACCGTCATCCAGATGCTCGGCCTGCCGTCGGCGAACGCCAGCCAGTTCCCGACCACCACGGTTGTGAGCAACACGCCCGCCTACTCGCGAGCCAAGACCGTCGAACTCGCGCTCAACCGCCGCTACAGCAACCGGTGGTCGGCGTCGATCGGCGGCGCCTACACAATGCGGGGTTACTTCCCGAACAACTTCCCGAACAACCCGAACGAGCCGGGTTTCGAGGATACCTCCACCTGGAACCTCAAGGCCACCGGCAGCTACGACGCGCCGGGCGGCGTCCGCCTGTCGCCGGTGCTGCGTCACCAGTCGGGCGTCAACTATGCCCGGACGCTGACCATCCTGGTGCCGAGCGGCTCGGGCCTGATCGCGTCGGGCACGCACTACGTGGAGCCGATGGACGCCAACCGCGAAGACAACATCTGGGTGTTCGACATCCGCGCCGAGAAGACCGTGAACTTCGGGTCGCGCACGCGCGCCCGCCTGTTCTTGGATCTCTTCAACATCGCCAACAGCCACTCGTCAGAGACCATCAGCCGGGCCACCGGCCTGGGCTACCAGAAGCCGTCGGCCATTCTCGCGCCCCGGACGGCGCGCGTTGGCTTCCGCTTCCTCTGGTAACCAAGCAGAATTCCCGACGGGAGGGCGCCTCCCGTCGGGACGACATTTCTCGCCGGGAGATGACTCTCGTCGGGATTCGAGCCGACTCCTGTGGGGGAGTCTTTAGGGAGGGCCAGACCAACGCCTCGGTTCCCTCCCATTTTTTTTGCCTCCAGCCTGCTCCCGTCAGGGAGTAACATGCCCCTTGCCTTGGCGAGACGCGCCCCCCTCGAACGTCTCTCGATTCGCGCCGCGCTGGCGCTCGGCATCGCGGTCACAGTGGGACTGTGGCTGTTCACCACCTACACGTTTACCCGCCGCATCGACGACGTGCAGCGGCAGGCCACGGCCGTGGCGTCGCGCTACACCCGCGCCCAGGAACTGCTGTCAACGGTGCGGGCGCAGGTGCTCATCAGCTCCGTGCGCGTCCGCGATGCGCTCTTGAACCCGGACCCGGCATCGTTGACCGGCTACCGCGAACAACTCGAGAGCATCCAACGGGTGATCAACAATGCCCTCGATGCGTATGAGCCCGTGCTGGAGACGGCACCCGGGCAGGACCAGGTGCGCGACCTGCGCGCCGCCGTGAACCAGTTTCATCGCACCAGCATGGCCGTGCTGGCCGAGTCGGCCGCGCCGTCGAACTCCACGGTTCGCGACCTGTTGAACCGCCGCATCATTCCACGCCGCGAGGCGGCGGTGAAGATTTCCGAGGACGTCCAGAGCCTCAATCGCCTGGCGTTCGTCAGGCAGCAGGCCGACATTGCCGAGATTCATCGGGTGGCCGAAACCCAAAGCTGGCGGCGGCTCGGCCTTGCCCTGGCCACCAGCCTGGGCGTGCTGCTCATCGCCGCCGCCTATTCCGGCCGGCTGGAAAGCCGGCTGCGGCAGCAGCTGGAACGCGACGCCCGCATTTCGCGGGAATTGCACGACGCCACCATCAAGCTGATTGGCGCGCAGGAAGACGAGCGCCGGACGATTGCCCGCGAACTGCACGACGAGGTGGGTCAGGTCCTGAGCGCGCTGCAGGTCGAGCTCAGCCTGGCGCAGCGCAAGCTGGGTGCCGCCGGCGTTGCCACTGAGCCGCTGGTCGAGGCGCAGGGGCTGGCCGCCGGTGCCCTGTCAACGGTGCGAGATCTGTCGCAACTTCTGCGTCCCGCGGCCCTCGACGACCTGGGGCTGCCGGCCGCCATCGACGCGTCACTGCGCGGCCTGGCCCGCCGCCACGAAATCAAGGTCGAGTTGTCGCAGACCGGCATGGACGATCGCCTGGCGCCGGAGACGGAAATCGCCGCGTATCGCATCGTCCAGGAGGCGCTCACGAACGTGGCACGCCATGCCGCCGCCGCCCACTGCCGGGTGCGCTTGATGCGCCTGCCGGATGCGTTGCGGGTCGAGGTCGAGGACGACGGCAGCGGCTTCGATCCGTCGGCGGCGCCGGCCGCGACCAGTGGGGTTGGATTGATCGGGATGCGCGAGCGCGCAACCATGTTGGGAGGCAGCTTGAGGATTTGGAGTGCGCCGGGCGCCGGGACCCGGCTGTTCGTTGAATTGCCGGTGGCGGCGTCGAATGCCTAACCTGCGATTGCTGATTGGTGACGATCACACCCTGGTGCGGCAGGGCTTTCGCAAGATCCTCGAAGAGCGGCCGGAATGGGAAGTGGTGGCCGAGGTCGGCGACGGCCGCGAGGCCGTGAAGAAAGCGGTCGCGCTCAAGCCCGACGTCGCGATTCTCGACGTCGGCATGCCCCAACTGAACGGCATCGACGCGACGCAGCAGATCGTACGCAAGGTGCCGCAAACCCGCGTCCTGATCCTGAGCATGCACTCGGACGAAGGGTATGTGACGCGCGCCCTGCAGGCCGGCGCCACGGGCTACATGTTGAAGGACTCGGCAGGGAAGGATCTGTTGAAGGGCGTCGCCGCCGTTGCGGCGGGCCAATCGTACTTCAGCCCGGCGATCGCGAGCCTGATGCTGGATGACTACGTCCGGCGGGTGTCAGGCACCGGCGTGGCCGACCGCTACGATTCCCTCTCGGAGCGCGAGCGCGAGATTTTCCAGTTGGTGGCCGAGGGCCGCACCAACCGGGAGGTGGCCGAATTGCTGCAGATCAGCCCGGCGACCGTCGAAACCCACCGCGCCCACATCCTGCAGAAACTGGACATCCACAACACCGCCGAGCTCGTGCTGTACGCGGTGCGGCGCGGCGTGATCTCGTAGCCGGCGGCTGGTTGGGGCGGGACGCACGAAGCTATACTTTTCGTCATGATGCGACCCGGTTGTCCCCATCAGGCGGTCCTCGTGTTCATGCTGCTGGCCGGCGCCGCGTCGCCGGCCCTGGCCCAGGAAGACGCCGCCAACCTCGGGGCGAAGTTGATGGCCGATGCGACCGTGAAGGCCGCGCTTGATGCCATCCGATCGGCCGAGCCCCAAACCATCGACGACCAGGTCCGGCTGTGCGAAGTGGAAGCGCCGCCGTTCAAGGAGCAGAAGCGCGCCGACCTCTACGCGCGGATGTTCCGCGAGGCCGGGTTGCAGAACGTGCGCATCGACAAGGAAGGCAACGTGCTCGGCGACCGTCCCGGCACGCAGCCGCGGCCCCGGCTCGTGTTCAGCGCCCACCTCGACACCGTCTTTCCCGAAGGCACCGACGTCACCGTGAAGCGCGATGGCAGCATCCTGCGCGGCCCCGGCATTGGCGACGACTGCCGCGGCCTGGCCGTGGTGCTGGCCGTGATTCGCGCGATGAACCAGGCCAAGGTGCAGACCACGGGTCCGATTACGTTCGCCGGCACGGTTGGCGAAGAAGGGCTGGGCGACCTGCGCGGCGTGAAGTATCTCTTCAACGAAGGCATGAAGGGGCAGATCGACCGCTTCGTCTCAATCGACGGTACCGGCCTCGGCATCACCAGCACGGCGGTCGGCAGCCTGCGTTACCGCGTGACGTTCAAGGGGCCCGGCGGCCACAGCTACGGCGCGTTCGGCCTGTCGAACCCGCTGCACGCGCTGGGACGCGCGGTCGAGACGATCTCGCAGTTCGAGGTGCCGTCGGATCCGAAAACTACCTTCAACGTCGGCCGCATCGGCGGCGGCACGTCGGTGAATTCCATTCCGTTCGAAGCGTGGTTCGAGATGGACATGCGCTCGGTCAGTCCGTCGGCGCTGCAAGCGCTCGACGCCCGGTTCCATCGCGCGGTGGACGAAGCGGTGAAGGCCGAGGACGCGCGGTGGAAGAAGAACGTGCTGTCGGTTGACAAGACGCTGGTGGGCAATCGCCCGGCAGGCGGGACGCCGGCGACCTCGCCGATCGTGCAGGCCGCCATCTCGGTGACCCGCGCGTTAGGAACTGCGGTGACGCTGGACGAGGGATCCACCGACTCGAACATCCCCATGAGCCTGGGCATTCCCGCGATCACCATCGACGGGGGAGGCCAGGGGACCCGCGCGCACGCGCTGGACGAGGCATTCGACCCCGCGAACTCTCACCTCGGGTCTCAACGCGCACTCTTGGTGGCTATTGCTCTGACGCAGATGTGAGCGCCGGAAGAACCCAGCATCAGTGCCACAGATGACACAGATAACGCAGATCAGCTGACCAATTCGATCTGTGGCATCTGTGTCATCTGCGGCCCTGGTCTTTTTCTGCGTCATCCTGCGTTCTGAGTTGTCGGAATTGCTCTAATTCAACCGCCCTCTGTGTCCGCATCGCGCGGTCGGCGTTGAGCAGCCAGACCATGAAAGCCGCGTGAGGAATGCCCATGGCCACCAGCTCCACTGGTGTGGCCCGCGGCTGCGCCAGCAGGACGGGCAGGGTGTTGACGATGGTGGCGAGAAAAAAAACCGGGACGAATAGCGGATGCCCGCCGGTGCCCGGTATGGCACTCCACCTCATGGACACCCGCTCCCAGGAAGGTGTCTCGGAAAGCGTGCGGTCGGGCTGGCCGGCCTCCTCGTGGAAGACCTGCAAATAGCGGCCGATCCGCTCGGCCCCGAAGTGTAAAGGCCTTATTACCTCGAAGGTTACGAGCAGTAGCAGCAGGGGAATGATGGCCGCCAGCGGATAAGGCAGCCACACGAGCACGGCCGTCAGATTCACGGCCCAGAAACCCAGGCCGATAACCACAAGGATGGGACGGAGGCTGCCGCGGCTGGCAATGGTCTCCCTAAGGACGCGGTACTCGGTTTCAGCCGGTCGTTCCATTAGGGGTTAGCTTAATACAACGAGCCATAAACCCTATTGATTCTTGGGGATAGTGTGCATACAATGCCCGCAAGTTGCTGATGACGAAATCCAACCGCGTCACGAAACTGGCAGTGTGCCTGGCGATTATCGCCACGTCCATTGTCGCGGTACCGACCTCGGCTGACGCGGCTCGGGCGCAGGCCAAGCAAGCCAATGGCAAGGCAACGACTACCGCCAAGGCTCCGGCCCGCAGCACCCCCAAGAAGAAGGCATATTCGGCGGCCGCTGCGCGCACCCGCCGCGCGAACCTGGCCAGGGCCCGCGCCGCCGCGCGTGCCCGCGAGTTGCGCGAACTGCAGACGCCGCGGTTCCGCGTTGACGAGTTCGGCCGCGAGGTGCCCGACGTGCGTGCCGAAGCGGCCATCATCTACAACCCCACGACCGGCGAAGTGCTGTGGGAAGACCACGCGCAGGATCAGCGCTCGATCGCCAGCATCACCAAGGTGATGACGGCGCTGGTGTTCCTCGAGAGCGGCGCGCCGCTCGAGGCGCCCATGACGGTGGTCCGCAGCGACGTGGCGCGTGCCTCGACGACTTACCTGCGCAGCGGCTTCAAGCTGACCGCCGGCGACCTGCTGAACCTGCTGCTCGTCGGCTCCGACAACGCCGCCGCCCGCGCGCTGGCGCGCATTTCGCCTTACGGCGCCAAGGGCTTCATCGACAAGATGAACGAGAAGGCCGCGGAGCTTGGCCTCGTCAACACGCGCTACGCCGATCCGTCGGGCCTGCTGGCCACCAACGTGTCGTCGGCCTATGACCAGGCGCGGCTGATCGCGCATGCCTCGGCCGACGAGCGCGTGGGCGGCATCATGCGCAAGCAGACCTACTCGACGAAGTCGGGGAAGCAGACCATCACCGCCCGCAGCACCAACCAGATTGTCCGTAACGGCGACATCGACGTCGTCGGCGGCAAGACCGGCTTCATCAACCGCGCGGGCTACTGCCTGGCCACGCTGCTGCGCCTGCCGTCAACCGGAGAACAGGTCGCGGTGGTCGTTCTGGGCGCCAAGTCGAACGCCAGCCGCTTCTGGGAAACGCGCCACCTGTTCAACTGGATGAGCGCGCGCACCAAGGCGCTGCTCGACGGGGAACAGCAGCAGCAACAGGAGAACTAACAAAAGTCCAGGAGCCAAGGAGTATTTTTTCTCCTGAGCTCCTCAACTCCTGTTGACCTCTTTATCTCGTTCGCCGCATCACCGCCGCGTCCAGCGGCAGCGTCACAATCGGATCAGCATACGGCAACAACGGGCGGGGCGATTTTCGCGCGTCGAGCGCCTTGAGATAGCGGCCGCAGGGCTGGCAGAGCGTGACCCGGTAGATGCCGTCGGCCGTCGCCATGGAGGTGATGGTGCGGCGATCGGTGTTACCGCAGAACGGGCAGTCGGTGGCGGCAAAGGCCCATCGCACCAGGCAGCGGCTGCAGACCAGCTGGCGCTCGCCGCCGGTGGTGATGACCGAGAAATCGGGTTCGGCGGCGCAGGCCGGGCAGGTGGGCCGCCGCCACTGGTCGAAGCTCACGCGCTGCTGCAGGACTTCGGCGGTGCGCTGCAGGTACGGCCGCGCGGCCCAGAGCAGGACCTCGTCGAGCATTTCGATGTCGGGCGACGGCGTGCCGTTGAACCAGGCCCGCATGCGGTCGGGCAGGTCGGCGGCACGGCCGACGTTGTGCAGCGCTACCACGCCGTCGGCATCGATGGCGTCATAGCGGCGCAGGATGTCGGCAATCTGCCGGATCAGCAGCCGCACGTCGTTCCACTCGAACAGGATTTGATCGAAGTCGAGCAGCGACTGCCCCTGGGCAAGGCGGGCAGCCAGCGCTTCGGGCGCGGCCTCGATCCAGGGGGTCGTCAGCCGGCCCTGGACCCGGCGCACGGCTTCGATCAGGCTGACCTGCAGTTGGGCCGCCGGCGCCAGCTCGGGTTGACGCTCGGCCAGGGCCTTGAGTTCGGCGATGTCGCGCGGCAAGGCCCGCGCGCTGCTCGGGGATGAGCCAGACACGACTGAATCATACCGGGAACCGGGAGTCGGGAACCGGGAGTCGGGCAGGTGGTGCAATACTGGACGAGCATGCCGAAAGCGGCGACGCCCCCCACCATCGCGAGTCCACGCCGACTTCGCATCCTGATGATTGCTTCGGAGGCGCAGCCGTTCTCGAAGACCGGCGGGCTGGCCGACGTGGTGGGTGCCTTGCCGCGGGCGCTTGGGCGTCTGGGGCACGACGTGACCGTCGTGACGCCTCGGTATCGTGGCGCACCGGATGGTCCCGTGGCCGGCACCGTCGCGGTCGAAGTGGCCGGCTACCGGTTCCGGGCGCGGCTGCTCGAGCAGGCCCTTGGGCCCGGCGCCCGCGTCCTGCTGCTTGAATGCCCGGAGCTGTACGACCGCGCAGGCATTTACTACGAAGGCGGCCTCGACTATCCGGACAATCCCATCCGCTACGCTACGCTCTCGGCGGCCGCCATCGAGTTCGCGGCGCAGCAGGCGGAGCCCTTCGACATCATCCACACCCACGACTGGCAGGGTGGCCTCGCGCCAATCTATGCCCGAACGCTCGGGCATCAGCACTCCAGCACTTCAGCACCCAAGCACTTCAGCACCCAAGCAACCCAGCACCCAAGCACCGTGCTTACTATCCACAACCTGGCCTACCAGGGCGTCTTCGACAAGGCGTGGGTGCCGCGCCTGGGCCTGGGCTGGGATGACTTCACGATCGAAGGCTTCGAGTTCTTCGATCGCCTGAGCTTCCTGAAGGCCGGCATCAACTTCGCCGACGCCATCACCACGGTGAGCCCGACCTACGCCGATGAGATCCAGAGGCCCGAGTACGGGCACGGGCTCGACGGCGCCATTCGCGCGCGCCAGTCGCGGCTGACCGGCATTCTGAACGGCATCGATCCCGACGAGTGGAACCCGGCCGCGGACCCGCACCTGCCGGCGCCCTTCGATGTCGATCGCCTGCCGGCCAAGGCCGCCTCGAAGCGGGCGCTGCTGGAGCGTTTCGGCCTGCCGGTGACCGACGAGACGCTGGCGCGTCCGATTGTCGGCATGGTGTCGCGCATGGTCGATCAGAAGGGGCTCGACCTGATTGCCGCGGTCGCGGGCCCGCTGGCCTCGCTCGACGCGACCTTCACGATTGTCGGCACCGGCGAGCCGCGCTACCAGGACATGTGGCGGCAGCTGTCGCAGTGGCGGCCCGATCGCATCAGCGCGTTCATCGGCTTCGACGAGCAGCGCGCGCACCTGGTCGAGGCCGGCGCCGACATGTTCCTGATGCCGTCGCGGTTCGAGCCGTGCGGGTTGAACCAGATGTACAGCCTGCGCTACGGCACCGTGCCGATTGTCCGGGCCGTCGGCGGGTTGGTCGATACGGTGCGGCCGTACAGCCCGAAGAACGGGCAGGGCACGGGCTTCCTATTCTCGGACTACGACCCCGGGGTGATGCTGCGGACGCTCGAGGCGGCGCTGGCGGCGTTCCCCAACAAGAAAATCTGGACCCGGCTGCAGAAGAACGGCATGCGCGCGGACTTCTCGTGGGACCGCTCAGCCGCCGAATATGTCAAAATATACCGACGCTTGCAGCCCTCGCGTACCACGCGCCGGGCACCGGCATCCAAAAGGTAGTGGAGCGCGAGCTCACCAACCATTAGAGGGACAGTAATGGCATCCGAGAATGTGAAGGCGCTGACCGACGCGGATTTCGGCGAGTCGGTCAAGAAGGGCGTCGTGCTGGTGGATTTCTGGGCGACCTGGTGCGCGCCGTGCCGGCGGATTGCGCCCATCGTGGACCAACTCGCGGATGAGTACAGCGGCCGGGCCACCGTGGCCAAGGTCGACATCGACGAGAACCCGATGACGCCCAGCAAGTTCATGGTGCGCGGCATTCCGACGCTGCTGCTGTTCAAGGACGGCGATCTCAAGGAAACCGTGGTCGGTCTTGCCAACAAGGACGATCTCGCGAAGATGATCGACAAACACCTCTAATGGTGGCCAGCGTCGACACCCTCCAGCTGGGCGCCGTTGGCGCCCACCGCAAGGCGGCTAGCCAGTGACTGCAGAGAGACAAGTCATCATCATCGGGTCCGGGCCGGCCGGGCTCACCGCGGCGCTCTACGCCGCGCGCGCCAACCTCAAGCCCCTCGTCATCGAGGGCATCGAGGCCGGTGGCCAGCTGATGCTGACCACCATGGTCGAGAACTGGCCCGGCTATCGCGACGGCATCATGGGCCCCGACCTGATGGCCGAGCTGCGGGCGCAGGCCGAGCGGTTTGGCGCCGAGATCATCCAGGGCGACGTGTCGTCGGTGGACCTGTCACAGCGGCCGTTCACCGTGTCGATGGGCAAGACGCAGTACCTGGCCCAGACGCTAATTGTCGCCACCGGCGCCTCGGCCAAGTGGCTGGACCTCGGTGTCGACAAGAAGTTGTCGGGCCGCGGCGTATCCACCTGCGCCACCTGCGACGGCTTCTTCTTCAAGGGCCGGCCGGTCGCCGTCGTGGGCGGCGGCGATACCGCGATGGAGGAAGCGATCTACCTCTCGAAGCTGGCGACGTCGGTGACCGTGATCCACCGCCGCGACACCCTGCGCGCCTCGAAGGTGATGCAGGACAAGGCCATGTCGATGCCGAACATCTCGTTCATCTGGAACACCGAGGTGATCGACATCAAGGACATCGACAAGGGGGAGGTCACGTCGCTGGTGCTGCGCAACACCGCTACCGGCGCCACCAGCGAGCTGGCCGTGGACGGCGTGTTCATCGGCATTGGCCACGTGCCGAACACCGCGCTGTTCAAGGGGCAGCTGGCGCTGCACGACAACGGCTACCTGAAGACGCACGACGGCTCGCGCACCAGCGTCGAGGGCGTGTTTGCCGCGGGTGATGTGCAGGATCACATCTACCGGCAGGCGGTGACCGCCGCCGGCTCGGGGTGCATGGCGGCGATTGATGCCGAGCGCTTCCTGTCAGGGACGTTGCACGAGAGCACCGCGGCGCACGCGTAGTTCAGTCAATCCAGCCGCCGCCCAGTACCTCGTCTCCTTCATAAAAGACGACGGCCTGGCCGGGTGTTACCGCGGTTTGGGGCGTGTCGAACTCGAGTTCGGCACGCCCTTCGTCGTTGGCGCGGACCCGCGCCGGGGCGGCCGCATGGCGATGGCGAATCTGGGCGGTGATCGCCAGCCAGTCCGATGGCGCCACGCCGCTGACCCAGTTGACCTTTGACGCCTCGAGCCTGGTGCGGCCGAGCGCGTCTTTCGAACCCACCACGACCTGCGCCTGGTCGGGCTTAATCGCCAGCACGTACAACGGCTCGCTCGACGACAAGCCCAGTCCCTTGCGCTGGCCGATGGTGAAGCGATGCACGCCGCCATGGGTGCCCAGCACGCGACCCTCGGGGTCGACCACGGTGCCGGCGCGCAGAGCCTCGGGCGCCTTGCGCTCGACGAACTTCGCGTAGTCGCCGTCGGGCACGAAGCAGATCTCCTGGCTGTCGGGCTTGGCGGCGACGCCGAGCTTCAGCCGAAGGGCGTGCGCCCGCACGGTGTCCTTGTCGAGGTGACCGACCGGGAAGGACGCCCGGGCCAGCTGCTGCTGGGTCAGCGAAAACAGGAAGTAGGTCTGGTCCTTCGAGTTGTCGGCGCCGCGATACAGGTGGTAGCGCCCGGCGGCGTCCTGCTCGATGCGCGCGTAGTGCCCGGTGGCGAGCTGGGCGGCATCGTAGGCCTTGGCGCGATCGAGCAGCTCCGCAAACTTCAGCTCGCTGTTGCAGTGCGAGCAGGGAATGGGCGTGCGGCCCGAGACGTACTCGCGGACGAAGTTCGAGACGACGTGCTCGCCGAACTGCGACTCGAAGTTGACGATGTAGTGGGGGATGCCGATGGCGGCGGCGACGCGCCGGGCGTCGTTGAGATCGTCCATGGTGCAGCACGTGCCCCATCGCTGCGGCTCTTCAGCGGTCGCCTGCCCTGAGCGAGGGAGGACCAGGCTCGGAGCCTGGTCATCACGCGTCGAAGGGTACAGCTGCATCGACACACCGATCACGTCGTGACCCTGCTCGGCAAGCAGGGCCGCGGCGACCGATGAATCAACGCCGCCCGACATGGCTACGACAATGCGCATAGATCAAACAAGAGGTGAGGAGATCGGGAGAACGCTTCTCGAACTGCGCGCCCCGAAATAACTCTTGAACTCTTGATCTCCTGTTACTTTCTGCCGCCGACCGTGGTGAGGCTGCGCAGCTTCTCGACGAGCGGTGGCAGGACCTCGATCACGCGATCGATATCGGCGTCGGTGTTCGAGGCACCGAGGCTGAAGCGGATCGATCCGAGCGTGCGGCCGTGCGACAGGCCCATCGCCTTCAGTACGTGCGACGGTTCGAGGGTCCCGGACGAGCACGCCGAGCCGGACGACACCGCGATGCCGGCGAGGTCGAGGCCGATCAGCAGCGATTCAGCCTCCACCCGTTCGATGCTGAGGTTGGTGGTGTTCGGGACGCGCGGACTGGCGGCGCCGTTGCGCTCGCTGCCGGGCACCGACGCCAGAACGCCGGCTTCGAGCCGGTCGCGCAGGGCTTCGAGCCGAGCGCCCTCGGACGCCAGTTTGCGCCGGGCCAGCTCGGCCGCGACACCGAATCCTGCCAGGGCTGGCACATTCTCGGTGCCGGCGCGGCGGTTGCGTTCCTGCCGGCCGCCGCCGGTCGGCGGCACCAGGCGCACGCCGCGCTTCAGCCACAATGCGCCGGTGCCCTTGGGGCCATAGAACTTGTGGCCGGCAATCGACGCCATGTCCACACCGAGCGCGCGCACATCAAGGGCCAGCTTGCCGGCCGACTGCACGGCATCGGTGTGGAACAGGGCGCCGCGCTCGTGCGCGATCGCGGCCAGTTCGGCGATCGGCTGAATGGTGCCGATCTCGTTGTTCGCGTGCATCACCGAGACGAGGGCCGTGTCATCAGTCATCGCCTCGCGCAGGCGATCGGGTGAGACGATGCCCGACGCATCAACGGCGATCGTGGTCACGCGCCAGCCGCGCCTGGCGAGCGCCTTCACGGTGTTGAGCACGGCCTCGTGCTCGATCGCCGAGGTGATCAGGTGGCGCCGTCCGCTTGGCTCGAGCGCTTCCGCCGCGCCGCGAATCGCGATGTTGTCGCTCTCGGTGCCGCCCGAGGTGAAAACGATCTCCGAGGCATCGGCGCCCAACAGGGCGGCGACCGAGCCGCGGGCCTCGTCCAGAGCCGCTTTGGCCTGTTGACCGAAATGATGAACGCTCGACGCGTTGCCCCAGACCTCGCGCAGAGCCTGGGTCATCCGGTCGGCGACCAGGGGGTCGGGCGGGGTCGTCGCGTTATGGTCCAGGTAGATGCGCATGGTGCAAACAGGGATCGTAACATTCCTGCTAACTCTCAGCAATAAAAGGACTAGACAACGGTTTGCAGGGGCTTCTATACTGGCCAGACTTCAACACAGGAACCCTTCCCCGGGTTTCAAATTACAGGCACCCTCATGCGGATTTTTCAGCAGAGGGGGAGGATTCAGCGATGTGGAAGCGGGACGAGTCGGTCAAACCGGCCACGCCACCGGCGCAAACTCCAGCGGCGGCGCCCTCGGCGCCAGTTGCAGCAGCGCCGACTGCCAGTGAGCCGCGTACCCAGTCAGTTGGGAGAGACAACGTGAATATCGGAAAGTCCGTCATCATAAAAGGCGAGTTGAGCGGCAGCGAAGACCTGACCATCGAAGGGCAGGTCGAAGGCCGGATTGATTTGAAGGACAACGTCCTGACGATTGGTCCGAACGGCAAGATCAAGGCTGAAGTCTTCGCCAAGGCGGTGGTCGTGCTTGGTGAAGTCACCGGCAACGTGACGGCTTCCGAGAAGGTGGACATCCGCGACAACGGCTCGGTCGATGGCGACATCGCCTCGCCGCGCGTGGCCATTGCCGAGGGCGCGCACTTCCGCGGCGCGGTCGACATGCAGCGCACCGGCGCCAAGCCGGCGGCCAAACCGGCGGTCCAGGGCCAGCCCGGCCAGGCGCCGCCGCAGAAGGTCGGCGCGTAACCGACGACGTCATGGCCGACGCGAGATCGTTGACGGACCTGTTCGGGATTCTTGGCCCTCGCCGGACCGGCGATGCGGCTGGTGTTGTCGACACCTCCGTGACGCAAGTCACGGAGGCGTCGTACCCGACCAAGGCGCTCCAGAAGTTCCTGGGCTGCCTGCAGGGCGCCGAGAACCCCCTCATCCTCGATCTCGGTCCCGTCGTCGGCAGCAACGTCACGTTCTTCGGAGAGCAGTTGGGCTGCCGCATCCGCGTCGAGGACGTGGCCGCGGACATCGATCGCCACGTGAAGGAAGGCCGGCTCGAGCAGTTGCCCGAGTACTTTGCCGGCCGCTTCACGCAGGCGCCCGGCTCGGTGGACGGCATCTTGTGCTGGGACATCCTCGACTACCTGGATCGTCCGGCCGCCACTGCGCTGGCGACGGCACTGTGCCGGCTGCTCAAGCCTGACGGCTGCCTGCTGGGGCTGTTCAGCACCGCCGAAACCCGCGACCAGGTCTACACGAAGTACGTGGTCGTCGATCAGTCAACCCTGCGCTATCGCACCTACCCGGCCCTGCGCCAGCGGCAGCGCAGCCTGCTGAACGGCGACATCATCAAGTTGTTCAAGGACCTGCGCGTTACCGACTCCTTTCTGATGAAGAGCAAGCTCCGCGAGATGCTCTTCCGCAAGCCCGCCCCACGGGTCTGAGGTCCGGGCATTCATGGCCCGACCGATCGTCGCCTTTCTGAGCGACTTTGGCACCCGCGATCATTATGCCGGCACTTTGAAAGCGGTGGTCCTCGGCGTGTGTCCTGATGCGACGCTGGTCGATATCGGCCACGAGATTCCGGCGCATGACGTCATGGCCGGCGCCCTGGAACTGGCGGCGTGTTATCGCTATTTTCCAACCGGCACGGTGTTCCTCGCGGTGGTCGATCCCGGCGTCGGCTCGTCGCGCCGCGGGATTGCCGCCGACACGGGCGACTACCGGTTCGTGGCGCCCGACAACGGCGTGCTGACGGCGGTGTTTCGCGAGACGCCGCCGAAGAAGGTGGTGGAGCTGAGCGAGCGCAAGTATGCGCGACCGACGGTCAGCCGCACCTTCGAGGGGCGGGATCGGTTCGCACCGGCCGCCGGGTGGCTGGCCAAGGGCATTGCCCTGGCGTCGCTGGGCAAGGGCGTGACCGACTACCAGTTGATCGAACTGGCGCAGCCGCGCATCGACGCGCGCCAGATCAGCGGCGAGGTGGTTCGCGTGGACCGGTTCGGCAACCTGATCACGAACATCGATCGCCGCAGCTTCGAGCAGGTCGCCGCCGGCGGCGCGATTGCGGTCGCCGCCGGGACCCACGCGGTCGGGCGGGTGGTCGCGACGTATGCCGAAGCCCCGGCGGGCGAGTTGTGTGCGCTCTTCGGCAGCACCGATCACCTCGAGATTGCCCTCAACTCCGGGGATGCCGCGGCCCGTTTGGGCCTGGCCCGCGGCGCCCCAGTGACTGTGCGTCTGACCGGGTAGTTTTGATACGATTTGCTGTTCGCCGTCCAGATTCCCAATTACCAGATCACCAAATCACCAGATCCCCAAATCATGGAATCAGATCTCTCCCTCGAATTCCTCCGCGTCACCGAACAGGCCGCCATTGCCTGCGCGCACACCATGGGCCAGGGCGATCGCCACGGCTCGGACCAGGTCGCCGTCGAGGCGATGCGCCGCGAGATGGACACCGTGCCCATCGACGGCACCATCGTGATTGGCGAGGGCGAGCGCGACGAAGCGCCCATGCTCTACATTGGCGAGAAGGTCGGCCTGGCGCACAAGGACAAGACCAACCGGCGCGCGTGGGACGAGGTGGATATTGCCGTCGATCCGCTCGAGGGCACCAACCTGTGCGCCACCGGCGCCGCCAACGCCATTGCCGTGCTGGCCGCATCCGAGAAGGGTGGCCTGTTGCACGCGCCGGACCTCTACATGGAGAAGCTGGTCGTCGGGCCGACCTCGAAGCACCTGGTCGACCTCGATGCGCCGGTGCGCGAGAACCTGCGCGCGATCGCCCGCAGCCTGGGCCGGCAAGTCGATGAGCTGACGGTGGTGGTGCTCGATCGGCCCCGCCACGAGAAGCTGATCGGAGAGATTCGCGCGACCGGCGCCCGCATCCGCCTGATCGGCGACGGCGACCTCTCGGCCGGCATTGCCTCCGCCGTGTCGGGCACCGGCGTGCACGCCGTGATGGGCACCGGCGGCGCGCCCGAGGGCGTCTTGACCGCGGCCGCCATGCGCTGCCTGAACGGCGAGATCTTCGCCCGCCTGGTGGTGGCCAAGCCCGAGGACGAGGAGCGATGCCGGGCCATGGGGATCAAGGACTTCAAGAAGATCTACAAGTCCGAAGACCTGGCGTGCGGCAAGGACATCGTGTTCGCCGCCACCGGCGTGACCGACGGTTCGCTGATGAAAGGCGTGCAGTTCTTCGGCGCCGGTATCCGCACCAGCTCGGTGGTGATGCAGACCAATCCCCATCGCATCCGGTTCATCGACAGCATCCAGGTCTACCCGGGCCCGTCGGTCAAGATCCGATTCTGATTGGACGAACGGCAGTCTAAGCGGAACGTCATTGCCGCCGCCGCGGCCGGCGGCATCGGCTTCACCGGCTTTACGCTGGTGATGCCGTTCCTGCCTCTCTACATCGCGGAGTTGGGGGTCAGCGACGTCGGCGAGATTGCCATGTGGACCGGGCTGAGCCTTGGCGCCACGCCGACGGTGACGGCCATCAGCGCGCCGCTGTGGGGCCGGGTCGGCGACAAGTATGGCACCAAGATCCTGGTCATCAGGTCGCTGACGGCGTTCATCCTGACCAAGGCCGGCATGGCCTTCGTGACCGCGCCCTGGCAGCTGTTCGCGCTGCGGGCGCTGCTCGGGGTGTTTGCCGGCTACGGCGCGCTCACCATATCAATGGCGGCGCAGTCGGTGCCGCGTGACCGCATGGCGCGCGCCATTGGCGCGGTGCAGACCGGCCATCGTCTTGGGCCGGCAATTGGCCCGGTCATTGGCGGGCTGCTGGCGCCGCTGGTCGGCCTGCGCAACTCCTTCCTGTTTGCCGCGGCCTTCTATGCGGTGGCCATGGTCCTGATCCTGGTGGTCTACAAGGACCCGCCTCTGCAGCGCGCGGCCGACCAGCATCGCGGCGGCTGGGAAGTGTTCTCGGGGCTGATGCGTCTGCCGGGTTTCGTACTGGCCTTGTTCGTCATCTTTGGATTGCAGACGGTCGATCGCAGCTTTGGCCCGGTGTTGCCGTTGTTCGTGGCGCAGGTTGGCGTCGACGCTCAGCGGGTGCCGATTGTCTCGGGCATCCTGTTTTCGCTGGGAGCGATGTCCGCGGCTTTTGGCTCGCAGTTGGCGGCCCGGCTGCTGAAGTACCAGTCGGCCCAGGGCGTAATCGTTACCGGCACGGCCACGGCGGCCGTCGCCCTGGCGACGATCGTCGTCGCACCGACGTTGTGGCTGGTGGCGGCATCCATGGTGGTGGTCGGCCTGGCGATTGGCGTGGCGACCACCAGCATCTACTCGGTGGCCGGAGGGCTGTTGCCGGCCGACGCGCATGCCACCGGGTTCGGCATCATGACGACGGCGTCGTTGATGGGCCTGGCGATCAGCCCGGTCGTCGCCGGCTTCATTGGCGGCTCGGGGCTGCGCTACGTGTTCGTCGCCGACGTGGCGCTGCTGATGGTACTTGCCGTCCTGGTTGCCCGCAAGATGCGCGCGGCGTCGCCCGCAGTCTCGAACGACGCCCCGTTGGCCGACAGCTAGCGGCTGCACGGCCGGACTCCAGTGTGGTGTCCGGCTTCCGCCGGGCCCGTGGGCGGTCCGCGGTACGTGGCGTCCGGCTTCAGCCGGACCTGCCCGCGGTTCGCCGCCGGTGGCGTCCGGCTT
>JBFWUK010000020.1:56610-80601 GCA_050247355.1 Vicinamibacterales bacterium | reverse complement strand
AGCCGGACCTCCGGTTAGATCAGGCGGAACGTCGCTGCGGCCAGCAGCGTTGGAATGACCGCCGCTGCAAACAGCAACAGCGGGTTGATCGGGCCGTCGAAGAAACGGCCGAGCAGCGCCTGGCCGGCGGGGTTCGGCGCGTTGGCGATCACGGTCAGGCCGCCGCCGGTGACGGCGCCTTCGACGACCGCCACCTTGAAGCTCTCGTCGAGGTTGGGCACGAGCGTCGCGAGATAGGTGATGAGCGCGTTGTCGTTGAACGCCGTCAGCGCGGTGGCGCCCCAGAACAGCGGCACCTCACCGAGGCTCGACAGTACCGGCGCGATCCACCAGCCCTGCAGGCCGCCGTGGAGGACGAGGCCGGCGAGAAAGAAGCCGACCAGCAGCGGCGTCTTGATGTCGAGCATGCTCTGGTAGGCCGCCGTGGCCCGCGCGAACCCCAGGAAGAACAGGAAGCCGGCGACAAACAGCGCCGGGTAGTGCGCGTTCAGCACCGTCCACGCCATGAAGCCCAGGTGAACGGCGGTGACCCACCAGGGCACCGGGAGCAGGCTCTGGCCCTCCTGGGCGTCCTCTGCCGGAGACTCCGCTTCAGGGACGGGCGACCGCTGCGCGAGGTTCGAGAACTCCTGGCGGAAGGCGAGCAGGTAGAGCAGCGTCGAGACGCCAATGGCCAGGGCAGCGCGCCAGCCGAAGTGGCTGAGCATGAACGCCGTGTCCCATTCCCAGGTTCGCGCCACCATCAGTACCGGCGGGGCGGCGAAGTGCGTCAAGGTGCCGCCAATCGAGACGTTGACGAAGAGCAGTCCCAGCGTGGCGTAGCGCAGCCGCATTGACGGCTGCAGGTCGTAGAACTGACGAGCCAGCAGCAGGGCGGCGATGGTCATGGCCGCCGGCTCGGTGATGAAGGAACCGAGCAGGGGCGCCACCACCAGGATCGTGCACCACCACGCCGCCGGCGTGCAGCGGCCGAGTTGCGCGATGCGGCGCAGTACTGATTCGGCCAGCGTCACCACCGGCCGCGTCGACGCGAGTGCCATGATCACGACGACGAACAGGGGTTCGGTGTAGTTGACGGTGTCGTTGACGTAGTGCTTGGCCGTGTCCCAGCCCCGGGACCACATGATCGCGGCCATGAGCGGCAGTCCCCACAGCCCGAAGACCACTTCAATCTCGCCGAAGAAATGGAGGACCTCGGCGCGCACGCTGGGCCGCAGCGGCAGCCCGGCCGCGGCCATTCGCGCGTCGCTGGCCTCCTGGACGTGATGCGCCGCGCGGTTGAAGCGGGCGGCGACGAACGTGTGCGCCACGGCCAGCACGAAAATGGCGGTGGCAATCGCGTTGAATGGCTCGGCTTCGACCCGCGCCGCCAGCACGTCCCACAAACTCCCGGCGACAGCGGGATAGGCTTCGAGCGCTCGCGGAAACTCGGTCAGGGTGTCTGTCATCGGCCTGTTGATTATAAGTTGTGGAGTAAAATCGATTGAGAAATGAGTAATCGTCGTCTCGTGCTCGTCGAACGGGCAGCGCTCGTGGGCCTGGTCACCGGCGGCGCGCGACGGATCGACGCCGAACATTCGCTCGAAGAGCTGGGCGGCCTGGCCGAGGCGGCCGGCGCCCGCGTGGTGCTGCGCGTGCTGCAGGAGCGGCCGCGGCCCGATTCGGCCACCTTCCTGGGCAGCGGCAAGGTCGAGGTGCTGGCGGCGGCCGCGGCCGAGGCCGATGCCGATGTCGTCATCTTCGACAACGAACTGTCGCCCGCGCAATTGCGCGAACTCAGCAAGCGGCTCGACCGCAAGGTGGTCGATCGCACGCAGCTGATTCTCGACATCTTCGCCCGGCGCGCGCGCACGCGCGAAGGTAAGCTGCAAGTTGAGCTGGCGCAGTTGAAGTACCTCTTGCCGCGCCTGATCGGCTCGGCGGCCGGCCTCTCGCAGCAGGGCGGTGGCATTGGCACCAGGGGCCCCGGCGAAACCAAGCTGGAAGCGGATCGGCGCCGGATCCGGGTCCGCATGAAGGCCCTGTCGGATGAGATCGACGTCGTCCGCCGCCGTCGCACGCAACTGCGCGAGCGCCGTCACAAGATGGATGCGCCGACCGTGGCGCTGGTGGGCTACACCAACGCCGGCAAGACGACGCTGTTCAACCGCCTGACCAAGTCGGACGCCGAAGCCTCCGACGCCTTGTTCGTGACCCTGGATCCCCTGGTGCGCCGCGTCTCGCTTCCCGATCGGCGTGAACTGCTGATCAGCGACACGGTCGGGTTCATCGACCGCCTGCCGCACACCCTGGTGGCCGCGTTTCGCGCGACGCTGGAAGAGACCGCCGATGCCGACCTGGTGCTGCACGTGATTGACGCCGCCAATCCGGAACGCGAACGCCACATGGCGGCGGTCACGCGCGTGCTGGAAGAGGTGGGCGCGCACCTGGTGCCGCGCATCGAGGTCTACAACAAGATTGACCAGTTGTCGGCCGACGAGCGCCGCCGCGTGCAGGAAGCCGACCCGTCGGCGCTGCTGATCTCGGCGGCCACCGGCCAGGGGTGCGACGACCTGCTCGACAGCGTCGCCTCGCGCCTGGCCCTGGACCAGCAACGGGTCACTCTCGATCTCGACCTGTCGGATCCCGCACAAGCCGAGCGGCTGGCCTGGGTTTACCGCCATGCCACGGTGCACAGCCACGCGACGATGGGTGACCATGCGACACTGGAGATCGATCTGCCGCGGCGCCTGTTGCCGAAGGTGGGCATGGCGACGCCCGCGGCGCCAAAGGTGCGAGGCCGTCGTGGTTAAGCGCCTTACTCTCGCATCGTTGCTGCTGGGCGGCGTCGTGCTCGCGGCCTGCGCGCCGAAGGCGCCGCCGGCGCTGGTGGGGGCGCCGAAGTATCCCGACTTCATGTTCCCCGTGGCCCCTGACGGCACGCAGGCCGCGCAGTTGGCCCGGCTGGATCGGGGCTGGCAATACCTGCAGCTCAACGACCTGCGAAACGCCGAACGCGAGTTCGCGTCAGCCCTCAAGCAGCAGGCATCGTTCTATCCGGCCGACGCGGCCATGGCTTACACCTTGCTCGCGCGCGGCAACGAAGCCGATGCGCTGACGCGCTTCGATCGGGCCCTGGCCGCCGATGCGTCGTACGTCCCCGCCCTGGTCGGGCGCGGGCGCGTGTTGCTCGAGATGGATCGCGTCGGCGACGCCCTGGCCAGTTTCGAGACGGCGCTGAAACTCGACCCCTCCCTGACCGACCTCAAGGGGCGCATCGACGTGCTGCGCTTCCGGGCCACCCAGGACATGCTGGAGCGGGCCAAGGCCGCGGCCGACGGCCGGCGGTGGGACGATGCCAGGGCAGCCTATCAGCGGGCGATTGCCGCCTCGCCCGATTCACCGTTCCTGTATCGCGAACTGGCGTCGGTCGAGCAGAAGGCCGGCAATGCCGCCGCCGCGCTCGACACCTACCGCAAGGCGGTCGAACTCGACGTCAACGACGCCCGCTCCTGGGCGGCGATTGGCGCCCTGCTCGAAGCCAACGACGATGTGGTCGGGGCGCTGTCGGCGTACGAGCGGGCGCGCGCCGCCGACCTGGCCGAGGTGCCGGATAGCGTGATGGCGCGGGTGCGTGCGCGCGCGGCCTTGATGAAGCTGCCGGCGGAGTACCGTGGCATCCCCGCCAATCCCGGGGTTGCCCGTGGCGAGATTGCCGCGCTGATCGGCATTCGCCTCGAGGCCCTGGTGGCACGGGCCCGCACGCGCCAGCTGATCATCACCGACGTCCGCGGTCATTGGGCGCAGCAGTGGATCAACGCGGTGGCTCGGGCCGGCATCATGGACCCGCTTCCGAACTACGAGTTCCAGCCTGGCCAGCGGGTTCGCCGCGGCGAGCTCGCCTTGACGGTGTCGCGGCTGCTCGGCCTGGTCGGCGCGGCCAAGCCCGAACTGCTGAAGAAGTGGCAAGCGACCAAGGTCGCCATCAACGACGTGCCGCCGGGGCACCTCAGTTATCCGTACGTCTCCCAGGCCGTGGCTGCGGGCGTCATGTCCCTGACCGGTGGCAACTTCGACCTGCTGCGCAACGTGAGCGGTGCGGAAGCGATTGAGATCATCGGCCGCGTCGAGGCCCTCGCCAGGCCATGACCACCCAGGTCTTCACGCTGGCGAACCAGCTGACCATCCTGCGGATGCTGCTGGTGCCGGTGTTCGTGCTGCTCACGCTGTACGGCAAGTTCGGCTGGGCGCTGCTGACCTTCATGCTCGCGGGAACGACCGACCTGCTCGACGGCCTGGCGGCGCGCAAGACGAGCGGCAAAACCGACCTCGGCGCCTGGCTGGACCCGATTGCCGACAAGCTGCTGATTGGGTCCACGTTCGTGGTGCTGACGCTGCCCAACATCGGCCTCGTCAACAAGCTGCCGTTGTGGCTCACGGTGACCGTGATCAGCCGCGACGTCGGCATCCTGCTGACCGTCGCCATCGTCAACCTGGCGATTGGCCCGCGCACCTTCCGGCCGTCACCGCTCGGCAAACTGGCCACCGCCACGTTCGTGGTGGCGTGCGTGGTGGTGATGTACTTCAACTACCTCGGCCGCCCCTCGCAATGGGTCGACGTCATGATCTGGGTGTCGCTGGCGATTACCCTCGCGTCGTGGGTCGATTACATCTGGCGGCTGGCGCGGATCATCAACAAGTAGGGCGTCGCTTCCCCCTTCGCGCCTGCGGCGCGACGGCGGACAAGTCGCGGCTTGGGGGGCGCGCCTTCGGCGCGTGGGGCACCTCGCTCTGCTCGGCGTAGGGCTCGGCTCTGCGTGCCTCGTAGGGATCGCCCTCGCTTCGCTCGGTCTGATGAGGGAACGAATAGAATCGGCCGGTGTCAGACTCCTCTATGCGGATCCTCGCACTGATCCCCGTGCTTGTACTGGCCGGCTGCTCGGCGGCTTCGCCTCCGCCCACTGACACGAACGCGTTCGAGGTGGACGCGAAGGGCGCGCCGGCCGTCGTGGACCAGACCTTGACGCTCGATGGACTGGGGCAGCCGATCGCCTATGTCAGCGCGGTGGCGCGATGTGGTGACCTGTTGCTGCTTGCCGATTCGAGCGGCCAGGTGAGGCGGTTGGACGTGATGACCGGCACCACGCTGCCATCGATTGCGCGCGATGCGGCGAACATGTCGATGGGAGTCGACTGCGCCTCTCGTAGCATCTATCTGTTCGGTCCGAGCGGCCCGAGACTCCAGCGCGGGCAACTCCAGGTGCAGTCCTTCGACATTGACTCTGGCGTCCTGCGCCGCGCGTATCCGCTCGAACTGATGCTGATGCCCGACGCGAATGCGACCGTGGCCGACGGCATGCTTGTTATCGGCGGCACCTGGATGCCGTTGCCGCCAGCCGGCGGGTATCAGCATCCTCCGACCGAAGCGTTCTACTCTGACAAGAAACTCGGCATCGGGGTGGCATTGGATTCGGGGCTCGTGAAGCCGTGGTTGTCGCCGTACGACCCGGGTTGCCGGGCCAGCTGTGCGTTCTCGACTCTGTCCAAGGTGGACGGGCAGGGGCCGCTCGTGTGGTTGGCGAGTCAATCGTCGAGCAAGGAGGTCGCGTTCTACGACGCTAGCGGCGCAGTCCGCCGCCGTCTCGACGTCACGTCGCCCCTGTTCGCCGACGATGGCAGCGTGCTGCGGAGCCTTGGCGGGGAGCCTGACGTTCGCTGGTCAGGCCGCAATTCGCTCGTGAAGTCATCTCATCAAATTGCCGGGATGATCGCGACGATCCACTACCGCACCCGCCTGCCAGGCGACTATGTGCTTGGCCAGAGCACTGAGTTTGACTACTGGATGAACCTGCACGCGATGGATGGGCGGAAGCTTGTGAGCGACATCAAGCTGCCGGGAATGCCAATCGGTCGCGATGGCACTCACTTGTATGTGACCGACTATGGCCCTGATGGCCGTCACGGTGCGCCCGACAAGCTGAGAATATTAAGAATCCCGGTGAAGGCAGGAACTGAGGGCTTCCGGGATTAACCCCACGAGGGCCGGAGGCCCGAGCCCTACGATGGCGCGAAGCGCCGAGCCCCACCGAGCGATTGACGCAGGCGAGGCCCACGGGCCCCGTGGGTGAGATGCAGCGGCGCTACGTCCGTCCGCGGCGTCCCGACGGCCCGCTGCGGCGGCCGCCCGGCCCTCGCGGGCGCCAGGACCCGCCACCGCCGCTCGGCCGGTGCCCGCCCGGCCGCGCGTGTGACCGCCCGTCACCAGGCGGCCGATGGCCGATGCTTGCGGGACCGGCGGCCGGCGTGGGGTGAGGAGTGTTCGCGACGAATCCTTCGAGCTTGCGGCGGGCAATGCCGCGGCCGAGGAAGCGCTCGAGCCGCCGCAGATCGTCCATCTCGTCGTTCGACACGAAGCTGATGGCGTCGCCAATGGCCTGGGCCCGGCCGGTGCGGCCAATACGGTGCACGTAGTCTTCCGGCTGCGGCGGGAAGTCGTAGTTGATGACGTGCGAAATGCCGTCGACGTCGATGCCGCGGGCGGCGATGTCGGTGGCGACCAGGCAGCGGACGTCGCCCGATTTGAAGCGCTTGAGGGCGGCGATGCGCTGGCCCTGCGTGCGGTTCGAGTGCAGCGTCGCGCAGCGAATGCCGGCGGTCTCGAGCTTGCGGGCAATGCGGTCGGCGCCGTGCTTGGTGCGCGAGAAGACCAGCACCGACTCGAGCGCGGCATCCTCGAGCAGGTGGATCAGCGCCGGCACCTTCGCCGCCTGCGACACCTCGACGATCCACTGCGCCACGGCTTCGACCGGCGTCGAGCGGGCGCCGATCTCGACGAGCACCGGCGTCTTCAGGAACTCCTTCGAGACCGCCTCGATCTCCTTCGACAGGGTGGCCGAGAAGAGCAGGGTCTGCCGCACCTTCGGGGTTGCCGCCACGATCTTCCGGATTGGCGGCAGGAAGCCCATGTCGAGCATGCGGTCCGCTTCGTCCAGGACGATCACCTGCAGGTCGGCGAAGTTGACGTGCCGCTGCTGCATCAGGTCGAGCAGCCGCCCCGGCGTGGCGACCGCGATGTCGACGCCGCGGCGCAGCGCCTGGATCTGCGGGCCTTCGCCGACGCCGCCGAAGATGGTGGCGTAGCGCAGGTTCAGGTGCCGGCCGTAGGCGCGGATGTTCTCTTCGATCTGGGCGACCAGCTCCCGCGTCGGCGCCACCACCAGCGCGCGCATGTGCTTCTGCGACGGCGCCGCGCTCAGGCGCTCGAGCAGCGGCAGCACGAACGCGGCGGTCTTGCCGGTGCCGGTTTGCGCCACGCCGATGATGTCGCGGCCGTCGAGAATGACCGGAATGGCCTTGGCCTGGATTGGCGTCGGCTCGACGTAGCCTTGTTCCTTGAGGGCGGTGGTGATCTTCGAGCCGAGACCGAGCGTCGTGAATGGCAACTAGGAACCTAGGACCTTTTTCTTGAAGTAGTCGATGGTGTGGCCGAGGCCCTCTTCGAGCGACACTTTCGGCTCCCAGCCAAGCAGCGTGCGCGCGCGGGTGATGTCGGGCTGGCGGACCTTGGGGTCGTCGGTCGGCAGCGGCTTGTAGACGATCCGGCTCTTCGACCCGGTCATGGCGATGATCTGTTCCGCGATCTGCGTGATCGTCATCTCTTGCGGGTTGCCGATGTTGATCGGATCGTTTTCCTTCGAGTGCATCAGGCGGATGATGCCGTCGACCAGGTCGCTGATGTAGCAGAAGCTGCGGGTCTGCGAGCCGTCGCCGAACACGGTGACGTCCTGGTTGAGCAGCGCCTGCGACATGAACGCCGGCACGGCGCGGCCGTCGCGCACCCGCATGCGCGGGCCGTAGGTGTTGAAGATCCGCACGATCTTGGTGTCGAGGTCGTGGTAGCGGCGATAGGCCACCGTCATTGCCTCGGCGAAGCGCTTGGCTTCGTCGTAGACACCGCGCGGGCCGATCGGGTTGACGTTACCCCAGTAGGTTTCTTTCTGCGGGTGCTCGAGCGGGTCGCCGTAGACCTCCGAGGTGGAGGCGATCACGAACGTCGCGCCCTTGGCCTTGGCCAGGCCGAGCGCCTTGTGGGTGCCGAGCGCGCCGACCTTCAGCGTCGGGATTGGCAGCTCGAGGTAGTCGATCGGGCTGGCCGGGCTGGCCCAGTGCAGCACGAAGTCAACCGGGCCGTCGACGTCGATGTAGTTGGTGACGTCGTGGCGGATGAACTGGAAGTTGCGGTCGCGCAGGTGCGCGATGTTGGCCAGGTCGCCGGTCAGCAGGTTGTCGACGCCGACCACCGAGAAGCCGCGATCGAGCAGCGCTTCCGACAGGTGCGATCCAATGAAGCCGGCGGCGCCGGTAATCACGACTCTGGGCACTACGCCGCTCCACGGTTGGGGGTCACGACGCGGATCAGCGTCAGCCACATGATTTTGATGTCCAGGGTGACCGACCAGTTCTCGATGTAATACAGGTCGTACTCGATGCGCTTCTCGAGCGAGGTGTTGCCGCGCCAGCCGTTGACCTGGGCCCAGCCGGTGATGCCGGCCTTCACCTTGTGGCGCAGCATGTACTGCGGAATGCGGTGCTTGAACTGCTCGACGAAGAACGGCCGCTCTGGCCGCGGGCCGACAATCGACATCTCGCCGACCAGCACGTTCCAGAACTGCGGCCACTCGTCCAGGTCGTGGGCGCGCAGCCAGGCGCCAATGCCGGTGGCGCGCGGGTCGTTCTCGTCGCCCCACACCGGGCCTTCGGGCTCGGCATTGATCGGCATGGTGCGGAACTTGTAGACCTGGAACTGCTTGCCGTCGAGGCCCATGCGCTCCTGGGTGTAGAACACCGGACCGGGCGAGCCGCGCTTGATCAGCCACGAGATGATCAGGCCCGGCAGCGCCATGACCAGCAGCGCGGCGGCGGAAATCACGATGTCGAGCGCCCGCTTGATGAACGCGCTCAGGCCCTGGTGCGGGACGTCGTTGAGGTTGATGACGGGCACGCCGTCGAGGTCTTCGAGCCGCGCCCGCAAGGCGATGAACTGCAGCAGGTCGGGCACCACCTTGACGTCGACGCCCTCGCGGCTGGTCGACTCGACCAGGTCGAGCAGCTTCATGTGCTCTTCGAGCGGCAGCGCGACGTAGAGGTCGTCGATCTTCTCGTTGGCGACGATCTCGGCGGCCTCGCTGAGCGAGCCGAGCAGCGGCAGGCCGCGGTAGCCCAGGTGATCGCCGCCGGCCTTGTCGTCGACGAAGCCGACCAGCTGGTAGCCGAGCTCGCGGTGCTCGAGCATGCGATCGGCGACGACGCGGCCAAGGTCGCCGGCGCCGGCAATCAGGATGCGGCGCAGGCCGACGCCCGCCAGCCAGCGCCGTTCCAGCGCCTCGCGGATGAACTTGCGCGACAGGTAGCCGAACGCGATGTTGCCGACCAGGAACAAGCCCCACACCAGGCGCGACACTTCGAAGGCGCCGGTGTCGCGCTGCGCATCCGAGGCGTAATAGGCCTGGAAGTAGAGCGTGCTGACGATCCCGAGGACCACCGCGAAGATGCTGCCGACCAGCACGTTGAAGAAATCGTCGATGCGCGAGCGGCCGCGGCGCAGGCGATACAGGCCCTGGAAGTGGAAGCCGATCGGCACGACCAGCGCCACGAACGGCAGCACGCTGAAGTACTGCTCGATGGGCGGCTGGCCGCGGGTGATCTCGAACACGCCGGATTCGAAGCGCACGACGTAGGCCAGCAGGAAGGCCACCATCGCCAGCACGGCGTCGGCGCCGACGTGAAAGGCGACCAGCAGGCGGTTGTGGCGCCTTACCATCGGGTGCCCGCCGGGGCGCGCATGGTGTCGTCCACCACGCGCTCGACTTCGGCGACAAACCGCCGCCGCGAAAACGTCTCGGCGTGGGCGCGAATGCGGGCCGGGTTCCACGGCGTCGCTGCCGCGCGCTGCAGGCTGGCGGCCAGCGATTCCACGGTCGGGTCGGCGAAGAGCACGCCGGTCTCGCCGTCGATCACGGTGTCGAGCGCGCCGCCGCGGCCAAGTGCGACCACCGGGCGGCCGCAGGCTTGCGCCTCGACCGGCACGATGCCGAAGTCTTCCTCGCCCGGAAGGATGGCGGCGGTGCAGTTGCGATACAGCTCGCGAATCTCGTCATCGGTCCGCCAGCCGGCGAGCTCGATGCCGTCGCCGGCCAGGCTGGCCAGGTTCTGCCGCTCGGGGCCGCTGCCGACGACCGTCAGCCGCACGCCGGCCCGGCGGGCGGCCATCATGGCCAGATCCACCCGCTTGTAGGGCACCAGCGCCGACACGACCAGAAAATGGGGCGTCGAGCCGGGTTGGCGACCGGTTGAGTTGGCGGGCACGGCTATGGCCGCCTCGTCCGAAGCGGGGGCGTAGAATTCGGTGTCGACCGGTGGATAGACAAGGGTCGACTGACGATTATAGTACAGCGCGATCCTCCGCGCAACATATTGAGAGATAGCAAGATAGCGGTGCACACGGCCCTCGGTGGCGCGGTCCCACCGGGCCAGTCCGGCCAGCACCGGTCGCAGCAGCGCGCTGGGGATGGCGCCAACCCGCTCGGGCCCGAAATACGCGTCGAACTGGTCCCAGGCGTAGCGCATGGGCGTGAGGCAGTAACAGAGATGGCGGGCCCGGCCGGTAACGACCACCGACTTGGCGGCACAGTGGCTCGTGCTGATGACCAGGTCGTAGCCATCGAGATCGAACTGCTCGACGGCCATGGGGAAGAGCGGCAGGTACTGCCGATACAGCTTGCCGGCAAACGGCAGCCAGTGAATGGGCGACTTCTTCACCAGCCGCTGCTCGATCACCGGCGTGACCGTGCCCTTCAGGTAGACCAGCGTGAACAGGTCGGCGGCGGGGAACAGCTCGCAGAACACCTCGAGCGCCTTCTCTCCACCGCGCATACCGGTGATCCAGTCGTGGATGAGGGCGACGCGCACCTGGCGATCATACAGGGGGCGCGCCTTCAGCGCTCGTGGGGCGCGGGGCTGCGCCCCGCGTTGGGCTCGGGCCTTCGGCCCTCGTCGGGCTCGGCCGCGCCGCGGCCTCGTGGGGCTTGACCGGCGCTAAGTGCCATTGCATGATTCACGCATGGTCGCGAAAACCATCGCCATCGACACGGAAGCTTATGAACTGCTTTCGAGCCACAAGAGCCCAGGACAGTCGTTTTCGCAGGTCATCAAAGCCCACTTCGCCCCTCGGCCAACTGCCGGCCGGTTCCTCGCGCGCGCGCGCGCCCGCGACAGTCGCCTCAGCATGGAAGCCCTCGATGCCATGGAGCGACAGGTGCAGGCGCGGATACTGTCGCCGGTTCGAGCCGTAAAGCTGACGTAGGAGTCGCGCCCTGTGCTGTCGATGCCGCAACTGGTGCTCTTGATGATTGTGGCGCTGATCGTGTTCGGTCCGCGGTATCGCACCCGCTAACCCCCACGAGCGGCGTGAGCCGCGAGCCCCAGGAAGGCCGCGGTAGCGGCCGACCCCGACGAAGGCGCGTAGCGCCGAGCCCTACGACCGCGAAGCGGTCGCCCTCACCGATTAGCGACTTCCATGTAGATTTGGTGGATCTTGCCGACGCTCTGCTTCCACGAGAAATCGCGGGCGCGGGCCAGGCCTTTTCTGATCAACTCCGCGCGCAGCGGTTCGTCGGTTACCGCGCGAACAATGCCGCCGGCGATGGCGTCGGCGTCATACGGATCCACCAGCAAGGCCGCGCCCCCGGCCACTTCAGGCAGCGACGAGACGTTGGACGTCACCACCGGCGTACCGCACGCCATGGCCTCCAGCGGCGGCAGGCCGAATCCCTCATACAACGACGGGAACACGAACGCGCGGGCCAGCCGGTAGAACGCGGCCAGCGTCTCCTGCGGCTGGAAGCCGAGGAAGCGCACGTGCTTGTCCAGCTTGTGGCGATGCACCGACTGGCGCAGCACCGGGTACTTCGACAGCTCGTCGCCGATGATGATCAGTTTCAGGTCGTCGGGACCGCTGCGCCGCGCAATCGCAAAGGCCGCCACCAGCCGTTCGATGTTCTTGTGCGGCTTGATGTTGCCGACATAGAGCACGAACGGGTGGTCCAGCTGGTAACGCTGGCGGGTCAGGTCCATGCGCGTGGCATCGGCGGCGCCGAGAAACCGTTCGTCGATGGCGTTGTAGATCACTTCGACCTTGTCGGGCGGGATGTCGAAGAAGCGCAGGATGTCGCGCTTCGACGCCTCCGACACGGTCAGCACGCGGTCGGCCTTGCGGGTGGCACTCCACATCGAGGTCTTGGCGTAGACGTAGGCCAGCTTGCCCGGCAGGTACTGCGGGAACATCAGGTGGATGCAGTCGTGAATGGTCACGACCGAGCGGCAGCGGATGGCCGGCGGCAGCACATAGTGCGGCTCGTGGACCAGCTGCACCCGCTCGCGCGCCAGGGCCAGCGGAATGCGGAACTGCTCGGCGATCGAATAGGCCGGCGCCGGCTCCGGCACCATGCGGAAGTTGCGCCCCAGCACGTCGCCCGAGTCCTGGTCGTCCGGCCGGCACAGCACCACGTACTCGGTCGCCTGGTCGAGGCGCGACAGTCCGATCAGGATGTTGCGAATGTAGGTGCCGATCCCGAAGTCACGCAGCTTGCGGGCGTCAATGGCGATGCGCATGTCAGTCCGCGTATGGCTTGCCGGTCAGCTTCAGGTAGGCGCGCAGCAGTCCGGACCAGTGCGGCAGGTGCTTGTCATAGTAGGCCACCTGGCTCTGGCGATACATCCGCTCGGTCGCCGGGTTGCGGGCCGCCGAGCGCCCGCGATGGTGCAGCACCTCGGCGCCGGCCACGTACAACACGGTGCGGCCCCGGCGCCGCATCGCCAGGCACAGGTCCACGTCCTCGGTGTACATGAAGAACCGCTCGTCGAGCAGGCCGACCGCCTCGAGGTCCGGCCGGCGAATCACCATGCACGCTCCGCTGACCCACGTCACTTCGCGCGCCTGCCGGCTCAGTTTGTCCACCTTGCGGACGATGCGGCGGACCTTGCGGTGGTAGAGGGTTGAGAACACCTTGCGCTTGAACTCGTTCCAGGGCCCGATGGCATCACCCCACGACAGCTCGGGAAAGCCCCGCTCGCCGAGCAGCCTGGCACCGCCGATGGCGGCATCCGGATGGCCGGCCAGGCCCCGGACCAGCGTCTGGATGGCGCCCGGCGGCGCCACCGTGTCGGGATTGAGCAGCAGCACGTAATCGCTCGTCGTGGCGCGGATGCCGAGGTTGCTGGCGCGCGCGAAACCGACGTTGGCCGGCGAGGCGATCACCCGCACGCTCGGCCAGCGTTCACGGACCATCGCCGCCGTTCCATCGGTCGAGGCGTTGTCGATCACCGTGATGGTGGTCGGAAACGGTTCGGTGTGGCCGACGAGGGAGTCGAGGCACGGCCCGATCTCGGCCGCGGAGTTGTAGGTGACGATGATCACCGCGAGGGAGAACAGCTTATCGGCCACTTGCCGCTCCCTCGAGCGCCGATAGCGTGCGCGCGGCCGTCGCCGTCCAGTCGTACTGCGCCAACACCGCCGGCGCTTCGGCCAGCAGGCGGCGGCGCCCCGGTTCGTCGGTCAGTCCACCCACTACGGCGGCGGCAACCTCGCGGGCCCCGGCCGCGGGCGAAACATACATCGCTGCCGCGCCTGCCGTTTCGCGCGCGACCGGCGTGTCGAGCAGCACCGGCGGCACGCCCGCCGCCAGGGCCTCGAGCGGCGTCAAGCCGAAGCCCTCGTACTCCGAGAGGAACACGAAGACCGAGGCGCGCGCGTACAGACCGGCGAGCGTCGCCTCGTCCACGTAGGCTCGCAAATGGATGCGATCGGGGTAGCGCGACCGCCGGCGCAACGCCTCCAGATCGATCCGGGGCCGCCGCGTCCGGTTCTCGCCGACCACTTCGAGCTGCGCCAGCGGCACCTGGTCGGCCACCTCGTCGAATGCCGCCATCAACAGATCAACCCTTCGTCGCTCGAACACCGAGCCAACGTATAACACGATTGGTTCGCGCGCGGCCGGCGCCGCGAGCGCGCTCGCCCGCATCCCCAGCGGGATGACCGCCACGCGCGACGCGGGCAGGCCGATGTGGCGCACGATTTCACCCTGCGAGAACGCGGTGTCGGTCAGCACGGCCGCGGCACGCCGGGCGGACCAGCCGGTCAGCAGCCGGCGGCGCGCCCCTTCGCGCGTCGAATACCACTCGGGGTGGGCGAAGAACGAGACGTCGTGAACGGTGAGCACGACCGGCGCCGGCGCCGTCAGCGGCGCCGAGTACGCCGGCGCGAACAGCACGTCGGGCCGTTCGGCCGACAGCGCCCGCGCGTAGGCCCACTGTTCCCAGGCCGTGCCGCCGCCGCCGGCGACCACGCGCACCCGGCAGCGCCAGCCGTCGGGCACGTGGGGCTGCGCGTGCGCATACAGGGTCCAGTCATGACGCCTGGCCTGCGGGTCATCGGCCCACTCCGCCAGCAACTCGCCGAGATAGCGGCCGACGCCGGTGGCATGGCCGCACAACTCGCGCGCGTCAACCGCGATGCGCATGGACCTCCATGGCCGATTCGTAGGCGTGGCGAGCCGCGGCCGCGCACGCGCTCCAGCTGTACTGCGCCGCCTGCAGCAGGCCGCGCTGCGCGGCCGACTCGGCCTGCTGGTCGTTCAGCAGCGCCCGCATCCGCTCGGCCATGCCGTCGGCATCGTCGGGATCGATCGGGTCGGCGGCGCCGCCGGCGACTTCCGGCAGCGAACCGCGCGACGACACCACCACCGGCACCCCGCACGCCATGGCCTCGAGCACGGGCAGGCCAAAACCTTCCTCGTACGACGGCAGCACCAGCATGCGGGCGTTGGCAAACAGTTCGATCTTCCTCGCGGGATCGACGTAGCCGGTAATTTCGACGTGTCCTGCGAGCGGGGCTTGCCGGGCGCGCGCTTCCCAGCGGGCCGACGCCGGGGTGGCGTGGCCGGCCAGGATCAGGCGCGGCGCATCCGTGACCTGCGCCCGCAGGCGGGCGTAGGCTTCGAGCAGCGTGCCGACGTTCTTGCGCAGGTTCAGCGTGCCCATGAACAGGATGTCGGTGCCGCGGCGCGCCGCTTGCCGGGCGGCGACCGCCGCCGACCAGTGCGGGCGGCCGGGGGGGCAGACATGCACCCGCGACGGCGTGACGCCGAGCTCGCGCGTGACTTCGCCGGCGGCATAGTGCGACGACACGACAATGGCGTCGGCGCGCGCCGCGTGCGATCGGGCCAGCCGGGGGTAATCGCGGCGGATCTCGGCCGGCATCTGGTCGGGATGGCGCAGGAAGTCCAGGTCGTGGATGGTGACCACGCGCGCGGCGGCGGTGGTGGGAATGAGCATGGGACTCTGGCTGTGGACCACGTCGTGTTCGCCGGCGAACCACTCCACCGGCGGCCATTCCATCCGGTTCCAGGCCCAGACGAGGGCGCGGACGGGCACGTGGGCGTCGGCAATGGCGACCCCGGGCATCTCGACGGCCAGGTCCGGCGACGGCCGGTCCTTCCACGAACTGCTGAAGAGGGTGATCGGATCGCGTGAATCGGGTCCCGTGCTGAGCGCCCTGGCCAGCTCGTGAACGTATTCACCGACGCCCGTCCGTTCGCGTAGCGCCGGACGGTAGTCGACCAGGATCCGCACCGCGAAAGGGTACCAGAAGCCGTACCACAAGAACAACAAGTCCTTGTGGTACAGTATGTTGACAGCCTAAACCCCGAATGATACGCTTTCGTGTTTTGGGGGCGGAATGAAGATCGCGGTAGTCGGGACCGGATACGTGGGGCTGGTGCTGGGCGCGTGCATGGCCGAGTCGGGGAACGACGTGACCTGCGTCGACAAGGACGCGGCCAAGGTCCGGATGCTGCGCCGCGGCAAGGTCCCGATCTACGAACCCGGCCTGGAAGAGATGGTCAAGCGGAACAAGACCGAGGGCCGCTTGATGTTCACCACCGAACTGCCCAAGGCGGTTCGCGCCGCCGAAGTGGTCTTCATTGCCGTCGGCACGCCGCAGGGTGAGGACGGCTCCGCCGACTTGCGGCACGTCATGGGCGTGGCGCGCGAGATCGCGCGGGCCATGAACGGCTACAAGGTCATCGTCAACAAGAGCACGGTGCCGGTCGGCACGGCCGCGAAGGTGCGCGAGGTCGTGCGCCGCGAAACGACGCATCCGTTCAGCGTGGTCAGCAACCCCGAGTTCCTGAAGCAGGGCGCCGCGGTAGACGACTTCATGAAGCCCGACCGGGTGGTGATTGGCGCCGAGGACCCGCGCGCGGCGGAGGTGATGGTGAAGCTCCACAAGCCGTTCACCCGCACCGGCGCGCCGATCATGGTGATGGATTGCCCGAGCGCGGAACTGTCGAAGTACGCCTCGAACGCGTTCCTCGCCACCAAGATCTCGTTCATGAACGAGATTGCCAACGTCTGCGATCTGTTCGGCGCCGACGTCGACCGGGTGCGGCAGGCGGTCGGGTCGGACCGCCGCATCGGCACGTCGTTCCTGTTTCCCGGTGTCGGCTACGGCGGCAGCTGCTTTCCGAAAGACGTGAAGGCGGTCACCAAGTTCTCGGCCGACAAGAAGTACGACTTCAAGATCCTGAAGGCCGTCGATGCGGTCAACGAGAGCCAGAAGCGCGTGCTGGTCAAGAAGATCGATGCTCATTTCGGCGCCGGCCTCAAGGGCAAGACCATCGCGGTGTGGGGCCTGGCCTTCAAGCCCAAGACCGACGACATGCGCGAGGCGCCGGCGGTGCCAATCATCGAAGCGCTGCTCGCCAAGGGCGTCAAGGTGCAGGCCTACGATCCCGAGGCCATGAAGACGGCCAAGGGCATCTTCGGCACGCGCATCACCTACAGCAATCGCAACTACGACGCGCTCAAGGGCGCCGATGCCCTGGCGGTGATCACCGAGTGGCAGGAGTTCCGCGAGCCGGACTTCGCCCGCATCAAGAAGCTGATGCGCGCGCCGGTGGTGTTTGACGGCCGCAATATCTATCAGCCGGACCAGATGAAGGCGCTGGGCTTCACCTACTTCTCGATCGGACGGTAGCCGCAATGTCTCGGGTGGTCGTGACCGGGGGCGCGGGATACATCGGCAGCCACGCCGTGCGCGCCCTGGTCGACGCCGGGCACGCGGTGGCGGTGCTCGATGACCTGTCGGCCGGCCACGCCGAGTCGGTGCCGGCGGGCGTGCCGCTGGTGCGCGCCGCCATTCACGACGTCGATACCATGCGCCGCCTGCTGCTCGAGCATCGCGCCGATGCGGTCATGCACTTCGCGGCCTGGCTGGCGGTGGGCGAGTCGGTGGAGAAGCCGCTCGAGTATTACCAGAACAACGTCGCCGGCACGCTGGGCGTGCTCGCGGCCATGCGCGATGCCGGCGTCAAGCGTTTCGTGTTCTCGTCGACGTGCGCGGTCTACGGCGAGCCGTCGCGGGTGCCGATCGTCGAGTCACTCGACACCCGGCCGATCAACGCCTACGGCGAGACCAAGCTGACGATCGAGCGCGCGCTGCCGCATCTGGAGCGGGCCCACGGGTTGAAATGGATGGCGCTGCGCTACTTCAACGCCGCCGGCGCCCATCCCGACGGCACCATCGGCGAAGACCACGCGGTGGAACTGCACTTGATTCCGCTCGCCATTCAGGCGGCGATCGGCGGCCAGCCGCTCAAGGTGTTCGGCGAAGACTACCCGACGCCGGACGGCACCTGCCAGCGCGACTACATCCACGTCTGCGATCTCGCCGAGGCGCACTTGTGCGCGCTGCGCGCGCTGGAAGCGGGCGCGCCGTCATCGGCCTACAACATCGGCACCGGCACCCCGCAATCGGTGCGTGCCGTCATCGACACGGTCAGCCGCGTGGTCGGGTCTCCCGTAGCCTGGCACGCGGCGCCGCGCCGGCCGGGCGACCCGGCCATGCTCTATGCCTCGAGCGAACGCGCCCAGCGCGAGCTGCAGTGGACGCCCCGTTACGCCGACCTCGAGGTTATCGTGCGCCACGCCTGGCAGTGGCATTCGACCCATCCGCGAGGGTACAGGGTGTCTGACACCCGCTGATGAACCCCTTTCTGCGCCTTCTTCGCTACGCGACCCCCCACAAGGCAGTGATGGCCGGCGCAGCCGCGGCCATGGTCGTGTACGGAGCCGCCTCGGCGGCGCTCGCCTATCTCATCAAGCCGATCATCGACGACGTGCTCACGACGCAGGGCAACCTGGCGGCGATCACCGCGGCGATCCTGGTGGTCTACCTGCTCAAGGGCCTGGGCTCGTACTTCTCGAGCTACCTGATGGAGGGCCTGGGCCACCGGGTCGTGATGGTGGTGCGCAACCAGCTGTTCCGCCACATGCTCGATCAGTCGGCGGCGTTCTTCGCGCGCCGCACCGCCGGGCAGTTGCTGTCGCGCATCAACAACGACGTCGGCATGGTGCAGCGCGCGGTGTCCGAGACGATCGGCGACCTGGCGCGCGAGTCGCTGACGCTGCTGGGCTGCGCCGGGCTGTTGTTCTATTACGACGCCAAGCTGGCGCTGGTGTGCATGACGGCGGCACCGCTGGTGGTCTATCCGATCGTGCGGCTGGGCAAGCGCGTGCGCACGGTGTCGCGCTGGAGCCAGGAGGCCCAGGAGCACATGTCGCACGTGGCCGGCGAAGCGTTCACCGGCCATCGCATTGTCAAGGCTTTCGGCGCCGAGGGCCGCGAGGCGACGAAGTTCGAGCGCGCGTCGGCGGCGCTGTTCCGCACCAACCTGAAGGTCACGCGCGTGCTGGCGACCCTGCCGCCGCTGATGGAGTTCCTCGGCGGTGTCGCCATCGCCGGCGCGCTGTGGTACGGCAGCCGCGAGATCGCCGAAGGCCGGCTGACGGCGGGGGAGTTCACCTCGTTCCTGGCGGCGCTGCTGCTGATGTACGGACCGGTCAAGAAGCTGTCGCGGGTGAACGCCAACCTGCAGCAGGCGATGGCGGCGTCGGAGCGCATCTTCGAACTGCTCGATACCCACACCGAAGTGAAGGAGCGTGACGGGGCGATCGCCTTGCCGCCGTTCACCGGCGCGATCGAGTTCACCGACGTCAGCTTCGGCTACGAGGACGGGCACGGCCGCAACATATTGGACGGCGTGTCGTTCACGGTGCGGGCCGGGCAGATGGTGGCGATCGTCGGCCGCAGCGGCGCCGGCAAGACCACCCTGGTGAACATGCTGCCGCGCTTCTACGACGTCACCAGCGGCGCGATTACGGTCGATGGCCGCGACATCCGCGACGTCACGCTGGCGTCGTTGCGGGCCCAGATTGGCATGGTGACCCAGGAGACCGTGCTGTTCGACGACACGATTGCCGCGAACATCGCCTACGGCACGCCCGGCGCCGGCCTGGCGGCCATCGAGGCGGCGGCGCGGGCGGCCAACGCCCACGATTTCATCGCCAGCCAGCCCTACGGCTACGAGACGACGATCGGCGAACGCGGACAGCGCCTGTCGGGCGGCCAGCGTCAGCGCCTGGCGATTGCCCGCGCCCTGCTCAAGAACTCGCCGCTGCTGATTCTCGACGAGGCGACCTCGGCGCTCGACTCCGAGTCCGAGCGCCTGGTCCAGCAGGCCCTGGCGACGCTGATGATGAACCGCACCTCGTTCGTGATCGCGCACCGCCTGTCGACGGTGCAGAAGGCCGACGCCATCATCGTGCTGGAGCGCGGGCGCGTGGTCGAGATTGGCCGGCACGACGAGCTGGTGGCGCGGCCCGGCGGCGCGTATGCGCGGCTGCACCAGATGCAACTGCTCGAAGCCAGGCCCGACGCGAAAGACCAGAAGACCGAGACCCGCAAGATGAAGGCCGAGACCTCCCTATGATCAAGAGCATGACCGGTTTTGCCTCGCTGACGCGCGACGAGGAGCGTGGCACGATTGGAGTGACGATTCGCGCCGTCAATCACCGCTTTCTCGACCTGCAGCTGCGCCTGCCCACCGCGCTGGCGTCGCTCGAGCCGGCGCTGCGCGCCCTCGTGCAGAAACGCCTCGGCCGCGGCCGGGTCGAGATTGGCGTGTCGCTGCAGGCGCGGCAGGTGTCGGCGCCGCGCATTGAGCTGAACGCGGAGTTTGCCCGGGCGCTGTCGGCGGCGATGGACGAGGCGCGGTCGAAGGGATTGATCAGCGGCACCCTGACACCGGGTGACCTGTTGCGGCTGCCGCAGGCGTTGACGATTCACGACCAGATGCCCGAGTCGGCCGGGCTGGCCGAGGCGCTTGGCGCGCCGGTGGAGGCCGCCGTCGATGCCGCTATCGAGCAACTCGAAACCATGCGCGTGCGCGAGGGCCAGCACCTGCGCCTGGACCTGGATGCGCGCAAGGCCCTGCTCGCCGACCTGATTCTCCGCATCGCCGCGGCGGCGGATACCGGCCGCGTCGAGCTGGAATCGCGGCTGCTGGAGCGCACCCGCGAACTGGCCGGCGCGCTGCCCATCGACCAGGCGGCACTGGCGCAGGAAGTGGTGCGCGTGGCGCAGCGCTCGGACATCAGCGAGGAAGTGACGCGGTTCCACGGCCACCTCGCGCATTGGGATGCGCTGTCCGACAGCCCGGAGCCGTGCGGCCGCAAGCTCGACTTTCTGCTGCAGGAGATGAACCGCGAGATCAACACGATTGGCTCAAAAGCCGACGGCCTGCAGGTCTCCGAGGTGGTGATCCAGGCCAAGGCCGAGATGGAGAAGATGCGCGAGCAGGTGCAGAATGTCGAGTGACGGCCACCGATGACGCCGATGACCCCGATGACGCCGGACACCGATCGCGGGCTGCTCTTCATCATCTCCGCTGCCTCGGGCACCGGCAAGACGACGCTGGCCGAGCGGCTGGTGCAGATTCTGCCGAATCTGCGGATGTCGCGCTCGTATACGTCGCGCGCCGCCCGCGCCGGCGAGCGGGCCGGCGTCGACTATAATTTTGTCAGCCGGTCGCAGTTCGAGGCAATGATTGAACGCCAGGAGTTCCTGGAGTGGGCCGACGTGTTCGGCAACCTCTACGGCACCTGCCGGCCCGACACCGAGGCACTGCTGGCCTCGGGGCAGGACGTGGTGCTGGTGATCGACGTGCAGGGCGCGCGGCAGGTGAAGGCCACCGGCATCGACCACACCGCGATTTTCGTGCTGCCGCCCTCGTTCCAGATTCTCGAGAGGCGGCTGCGCGGGCGCAGCGCCGACAGTGAAGAGGCAATGCAGCGCCGGCTGGCGGCCGCCCGCGCCGAGGTCGGCGCCTACGTCGACTACGACTACGTCGTCATCAATGATCGGCTCGAACCGACGGTGGTGAGGCTGCAGGAGATCATTGCCGCCGAGCGATCGCGGACGCATCGCATGGGGCCGATCGCCGAAGAGATCATTCGGTCGTTTGGAAAATAACAAAGAACCAAGAACGAACATGGCATTTATCGCACTCGGCGTGACCGGCGGCATTGGCGCCTACAAGGCGGTGGAGATCGCGCGCGGGCTGCAGAAGAACGGGCACGAGGTGGTCGCCGTGATGACCCGCTCGGCCACGCAGTTCGTCGGCCCGCTGACCTTCGAAGCGATCACGCGGCGCGAGGTCATCACCGACCAGTGGAAGGCCGGTGCCAACGCCGACATCGAGCACATCTCGATCGCCTCGACCATCGACTTGCTGCTGGTCGCGCCGGCCACGGCCAATACGGTGGGCAAGTTTGCCAACGGCCTCGCCGACGACTTCCTGTCCTCGCTGTTCATCGCCACCAAGGCGCCCGTGCTGATCGCGCCGGCCATGAACACCAACATGTTCGAGCATCCGGCGGTGGTGAAGAACCTCGAGACGCTGATGGCGCGGGGCGTGCAGGTGGTGGATCCGGGGTCCGGCTACCTGGCGTGCGGGTGGATTGGCAAAGGGCGCCTGGCCGAGCCCGACGACGTCGTGGCAGCCGCTGAACAACTCTTGCGCGCGAGGATCCTGGGGGCCGCCGCGCCGCAGCCGCCCGGGGAAGGCCGCACGCTGGCCGGACGCCGCGTGCTGGTGACCGCAGGTCCGACCTTCGAAGACATCGATCCGATCCGCTTCGTCGGCAACCGTTCGAGCGGCCGCATGGGCTACGCCGTGGCGGCCGAAGCCCTGCGTCGCGGGGCGGCGGTGACCCTGGTCACCGGACCGACCCACCTGGCGGCGCCGGCCGGCGCCGAGGTGATCGCGGTGCGCAGCGCCGCCCAGATGCATGCGGCCGTGATGGCGAAGGTCGCCGAGCACGACGCCGTCGTCATGGCCGCCGCGGTTGCCGACTACACGCCGGCCGAGCCGGCGGCGCAGAAGGTCAAGAAGGCCGACGGCGACCTGGCGCTTGCGCTCACGCGGACGCGTGACATCCTGGGCGATGTCGGCCGGCTGCCGTCGCGCGCCCAGGGCGTGCCGGTGCTGGTTGGGTTCGCGGCCGAGACGAATGATGTCGTCAAGTACGCGCAAGGCAAGCTCGAGAAGAAGGGGCTCGACCTGGTGGTCGCCAACGACGTGTCGCGACCTGGCGCGGGCTTCGACATCGATACCAATATCGTGTCGATGGTGTCGAAGGCCGGGGTCGAAGACTTGCCCCTGCAGAGCAAGGGCGCCGTTGCCGCCCGCATTCTCGATCGAGTTGAGCAGCTGCTGATCGCCGTGCCGGCGCGCGGCGCGGCGGCCAGGGCCTGACGCCATGTCGCGCGAGCTTGCCGATCACCTGCGCTACTACGCAGACATGGGCGTCACCGGCCTCAGCCGCGACGCGGCGTGGCGCCAACGGACAGCCGAGGTCGGCCTGGGTGACGAGGTCCGCCTAAAGGCGGACGCCACAGGGCATGGCGCCGACGCCGCAGGGCGCGATCCCGATGTGGCGTCCGGCTTCCCTGTCCACCGGAGCCTTGGCGAAGATGGAAGCCGGATCACTCCGGCAAGCGAGTCGCTTGACGACATCAAGACCGACATCGGGCCGGCCTGCATGCGCTGCAAGCTGTGCACGCAGGGCCGCTCGCAGATCGTGTTTGGCGTCGGCCACCCGAAGGCCAGGTTGATGTTCGTTGGCGAGGCGCCGGGCGAGGAAGAAGACAAGCGCGGCGAACCGTTCGTCGGGCGCGCCGGCCAGTTGCTGACCAAGATCATCGAGGCGATCGGCCTGTCGCGCGACCAGGTTTACATCGCCAACGTGATCAAGTGTCGCCCGCCCGACAATCGGAACCCCGAGCCGGATGAGGTGGCGGCGTGCGAGCCGTACCTGTTCCGCCAGATCGACGTGATCCGGCCGGCGGTGATCGTGCCGCTCGGCAAGTTCGCGGCGCAGTGCCTGCTGAAGACCACCGACCCGATCACGCGGCTGCGCGGGCGGCGGTTCGACTACCGTGGTACGACGCTGATTCCCACGTTCCATCCCGCCTACCTGTTGCGCAACCCTTCTGCGAAGCGCGAGGTGTGGGAAGACATGAAGCTGGTGCGCACCATTCTGCAGGGCGGCGCGTAGGTCCACCGTGACCGACCGTCTCGTCTCTGTCGCGGTGCCGGTGCCCGCGCTCGGCCTGCTGACCTACCGCGTACCGGCGGGTCAGGCCATGCCTGTCATCGGCGCACGCGTCATCGTCCCGCTCGGCCCGCGCAAGCTGACCGGCGTCGTCGTCGGACAGGTCAGCGCGGCTGATTCGTCGTTCAAGCTCAAGGACATCCTGCAGGTACTCGACCCCGGAGCCTTCATTCCGCCCGAGGTGGTGAAGCTCACGCAGTGGGTCTCCGAGTACTACCTGGCGGGACCGGGAGCGACGCTCCAGGCCGCGTTGCCGCCGCATGGGCTCGCCAAAGCGGTGGATCGCTTCAAAACCGTCCGCGTCGTGACATTGACGGAAGCGGGTATGGTCCGCCTAAAGGCGGACGCCACATCGGCGGGTATGGTCCGCCTGAAGGCGGACACCACATTGAAGCCGGACGCCGCAGATGCCGATGTGGCGTCCGGCTTCAGCCGGACCAT
>JBFWUK010000020.1:18564-56510 GCA_050247355.1 Vicinamibacterales bacterium | reverse complement strand
GCGTCCGGCTTCAGCCGGACCATGGATGCCGATGTAGCGTCCGGCTTTAGCCGGACCTTGCCGGCGTTGGGAGCAAAGCAGACGCAGGCGCTGGAGTTGCTGCAGGGAGTGCCCGGCGGACTGTCGGCGCCCGCGCTCGCCGAGCGTGGCATTGCCGCGGCTACCATCACGCGGCTGGCGGCGTTGGGCTATGTCGCCATCCGTCATGACCGCGTCGATCGGGATCCGTTCGAACACGCCGTGACCGCGCACGTGCCGGCGGTCGCCGGGGCGGCGCCCCGGGCGCTGACCGCCGAGCAGGACGCGGCCCTGGCCCACCTGGCGCCGCTGGCCGCCGCGCGCGCGTTCCACGTTGCGTTGGTGCACGGCGTGACCGGCAGCGGCAAGACCGAGGTCTACCTGCGGCTGGCCGAGGCGGTGCGGCGAGACGGGCGCGGCGTGTTGATGCTGGTGCCCGAGATTGCGCTGACCCCCCAGGTGGCGGCGCTGTTCCGGGCCCGCTTCGGCGCGTCGGTCGCCATTCAGCACAGCGGCTTGTCGGACGGCGAGCGCCACGACCAGTGGCACCGCATTCGCCGCGGCGACGTCGATGTCGTGATCGGCACGCGTTCGGCGGTGTTTGCGCCGCTGGCCAATCCGGGGCTGATCATCGTCGACGAGGAGCACGACACTTCGTACAAGCAGGACGAGACGCCGCGCTACCACGGCCGCGACGTGGCGATCATGCGCGGCAAGTTCACCGGCGCGCTGGTGGTGATCGGTTCGGCGACGCCGACGCTCGAGTCGTACGCCAATGCGCTGGCCGGCCGCTACTCGCTGGTCACGCTCAATCGCCGCGTGCTGGATCGGCCGATGGCGCAGGTGCAGGTGATCAACATGCGCGAGGAGATTGCCGAGGCCGGCGGCGAGGTGGTGCTGAGCCGCGCCCTGCGCGACGCGATCGGCGCCCGCCTGGCGGAGCAGCAGCAGTCGCTGATCCTGCTCAATCGCCGCGGCTTCGCGACCTCGGTGCTGTGCCGCCAGTGCGGCGCCAGCCTGGAATGTCCGAACTGCAGCGTCACCCTGACGGTGCACGGCAATCAAAGCACCGCCAGCCGCGGCGCGGAGCGCGAGGGCTGGCGGGGCCGGTGCCACTACTGCAACTTCTCGAAGCCGGTGCCGAAAGCGTGCGAGAAATGCGCGGCGCCGTACATGGAGCGCATTGGCTTCGGCACCGAGCGGGTCGAAGCCGAGGTGCGCGCGGCCTTTCCCGGCGCGCGCGTGACGCGGGTCGATCGCGACACCGTGCGGCGGAAGGGAAGCCTCGTCGAGATTCTCGAGCGGGTGGCCCGCCGCGAGGTGGATGTGCTGATCGGCACGCAGATGATTGCCAAGGGGCACGACTTTCCGGAGTGCACGCTGGTCGGCGTGATTTCAGCCGACGTCGGGCTCGGGCTGGCTGACTTCCGCTCTGCCGAGCGGACCTTCCAGTTGCTGACGCAGGTGGCAGGGCGGGCCGGCCGCGGCGAGCGGCCGGGGCAGGCGATCATCCAGTCGCTGGTGCCCGAGCACTACAGCGTGCGCCTGGCCTGCGACCAGGACTATCGCGCGTTCTACGACAAGGAAGTCGAGTTCCGCCGCGCCATGCGCTACCCGCCGCAAGTGGCGATGATCAATGTCGTGGTGCGCGGCCGGACGTTCGAGGAGGCGATGGCCGGCGCGCGCGACCTGGCCGGCGCCATGCGCGGCGCCAGGGGGTTCGTGGTGCTGGGACCGGCGCCGGCGCCGCTCACACGACTGCGCGGTGAGCACCGGGTGCAGTTGTTCCTCAAGGCGACCAGCCGGCGAGCCATGCGCGAGAGCCTGCAGCTGGCACTCTCGCGGGTTACAAAACTGTCAAAAACCATTGCCGTGGACGTCGATCCGCTGTCGATGCTGTAACACTTTCGACATTCGATTACGAAACCTGCACACTCTCTGCCGAGCGCCATTGACTACGGCCGAGTTCGGCATAGAATCGCGGCAGCTTGCGGCGGATGCGGTCGGCGTGGCGCTGTGAGATTCGAGCCATGGATCCCTGCGCGCGTCGCTTCGTCCATACCCTTTGCTCCGGCGGCCTGGCTGGCCACTGGTGCGAAGGCCGTTGCCCCCCAACGGTTGGCGCCAGAACAGGGCGCCTGAACAATCCACGTGATCGGGTCACCGATCGCACCGCTCTCACACTCCATATGCGCTTACGGCGCGCGCCAGTTCCCATCGTTTGGCCTTGGCAGCCAGACCGGGACGCGCCGGTTCCGCGACGCCGATTGCGGCGGAAGGTGTGGGTGACGCATCTGGTTGAGGACATGGCACCATGGCGCTGTCTGCTGGTCGGACGCTCGCAGGACGAGTCCTTGTCGTAGAAGACGAAGAAATGGTGGCGGCGGAGTTGCACGCGCGTTTGCGGCAACTTCATCTCGACGTCATCGGCACCGAACAGACGGCGCGCGACGCCGTCGCGACCGCCCGGCGGGCGCGGCCCGATCTGGTGTTGATGAACGCCAGCCTCGAAGGGCAGTTCGACGGTGTCGAGGCGGCCACCATCATTCAGCGGACGCTCGACATTCCTGTCGTGCTCCTGACCTCGCGCACCGACCCGCGCGCCATCGCCCGCGCCAAAGCGTGCAGTCCCAAGGGCTGCCTGGTGCGCCCGTTCCGCTCCGGCGACCTGGCCATCAGCATCGAGATGGCCCTGCACCGTCACAACCTCGATCGTCAGCTCCGCCAGCGCGAATTGCAGCACACCGCCGCCCTCGCCACCATCGGCGACGGGGTGCTGGCGACCGACCCGATGGGCCGCATGACGTTCATGAACCCGGTGGCCGAGGTGCTGACCGGGTGGCGCGCCGCCGCCGCGACCGGTCAGCCGGCGGAGCACGTGTTCCAGATCGTCGACGAGGCTACCCGCGAGAAGTTGCCGTGCCCGATCGTCGGCGCCCTGCACGGCGAGCGGATCGACGACCTGTCCGGGAAGCTCCTGGTGGCGGGCGACGGCGGCCTGATTCCAATCGACAGCCAGATCGCCGTGCTCCGCGCGCCCGACGGCTCGGTGACCGGCGCCGTCGTGGCCTTTCGCGACGTCCGGCAGAAGCGGCTGGCCGAGCACGCCGCCCGGCGGGCCGAGGATCAGCTGCGCGACGGCCAGCGGATGCAGGCCATCGGCCATCTCGCCGGCGGCGTCGCCCACGACTTCAACAACCTGCTGACGGTGATCAACGGCTACGCCGACGCGCTGGTGGAGATGGGCGGATGGGACCCGCGCGTGGCGAAAATGCTGACCGGCATCCGCCAGGCCGGCTTGCGATCCGCCGCGCTTACGTCGCAGTTGCTGTCGTTCAGCCGCAAGCAGGTGCCGACGGCCCAATTGCTCGCCCCCAACACGCTGGTGGCGGGCCTGATTGAACTGCTGCAGCGGTTGATTGGCGAGGACATCCGGCTGGTCACGAAGCTCACGCCCAACCTTGGCCGCGTCCGGATGGAGCCGAGCGAGCTCGAGCAGATCATGATGAACCTGGTCTTGAACGCCCGCGACGCCATGCCGGGCGGCGGCCGCGTGCTGATCGAGACGTCCGCCGTGACCTTCGACGAAGACACCGCCGCCAGCCCCGAACGAATTCCGGCCGGGCGCTACTTCCTGCTGTCGGTCAGCGATCCCGGCATCGGCATGGATCCCGACGTGCAGCGGCGGATCTTCGAGCCGCTGTTCACCACGAAGGCGCCGGGCAAGGGGACCGGCCTGGGACTGGCGACCGTTTACGGCATCGTCCGCAAGGCCGACGGTCACGTTGTCGTGTTCAGTGCCGTCGACAAGGGCACGGTGTTCAAGGTCTTCCTGCCGATTGTCGAAGCCGAAGACGGTGCGGAAACCGCCGCGGTGTCGGCCGGCCCGGATCCGGCCGGCCAGGAAACGGTGCTGCTGGTCGAGGACGACCCCGACGTCCGCGAGTTCGCGGCCATTGCCATCAGCCAGTTCGGCTTCAAGGTGATCTCGGCCTCGACCGGACTGGAGGCGCTGGTCCTGTGCGAAAGCAATCCCGATCTGATCAACGTGCTGGTCACCGACATGGTGATGCCGGTGATGGGCGGACAGGAACTCGCCACGCATGTCCGCGCGCTGGTCCCGGGTGTGAAGGTGCTGTTCGTGTCGGGCTACCCGGGCGATCCCCTGGGCGGCGCCCCCGGCGCCCGGGCCGAGGCGTTTCTGCAGAAGCCGTTTTCCAGCGGCGAGTTGGGACGCGCCATCCGCGTGCTGCTCGACGGCTAGTGGAGCGTCTCTCCTGGATCTCTCCTGTCGATGATTGGCGCTGCGGCCCCAAAGGGCTGGCGGGCCACTAGGGAGCGCCCAGGAACGGCCCGATTGGCGCCGGAGTGAAGCAGACGACCAGCACGGCGAGCGCGACCGCGGCCAGCACCAGCCGCGGGCGGTCGAGCGGCTCGTCTTCGTTGAGGGTAGGTGGATGCCGGGGCCCCATCAGCGCAATCATGATCACGAGCAGCACCGTCCAGGCGATCCAGCTGGTCGAGACGAACGTCAGGCCGACCGCGACGCCGACCATCACGATGGTGATGGCCGTGGAGCGGCGGCCGAACACGGCATAGGCAATGTGACCGCCGTCGAGCTGCGCGATGGGGAACAGGTTGAGCGCGGTCGCCAGCAGGCCGAACCAGGCGGCAAACGCCATCGGATGCATGTTGATGGTGAAGCCGTCGGCAATGGAGCCCCAGACCAGCCAGGCCGCGAAGCGGAACAGCAGCGGTTCGCCCAGCTCCATCAGGTTCGACGAGTCAGCCGGCAGTTGGTCCACGCGCGACAGCCACAACCCGATGAACAGGGCCGGAACGGCAACGGCGAAGCCGGCCAGGGGACCGGCAATGCCGATGTCGAACAGGGCAATCTTGTTGGGGATGCGCGAGCGGATGCGAATGAACGCGCCGAGCGTGCCGGTGAGCATCAGGGGCGCCGGCAGGAAGTACGGCCGGGTGGCATCCACGCCGTAGCGCAGGCACGCCACGTAGTGGCCCATTTCATGGCAGCCCAGAATGGCGAGAATGGTCAGGCTGTACCACAGCCCGCGCACCCAGAACATGGGGTCGGCGAACACCGAGGTGGCGGAGGGGTCGGCCGGCAGGTCGTTGATGGTGGCGAGGTCGATTGCAAAGCTGTAGTAGTGGCAACCACCCGCCAACGTCGTAGTGACGAGGGTGGCAGCCAGGAGGAGCATTTGGACCCACAGCCGGCCGTGGTCAGACGGCGGGGGAGGCGCCAGGTAGACCGGCACGAACTCATCGTACCGGTCCCGCGGATCATTTGTGGGCAAAGACGAGGGACCGTCGGGTCCCGAGGGCGGGTACACGGGCCTTTAACCGATGTTCTGCAGTTCCTTGCCGGGCTTGAAGCGAATGGTCCGGCCAGGCGGGATGCGTACTTCCTTGCCGGTCCGGGGATTGCGGCCAATCCCGCGCTTTCGGGGTTTCACCTGAAACACGCCAAACCCCCGCAGCTCAATGCGTTCGCCACGCTGCATCGAGTGACGCATCGCTTCGAATACCGCATCGACTGCCAGCTCGGCCTTCACCTTGGTGACGTCCGCCACCCGAGAGACCTCGTTCACGATGTCGACCTTGATCATGCAGACTGGTCGCTCCTCGATCAGTGCTAACTAGCTTAAATCAGGGCACTTACGCTGTCAAACGGATAAGTGCTTTGTCTGGATGTATTTATCGGCAGTCCTGTGCAGCCCTGTAGGGGAGTTTGTCGCGCAAGCCCTTTTATACCTGTAAGATAGAGGAAATCGTGTCGCACAAACCTTTGCCCCGAGTCGTGCTGGTCGGCCGGCCCAACGTCGGTAAGTCGACGTTGTTCAACCGTTTGAGCGGGGCGCGACGGTCGATCGTGACGTCGATTGCGGGGACGACCCGCGACGTCATCACCCATCCGGTAACGTGGGGCGATGCCAGGTTTGACCTGACCGACACCGGTGGGCTGTTCGGCGCCAGCGAGGATCCGCTTCACGAACTGGTCGTCGAACGCGGCCAGCGTGCGCTGAAGTCGGCCGATCTCATCATCTTCGTGGTCGACGGACGGGAAGGTCTGATCCCGGGCGACCAGGAGATTGCCGCCGCGGTCCGCGAAACCGGGGTTCCGGTCATCCTGGCCATCAACAAGATGGACGACCGCCGGGGTCGGGATGGCGCCCTCGAGTTGTACCGAATGGGCTTTGACTCGGTGGTCGAGATCAGCGCCGAACATGGCCAGGCCGTGGGCGACCTGCTCGAAGTCATCGTCAAGATCCTCCCGCAGACTCGCTCGCGCGCGGTTGAACCGGTGGAGCCGGGTGAGGACGAACCCGAGGCGCCGGCCGACGAGATCAAGAGCGAGACGGCGATTGCCATTGTCGGCAGACCCAACGCCGGCAAGTCGTCGCTCGTCAACCGGCTGTTGCGCGAAGAGCGCATGATCGTGTCGGAGATGCCGGGGACGACGCGCGACTCGGTTGATTCGGTGCTGATGTGGCACCGGCGCCAGTTCCGCATTGTCGATACCGCGGGCATTCGCAAGCCCGGCAAGGTGTCGAAGTCGGGGCAGGTCGAGACGCTCAGCGTGATGCTGGCCAAGCGCGCCATCGAACGCGCCGATGTCGTGGTGCTGGTGATTGATGCCACCGTCGGCCCGACCGATCAGGACGGCGCCATTGCCGGCGCCGCCAAAGACGCCGGCCGCGGCGTGATCGTGGCCGCCAACAAGTGGGACCTGATGAAAGAGCAGGGCCCCGAAGCCGCCAGGATTTTCGACGAGAACCTTCGCTACCAACTGAAGTTCCTCGACTTCGCGCCGATCCTGCACATCTCGGCGGCCACCGGCGAGCGCACGCCGAAGCTGCTCGAGATGGTCGACAAGGTGTATGCCGCCACCCGCAAGCGGGTGCCGACCGGCGAGCTCAATCGCTTCATCGAGAAGATCACGAGCGCGGCGCCGCCGGTGACCGCGAGCCGGCGGAACATGCGGGTGATGTACGCGGCGCAGGCGGCAGTGGCGCCGCCGACCTTCATCCTGTTCACCAACAGCCTGACGAAGTTGCACTTCTCGTACGAGCGCTTCCTCGAGAACCGGCTGCGCGAGGAGTACGAGTTTATCGGTGCGCCTATTCGCATCCAGATTCGCGGCCGCGCGGAGCAGCGTGGCGATGATGCGCGGAAGACCGCGCGGGAGCGCGCGCCCGAGCGGCGCAGCCCGGTGCGCAAGGGGCCGGGGTCGAAGCCCTCGAAACACGAACGCTTGAAGGCCGCAGCGGGTCGCGGGGGCAAGGCAGGTAAGGCTGGTGCGGCGGGTAAGGCCGGTGGGGCATGGGACAAGCCAGCGCATACACGGGGCAAGGCGGGCAAGCCCAAAGGGAAGCCCGTGACGGCCAAGCAGAAATCGCGCGCGGCGCAGCCCCGTTTGTCCAAGAAATCACGCGCCGGCAAGGGGCCGCGGCGGCCGGGCCGCTAGGGACCTGCGTGCTATACTCCCCGCTGGATATTGCCTCGATGGCTGCACCCAAGCGCGAGCTATTCAAGGCCGCGGACGTCTGCGAAGTGGTGCAGGTTCAGCCTTACGTTTTGCGGTCCTGGGAAGCCGAGTTTCCGCAAATCGGCCAGGTGCCTGCCGGTGGCGGCCCACGGCTGTATCGCCGATCGGACGTCGAGCTGGTGCTCCGCATCAAGCAGCTCGTCTTCGACGAAGGCCTGACGTTGTCGGGCGCCCGCCGCCGACTGGACGAGGACGGTGAGGGCGACGACGGCGGCGCCGCGGCGACGCTGGTGGAAGAGGTCGTCGGCGACCGCGTGCGTGACCAGTTGCGGCACGTGAAAGCGGGCCTGCAGTCGATTCTGCAGATCCTGGCGAAAGACGGCGTCGAGGCCGCGGAACTGCAGTTGGTGCCCCCGCCGGCTCCCGACACCCGCAAGAAGACAGTGGCGAAAGCTGCGAAGAGAAAATAGACTAAGAAGTTCGTGGCGGCGAACCTCAGGTTTGTCGACCAACCCCGCAAGTCCGTCAGCGCAAGTCTGGACGGGATGTAGCGTAGCCTGGTAGCGCGCCTGCTTGGGGTGCAGGAGGTCCCGAGTTCGAATCTCGGCATCCCGACCAACCTTCGCTCAGTTTTCTGATTGAGCAAACCTGAGCTACGGTTGGCAAGCCAACCCGTGAAATCCCCTTCCAGAACACTCGGCCAACTCACGCTAATCGCGATCGCCGCAGTCGTGGCGCTTGCGCCGCCGTCCGCGCAAACCGTCGAACGCTACTACGCGCGCGGGCTTTATCCCGCCACGCAAAGCACTGTCACCACGGTGTCGAATCGATCGCCGATCGCGCTGTTCGACGTGACGATCGCCCTGGCGATTGCCATCGCGATCGGGTTCTGGTTCTACTGCGTCCGCCGCGCGCGGAAGCAGCGGTCCTTCCGGCCGATCGGGCGTGGAGTGGTGACGACCGTGACCGCGAGCGCGCTGGTCTACTTGTGGTTCCTGGCGGCATGGGGGTTGAACTACCAGCGGCCGCCGCTCGAAACGGTGCTCGCCTTCGACCAGTCGCGCATCACGCCGATCGCGGTGCGGTTGCTGGCAGAGCACGCGGTGCGTGAAGCCAATCGCACGCATGCCGCCGCCCATGCCGCGGGGTTCCCCGGCATCCACGAGCGGCCCGCTGCCTTGATCGAGGCGCTGCACCAGGTCGAGCGCGAACTGGGACGTCCGCGTCCGACGCTGGTGGCGCAGCCCAAGACGTCGATGCTCTCGCCGTTCTATCGCGCCTCGGGCGTCAGCGGACAGCTGGCGCCGTTCTTTCTCGAGACGCTGCTCAACCCCGACCTGACCGGCCCCGAACGCCCCGCGGTGCTGGCGCACGAGTGGGCGCACCTGTCGGGCTATGCGCCCGAAGCGGACGCCAGCTTCGTCGGCCATCTCGCCGCGCTGCGCGCCGGGCCGGCAGCGGAATACAGCGTGTGGCTGGACCTGGTGTCCGAGGCCGCCAACCAGTTGCAGCCGGTGACGCAGCGGCTGGTGCTCGAGAAACTTGGCGACGGGCCGCGGCGGGATCAGCAGGCCATTCGTGAACGCTTGAAGGCGCTGGTGCAACCGGTCGAGCGCGTGGCGTGGTCCACCTACGATCAGATGCTGAAGTCGCAGGGCGTGGAGGAGGGTGTGCGAAGCTACAGCCGAGTGATTCAACTGCTGCTTGGGACTGACGCACTGAAACTGGATCTGGAGTCCAGGCAACCCTAAAGGGTTGCCTCCACCGGTAAGCCCCTAGCCCCAAGCCCCTAAGCCCCTAAACCCCCAAGCCCCTAAACCCCTAAGCCCCTAAGCCCATGACCACCCGCGTCCTGACCGTTGACTCCAACCAGCCCGACCCGGCGATCGTGGAAGAAGCCGCGCACGCCATTCGCGAAGGCAAGCTCGTCGCGTTTCCCACCGAAACCGTTTACGGCCTGGGCGCCAACGCGTTGGACCCCGCCGCTGTCGAGAGGATCTTCGAGGCGAAAGGCCGGCCGGCCACCGATCCGCTGATCGTTCACTTGGCGCACATCGGGCAGTTGTCGATGTGCGCCTCGCACGTGCCACCGGCGGCGCGGAAGCTGGGCCTGGCGTTCTGGGCCGGGCCGCTCACCATCATCCTGCCGAAGAAGCCGCAGATTCCGGATAGCGTGACCGCCGGGCTGCCGAGCGTCGCGCTGCGGGTGCCGTCGCACAGGGTTGCGCGGGCCCTGATGGAAATGGCGCGCGTGCCGGTGGCGGCGCCCAGCGCCAACCGGTTCTCGCGCCCGAGTCCCACCACCGCGGCGCACGTCCTCGCCGATCTCGATGGCCGCATCGACGTGATCCTCGACGGCGGTCCCACCGACATCGGTCTCGAGTCCACCATCGTGGACTTCACGGTCGATCCGCCGCTGCTGCGCCGGCCGGGAGGACTGACGCTCGAGCAGATCCGATCCGTCGTGCCGGAGGTTGTGGCGGCCGCCCAGCAGGGCCGGGCAGAAGTGCCCCAGATGGCGCCGGGACAACTGACGCGTCACTACGCACCGCAGGCGGAGTTGACCCTCTATATCGGCGCCCCGGATAGCGTGGTCGCGCGGGTCGCGGCTGATTGCCGTACCCTGGCGGCCCAGGGTGGGCGGGTCGGAATCCTCGCGCCCGAGGAAGACCTGGTCGCCCTCGCGCCTGAACTGGCACCGCAGGCGGCGGCCGGGCGAGTGGAGGTGCAGCCGTACGGCGCCCGGTCCGATCCCGAGCGGGCGGCCCGGGAGCTCTTTGCCTCGCTACGCGCGCTCGACGCCACGCACGTCACCCATATCCTGGCGACCGCGATCGCGCCTGGGGGACTCGGGCATGCGGTCATCGATCGGCTCTCACGCGCCGCCGAGGGGCGAGTCCGGACCGTCTGACCGTGTCTTGAACGACCGTTCAGGATAAATATCCGACCAGTGGCACCGTATTACCGCGTGACAGTTGGTGTTATCATGCGCAGCTATTCGGGGGGGATGGCTCAATGAGTCAAGAAGGCATGACAGGCGCACCGGGTGTTCAACCCGGCCATTCGCGGCGGAACTTCATCAAGGGTGTCATCGCAGCGGGCGCGACCGTTTCGGCGTCGGCATACCTCTTCCGCACCACCATCATGGGCCAGAACGATGGCATGGCGGGTGCGGTCGAACGTCTCATCACGCTCGACGTCAACGGCCAGCAGCGCCGTGTCGATGTGCTGAAGAACGAGACGCTCTCCAATACCTTGCGCTACAAGCTCGGACTTACCGGCACCAAGCTGGGCTGCGACCGCTCGGAGTGCGGCGCATGCACGGTGCTGGTGGACGATGTGCCGCGGTATGCGTGTTCGGTGCTGACGCACAGCGTGCGCGGCAAGAAGATCCAGAGCATTGAAGGGCTCGCCTCTCCTGACGGCACGCTGCACCCGGTGCAGCAGGCCGTGGTCGACGGCCAGGGCTTCCAGTGCGCCTTCTGCATGCCGGGCTTCGTCATGGCCACGGTGGGCTTCCTGAAAACCAATCCCGCGCCGACGCGCGCCGAACTGGCGCACGGCATTTCCGGCAACCTGTGCCGGTGCGCCGACTACAACAAGATCCTGGATGTCATGATGGTGGCAGCCGACAAGACGAGGGGGGCGTAACTCATGGCTGAACAGCAGAAGCCCGTCGCGCCGGCCATGCCCGTGGCGCCGCCCAAGAAGATGGAGTTCCGGCTCCTCGGCAAGAACTACGTCACCGCCGACATCGTCGCCAAGGTCACCGGCAAGGCGAAGTACGCCGAAGACTTCCGCGCCGAGGGCATGGTGTTCGTCAAGTTGATGCCCAGCCCGCGTCCGCATGCCCGGGTGATCAGCATCGATGCCTCCGCCGCCCTGGCCATGCCGGGTGTGCACGGAATTCTCACGGCCAAGGATCTGCCGGCGCCGCCGGCGCCAGCGGGACCTCCGCCCGCCGCTCGTCCGGCCGCGGCACCGGCTGCCGGTGCGGCCCCTGCCGCGGGCGGCGCGCCTGCGGCGGCTCCGGCCGAACCGCCGCCACCTCCCATGCCGCCCGAGTTCTCGCTGACCGACGAGCCGGTCTACGAGGGTGAGCCCATTCTGGCGATTGCCGCCGACAGCGAAGAGCTGGCCTCCGCGGCGATTGACAAGGTCGTCGTCGAGTTCGAGCCGCTGCCGTTCGTGATCGATCCGCTCGAAGGTATGCGCCCCGGATCGCCGAACGGGCGCACGCAGGGCAACGTGTTCGTCGGTCCCAGCATGCGGACGATCAAGTGGACGGCCGACGACATGGCCATGGTCGATGCCGGCAAGTTCCCCGTGAACGCCGAGTCGACCGAGACCACGATGTTTGGCGATGTCGAGAAAGGCTTCGCGGAAGCGGACCTGATTGTCGAGCGCGACATGTATCAGCAGACGACCTCGCACCAGCCGCTTGAATCGCGGTCGGCGATGGCGTATTGGCAGAACGGCAAGTGCCACGTGCACGTGTCGACGCAGAGCCTGGCGCGCACCGTGGCGGCCGTGGCCAACTGGGTTGGCATCAAGCCTGAAGAGCTCGTGCTGATCAGCGAATACACTGGCGGCGGGTTCGGCAGCAAGATTCCGGGCGCGCAGTCGATGGCGATTCCGGCGCTGATGTCGAAGAAGCTCAACGGCCGGCCGGTGATGATGCGCATTTCGCGCGCCGAAGAGACCTACATCGGCCGCACCCGCCCTGGCTACCAGGGCTGGGTCAAGATGGGCTTCAAGAAGGACGGCCGCGTCACCGCGATCGACACCTTCATCGTCGAGGCCGCCGGCCCGTATCGCCGCCAGGGCGACCACGCCACCACGGCGAACCTGGGGTCGTTGTTGTTCCAGGCGCCGAACATGCGCTTCCGTGGTCTCTCGGTCGCGACCAACACGCCGCCGGGCACGTCGCAGCGGGCGCCTGGCGGGTTGCAGGCCTCGGTGTGGTTCGAACCGCTGGTGCATGAAGCCGCGAAGAAGCTGGGCATCGATCAGGTAGCCATCCGCCGGCTGAACGCGCCCGAAGGGCAGGCCCAGTTCGGCCTGGTTCCGCCGAACACGCCGGCCGGGCGCCCGCGCAACAGGTTGACCAGTTGTTTCGTCAAGGAATGCCTCGATCAGGGCGCCGAGCTGTTCGGCTGGGAAGCGCGCAAGGCCAACAGCGGCAAGCGCACCGGCAGCAAGGTGCGCGGCATCGGCGTCGGCACCGGCGCCTACACGGCCGGTTCGATCGGTGTCGACGGCCTCTGCATCCTGCGGCCTGACGGCAAGCTGGAAATTCACCAGGGCATCGGCAACCTCGGCACGCACTCGGTGATGGACACCGCGCGCGTGATTGCTGAAGTGTCAAACGTGCCGTGGGAAAACTGCGAAGTGGTGTGGGGCGACACGTCGAAGGGCCTGCCGTGGTCATCGATTCAGGCCGGCAGCCAGACGACCTATGCGCACACCCGCGCGAACTTCGCGACGGGCAACGACCTGAAGCGGAAGCTGACCGAGATTGCCGCCAAGGACTTCGGCGGCACCCCGGATCAGTACGACACCAACGCGCAGGGCGTCATCCGCAAGGGCGGCGGGCTGCGTCTGACGTGGGCCAAGGCGGCCGAGCGCGCCATTGCGCTGGGCGGCATCTACGACGGCACGGAAGTGCCCAAGGAGATCAACGCCATGACCAAGGCGGCGGCGGCCGCGCACAAGGGCCGCGGGCTCATGGGCGTGGCACGCGACAACCTGCCGCGCAACGGCCAGACATACGGCTTCATGTCGGCGTTTGCCGAGGTTGAAGTCGACGTCGAGACCGGCGTCTGGACCATCGTTGACTTCGTCGGCGTCGCCGACGTCGGCACGGTGATTCACCCGAACTCACTCGGCGGCCAGATCAACGGCGGCAGCCTCCAGGGCATTGGCCACATCCGCAGCCAGAAGCTGGTCTACGACCCGCACTACGGCGCCGGCCTGTCGACGCGCATGCATCACAACAAGCCGCCGACGATCCTCGATGTCCCGATCAACGCGAAGTGGGGAGCGGTCGGCCTGCCCGACCCGAGCAACCCGACCGGCGCCAAGGGCATCGGCGAACCGTCGACCGTCGCGGCTGCCGGCGCGGTGCTGGCGGCGCTGGCCGACGCGGTCGGCGACGACATCATCCGGCGCACCCCGGTGCAGCCGGAACACATTGCCGCGGCGCTGGCCAACGGCCGCAAGCCGATGATGCGCAACCCGCTCCAGGCGTTCATCTAAGGGAGAGAAGAACATGCCACCGATTCGCGACGTAATGCCGGCATTCGAGCTCTTCCAGCCCGCCAACGTGGGTGATGCGCTCGGGATTCTCGACCGCCATGGTGCCGATGCCTGGATCATGGCCGGCGGAATGGACACCTTCGACTGGTTGAAGGACCGCATCAAGCAGCCCAAGGTCGTCGTCGACCTGGGCATGGTCGACGAGTTGCGCGGGATCAAGGACGCCGCCGGCGGCCTCGAGATCGGCGCCATGACCACCCTGACGACGGTCGCCAACAACCCGCTGGTGAAGGAGCGCTTCCCGCTGCTCGCCGAAGCGGCGTTGATTGTTGCCTCGCCGCAGATTCGCAACCAGGGCACGGTCGGCGGCAACGTGTCGCAGGATGCGCGCTGCTGGTACTACCGCGCCGGCTGGCCGTGCTACCGCGCCGGCGGCAACATCTGCTACGCCGACACGCCGACCGCGGTGAATCGCGAGCACGCCATTTTCAACGCCGATCGCTGTGTCGCGGTGAACCCGTCCGACACGGCGCCCGCGCTGATCGCGCTCGATGCCGAGTTCGTGATCAGGCGCGGCACGGCCGAACGCGTCGTGCCGGCCCGCGAGTTCTTCGTCGGCCCCGGCATCGACATCACCCGCCTCACGGCGCTCAGGCCGGGCGACCTGCTCACGGCCATCCGCATTCCGGCCACCTGGGCGGGGAAGGCGCACTACTTCGAGAAGGTGCGCGATCGCCAGGTGTGGGACTTCGCGCTGGTCAACATCGCCGCTTCGCTGGACATGTCGGGCTCGACGATCAGCGACGCGCGGATGGTGGTGAACGGCGTCTCGGCCGAGCCGCTGCGCCTCGACGCCGTCGAAGCCGCCATTCGCGGCAAGGCGCGCGACAAGGCCACGGCCGACATGGCGGCGGATCTCGCCGTGCAGGGCGCGGTGCCGCTCGGCCACAACGCCTACAAGGTGCCGCTGGTCAAGGCGCTGGTGAAGCGCGCCATTCGTGGAGACGCTGAATGGACCTCTTAAGCTGGGCGCGCAGCCCGTGGGGCGAATCGGTCCTGATCCACATTTCGTGGGACCTGTTCTGGGCGGCGCTCGTCGGCGGCCTGCTGTTCCTGCTGGCGCACGGCGGCTACATGCTGTTCTCGCAGCACCACAAGCGCGAGTCGTCTGAAGTCGATCGCATGGAGGCCGAGCGCAAGGGGCTGCCGGCGAATATCCTGCGCCACAGCTTCGTGTCGCGGGTGTTCCACTGGGTGATGGCGTTTGCCATGCTGACGCTGCTGCTCACCGCGTTCCTGCCAATCGTCGGCGTCAGGTTCGCGTGGGTCTACTGGCACTGGATGGCCGGCATCCTGCTGACCGCGTCGATCATGTTCCACATCGTGCACGCCACCTTTGTTCTCGACTTCTGGTCGATCTGGGTCGGGCCCAAGGACATCCCGGAGTTCAAGGCCGAGATGCTGCGCGAAGTGGGCATCGATGCGCCGGGGCCGAAGCCCGGGAAGTACCCGCTGGGTAACCGCCTGTACCACCTGGCGGTCATGATCGCCGGCCTGGCGGTGATCGCCTCCGGCATCCTGATGATGTGGCGCGTGCGCACCGGCATTGTCGAGCGCAACCCGTACATGCTGTCGGACTCGACGTGGGGCATTACCTACGTCGTGCATGGCCTGATGGGCGTCGGCTTCGTCGGCCTGGTCATCGCGCACATCTACTTCGCCCTGCGGCCCGAGAAGCTGTGGATCACCAAGTCGATGATCTTCGGCACCATCTCGCGCCGGCAGTATCTCGAGCACCACGATCCCGATCGCTGGGTCGCCGACAAGTCCGGTTCCAATTGAGTTCGGGGAGCCTGACGCCAGAGGCGGCACGCGAGGAGCTGGCCCGCCGCGCCGATGCCATCGAGGGCGGCTACGAGTTGATGCTGGGCTACGCCGCCCAGGGTCTGCACACCGATCAAGGAGCTGCCAACAGCGGGCAGCTCCGCGACCACCTCAAGCGATTCGAGACCGCGCTCACCGGACTGGCCGACGTGTATCGGGACTGCGCCGTGGCCCTCGGCGTGGGTCCGGCCGATGCCCTCGACGGCTTCCTGGACGTCTTAAGGCGTGATGCGGCGGCCACCCAGGCGGCCATCCGGCTGTTATTGGGCCAGCCCGGCATCAGCTCCCAGATGGTCGACAACGTGAATGCCTCGATTCACGTCAGGGCGCTGTTGACCGACGTGTTCGTCGTCGACGAGATACTCAAAGGGCCGAGGACCTAGGGACCTGGGGTCCTGAGACCCCAAGCCCCTAAGCCCCTAAGCCCCTAAGCAGCACCCATGTCCGGCATCACAAACGAGCGCCGGGCCACGTCCGACTTCAAGAGTTCCTTCGAGTAGTAGCGGTCGAGCACCGACGGCTTCCACGACAACAGGTCGGCGTTGGCCCGGGAGAAATCGTCCCAGGTCGCTGCCGGCTGTCGTACCTGCCGCTCGCTGATGATCAGCAGGAACGCCCAGGTGATGGTCTCGTGGTACAGCCCGTGGGCGCCCTTGGCGGCGGCGAAGCGCCTGATGGCTTCGCTGAACTCGCCGATCGCGGCCGGCATGCCATGGCGGCGGACGAACAGCCACGCGACCCGCACATGTTGTTCGTGGTGAAACTGGTCGGCGGGCAGGGCGGTGCTGACGAAGGCCTCGAGCAGCGCCTCGTCGGTCCATGACGGGCTAGCGGCGCTTGGCGGCACGGCGGGGCTCCTCCTTCAGGCGATGCGCATGCGAAGCGTCGAGGGTCAGCCCGAAGACACCCTTCAGTTCCTGGATGCGGGCCAGGCTCGCCGCGTTGAAAGGCGCCTTGCCCTCGAATGAGTGCAGGACGATGCCTTCGAGCAGGTCACCGAGGGTCAGGTCGTTGTAGTCGGCGAACGCCTTGAGGACCTTGAGCAGGCGCTTCTCGAGCCTGACGCCGGTTTGGACGCGTTCGACCACCAGCGCGTCAGTGGGGTGTTGTGACATAGGTAACTTGGTAACAATATACCACGCTACCGCACGGCGCGCAAGCCAGCCCGGTTCAGCGCCGGTCGCGCGCGGCGACGCCCTTCACCGCGCGGCGCGCCGCGCCGCCCTGCGTTCCGCAGCAACGCCTGACCGCGCGAAGCGCGGCCCTACGCGGGCAACGTGAGTCGGGCGCGGCAGCCCCGCGTGTCCTTGCGGTTCTCGAGCGTCAACGAGCCGCCGTGCCCTTCGGCAATCTGCCGGCACAACACCAGGCCGATGCCCGATCCGCCGGGCTTGGTCGTGAAGAAGGGCACGAACAGGTTGGCGGTGTTCGACAGGCCGGGCCCCTCGTCCTCGACGAAGATCTCGAGACCGGCGCGGGTGCGGCGCCACCCGGTGGTGACGGTCGAACCGCCCACTTCGAGGCAGGCGTCGGCGGCGTTGCGCAGCAGGTTGATCAACAACTGCTCGAGCTGATCGGCATCCGCCTCGACGGTGACGTCGGGGCCGGGCTTGACGATCACCGGCACGCGGGTGTCGAAGCCGGCCACGCGCTGCAGCAGCGGCTTGAGCACGACCGGCGCCAGCCGTGGCGCGGGCAGGCGGGCCAGCCTGGCCGAGGCGCCGGTGAAGCGGCTCAACGACTCGGTCCGCGATGCAATCACCTGCAGGCCGCGCGTCATGTCTTCACGCCAGTCACTGGGCTGCGGCTGGCGGTTCAACAGGGTTTCGAGCGTGCCGGCAATCGACTTGATGGGACCCAGCGAATTGCCCAACTCGTGGCCGATGACGCGGATCAGGCGCTGCCACGCCTGCCGTTCCTGCTCGCGCAGCGGCCGGCTGACGTCCGAGAGCACGAGCAGGTCGTGCGGCAGCCCACCCAGCCGGAACGTCGTCTTGCGCACTTCCCAGCGGCCCGGCCCGCCGCCCGGCGGCGAGATGTCGACCACCCGCGGCGCCTCGCCAAACCATTCGGTGAGCTGCAGTTCATCGGCGGTGCGGCCCAGCATGTGCTCCATGCTCTTGCCCATCAATCGCTCGCCGGTACGGTTGACGATGCGCAGGCGCTGGTTCGGATCGAACGCGAACACCGCCACGTCGATTTGTTCCATCACCGTGCGCAGCAGGGCGGTGGCCTCCACGGCTCCCAGGCGCTGTTCGTGCAGCGTCTCGGCCAGCGCGTTGACCTCGATCAACGCCGCGCCCATGGGGTCGTCAGGGTTGTTGGTGCGGCCGCGAATCGAGAAGTCGTCTTCGCGCAAGGCGGCGAGCAGGTTCGCCAGCGTCTGCAGCGGCACGACGACCCGCGTACGCACCGAGGCGGCCAGGCCGAACAGCACGGTGACGATGACCACGGTCAGCGTCCATTGCACCTTTGGGGTGTAGGGCTCGGTCCACAGAATCCACAGCGCCGTGATCGCGCCCGGGAGACCGGCGCCCATGGCGAGAAGGAAGATCTGTTGATCGAGCCGAAGGCGGCGCCACACGGGGGGATTGTAGTGGTCTTGAGGTCTTGGGGTCTTGGGGTCTTGGACGATTTCAAGACCTCAGGTCCTCAGGTCCGCAAGACCTCAGAGTTTGTACCGCTCGAGCCGCCGGTACAGCGCACTTCGCGACAAGCCCAGCGCCCGTGCCGCATGGCTGACGTTGCCGTAGCGTGCCATCGCCTTCTTGATTAGAAACGCTTCCACTTCCTCCAGGCTCATGTCCTCGAGCCGGGCGGTCGATCCGCCCTCGACGCGCAGGCCCAGGTCGCCGGCGCGGACCGTGGCGCCCTGCGACATCAGCACGGCGCGCTCCACGGAATGGTCCATCTCGCGCACGTTGCCGGGCCAGCGATGATCCATCAACACCTGCATGGCCGCCGGGTCGAAGCCCGACAGCGCCTTGCGGTAGCGCTGCGCGTGCTGCCGCAGGAAGTGCTTGGCCAGCAGCGGGATGTCTTCGCGGCGGTCGCGCAGGGGCGGCAGGTGAATCTCGATGGTGTTGAGGCGGAAGAACAGGTCCTGGCGGAAGCGGCCGGCTTCCACTTCGGCGTTGAGGTCGGCGTTGGTCGCCGAAATCAACCGCACGCTAACCTTGCGGGTCTTCGACGATCCCAGCCGCTCGAACTCGCCGGTCTCGATCACGCGCAGCAGCTTTTGCTGCTGCGTCATCGGGACGTTGGCAATCTCATCCAGGAACAGCGTGCTGCCGTCGGCCAGTTCGAAGCGTCCGACGCGGTCGGCCTTGGCGTCGGTGAACGCGCCCTTGAGGTGGCCGAACAGTTCCGACTCGAACACGCCCTCGGCCATGCCGCCGGCGTTCACGGTCACCATCGGCCGGCCGGCGCGCGGCGACACGCCGTGCACGGCCTGGGCCACCAGGCTCTTGCCGGTGCCGTTTTCGCCGGTGATCAGCACGTTGGCGTCGGAGGGACCGACCCGCGCAATCATCTCCAGCACCGGCCGCATCGCCGCGGATTCGGCCAGGATCGGCGAGCGCCCGTCGGACTGCAGCGCCTGGTTGGCGGCCTCGAGCTGGCGGCCGCGGCGGATGGCGCGGCCCAGCTCGGTTTGCGTCCTGACGATCGACAGCAGCCGCTCGTTCTCCCACGGCTTCTGCACGAAGTCGCGCGCGCCGCGGCGCATGGCCTCGACCGCGACGTTCACCGAACCCCACGCCGTCATGACCACGACCGGAAGCGACTCGTCGCCGGTGTGGATGCGCTGCAGCAGGTCCAGTCCCTCTTCGCCCGACGTGGTGTCGCGGGTGTAGTTCAGGTCCATCAGGACCACGTCGTAGTCCTTCAACTCGAGCGCGCGCAGGATCTGCTGCGGAGATGCCGCCGTGTCGATCACGAAGCCCTCGGGCTTCAACAACAACCGCAGCGCTTCTATGACATCGGCCTGGTCGTCGGCGATCAGAATGCGGGGTGGCGAACCCGATGGCGACAGCGTCACTGGCGGCTCCAGGACGAAGCCTCGCTAGTTCTCATCGACAATCCAGCCGTCCTTCAGGTTGATCACGCGCTTGCCGTAGGCGGCGTTGGCCTGGGAATGCGTGACCTGCACAATGGTGGTGCCGGCTTCGTTCAGGCGCCGGAACAGCTCCATGATCTCCTTGCCCTGGTCGGTATGCAGGTTGCCGGTGGGCTCGTCGGCGAGAATCAGCGTCGGCTTGGCCACCACCGCGCGCGCGATCGCCACCAATTGCTGCTGGCCGCCCGACAACTGGTTGGGGAACAGGTCTTTCTTGCCGACGATGTTGAAGCGGTCGAGGATGTCGGCGACCATACCTTCGCGCTCGGCCTTCTTGACGTCGCGGTACGACAACGGCAGGTCGATGTTCTCGTAGACCGTCAGGTTGTCGAGCAGGTGGTAGCTCTGGAACACGAAGCCGATGTGCTGCTTCTGCACCCGCATGCGATCCTTGGCCGAGAGCTGGTGGACGGGATCGTCGAACAGCCAGTACTCGCCGGTCCAGGCGCTGTCGTGCATGCCGAGGATGTGGAGCAGCGTGCTCTTGCCGGCGCCCGACGGCCCCATGATCGACACGAAGTCGCCTTGCTTGATCTCGGCGTTGACGCGGCGCAGGACGAAGGTTTGGGACAGGCCGTGGCGGTAGGATTTTTCGATGCTGGTCAGTTTGATCATGAAATTCAGGGATCGGGGATCAGGGATCGGGGTTCAGGGCTCAGAGCGTGAAAGCTACTCGCTGCGAAGGGCGGTCATGGGGTCGACGCGCATGGCGCGCCTAGCCGGAACATAGCACGCCAGCGCCGCCATCGTCAGCAGCAGAACCGCGAGTGAGGCGTAGATCACCGGGTCGGTGGTGCTGGTGGCGAAGAGCAGGCCGCTCACCAGGCGGGTGGCGGCGACCGCGGCGGCGAGGCCAATGGCGACGCCGATGGCCGCGAGCCGAAGGCCGTGGCCAATCACGCTCGTGAACACTTGCCAGGGGTCTGCGCCGAGTGCGAGCCGCACGCCGATTTCGGGTACTCGCTGGCTGACCGTGAAGCTGATCAGGCCGTAGACCCCGACCGCGGCGAGTAGCAAGGCCAGCGCGGCGAAGGCCGTCAGCAGGAACGATCGGAAGCGTGGCTGGCCGGTCGATTCGTCAATCAACTGTTCGATGGTCTTGATGTCGCCGACCGGCAGTTCAGGGTCGAGGCCGGCGACGGTCGCCCGCACAATTGACGCGGTGGCGCCCGCCCCCTTGTCGGTCCGCACCATCACGCCGAGGTAGGGCATCACCAACTGGGTGTAGGGCAGAAAGACGGCCGGCTGCGGTGGCGTGCCGAGTGAGCTGCGGCGGGCGTCGGAGACCACGCCGACCACCGTCGCCCACTCGCCCAGGTTGATGCGGGTCCCAATGGGGTTGCGTCCGCCGAACTCGCCGAGCGCCGCTTCATTCACGATGGCGACCGGTGGCGCGTCGGGGCCATCGGCGGCCGAGAAATCCCGGCCCGCGATCAGGCGCATGCCGGCGGTGCGGAAGTAGCCGTCGGAAACCATGTTGAGTTCGGACGGCGTTTGTTCTGCCTGAGTGCGCTCCGGCTGCCCCTCGACCTCGAAGGCGAGGCGGGCGTTGGAGCCGCCGAGCGGAAACGGGAACAGCAGCGCCGATTCGGCGGTGACTGGGTTGGCGCGCAGCCGCTCGAGCGTGGCACCGTAGAACTGCCGTTGACGGGATTCGTTGTAGCGCGCCTGCGGCAGCGGCAGTTGCACCGACACTAATTCCGTCGTGCGGAATCCCGGGTCAACCGACTGCAGTCGCGACAGGCTGGTCAGCATCAGCCCGGCGCCAATCAGCAGCACGAGGGCAAGCGCCACCTGCGCCACGACCATGACGCTGCGCGCGCCGGTTCGCGCGGTGCCCGCCCGGCCGCCCTCCTTGAGGTCGCTGTTCAACTCGGGCCGCGATGCCTGCCGGGCAGGAACCAATCCGAACAGGACGCCGACGGTCAGGGTGGCGGCCAGGGTGAACAACGCCACGCGCCAGTCGAGCGTCACCTCATCGAGGCGCGGGATGTTGTCCGGGGCCAGCGCCACCAACCCGCTCAGGATCCACGACCCGACCAGCAGGCCGAGTGCGCCGCCAGCGCTGGCGAGCACCAGGCTCTCGGTCAGCAGTTGTTGCATGAGCCGGCCGCGATGCGCGCCGAGCGCGGTCCGGACGGCGAGCTCGCGGCGACGTGAGGTGCCGCGTGCCATCAGGAGGCCCGCCACGTTGGCGCACGCGATCAACAGCACGAACCCGACCGCTCCCAGGAGAATCCAGAGGGCGCCGCGGATGTCGGCCACGAGCGATTCGGCCAGGGGGCGGATTTCAAAGGTCCGGTCGGCGTTGGTGTCGGGAAACTCGCGCGCCAGCCGCGCCGCGACCGCATGCAATTGTTCGTCGGCCGCGGCCATGCTTGCCGGGTCGGCCACCCGGCCGATCGCCATGAAGTAGTTCAAGTCGCGGCTGGCCAGACCTTCGGCGACCTCGATCGGCGACACCGGCACCTCGAGCGGCGACAGGGTCCAGATGTCGGCAGCGACGGGATGACGAAACGACTCGGCGACGACGCCGACGATTTCCGTCGGGTTGCCGTTGATCCGGACCTTCGTGCCGATGGCGCTGGGCTCGCGGCCGAACTGCTGCCGCCAGAGGCGCTCGCTGATGACGGCCAGCGCGGCCCCCGGCTGGTCGGTGGCTTCGCGATAGAGTCGACCGGCGATCGGCGGGGCCTGGAAGACGTCAAAGAATCCCGCCGTCGTCTGCACGCCCGGCACGCGCAGGGGCTCGCCGCGGCCGGTTACATCGACGATGTCTTCCCGGAAGCCGGCCATGCTGGCGAAGGCGCGGGTGTCGCGCTTGAGGTCGAGATAGTCGGCGGCCGAGAACGCGCCGTCGGTGCTGCGCGCGTTGACGCGGACGATCCGCTGGATCAGGCCGGGTGCGGGGTAGGGAAGTGGCCGAAGCAACACGCCATCGACGATGCTGAAGATGGCGGTGGTGCCGCCGATGCCGAGCGCGAGCGTGAGCAGCGCGACGAACGTGAAGCCCGGCGCGCGTCGAAAAGAGCGGAGGGCGTACCGAATATCCTGACTCAGCACGCCCACCGGCGCCTCCGATCCTTAGACTGCAGTGCCGACGTTTTCTTCGACGACCCGGCCGTCGAAGAGGTGAATGCCGCGATCGGCGTGCGCCGCGTAGCGCGGATCGTGCGTCACCATGCAGATCGTGGCACCGCCACGATGCAGCTCGCGCAGCAGATCCATCACGGCCTCGCCGTTCTTCGAGTCGAGGTTACCGGTCGGTTCGTCGGCCAGCAGGATGGACGGCTGGCCGCCGACGGCGCGGGCCACGGCGACGCGCTGCTGCTGACCGCCCGAGAGCTGCGAGGGCAGGTGCTTGGCGCGGTGGGCCATGCCGACGCGCTCGAGCGCCGCGTTGGCACGCTCGCGGCGTTCGGCCGCCTTCATGCCGCGGTAAATCAGCGGCAGCTCGACGTTCTCGAAGACGGTGAGGTCGCCGATCAGGTTGAAGCTCTGGAAGATGAACCCGATCTCGCGGTTGCGGACCCGCGCCCGCTCCGACAGCGAGAGGTTGGCGACCTCGTTGCCGTTCAGCGTGTAGGTGCCTTCGCTGGCCGTGTCGAGCAGGCCGAGAATGGCGAGCAGCGTCGACTTGCCGCAGCCCGACGGTCCGGCAATGGCCACGTACTCGCCCTGCTGGATCTCGAGGTGAATGCCGGCAAGTGCGTGGGTTTCCACTTCGTCCGTGTAGAACACCTTCTTGATGCCATTCAGGCGAATCAGGGGCTGCGCGGAAGCGTTCATCAGAAGACTCCTTGGGTTCTCGAAAAACTACCGTAACCGAATGCGATCAAACTGATCCCACGCCGACATGTCGGACAGGACGACTTCGTCCCCTTCCGCCAGGCCGCCGAGGATTTCGATGGTGTTCACCGAGCTGCGGCCCAGTTGCACCTGCGAGCGCGATGCCTCGCCGGTGGCCGGGTCGAGCCTGAACAGGCCGACCGTGCTCTGTTCCTGCCCGAACGCCGGGCGCCCAACATACAGGACGTTATCCAGGCGCTCCAGTTCAATCGTGCCGTCCACGCTCAGGTCGGGACGGGCGCCGCGGGGCAATTCGCCCTCGAGAGCGACATCCACCGTGACGGTGCCGTTGGTGGCCGCCGGGTCGATGCGGATGACCTTGCCGGAAATGATGCCGTTGCGGGTATCGACCTGGGCCAACTGGCCGATGGTCAGGTCCTTGGCTTGCGTTTCCGCAATGCGCAGTTCGGCCTTCAGCCGGGTCGGGTCGGCGACGCGGACCAGGTTGGTGCCCGGCTGCACCTGCTGGCCGACTTCGACCGGCACCTGCTCGAGCACCCCCGACATGCCGGCGCGGACGCGCAGCTGGTCGACCTGCTGCTGCCGCAGGTTGTAGTTCGAGCGGCGCTGGTCGATCAGGGCCTGGGCCGACTGCAACTGCGCCAGCGCGCTGGCTTCCGACACCTTCAGGCGGTCGGTCTCGATCGAGTTGCGGGTTGCCAGCGATTCGGCGCGGACCACCGACTGCTTGAGAATCAGGTTCGAGACCAGGCCGTCCTTGGCGAGGCCTTCGTTCATCTCGCGTTCGGTGCGCGCATTCTCGTAGTCGGCGCGGACGATGGCTGCTTGCGAGCGCTGGTTCAGGGTGTCGGCGTCGAGCCGGGCCTTCAGGCTGTTGTAGTCGGCCTCGGCGGCGCGCAGCTGCTGTTCAGCGTCATTCAGCGCCTGCTGAACCTGCGGGTCGCTCAGCTCGAGAATGATCGTGTCCGGCGTGACCTGCACGCCGGGCCGCAAGACAATGCGCTCGACGCGACCCTGCGTTGAGGCAGGCACCCAGCGCCGGGCCTCGTCCACCGGGACGAGCGTGCCGAGGCCGCGCACCTGCCTCAGCATGGGGCCGCGCTTGACCGTGTCGACCCACACCGTGGCGCGTTCCACCGTGGGGGCGGCCGGCTGCAACCGGGCCAGGAACACCGAGACCAGGGCGATGACCACGAGGCCAGCCACCCCAAACATGATTTGCTTACGCTTCTTGCCTTGCGCGACGGATGCGGGACGCTGAATGTCCATGTCTGTAATTGCCCTACTTAGACGGTGATCACCACCCAAAACGATGGCACCGGTTTTCGCTTTCCTTACTCAAGGGTTGTGCCAGCTTGCCGGTGAGGCCCAACATATTGGAAAAACGAGAGTTAGGGGCTGAAGGTTCCATCGTGGGCCGGACGGGGTGTTCGGTCGTGGGACGGCAGGGGCCGTCGATGGGACTGCCCAGGCAGGCGCATGGCGTCACCGCGCCGAGGTTATGGCCGCCCACAACTCGGGGTCGGTCACGCCTTCGCTGACGACCACCAGGACCTGGGCGGCAGGCCCCAGGCCAAGCTGGTCGCGGACCAACTCCATTGCCGGGTCCCGGCATACCGCCAGCAGGCCGCCAAGTGCCGCGGCCCCCGATGATCCGGCCGCCACCGCTGGATCTGAATCCAATGGATGAGCCAGCGTTCGCATGGCCTTGTGCGCCCACACATCATCGATAGCCAGGAAGGCGGAAACCGTTGCGTGGACCGAGCCGAAGGCCAGCGGCGACACCTCGCGGTTGCGCAGTCCCGCCATGGTGGTGGCGAGCGGCCCAGCGACGGCCGTGGGCCGCCCGGCCCGTGCCGACGCTTGCAGGCACGCCGCCGACGCCGGCTCGACCGACACCACCTTGCGGTCGGGTGTGTGAAAGGCACACCAGCTCGCAATGCCGCAGAGCAACCCGCCGACTCCGCCCTGGACAAAGACCACGTCGCTCTCGCCGGCAACCTCGTCCATCATGTGGGTGTAGCCCAGCATGATCAGCCGGGGGATGCGTTCGTAGCCATCCCACGACGTGTCCGACACGATCGTCCAGCCGTTCGCCGCGGCATCCGCGCCCAGCATCCTGACCGCATCGTCATAGGAGCCGCTCACGCGAACGACCGTTGCGCCTTCGCCGGCAATGGCGTCGACGCGCGCCTGCGCCGCGTCGGCGGCCATGTAGACACGGGCGTGACAGCCGGCTTCGCGCGCCGCGCGGGCCACGGCCCGCCCGTGGTTGCCCTCGCTCGCGCAGACCACCGTTTGTCCGGCGGGTAAGGCACCCTCGGACCTCAGGGTGTCGATGGCGAAGCGTGCGCCGAGCAGCTTGAACGCATTCAACCCGAATCGGCTGGTTTCATCCTTCAGGGTCACGCGGCCGACGCCAAGGGCACGGGCAAGGCCGGGCAGGTCGCGCTGCGGTGTCGGTAATAGCTGTGGTCGCGCATCGAAGTAGGCGCGGACGGCGGCATATTCGTCGGCCGTGAACAGGCCCTTGCTGTACGGTCCGCCTAAAGGCGGACGCCACATGTCGGGTCCCCCTGCCGCCGGACGCCTCACGTCGGGTCCCCCTGCCGCCGGACGCCTCACGTCGGGTCCGCCTGCAACCGGACGCCTCATGTAGTGTCCGGCTTTAGCCGGACCAATTCCGGCTCTAGCCGGACCAATTCCGGCTTCAGCCGGACTATCTGGCAAGAACGCGGTGACGGTGGTTTGGGCAGGAATAGTGGAGCGATTATAGTGGGCGCGCCATGACAATCATCCGCCTGCTGGTGCTGCCGCTGGCTGCCGCCTCGTTCCTGCTGTCGGTGCCCGGCTGTTCGCAACCAGCTCGTTACGATTTGATCATCCGTGGCGGCGAGGTCGTCGCCGGCGACGGTGCGGCGCCGCAACGCGGCGATGTCGGCATCAGCGGCGACCGGATTGTGGCGGTGGGCGACTTGTCGGCGGCGCAAGGCGGACAGGTCATCGACGCCAGCGGGCTGGTGGTGGCACCTGGCTTCATCGACGTGCAGGGCCAGTCGGGCACGACGCTGCTGGCCGACGGCAACGGCGAAAGCCACCTGCGCCAGGGGATCACGACCGAGATCATCGGCGAGGGGGGCTCACCGGCCTTCTGGACGAAGGACACGGCCGACTCGGACATGCTGGCGGCATTTGGGGTGCCGTACGACTGGACCGGCTTCAGCGGTTACTTCGAACGGCTGCGCGAGCGGGGGACGACCATCAACGTCGGCACGTTCGTGCCCGCCACCATGGTGCGGCGCGCGGTGATCGGCCTCGACAATCGGGCGCCCACGGCGGCTGAACTATCGCAAATGGAAACCATGGTCGATCAGGCCATGCGGGATGGCGCCTTCGGGCTGTCGAGCGCGCTGATCTATGTGCCGGGTACGTTCGCCCAGACCGAGGAACTGATCGCGTTGGCCAGGGTCGCCGCCAGGCACAACGGCATCTACATCACGCATATCCGCGGCGAGAGCTTCAACCTCTTCAATGCGCTCGACGAAGCCATTCGCATCGGCCGCGAGGCGGCCCTGCCAGTGGTGGTGTTTCACTTGAAGGTCGCCGCCAAGGCCAACTGGGGCCGCATGGGCGAAGCGCTGGCTCAACTCGACAAGGCCAACGCCGCTGGAACGCGCGTGACCGCCACGATGTACCCGTACACGGCGGGCGGCACGGGCCTAGCCGCGACCTTGCCGCTGTGGGTGCAGGAAGGCGGCCGCGAGGCGATGCTGGCGCGGCTGAACGATCCCGTGGTGCGGAGGCGCGCCCGCGCCGAGATTGAAACCAAGCTCGACGGCTGGGAGAATCTGCTGATGGCGACGACGTTCGACGGCATCCAGATCGCGTCGGTGCCGCAGACCATGGACCAAACACTCGTCGGCAAGCGGATCGCGCAAATTGCCGCGGAACGAAAAGTCGATCCCTGGGACGTCTACTTCCGCCTCCTGATCGACAGCGGCGGCCGCATCGGCGCCTTGTATCACATGATGAGCGAGGAAGACGTCGCCACCGGGCTGGCGTCGCGCCTGGTCACCATCGGCACCGATTCGGCGGCTCTCCGTACCGAGGGCGCACTGTCACAAGGCGCACCACACCCGCGCGCATACGGCACCTTCCCCCGGGTGCTGGCGAAGTACGTGCGCGACGACAAGGTGCTGACCCTCACCGAAGCCGTGCGCCGCATGACCGGCGCGGCCGCCGAGCAGATGGGCATAACCGATCGCGGGTTGATTCGTGCCGGCATGCTGGCCGACATCGTGATCTTCAACGCGGCGACCGTGCAGGACACCGCCACCTACGAACGGCCGCACCAGTACCCGGCCGGCATCATGCACGTGGTCGTGAACGGCGTGCCGGTGCTCGACCCCAGGGGCCTGACCGGCGCGCGCCCGGGCCGCCCGGTTTATGGACCGGCGCTGCGGCCCCGATAGGAGCTGGTAGGGCTGGTAGGGCTGGTGGGGCGGTCTTCAAGCCCCAAGCCCCAAGCCCCAAGCCTCAATTCATTCGACGCCCGTTGATCCAGACCTGCTCGATCGTCCGCGTGTTGCGGATGTCGTCGAGCGGGTTGGCGCCCAGCACCAGCACGTCAGCCGCCGCGCCGGCGGCAAGCGTGCCGAACTGGCCTTCGCGCTGGTGGCAGCGCGCGGCGTCGCCGGTGGCCGACACCAGCGCCTGCATGGGCGTGAGGCCGGCCTCGACCATCATCTCCAACTCGAGGTGCTCGAAGAAGCCCTGGAAACGCGCGGGCGGTCCGCTGTCGGTGCCGAAGGCAATGCGCACGCCGCCATCGGCCAGCAAGTTCAGGTTACGCTTCGCGACTTCCAGGCCCGCTTTGTACTGCTGCCCGGCCTTCCAGCCGGCGCTGTTGCGGATCTGGGCCTGCCGTTTGGGATCCTTCAACTGCGTCACGATGTCCGGCGTCACGCCCTTGACGAAGAACGGATCGTCCACCCACGGCGGGGTGCTGTCGTAGATGAAGGTTGAAATCTCGCGCGTGAAGGTGGGTGAGTAGCACACGTCCCGGCTCTTCATGGCGGCGATGAACGCCGCGTCGATCGGCACGTCGCGCACGCTGTGGGCGATGAAGTCGCCGCCGCCGGCCAGGGTCGCCTTGGCATCGGCCAGCGAATAGATGTGCACGGCCACCTTGAGGTTACGCTTGTGCGCCTCGTCGATCACCGCGCGCCACGCCGCTTCCGGCATCTTCCTGCCGGTGCCGAGGTTGTCGTCGACGCGGATCTTCAGCAGGTCGGGCTTCATGTCGGCGACCTTGCCGGCCATGGCGCGCGCGGCGTCGGCAGTGTCCCCGGTGATGACCGCGCCGGCCACGAACAGCCTCGCCATGTCGAGCGGCCCCGACGCCTGCCGGTTGCGCAACTCGAAGCCGGCGGCCTGGTCGTCGCCCAGGCTGAACACCGTGGTCACGCCGTACTGCGCGTAGGTGCGCAACTGGCGCGTCAAGTTCTCGGGAGTGTAAGAGGCCGGATCGGTTCGCAGGCCGCTGGTCGCCGCGACATGGCCGTGCGCGTTGATCAACCCCGGCAGTATGGTCTTGCCGGCGGCGTTGATGCGGGTGGCGCCCGCGGGCACCGCGGTCGAGGCCGCCGGCCCGGCGGCGACGATGCGGGCGCCCTCGATCAGCAACGTGCCGTTCTCGATCACCCTGCCGGTGCCGTCGATCAGACGGGCGCCGACAAACGCGGTGACCTGTGCCGAAGCGGTGCCGGCGGCCACCGGGACAATGGCGAGGGCGGTGAGCAGGGTGACGATGCGTCGCATGGCGCAAGAGCTTATCACCGGGGTGACCTGCCGCGAGCCGGGTGATACCATTCGCGGATGCCCTCCCTGCGCGTCCTGGTCGCCGACGACGAGCCCGTATCGCGGACCGTGGTCGGGGCCATGCTCAAGAAAGCCGGTTATGAGGTCAGCTACGCCTGTGACGGCGAACAGGCGTGGGCGCAACTGTCGACCGCGACGCCGCCGGCGATCGCGCTGCTCGACTGGGAAATGCCCGGGCTCAAGGGCCCCGAAGTGGTCGAGCGCATCCGTGCCCGCGGCGATCAGGCGCCGACCTACGTCATCCTGCTGACCTCGCGCCACTCGTCGGCCGACATCGTCACCGGCCTGAAGGCCGGCGCGAACGATTACGTGACCAAGCCGGCCAACGAAGACGAACTGATCGCCCGCGTCAACGTCGGCGCCCGGGTCGTTGAACTGCAGGCGGCGCTGGCCGAGCGGGTGCGCAGCCTCGAAGAAGCGCTCGCCAACGTCAAGGCCCTGCAGACGTTGTTGCCGATGTGCGCGTACTGCAAGGCGATTCGCAACGACCAGAACTATTGGGAGAAGGTGGAAACCTACTTCCATGAGCATTCGGGCGTGTCGTTTTCGCACAGCTATTGCCCGACCTGTTACGAACGCTTCGTCAAGCCGCAGTTGGATGCGCTCGAAGACGTGACCGAGGCGCAGCGGAAACAGAAGGGCCAATGAGCTCGCCGCCAGCCCTTGATCCCACCGTCATCGCAAGCCTGCGGCAGCTCACGCCGCCGGGCGAGCCCGACGTGCTCCAGGAAGTGCTGCAGTTGTTTCTCGACGATGTGCCGGCGCGGATTGCCCGGCTGCGTGGCGCGTGGGAGACCGGCAATGCCCCTGAGGTGCAGCGCGCCGCGCATTCCCTGAAGGGCAGCGCCGGCAACATTGGTGCGAACGCACTCTTGGCGGTCTGCCGCGAACTCGACGAGCAAAGCAGGGCGGGCGATCTGTCGAACGCGGCTGCGCTGGTGGCGTCGCTCGAGGCAGAGTTCGGGCGGGTCGAGGCTGAGATCCGCGAACTGATCAAGAAACAACAAGAAGCCAGAAGTTCAGGAGAATAGTTTTCTCTTCTTCTGATCTCCCGTTGCCTTGGTCTCTGTGTCCGTGCTGCCGTAACGCTTCAGATATTCGCGCAGCCGGAGCTTGCGGGCGGCATTCTCTGAGGTCATGTAGCGCACCACGCCGAAGATGTCGCGTTCCGGAAACCACGGCCGATCGTAGCGGCCGAGCACCCAGAAGATGCCGCTGTAGGAATTCGGATCGCGGCCATCGAGCGCGTACTTGTTGTTCAGCTCGATCATCGCGGCCAGCGCCTCGCGCGGGGTCGCCGACCACTGCAGGATCTTCTTGCCCCACAGCATCCGCAGGTAGTTGTGCATGCGGCCTTCGCTGACCAGTTGCCGCTGCGCGGCATTCCACAACCGGTCGTGAGTCTGCGCGCGCTCCAGCGCCTCCAACTCGTAGGTCCACTCGCGGTCGTCGGCTTCGTGGGCGGCGAGCGTCGCCAGGGACCAGGGCGGCAGCGACTCGTAGACGTCGTAGTCGTCGCGCTTCGAGCTGAAGTTGAAGCCGAGTTCGCGCCAGGTGATTACCTGATCCAGGAAGGCCTCGGCATTGGCGCCAACGCCCCACCAGCCCTCGCGCGCGCCGGTGGCGCGTTGCGGTGTGGCGCCGAGCCAGCCTTCGCGCGCCATGACCGCCTCGAACACTTCGTGCGGCGACAGGTGGCCCCAGTGCAGGTACGGCGACAGTCCGCTCGCCACGTCGCGGTCGGGATGGTTGCGCTCCGCGTGGTAGGTCGGCAGGCCGTGACCGAGGAAGTGGTCGAGTGCCGCGCGCGCGGCGGTCGCGCCGCCGCGCTGCGCCACGGGCCTGACTCGCCGGTCGATGGGCAGCGAATTGAGGCTGCCTTCGCCATCCAGCCACGCCAGCGCATCGGGCCACCGCGTGGTGAGCGCGGCGGGCAGGACGACGGCAGGCCCGCTGAGCGGGGCGAGCGGATCGGCCAGCGGCCGCTCGGGCAGCAGCGCCGGCAGGGTGGCCTGCAGCGCCCGCCTGAACGAGTACGCCGTTGGATGGACCTTGACGGCCGCGCGCAGTGGCAGCAGGCCGTTGCCGTCCACCGCCTCCATCGCCACCGGGACCGAGTGGCCGGCCGCCGCCACCATGGCGGGAAGGAAGAAGCAGGGGAAGTCGTCGGTGACGATGACAGCCGCGCTGGCGGCCAGGGCCGCCAGCAGGCCGCGCCCGTCATCCGGGCCGCGTTCGAGATAGGGGTGATAACAGACACCGGCCCGCCGAAACGCCTGGGCGTTGTCGCGCATCCCATCAACAACGAACTGATGGAACCGCGCCGACGCCCAGCGATGGCCGGCGCGCAGCGCTTCGAGCACTACGAGCGGCTTGCGCAGGCGGACCGCATGCTCGACGGCTCGCTGCAGGCCGAAGTTGTAGCCCGGCCGGCGAGCGGCAATCATCCAGTAGAGGACGTAGGCGCCGTCCATGCGAATGGGGGCGCGGTTGACGGGCGAGACCCGCTCGGTCGGGACCATTGCAGTTACAATATGAGTGGTAGGACGCCTGAGTTTGCTCAGGGGATTCAGCCAGGACAAACAGACAGGACAAAACAGAATGATCGTGCAGCGCTACCCGGAACCGTTCATTGCGCCCATGCGCGCGGAGTTGTCGCGGCTGGGCTTCGAGGATCTCAAGACGCCCGACGCCGTCGAGGCCGTGGTCAAGCAGCCCGGCACGACGATGATCGTCGTCAATTCGGTGTGCGGCTGCGCGGCGGGGAAGGCGCGCCCGGGCATTGCCCTCGCGCTGCGCCAGGGCAAGCGGCCCGATCGGCTGACGACGGTGTTCGCCGGCGCCGATGTCGAGGCCACCGACGCGGCCCGCGCGCACTTCGCGCCGTACCCGCCGTCATCGCCGTCGATCGGCCTGATGAAGGACGGCAAGCTGGTCTACTTGATGGAACGCAAAGACATCGAGACCCGCTCGTCCGATATGATCGCCGCCGAGCTGCAGAAGGCGTTCGAGCAGCACTGCGGCTGAGAAGTTAAGAGCAGGAGGTCAGCCCCCGCGGGTGTGCATCTCCAAATGCGGATCCCTGCGCAGGGTGCTCACTGGAATCAACGGTGAGCGCTCGCGCTGGGACAGGCGCGCCTCGGCGCCGCGATCGGTGCGGGCGTGCCAGACGCTGGTCAGCAGGTCCCGCAACGCCTCGTCGCTGACGCCGCCGCGCAGCGGCCCGCGCAGGTCCACGCCGCGGGCGCCGTATAAGCACAAGTACCAGAGACCATCGGCCGTCAGCCGGCTGCGGTCGCACGACTTGCAGAACGGCTCGGTGGTCGAGGCGATGATGCCGAAGACCGTGCCGTCGGGCAGGCGATAGCGTTGCGCGGGCGCGGACGAGGATTCGTGGACGGGCTCGACCGGGCCATAGTGCCCGGCAATGGTCGTCAGCATGTCCTGGCGCGAGACCACCTGGTTCATCGACCACGTGGTGGCGCCGCCGACGTCCATGTATTCGATGAAGCGGATCTCGGCGCGGCGCTCGCGGGCGAACTCCAGCAGCGGCAGCAGCTCATCGTCGTTGACGCCGCGAATCATGACCGTGTCGATCTTGAAACCGGGGAATGTGCCGGCGGCGGCGTCAATACCGGCCAGCACCCGCGGCAACTCGTCGAAGCGCGCCAGCTTGATGAAGCGGTCCCGCTGCAGGGTGTCGAGGCTGATGGTCAGGCGCTGCAGGCCGGCCGTCTTCAGGTCGGCCGCCATCGGCGCCAGCAGCACGGCGTTGGTGGTCATGGCGAAGTCGCGGATCGCCGTCTTCTTCGCCAGCCGCGCGACCAGGTCGGGCAGGTCGCGCCGCAGCAGCGGCTCGCCGCCGGTCAGCCGCACCTTGTCGACGCCGAGGACCAGAAACTGATCGACCAGGCGCTCGATCTCTTCGAACTGCAGGATGTCCTCGCGCGGCAGCCACAGGTAGTCGGCCTCGGGCATGCAGTACTGGCACCGCAGGTTGCAGCGGTCGGTCACCGACAGGCGGAGGTTCTGCAGGGGACGCTGGTGGGCGTCGAGGACGGACACAGCACTGATCATAACCGGTGTCCGCCTCCGCGGCCGAAGGCCGCTACGGTGAGACCCCGCCGTAGCTCGCCTGTGACGGGCGAGCGCAGGCGGGCTGAAGTGCTAAGGTGCGCAGATGCGTCTGCGGTCGCTTGACGTGTTTCGTGGCCTGACTGTGGCCGCCACGGTCATTGTCAATAACCCCGGCGACTGGGGCACCGTGTATTGGCCGCTGCTCCATGCCGAGTGGCACGGCTGGACGCCGACGGATCTGATCTTCCCGTTCTTCCTGTTCATCGTCGGGGTGTCGCTGGCCCTGTCGTCGAAAGCGGCGACGGCCGCGGTGGTCGTGCGCCGCGGGGCGGTGATCTGGGGGCTTGGATTGTTCCTGGCCGGGTTTCCGTTCTTCAACCTCGCCACCATCCGCATTCCCGGCGTTCTGGCGCGCATTGCGTGGTGTTACATGGCTGCCGCCCTGCTGGCGCGCGCCGTGGCCAATCGTGGCGACCGCCGCCGTTTGATCCTGATGGCGGCTCTGGCGCTACTGGCCGGCTATTGGCTGGTGCTCGGGATGGTGCCGTTTCCAGGCGGCGCGGCCGGCGACCTGACGCCGGCGGGCAACATCGGCGCGTGGCTCGACCGCGCCGTGCTCGGCCGGCACATCTGGCGGGGCGGCAGCTTCGACCCCGAGGGCCTCTTGAGCACGATTCCCGCGATGGGCACGACCCTCTTCGGCGTGCTGGCGGGCTGGCTGATCAAGGACGCGCCTTCGCCGCGAGCCACCGTTCGCGGGTTGTTGGTGTGGGGTCTGGCCGGAGTCGTGGCCGGTCTTGCGGTTTCGATCTGGCTGCCCATCAACAAGAGCTTGTGGACCAGTTCGTACGCGCTGTTCACCGCCGGCCTGGCAGCGGCGTCACTGGCGGTGTGTTACTGGGCCATCGATGCCCGTGGCGGTCAGCACTTGCGCACCGCGACCGAGCCATTCGTTGCGCTTGGCCGCAATGCCATCTTGTTGTTCGTGTTGTCGGGACTGGTTGCGAAGACGCTGATCTACGTCACGTGGCCCGACCCATCGACCTCGGTGGGCGGCTGGATCTACGCCAACGCCTTCCAGCCCCTCGCGCCGCCGCACGTCGCGTCGCTGCTATTCGCGGTCGCACATCTGCTGTTGCTGTACGTGCTGTTGGCGCATCTCCACAGGAAGCAGATCTACCTGACAGTCTAGGCTCCCCTTGGCATCTCAGGCACTCTAGACACCCCAGGCACTCTAATCATCGTGGCTGCTTCATCCGTTCCAGCAGTTCGCCGAGCCGCTTGATCTCTTCGCCGTACTTCGCCCAGTCGCCGGCCCGCTGTGCGTCGAGGGCCCGTTGGTACGTCTGGCGGGCTTCGTTAGCCATGCGGTCCCACTCCACACTGCCGGATGACGGTGGGGCCGTGGCCGTACCGGCCGTTGCCGCCGGCGCGCCACCGGCGGCCGGTGCCGCGGGCCGCGCGGTGCGATCGCTGTCGCCAAACAGTCGCGCGATCGCTTCGTCGAGCGTGCGCTCCATGACAATGCGATTCTGGTAGGCGACGATGACGCGGGTCAGTTCGGGAATGCGTCCGGCCTGCGCGCGCAGGTAGAGCGGCCTGACGTAGATCAGCGACTGCTCGATTGGAATGACCATCAGCGTGCCCTGGATCACCTGTGAGCCCTGCTGGCTCCACAGCGTGATCTGCGGCGAGATCACCTGGTCCTGGTTGATGCGCGCCACCACCTGCTGCGGGCCGAACACCAGCGTCTGCTTCGAGAACTGGAACACCTGCAGCTTGCCGTAGTGCTCGCCGTCGCTGCGCGCCACCATCCACGACGCCAGGTTGTCGCGCCGGCGCGGCGTGAACGGCAGCATCTGGATGAACTCGGCGTCGGTCTCGCCCGGCAATTTCATCATCGTGTAGTACGGCTCCATGCGCCGGGTCTCGCCGCTGCTGTCGACGGCCGGGACTTCCCACTGATCTTCCTTGTTGTAGAACACCGCCGGGTTGGTCATGTGATACGTGGCGTAGACCGACGACTGGATCTGGAAGATGCCTTCCGGATAGCGCACGTGGCTGCGCAGGTCGGCGGGCATCTCGCTGAGCGGCCGCATCAGCGTCGGGAAAACCTTGGCGACGGTCTGGACGATTGGATCGTTTGGCTCGGAGAGATAGAACTGCACCGTTCCCTGGTAGGCATCGACGACGATCTTCACGGAGTTGCGGATGTAGTTGACGCCGCCGGCCGCGGTCGCGTACGGATAGCGATCGCTGGTCGTGTAGGCATCCTGGATCCAGAAGATACGGCCGTCACTGACCACCGGATACGGGTCATCGTCGTAAACCAGGAACGGCGCGATCTTCGCGACCCGCCGGCGAATCTGGCGGTCGAACATCAGGCGGCTCTCGTTGGTGATGTCGTCGCTCAGCAGGATCTGGTACGACCGGAACCGCGCCGCGAACAGCATTTTCCGCCACAGCGAATCGATCGGGATGCCGCCGGTGCCGGCGTACTGGTTGTAGACGTTGTCTTCGCCCTTGGGGTAGTGGAACTCCTGGGCGCTGGTGCGGACGATGATGTAGTCGCCCGACAGTTCGCCGAAGTAGATGCTGGGCTCGGTGATGTCGATGTCGGCGGTCGTGACCGGCGGCAGGTCGCGCACGAACAACACCGGCAGCCCCTCGCTGGTGACCTCGTTCACCGGGCCGAGTGTCAGGCCGTGGCCGTGAGTGAAGACCAGCCGCTCGTTGATCCACGTGCGGTTGGGCAGCGCGGCCGGGTTCAGCTCGCGCACCGACAGCATGACCTGGCGGTTGCGGCCGTTGATCATGTAGCGGTCGTTGTCGACCGAGACGAAGTCGTAGTAGGTCCGGATCTCCTGGATCTGTCCGAAGGTCTCGAGCAGCGGCTGGTGGTCCCACAGCCGCACGTTATCGAGCGTGCCGCGATTGGCCTCGAGGTCGGCGCGGGTGAGCGCGGCGTCGCCGGGCAGTTCGCGTTCCTCGATTTGATCCAGCGCAAACGCCTGCCGCGTGGCGGCGATGTTGTATTCGATGAACGGCGTCTCGCGTACCTGCTCGTTGGGCGTCACCGCGAAGCGCTGCAGCATGGAGGCGTAGCCTTCGCCGCCCAGCAGGGTGACGGCGTAGAGCGCGGCCCCGGCAATCAGCAACCGCTTCGAACCACCCACCGCCGAGGCGGCAGCGAGGCCGGCTGCCACCAGCGCCGCGGCAATCAGGGCCAGCGCGGCCGGCATGCGGGCATGCACATCGGCGTAGCTGGCGCCCTGGATGATGCCGGAGGTGGTGACGATTTCGTTCAGCCGGCTGAGCCAGGCGCCGAGCGCCAGTACCAGGAAGAACGCCGCGGCCAGCCAGGTCAGGTGGCGGCGGGCGCGATCATCGACCCGCACGCCGAACGGCGTCAGCGCCATCTGGCCGGCGGCGACGTACAGCGCCGCCGAACCCGCGGCGGCCAGCACCACCAGGCTCATGACCAGCCCGCGCGCCAGTTCCAGCGCCGGCAGCGTGAAGATATAGAGGCCGGCGTCGTGCCCCAGCACGGGATCGTTCGCGCCGAACGGCGTCTGGTGCCACCACGTCAGCACGGTCATCCACTGGCTCGAGGCATACGACGACAGCAGAAAGGCGGCGACCACGACGGCGAGCGTGACGAGGGGGCGGAGCTGATCGCGGGTGGGCAGCGCCACGGTGAAGCCTTCGCGGGTGGTGAAGGCAATGGGGGCCGGCGAAATCGACGCCAGCGCCAGGCGCATGTGCGCCATCAGCCAGGCGGCCGCAGCCACGAAGGTGCCCACCGCCATCGCCGCGCGCGCGGTGATCTCGGTGCTGTAGACGTCCTGGTAGCCGACCTCGCCGAACCACATCCAGTCGGTGAGGAAGTCGACGGTAAACGGCAGGAAGAAGAACAGGGCTCCTGCCAGGAGGAGGACGACAAATCTTAGAGGCACGGGGGAATCTTACTCCCCTCGCTTCAAACGCCGTAGCGTCCGCCGCTGGTCGCGGTCGGGGCGCGTCGGCGGGGTGGCGGCTGCCCGGTAGATTCGTTCGAGGCGCCGCAGTTCCAGCTCTTCAGGAGTCGGCTTCGGCGAGGTGTCCTCATACATGAGCCGGGCCTCGGCCCGCGACACGCTGCGATCGGCCACGCTGAGGACTGTCAGCAGTTGCTTGCGACCCATTGGCCGCTGGATGATCAACTGGTCGCCGGCCCTGACCTCGCGGTGAGGTTTGGCCACCTGGCCGCCGACACTGACCTTGCCAAGCTTGCAGGCCTTCTGCGCTTCCGAGCGCGTCTTGAAGACGCATGCCACGTCCAGCCACACGTCGAGCCTCACCGCGTCCACGACGCCAGCTTAACGCAACACGAAGACCACGAAGACCACGAAG
>JBFWUK010000020.1:0-18464 GCA_050247355.1 Vicinamibacterales bacterium | reverse complement strand
CACGAAGACCACGAAGACCACGAAGCACAAGATCCAAAGGCCTTCGTGACCTTCGTGCGCTTCGTGTTGGTCCTTGGAGTTGTACAATCCCGCGCGATGAGCAAACGTCCGCACTCCTCCCTTGTCCTCGACGGCCCCGAGCGCGCGCCGGGCCGCGCCATGCTGCACGCCGTCGGCTTTACGCGCGACGACTTTCAGAAGTCGCAGGTTGGCGTCTGCTCGACATGGAGCCAGGTAACGCCGTGCAACGTGCACATCGACGCGCTCGCGCGCCACGCCGCGGAGGGCGTCAAGGGCGCCGGCGGCAAGCCGTCGATTTTCAACACCATCACCGTCTCGGACGGCATCTCGATGGGCACCGAGGGCATGAAGTACTCGCTGGTGTCGCGCGAGGTGATTGCCGACTCGATTGAAACCGTGATGGGCGCCGAGGGACTGGACGGGCTGGTCGCGATCGGCGGCTGCGACAAGAACATGCCGGCGTGCGTGATCGCCATGGCGCGCCTCAACCGGCCGGCGGTGTTCGTGTACGGCGGCACCATCATGCCGGGGATCTTCCAGAACCGGCCGGTGGACATCGTCTCGGTGTTCGAAGCGGTGGGGCAGCACGCGGCGGGGAAGCTGTCGGACGCGGCGCTGGCCGATCTCGAGCAGCACGCGTGTCCCGGTGCCGGTTCATGCGGCGGGATGTACACCGCCAACACCATGGCGTCGGCGATCGAGGCGCTGGGCCTGAGCCTTCCCAACAGCTCGGCGCAGGCCGCGATCTCGGACGACAAGACGCGCGACTGCGCCAGTGCGGGGGCCGCGGTGGTGCGGCTGATCCAGGACAACCTGCGGCCGCGCGACATTCTCACGCGCAAGGCCTTCGACAATGCCATCACCACCGTGATCGCGCTGGGCGGTTCGACCAACGCCGTGTTGCACCTGTTGGCCATCGCCCACGCGGCCGAAGTAAAACTGGCGCTCGATGACTTCACGCGGATCGGGCGGAAGGTGCCGGTCCTGGCCGACCTCAAGCCGAGCGGCACGTTCGTGATGGCGGAACTGGTGAAGATTGGCGGGCTGATGCCGCTGATGAAGCGGTTGCTCGCCGCCGGCCTGCTGCACGGCGACGCGATGACCGTCACCGGCCGAACTCTGGCCGACAACCTGCGCGGCACTGCCGACTACCCGGCAGGGCAGGTAGTGGTGCGCGCCGTGGCCGACCCGATCAAGAAAGACAGCCACCTGGTGGTGCTGCGCGGCAACCTCGCGCCCGAGGGCGCAGTGGCCAAGATCAGCGGCAAGGAAGGCGAGCGGTTCACGGGACGCGCGCGGGTCTACGACCGCGAGGAAGCGGCGTTGGCGGCGATTCTCGCCGGCCGCATCAAGAAGGGCGACGTGGTCGTGATTCGCTACGAGGGGCCGCAGGGCGGGCCGGGCATGCGCGAGATGCTGTCGCCGACCGGCGCGATCATGGGCCGCGGCCTGGGAGCCGACGTCGCGCTCATCACCGACGGCCGCTTCAGCGGTGGCACGCACGGCTTCGTCGTCGGGCACATCACCCCCGAGGCGTTCGTGGGCGGGCCGCTGGCGCTGGTAAAGAACGGGGACGAGATCACCATCGATGCACATACCCGCACGCTGAGTGCCGACATCAGTGACAAGGAGTGGCGCCTCCGACGCCGGGCGTGGCGTCCACGGAAGCCGCGGTACGTGAGGGGAGTGCTTGCAAAATACGCCCGTCAGGTCTCGACGGCGAGCCGTGGTGCGGTCACCGACGGGATTGATCCAAAATTTTGTAGTTAGATGGGCCGCCCTCGTCCCATGCGTACAGCGCTTGCAAACCCTGAGCTTGCTGACCTACACTCCCGCATCTTTGCTAGAAAACCGTCAGGAGAGGCTCGCTCGTTGGAAATGGCTTGATCTCTGCGGCTGCGTTGTGTCTGTCATGCCGGGTGCGGCTGGCGGTCAGACTTCTTCGATTTGGAGGAAAGCGAGTATGAGGAATTCCTTGTCACGGTGGTGCCTGTTGGCGCTGCTCATGGTTCCATTGGTCTCGAGCACGGCGTGGGCGCAGACGTTCACGGGCGGTGTGCGCGGTGCGGTTCGCGATTCCGGCGGCGTGGTGCCTGGCGTCACGGTCACGCTGCTCAACGAAGGCAACGGCGCCACGCGCGACGCGGTCTCGAACGAGCAGGGCCAGTACAACTTCGCGGCGGTGCCCCCCGGCACCTACACCGTCAAGGCTGAACTCGCCGGTTTCAAGACCTACGAGCAGAAAGCGGTTCGCGTCGCGGCCCAGCAGTTCGTGACGCTGGACATCGGCCTCGAGGTCGGCCAGCTGCAGGAGACCATCACCGTGACCGGCGCGGCGCCGCTGATCGACACCTCCAACGCCACCGGCGGCGGCGTGATCAGCACGCAGCAGCTGTCGACGTTGCCGAGTGGCGGCCGTTCGGCATTCCTCTTCGCCCTGACGCTGCCCACCGTGGTGGCCTCGGGTGACTCGCAGTTCAATCGCCAGCAGGACCAGACCAACGCCTCGCTGCTGTCGCTCGGCGGCGGCACGCGCCGCGGCAACAACTACCTGGTCGACGGCGTGCCGGTGACCGACATCCGCAACCGCGCCTCGGCCAACCCCAGCATCGAGGCCCTCGACGACGTCGCCGTCCAGGTCCACCTGTATGACGCGGAGGCCGGCCGCACCGGCGGCGGCACGTTCAACGTCGCCACCAAGTCGGGCGGCAACAGCTTCGCCGGCAGCGGCTTCTACCAGGCCCGGCCGCGCTGGGGCATGGCCAACAACTGGTTCTCCGAGAAGCAGGGCATTCCACTGCCCGAGACCTATTTCCACCTGGGTGGCGGCGGCTTCGGCGGTCCGATCGTCCGCAACCGGACGTTCTTCTGGGGCTCGGTTGAAGGCTACGGTTCCAACACGACGCGCAACGGCTCCCAGCGTCTGCCGACCACGCGTGAGCGCGCCGGCGACTTCTCGCAGTCGTTCGATTCGAGCGGCCGCCAGGTCGTGATCTACGACCCGCTGACCGGCGACGCCAACGGCAACGGCCGAACGCCGTTCCCGGGCAACGTGATTCCGGCGAACCGCCTGAACCCGATCGCCACCAAGATGCTCAGCTACCTGCCGGCGCCGACCAATGACGTCAGCAACGGCCAGTCGAACTTCTTCAGCGTGGCCCAAATCGAAGACCGGGCGATGATGTACACCGGCAAGCTCGATCACCGGTTCAGCGATGCCGTCTCGTTCAGCGGCTTCTACCTCTACAACACGACTGACGAACCCTGCGCCAACTATCTCGAACCGGGCCTGAACGGCCCCAACCGGTTCATCGACAACGGCGACTACCTGCTGAAGCGCCGCATCCACATGCTGGCCTTGAACAACACCTGGCTGCCGAGCAGCAACACGGTGGTGACCCTGCGCTACGGCCTGACCCAGTTCCGCGATGACGACACCCTGTCGATCGACTTCGACCCGGCCTCGCTCGGGTTCGATTCGGCCTTCAGCAGCGCCATCCAGACCAAGAAGTTCCCGAATGTGAACATCACCGACTACTACGGGCTCGGTGCGATCGATCCGTCGGACCGCAACCTGTACTCGTGGAGCGCCAACGGCACGGTGTCGAAGCTGGTCGGCCGCCACACCTTCAAGGCCGGTGTGGACTACCGGACCATCGGTCTCGAGTCGCAGTCGTTCGCCAACGGCGCCGGCAACCTGAACTTCGACCGGCGTTACACGTCGGCCAACCCGGCAGTGAATGGCGTCAACGGCGCCACCCCGTCCGGCAACGCGTTGGCCAGCTTGCTGCTGGGCTACCCCTCCGGCGACCCCGGCAACCAGAGCAGCATCCAGGTATCGGCACCGGCGAACTACTACATCAACTACTTCGGCGCCTACCTGCAGGACGACTTCCGCGTGAACTCGAAGTTCACCGTCAACTACGGCCTGCGCGTCGAAAGTGAAACCGGCTTGAAGGAAGAAGAGAACCGCTTCACGGTGGCCTTTGACCGCACCCTGAACCCTGGCGGCGCGCTCGGCGCGATCACGGTCAACGGCAACCCGGTTCGCGGCGGCCTCGTCTATGCCGGAGTGAACGGTGCGCCGACCGAGCAGGGCAACCAGCCAGCCGCGAAGTTCTCACCCCGCGTGGGCTTTGTCTACTCGGTCAACCCGCAGACGGTCATCCGTGGCGGCTACGGCATCTACCAGGCGCCGTGGAACTACGCGTTCCTCGGCTCGGCCAACTACGGCCAGGTGGGCTACAGCCAGAACACCTTTATTCAGCAGGGGCAGTTCAGGCCAACGTTGACCATCAACAACCCCTTCCCGGGCGGCGTCGTGCAGCCGCGCGGCAACTCGCTGGGCGCCCTCGAGGGCGTGGGCAGCAACATCGAGTTCATCGACCAGGACAAGGGCGCGCCCTACGTGCAGCAGTACTCGTTCGACATCAACCGCGAGTTGCCCGGCAACATCGCGATTGGCTTCGAGTACTCCGGCGCGACCGGCCGCAACCTGGGCTACGGCGGTGCCAACGACTCGGCGACCATCAACATCAACACGCTGGATCCCTCGTACCTCGCGCTGGGCACGGCGTTGTCGCAGCAGGTGCCCAACCCGTTCTTCGGGACCGGTACCGGCTTCTCGCCGAACAGCCCGACCATCAGCCGGGCGCAGTCGCTGCGGCCCTTCCCGCAGTTCGGCAACATCCTGATGCGCCAGACGACGGGTGGCAAGAACCAGTACCACGCTGCCATCTTCAAGTTCGAGAAGCGAATGAGCAACGGCTGGGGTGGTCGCATCAACTACACCTACAGCAACCTGAAGGACAATCAGTTCGGCGAGAGCAACTCGTTCTCGGCCACGAACGGAAATGCCCAGAACATCTACGACCTGGAGGCGGAGTACGCCACCGGGCTGCTCGATGTGCCGCACAAGATCTCCATCTCCCCGATCATCGAACTGCCATTCGGCGAGGGCAAGCGCTGGGCGCAGAGCGGCGTCGCCGCCGCCATCCTGGGCGACTGGACGATTTCGTCGATCATCGCGTTCGAGAGCGGCTTCCCGATCTCGGTGTCGAACAGCTCGAACAACAACTCGAGCGCGTTCTACGCGATGCAGCGGCCGAACCTCACGGGCAGCGATCCGCTGACTAGCGGCGACCGCGAGGACCGTTTCTTCTACACTCCGGCACCGACGCCTGGCGTGTGGCTCGATTCGGCGGCCTACTCGAACCCCGGCGCCTTCACGTTCGGCAACTCGCCGAGGACCAACCCCGACGTGCGCACGCCGCACCGCAACAACTGGGACTTCGTGGCGTCGAAGGACCTCCGGCTGGGCTCCCGCGTCCGCGCCCAGATCAAGCTCGAAGTGCTGAACATCACCAACACCGTCAAGACGATCGGTCCGAACACCGCGTTCGGCAGCGCCGCATTCGGCCGCATCACTGGGCAGCGCGGCTTCATGCGCCTGACGCAGATGATGTTCCGCCTGTCGTTCTAGGAAAGGGCCGAGCCGCTCGCGGCTCGGTAGGGCTACAAGGCCTGCCCGCCGTAGCCCAGAGGGCGAAGGTGGGTGGGGCCTCGCGGCTTCGCCACTCGGTAAGGCGCTGCTTGGCAGCGTAGGGAAAGGGCGCTCCTTCGGGAGCGCCCTTTTTTGTTGGCAAGCCTTATGCTCCAGCCGGAGCCATGGAGCTCGCCAGCCAGGCGCTCAGTGTTTTTCGCGGCAATCCGTCGGTTGTCTTCGCAAGGGGCAGGAACTTGCTACCCATTGGGCACGAGATACCCGGTGCTGCCGTTCCAATCATCAACCTCAAGCCTTCGCGAATGGGCCGGAATCCGCTAGACTCTCAAGAGAGCCAGTCATGAGCAGCACGGTTGCCGAACTCTATGACGCTCTGCGGAGGGCCGGTGTCGGCGAGGAACTCGCCCGAGACGCCGCGCGGGCGGTAATGGGAACTGAAGCCAGAAATGAGCTCGCCACCAAGGCCGACCTGTCGGACCTGAAGGCTGATCTGATCAAGTGGAACGTCGGCGCCATGGCGATCCTGACTGCCATCTTCGCCGCCATTGTGCGGCTCGGCTGACCATCCCCGCCGTTCCCGGTCGTCGCATGCACCGTGGGCTTGTCGCAGTCGCGATGGTCGTCTCCATCGCCATCGTCGTCGCGGTTGCCCAGCCACTGGGCACCCTCAGATTCCCGAACTCCGGTTCCGCCGCCGCGCAAGCCGACTTTCTGCGCGGTGTCGCGTGGCTGCATAGCTTCGGCTATGAAGACGCGATCGAGGCGTTCCGCGCGGCGCAGAAGGCCGACCCGTCGTTCGCGCTTGCCTACTGGGGCGAGGCGATGAGTTTCAGCCAGCCGTTGTGGTTCTACGAAGAACTGCCCCAGGGGCGGGCAGCGCTCGCCAAGCTGGGAGCCACGCCCGACGCGCGCGTGGCGAAGGCGAAGACGCCGCGCGAGCAGGGATTCATGCGCGCGGTCGAAGCGCTGTTCGGGCCCGGCGACCTCGGCGCGAGACACAAGGCGTATTCCAGCGTGATGGCCAAGCTGGCCGCCGACTACCCGGCGGATGACGAGGCGCAGACGTTTTATGCGCTATCGCTGCTGGCCATGTTGCCGCGCGGCGACGCGGCGCTGCCCCTGCGGCGCCAGGCCGGCGCCATTGCCGAAAAGGTGTTCGCCCGCAGTCCGCGGCACCCCGGCGCGGCGCACTACATCCTGCATGCCTACGACCACGGCACCCTTGCCGGACGCGCGCTGACGGCGGCCCGGGCCTACGCCAAGATCGCGCCGGCCGCGAGCCACGCGTTGCACATGCCGGCCCATACGTTTCTGCAGGTGGGGCTGTGGGACGAAGCGGCCTTGTCGGACGAGGCATCGTGGAACGCGTCGATTGCCTGGGCGAAGCGGCGCGGCCTGCCGATCAGCAGCCGCGACTTCCACAGCCTGGCGTGGCTGCAGTACGAGTGGACGCAGCAGGGAAGGTTCTCGAAGACGAAGGATGCCATCGCCTTTGTGGATGAGGCAATGAAGGCGTCCGCCTCCGCCAAGGCTTCGGCGGGACAGCGTGCCTCGGCTTCGCCTCAGCACGCTGGCGGGCACGGCTACGGCGAGCAGAGTGAGATCGGGCGGGGTAGTGGGCTCGCCGCATTGCGCAACGACCGCGGCTCGATGCGCGCGCGCTACATCATCGAGAGCGAGCGCTGGAGCGAGATGAAGGGGCAGACGACCTTCGATAACATCGAGGAACTGTTTGCCCTGGGCCTGAGCGCCGTCAATCTCGGCGATGCCGCCCGGGTGCAGGCGGCCATTGCCGAGTTCCGCAACGCATCGGCCCCGGCCCAGGCGCCCGAACTGCGCGAGCAGGCCGAGGTGATGCTGCGGCAGATGGAGGCGCTCGACCTGTTCGCCCGCGGCCAGCACGCCGCCGCCTTCGCGATGATGGATCGGGCCGTCGCGCTGCAGGCGCGCATGCCCAGGCCGATTGGCCGGCCGTTCCCGGTGAAGGGCGCCGACGAGTTGTACGGGGAGTTGTTGTTCCAGGTGGGCCGCGCGAAGGAAGCGATCATCTGGTTCGATCGCGCGCTGGCGCGCACGCCCAACCGCAGCCGCGCCGTGCTGGGCCTGGCGCGCGCGTATCGTAATGCGGGGGACGCGGAGTCAGCGCGGGCAACCTATAAGAGGTTTCTTGCAAACTACCGGCTGGCCGATCCGGGCTTGCCGGAAGTCGCCGAAGCCCGCGCCGCCGTGAAGTAGCCCCGGCAAGGCGTGTCGCCCCGTCAGGAATTGCCGCCCCGTCAGACTTCTTCGATCTGTACCTGTCTCATGTAGTAGCCCGTCTCCAGCCGACGCTGGGGAATCGAAGCGTCGGCTACACGCAGAGCGATGTCGTAGGTGCCTGGCGCGGTGGGCTTCCAGCGGTACTCCCACAGGTTCCAGGTGGCGTGCGTCTTCGGCGTCGGGCACACGCTGAACGGCGTGAAGTCGCCGCTCTTACCGTCGAACGGCTGGGGCTTCGGCGCCCCGGGTGTGATCCTGACCGCCAGGCGATCTACGACCTTGGTGCCGCCCCAGACGATGCCGACAATGCGGTATTCGAGCCCGCTCGCAGTGCGGCGCTTCTCGACGCGCACCGGGGTGGCGGCGGTCTGGATGTCACCCGGCGTGTAATCACGCGCGAACTTGTGCGGCTCGGCCTGGTGCGTGCGGTTCGCAAACTCCACCATCTGCGTCGTCGCCGGTTCATCCGGACCGACCAGGCGAATCTCGTTCACCCACTTGATCCACGTGCAACCGTACCAGCCGGGGACGACCAGGCGCACGGGCTTGCCGTGATCCGCCGGCAGGGGCTCGCCGTTCATTCGCACCGCGAGATACGCGCCGAGCTTGTCGAGCGACGCCAGCGGAAACACCCAACTCGCGCCGACGATGGAGCGCTGCGAGACCTGGCCGATGTGATCGAATCCGCTCACCAGCACGCCGGTGGCGTCCTTGGTCGGCTTCAGGCCGTCGACGATGCCGGTCAGCGGGATGCCTTCCCATTCGGCCACGCTCATCAAGCCGAAGTTCGAGGGGTTCGCGTTGCCCGAGCATTCGAACAGCTGCGGCCCCATGTTCTTCGACTGCTTCGCGACGGCGTCGAGCGCGAGCGTGCCGTCCTTCGCCAGCAACCCGCTGGTTTCAATGGTCCAGGGGCCGGTATGGGCCGCCGCTGCGGCGGGAATCTCGGTTCGGATGTACGCCAGCTCGTTGGCCGTGATCAGCTTGCCGGGTTCGAGTAACGAGAGGTCAGTGACCATCCGGGCATCGAGGCCGGGCCCCCCGTATTTCACGCCGAAGGCCTGGTTTTGCGTCCGGTAGCGGAAGAGCGGGAGAGTGCCCAGCAGTTCGCCGGCCGGAGTGGCAGCCGTGCACGGCACATCCGCGGCGAGCTTTGCCAGCACGTTGCCCGGGTCGACCAGGGTGGCCGCGCCAGCTGCGGCAAGGGTGCCCAAAACCTGTCGGCGGGTAGGATGCATGGGCGACATTATACTGTCGGGATGAAGTTCCGCTTTACCTTGGCCGTGGCCGTGGTGGCCGTGGTTGCTGCCAGCCCAGGCGTGGTCCGGCTGAAGCCGGACGCCACATTGCTTGCCCAGGGGCAGGCGCCTCCGTCGCCCACCGCACCCGCGCCGGGACAGCCCACGTTTCGGGCGGGCGTCACGCTGGTCAGCACCGACGTGATTCCGCGTAACAACCAGGGACAGTTCGTCTCGGACCTGACCGCGGCGGACTTCACGATTTTCGAAGACGGCGTGCCGCAGGCCGTGTCGTCGTTCTCGCTGATCCATGGCGGACGCACCTTCAACCTGCTGCAGCCGCCGGCGGCGGCCCCGGCGCCGGAGGGCATCGTGATGCCGTCCAGCCGGCGCAGCCTGAATGACGTAGCGGGCCGCGTTTTCCTGATCTTCATCGACGACCTGCACTTCGAGCCCGAGATCACTCCTCACGTCCGCCGGCTGCTGCAGACCGTGCTCGACACCCTGGTTCACGACGGCGACTTCGTGGCCATTGTGTCGAGCGGTCCGTCGTACCTGGAAGTGGGGCCGACCTACGATCGCAAGATGATGGCCGAGGCGGTGACGAAGATCCGCGGGTCGGGTTACCTGCCGTCAGAGATTTTCAAGATGATGGAGGGCTCGCAAGGGCCTGGCGACCTGCGCAGCCGTGCCCAGATGGCGTTCTACACGGCCTACGACATCATGGCCGACCTGGAGAAGGTGGCCAACCGGCGCAAGGCGGTGATTTACATCAGCACGGGCTACGACCTCAATCCGTTCGTCGAAGGCCGCGTGGGCCGCGACCGCATCATGGGTGGGCGCTTCGCCGACCCGTTGAAGGAGGTGTATGAAGCGGAGAACCCGTACTTCCGCTCCGCGGCGGTCACCGCCGACATCGACCTGCACCGGCTGATGCGCGAGCTGACGCTCTCGGCGAACCGCGCCAACGCCACGTTCTACACCATCGACCCGCGCGGCCTGGCCGGTGTGACCGACGTTGGCGAGTACGTCGATCAGAGCGAGTGGCGCACCTACCTGCAGAAGACCACCAGCTCGCTGCGCTACCTCGCCGAAGAGACCGGCGGGTTTGCCATCGTCAACACCAACGACTTCGAATCGGCCCTCAAGCGCGTGGACGCCGAGACCAGCGACTACTACGTGCTGGGGTTCTACTCGTCGAACCCCGACATCGCCAAGCGCACCCGAACCCTCGAGGTGAAGGTGAATCGCCCGGACGTGACGGTGAACTCACGCCGGGCCTACTCGCTGAAGACGGAAGGCCAGCTCCCGAAGCTGCCACCGCTGAAGAAGAACTAGGGCACCGCCTTGAGCCACTCTGCTGCCAGCGAAGCGTGCGGACTGCTTGCTGCGACGTAGGCCTCCGCGAGCCGCCTGAAGCGATCGCGATCGCCACCGTTGCCGCGAACAATGCTTCCGTAAAGCGCCTGTAGCTGCAGCCAGCGCGCCGCGACATCGCCGGAAGCCTGCGCCAGGTGGGTATCCAGCACCGTGAGTGCCTGGGCGTCGCGACCCGCGGCGAGGTGCGTGGCCGCGAGAGCACGGGCCCACGCGCCGGGCGCCCCGCTCCCCACTTCCGTTGTAATCAATGATGCCGCCCGCGCAGCATCGCCACGCCGCAGCAACGCATCCACCAGGAACGGCGCGACGACAGCGGACGGCATTCCTCCGGCGATCGCCGCCTGCCATGCGGCGATCGCTTCGGCATCGCGATTCTGCGTCGCGCGCAAGGCGCCAATCAGCACGTTCGCCGGCCCGGCCGGCGCACCGGCGGCAAGCGCGCGTTCGCCGTGTCCGGCTGCGGAACCGTCGCCAATGGTCAGCAGCGCGAGCGCTGTCAGCGCCGCGCGATGCCCCTGTTCGCCGGGTGGCACCGCCTCCTCGAAGAGCAACTCCGCGAACTTGCCCGCGGCGGCGGCGTCGAGTGCCCGCCGCAAGGCGGCGGAGGGCGCCGCCGGCGTGAGCGCTTGAACCACCGCGGCGAGTGTCCTCTCAACCAGCGCCTCGCGCCGAAACGGCGGCCCGAGAGGAGGGGCTTCGCGCAGCAGAGAGAGCGGTGTACCAACCACGCGGAAGTCGGTATGGGTGCTGGTGCTGGTCGTCGTGGTGTGGTCGATCGCGGTAATGTGCAGCCGGTAATCGCCTCGGGAAATGGTGGTGAGCGGCACGGCCATGCCGGCGATGATCGGGTGGCCGAGCCGGATATCGAAATCGGACGGCAGAGTGGCCGGACCATAGCGAAGTGGGGTGAGGGCCGCCACCTGCTGCTCGCGGCTGCCCACGAGCCTGGTGATACGGAAGTTCACCGTAACATCGGGCTTGCCGGAGGGGGTGGCGCGGGCATTGATCACCTGGAACGCCAGCGACAAGGAGTCGTCGGGCGTGAAGGTCGCGTCGCGGGCGGGGACCACTTCGGTCGGGCCGATGGCATACGGATGCGAGCGCTGTTCGGCGGCCGTATACGGCGTCTCGCGCACTCTCACGCTCTCGGCGACGATGACCGAGCTAATCCTGAACTCGTCGGCCCACGCGGGTGGCAGGTCGAGCGTTTGGTGGGTCACGTGCACCGGCGCCTTGCCTGGCTTGGCGGCGGCATCGACCCATGCGACCGACAGTCGATAGCGGCCCGGGCCCGCGGTCAGCGCGCGTTGGATGGCCGCCGTGCCGTCGGCGAACCTCGGCGGCGCCACCACGTCGAAGTCTTCAAACGGCAGCAGTCCGCCGTCGTCCGGCCCGGCAGCTTCCAGGCTTGCCTTCCGCTCGCGTTCCTCCTGTTCCTTGCGCTGACGTTCCCGTTCCCGCTGCAAGCCCATGATTTGCAGATCGGCAGACCCTACGGTGGCGGCGCCGCCGCCACCGGCCGTGGCCGCGCCCATCGCGGGCATGCTGCCGACCGCGAAGCCGCGCTTCGACCGTACCAGGCGAGGATCAATGCGCGAACCGTCGAGCCATTCACGCACGCTCGACCGCGCCGCCACGGTCGTCAGCGAAGACTCCGGGATACGGGACAGCCGCACGTAGATCAGCACGCGGTCGGCGGAGATGGGTGCCGCCGGCGAGGACGCGACGGAGAAGGCGACGTAGTGGGAGCCATCCGAGGCGCGCAGAATGTGGGTTTGCCACGGATCGTGGACGGCCTCCGCGGCCGGTGGGGCAGCGTCGACGGCGGCGAGCAGCGTCGTGAGCAGGCCCCGTTGGTCATTGTTCAGACTGGGCAACGACTGGGCGGCGGTAGATGCCGCGACGCAGAGACAACCGAAGACAACCACTGCGCGCGCCATTAGTGCGTTCATCGGGTCACCCCATTGTCACTGTCATGGCCTTGTCATACACTGCGACGCGAATCTCATCCATCTAACTTACTTGTAAAGAACAAGTTAAGAACAAACAGCAAACACCGAAGAACGAAATTCAGAACGCATTATGTGCAGACCTCATCGCTGTCGTGCTCCGTTTGTCCCGTTGGCTCTGGTCTTCTTCCTCAGCCTCTCCCAAGCCGCAATTGCTCAACAGGCCGCACCGCCGACCTTCACTGTCAGCAAGCTCGCCGATTCCGCCGATGCGCCGGTGATCGATGGCCGGGTGAACGAGGCTGCCTGGCAGACCGTACAGCCGTACGGCACCTTCACGCAACAGGACCCGATCGAGGGGGCGCCGGCCAGCGAGAAGACCGAGGTGCGGGTGATGGTTGGCAAAGGCAACCTCTATATCAGCGTGATTGCCTTCGACAGCGATCCATCGAAGATCATCGTGTCGCAGGCGCGCCGCGACGCCTCGCTGAGTGAGACCGATTCGATCGTGATCGCGCTCGACACCTTCAACGACAGCCAGAACGCCTTCGTGTTCGGCACCAACCCGCTGGGAATCGAGTACGACGGCCAGGTGGCGCGCGAGGGGCAGAGCAGCGGCGTGTCGGTGGGCGGCGGCGGCGCCGGCGGCACCCAGCGGGGCGGCATCAGCGCCTTCAATCCCAATTGGGACGGCGACTGGAGCGTGAAAAGCCAGATCACCGACCGCGGCTGGGAAACGGAAATGGCGATTCCGCTCAAGACGCTGCGCTACGAGACCGGCACCAATCAGACCTGGGGGTTCAATGTGCTGCGCAACATCCGGCATAAGAACGAGCAGGTCTACCTGGCGCCGATCCCGCGCGGCTTCGACATTTACCGCGTCTCGCTGGCCGCCAAGATGTCGGGGCTCGACCTGCCGGCGCGGCGCGACATCAAGCTGATTCCCTACGCGCTGGCCTCGGCGAACAAGGACTTCACGCTGCCCGACAACCAGGTGGATGGTAAGTGGAACGTCGGCATGGACTTCAAGTGGGGCATCCGCCCCAACCTGACCCTCGATGCCACGATCAACACCGATTTCGCGCAGGTCGAGGCCGACGAAGAGCAGGTCAACCTGACCCGGTTCGACCTGTTCTTCCCGGAGAAGCGCCCGTTCTTTCTCGAAAATGCATCAACCTTCCAATTCGGCAATCCCCAGAACATCGACCTGTTCTTCTCGCGCCGCATCGGCTTGTCAGGCGGCGGCGTGCCGCTCGACATCGAGGCCGGCGGGCGCCTGAGCGGCAAGATCGGCGGTTGGAACGTCGGTGTGCTCAACATCCAGACCGACGAAGCCGAGAATGCCGCCGGCACCCAGGTGGTGGGGCAGGCCAACAACTTCAGCGTGCTGCGGCTGCAGCGCGAGGTCGGCCGCTCGAGTTACGGCGCCATTTTCGTCAACCGTCAGGGCACCGGCAGCTACGCCCCGTCGGACGATCACAACCGCGCCTACGGCGTGGATGCCAACATCCAGTTGTCGTCGAGCCAGCGAGTGTCGGGCTTCCTGGCCCGCACCGACTCGGGCGGCAATGCCGCGGCCCTGGGCAGTGATTACGCCGGCCGGGCCTTCTACAACTTCACCAACAACCTGTGGCAAATTTCGGGCGGCTTTTCGCAGGTCGGCAAGACCTTCAATCCCGAGGTCGGCTTCCTGCCGCGCCGTGGCTATCGCCGGCCCGAGTTCCGCGCGTTCTTCCAGCCGCAGCCGAAGAAGTACCCCTGGATTCGCCGCGTGGCGCCGCACGTGTCGTACAACTCGTACTACGACTTCGACGGCAACCTGCAGAGCGAGGCCTGGCACGTGCACCCGTTCGAAATACAGCCGCGGCAGGGCGGCCGCTTTGGCTGGTTCTCGGACTACGCCAAGGACAACCCCCTGACGCCGTTCCAGGTCTACAGTCGCGACGGCAACCGCGTGGTGATTCCGGCGGGCCAGTACGACTGGTGGCAGCACGCCCTGGAGTACATGCACAATCCCAGTGCCCGCGTCACCGGCACCATCCGCACCCGGTTCGGCAATTACTACGACGGCGACTTCCAGTCGGTTGAGCTGACCAGCGAGTTCCGGATCACGCCCAAGGCCACTGCCAGCGTCGGCTGGACGCGCCAGGATATCGACCTGCCGTACGGTTCGTTCGTGAACAACCTGGTGCCGATCAAGGCCAACTACTCGTTCACGACGCTGACCAACATCTCGGCGCTGCTGCAGTACAACGGGCAGACCGGGCAGTTTTCGTCGAACGTTCGCCTCGCGATGCTGAATCGCAGCGGCACGGGCCTGTTCGTAGTGTTCAACGATCGCCGCGACCTGCTCAGTTCGACCGTCGCCGAAACGCTCGGTCGCTCGTTCGTCGTCAAGTACACGCGCCTCGTCGACTTCTAAAACACAGCCAGCGGCAGTCCAGAATTTTGAATGCTGGGCTGCCGCCGCGTTCCCTCCCGACGCAAGTCCGATCACCGTTGCGGGTGACCATCCGCAAGTTCCAGCCACCACAAGCCGATTCCATTCTGGTTGGCGCCATGACCGGCTGGCGCTTCGCGCGCGCCCTCGCGCGCCTTCGCGCGGCGCATCGCCGGTCTTTCACGTTCGAACGCACATCGGCGTTTCACGCCTGTTTTCGATTGACAAATATTAGGCCTTCGTAAAAGGATATGCAGGCGTAAGAAATCCCCTAGTCTCATGGCCGGCCCCAAATTCCTCACTGCGGTAGAAGCCGCGCGCGCCGTCAGCCGATTGACAGGACGCAAGTGCACGGCCCGTCGCGTGCGGCATTTGCTGGTGCAGAGTCAGCTCGGAACCGAGCTGCAACACCGGCAGCGCGGGCAGACGCGGCTGTTCGGCGTTTTGGATTTGGCCATCCTGCGGCTGGCGATCGAGCTCGATCGCCAAGGCGTCTCGTCGTGGGTCACGCGGGTGGTCCTGACCTATCTCCGCAACGAGATCGTCATGGCCTTCAAGTCCGCCGCGCCGGTCGCGCTGGCAATCTCGGGACTGCGCGGCAGTGTCCTGCCCGCGCTCAAGGCCCGGCCGGCCGACACCGTGGCCTGGGTGCCGCTGCGCGAGGTGTGGAAGGGGATCGAAGCGGAGATCGGGCAAGTCAGGGCCGCCCGGCCGACGGTTTGGATGTATCGGCAGGTCCCCCTGGCCGCGGTCAAGAGGTCCACCATCTAGCGACTTTTGTCCGGCGGCAGGCTGCCTTCGCGACCAGTCCACCCCGAATCTCCATCAACTCGCCGCAGCCGGCTGGCCTCCGCTTTGCCTCGGACCAGGCATGACAACTCGCGCGATGGTGGGGGCCTGGGTCCTGTTGCTGGTGTTCTCGATCGGGTGCGGGTCGAATCCCACGTCGCCGTCGGCGACGGCCCGCACCATCATGCTTTCGGGGGACCTTGCCTTCGACCAGGTCGAAGTGGGCACCTTGGTGACCGCGACCTTCACGATCACCAATTCAGGCCAACTCCCGCTGACGGTCGCGAACATCACGGGAACGGGCGCGCTGCCGTCGCAGGCCACCTTGAGCTGGTCCAGCGGCACCATCCCTCCCGGCGGGTCGCAGGAGGTGGTCGTGACCTACCGGCCCACGGCGCCGGGCACCATCGCCGGAGCCTTGATCGTGAGCGGAGACCAAACCGCCGGCACCAACAGCCTGCCGTACTCGGCCACCGCGCTGCCTGCCACGCCGTTTACCGGTGCGTGGGCGGGCACGCAGACGGTGACCGACTGCCAGGGGGGCGGATCGGCGCAGGAACTGCTGTGCAGTCCGCCGTCAAGCGGCCGGGCGGGCGGGGCGTTCCCGGTTGGCTCGCCCATGCCACTGTCATTGACCCTCACGCAGCAGGGAAGTGCCGTTTCGGGCAGTATCGCGCTCGGCGCCCTCACCGGTACGGTCACGGGCGTCGTCGATGCCAACGGCCTGCTGACGCTACGGGGCACGGTGACCGGCGGACCCTTCACCGCCGCCATCGTGCACTGGAGCACGCGGGTGATTGGTTCAACGATGGACGGTGTGGCGGGCTATGCGGTGACCGCGGAAGGCCTGCCCGGCGTGGGCGGGTTGGTCACCAGTCTGGTCGTCACGAAGCAGTAGAAGTGGTCCGCCTTCGTGCTGGACGCCCTTCGCAAGACTGCGACGGGACCAGGCGCCCTTCGACTCACTTCGTTCGCTCAGGGCATTCGACCAGTGGGATGGCTCGCTATGAGCGAGTGGGCGGTTCGCCGAAGGCGGGCCGTTGAGGAGTGGGATGGCCCGCCATGAGCGAGTGGACGGTTCGCCGAAGGCGAGCCGTCGACGAGTCGAATGGTGGCCAGGGAGGGAATCGAACCCCCGACACTGCGATTTTCAATCGCATGCTCTACCAACTGAGCTACCTGGCCTCAGGAGAGACTTACGAGTATATCGCGGAGGTTTTTGGCTGCGCAACCGGCGTCTTGCGACCGCCGAGCACAAACCACGCGCAAGCGAGGCCGACGACGGCGCCCACGACAACGTCCGAGGGCCAATGCACGCCGATGTAGACCCGCGAACCGATCACGAGGGCGGCAAACGGCCAGAGCAGCCAGCCGGCGGCCGGCATCATCCGCGTGGCGGCAATTGATGCGGCGATGGCGCGGGCGGCGTGGCCTGACGGCATCGACGAACTGGCGGGCTTGCCGTCGATGACCGGCAGGTCCGGGATGGCCGTGAACGGGCGCGGCCGGTCGAAGATGGGCTTCATGACGACGTCGGTGATGACCAGGCTGAAGCCGATGACCAGCAGCAGACGCCAGGCGTCGGCCCGGTAGCGCGGATACACCGAGGCGATCAGCGCGAGGACAATCCAGAGGAATCCGCCGGCTGCCAGAGCACTGGCGAGAATCATCACGTCGTCCAGCCAGGGCGTGCGTAGCTGAACGACGTAATGCAGGAGAGCGCTGTCGAATTCCAAGGGCCGACAGGCAACCCTAAAGGGTTGCCTCCACAAGCAGGTTCACGTCACGCCCCAACCGTAGCGGGCTCTGGTTCGCGTGACATGCCGAGGGCCTTGCGCACTTTTTCCTCGATCGCGGTACGCAGCTCGACGTGCTCCTTCAGGTAGTTCTTGACGTTCTCGCGGCCCTGGCCGAGGCGTTCGCCGCCATAGGCGAACCACGCGCCGCTCTTCTCGATGATCTTGTGCTCGACGGCAATGTCGATGAGGTCGCCTTCGCGCGACACGCCCTCGCCGTACATGATGTCGAACTCGGCCTCGCGGAAGGGCGGCGCCATCTTGTTCTTCACGACCTTGATGCGCGTGCGGTTGCCGACCACGTCCTCGCCGTCCTTGATGGCACCGATGCGGCGAATGTCGATGCGCACCGACGAGTAGAACTTCAGGGCGCGGCCGCCGGTGGTGGTTTCGGGGTTGCCGAACATGACGCCGATTTTCTCGCGCAGCTGGTTGATGAAGATGAGCGAGGTCTTCGACTTCGAGACCGCGCCGGTGAGCTTGCGCAGGGCCTGCGACATCAGCCGGGCCTGCAGGCCCATTTGCGCCTCGCCCATGTCGCCCTCGATTTCGGCCTTGGGCACCAGGGCCGCGACCGAGTCGACGACGCACACGTCGACGCTGTTCGAACGAATCAGGACTTCGACAATCTCGAGCGCCTGTTCGCCGTTGTCAGGCTGCGACACCAGCAGGTTGTCGATGTCCACGCCCAGCTTCTTGGCGTACGCGGCATCCAGTGCGTGTTCGGCGTCTACAAAGGCCGCGAGTCCGCCGGTCTTCTGGGCTTCGGCGATCACCTGTAGGGAGAGGGTGGTCTTACCGGATGATTCCGGTCCGAAGATCTCGATGACCCGCCCGCGAGGGACACCGCCAATGCCCAGGGCATAGTCAATACTGAGGGCGCCGGTGGAGATGAACTCCACGGGAGCGACGGCTCTGTTCTGGCCAAGGCGCATGATCGAGCCCTTGCCGAACTGCTTTTCGATTTGGCCGACGGCAATGTCGAGGGCCTTGATGCGTTCCTGTCGTTCGTCTAATGCCATGTGAGTGGGGTCCTTTCAGGACAGGACTGATCCTAGAAACGCGCCAAGCGAAAGTCAAGCGTAAATC
>JBFWUK010000019.1:21399-107450 GCA_050247355.1 Vicinamibacterales bacterium | reverse complement strand
AGGTGGAGATACCAAAGCATGTGGCACGACGACAGCGACATGACCAGCAGTTCCTCCGGGTTGTATCGCGTCGCGTCGCCGCGGAACGCCGGATCCGACGAACCGGGAATCACCGGCTTGCCCGGGACCGAATACTCGTGGGTGCGGTCATAGGCGCGGTAGTTCGCCGTGCCGCGGCCGGTGTTGCCGGTCCACGTCATGCGAATGGGATAGAGATGCGGCTGCGCCATGTTGCGATTATCCCCTAAGCCCCTAAGCCCCTAAGCCCCTAAGCCCCACATGACATTCGTCACGTGAAGTCGTGATGGCTGTCACTGGCGGCCGGCGCTGCCCACGGCGACCATGTGGTCACCATGATTGCGATTGACGTTCGCGGACTCCGCAAGACGTACGGCGCGGTGCACGCGCTGCGCGGCATCGATCTGACGATCCCGGCCGGTGGCCGGATCGTCGGGTTGCTCGGACCGAACGGCGCCGGCAAGACGACGCTGGTGGAGATTCTGGAGGGCCTGCGATCGGCCACGACGGGCACGGTGAACGTGATGGGCCTCGACCCGGCACACGCCGCCGGCGCCCTGCGCGCCAGGCTCGGCGTGCAACTGCAGACGACGGCGTTCATGCCTGAACTGACGGTGGTCGAAACGCTGAAGTTGTACGGCGCACTCTATCCCCCGCAGTCGCTGGCGCCGGCAGACGTGCTGGCGCGGGTCGATCTGCAGGAGAAGGCCAAGGCGCTGGTGCGCACGCTGTCCGGTGGACAGAAGCAGCGCCTCGCCCTGGCCATGGCCATGCTGCACGATCCCGACCTCTACATCCTCGATGAGCCGACGTCGGGCCTGGATCCGATGGCGCGCCGGCAGATTCACGACATCCTGCGACGGCTGCGGCAGGACGGCAAGACCGTCCTGATCTCTTCGCACTACCTCGACGAGATCGAAGCGCTCGCCGATCGCGTCGTCATCCTGTCGGCCGGCGAGATCGTCGCCGATGGCACGCCGCTCGAACTGCTGGCCCGCGCCGCCGGTACCTCCACGTTGTGGGTGGCGGTGAACGGCGATGTGGATGCCGGGCGGCTGATACCCCAGGCCGTCTTCGAAGGACTCGACGGCGCGCTGTTCCGTTACCGCACCGCCGACCCGACCGCCGCCATCGTCGGCCTGGCCGAATCGCTGCGCGTGTCGGGTGCGCGGCTCGACGACCTGCGCCTGAAGCGGCCGTCGCTCGAAGACGTGTATCTGCAGTTGATCGGCTCGTCTGCCGAACCAGCGGTCCTTGCCGCCCAGGAGTCCTGACATGTTCATTCGCAGCGTGCTGGCGCTGATTGGCGCTCAACTCACCGAACTGCGCCGCTCGAAGACGGCGCTCTTCTGGATGATGTCGTTTCCGCTCGGCTTCCTGTTCCTGTTCGGCTTCGTGATGGCGCGCGGGGATGCCCGCGTGACGGCGGTGCTGATGCCGGGCCTGCTGACGACCACGCTGATGTCGGGCGGGTTGTTTGGTGTGGCGCTGCCCATGGTGCAGCATCGCCAAGACGGCTTGCTGCGGCGCCTGCGCGTCACGCCCGTCACGGCCGCTGCCGTTGCCATTGCCCACGGCGTGACCGCGACCATGACCGGCTTCCTGTCACTCGTCATCCTGATGACGCTGGCGGGCCTGGTCTTCGACGTGCAGATGGCCGGTTCGTGGTGGGCCCTGACCGGCGTCTACCTGTGCGGCGCCATCGCCTTGATCCCCATGGGCCTGCTGGTCGGCAGCACCGCGCGCGACATGCGCACGGCGCCGGCGATTGCCAACCTGCTGTTCTTCCCGCTGATGTTCCTGTCGGGTGCGGCCATGCCGTTTGCCGTGCTGCCCGACGGCGTCAAGCGCTTCGCGCGATTGCTGCCGACCACCTACCTGGTCGACGCCTACTCCAGTGTGATCGTGCGCGGCGACAGCCTGCTGCCCATTGCCGGCTCGCTCGCCGTGCTGCTTGGCATTGGCGTGGTGGGAGTGGTGCTGACGTCGATGCTGTTCCGCTGGGAGGGCACCGAGCCGATCTCCCGTCGCGCCCTGGCCACCATCGCCGTGGCCTTCGTTGGCGTGCTTGGCGCGTCGGCGCTGGCTGCGCCTGCATTCCGCATGGGCGAACTGCCAGGGACCCGCACCATCGAGGCCGGCGCCGCAGAGGGACAGGTCCTGGTCCTGCGCGGCGCCACCGTGCTCGACGGTCTCGGCGGCCGCATTGTCAACGCCCGCGTCGTCATTCGGGATCATCGCATCTCCGAAGTGTCGCTGGACGACGACAGCGCGCCGTTGCCGGAAGGCGCCATCGTCGAGGATGTGCGCGGACGCTACCTGATCCCGGGGCTGTTCGATTCACACGTGCACTGGGGAGGCTCCGGCGGCATCGGGTCGGCGCCGGTGGAAATGACCGACGATCGCCTGGCCCGCGACTTCGGCGCCGCGCTGGCGGCCGGCGTGACGTCAGTGGTGTCGCTCACCGACAACCTGCGCGACATGCGGACCCTGTCGAGCGCCGTGGCCGAAACCACTCAGCGTGCGCCGCGGACGTTCTTCTCGGGGCCATCGGTCACGGCGAAGGGCGGACATCCCGCGGAGATGTTCTCGTTCCTGCCCGGCCTGGCCGAGCAACTGACGCGGCAGGTGGAATCCGCGGATGAAGCGCGTGCCGCGATTGCCGAGCTCGACCGCGAGCGTGTGGACATCGTGAAGCTGGTGCTCGAACCCGGTTTCCCAGACCGGCCGCTGCCGCGCTTGCGCGAAGACGTGTTCCTGGCGGCGATGGCCGAGGCGAAGTCGCGGAAGATGCGGACCACCGTGCACGTCGGGACCGACGCCGATGCCCGGCTGGCGGTCGAGGCCGGCGCCAACGGCATCGAGCACAGCTCGCGCGGGCTGACCGACGCGACCATTGCGTTGATGGCCGCCAGGCGGGTGACGTTTACGCCGACCAACGTCGTGCTCGACTACGCGTGGAAGCGGCAGGTGATCGGCGGCGCCGACGCGCTGGCTCGCCGCCTGGCGCATCCGGCCATCCTGCAGTCGCTGCTCGACCCATCGTCGGCCCTCGCGCCGTACCTGAGAGAAGGGGACATGGCCACGCGGATGGCACAGGCGCTGGCAGGCTCGCTCGATCAGACGACCCGCGCTATTCGCGCCGGTGTGCCGATAGTCGCGGGATCCGATGCCGGCAACCCCGTCACCTTTCACGGCGTGTCGCTGATCAGGGAGCTGGAACTGCTGGCCGAGGCCGGCATGCCGCTCGGCGACGTGCTGAAGTCGGCGACCTCGCGGGCCGCCGGTCGCCTGGGGCAATCGTCGCTGGGCCGCATCACCGCGGGGGCGGTGGCCGACCTGGTGGTTCTCGACGCCGACCCCACGGAACGCGTGGACGCTTACCGCGAAGTGGTTTCGGTCTACCTGGGCGGCCGCCGGCTCGAGTTAGCTACGTTGACGGAGACCTCGCCCGGCCCCTGGCGTCCCGGTGTACGCTGAGCGCCGATGAGTCCAAGCCCCCAGGCCCCCAGGCCCCCAAGCCCTGGACCCAAGCGCACAGTGGACAAGCTGCGGCGCCTCAACTGGGAGTCGTACGCGTGGCTGATCTACTCGGTGCCTTTCCTGCTGGCGTCGTTCGACTCGTCGTTTACCGCCGGCGAGACGACGGCAATGGTGGCTGGGTATGTCGTCTTCCTGGTCGCCTACCTGGCGGCGCAGATCATGCGCGGCCCTCGCATCCTGTGGCTGATGGCGGTGATGGACCTGCTGGTGATCGCCTTCGGGCGGATGAATCCGGGCACCGGCAGCTTTCTGATCTACGGCGCGGCGATGGCTGCTCGTGCCTTTCCCACCCGCGGCGCCGTCGTGGCGCTGGCCGGACAGGTCATCGTGGGCGTGTTGATCGTGTTCGTGCTCGACCAGCCGATGTGGCACTACATGATGCCGGTGCTGGCGGTGTTGATCGGCGCTGTCACCATCCAGGGCGAACGTACCGAGGCGGGCAACGCCAGGCTGCGGCTGGCGCAGGCTGAAGTGGAGCGGCTCGCCAAGCTGGCCGAGCGCGAGCGCATTGCCCGTGACCTGCACGACGTGCTGGGCCACACGCTGTCGGTGGTGGTGCTCAAGAGCGAGCTGGCGCAGAAGCTGATCACGCGCGACGTGACGCGCGCGGCGGCCGAGATGGCCGAGGTGGAGCGAATTGCCCGCGACGGGCTGGCGGAGGTCCGCCAGGCCATTACCGGTTACCGGTCTTCCGGGCTGACGGCGGAACTGGAGCACGTCCGCGCGACCCTGGCCGCCGCCGGCATCCAGGCCACCATCGATGCGCGCGCGGTGGCGCTGGCGCCGGCGCAGGAAACCGCCTTGTCACTGGCCCTGCGCGAAGCCACCACCAACGTGATCCGGCATGCCGGCGCGACCAGTTGCCATGTGCGCTTCTATGCCCAGGATGGATCGGTGTCGATGGAAGTGGAAGACAACGGCCGCGGCGGCGCGGCGCCATTCGGCAACGGCCTCACCGGCATGAGCGAGCGCATTCAGGCCCTGGGCGGCGTGCTGCAGCGAGAGACCGATCGCGGCACCCGCCTGCTGATCAAGTTGCCAATATGAGCATCCGCGTATTGATCGCCGAGGATCAGGGCATGGTGCTGGGCGCACTGGCCGCGCTGCTCGAGATTGAAGCCGACATCGAGGTCGTCGCGAAGGCCAGGGACGGCCGCGAAGCCCTGGCGCTGGCGGGCAAGGCCGATCCCGACGTGGTCCTCACCGACATCGAGATGCCGTCGATGACCGGCCTCGAGTTGGCGGCGGAACTGATGCGCGCGCGAAAGGGCGGGCGCCCGCGCGTGATCATCCTGACGACGTTCGCCAGGCCGGGCTATTTGCGGCGGGCACTGGCCGCCGGCGCCTCGGGCTACCTGTTGAAGGACGCACCGGCCGAGAAGCTGGCCGACGCCATTCGCGGTGTTCACCAGGGGCTCCGCGTCATCGATCCCCAACTGGCCCAGGACGCCTGGGGCGAGGCCGATCCCCTGACCGATCGTGAACGCCAGGTGCTGCGCGCCGCGGAAGAGGGGCTGGCCGGCGCCGACATCGCGAAGCGCCTGAACCTGTCCGAGGGCACCGTGCGCAACTACCTGTCGGAGGCCATCGCCAAGCTCGGGGTCTCGAACCGCATCGAGGCCGCCCGTCTGGCCCGTCAGCGCGGCTGGCTGTAGAAGGGGCTTGGGACCTGCCATTTGCAATAAGCTATTGCCCGTGAAAGCTGCCGCAGCGCTTCTGGCCCTGGCTCTTGGCGCGTCTTCGTCGGCCGGGCAATCGACGGCTCTCGACGCGCTCCTAACGCGCGCAGCCGCAGAATTCCCCGGCACGGCCGCCATCTGGGTAAAGCACCTCACCACCGGCGAGACCGCCGGCGTTCGCGACACCGAACTGCTGAACAGCGCCAGCGTGATCAAGATCCCGGTGCTGGTGCTGGCGTTCCAGATGGCCGAGCGCGGCGAGATCAAGCTGGACGAGCGGATCTCGATCAGGAAAGAGGACATCCGCGGCGGGTCGGGCATCTTCCGCTACCACGACGCCGGCCTGCAGCCGACCCTCCGCGACGTGCTGTTGCAGATGATCATTACCAGCGACAACACCGCCACCGACCTGGCGATCGCCAGGGTGGGCGGCGTGGCGCGCGTCAACGCCTGGCTGAAGGAACAGGGCTATGCCGGCCCTTCGACAGGCTCAGGGCCTGGCGGCGGCATGCGGTTGACGCAGACCACCGGCGAGCTGTTCGCGAAGTACAACGCATTGAAGCCCGCCGATGATCGCAACGGCAAGACCAACGGCGACCGCGCCTACTGGCTGGGCGAGATCAGCGCGCGGGCCACGGGCCAGATGCTCGAGGCGATCGAGAAGAAGGCCATTGCTTCGGCCGCCAGTTGCGACGACATGCTGCGCATGTTGCGCGCGCAGCTTGCCGGGCAGCGCCGCCTGAACCACTACCTCTCCGTGCCCGTCGCGCACAAGACCGGCGACTTCCCGCCGGTGCTGGCCAACGACGTCGGCATCATCTACGCGCGGTCCGGACCGATTGTCGTCTCGTTCCTCGGCAACGCTATCACGGGCAATTACGGCGAGGCCGAAGATCGAATTGGCCGTTTCGCGCAGCAGCTAGTGGAGTATTTCGACAAATGATACAGACAGGGGCTCGCTTTGCTCGTGGGGCTCGCGCCCTCGGCGCTCGTGGGGTCGGACGCTGCGCGTCCTCTTGGGGTTTCGCACTCGCTTTTTGCCTCGCGTCGGCAATTGCGCACGCGCAAGAACCGCCACTTTGGCCCGGCGCGAAGTACGACCCGGCCATTCCCACCATCAAACAGGTGCTGGGCCACGATCACGGCGAGGTCATCACGCCGCCCGAAGGCGTGGCGCAGTACCTGCAGGCTTTGCAGAAGGCGGCGCCGACCCGGTCGCGATTGATCGAGTACGCCCGCAGCTGGGAAGGACGGCCGCTGTGGCTGTTCGTGATTGGCAGTGCCGACCGCATTGCCAAACTGGAGCAGGTCAAGGCCGACCTGCAGCGATTCGCGGATCCGCGAAGCGTCGCGCCGGCCGAATCCGAACGTCTCGTCAACGAGCTGCCCGTTGTGGTGTGGCTGGTCCACGGCGTCCACGGCAACGAGATTTCCTCGTCTGACGCCGCGCTGGCCGAGGCCTATCACCTGCTGGCGGCCCAGGGCGATGCCGGCGTCGACGCCGTGACCCGCGATGCGCTGGTGCTGATCGACCCGATGCAGAACCCCGATGGCCGCGCCCGGTTCGTCTTCCAGAACCTGCTGGGCCGCGCCGCCTCGCCCGATCCGGCACCCTACAGCGCCGAGCACGACGAGCCGTGGCCCGGCGGCCGCGTCAACCACTACCTGTTCGACATGAACCGCGACTGGTTCGCGCAGTCGCAGCCAGAGACCCGGGGCCGCATCAAGATTGGCCTGGAGTACGTGCCGCAGGTGACCGTGGACCTGCACGAACAGGGCGGCGACAACGCCTACTACTTCGCGCCGCCGGCCGACCCGCTCAACCCGCACATCACCAAGAGCCAGATCGCGTCGTGGGAGCTGATTGGCCGCGCCAACGCCGCCCGCTTCGACGAGCGCGGCTGGGCCTATTACATCCGCGAGGTCTACGACGCGTTTTATCCCGGTTACGGCGACTCCTGGCCGACGTTCCAGGGCTCGATCGGCATGACCTACGAGCAGGCCTCGGCCCGCGGCCTGGCGTTCGCGCGCTCGGACGGCGACACGCTGACCTATCGCGACGGCGTGATGCATCACTTCAACGCCGCCATCACCACGGCCATCACCGCCGCCCGCAACCGCGAGCGGATGATGCGCGACTATCTCGAGTATCGCCGCAGTGCGGTCGCCGAAGGCGAGAAGGGGCCGATTCGCGAGTACCTGATCGTGCCGGGGCACGACCCGTCACGCGCCGACCTGCTGGCGCGCAATCTGGCCACCCAGGGCATCGAGGTCCGCCGCGCCGACGAGCCCATCAAGCTTGCGGCGCGCACCCTGCCGGCCGGCACCTACATCGTCTCCAACGCGCAGCCAACCGCGCGCATGGCGCGCAACCTGCTCGATCCGAAGACCGAGCAACCGGCGGAGTTCATCCGCAAGCAGGAAGAGCGGCGTAAGATGCGCCTGAACGATCAGATCTACGACATCACCGCGTGGAACCTGCCGATGCTGTTCGACGTGGAGCTGGTCACCAGCCCCAGCGCGGTCGGCGTGAAGGCGACACCGGTGCCGTCGCAGTACGACGCGCCCATGCCGGCGCGGACGCTGGCCGCGGCCAAGGTTGGCTACCTGATGCCATGGGGCTCTGGCGCCGCGGCGTTCTCGGCCGATGCCCTCAGGCAGGGCCTCAAGATCCGCAGCGTCGGCGGCGCGTTCACGCACAACGGCCGCCGCTATGCCATTGGCACCGCGTTCTTCCGCACCATCGAGAACCCCGCCGACCTTGCCGCCAGGCTGTCGGCGCTGGCCCTGCGGCACAGCGTGGAGCTGGTGCCGATCGATTCGTCGTGGGTGGACGAGGGCACCTCGCTCGGCAGCAACGACGTGCAGGCGCTGAAGGCGCCACGGGTGCTGCTGGTGTGGGACACGCCGGCCAACACCCTGTCGGCCGGCTGGACGCGCTACGTGCTCGAACGCCGCTTCGGCCAGAACGTGACGGCGGTGCGCACCGCCTCGCTGGGCCGCGCCAATTTCAACGACTACGACGTGATCGTGATGCCGTCGGGCAACTTCGGCGGCACCATCAACGACGGCGTGCTCAACCGCGTAAAGGACTGGCTGCGTGGCGGCGGCACGCTGGTGACCATGGCCGAGGCCACGCGCTGGGCCACCGGGGCCAGCGTGGGCCTGCTCGACACCACCGGCCTGCTCAAAGACGGCCGCCCCGACGTCCCGCCGCCGTCGGGCGGCGGTGGCGGCAACAACGCCGCGCCAAAGCCGGGCGAAGCGTTCGACTACGACAAGGCGATCCAGCCCGATCGCGAACGGCCGGCATCGCAGCCGGGCGCCATCCTCCGCGTGACGCTCGACACCAACCACTGGCTGACCGCCGGCAGCGACGCCGAGACGCAGGTGATGATCGAGGGCAACCGCGTGTTCGCGCCGCTCAAGCTGAACAGCGGCCGCAACGTCGGCATTTACGGCACGAAGGACAAGCTGATCGCCTCGGGCCTGATCTGGCCCGAAGCGCAGGACATCCTGGTGCAGAAGGCGTTCCTCATGCACCAGCCCTTCGGCCAGGGCCACGTCATCGGCTTCGCCGAGGATCCGAACTACCGCGCGTTTACCGAGTCGACGATGCTGCTGTTCATCAATGCAGTGTTGCTCGGTCCAGGTTACTAGTCACCGTTGGGGGAGTTACGAATGAGCACGCACCTCGCGAATCGCCGATCGGTCATCAAGATTTGGTCTTCTCTGTTCCTCTGTGCCTCTGTGGCCATGTACGTGACGGTCGCGGCGCAGAGCGCGCCGTACTATCCGCCCGCCGGCACATGGGCGAAGAAGACCCCGGCCGAGATGGGGCTCGATCCGGCGAAGCTGGCCGAGGCGGTGGCCTACGCGCAGTCGCGTGAGTCGCGCCGCGAGATGGACTTCTCGGACCAGGAGAAGATTTTCGGATCGATGCTGGGGTCGCTGCCCACCAAGCGCGCCACCACCAACGGCCTCGTCGTCTACAAGGGCTACGTCGTCGCCGAGTTCGGCGACACGACGTGGGTCGACCCCACCTACTCGGTGGCCAAGAGCATGCTGGCGACCGTGGCCGGCCTGGCGGTGCGCGACGGCAAGATTCCCAACCTCGACGCGCCGGTCGGCGCCACCGTCAAGGACGGCGGCTACGATTCGCCGCGCAACGCGCAGGTCACCTGGAAGATGCACCTGCAGCAGGAGACCGAGTGGGAAGGGCAGATGTTCGGCAAGAACCACGACTTCGTCGGCGCCGAGGCGTTCGGCGACGGCGAGCGCAAGCCGCGCGAGCTGCGGCGTCCCGGCACCTACTACGAATACAACGACGTGCGCATCAACCGCCTGGGCATGTCGTTACTGCAGACCTTCCGCAAGCCGGTGCCGGAAGTGTTCCGCGACGAGGTGATGGACGTGATCGGCGCCTCGAACTCGTGGAAGTGGGTGCCGTACCACAACAGCTACGTCACCATCGACGGCAAGCGGATGCCGTCGGTGAGCGGCGGCACCCGCTGGGGCGGCGGCGTGTGGATCAACTCGTGGGACATGGCCCGCTTCGGCTACCTGTGGCTGCGCGGCGGCAAGTGGGGCGACAAGCAGATCCTGCAACCCGCGTATGTGAAGGCGGCGGTGTCGCCGAGCGCCAACGGCCCCGACTACGGCTACCTGTGGTGGCTGAACACGGCCGGGAAGAACTACCCGGGCCTGCCGACCAACGTTTACGGCGCGCGCGGCGCCGGCAGCAACACCATCCTGATCTCGCCGGATCATGACCTGGTGGTGGTGTGGCGCTGGCACGCCGGCAACGAAGCCGAGTTCGCCAAGCGCATCATCGCCGCCATTAAGTAGCGTCCGGCTTTAGCCGGATGGCAGCGAAGCGTAGAGTCCGGCTTCAGCCGGATAGCAGCGAAGGGTAGCGTCCGCGTCTGACGGGCACGGAAACCAGGTCCGTGCCCGTCGATCTCTCCATCGTCAACCGCGGGAACCGTGGTGCACGGGAAAACGGCTGCGAGGTCCGTCAAGTGACTTGACATGGAGACTCTCGGCGCCGCCCCCCAGACCGAACGATCCGCCCCTCCACATGCCGGCCAGGGCAGTGCCCTCGCCGTGCTTGACTTCATTTGCCACCAGATCGAACGCCAGCCGGACAACGTGGCGCCGGCACTCGACCTGCTGTCCGCGCACTTGCGAGCCCTGAAGCGCTATTCGAGAGCGGCCGAGTGGACCGACCTGGTCGCGCAGTGCCGCGCGCATCCGCTGCGCGAGCTGTTGCACCAGGATCCGCTGACGGCCAGGGCGTTTGCCATGTCGCGCGGCTACCAGGGCGACGCCGAGCTGCTCGACATCATCTATGCCGGCGACTATCGTCCGTATCGCGCCACGCCGGTGACGCCGGTTGGTGACGCGATCTTCCGCTACACCATCGCCTGCCAGGCGCCGTCGGCGGTTCGCGAACGGCGCCGCTACCTGGCGGCGCAGATCGATGCCTGCTGCGCCAGCGTGGTTTCACCTCACATCCTGTCGGTGGCGTGCGGGCATCTTCGCGAGCTGGAGATCTCGCGGGCCGTGCAGACACGCGCATTTGGCCGCTTCGTCGGTCTCGATCAGGATGCGGCGACGCTGGCGCAGGTCGAGCGCACCTGGGGACCTTTCGGCGTCGAGGCGCAGCCGGCATCGGTCACGACCTTCCTGGCGCACGCCGTCAACCCGCAACGGTTCGACTTCATCTATGCCGCCGGCCTCTACGACTATCTCGAGGATGCGTTTGCACAGTTGGTGACGTCGAAGCTGTTTGCCATGCTGCGCCCGGGCGGCCGGCTGCTGATTGGCAACTACACGCACGAGACGGATGACGCCGGCTACATGGAGGCGTACATGGGATGGCGGCTGATCTATCGCGATGCGGTAGCCATGCGAGAGCTGGCCGCGACGGTTCCAGCGGCACGTGTGACGTCAGCCAATGTCGTTTCGGATACGACGGGTGCCGTGATCTACCTGGATCTCGCCTCGAGGGCGGCCGGGGACGACTGACGGGAGCGGAGGGCTACCAGCCGGCGCCGCGAGAGTTGACTCGCGCTGCCCGGACGGCATCGACCAGGGTGAATCCCAGCCGTCGCGCCTTCCGATAGGTACGCAAAAACGACAAGAGTCGCCTGATCATCAATCTCCGCGGCGCATTATACGACTTTATGGGACGAATCAGCGCATAGACACAGACTCGTCCGCTACCTGCACCGTGAATTAGTGTGCAAGATTCCCGCCCGGCCAATATGTCCTTGTTGATTGGCCAGGTTCTCTCCATAATCGCGCCCGAACTCCCCAGTTTCGTGGCCGAACCAACAGATTTGTACTCCGAGCACTCGGAGACCATTGAGGCGGTCCTTGCCCATGTTCGCCGGCGGCACCTGTTGTCGCCCGACACGGCCGAGGAGTTTTCGTCGTGGGCACGGCTGCGCCTGTTCGAGGATGACTGCGCCGTGCTCCGCAAGTTCCGTGGCCAGAGCTCACTTCGCACTTACCTGACCACCGTCCTGCTTCACCTGTTTCTCGACTGGCGCAACGCCCAGTGGGGGCGCTGGCGGCCGACGGCGCAGGCCCGTCGCTCGGGGCCGCTGGCCATTGAGCTCGAGCGGCTGGTACTGCGTGATGGTCGCGATTTCGACGAAGCCGTCGAGCTCCTGGTATCGACCGGTGCGGCGGCGTCGCGAGCGGAATGCGATCAGGCCTGGGCGCAGCTGAAGCGCCAGCCGGTGCGGAAGATGACCACGACCGAGGTGCTCGTCGAGGTGGCGGCCAGGGACGATGCCCAGGCGCGCGTCGACTTCGAAAGCATGCAAGAGAAGGCCGGGCGGGCCGCCGGCGCCTTGCGCCAGGCGCTGCGCCGTCTCGACGACCAGGAGCAGGTCATCCTCCGGCTGTGCTACGTGAACCGGTTCACCGCCAAGCAGATTGGCGCGGTGATGGACCTCGAGGCGAAGCCGCTGTACCGGCGCATCGAGCAGATCGAGGCGAAATTGGGCGCGTTATTGATGGCCGCGGGCGTCTCGAAAGACGAGGTGCGCGACCTGTTCAGCGGTTCCGGCGTCGACCTTGGGGAAATTCTGGACGAAGAGCTGCGGAAACCGAAAGCCGGTCCGTCTATCGCAGAGAACGCCGGGGGTGGTGCATGACGAACGAACCCAGGGCGGGTGGTGGTCTCGACCCAGAAATGCTGGCGGCATACATCGACAAGCGTCTCCCCCCGGATGAACGCGCCGTCGTCGAGGCGAAACTCGCTGCGGATCCTGATAGCTATGAGCTGCTGGTGGAATTGATCCACGCCAACGAGGCGCTGAAAGACGAGGCGCCGAAGGACGGTGAGGCGGCGGCGCCGGCCGAGCGCGCGGAGCCGCAGGGGCGGACCGGCGCGGTGGTGCCGATGGTGCCGAAGCCGAAGCGGGCGGGCAGCTGGCTGATCGCCGGAGGTGTACTGGCGGCTGCGGCGACGCTGGTGCTCGCGGTGCGCCTGCAGCCCGATTTGTTGCAGCGCGTGCGCGGCGGTGACGCAGTGGACCCGCAACTGGCGAAGCTGGTGGCGGCGGTGGGTGAGGAGCGCTACATCGAGGCGCGGCTCAGCGGAGACTTCAATTACGGGCCTTTGCGCAGTGCCACACGGAGCACTGGAGACTTGTCCTCAAAGAACCTGGCTCTGCTGTCAGTTGCCGGCCAGCTGCAGAAGGACGCCGAACGGCAACCCACCGCGCGCAACCTGCATGCATGGGGTGCGGCGCAAACGCTGCTCGGTGACCATACAGGCGCGGTGAGAACGCTCACGCTGGCGGCATCCATCGAGGGCGAGTCGGCAGATAAGTGGTCCGACCTTGGCGCTGCATATCTTGCGCGCGGTGTTGCCCTCGATGCGCCTGAAGACGTGCCCGTTGGATTGGAGCAGATTGAAAGAGCGCTGAGCCTGGATCCGCTGCATGCCGCAGCTCTCTTCAACCGTGCTTACGCTCTCGAGCGGATGGGCATCAGGGACGCAGAGGAGGCAGCGTGGCACAAGTATCTGAGCGTTGATTCGTCGTCGGGTTGGACCGCTCACGCTCGCGAGCGTCTCAAGGTTCTGACCGCCCTTCCCGAGTCATCGGAGACCCACCGTATCCTGGAGGGTTTGCTCGCCTCTTCAGCTTCATCCGACGCCTCTCTTCAATTTGCCCGTGAGCACTTGGAAGACGAAGCCATCAACGACTGGTTGGCTGCGGAGTCCGGCGAGCCGAGACGAAGCAAAGGCGACATCGTTCTCCGCGCGGCGCGGTCACTCGCGACGGAACAGGGCGACACCCTGCTGCTTGAAACCCTCTCCGGGCTCACTGCGGAGGCATCATCAGCACATGCGGTCGCGGTTCGCCGGGCGTTTGAGTGTCACCGCGAGGCTCGACGGGAGTATTTGAGGGGAAACTTCGCAGCGGTAAGGGACTGTGAGCCGCTTTTCGCAGACGCAGGTGTGCCCTTCAGCGCCTGGTCGAGACTGTATCGCGCGCGGGCGCTCGGATCGAGCGGACGCGTCGCAGAGGCTCTCACCTTGTCACGCGAGGTTCTGGAACACTCTGGCTTTGAACGCTACCCCGTTTTGAAGGCGTGGGCCGGGTGGCAAGTCGGTGGCTTGGCTTACATGTCGGGCGAGTATGGCGGCGCGGTGCCGATCCTGGCTCAAGCGGCGGAACGCTTTGAGCGCGCCGGAGAGTTTGAGAATGCAGCAAGTGTCCGGGCCGCGTTGGCCGCAGTCTATCTGGCGGTTGGCGACCGTCGCCAGGGTTGGCAGCAATTCCAGCTTGCGTTTTCTCATAGTGCCCTTCGCCGTCCGCTGGTCCAAAGCTACGCGACGCGCACAGGCATCGCGCAAGCTGCGCTTCGCGCCGGGTTGCCACGTGCTGCGCGGTTGATGTTTGCAAGCAATCTCGAGTTCGCGAGGTTGCTTCCCGATTCCGGCATGCAGGCCGAGACGCAACGGAACCTGGCCGAGGCGAGTATCGCGACTGGCGACCTCACTTTGGCGCAGTCGATCCTTCGCGATGCTCAGAGCGCCGCTCAACTGTCGGCAGGAAGCAGTCATCCAAGTCGATCAAAGGCCGAATTTGCCTGGATGCAGGCAAGGCTCGACGCTCTCCATGAACAACCGTCCGCCGTGGAGTCCGGAGCGGTGGCCGCGGGCCTGTTCTCTCAACTTGGCTTGTTTCAGCGCCTGGTCTCCGTCCAAGTTCTGCAAACAGAGATAGCGCGGCGCCAGAACAGGTTCGATGAGGCAGAGCGCTTGGCTCAGGCAGCGATGGCCACCGCCACCAGGCAAGAGCAGTCGTTGAGCAGCTCAATCGACCGCGCCGGCTATCGGGGTGTGACAGCAGCTCTATACCGGGAGATGGCTCGAATTCGCACCGCCAGGGGAGACACGCAGGGGGCGCTACTGGCGATCGAGCAGCTTCGCCGCCGGGAGCTAGGCCGATCTGGCGAGCGCGACGTACGCGCCGATCTGACCTTGCACCCTGGCACGACCGCCATCGTTTTCCTTTGTGACCCGATGTCGATCCTCCGCTGGACGATAACCAGCGACGGTGTTCGGTTCGCGGAGTTGCCGAATTCCTGCGACCAAGCCGTGGCGCCGATCAACCGGATTCATGCGCGTGTCTCATCCCATGCAATCGGCGAAATGCTCACGGTGTTGTCTGGCCAGCTCCTTGCCGGCATTGATAGTGACCTCCGGACGAGCGATCGATTGATCGTCGTACCAGACGGCCCGCTGTGGAGCGTGCCTTTCGCGGCGCTGCCAGATGAAGGAACGATGCTGGTCGATCGACTTGAAGTCGTGATGTCCACGACTGTGGTGGGGTACGCGAATAGCCGTGCCGCAACAGGCTCTCACGTGATCGGCACGACGGCGACGGTTATTGCGTCACCGCGGAATGACGGCTATGGGCTTCCGGCGCTGCCGGCGAGCGCGCAAGAAGGCGCTCACGTTGCCGCCATTTACCAGGTGACACCCTATCTGGAATCCGAGGCGACGATCGATCGATTCACTGAAGGCCTGAAGGCAACGAGCATCGTTCATTTCGCTGGACACGCGGTGACCGACGGAACGCTCCCCTGGCGCGACCACTTGGTCATGGCCCCCTCGAAACTCGTTCCGACCGGCTTGCTCTATCAGACCGATCTCGAGGGCCAGGCGGCGACGGCCGATCTCGTCGTGCTGGCTGGTTGTGCGACCGCGAGCCCTTCGGCGGAGGGCGTTTCGAGCGCCCGAAGCCTTGCGTCATCGCTGGTAGCGGCTGGCGTGCCGTGGGTGATCGGAACGTTGTGGGAGATCGATGACCAGGCATCTAGCCAGGTGTTCGGGGCAATCCATCAACTAATCAGGCGTGGTGAGTCGCCTGCCGCGGCTGTCCGGAAAGTGCAACAACGTCTGTCAAGGACCATGGATACCTCGGTCTGGGCGTCAGTGGTCGTAATCGCAGGTTAACCGGTAGCAGGAGGAGTCGATGTTTCGTTTTCACATTCTGGGGCTGTCGATCTGTATTCACGGCCGTAATTCGCTCGACGTCTTGATGCTGAACTCAAACAGTTCGGACCAGATCCTCACTCTTCCGTACCACTTGCCTTCGTTGTTTGCGAGCCGGTCATTTGTCCGATCGTACACGCAGTCACGATTGCCCAGTGTGGTGCGGCGCTTTGAAGACGAGTACAGGGATTCGCGGACACTTGGATGGAGCTTGATGGGGCTGACTGGCAACCTCCCGGGCTCAACGCCGCCGGAAATGGTGCTTGCGCCGCTGGAGAATCCGGAAGGCCCGCTGCTTCCAAACCAGGACTGGTCCAGCCTCAATTGGGTGCTGAGCGCAGACGCGATGTTTCCCAAAACCAGGCCGGCAGAAGAGTTCCGGGCACTGGGTCCCAAGGTGAACGCGATTATTCGCTTCAGGGGAGGCCGAGTTGAGGGCGGTCACCCTCTTTCGGAAGGATACAAGCGCGTCTACCAGGCCAAGCCCGGATACGAGCAGATGTTCACCGACGTGATGGACGTGGTGTACGACGGGGTGGACCCGGTGATTGAGTTCGTCGACACCGACAATCGGACGAGCGGTGCCATTGCATTTGAGCGCCGCGGCGAGGCGTGGCTGGTCAATGAAGCTCCTGAGCGCGTAAGAAGGATGAAGCTGCTGGAACCTCCTCCCGCCGGCCCAGCGGCTGCCGGCGCCAAGAAAGTCTGTGTTGAGGATGCGCGGCTGTATGCAGAGGCGTTCGGCCAGCCGAAAGAGTCCGTGAATATCACCGTCAAGAAGGAACTGTCGAACGAAATCTTCGACACCGACTACTGCACGATGATCAGGTATGTCGAATGAGCGCGCCGGGACGTCGATTCATGGTCTATCGTGCGCGGATCGTTGGCGCCTGCGCTCTGCTGATCGCGGCATCATCGGCGGCCGTTGTCGGAAAGCGGGTACAGGCCAACCTCTCGGACGCTCCCGCCGATGTGGTCCGAGTCGCGGACTCGAAGCTCTGCTCCGGTGTCGCCGTCGGAACACACCGGGTGCTAACGGCGAAGCATTGTGCCGGGAGCCGCCACGCCGAGGCATGGGTCGGGCTGACTTCGACGGGCGAAGTCATTGGCGGGTGTGTTCTTGCGGTCAATGCTGACCATGATCTCGCGCTAATTGCAACGGCCGACGCCTTGCCCACTTCGGTCAGCGTGGCGTCCGCTGCCGCTTCAGACGTCACCGGCTCGATCCTGCTAGCGGGCGTGAGTCAAGGCTCAAATGGCTGGCAGGGATACTCAGACGTCAAGGGCGCGTCCGGCGATACCTTTACGGTGGACGCCTCGTCCGGCCTTATGGCGAGCCTGCCCTGCAAAGCCGACAGTGGCGGCCCAGCGTACTTGAGCGGTAACGTTGTCGGAATCGCGTCGCGCCTGGACGGCGAGGACTTCGATTGCGCCACAAATGCCGCGGAGTTTGTTTTTGTTGGCGACAAGTCGGGCTGGGTCAGTGGCTACGACAACGATTCAAGCTGCTACGCGACCGCACAACGGGTCAAGACCCGGCTGACCAGCGAAGGTTTCACAGAGAAGGATCGAAACGCACTTCAGTTGATGCGGGCACCGGCGAGGTAGTGGGACGTTCCGCACTCTCAAAACTGGTTCGCCGGCCTGCTCGTGATGATGTGACGCTTTCGGTCGGCAGGATGGAAATTGCCGACCAACTTGCGCAGCAAATCGCTGACGAACTGGGAGAAGACGAAGATCGTCTTCGCAAGCTGGCCGGGAAAGGGCTTTCGCGATACCCTTACGCCCGCGATGCGCCTGCTTCCCCAGACCCCGCTCGATTGGGTGCTCCTCGCCGTCGCCGCCGCGCTGCTGTTTCTGGCCGCCCTTGAGTCGGCTAGGCGCGTGCGGTTGCCGCGGACGCTGGTGGACGATCGCGCCTACCGGTCGGGCACCGGGGTGATCCTGCCGTCGTTGCCCTCGCTGGTCCGCGCGTTCCGCTGACGAACGGTCCGGATGTCCGCACAGATCCCCGACACCTTGCTCGAGTGGGCGCCGGCCGTGATGGGCGGCTCCACGCTGATCGTGTTCGCGGTTGCGCTGCAGAACTTCTTCGTGCAGCCGGCCACGCTGACGCGGCCGCAGCGGCTGCTCCTGGCCAGCGGTGCCCACGCCGCGGAGTACCAGCGCTATCGCACCGGCACTTGGCGCCTGGTGCCCTTCGTCTACTAGTTCGTCCCAGCCCTTTTGGCCTTCTTGTTGACATTCGACAGGAACCGGCGGCATTCTCTTGTCGAATGCCGACAAGACTCGACCTCCTGCAAGGCACGCTCGACCTGCTGATCCTCAAGACCCTGGCCCTGGGCCCGCAGCACGGCTGGGGCATCTCGCAACGCATTCAGCAGATCTCCGACCACGTGTTGCGCGTTAACCAGGGCTCGCTCTATCCCGCGCTCCAGCGCCTTGAAACCGCCGGCTGGATCGACTCCGAGTGGGGCGCCTCCGACAACAACCGGCAGGCGAAGTTTTACAAGCTGACCCGCACCGGCGCCCGCCAGCTGAAGGACGAGACCCAGCAGTGGGAGCGCATGACCGGCGCCGTTGCCAAGATCCTTGCCAGCGAGGCCTAGCGAACCATGTGGAAGCGGCTGAACGCGCTGATTCGTGGCGGCCAGCTCGATCGCGGCCTGAACGCCGAGGTGCGGTTCCACATCGAGATGGAAACCGAGAAGAACATCGCCCTGGGCATGAGCCCCGGCGAGGCGCGCACCCGCGCGCTGAGGAGCTTTGGACCCATGGAGAAGCACAAGGAAGAGACGCGCGAGGCCCGCGGCGTCAGCTGGCTCGAGACCCTGGCCGCCGACCTGCGCTACGGCGCCCGTGCCCTGGTCAAGCGTCCCGGCTACGCCGCGCTCGCGGTGCTCACGCTCGGCCTCGGCATCGGCGCCAACACCGCCATCTTCAGCGTCATCAACGGCGTGCTGCTCAAGCCGCTGCCGTACGAGCACGGCGATCGGCTGGTGGTGCTGCAGCAGTCGCGCCCGCTCTCGGGCCAGCCCGCGGTCGGCGTCGCGATTGCCGAGTACTACGACTACCGCCAGCGCGCCGCCGGCGTGTTCGACGGCCTGGTCGAATACCACCAGATGAACTTCGACCTGATCAATCGCGGCGAGCCCGACCGCGTCGACACCGGGGTCGTCTCGGCCAACTTCTTCGACCTGCTGGGCATCAAGCCCATCATCGGCCGCACCTTCGCCGCCAGCGACGATGTGGAGGGGGCGGAGGCGGTGTTGGTGCTGAGCCACACCTACTGGCGCACCAAGTTCGGCGGCGATCCGAACATCGTCGGCCAGGTCTTCGAGATGAACGATCGGCCGCACCGCGTCATCGGCGTGCTGCCCAACGTGCCGCACTACCCGCAGGAGAACGACGTCTACATGCCGGTGCTGGCGTGCCCGTTCCGTGCCAACGGCGAGCGGCAGATGGCCCAGAACCGCCGCGCCTTCGCCGCGCTGAACGTCTTCGGCCGGCTCAAGCCGGGCGTCGATCCGCAGCAGGCGGCCAGCGCCGTCGGTTCGATCTGCCATACCTTCACGCAGGACAACGCGCAGATCTACCGGCCCGAAAGCTCCGGGTTCCGCGCCACCACGGTGCCGGTCCGTGACGCGCTCACCAGCGGCGCGCGCGAACTGCTGCTGATCCTGCTCGGCATCACCGGGCTCGTGCTGCTGATTGCGTGCGCCAACGTCGCCAACCTCACGCTGGCGCGCATGCTCGGCCGCGATCGCGAGCTGGCCATGCGCGCCGCGCTCGGCGCCGGCCGCGGCCGGCTGGTGCGCCAGCTCCTCACCGAGAGCATGCTGCTCGGGGTCTTCGGCGGTCTCGTCGGCGTCGCCTTCGCGTGGGTCACCATCGACATGCTGACCACGTTCGTCGGCCGCTTCACGTCGCGCACCGGGGAAGTCACGCTCGACCCGGTGGTGCTGGTGTTCACGCTTGGCGTATCGGTGTTGACGGGCTTGCTGTTTGGCACGCTGCCGGCAGTGGGCAGCCGCGTCGACCTGGTGTCGGCCTTGAAACAGGGCGGCGGCCAGGCCGGCGACACCAGCGGCCGCCGTCGCATGCAGGGCGCACTGATCGTCGCGCAGGTGTCGGTGTCGGTGATGCTGCTGGTCGGCGCCGGTCTGCTGCTGGCCAGCTTCTATCGCTTGCAGCGGGTCGAGACCGGCTACCGGTCAGACGGCGTGTTGTCGGCGCAGATCTACGGCAACTTCTCGCGCTATCCGAACGTCAACGAGTTGCGGAAGTTGTATCTGCCCGTGCTCGAGCGGCTGCAGGCATCACCCGGTGTCAGTACCGCGGCCGTCACCAACGCCGTGCCGCTGGGCGGCGGCGCCCCGGGCACCACGCGTTTCGACATTGAAGGCCGCGTCAGCGACGATCCCGAGCGGCGGCCCACCACCGACGTCCGCGTGGCGAGCCCGCAGTACTTCGCCACCATCGGCGTGCCGGTCATGAACGGCCGCGCCTTCACCGACCTCGATACCGAGGAATCCATGCGCGTGGTGGTGATCAACCAGGCGATGACCCGCTATTGGGACGGCGCCGACCCGGTCGGCAGCCGCATCGCCTTGCCGGTGCCCGCGCCCGGCGCACCCGCCGGCCGCGCCGACTGGTTCACCATCGTCGGGGTGGTCGGTGATGTCCGCCAGTTCGGCCTTGCGCAAGACACGGTGGCGCAGGTCTACGTGCCGCTGACGCAGTCGCCGTTCGGCTTTGCCGGCCAGGTGCTGGTGCGCACCGCCGGCGACCCGGCCGCCTTTGGCGCGACCCTGCGCAGCGTCGTTCACTCGGTCGATCCGAACCAGCCGGTGGAGGAGGTGCAGACGCTGGACGATCTGCGCTCCGAGGCCCTGGCCGCGCCGCGCCTGACGGCGACGCTGCTCGGCGTGTTCGCGGCGCTGGCGCTGCTGGTCACGCTGGCCGGCATCGGCGGCGTGATTGCCACCTCGGTGACGCAGCGCACCAAGGAGTTCGGCCTGCGCATGGCGCTTGGCGCGCGGCGCGAGAGCGTGCTGATCATGGTGCTGCGGCAGGGCCTGACCCTGGTCGTCATCGGCCTGGTGATTGGCATTGCCGGCGCGCTGGCCGGCGGGCGGGTGCTGTCGTCGTATCTCTACCAGACGGCGCCGCGCGACCCGGTCATCTTCCTGGGTGTCGCCGCCGTCTTCGTGCTGGCCGGCGTGCTGGCGTGCCTCATCCCAGCGCGGAAGGCGACAACCGTCGATCCGCTAATCGCGTTACGGGCCGAATAGGCGACCCCCGGGCTCGCTTCGCTCGTGGGGCTCGCGCTTCGCGCCTCATGGGGGTCGGCCTTCGGCCTCCTGGGGCCTCACGAGCGAAGCGAGCCCTACGAAGGGCAAAGCCCGAGCCCCACGAGCGAAGCCAGCCCTACTTCCCGTCGAGCTGCTCGATGGTGGCGGTTGAAGGCTGCCGGGTCTTCTGCAGCCGTGCCGCCACCGCCTCGGCACCCTTCATCACGCGCAGCACGTTCAGTCCCAGGACCTTTTTGACGTCCTCGTCCGAGTAGCCGCGCTTCAGCAGCTCCGCGGTGAGGTCCGGATACTTCGACACGTCCTCCAGGCCTTGCACGACCTGGGTGATACCGTCGAAGTCGCCGCCGATGCCGACGTGATCGATGCCGGCGACCTTGCGGATGTGATCGATGTGGTCGGCCACCTGTGCCAGCGTCGCCCGCGGCGCCGGCCCCGGCGCCTTCTTCGCATCGTGGTCGGCCACCGCTTGAGAGATGAAACCGGGCACGAACGTCACCATCACCACGCCGCCGTTCCTGGCGGTGAGCTGCAGCACGTTGTCGGGCACGTTACGCGGCACGTTGCAGATCGCCTTGGCCGATGAATGCGAGAAGATCACCGGCGCCTCGCTCACCCGCAGGGCGTCCTCCATGGTGCCGGGCGAGACGTGGCTCAGGTCCACCAGCATGCCCAGCCGGTTCATCTCGCGGACCACTTCCTCGCCGAACTTCGACAGGCCGCCGAGCACCGGCGTGTCGGTGCTGGCGTCGGCCCACGGCAGGTTGGCGGAGTGGGTGAGGGTCATGTAGCGCGCGCCCAGCGCATGGAACATCCGCAGCGCCGCCAGCGAGTTGTCGATCGAGTGTCCGCCCTCCATGCCGATCAGCGAGCCAATGCGGCCGGCCTTGAACGACCGCTCGATGTCGGCCGCGGTGTGGGCCATCTCGAAGGTCTCGGGCCAGCGCCGGACCATGCGGTGCACGATGTCGATCTGCTCGAGGGTGGCGCGCACGGCTTCCTTGCCCTGCATGGTCGACGGCGTGTAGACCGACCAGAACTGTCCGCCGACGCCGCCCTGGCGCAGGCGCGGAATGTCGGTCATCAGGCTCGGCACCGGCGTGGCAATGTCAGCCTTGCCGAGGTCGCGTCCCGGATCGAGCTCGCGGAGCGCCCACGGGTAATCGTTGTGGCCGTCGATGAGCGGCACCTGCTTGTGCAACGCCCTGGCCCTGGCAAGCAGGTCGCTCTGGGCGAGAACTTGGGGAGCCAACGTCATACCGAACGCAACCACGCCGCACAGGCCAAACAGGTATCGGAACATGTCGACATCCTGCCACAAGAGCCGGCTTCTTTCGACTCCCGACTCCCGACTCCCGGTTCCCGACTCCCGTCTAGATCCGCAACAGCGTGTCGCGCAGCACGCGCGCCTGGATGCGGCTGACCGCCAGTGTCTGGCCGTTCGACATCTGCACCTGGTAGGTGCCCCCCGGCATGGGGCTGACCTTCTGGATCTGGTCCAGGGCGGCCAGCGTACCGCGGCTCAGGCGCACGAACTTCCTGGGATCGAGCCGCGACTCCAGGGCGTGCAGGCGATGCGAGATGGTGAATCGCTCATTGGTGGCGGTGGTCAGGTGCAGCAGCTCGCCGTCGGCGACGATCGAGACGATCTGGCGTACCGGCAGAATCACCGTTTCGTCGCGCCGGCGCACCGGAATACGTTCCAGGAACGCGCGCCGCGTCACCGTGTCGAGCGCGGCCGAAGCCGCCGACAGTCCCTTGGCGCGATCGGCAGCGGCTGCTGTCGCGCGGGTCCGCGCCCGTTCCAGGGTGGTGGCCAGGCGATCGCGGTCCACCGGTTTCAGCAGGTAATCGATCGCATTCAGCTCGAATGCCTGCACGGCAAACTCGTCGTAAGCCGTGACGAAGGCGATCGACGGGGTGGCTCCAGCCTTGACCAGGCGCGCCACGTCCAACCCGCCGGCCTCGGGCATGTTGAGGTCGAGCAGCGCCAGGTCGGGCTTCTGCGTCTCGATCAGGTCGATGGCGTCGGTGCCGCTGGCCGCTTCGCCCACCACCTCGACATCGGGAAACGTCTTGAGCAGGTTGATCAGAAACCGGCGGGCCGGCCGCTCATCGTCGGCCAGCACGACCCGCAACAGCTTGGGCATCGCGATCATCCTCGTTCATTCCGCTGGCCTCGTCGATCGGCATCACCAACTCGGCCACCGTGCCCCGCCCGGGCTGGGCGGTCAGGCTCAACGTCGCGCGGTCGCCGTAGTGGCCCGACAGCCGGCGCCGGATGTTGTCGACGCCCACCCGTGCTCCGTGGGCTCCCGCCGGCACCTCGGCGGTCAAGCCCGCGTCCGGCCGCAGCGGGGCGCCGGTGTTGCGGACGGTGACGATCAGTTGCCGGCCGTCGAGACGGGCCGCCACCTCGACGTCGCCGCCGGTGGTGCTCGGCGCCACGCCGTGCTTGATCGCGTTTTCGACCAGCGGCTGCACCACCAGCGCCGGAATGCGCAGGCGCCGCAGCGCTTGCGGCACGTCGATGCGCACGCGCAGCCGTTCCTCGAATCGCTCGTGTTCGATCTTCAGGTAGTGCTCGACCAGTTCGATCTCGCGGCCCAGCGTCGTGAAGTCGCCTTCCGACCGCAGCACGCCGCGCAGCAGCGCGGTCAGCTGCATCAGCGTGGCCATGGCCCGGGGCGGCGCCGATTCGATCAGGTAGCCAATGGTGGTCAGCGCATTGAACAGGAAGTGCGGGTTGACCTGCGCGCGCAGGGCCTTCAGCTCGGCCTCGGCGGTCAGCTTCTGCATCTCCTCTTCGCGCAACTGCGCCTCGTAGCGTTCGTGCGTCAGCCGGATCTGATCGATGCGGCGGGCCGCCGTCGCCACCACGGTGTCGACCAGCGCGAAGTCGTCCGACAACAGCCGGCGGCCGCCGGTCAGCTCGCCGATCCTGACCACGTAGCGGGGCAGGTCGGTGGTCGCGACCACCGCCTGAGCGGTGATGGCCGGGTCGGCCGGCCCGCCGTCTTCGGCCCACCACACGCGCCGCGCGTCCAGCGCCGGCGCCAGCCGCTCGGTCACCATGTCGAGCACGCCTTCGATCGAGCCCTGCGACTGCAACGCCTGCCCAATGCCGGCGCCGAGAGCAGCGTAGTCCATGCGCCCCAGCAGCGACTGGTCGACGAAGCGGACGATGCGGCGATGCAGCCAGGGCGAGACCAGCGAGGTGGCGACCCACAGCGCCATCAGGATGCTCGCCGCCAGCGGCCCCGCCGGCATCGACGTGGCCACGCTGTAGCCGGCAAACGCGACGGCGACCAGCGCAATCAGGGTGAGGGCACGCTTCAGGAACAGGTCGGCCAGCGCGAAGCGATAGTCCTGGTAGAGGATGGCGAAGGCGAGCGGAATGGCGGCATGGTGGCCAATCAGTTCGACCGCCCAGCCATCGGCCGCGGCGTGGAACCGGCCGAGGTGCGAGGCCGACACCGCGAACAAGGCGAGCGCCAGCACCCATAGCACGCGCTGGCCGTTGGCCTGCGCCCGCGTCAGCACGCCGAGCGCGAGAATGATCAGGCCGTAGCAGACGGTCAGGATCAGGAAGGCCAGCGACGAGGGTTCCGGGTCGCCGGTGATCACCGTCTGCAGGTGAAGCACCGAGGCCGCGATGCTGCAGCCGTAGGCGATGGCCGTCAGCACGAAGCCGCGCCGCAGGCCGCGGGCCACCGAGTGCACCACCACCGCCGCCAGCAGCCCGAGCGCCGGGAACGACATCGCCCACAGGCCGATCGACTCGTTGAAGTAGCCAAGCCGCGGCAGGGCATAGGCGGACAGCTCGCCGAGGTTCCAGATCAGGCCGAGCACGCCCGTTGCCAGCGGCAGCCACTGTGGCGGCAACCCTTCAGGGTTGCCTTGAAGTGTTCCGGTCGGCCAGCCGCGCAGCACCAGCGCCAGCAGCATGGCGTAGAGCGCCGTGCCGGTGACGAAGCCGACGAGGTTGAGCACTTCCGCCGCGTTCGGCGCGATCACGTATCGATTCTAGTCAAGGTCTCGGCCGACGCGGCTGAAAAGCCGCGGCGGCGAGACCGCGCCGAAGCTCGCCCGAGAGTGAACTGGCGAGCGAAGGCGGGTCATCCGGCGCCCACGAACCGTCCAATCACGGGATGGTGATCCGAGCCGAATCGTTCGCCAATGCGCGTGGTGGTCGCCGACCAGCCTTCGGCCAGCCGGAAGAACAGGTAGTCGAGCCGTCCCAGCAGGTGGGTGAACCGCCGGTTCTCGCCGGCCAGGCTGGCCGACCAGGCCCGCACCCGCTGGTAGGCTTTCTCTTCGAACTCGCGGATGGTGTTGAAGTCGCCGCCGATCACCGCGCCCGCGCCGCCCTGCCGGCGGTCGTCCGACGCCACCCTGATCACGGCGCGCACCTGGCGATCGCGCGGATTGCGGAGCAGCCACAACCATCGCGGGGGCCCGACCGGTTCGAGGTGGACGTCGAACAGCGTCAACTTCTCGACGCCGCGGGCCGTGCGCACCTCGACGGCAGCGGCAATCGCCACCCGACGCTGGCGGTCGAGCGGCAACTCGATGGCCAGCAGGTCGTGCAGCGGTTCGGTGGACAGGATGGCGTTGCCGCGGTCCTCCCGGACCTCGGCGCCGTTGCGCATCGACGGCACGTACCACGCCGACAGGCCCAGCGAAGCGGCGTGGGCGTGCGCGTCGGGTGGATTGGTCATTCGCGAACCGATATGAAACGCGGCGCGGCCACGGTTGGGAAAAACCGGGACATCCGTGCCGCGCCGATGGAACTCCTGCAGCAGGAGCACGAAATGCGCGACCGGCCGCCCGGTGAGTTCGCCCGAACGCAGCCGCGCCACCAGTTCGCCGAGACGCCCCTCCGCAAGGTGCAGGTTCCACGTCACGACGACCAGTTCGTCGAGCGGCGGCGGCGAGGTCGCGGCGGGCCGTGCCGGCGTCGTCACGAGAATGGGTGGGCCGACCGCGCGGCACCACCGGTCCAGTTCGCGCGCGTCGGTCGCTCGCGCCTGGTGCCACTCGATGGCCTGTCCCTCCACCACCGCCGGACGGGCCGCGCACGGCGCCGTCACCGCGTCGAGCGGCGCGTCGCTCCGGCCGCCGCAGCCGGCCGCCGCCAGGCACACGCCGGCAATCGCGATCGGGATCAGGCGCATTCAGTACAATAGTGCTGCATGTCGCGTACCACCGATGCCACCAAGCTCACCGGGCTGGCCAGCCGATTCGGCGCGTTCGTCGCGGAGCGCCATCCCTTTGCCGTGAAGTTCGCACTCGAGGCGTTCGAGGCCGCCGGCCTGGGCGCCATCAAGAGCCGCGATGCGGTGAAGCTTGACGCGGCGCGCGTCCCGTTTCGCCGCGCGCTGGCCAAGGCCCTCTACGACCAGATTGCCGCCCCCGAAGGCATGGCTGAAACGACGCCGGGCATCTCGGCCATCAAGCGGCTCGAGCAGGCGCGCGCCGAAGTGGTGGATGCGTGCGACGGCTTCCTGCGCCGGGCCGCCATCGAGGCGTCGCTGACCAAGGCCGAGCGCAAGGAAATTCTCAAGGGCATGTGCCTGACGCGCAGCGTCGACAACCGCCTCAAGCAGTTCTTCATGGGCGGCGAAGTGCGCTGGGGCGACATGGCGTTCCAGGGCAAGGGCTTTCGCTCGCTCGGCCAGGAGGCGATTTACGCCGGCGCCATCCGCCTGCATCGCGGTCCGGCCTACCAGGACGCCGACGGCACGTGGCGCGGCGACGTGCTGGCGCCGGTCATTCGCGACCTCGGCATGACCCTGGCCATGCGGCACGACGAAGACGCCGTGGCCATGGTGCTGCGCGCGCAGATGGGCAAGTCGGGTCCGCCGATGGACGGCAAGGACCTGCACACCGGCGATTTCGAGTGGGGCGTGCTGCCGGCCGCGGCACCGCTGGCGGTGGGTTCGCTCACCATGGCCGGCATGGCCATGGCGTTTGCCCTCGAGGCCAGCCGCACCGCCAGCACCGAAGGCACCGGGAGCAACCCAGGAGGTGGGGGCAACCCAAGGGCCTCCGGTGGGGGCAACCCCGGGTCCCCTGGTGGGGGCAACCCTTTAGGGTTGCCCACTCGTGTCGCGGTGTCGTTCATCGGCGAGGGTGGCTCGTCGCTCGGCGAATGGCACGAGGCCATCAACACTTGCGCGGCGGCGAAGCTGCCGGCAGTGTTCTGCCTGCAGAACAACCAGACCGCGCTGTCGACGCCGGTCCGCGACAACTCCGCGGCCCGCGTGTTCGCCGACAAGGCGGCCGGCTACGGCATTCCCGGCATCACCATCGACGGTACCGACCCGGACGAGGTCGCCGCGGCGTTCACCTGGGCCGCCGAGCGGGCGCGCGCGGGCGAGGGGCCGACCCTGATCGAGGTCGTTGCCATGCGGATGTGCGGCCACGCCCATCACGACGACATGCTCTACCTGGGCAAGGACCAGCCGCCGTCGTGGGACTACCCGCAGTTGTTCGAGACCGGCTACGCCAACCGCGACACCTACGAGTACTGGGCCAAGCGCGATCCCATCCCGATGTACGCGCGGCGCCTCGAGGGCGAGGGCGTGATCAAGGCCGGCGACCTCGACGAGATGAAGGCGTGGGCCGATGCCCTGGTCGATGCCCAGGCGCAACTGGTGATCCAGGCGCCGTGGCCGCGGCCCGAGATGGCCGGCGTCGGCGTGTACCACGACGAGAACCCGCGCGAGCGCATCGAAGTGCTGGAGCCGGCGCGCCGCCTGGCGGCGCCGCTGGCCGCCGCACTGCCGCCGCTCGAAACGGCACTGCCCTTCGACAAGAAGGGCAACACCTTCCTGGAAGCGGTCATGCTGGGCGTCGGCGATGCGCTGCGGGCCGACCCGCGGGTGTTCGTCTACGGCGAAGACGTCGGCGGCCAGTACGGCAATGCGTTCCTGCTGCTGCGCCCGCTGCTGAAGGAGTTTGGCGACCGCATCCGCAACTCGCCGCTCGCCGAAGGCGCGGTGCTGGGCGTCTGCGTCGGCGCGGCGCTGGCCGGCCAGCGGCCGATCGGCGAGATGCAGTTCAACGACTTCGTCGCCACCGGCTTCAACCAGCTGGTCAACAACGCCGCGAAGATCCGCTACCGGTGGGGCGGCAGTGTTCCCATGGTGGTCCGCATGCCGTGGGGCGGCCTGCGCCATGCCGGCCCGTACCACAGCCAGAACACCGAGCCGTGGTTCTATCGAACGCCCGGCCTCAAGATCGTCGTGCCGTCAACGCCCGAAGACGCCCGCGCCCTGATGGCGGCGGCCGTCGCCGACCCCGACCCGGTGTTGTTCTACGAACACATTGCCCTCTACCGCGACCCGCGCGTGAAGCAGGCCTTGCCCGCCGAGCCGCCGGCGCCGCTGGCCCTTGGCAAGGCCGCACTGCGGCGCGCCGGTCCGGACCTCGCCATGATTTCCTACGGCGCCTACGTGCATCACTGCATGCGGGTCGCCGACAAGCTGTCGGCCGAAGGCATCGAGGCGTCGGTGCTCGACCTGCGCAGCCTGGCGCCGCTCGATCGCGACGCCCTGCTCGCCGTGACCCGGCACTGCAACCGCGTGCTAATCGTGCACGAGGATTCGCGCACCGGCGGCATTGGCGAAAGCCTCGCCGCCATCATCCAGGAAGAGGCGTTCGAGGCGCTCGACGCGCCTATTCGCATTCTCGGCGCGCTGGACACGCCGGTACCGTATTCGCCGCCGCTCGAGGAAGTGTTCCTGGTCAGCGAACAGGAAATCCATGCCGCGGCAAAGTTGTTGACGAGCTACTAACGCCGAGATGGATCCGGCGCCGACCCGCGTTAGGATCAGCAGTCGAGAGGTTCACATGATTCGCGCCCGCATTCTCGCCTCCGCCCTCGTGGTGGCCGCCGCCACCGCCAGCGTCAGCGCCGACGTGCGCACCGACCAGCGCGTCAAGTTCCAGTTGGGCGGCGCCATCGGCAAGCTGGTCAACATGTTCGGCGGCAAGGGCGCCCGCGACGGCGTCACCTCGGTCGTCGCCGTGAAGGGCGACCGCAAGGCCACCATGTCGGACGCCAACGGCCAGATCATCGACCTGGCCGAGGAGAAGATCTACGACCTCGACATGAAGCGGAAGACCTACAAGGTCACCACCTTCGCCGAACTGCGCCGGCAGATGGAAGAGGCGCAGCGCGAGGCCGAGAAGAACGCCCGCGAACAGGCCAGCGAACCATCGCAGCCCGCCGAGGAGGATCCCAACGCGAAGGAATACGAAGTGGACTTCGATGTGAAGAACACGTCGGAGACGCGCACCATCAACGGCTTCGGCACCACCAAGAGCATTGTCACCGTCACCGTCCGCGAGAAGGGCATGACCCTGGATCAGTCCGGCGGGCTGGTGATGACCACCGACATGTGGATGACGGAGGGCGCCCCGTCAACGAAGGAGCTGACCGACTTCGACCGGCGCTATGCCGAGAAGCTGCTGGGCCCGACGGTCGCCGGCGCCTCGGCGCAGGACATGGCGATGGCCATCGCCATGTATCCGCAGATGAAGCCCGCCCTCGACAGGATGCGCGCGGAAGGCGGCAAGCTCTCGGGCACGGCGATTCTGACCGAGGTGAAGATGGAGTCGGTGCCCCCTGGCACCGCGAACCAGGCCGCCGCGGCGCCGGCGGCGGAGCAGCCGCGGAGGCGAGGCCTCGGCGGCATGCTTGGCGGCCTGAAGAAGATGGCTGAGGGCGGCGATCGCGGCAACAGCGCGCCCGCGCGCGCCGTTATCATGACGACTTCGGTTGAGATGCTGAAGCTGACGACCGACGTCGATGCGGCGTCGGTCGCCTTGCCCGCGGGCTTTACCCAGTCGCAGTAGGCGCCGGGCCTACTGCTTCTTGGCGCCGGTGAAGTCGGCCTGGCCCATGCCGAAGTCGAGCATGCCCTTGATCGAGTCGCCCTCGACTTCGCCGTTGACCCTGATGTCGAGCGGGCCGTCGGGCCCCTGGATGCTGAACTCCAGCAGCAGGGTCTTGCCCTTGAACGTGCCCTTCATTTCGGCCGTGCCCTGCGGGCTGTCGATGGTGCCGGTCACGTTCTCGCCATCCTGCTTGAGGTTGGCGCCCGCCGTGATGGCCCCCTGAGGACCGTTGATGTTCAGTTCCCACGCGCCCGACACATTGCCCTGCGCCCGCGGAGCCACGCCGACGACCAACGCCAATACCACGGCCAGCGATAACACTCGAAACATGGAAGCCTCCACCAGGAATCCGTGAAAAACGGTAACCAAGATTAACAGATCAGTCGGTCAGCCTGACCGCGACCTCGCCGCCGTCAATCCGCACGTCGTGCTTCGAGACCCCGACCCGCGGGTCCTGCACCATGGTGCCGGTGGCGATCTCGTAGGACCACCCGTGCCACGGGCAGGTGACCACGCCGCGGTCGATCGGCCACTCGCACAACGGCCCGCCGCGGTGCAGGCACAGGTTGTCGATGGCATGGAACTGGTCGCCCTGCCGGAACAGCGCCACGTGGCGGCCGTTGACCACCACCATGGCGCCGGCCGGGAATTGCTCGACCCGGCCGACGACGACGAACTCGCTCACTTGCGCGCGGCGGGGGTCAGCGACGTCTCGCGCTTTTCGCTGCCGCGCATGTAGATCACCTTCGCCGGCTGGCCGATCTTCAGCAGTTCCAGCGCGAAGGTGTAGTCGTAGATGTTGGTGATCGACTGGCCGGCAATCTCGATGATGACGTCGCCCTTGGCCAGGCCGGCTTGTTCCGCCGGCCCGCCGCCAATCACGCCGCCCAGCAGCAGGCCCTTGACCTCGGACGCGTAGTCCGGAATGGTGCCGGTGAACAGCCGCAGGCCGGCGCGGCCGCCGGTCTCGGTCTTCTGCTCGACCTTGGTGAACAGCGGCGCTTCCGGCGAATCCATCAGCCGCCTGACCACGCCGCCGGCCAGCTCACCGACCCGGACCAGGTCTTCGTAGTTGATCTTCTCCGCCGTGTCGCTCGGCTTGTGGTACTCCTGGTGCGCGCCGGTGAAGAACGTCAGGCACGCCACGCCGGCCGTGTTGAAGCTGCCGACGTCGGTCGGCTGGTACGGGTCCTCCTGCAGCACCAGGTCGAAGCCGGCGGCGACGTTCGCCTGTTCGAGCAGGCGCGGCCACATCGTGCTGGTGCCGGTGGCCTGCACCGTCAGCTTGTTGTCGGCAACCCGGCCGACCATGTCGAAGTTCAGGTAGCCGGCCAGGGCGTCGAGCGCGACCGGCGGCTTGGTCACGAACGCGTTCGATCCGAGCAGGCCCAGCTCTTCACCCGACCAGAACGCCACCAGCAGGTGCCGCTTGCGCGGCTGCTTGCTGAACGCCTCGGCAATCGCCAGCACCGTTGCCGTTCCCGACGCATTGTCGTCGGCGCCGTGATGCACCTGGTTGGCTTCGTCCTTGCCCGCCAGCGAGCCGCCGGTGGTGCCGCGGCCCAGGTGGTCGTAGTGCGCGCCGACCGCTACCCACGGCTTGTTGACGCCGGTTACCGGCGCGGTCGCGGGCAGATAGGCGACGACGTTGTTGCCGGTTTGCTGCTGCCGGATGACGTTGGCCTTGAGCGTCACGGTGATGCCGGGAATGGCGAAGCCGGCGACGTGCGGGTTGCCGCTGTCGAATTCCTTCTGCACGTCCTCGAGCGACTTGCCGGCCGCCGTCATGATCGGCGCAAACGCCTCGCCGCTGATGCTGGCCGCGGCAATGCCCGAGCCGGCAATCGCCGTGTCAAAACTCATCGGCACCACCGCGCCGGCGTTCGGCGACCGCGGGCCGGTGATTACCAGCATGCCCTTGGCGCCGCGCTGGCGCGCCGCCTGTGCCTTGTAGCGCAGGTCGGCGTAGCGCGCGAGAATGGCGCGCGTCTTCTGGTCGGCGTCTTCCGGGAAGTAACGGAGTACGACGACGATCTTGTCCTTCACTTCGAGGCCGGCATAGCTGTCGTAGCCGAAGTTCTGCGCTTCGGGCACCACCAGGCCGTAGCCGGCGAACACCACCCGGCCCGACGCCTCGCCGCTGTCAGAGAACGACAGCGCCTGCACGTTGGCCGAACCGCTCACCGTCTGCGCGGCGCCGCCATCCTTCGTGACCGTGACCGTGGTGCCGCCGTCCTTCGACCCGGCGGTGAAGGTGAACGGCAGGCGGAAGTCGGTCTGGCCCGGCAGCGGCTGTGCGCCCATCCGCTTCAGCTCGCCGATGATGTAGTCGGCCGCCAGCTTCTCGCCCGGCGAGCCGGTGAGCCGGCCCTCGAACTTCTCCGACGCCAGCGTTTCGACATGCGCGCGGGTCCGCAACTGGACGGCGGTGGTCTGTGCACCCAGGGAAGCGGTGCCGATGAGGCAGGTTGCCGCGACGGCGACGGAGAGATGACGTCTGTAGTTCATGTTGTTTCCCAAGAGGACTCTGAGTCCCCGGTGTCCTGTGTGGCGAACGTTCGTTCGTTATTTGCCGCCGGGCCGGCGCGGTGGCGCCGCCTTGAGCGCCGCCATTGCGGCCTCGTGGTTCCACTGCGCCAGGTAGATCTGTCCGGCCGACCCGGTGCCGCCGCCGCGGCTCGAGGTGAACGCCAGTTGCGTGCCGTCGGGCGACGGGACCGGCAGGCCGTCGAAGCCGTCGGAGTAGGTGATGCGCACCGGTTCCTTGGCGCCGTCCTTGTCGACCATGAACACTTCGAAGTTCTCGAAGCCCAGCTTGTTCGAGGCGAACAGGAAGTACTCACCCGACGGGTGTTCGTAAGGCGCCCAGCTCATGGCGCCGAAGTCGGTGATCTGCTTCTTGTCGCTGCCATCCGGCTTCATCGTCCAGACGTTGGCGATCAGCCCGTTCTCGTCGAAGTGGCGCCAGACAATGCGGCCGTCCTTGGTGAAGAAAGTGCCGCCGTCGTAGCCGGCCCAGTCGGTGAGGCGCTTCTGCTCGGTGCCGTCGGCCTTCATGATGTAGACCTCGGCGAAGTACGAGGCGTCGAGTTCCAGTTGCTTCTGCTCGGCGGCCGACAGCGTGCGGTTGTAGGCATCGCGCATCGACGAGAACACGATCCACTGGCCGTCTGCGGAGTAGCCGCCCTCGGCGTCGTAGCCCACGGCGGTGGTGAGCTGCTTCATGGCGCCGGTCTTCTCGTCGTAAGCGAAGATGTCCATCGCGGCGTCGTAGTCCCACGCGTAGCGGCGCTGCTTGCCCGAGGCGCGGAAGTCGAGCTCTTCCTTCTGGTACTGCAGCGACTTGGGATCGAGGTGCGTCGAGCCGAACATGATCTCGCTGCTGCCGGGCCGGAAGAAGGCGCAGGTGGTCTTGCCCATGCCGGGAGAGATGCGCTTGGTGTCGCCGGTGGCGAAGTCGAGCACGAAAATCTGGTAGAAGGGGTTCGCCGGGTCGCGCTCGCTCTGGAACACCAGGCGCTTGCCGTCGGGCGACCAGTAGCCCTCGCCCGCGCGCTTCCCTTCAACGGTGAGACGACGAACCCGACTCAGATAGTCACGCTCGACTGGTGCCGATTGCGCCGCCGGAGCCGCCGATGACACAGACATGAGAATCAGAGCCGCAGATGACACAGATAACGCAGATAAAAGGGCTTTTCTCAGGCACTTAGGCATTCGGTATTCCTTCTGCGTCATCTGTGTCATCTGTGGCCCTGGTATTGATGCTCTGTGTTCATTCTACTGGCCGAGGTCCCTGGGACGAAATTCGACCCACCTGCTTTAGGATCGGTCTATGAAGCGCTCCATTCTCGCGGGTCTGGTGCTCCTGGCCGGGGTGTCCCTCTCTGCGTCCGATGTACGGATGATCGAGGTCACGGGCGAGGGGGCCAAGTACTGGTCCCGGTGGCGCGGGCCGTCCGGGCAGGGCCAGGTGCCCCCCGGGCAATATGTTGACCGCTGGTCGCCCACCGCCGGCGTGCAGTGGAAGGTCGCCGTGCCCGGCCGCGGCAACTCGTCGCCCATCGTCTGGGGCGACCGCATTTTCCTGACCACCGGGCGCGACCAGGGCCAGCGCCTGTCGATGCTGGCGTTCTCGCGCGAGGACGGCGCGAAGCTCTGGGAAACCGACATCCCGCAGAACGGCGTCGAGTATCCGCACGAGAAGAACGGCTACGCGTCGGCCACCGCCGCCACCGACGGCGAGCTGGTCTACGCCTCGTTCGGCCGCCATGGCCTGGTGGCCTTCGACTTCAACGGCAAGATCGTGTGGCACCGCAAGTTCGGCATCATCGACAACTACCACGGGCCGGCCGGCTCGCCGGTGCTCTACAAGGACCGCGTCTTCATCTACCAGGATGCCAACCCGGCGCCGGGGCAGCGCGCCTTCGTCGGCGCCTTCGACAAGAAGACCGGCAAGACCATTTGGGAAACGCCGCGCAGCGAGACGGTCGGCTGGGGCACGGCGGTGGTCATCAACACCGGCGAGCGCGACGAGTTGGTGGTGAGCAGCCAGCGGCGCGTGGCGGCCTACGATCCTGACTCAGGCAAGGAACTGTGGACGGTGCGTGGCATGACCTTCGAGGTCATTCCGACGCCGGTGGTCGGTCATGGACTGGTGTTCGCGTCATCGGGCCGGGCGGGCCCAACGATGGCGATCAGGCCGGGTGGCAGCGGTGATGTCACCGCGACGCACGTGGCGTGGCACTCGCCCAAGGGCTCGCCCTTCGTGCCGTCGGGCATCGTCGTTGACGACTTGCTGTATCTGATCAACGACATGCAGAGCATCCTGACTGTCTACGAGGCGGCCACCGGCACGCTTGTCTACCAGAACCGGCTCGGCGTCGCCCAGCGCGAGGGCTTCTCGGCGTCGCCGGTCCATGTGAATGGCAAGATTTACTTCACGAATGACGATGGCCAGACGTTCGTGGTGCAGGCCGGCCGCAAGGCCAACCTGCTGCACGTGAACGAACTCGGCGCACGCACGCTGGCCTCGCCGGCGCTGGTCGACGGCACGTGGTATTGGCGCACGGACGAGGCGCTGTTGGCTATTCGGTAGATCCGGCGGCACTAAAGTGCCGCCCTTCTGGCACGACGCAATCGGTGGAGGCCACCCTTTTGAGGTTGCCTGGGGAACATCGGTGGAGGCAACCCTTTAGGGTTGCCTGGCGCTACTTCATTTGCACGCTGACATCGGCCGGCTTGCCGGCCGTTACCGTGATCTTCTGCGGCGCGCTCTTCAGCGATTCGTGCCACACCCGCAGTTCATAGGTCCCCGGCGGCACGTTGTCGATCGTGAACCGCCCGTCTGCCCCCGTAATCGCCGCGGCATCGTCGGTCACGATCACCCAGCCGCGCATCCACGGATGCGTGTTGCAGCTCAGGCGAACGTTGCCGGCCGGGCCGATTGGCTTGGTGATGGTGATGCCCGGAATGGGCAGCGCGACGTTGAACAGCGTGCGGCCGTTCTCGCTCTGCGCATTGGTGGTGTGCAGCACCGGATCCTTGCTGGTGGTCTTGACGTTGGCATTCGGCCGGAGCAGTTGCACGCGCGGCACGAACGCGCATTTTTCGTTGGTCACCGTCGTTTCCGCGGCAGCGGCACGCTTGACTCCCGTCAGCACGACGACGGCGTTGGCCAGCCGGCCCTGGGCGTCGACGACAATCGCCGCGTCGGGCAGCTCGTTGCCACACACCTTCTGATCGATGGTGACGCGGACAGGGGGCAGTCCCTTGGCGTTCGTCGTGATCGTGCCGGTCACGCTACCGGCCTGGGCACTCAGCACTTGAGCACCCAGTACCACGGCACCCAGGCACCCGAGCACTCGAGCACCTACTTCGCGGCGCGCAAGGGTTCCAGGAATTCCCACAGTAAGTAACCGACCCATGAAACCACCCTCTCGCCGCGATATTTGACTGGAATCGAGACGCCGATCGATGCGGCCAGCGCGCCCGTGCCGGTCAGTCCCTTGCGAACCTGTGGCGTGACACTCAGTTCGCGGTTCTCGCCGTTCAGTTCCACACCTAACGTCCAGGTATTCGGCGCGGCGCTGGTGTCGCGTCCGACATACAGGTTGTAGAGGTACGCGCGATCGACCAGTGTGTCGACCGGCAACTCCACCTTGCCGCTGGTCTGCACGTACCAGTCGCCCAGCATGGTGCCGGCCGCGACGTACGGTTCGAACACCACCGTGCCCTTGCCGAAGCCCTTGTATTCCTGGCCGGTGGGCAGCGTCGCCTCGAGGCCGAACGACAGGATGCGTGGTGTCGTGGCGCTGGCGTAGACGGCGTACTTGAGCGACACCGCCACGTCACCGATCTCCGAATCGCGCGAGGTCTGGAAATCCCAGTTGTAGAACGGGACGCCGATCTCATACATTGCCCGCCGTCCGATGCGCCGCTCGTAGACCACCTTCAACCCGACATCGGTGGCCGCGGCCGAACCAGGCTCGCTTTCGTGGCTGATGGCCGGCAGGATCAGGAACTCGTTCTCCGGGAACGCCTTCTCGGTCTTGATCGGCCGCGGAAAGTTGTTGTTGCCGCTGGGCCAGCCAGGCTCCTTGCAGAAGCCACGCATGTGCGAGACGAATCCCGAGATCTGTTCGGCGGTCAGCGAGTCTTCGAAGGCCGGCATTTCCGGTGACAGGCCGACCCCGGGCCCCCCCTTTGCGATGGCTCGTTCCCAGTCGGCGTCAGGTTCGGGCGAGGTCACCTTGCAGTCGGTGAAGTCCATCGGCTCGACCGTGATGGTCGGCTCATTGACCTTGCCGCTGCCGTCTTCGGCATGACACCGCGCGCACCAGGCGCCCCACATTTCAGGGATGGTCGTTGGCTGGGTGCTTGCCTGGCCGGCAGCCAGCAGTGTCGCAAGAAGAAAGGGCGTCAATCCCGAGACTATGCCGGATCAGGCCGCAAATCGCCAAAGGTGAGACCACGTCGCAGCCGCAGGAGCGGCTTGGCTTGTCTTCCGTGATTAAAGTAGGTAAAATCACTACTACTGTTGAGGAGTCACATGGGCACGTCGATTTCAGCCGCCACTGCCAACCGGGATTTTTCCGCGCTGCTCCGCAAGGTGCGTGGCGGGGCGACGTTTGTCGTGACCTCTCACGGCCGGCCCGTCGCTCGTATTTCGCCCGTGGCCGCCGGCGCCGGGTTGGCGCAGTCGGCCAGAAAGACGCTGTTCGAGCGGTTGGCCGCCGCGCCTGTCGCCGATGCCGGCCGCTGGACTCGCGATGAACTGTACGAGGAGGAGCGTTGAACGTCGCCGTCGACACCAACGTTCTCGCTTACGCCGAAGGGGTCAACGGCTCGCAGCGCCGCGACGAAGCAATCGCGCTGATGCAAGCGCTCCCTCCGGAGTCGACGCTGGTGCCGGTGCAGGCGCTCGGTGAGTTGTTCACCGTTCTCGTCCGCAAGGCCCGCAAGCCTCGCGCCGACGCCGCCGCCGCTGTGCTCAGCTGGGGCGACGCCTTTCCACTGATCGAGACGTCGAACGATGTGCTGCTCGCGGCCACCGACCTTGCCGACGCACACCAATTGAGTCTCTGGGATGCCGTGATGCTCTCGGCCGCCGCCGATGCGCGGTGCCGGTTGTTGCTCTCCGAAGATCTCCAGGATGGATTTACCTGGCGCGGCGTGACGGTGACCAATCCGTTCGCTCCGCGCCGGCATCCCTTGCTCGAGGCGCTGCTCAGCGCCTGAGCCTCACCGGGGCGGCAGCGGCCGGCCCGCCCGCAACTCCCGCACCATGCGGTCGTCGCCGGTTACTTCCCAGTAGATCAACGACGGCGGAATCATCCCCGCGCCGTTGATCTCGTCCATCACGCGCTGCAGCGTGAAGGCATCGCCGAGCTGTCGCGCCCGCTCGGCAATCACCTCTTCCATCAGGCGGCCGCCGGTGATGTAGCTGGCGCCGTAGCCCGGCTGGCGCAAATAGAGGTGCTGCTCGAAGCCCAGCAGCGGATCGCGCCGCATCCAGCCGCGCGGCGTCCAGTTGACGTGAATGTCGGCCGCCTGCGCCATCGTCAGGTCGTTGGCGTGCGCGTAGAGATTGCCCAGGCCGCGGGCGGCGCGGGTGATCAGCATGATCCAGACAATCTCGCGCGACCGCGGCGAGTCGTCGTAGAGCCCCGCATGCATCATCCACTCTTCCATCGCCGTCGCCATGCCCTCGGCCCGGCTCATCCACACGTTGTAGAGCAACGCCTGCCGGCGAATTGGGTTGGCGTGTGGCGCCACCCGGATGCGCATGTTGTCCCACCAGTGGTACAGATGGGTCCAAAGCGGGATCGGGTCGCGCTGGGTGGCCTGCATGAAGAAATTGCGCGACGCCTCCGGCGCAAATGGGGCGGTCCGCTCCCGCAGCGCCCGCTCCATCCACGGCTCCATGGTCAGGATGCGGTTGTCGGCCATCCACTTCAAGTAGCGGGAAATGGCCCGCTCCTGAAGGGCGGCATACTCGGCCGGCGTGTCAGCCACCGGCAGCGGCGGCAATTGGCGGTTGCGGTTCTCTTCGAGCCGCAGCGAGGCGTGGCCGCGTGCCAGTTCGCGGCGCAGGATGGTGACCTCTTCATCCCACGACAGCGGCACCAGCAGCACATTGCGCAAGTACCAGGTGTACTGCTCCTTGCCGATTCCTGACGGCCCCGTCTTCTTCGGCGCTTCGCCTCGCAACCAGTCGGCGAAGTTATCGGTGGCGGTCCGCGCCGCCTCCGCGGCGCCGGACAACGCCCCCTCGCTCGCGGGCACGCGCATGGCCAGCGTGCGTAGCGCCTCGCTTTGCTCTTCGAATGCCCGAACGCCGCCAACCCACAGGTCTTTGGCATTGGCCGCAGCGAGGTTCTGGCGAGCCGCGGCCAGCAGCGGTGCGACCGTCCGCAGCTTCGCCGCCAGTTCTGCCGACTGGGCGGCCGAGAGCGGCTGGACCAGGTCGAGTCCGGTGCGTGGCCAAATCGGGTAGTCGTACAGCTTGATCGCGCCGTGGATCACCGGCCCCTCTTTGGCCGGCGTGTCGCTCTCGCCCGTGATTACCGAGGCGTAGTACGCGGGATCGCGCGCAAACGGCTGCAGCACGCGCAGGTGATACTCCAGCCCGTTCATCTCGGCCCGCACCAGGTGATGATCGACCTGTTGAGCAATCGACCAGCCTGACTGATCGATCGCCTGGAGCCGCGACTGCAGCCGGCCAAGCTCTTCGAGCCGGCGGGCGTTGGTGGCGGGTGAGTAGTCGGGAACCCCGTCACTCGACCGGGGCGGCTCTTCGAAGGTGCGCCACTCGCCGAACAGGCCGAGCAGTTGCTGATAGGCGGCCGGCGGCGCCTGGGCGCCCATTGCACCCGATGCCAGCACCACGATGCCGCCCAGCAATGCCAGCCGGGACAGCAAGCGGCCAGTAAGAGAAGAGGTCATCGCCGGATCATACGCCGGTCCTTCTCGGTCGTGGCACACACGCGGGGCACTACGCCGGCAGCACCAGCGCGACCGTCGGGTAGTTCGCCGCGCTACCGCAGCAACGTCACCAGGCCGCTGATCGCTGCCACCTGGCCGATCCAGAAGAGGAACGACCACTTCAACAGGTCGGCGCGGGTGTTGGCGACCTCGACCTTGAAGTCGGCGTGCAGTTCAGTGCGCAGGTCGCGCATGTCGGCGCGCAGCTCCGAACGCAAGCCCCGCATCTCGGCTCGAAAATCGGTTCGCACCCGCCCGCACTCCTCGGCGAGGCGCAGTTCAAACCGTTCAGTCGCCGCGTTCAGCAATGCGGTGTCTCGTTCATCCACAATGGTCGCCATTGGCATCAGACTCGCGGGTCTGGCCCGACTCCTGCGACGACGATGCCATCGTCGTCCGCACCCCGTCAAGTGCCGTGGCCAGCCCGGGGAGGGGCCGGTACCCAGGTCCATTCATTGGCCTAAAACGACCGTTCGTTGGGGCCGGCTGGCAGGCGACCGGCTACCGTTCGCGCCCGCGGACTACTGCCGATACGCTGGAGCCATATGTTCCGCCACGCTGTTGTTCTGCTGATTGTTGCCTGCTCACTGCTTGCCACCTTGCCGTCCCCAGTGGCGGCCCAGGCGGTGACCTCACTGAGGGGAAGGATCACGCAAGGCGAAACCAACCTGCCCATGGGCGGGGCCCTGGTCGTGATCGACGAATTGCGGCGCGAGGTGCGCGCCGACGACGACGGCAATTACGTGTTCGAGGGCGTGCCGCCGGGAAGCTATCACGTGGGCGTCAGGGCCGAGGGTTATAGCACTCGCCGTACCGAGATTACCGTCGGTACCACGCCGGCGACGCTGAACCTGGCGGTCGAGTTCGACCTGCACTTTGCCGAAGTCCTTTCGGTCAGTCCCAATGCCAGGCCCCAGTTCGAGTCGTATCAGCCGACCTCGGTGCTGGCCGGGCAGGACCTGGCCAAGCAACTCGAGTCAACCATCGGCGCCACCCTGTCGGAGGCGCCTGGCGTGGCCATGCGCTCACTGGGCCCCGGTCCGGCACGGCCGGTGATTCGCGGCCTCGACGGCGACCGGGTCGTCGTGCTCGAAGACGGCCAGCGCATGGGCGACCTGTCGAGCCAGTCTGGCGATCACGGCGTGCCCATCAACCCGGCGGCCGCGAAGAAGATCGAGGTGGTGCGCGGACCGGCCACGTTGTTGTACGGCGCCAACGCGATTGGCGGCCTCGTCAACGTGATCACCGATCAGATCCCAACGGAGAAGACGACCAAGCCCGCGGGCAACTTCACGATGGATTTCGGCAGCAACGGCAGCCAGGGCGGCGCGGCCGGCGACGTGCACGTGGGCAACGGCAACTTCGCGTTTCATTTCGGTGGCGCCACCCGGCGATCGGGCGACATCTCCACCCCCGAAGGCACCGTTGCCAACTCCGATTCGCGCATGGCCATGGGCCAGGTCGGCGCGGCGTGGACCGGCGAGAAGTCGTACGTCGGCGCCAGTTACGGCTACGACGATACCGAGTACGGCATCCCGGTGGTGGAGGAGGGCACGATCAGCCTCACGCCGAAACGCCATGCCTTCAGCGTGCGCGCCGGGTCGTCCGAGCGGAGCGGCTGGCTGCAGTCGTACCGCGCGACGCTGGGTGTGCGCCGCTACGAGCACTCCGAGATGGAGGGCGACGAGGTCGGAACCACGTTCAACAACGACTCGGTCGAGGGCGAGCTGCTGCTGTCGCATCGGCCCACCGGGCGCGTGGTGGGCAGCGTCGGCGGTTGGTTCCTCGATCGCCAGTTCAAGGCCGCCGGCGCCGAGGCGCTGTCGCCGCCGATCGACCAGCGCAGCCTGGCGGCGTTCCTCTATGAAGAGGTCAAGTGGTCGCACGCCACGCTGCAGTTCGGCGGCCGGGTCGATCGCGCGCAGTACGAGCCGCTGACCCTTCTGCCGGCCCGTGACTTCACGGAGTGGTCGGGCTCGCTCGGCCTGCTGATCCAGCCCGAGGCCGCCAACGACAACTTCGTGATTGCCGCCAGCCTGGCGCGCGCCGCCCGCCCGCCGGCTCTCGAAGAGCTGTATTTCTTCGGCCCGCATCCCGGCAACCTGTCGTTCGAGATCGGCAATCCCGACCTCGAAGCCGAGCAGGGCCTGGGCTTCGACGTGTCGCTGCGCGGCCGCTCGGATCGCTTCGAGGCCGAGCTGACGTTCTTCCGCAACGACATCAAGAACTACGTGTTCCGCAACCCGGTCAGCGACGAGGAGTTCGAGGCGCGGGAAGAGGAGCTCGACGAACGGTTTGGCGTGGTGGAGGAAGAGGAAGAGGGCGGCGGCCACGATCACGGCGACTTTCCGTTCGTGGAGTTCGTCGGCCGCGACAGCGTGCTGATGGGCGTGGAGGCCCACCTCGACGTCAAGCTGACGACCCTGGTGACGCTGGAATCGACCTTCGACTGGGTGAACGGCGAGCTGGCCGACACCGGCGAGCCGCTGCCGCGCATTCCGCCGTACCGCCTGACCACCGGCTTGAAGTACCAGAAGAACGCGTTCCAGCTTGGTGGCAGCCTGACGGCAGTGTCGGATCAGACCAGGGTCTACGGTGACGAGACCCCAACCGACGGCTACGCCACCGCGCGCTTCTTCGGTTCGTATTCATTCAGCCGCGCCGGCGTGCTCCACACGGTGACCGCGCGTCTCGACAACGCCACCGACAAGCTGTATCGCAATCACCTGAACTACTTGAAGAACCTGCTGCCGGAAGCGGGACGCAGCTTCAAGCTGGTCTACACGGTGGGCTTCTAACGAGAACACCGGCCGCGCCCCCGTGAGGCGCGGCCGGTGCTCCTGTTCTCCTGATCTCCCCTAACTCCTGATCTTCTCTCCTAGAACCGGTACTTCACGCCGAGCTTGAACACGCGCGCGGCGATGATTGCGGTCGGCTGCAGGTAGGTCGAACCGACGCGGTTGGTCTGGTTGGTGATGGTGTTGGTGTTCAACGTGTTGAACAGATCGAACGTCCCTTCGATCGACTGGTTGCCCCAGGTCTTGAACCGCTTCGAGATGCGGTTGTCCCAGATCTTCGTCCACTCGTAGCGGCCCGCCTGCGGGTCGACGCGGATGGTCACCGACACGTTGTTGGCGTCGCGGACCTGTACTTCGCGGAAGAAGTAGTCGCCGCTCTGCGCCATCAGCGAGGTCGAGAACATGATGCCCCAGGGCAGGTTGTAGCTGCCGCTGACGCGCAACGCCTGGTTCCACGACGCCGCCGCCTTCTGGAAGTTCTGCACGCCGTAGTTGTTGCCGGTTACGGTGCCGGTGCCGTACAGCGCCTCGTTCGGGTTGCGCGGCGTGTTGTCCTTGAGGTCGCGATAGTCGGCATCGTACGACAGCAGGAACGTGTAGTTGTTCGACAACTGCTTGTTCAGCGTCACGCCAAAGGCGTGGTAGCGGTTGTCGCCAACGGTTTGCACCCGGCGCTCGATGTTCTGCCCGAACGTCGGGTAGCTGCGCGGCACCGAGTAGACGATCAGCGGCTGGTCGTCGGCGGTGCCGGTCCGGTTGTCGGGGCCGGGGTCGACCCGGGTGGTGGCCACGGTGTAGGCGTCGAACGGCAGCGCCTCGTTGATCGCGTAGTTGGCGTTGCCGTCGCGCTTGTGTACGTAGTTGAACTGCACCGTCAGCACGCGGCTCAGGCCGAGGTCGAGGCCGCCGGTGTATTCGTCGACGTACGGCCCCTTGAGGTCGAGATCGATCGAACGGTTCGTGCCGCCGCCGGACGTCGACGTCAGGTTGGCCGGGTTCGGCACATACGGAATGGTGCCGTCCCAGTTCGAGTAGGTCCGCGTGATGATCGCGTTCGGGTTCAGGTCGGCCGCCCCCGGTCCGGGGTTGGCATTGGCGCCCGAGCTGCCGCCGACGTAGCGGCCGTAGCTGGCACGCAGGGCGACGCGGCCCTCTCCGGTCAGGTCATAGACAGCTGAAATGCGCGGCACCAGCGTCTGGTAGATCGGGAAGTTCTCTTCGCCCTTGGCGGCAAAGATGTTGGTCGTGGCAAACGGGCCGGTGCCCGGGTTGCCCTGCTCGGGCAGGAAGCTCGAGTAGCGGTCGAAGCGCACGCCGACGTTCAGCGTCAGCTTGCGGCTCAGCGTGATCTTGTCGTTGAAATACAGCGAGTTGTACCACTCGCCCGAGCCCGTGGTGTTCGGGTAGTCGTAGACCAGCACCGAGTCGGGGCGGGTGAAGCAGCCATCGTAGTTGGCGGCTTCGTTGCAGCCCGGGTCGCCGGTGACGCTGCGATAACGGTACAGCTGCTGGTTCGGGTAGCCGATGTTTTCGGTGTCCGCGAGGTTACGCCAGCCGAGGTAGCCGGTCTTCAGCTCGTGGTTGCGGCCGCCGAGGTTGGCGAAATACGCGAACGTCGCGCCGTACTGCCAGCGCCGCGGCGCCCGGTCGGTCTCGAGAAACGCGCCGCGCACCGCCGTCGTCGCCAGGTCGCTCTTGCGCACGTCGGTCGTCCATGGCACGTCGGGCCACCAGTAGCCGCCGCGCTGCAGGCTGGCGTCGAAGGTGGCGCGCGACGACAGGATCGACAGCCACTTGAACGACGGCCCGATCAGCGACCACGAGTCCTGGTTCTGGGTTGATTCGAGCGGCACGAAGCGGCTCGCCGTGCGGTAGGGCTGCCACTTGCGGCCGACCTGGAACATGCCCTCGAACTTGTTGTTCTTGGTCATCTGGTAGGTCAGCTTCAGGGTCGGGTCCTGCAGCTTGGTGTAGAACTCGACCTGCTCGCGATCGGCCAGGCTGACGAAGCCGGGGATCAACTGGCCGGACGAGGCGTCGCGGTGGCTGGCATAGAACCACAGCCGGTCGCGCAGGAGCGGCCCGCCGACCTCGCCGTAGTAGTCCTTCTGGCTGGTGAACTTGTTGACGCCGGGCGCGTAGCCCTTCGCCAGCAGTTCCGACGACACGTTGTCGCCCTGGAAGTCGCCCGACTGGTAGTTGGCCGAGCCGAGGCCCTTGAACGTGTTGCTGCCCGACTTGACCACGAGGTTCATGGTCACGCCCGGGTTCATGGCGTCGGCGCCCTTGGCCGCCGTCGTGATCTGCGCTTCCTCGTAGGTGCCGAAGTCGCCGTAGGTCTGGTCCCAGATCATGCCGTCGTAGCTGACCACGCCGCCGCCGGCGCGGCCGAACGTGCGCGCCGCCGGACCGGAACCGGTGCCGAAGCTCGAGCCGCCGACGTCCCTCGACGTGGCGTAGAGACCTGGGATCATCGACACCAGGCTGGTCAGGCTGCGACTCGATGGCAGGTCGTCGAGCTTCTGCTGGTCCCAGTTGACCGCGACGTTGGCCGACTCGAGATCGATCGTCGGCGACTGGCTGGTCACGGTCACGCTCTCTTGCAGCGCCGCCACGTCCATCTTGCCGTTGACCGTCGCCGTCGCGCCGGCGTTGAGGTTGACGCCCTCGATGTTCAGCGTCGAGAAGCCGGGCAGCACGAACGTGATCTTGTACTCGCCGCCGGTCAGCAGCGTGAAGCGGTACACGCCTTGTTCATCGGTCACCGCGGTCCGCGCGCCGCCGATCATGTTGGGACTGGTAATCGAGACGGTGGCGCCAGGCAGTGCCCCTCCACTGGTGTCCGTCGCCCGCCCCGTAATTGCACCCGTCTGTTGCTGCGCCTCTGCCGGACCTGCGAGTGCCACGGCCAGCGCCAGAGATGTCAGCCACACCACACCACGCGTCTTCCAATTCATACACACTCCTTGTCGCCTTCTCGTTCCTGAACCCGAGGGGACGGCACCAAGGACGGACTGCGATAACCGGAACTTATAGCACCTATACCCGGGCCAAGACCGTTACATCCGGAGACGAGCCGGGTTGAGTGCGCAATGCTCGCGAGGCTCCTATAATCAACGCCATGCGCTCACCTATGGTTGCTCTCGGGCTGCTCGTCAGCCTGCTGTCCCTGTCTCCGTCGGCCCAGAGCCGGCCCGCCTGGCTCGACCCCTATCGCGAGAATGCCGACAAGCTAATCAAGGCAGCGACCGCCGATCAGTTCGGTTGGGACCGCGTGGCTGAGCTCACCGACACCTACGGCCAGCGCCTCAGCGGGTCCGACAACCTGAATCGCGCCATCGCCTGGGCGGTCGAGACCATGAAGAAGGACGGCCTCGAGAACGTCCATACCGAACGGGTGATGGTGCCGAAATGGGTGCGCGGCGCCGAGAGCGTCGAGATCACCAATCCGCCTCACCACGTCATCCCGATGCTTGGCCTGGGCGGCAGCATCGCGACGCCAGCGGGCGGGATCGAGGCCGAAGTGCTGGTCGTCGGCAGCAACGACGAACTGACCCGCCGCGCGGCCGAGGCCAAGGGCAAGATCGTGTTGTTCAACGTGCCGTACACCAATTACGGCGAGACCGTCGCCTATCGCGCCGGCGGTGCCCGCATGGCGGCGCAGCACGGCGCCGTGGCGGCGCTGGTGCGATCGGTCGGCCCCGTCGGCCTGCGCACGCCGCACACCGGCGGCATGAACTACGGCGACGACACGGTGGCGAAGATCCCGACCGCCGCCATTACCGTGGAAGACTCGCTGCGCATCCAGCGCCTGGCCAACCGCGGCATCAAGGTGCGCGTCCGCATCAAGATGGAGGCGCGCTTCGAACCCGACGTCGAGTCGTTCAACGTCGTCGGCGAGATTCGCGGCAGCGAGAAGCCGGAGGAGATTGTCCTGGTCGGCTGCCACTTCGACTCGTGGGACCCGGGCACCGGCGCGTCGGATGATGCAGTTGGCTGTGTCGTGGGGTGGGAAGCGGCGCGGCTGATGAAGAAGCTGAATATCCGCCCGAAGCGAACGGTGCGCGTGGTGTTGTTCACGAATGAAGAGAACGGCATGCGCGGCGGTAACGGCTACCGCGATCAGCACGCCAGGGACGCCGCCAATCACATCATGGCGTTCGAGTCAGACTCCGGTGTGTTCGCTCCGGCCCGGCTGGGCTTCACCGGCTCGCCGGCCGCGCGCCAGTTGGTGAACGACATCGGCACCCTGCTGGCGCCGCTCGGCCTGCAGGATATTGGCGATGGCGGCGGCGGCGCCGACATCGGCCCCATCTCGACGCTCGGCAAGGTGCCGATGATGGCGTACTCGGGCGACTCGACGAAGTACTTCACCATTCACCACACGCCCGCCGACACCGTGGACCGCATCGATCCCGCCGAAGTGTCGAAGGCGTCGGCCGCCATTGCCGCCATGATCTACGTCGTTGCCGACATGCCGCAGGGGCTGCCGAAATGATCGCCGGACTGATCGCGGCCATCCTGTTGACGGTGCAAACCGCGCCGGCGGCGACCGACGCGACCGTGGTCGTGTCGGGTGCGACCGCCTCGGTCTACCTGACGGTCAACAACCCGACGATGTACGACGTGTACGTGATGTCGGCGACCAGCGATGCGGCAGGGAAGGTCGAGCTGCTCTCCGGCGACAAGCCGGTCGACAACCTCACCGTGGCGGCGTACGGGTCGTTGGAGCTGAAAGCGGGTGGGATGTTCCTGCGCCTGTCGGACTTGAAGCGCGAGTTGAAGGCGGGCGAGTCGATCGACGTTACCCTGACGACCGACGGCGGCGCCGCCATCGCGGCCACCGCCGTCGTCAAGCCTTAGCCCTTCTTGATGATGAAGCCGTTGGCGTCCTTGTCGCGGTATTTCGCGTGGCAGGTCTGGCACGCGCCACCGAGCTGCTTCATGGCGCCCATCGCCGCGCCCATGTCGCCGGCCTTCGCCACGGCATCGGCGTGTTTCATGGCCGCGCCCGCCCATTCGGCGGCCTCGGCGTTGTTGCGCGCCGTCCAGAACGCCTGTGCGTCCTTGAACAGGGCCACCATCTTGGCGGCTTCGGCCGACACGCCGGCGGCGTTCTGCTCCTTGGCGGCGCCGCGCATGGCGCCGTTGGCTGCTCCCACTGCCTTCATCAGCTTGTCGTAGTCCTCATCCGTCTTGGCCTGGGCGAACGGGCTCACCGACATGGTGATGGCCAGTGCCAGGGCCAGTCCGGCCGCTGTCAGAAAACGAGAAACGCGCATGTATCCTCCCGGGACGCTGAGGGGCCGCGGAATGCCGCCCCTCCAGGCTGAACTACGCGCGACCGGCGGCTGCAGACCGCCGGCCGGCTCAGCTTGTTGGCCGAGAGGATACTCCATCTGGCCCGCAAAAAATGGAACGTGTCTCGCGGCACCGGACGAGCCGGGGTTATAGTCACCGGATGGCGAAACACACCCTCGGCCTGACCCTGATCCTGGCCCTGGCGACGGCGCTGACGCCGGCGGCGCAGGGCCGGCGCGCCCTTACCCTCGACGATCACTCGAAGATCATCGGCGTCGGCGATCCCCAGCGGTCGCCCGATGGCGTGTGGGTGGCCTACACGGTGACCACCATCGACGCCGAGAAGGACAAGCGCAACACCGACATCTGGAGGGTGAAGTGGGACGGCAGCGAGCAGTTGCAGTTGACCTCGTCGCCCGACAGCGAGTCGTCGCCGCGCTGGAGTCCCGACAACAAGTACCTCGCGTTTGTCGCCTCGCGCGGCACCGAGGAAGAGAAGAAGAAGGGCGGCCAGATCTGGCTGCTCAGCCGCGCCGGCGGCGAAGCGCAGCGGGTGAGCGACGTCAAGGGCGGCGTCTCCGACATCCAGTGGTCGCCCGACAGCACGCGGATTGCGTTTGTCGCCCGCGACCAAGATCCGGCGGACGAGCCCGAGAAGATGGACGGCTGGAAGCGCAAGACCGCGCCGCCGATCGTGATCGATCGCTATCACTTCAAGCAGGACCGCGCCGGCTACCTGAAGGACCTCTACAGCCACATCGCCATCTTCGACGTCGCCACCAAACAGGCGACCGTGATCACCAAGGGCAACACCGATGACACCAGCCCGTCGTGGTCGCCCGACGGCAAGCGGATTGCGTTCCTCAGCAAGCGCGGCGCCGCGGATCCCGATCGCACCTCGAACGAGGACCTGTGGGTGGTCGATGCCACGCCGTTCGGCACGCCGAAGCCGTTGACGAAGACGCCGGCCGGCGAAGGCGGGCGCCCGGCGTGGAGTCCCGATGGCAGCCGCATTGCCGTGCTCATGGGCGACAACGATCAGAACACCGCTTACGGCATGAACAAGCTGATCGTCGTGCCGGCCGATCCGCCGGCGTCGGCCGGACCGGCGGCCAACCCGCCCGTCTACATGCCGACGCTCGACCGCGCGGTGTCGAACGTGGCGTGGTCGGCCGACGGGCAGAACCTGTCGTTCCTGCTGCAGGACGATCGCACCAATCACGTCGCCACCGTCCCCGCCGAGAACCCGAACGGCACGGCGCAGCGCAAGTCGAACGGCCGCCGCGTGATCAGCGCGCCGAGCCCCGGCAAGGATGGCCACTTCGCGGTGCTGGCGACGTCGCCGACGCAGTTCACCGAGGTGTATGCGCTCGAGGGCGCGGACCTGCGCCAGTTGACGAAGCACAACGATCCGCTGGCCGCCGAGCTGCAGCTGGCCACGACCGAGGACTTCACCTCGAAGAGCAAGGACGGCACCGTCGTCAACGGCCTGATCGTCAAGCCTGCTGGCTTCAAGGCCGGCACGAAGTATCCGACCCTGCTGATCGTGCACGGCGGGCCGAATGGGCAGGACCAGCACGCCTTCAGCTTCGACCGCGAGTTCCTCGCCGCCAACGGTTACGTCGTGCTGGCGATCAACTATCGCGGCAGCGCCGGCCGCGGCAACGGCTGGCAGAAGGCCATTCACGGCGACTGGGGCAACCTCGAGGTGGTCGACCTGCTCGGCGCCGTGGACGAGGCGGTGAGGCAGGGCATTGCCGACCCCGAGCGCCTCGGCATTGGCGGCTGGAGCTACGGCGGCATCTCGACCAACTACACCATCGCCACCGACCAGCGGTTCAAGGCCGCGGTCAGCGGCGCCGGCAGCTCCATGCAGTTCACGATGTACGGCCTGGACCAATACATCATTCAGTACGACCAGGAGATGGGGCCGCCGTGGAAGGCGAAGGACAAGTGGATGAAGGTGTCCTACCCCTTCTTCAACGCCGACAAGATCAAGACGCCGACGCTGTTCATGGGCGGCGAGAAGGACTTCAACGTGCCGATTGCCGGCGGCGAGCAGATGTACCAGGCGCTGAAGAGCCTGGGCGTCGACACGCAACTGGTGATCTACCCGGGCCAGTTCCACGGCCTGACCATCCCGAGTTACGAGCGGGATCGCCTGCAGCGCTACGCCAACTGGTTCGACAAGTACCTGAAACCCGCGTCAGCGACGACGGCGCAGCAGTAGCACCCCGGTGGAGGCAACCCTAAAGGGTTGCCTCCACCGCCGAGACTCCCGACTCCCGGCTATAATTCGCCCATCATGCGTGCCACCCCCGTTGCGATTGCCGTCATCATGTGTGCCGTCTCCATCGGCTCCGCCCAGCAGCCCGACCTCCGCTCGCGGGCGGAGATCTCCAACTACGAAGAGACCAGCAGCTACGCCGACATCGAGCGTGTCATCAAGGGGCTGGCGGCCAGCCCGCTGGTTCACACCGAGTCGTTCGGCAAGACCGAAGAGGGTCGCGACCTGCCGCTGCTGGTGATCTCCGAGCCGAAGGTCACGACCCCGGCGGCGGCGCGCAAGCTGGGCCGGCCGCTGGTGTTCGTGCAGGCCAACATCCACTCCGGCGAAGTCGAGGGCAAAGAAGCGGTGCTGGTGCTGGCGCGCCGGCTCACCTCGGGCGACCTGCGGCCGCTGGCGAAGCAGCTCGTGATCCTGATTGCGCCCAACTACAACGCCGACGGCAACGAGAAGGTCAGCGTCCAGAACCGCACGGCGCAGTACGGCCCGGTGGCCGGCGTCGGCACGCGCGAGAACAGCAAGGGCCTCGACCTCAACCGCGACTACATGAAGCTCGACTCGCTCGAGGCGCGGGCGCTGGTCGGCCTGATGAACAAGTGGGACCCGCACGTGCTGGTCGACCTGCACACCACCAACGGCTCGTATCACGCCAACCACCTGACCTATTCGCCCATCCTGAACCCGAACGCCGATGCCCGGCTGATCGCGTTCACCCGCGAGCGCATGCTGGCGCCCATTCGCGAGGCGATGCTGAAGCAGCACAACTGGCGCACCTACTACTACGGCAACTTCGCCCCCGAGAACGGCGGCGGGCGTGAAAGCTCGCGCGTCGATCCCGCCAATCCGGGCAACGTCACCTGGCGCACCTTCGACCACCGCCCGCGCTTCGGCAACAACTACGCCGGCCTGCGCAACCGCATCGCCATCCTGTCCGAGGCCTACAGCTATCTCGACTTCAAGGGCCGCGTCGACGTGACCGAAGACTTCGTCCACGAGATCTGGAAGTCCGCGGCCGCCAACGCCAAACAGATCATGCAGTTGACCGCGCAGGCGGATCGCCAGTTCACGGCGCCGCCGACGGCCAAGCCGGTGGCGCTTGGCGTCGAGTTCCAGATCCGCGCGCTGCCCGAAACCGTCGGTATCTTCGTCGGCGACGTCAGGAAGGTGCTGAACCCGCGATCGGGCAAGGAGATGCTGGCCATGACCGACATGGCGGTGCCGGTGGCCATGAAGGACTACGGCATCTTCGCGGCCACGCGAACGGTGGCCATGCCGAAGGGCTGGTTGATTCCCACCAATCCGCGCCTGGCCGCCGCGGTCGAGCGTCTCCGCTTCCACGGCCTGAGCGTCGAGGAGGTCACAGCACCGGCGCAGGTCTCGGTCGAGCGCTTCACGATTGCGGACTACACCCGGGCCGAGCGTGTGTTCCAGGGCCGCCGCGAAGCCCGGCTGAAAGGCACCTTCGAAACCGCGCAGCTCTCGGTGTCGCCCGGCGCCCTGTTCGTGCCGGCGAATCAGCCGCTGGCGCGGCTGGCGTTCTACCTGCTCGAACCCGAAAGCGATGACGGGTTCGTGACGTGGAACGTCATCGAAGAGGGACTGGCGGCCGGCGAGACCTACCCGATCTACCGGGTCACCAACACCACCGCCTTGCGGTTCAAATAGGCACGGTCCGGCTAAAGCCGGACGCTACATCGGAGTCACTTGACGCCCTCCTTCAAGTAGGCGACGAGCGGCGGCAGCACCTTTTCCGGCGCCTCGAGGTGCGGCACGTGGCCGAGCCCGGGGATCAACAGCACGCGCCCGTTGCCGTTGGGCACGCTCTTGGCCAGCACGTTCATGCGCTCCTGGAATGTCGCGGCCGGACCAAGCAGCAGGTCCTCGGCGCCGCCGAACGCCAGCGTCGGCGCCTGGATGTGCGCCCAGTCATAGACCACCGTGTCGAAGTACAGCATCTGGCCGATCAACGCCTGCACCATGGCCAGGCGCGGCCAGTCGGCGCTCAGCGTCCACGAGTAGCGGATGCGCGTGTAGGTCTCGAACTCGTCGTTCCAGGCCTTGGGGTTGTGCGCGACATAACGGCTCAGGCTGTTGCGCGTCCGCTGGTAGTCGGTCTTGAGCGTCTGCTGATACGAGGCTTCGATCTCGGGCATCGGCCGCGTGAAGCGGCCATCGGTCAGGCCGATCGGGTTGTAGATCACCACGCGTTCGATCATCTTTGGATACTGCGTCGCCAGCCGGGCGGCCAGCATGCCGCCCATCGAGTGCCCCACCACCATGGCTTTCTCGATCTTCAGGTGTTGCAGGATGAGCGAGGTGTTGCGCGCCTGGCTGTACAGGTTATACGGCACCACCGGCTTCGACGATCGGCCGTAGCCGATCTGGTCGGGCACCACGACGCGGAAGCCCTCGCGGGTCAACGCGTCGATGATGGCCTTGAAGTAGAAGCCGCCGAAGTTGTTGCCGTGCAGCAGCAGCACCGCGTGCCCGTTGGCGGCGCCCTGCGGCGCGACATCCATGTAAGAGATGCGCACGTCCTGGCTGTAGACCCGGATGTCCAGGTAGCTGCTGGGATACGGGTACGGGCACTCGTCGCAGGTAATGCTGCCGGGCTTGATGCCGGTGGGCGTCGGCACCGGCGGCAGCACCGGCGTGCCCTGCGCCGCAGCCGTGACCGCGGTTCCAACGACGAGCAGGATGAGGGCGAGCGATCGCAGCAGGTTGTGCATGACCGGAAATTCTAGTCGATCCGTTCCGGCAGCAGCGCGAACGGGAACGCCCGGCTTAGTCTTTCACCGGCCGGAGCTCACGCTCGGCCAGCAGCCAGAAATCAACGTCGTTCCGGTGACTGCCTTGGTACTCGAGCGAGAGGTAGTAGGCGCGGACCCGGACTTCCTCGTCGGTCACCAGGGCCGGGGCTGCCACGAGCTCGGTCTCAGGCGCGGCTGCCGCCGGGCGCTTGCGCGGGGTGGCGACGCGACGGGCCTTGGCCGCGGGCGGCTTGGACTTCCGTGCTGGCGTGGTCTCTGGCGCGGGCGGCGGAGTAGCAGTGGACTTGGGCGATCGAGGCGTCTTCTTCGTAACCACGGACTTCCTTCTTTGCGGTGTTGCCGGTCGCCGGCGCAACGGCGCCGGTTACCTATCAATAGCATGGACCGGTAACGGCGCCAACACGGCGTTGATCTCCCGGCTCAGCGAACCGCAATCTGGTAGAGCCGTGGCCACTTCTTGCCGGTCACGAAGATCCGGCGCGTCGCCTTGTCGTAGGCAATCCCGTTCATCACATCGGCCGGCGGCATGCGCTGGCTGGCCGGCCACAACGCCGAGAGATCGAGCCACGCCTTGACGTCGCCGGTGACCGGCGAAATCCTGGCGATGCGGTCGGTCATCCAGACGTTGGCCCAGATCTCGCCGTCAATCCACTCCAGCTCGTTCAACTGCGACACCGGCCGCCCGGCATCGCGCACGCGGATCGACCGCGTCGCGGCCTGCGTCTTCGCATCGAGAAAGGTCAGCGTGTCGCTGCCGTTGCTCATCACCAGCCCGCCGGCGGCGTCGTAGGCAATGCCCCAGCCCTCGCCCTTGTAGGCAAACGTCCGCTTCTGCGCGAAGGTCTTGCGGTCGTAGACGAACGCGCGCTGGTGCTGCCAGGTCAGCTGCAGCAGCTCATCGCCAACCAGCGCCAGGCCCTCGGCGAAGAACTCCTCGGGGACCTTGATCTGCTGCAGCACCTTGCCGGTGGTGATCTCCACCCGCCGCAGCGACGATTCGCCGTTCAGCCCGGTGCTCTCGTAGAGCTGGCCATCCGCGAACACCAGGCCTTGCGTGAAGGCCGTGGGATCGTGCGGGTAGGTCGCGACCACCTTGAACCCCTGCACGGGAGCCGGTTGCCGCTGGGCGGCGGTGGGAGCACACGCGAGCACAGCCACCATCATAAACAGCAAGGCAGGCCTCATGGTGCCACTATAAGCGGACTCCAGCCGAGCTCAGCGCGCGATCCGCCACCGATCGATCGTGCGGCCGTCGAGGTTGATCGCTTCCACTGTCAGGCTTTGGCCGGACGCGGCCAGTTCCGCAAAGTGATGCTCCAGCACAATCGTCCCGGTGCCCGGCGCTGCTTCGGCCGGTGTCTCGAGTCCGCCCCCCGCCCCGCCCGTGATCAGCACGTGCAGTTGCCGCCCGCCGATCACGCGCGTCAGTCGTTCGTAAGCGTGGCTGTGGCCGGCGATGACGAGGTCGAGCTGGTGGTTGGCGGCCAACGGCTCGACGAGGGCGCGCACGGCTTCGTCGCCATCGTAGCCGGCCCACGACCGCGACCAGGGTGGCTGGTGAACGAGCAGAATGCGCCACGTGGCGCCGGTCCAGGCCGGCGACCGGACCTCGTCCATCAACCATTCGTGCTGCTTGCTCATCGGCGACACGCCAATGGGAAACTCCGCGTTGACGTCGATGGCGACCAGTCGTGTGCCGCCGCACGACCACGCAAACCACGAGGTGCCGTCGGGCCGGAACAGGTCGAGATAGTGCCGGGGGCGAAGCGTGTTGTAGAAGCCGTCGTAGTCGTGATTGCCGGCGACCGGCACCACCGGGACCCGCGCTGCCAACGGCGCGGTCGTTTCCAGGAACGAGCGCCACGCCGCGGGGTCTGAGCCGTCGTTCACCAGGTCGCCGACCCCGACCGAGAAGTGCGACCCGCGTGCGGCCATCAAGGCCGCCAACCGGCTGAACGTCGCCCAGCCGCCCTGGCTGTCGGCCCAGGCCGTGAAACGGCAGGGTTGCCCCGCTGCCGGCATGCGCGACTGAAATGCCGGCGATTCAACCGGGGCGATCGCTGCCGCCGCTCGGACATCCAGGCGATCGCGCGCGATCGATGCCGCCGGCACCACCTGAACGGATCGCAGTCCGCCCTGCATCGCGTTGTTCATCACCCTGATCGCGACCCGCCGGGTCGGCGCCGGGGCGTCGGGCACCAGGAACCACCGGCGATGGTGGTCAAGCCGCGCACCATCCACGAACACCTGCGCTCCATCGTCGGCATCAACCAGCAGAGCGCTGCCGGCCGGGACCGGCAACTGCCGCCAGTACCAGAGGGGCGTGTTCGGCGCCAGCACGCGGTGGGGCAGCGTGACGAGCACGGCATCCTCCGGCATGGGCATCGCCGGCGGTTGTGAACCCTCGGCACGATCGCCAGGCGCGTGCCGCCAGGTGTCCTGGTCCGCCGGTGTTTGCGGCGCACCTCCGAAGCCGATCAGGAACGAGGCGAGCAGGGCGATTGCGACGCGGGCCATGGCTCACGGTACGACGGCCATGTAGCGGCCGTGTGTCTTTGCGTCTTTGTAGTGCAACCGTATTCACGGCGACACAGCTCGTCCTTAACCTGCCCTGACGTCGATTCATGTCTGGGAGGGTAGATCAGTGACTCGTGTAATCGTGTGGGCCGCAGTGGCCTGTGGGGTGTTGTTCGCCGGGCCGGCGTCGGCCCAGTCGACTTATGGCGCGGTGGTCGGCGTGGTCATCGACAACACCGGCGGCGTCGTGCCGGGCGCCACGGTATCGCTGACGGAAGTGCAGACGGCGGTGGCCCGGGTGGCCGTATCGAAAGAGAATGGGACCTACGAGTTCCTCAACCTGACCCAGGGCCTGTACCGGGTCGAAGTCGAACTCGCGGGGTTCCGCAAGTTCGAGTCGGCGTCGTTCCGGGTCGAGGCCCGCGAGACCAAGCGCATCAACGCCACCCTGGCGATTGGCGGACTGACCGAAGCGGTGGTGGTGGAAAGTGTGGCGCCGATCATCAACACCGAGACACCGACGGTGTCGTCGGCGACCTCGAACCGCGAGCTGCAGGAACTGCCGTTCACCTTCCGCACGCAGAACACCTCGCCGATCCTGGCGATCCAGGTGATTCCCGAAGTGCAGCGGTCCAGCCAGCAGTTCTCGCTGTCGGGGAGCCTGCCCTACCAGAACGAAGTCTCGGTCGACGGCATTCTGACGACCAGCGTGCGGCGCAACGGCATTGGCGCCGAGGGCTTCAACATCTTCCCGTCCATCGAGTCGATCGAACAGATCAAGGTGAGCTCGGTCAACAACACCGCCGAGTACGCCCAGATTGGAGACATCACCACCATCTCGCGGCCCGGGACCAACAGCTACCATGGCACCGCCTTCTGGAACTTCAACACCGACAGCCTGAATGCCAACCCCAACTACTTCAATCCGTCGCTCAAGCCCAACGCCAGCGACAACCACAACTTCGGCGGCAGCCTCGGCGGCCGGTTGATTCGCAACAAGACCTTCTTCTTCGGCACCTTCGAGCGGCTCGACATCAAGCTGTTCCAGTCGGCCACTGCCACGGTGCCGCAGGCGGCCTTCCGCACCGGCGACTTCTCGTCGATAGCGACGCCGCTGATCGACCCCGCCACCGGCGCGGCGTTCCCCGGCAACATCATCCCGGCGGGCCGCATCAACCCGGTGGCCAGCACGCTGCTGCAGTCCTACATCCCGGCGCCGAACGAGGGCACCGCCACCCACCGCTACTCGGCCGACGCCACCGAGGTGTCGGACCAGTTCGACATTCGCGTTGACCAGAACTTCCGCTCCGGCCACACCCTGTTTGGCCGCCTGAGTTGGAAGGAGCTGAATCGGGTGTCGCCGACGACGTATGCCAGCCTTGGCCCGCGCAGTTTCGACAACCCGGTGTCCACGTTCGTCGTGTCCGACAACTTCGCCGTCTCGTCCAACCTGCTGAACGAAGCGCGGGTCGGCTTCACCCGGGCCGACCAGGGCTCGGTCACCGGCAAGGTGGGCAGGGACCTGGCCAGCGAGCTCGGCTTGCGGTTGCTCGCCAACCCCGTACCCGGCGGCACCGGCACCACTTACGTCGACATTGCCGGCTACACCCGTTTCGGCGAGGCGCAAGAAGAGCCGCTGACGCAAGACACCTTCCAGGTCGCCGACAGCCTGACCTGGATCCGCGCCAACCACACCATGAAGGCGGGCTTCGACATCCAGTGGTTCAACTGGACCAGCCCCGTGAACTTCACCGGCGCCGACGACTTCGGCGTCTTCCGCTTCAACAACAACATCGCCGGCGGCGGCACCGGCAACCCGGTGGCCAACTTCCTGCTGGGCCTGCCGACCAACGTCGACCAGACGGCGTCGGGACCGAACGTCGACGGCATTGCCACTCACTACAGTGCGTTCGTGCAGGACGAGTGGCGGCTGAACGCCAACGTCACGCTCAGCCTCGGTGTGCGCTACGACCTGCGGCCGGGTTTCGAAGACCGCGAGAGCAACATCAGCAACTTCCTCCGCGACACCGCCAACGGCGATGTCGTGGTTCCGAACGAAGCGTCGGTGGCGCTAACCTCACCGGGCTTTGCCGGCTCGCTCGGCAGCTCGCGAATCCTGACCGCGAGCCAGGCCGGCTTGCCCGAGTCGCTGCGCAACACCGACAACAACAACATCGCGCCGCGGCTGGGCATTGCCTGGCGGCCGGGCGGCGACACCCGCACGGTGGTCCGCGCCGGCTACGGCCTCTACTACACCCGCGTGCTTGGCGCCGTCTTCAACTCGCTGACCGGCATCCACACCTCGGACAACGTGACCTTCACCAACGCGTTCGATGGCGCCACTCGCGCCTACGGCATCGTCTGGCCCAACACCTTCGCCGGCGATCCTTCGCGCGGGGTATCGCGCGTCGGCACCCAGAACTTCTCGACCGCCAACGACCCGAATTACAAGGACCCGCGGACGCAGCAGTGGAGCCTGACCTTCGAACGCGAACTGAATCGCACCAATTCGGTGCGCGTCACCTATTCCGGCTTCCGCAGCGACGACCTGACCATGGCGCCGGATTTGAACCAGGTGCAGCCCAACACGGTGGGCTTCGCCAACCTGCCGCAGGACGCCCGTCCCTATCCCAACTGGTTCCGGGTCAACACCCGCGACAACGGCGGCTATCACAACTACCACGACGTGCTGGCGCAGTTGAACGGCACCGTGTCGCGATTCGGCCTGACCCACCGCACCAGCTACAAGTGGGCCCGCTCGATCGACAACATCGAGGACCGCGGCGCCGGGCAGGGCGACTTTCAGAGCGAGATCAACGGTCGCACCGACAACCGCTTCGACCTCGACTACATGCGGGGCCCGACCACGAACATCCCGACCCATCGCGTCGTGAGCAGCCTGATCTGGCAGTTGCCGATCGGCCGCGACCGCGCGTTCGGCTCGGCCATGCCGGCGGCGCTCGACGCCCTCGTCGGCGGCTGGACGCTGTCGAGCGTGGTCCAGTTGCAGTCGGGCGCGCACCTGACGGCCTTCTACAACTCGCACTGCGGATCGGGCACCAACTGCTACGGCAGCGAGAAGGCCGACAGCGTGAGCGGCCAGGATCCCAACGACGGCCCGAAGACCCTGGCGCAGTGGTTCAATACCGGCGCCTATTCCGTGGCCGCGTTTCGCGATGCCTCGGGCCGGTCGATTTTCACCGGTCGCTTCGGCAACGCCGAGAAGGGCGCTATCATCGGCCCCGGTGTCTGGAACGTCGACTTCGCCGCCATGAAGAGCTTCCGGGTGGGTTCGCAGATGCGGGCCAGCGTCAACGTGTTCGTGACCAACCTCTTCAATCACGCCAACTGGGGCCGGCCCGACACCAACGTGACCAGCGCCAACTACGGCCGGATCACCTCGCTCAACTCCGACTTCCCGCTGCGCCGCATCGTGTTCGGCGGCCGGCTCACCTTCTAGGGCCGCAGATGACACAGGTGACGCAGATGACACAGCCAGGCTCGGAGGAGATCTAATGGAACGCCTTCGGATCGCGGTCGCGCTCTTCGTCGCCGGGCTGGCGGCGGCTGTCTTCGCCCAGTCGCCGCCGGCCATCGTCCTCGTGACCCTCGATGGGGCGCGTTGGGAGGAAGTGTTTGGCGGCCTTGACGCCGAGATCGTCAAGGCGGGCCTCAGGCCAGATCAGCGCTTCGAGGACCAGCCCCTCTATAAGCGCTTCTGGGCGGCAACGCCCGAAGAACGGCGGAAGAAGCTGATGCCCTTCTTCTGGGGCACGTTGATGCGCGAGCACGGCTCGATTGCCGGCAACCCGGCGCTGAAGAGCCGGGTGCACCTGGCCAACGGCCACTGGTTCTCGTATCCGGGATACTCGGAGATCCTCACTGGCCGGGCGCACGACGACGTGATCAAGAGCAACGACCCGGTGCGCAATCCGTACCCGACCGTGCTCGAGTTCCTGAAGAAGAACGCGGGGCTCAGCTCGAACCAGGTTGCGGCGTTCGCGTCATGGGACGTCTTCAACGCGATTGTCGAGCATACGGAAGGCTCGCTGACGGTGAACGCCGGTTTCGAGGCGTTCGACTCGCCGGACGAAGAGATCCGCCGCCAGAGCCGGCTGCAGTTCGAGACGCCGACGCCGTGGGACAGCGTGCGCCACGACGCCTACTCCTTCCGGTTCGCCATGGATCACCTGGCGCGCCACAGGCCGAAGGTCCTGTATCTGGCTCTGGGCGAGACCGATGACTGGGCGCACGATGGCCGTTACGACCGGGTGCTCGAAACCTACACGCGCACCGACGACTACCTGCGGCAGTTGTGGACGTGGCTGCAATCACAGCCGGAGTATCGCGGCCGCACGCACATGCTGATCACGACCGACCACGGTCGGGGCCGCACGCCGAAGGACTGGAGAGACCACGGCAAGGACGTCGCCGGGGCCAGCGAGACGTGGATGGCGTTTGTCTCGCCGTCGATGCCGCGCCGGGGAGAATGGCGCGATCATGCGGCGCTGACCGCCGGTCAGGCCGCGGCGACGATGATCGGTTGGGCCGGCGGCGACTGGAAGAAGTTCGATCCCGCCGCCGCGCCGCCGGTCCAGTAGTCGACTACGGCTTGATCAGGTAGAACGTTTCCTGCCGGCCATCGATCCAGTCCCACTTGCCGCCGGGCAGGATGGCGGCATCTTCTTCGAGCGCGAAGCGCACCGGCTGGTTGCCCCACTCGGGCACGTTGTGGGTCACGTTCAGCTCGATCGAGTGCCAGGTGTTCGGCCGGAACACGTAGTCGCCGCGAACGGGCACGCCCTGCTGGTAGTCGGTCATGCCGATCGGCGGGCCGGCGGCGTGGCCGTGATAGCCCACCGGGTGGCAGTAGATCGACGGCACCAGCCCTTCCTTCTTGGCGTGGGCCAGCGCATCGGCGAGCGCCTGGTTGCCGGTGCGCTCGAGCCGCGCATACTGCATGGTCAGGTCCTGCAGCCGATTGGCGGCCTTCAGGCCCGCCTTCAACCCGGCCGGCGCATCGGTCTCGCCCGGCTTCAGCACGTAGGCGTTGTGCTGCGTGTCGGTCGAGAAGCCCATGTAGACGATGCCGAAGTCGGTGTGGAGCATGTCGCCAGGCAGGATGACGCCGCGCGGGCTGGTTTTCGCGCCCTGCCGGAAGATCGTCACCGACGGCTGGAACCACTTGCCCAGTCCCATCTCGACGACCCGCTGCCGCATCCACCACACCACGTCCTCGTTGGTGGTCTTGCCGGGCGTGATCACCTTGTTTGAAAACGCCTCGCGAATCACCATGTGCGCCACCTTCATGGCGTGGCGATAGGCGTCGAGCTCCTCGGGCAGCTTCACTTCGAGCCAGCCGACGGCCAGCATCTCGGCCGACTTGATTTTGGCGGCGTGTGCCGGTCCGAGCGCCTCGACCAGCCGCCGCTTCTCGTTGGCCGTGATGCCGTCGGCGTGGTTCCACGAGTCGGACTCGTTGATGCCGATCACCTTGGGGTTCTTCTCGTCGACCAGCTTGCGCAGCGCCTCGTGCTGGCCGTCGTTGGTCGAAGGCACGATCGGGAAGATGCCGTCGTAGTCGAACCGTCCGATCGAGAAGCGCTCGGCCGGCTTGCCGCCGCCGGGGTTGTAGAACACCAGGATAGTCCGCCGCCGCGACGCGTAGTAGGTGAGCGGCGACATCGACGCGAACACCGGGTCCTCGTTGTACTCGCGGGTCGGGATGATCCACATGTCGATGCCCGCGCGGGTCATCAGCGGGCCAAGCAGCGTGTCGAAGCGCTTCTTGATCCACGGCGTGACCAGCGCGTGCTGCTCGCGATGCGTCAGCACGCGCTGCGCGGGATCGGGATACTGAACCGACTGCGCATCGCCCGAGAGCGTGGCGATGGCAACCATGAGGCAAGCGGATGCGACGAGGCGGCGATGCATGCCGCTAGTGTAGATCACGAACGTTGGCCACAGAGGCACAGAGGCACAGAGCTGCAGTTCGCTGGCGGCGCGTTGCGCCGCCGGGCCGATGGCGAACCGCGAAAAATGAGTCTTCCAGTCCGAGCGGACTCATTTTGTCGCGGTTCGTCATCGGCCCAGTGGGCCGGCCAACGGCCGGCCACCAGCGAACTCGCAGTCTGGCTCCGTGTCTCCGTGGCCAGTTCCCGTCAGGAGTGGCGTCGGCGATCCAGCTCTGTGTCCTCTGTGTCCTCTGTGGCAAAAACGAGTATCAGCCGAGGACGTAACCGGCCTTGCTGAACGGCATCACCCGGATGCGCTCGCCGGTCAGCGCCGCTATCGCGTTGGCGACCGCCGGGCCGATCGGCGGCAGCGGCGGCTCGCCGAATCCGGTGGGCCGCAGCCGGCTGGGCAGGAAGTGCGCCTCGATCGCCAGCGGCGCCTCGCGCATGCGAATCATCCGGTAGTCGCCGAAGTTGCGCGACGTCGCGCGGCCTCGCTCGATCGGCACCTCGCCGTAGAACGCCGCGCCCAGCCCGTCGATGATGCCGCCCTGCATCTGCGCCTCGAGCGTCGACAGGTTCACCGCCTGCCCGACATCGGCAACCGACACCACCTTGTGGATGGTCACGCGCTTCTGGTTGTTGGCGCCGGCCGCCACCGACAGCTCCACGACGTGCGCGCAGTAAGCGCCGAACGTGTGGTGCATGGCAATGCCGCGCGCCCGGCCGTCGGATGGCCGCGTGCCGAAGGCGCCCCGTTCCGCGGCGGCCCGCAGCACCGCCTTCATGCGTACCGGGTCGTACGGGCTCCGATCGCTCTCCATCTTCGGCACGTCGCCGCTCTCGCCGAGAATCTCCAGCCGCATGTCGACCGGGCTGCGGCCGGCCCTGGCGGCCAGTTCGTCGATGGTGGTCTCGATCGCGAACGCGTTGACCACGTGCGCGGGCGCCCGCCAGGCGCCGGTCGGCACGCCGGTCAACGGCGCGCCGTAGCGCAGCCGCGCGTTGGGAATGCGCGTCGGCTGCAGGTCGGCGTCGAGTTGCTGGATCCGCTGCACCCGGCCAACGTAACTGCCGTAGCTCTCGGTGGAGTGCTCGCCGCGCGGATCCTTGCGGTAGGCGTTGCGCGAGCAACTGGCGATCACGTGATCCCAGGCGACGATCTTCCCCTCGGCATCAACGCCGGCGCGCAGCCGCTGCATGGCAGCCGGCCGGTAATAGTCGTGCTGCAGGTCGCCCTCGCGGCTGTCGATCACCATCACCGCGCCGCCAATGGCCCTGGCCACCACCGCCGCTTCAGCGGCATAGTCCGACAGCAAACGCCGCCCGAATCCGCCGCCAATGCGGGTGCAGTGCACGTGCACCTTGTCGGCTGAAATGCCGGTGGCGCGCGACACCAGGGACGGCACGCCCATCGGCATCTGGATCGGTCCGCGCACCCACATTTCGCCATCGCGGAAGTCGGCCGTGCAGTTGTGCGGTTCGAGCGTGGCGTGCGACACGAAGGCGAACGAATAGGTGTTGTCGATCACGGCGGCCGCGGCGGCCAGCGCGTCATCGACCCGTCCCGAGTTGTGCAGCGTGCTCGGCGGCGCCGCCAGCAGCGTCTGGAACTGCGCCGTCAGCGTCGCATTGCTCTCTGCGGCATAAGGACCCTCGTCCCACTCGATCACCAGCGCGTCGCGGCCCTTGAACGCCGCCCACGTCGAATCCGCGACGACCGCGACCCCGGGCATCAGGAACGTCGGGTTGTCCAGGCCCTTGATCTCGATGATGTCGCGGACGCCGGGCACCTGGCGGGCCTTGGTGCTGTCGATGGCGCGCGGGCGGCCGTTGAAGACCGGGCACTTGGCAATAGCGGCGTACTTCATGCCAGGAATGCGTACGTCGATGCCGAAAACGGCCTGTCCGGTGACCACGCGCCGGTTGTCGGTGCCGTTCACGCGCGTGCCGATCAGGCGATAGCGCGAGGCGTCCTTCAGCGGCACCTCGCTCGGTACCGTCAGCGCCGCCGCCCGCGCGGCCAGCGCGCCGTAGCGGGCCGTGCGGTTGCTGCCGGCGTGGCGAACGGTGTGGATGGCCGTCTCGCATTCGCTGGCCGGCACCTGCCACCCGACAGCTGCCGCGTTGATCAGCAGCGCCCTGGCGGTGGCGCCGACGCGGCGCAGGCGATCCCAATCCGACCGAATGGCATCGCTGCCGCCCACGCCTTGTCCGCCATACTTCCTATCCATTGGCGCATCGTCCACGCGCACCCTGGTCCAGTCGGCATCGAGCTCCTCGGCGATGATCATCGGCAGCGAGGTCCTGGTGCCTTCGCCCATCTCCGGCTGCGCGGACCAGATCAACACCCCGTCGTCCGGGTCGATCTGGATGTATTCGGTGGGGAAGCCGGCCGGCCCAGAGGCCGCGGCAGCCTGCGCGCCGGCCAGCTCGGTGCGCATGGCGACGAGCAACCCGCCGGTAGCGGCGAGGCTGACGGTGATGAATGTCCGCCGAGTCGGCGGCGCCTCAGCACCTTCGCACCCGAGCACTTCAGCACCTGAGCACCCAAGCACCTGATTTCCCGTCTTGTTGTCGCGCAGAACATCGCGTCTGGATCGCATGACTACTCGCTCCTCATCACGTCAACCGGGGATGTGCGCGTGGCGCGGCGCGCCGGCGCCAGCGACGCGGCAAATGCCGCTGCCGCCAGCACGGCGCACACCACGAGCGGCAGAAACGGCGGCACCTGCGCCGACTCCATGGCCGTCGAGCGCAGCGCCTGGAAGGCGCCGACGCTGATGATGCCGCCGGCCACGAGACCGAGTGCAACCAGCCCGGCGCCGGTGCGCAGCACCAGCGACAGCACTTGCGACGGCGTGGCGCCAAGCGCCTGCCGGATGCCGAACTCGCGGGCGCGCATCGACACCAGGTACGCGAGCACGCCGTAGGTGCCGAGCGCGGCGAGCAGCAGGCCGCTGACGGCGAAGATGCCGGCGGCCATGGCGCCCATGCGCTGTTGGCTCTGCGCTTCGGCCCACATCGTGGTCATGATCGAGGGCTCGGGCACCGGCAGCATTGGATCGACCTGCTTCACGGCATCGCGGATGGCCGGCAGCAGCGAGGCGGCATCCATCGGCGACCGCAGCATCACGTGCAGCGTGCCGCCGGCCAGCGTGCCGGCATGCTGCTCGTACGGCACATACCCGGTCTCGCGCCAATCGCCGCTGTCGCGGACGTCGCCCGCCACGCCGACCACTGTCAGCCACGGTGCATCGGGACGCGCCTGGCGAATGCGTTTGCCGATGGCGTCGGTGTCTGGCCACAGCCGATCGGCGAGCCGCCGGCTCACGACGGCCACCGGCATGCTGGTGGCGGTGTCGGTGGCGTCGATGCCGCGGCCGCGGATCAGCGTGATGCCGGCGGTTTGCAGCCACCCGGCGGTGACCAGCCGGTGATTGATGATCAATCCCCCTTGCCCAGGCGCCAGCGGTTGCTCCGCGGATTCAATGGCGGCGCCAAAGCTGCCGCGATCGATTGGGTTGACGGTGACGATGCCGCTGCGTTCTACGCCGGGAAGCGCCGCGGACACCTCGCCGAGCCGGCGGACGAGGCTGATGCGGCGTTCGGCCGTGTCGTAGCGCTCCGGCAGCGGCATGCGTAGCGACACCAGGTTCTCGGCCTGCAGTCCGAGGTCGGTGGCGAGCAGGCGCTGCAGGTTGTCGATCATCACGCCGGCGCTCAGCAGCAGCACGACCGCCAGCGAGACTTCGCCGACCACCAGCGCGCGCATCAGCCGCTGCCCGCCGGTGGCGCCACGCGTCTGCATCCGCAGTGTGTCGTTGACGTCGGTGCGAGCGAGCCTGATGGCCGGCACGAGGCCGGCGACCAGGCCGGCGATCAGCGTGACGGCGGCGGCGAACACGGCGGCGCGCCAGTCCACGGCCGTCTCGGCGAGTCCGAGTTGGTCGCGCAGCACGCGCGGCACCAGTTCCAGTACCGACGCGCTGAGTGGCGCGGCGATCATCAGGCCGGCAATGGTGCCAAGGCTGGCGTGGACCACGCTGTCGATCAGCATCTGCCGCACCTGCCGCCAGCGCTCGGCGCCGAGGGCGGCGCGCACCGCGGTCTCTTTCGCGCGGCGAATGCCGCGGGCCAGCAACAGGTTGGCGACATTGGCGGCCGCCAGCAGCAGCAACAGGATGGCCCCGCCCATCAGCACGACCGAGGTGCGTGCCTCGGTGCCGACCAGCGATTCGCGGATCGGCGTCATGGCGAAGCGGAGGGAGCGATTGGCGACCGGCCGCGCCGCCTCTGCTCGCACCGCCACCGCTTCGAGCTCGGCTTCGGCCTGCGCGCGGGTCACGCCCGGTGCAAGGCGAGCCATCACGTGGAGTGACGCCTCGGTGCGGGGATCGACGACCTCCGGCATCCAGGCTTCCGCGTCGTACGGGAAGTTGAACCCGGGGTGAGCGACCCCGACGATGGTGACCATGCGGTCTTCGAGACGGACCGTTTGGCCGACGGCCGATGGCAGGCCGCCGAACTGCCGCTGCCACAGCGTGTAACTGAGCACCACCACGCCGGCGTCGAGGCCGGCGCGATGTTCGTCGCTCGTGAACAGGCGTCCCGCTTCAGCGCGCACGCCGAGAAAGGGCAGCGCGCCGTCGGTGGCAAGCAGCACTCGCACCGGGATGGCCGTGCCGCCGTCGATCAGTGACCACTCGACGCGCCGGAGGCCGACCACCTGTTCGAAGCTCTTTGCCTCGTCGCGAATCGACAGGAAGTTCGGGATGCGGTTGGTGCGGAGCACGCGCGCGCCGCCCGGGTTCAGCGTGAAATCCTGCAGCCGGTAGACGCGGTCTTCGTTCGGGATTGGCAGCGGCCGCAGCAGCGACGCATTGACCACGTTGAAGATCACACCGCTGGCGGCAATGCCGGTGGCGAGCGTCGCCGTCAGGGTGAGGGTGAATCGCCAGTCGGCGCGCAGCGCGCGAAGGGCGTGTCGCAGGTCCGTCAACATCGTCCTACTCGTGACCGTTGGCCGCGGCCAGCGCCGCCGCGCGGCGGACCGCCTGCCTGATCCGCACGTAAGTGCCGCATCGGCAGATGTTGCCGTTCATCGCCGCCGTGATCTCATCGTCCGATGGGTTGGGCGTGCGGGCGAGCAGGGCGGCGGCCGACATGATCTGGCCGGCCTGGCAGTAGCCGCATTGCGGCACGTCGAGTTCGAGCCACGCCTGTTGCACCGGGTGGAGCGCATCGACTCCGGGTTGCTGGCCGGCTCCCGGCTCTCGACTCCCGGCTCCCGGCAGTGTCGCGAGCCCTTCGATGGTGGTGATGCGGCGCCCGGCCGCGGTGGCGACGGCGGTAGTGCACGCGCGGGTCGCGGTGCCGTCGAGGTGGACTGTGCAGGCGCCGCAGAACCCGCCGCCGCAGCCGAACCTGGTGCCCACCAGGTCGAGATGGTCACGCAGCACCCACAACAGCGGGGTGTCCGGGTCGACGTCGAGCTCAACGGCGCGGTTGTTGATCGAGAGTGCAATAACGGCCATGCCTGTTACTACGCCGCCCGCCGCCCGCCAGTCCCGATCCCCACCCGATGTTCTGCTGATGGATGATCGGGGCCAGGGATGATCGGGGTGCTGATGGATGATTGGGGCCAGGCCCCCGCTTTCACCACGATCCCGTGATCGCGGAATGGATGATTGGGGCCAGGCCCCCGGAATCACCATTTCAGGCGCCAAGTCGCGGGAACCGTTGTGTGTGCATCTGTTCGTCCCACCATTCGGCACGCGGCGCCGGTGGGTGTGATTCCGGGGGCCTGGCCCCAATCATCCATTGGGGAAACGACCGAAGGGCGGTGGCGGGCGACCTGACCGCACGGTGCGGCGTCTATACTCGGACTGGTGGAAGCATTTATTGCGGGTGAGTGGCAGGTATCGCCATCACTGAACCGGATGTCGCGGGGCGGGGAAGAGGTGCGCCTCGAGCCCAAGGTGATGCAGGTGCTCGAGTGCCTCGCCGAGACCCCGGGCGAGGTCGTGACTCGCGATGCGCTGGTCGCCCGCGTCTGGCCCGGCGTGTTCGTCACAGACGATGTGCTGCACCGGGCGATTCGCGAGCTGCGCCGCGCCTTTGGCGACGACACCACCAATCCGGCGTATGTCGAGACCATCCGCAAGCGCGGCTACCGGTTGATTGCGCCGGTGCGCGCGCTCGCCGCCACCGAGTTGCCTTCGACTTCGGCCATCGCTCCCGCGTTCGCCGTCACCCTGCCGCCGGCGGCCGCCTCCACACCGCCCCGCATTGCGCGGTTCGCCGTGGCCTCCATCGCGCTGGCGCTGACACTCGGCGCGGTCGTCTATGCCCTGGCCTCGCGCCCGCCCGCCATTGAAGACACCCCCACCTCGGTGCGCTTCCTGGCCATGACCTCCGGCCCGCTGAACGAAACCGATCCCGCGCTTACCGCCGATGGCGGCCGCCTGGCTTTCGCCATGCGCCCCGAAGGCTCCGAGGGGCCTGCCGATCTCTACATCACCACCGGCGCCGGCCAGGCCCCCGAGCGCATCACCGCGCACCCGGCCGACGATCGCTATCCGGCCTGGTCGCACGATGCGGCGACGCTCGCCTTCATTCGCATCGATGGCGCCACCTGCGACGTCATGTTGATGACGTTGGCGGATCGCCGCGAACGCCGGCTGGCCGCCTGCGGCAACGTGGAAGAACCGCGCGTCAGTTGGTCGGCGAACGGCGAGTGGCTGATCGAATCGTTCGCCCCCGGTCCCGACCCGATCCGCGGATGGCAGATCGCCCGCGTCTCGACCCGCACCGGTGCGCGCGAACCTCTGACGCTGCCGGTGCCCGCGACCCTCGGCGACTACCTGCCCGCGGTATCGCCCGATGGTTCCCGCATCGCCTTCGTCCGCGGCATCAACGGCGCGACCGCCGACATCTTCACCATCCCGTTCAACGGCGGCACGGCCACCCGCGTCACTTGGGACAACCAGGATCTCGTTGGCCTCGACTGGAGCGCCGACAGCCGCTCGCTGGTCTACGCCACCGATCGCGCCGGCGGCTACTCGATCTGGCGCGTGCCGGCCGAAGGCGGCGACCCGCGCCTCGTCGTCGGCGGCGCCGCCAAGCTGAAACATCCGTCGGTGGCGCGCGTCGACGGCCGCATCAGCTATGAAAGCTGGGCCTACGAGATCAATCTCTGGGAAGCCCCGCTGGTCGATCGACTCGATCTCGAAGGCGATCTCACTCACACGCTGCGCCCCGTCGTGCAGACGTCGGACCAGTGGAACCACTCGCCCGACCTGTCGCCCGACGGCCGGCAGGTCGCGTTCGTCTCCACCCGCTCGGGCGGCGCCGAACTGTGGGTGGCCGATCGCAGTGGCGCCAACGCCCGCCAACTCTCGACGTTCGGCCGCGCCTCGATGCGCCAGCCGCGCTGGTCGCCCGATGGCCGCCGCGTGCTGATCAGCGCCGGCGTGAATGGGCAGATGGATTTGTATGCGTTTGATGCCGCCACCGGCTCATCGTCTCGGCTCACCAACGATGCCGAGGATGAAGTGGCGCCGGCGTGGTCGCGCGATGGCGCCTCGGTGATCTTCGGCGCGCGCCTCGCCGGCTCGTGGCAGTTGATGAAACTGGATCCCGTCTCTGGCGCGCGCACGCAGATCACCACCACCGGCGGCTACGCCGGACAGGAGTCGCCGGATGGCCGCAGCATCCTGTTCACGCGACTGGAGCAGCCGGGCGTGTGGACCATGCCCGTGGATGGCGGCGAGCCGCGGCTGCTGGTGCCCGCCGTTCGCGCGGCGGAGTATGCCAACTTCCGCGTTACCGACGCCGGCATCTTCTACGTCGGCGTGACCGCCGACCAGATTGTGGTCCGCAAGGCGCCGCTGGCAGGCGGAGCAGGGGAAGACGTGGCCTGGCTCGGCAACTACTCGTGGCCGGGATTCACCGTCACGCCCGACGGCTCGCGCGTGCTCTACGCCCGCTGGGATCGGCGCGAGAGCAACATCATGGCGATCGATTCGAAATAATTAGCCACAGAGACGCAGAGGCACAGAGCTGAAGTTCGCTGGTGCCGGCCTTCGGCCGGCGTCCGGCCTGATGAGGCGCCGCGAAAAATGAGTCCTCCACCAATCAGTGGGCTCATTTTGTCGCGGCGCCTCACCAGGCCTGGCGCGAAGCGCCAACCAGCGAACTTGCAGTCCGGCTCCGTGTCCTCTGTGTCCTCTGTGGCAAAAAGTTACGGAGCTTTCGCCGCTAACTCCTTCGCCATCGACTGGTAGTACGCCAGCCGCGACAACTGGTCTTTCGTCGGCGAGCCGACCCAGCGGCCGACCGCACCATACAGGCCGGTGATCCGCGACATCAGCTCGCGCGACTGGCGCTTCAGTTCGACAACGTCGGCACCGGTCCCACCCATCTTCTGGATGCGGTCGTTCGCCGGCGCATAGCTCCTCACCAGCGCCGTCGTTTGCGCCACCGCGTCGCTCCACGCGCGCCGCTCCGCCGGCGTTACGTCGATGCGCGGGTCTTCGCGCACTTCCACCTTCTGCTCCAGCGTGCGGCCGCCGGCCACCATGCGGATCACGTAGACGCCCGGCGCGACCAGCGGACCAGGCATGCCGCCGCCAGCCTGCGGCCCATCGCCGCCGCCGAACCCGCCGCGCACCGGCAAGCTGCTCTCGCGCAGGTTCCACACCACGCGGTTCACGCCCTTGCTCGCGGTCGCCTGCAGCGTGTTGATCAACTGCCCGCCGGCCGAGTGCACGGTGATAGTTGGCGCCGTGCCCGCCGCGCCAAGCCAATAGTCCACCAGCGCGCCGTTGGCGGGGTTCTCGCCGCGGTACCACATGTCGCCGGTGTGCGCCTTCAGGTTCGACTGGCGAATCTGGTAGGCCGGCGCCACGGTGAACAGGTGCGCCGGCGAGGCGATCACCGCCGGGGTGAGTTCCTGCAGCGCGTTGATCTTGTCGAGAATCCAGATGCCGCGGCCGTGCGTGGCCAGCACCAGGTCGTTGTCGCGCGGGTGGATGAGCAGATCGTTGTGCGGCAGCGTCGGCAGGTTGTTCTTCAGCTCGATCCAGTTGGTGCCGCCGTTCGGCGAGAAGAACAAGCCGATCTCGGTGCCCGCGAACAGCAGGTTCGGGTTCTTCACGTCCTCGCGGATGGTGCGGACGACGCGGCCGGCCGGCATGTCGCCGGCAATGGCGGTGAACGACTTGCCGCCGTCGGACGACTTGTAGATGTAGTTGTTCAGGTCGTTGCTGCGGTGGTTGTCGACCGCGACGTAAACCGTGCTGGCGTTGTGGCGCGACGCCTCGATGCCGCCGAACCACGACGACTTGGGCAGCCCGGGCAGCCGGTCCTGCAGGTCGGTCCACGACTTGCCGTCGTCACTCGACATCCGCAGCCGGCCATCGTCCGTGCCCACGTACATCAGCCCGCGCGTCAGCGGCGACAGCGCGATCGACACCAGCCCGGGATAGAACGGCACGCCGTCGTCCACCGACAGCGTGTTCTCGTCGGGCAGGCGGCCCATCACCGGCAGCCTGCTGCGATCGACCCCGGTAGTCATGTCGCCGAGGTCTTCCCAGGTGTTGCCGCGATCGCGCGAGCGGAACAGGTGCTTGCCGCCGGCATAGATGGTGGCGGAATCGAACGGCGACAGCGCAATCGGCGCGTCCCAGTTGGCGTAGTGCCACTCGTTGCCGAGCACCTGCTGCGGCACGTCCTTGCCCCAGGTGTTCCAGTTGCGGCGATCGCCGATGGCGCCCTGCGGGTCGCCGGGGCGGATGTCCTGCGTCGTGAACGTGCGCGTGTCGTTGCGCTGCAGCCCCAGGAACTGGCTGGCCGAGAACACGATGCGCGAGTTGGAGGGATCGGGCACGGTGAAGAAGCCGTCGCCGCCGCACAGCCGCGACCAGTGCTCGTTCAGAATGCCGTTGGTGGTCCAGCTGGCGCTCGGGCCCTTCCAGCAGCCGTTGTCCTGCAGCCCGCCGTAGATGTTGTAGGGCCGCTCGTTGTCCACCGCCACGCGGTAGTACTGCGACACCGGCAGGTTCGACACATACAGGAACTTGAGGCCGCGATCGAACGAGATGCCAATGCCGCCGTCGTCCAGCTTGATGACGTGGCGCGAGTCTTTCGGATTGATCCAGACGAAGCGGTCGTCGCCGTGCGTGGTGGTGTTGGGCGCCGTGAACGATTCGCCGCCGTTGTCCGAGAACGAGTAGGCGTTCAGCATGTAGACGCGGCGTTCGTCCTGCGGGTCGATCACCGGTTGGCTGGCATACATCGGCCGCGGGTTCCAGTTCGACATGAACCGCCAGGTCTTGCCGGCGTCGTTGCTGCGATACACGCCGCCGCGGCGTTCGGTGTAGGCGGTCGAGGCGTTGTAGCGGAAGCCCTGCTCGATGCTGACGATCAGAACGCGCGGGTCTTTGCGGTAGACGGCGATGCCAATGCGGCCGTACTCACCCTCGGGCAGGCCGTTGCCGGTCAGCTTCGTCCACGTCGCGCCGGCGTCGGTGCTCTTCCACAGCGCGCTGCCGGGGCCGCCGCCGTTGAAGCCGAAGGCGGTGCGCCGGCGCTGGTAGGTGGCGGCATATAGAACCCGCGGGTCGAGCGAGTCCATGGCCACGTCGGTGGCGCCGGTGTCGTCATCGACGTGCAGCGTGCGCTGCCAGGTCTTGCCGCCATCGAGCGTGCGATACACGCCGCGCTCGCCGCCGGGTCCCCACACCGAGCCCTGCGCCGCCACGTAAACGATCGCCGGATTCGACGGGTGAGTGACAATGCGGCCGATGTGCATGGACGACTTGAGGCCGACGTTGGTCCATGTCTTGGCGCCGTCGGTGGACTTGTAGATGCCGTCGCCCCAGCTCACGCTCTGCCGGTTGGCGCGCTCGCCGGTGCCGACCCAGATGATGTTGGGGTCGGGCTGGTAGATGGCGACGTCGCCAATCGAGTGCGTGCCCTCGCGCTCGAACACCGGCGCCCACGTGATGCCGTTGTCGAGCGTGCGGTACATGCCGCCGGTCGACGACGCGACATACATGATGTAGGGATTGCTTTCGACGACGTCCATGTCGACGAAGCGGCCCGACATGGTGGCGGGACCGATGTTGCGCAGCCGCAATCCGGCAAGGTCGCTGCCTTGCAGCGCCGGCGCGGTCTGCGCCTGCAACATCGTGGCGAAGCCCGTCTTGTGGGGGCTACCCTTCAGGGTTGCCCACTCGGGCATGGAAAGCGCGGCGGCAATGACAACCAGAGACAGAATGCGGCGTCGAGTCATGCCGTCGATACTACTACCGCAGCTCGTCGTTCGCGGCTACTTCAACCGTATGGGCCAATGTGGCCTCCGGCTTTAGCCGGACCTCCGGAAGTGTGGAATCATCGGATGCGCCGATTCCCGGAGGAGACCGACATGAGCAGTGACCAAACGCTTCAGGGCAAGAGCGTGATGCCGAACCTGACCGTCAACAACCTTCAGGACAGCCTGAAGTTCTTCGCCGCGCTTGGCTTCGAAGTCGAAGACCCGTGGGTGGTCAATGGCGTCATGCAAGGCGCCATGCTGAAGGGCGGCGAAGCCCGGCTGGGCCTGGCCCAGGACGATGGCAAGAAGGGGCTGGACCGCGTCAAGGGCGTCGGCGTCCGCATCTACATTGAAGCCGGCGGCGACATCGACGCGGTGGCGGCGCGGGCCAAGGCGGCCGGCGTCACCCTGCACCGCGAACCCCACGACACCGAGTGGGGCACGCGCGCCTTCGAAGCCATCGAGCCAAGCGGCTTCCTGTTGACCATCGCCTCGTCGCCGAAGTCCTAGTGCTAATCAACGTTCACATCCCAAGGAGAGTGTTCATGCGTTCGGTTCTTTCAGTCGCGGTGTTGTGTGGCGTCATGGCCGCACCGGCGTTCGCCCAATCCGTTCCAGACGTAAAGCTGGTGCCGTCCCCGCAAGGCCAGGCCGCGATCCAGGTGGCCGGCAAGTGGGACAAGACCCCGGAGGGCGGACAGACCTATCGCGATGGCAAGTGGATTGTCGTGGACTACGGCCGCCCGCTGCTGCGCGGCCGCGCCAACATCTTCGGCGCCGGAGCCGACTACGGCAAGACCGTCAACGCCGGCGCCCCGGTGTGGCGCGCGGGCGCCAACAACACCACGCGCCTGACGACGCAGGTGCCGCTGCAGATTGGCGGCAAGGCCCTTCAGCCCGGCGTTTACAACGTGTTCGTGGACCTGAAGCCCGGCAACTGGACGCTCGTGATCAGCAACCAGCCGGTGCAGGAGAAGTTCGACCCGAACGACAAGGTCCGCCTGTCGGGCGCCACCAACTACGACCCGAAGTTCGACCTGCTGCGCGCGCCCATGACCGTGCGCATGAGCGACGCCTCGACCGAGCAGTTCACCATCGGCTTCACCAACGTCAGCGACGCCGGCGCCACCATGACCATGGCGTGGGACAAGACGGTGGCGGCCATCGACCTCAAGGTGGCGGCAGGAACGAAATAGCGTATGGGGGTCGGCGCGCTTATAGTTGCCCCGGAGGCTTTATGAGCAGTCGCCGACCCACGCCGGTGGAGGCAACCATTCCCACGCCGGTGGAGGCAACCCTTCAGGGTTGCCTGTCGCCGCGTTCCACTCTCTCCAGGCGCGAGTTCACGACAGCGGTCGGCGCCCTGGTCCCTCTGGCCCTGGGCAGGCCGCTGGCGGGCAGCGCTCTCGTCCAGGCCGCGCCGATCGGGCCGCTCGGCGCCGGCGTGCTGCCCCCCGGCATCCGCTCGCGATTCGTGGACGGCGTCAACGGCCTGCGCATGCACGTGCTCGAGGCCGGCTACGAAACGCCGGGCCGCCCGGGCATCCTCCTGATTCACGGCTTTCCGGAACTGGCCTATAGCTGGCGCAAGATCATGGGGCCGCTGGCCGCTGCCGGCTACCACGTGTTCGCTCCCGACATGCGCGGCTATGGCCGCACCTCGCCCACGCCGGTCGAGTACGACGCCGACCTGCGACCGTTCGGCACCGTCAACCGGATCAAGGACATGCTGGCGCTGGTCTCGGCCATGGGCCACCGCTCGCTGCCGGCGGTATTCGGCCACGACATGGGCTCGCCGCTGGCCGGCTGGTGCGCGCTGGCGCGTCCAGATGTTTTCCGTTCGGTGGTGATGATGAGCGCGCCGTTCGGCGGCGCTCCCACGCTGCCGTTCAACATCGCCAACACCCCGCGGAGGGCAGCGGCGCCGGGCAACCCGAACGCGATCTACGACGACCTGGCGAAGCTGTCGCCGCCGCGCAAGCACTACCAGCGCTACTACCAGACGCGCGAGGCCAATGCCAACATGTGGCGTCCGCCGCAGGGGCTGCTGGCATTCTTCCGCGCCTACTACCACGCGAAGAGCGCGGACTGGAAACAGAACAACCCGCACCCGCTCGCGGCCCGCACCGCGGCCGAGTGGGCGAAGCTGCCGCGCTATTACGTGATGGACCTCGACATGGGCATGGCCGAGCAGGTGGCAATCGACATGCCGGCGCCCGCCGAGATTGCCGCGAACAAGTGGTTGCCCGATGCAGAGCTTGCGATCTACGCCGAAGAGTACGGCCGCACCGGCTTCCAGGGCGGCCTGAACGGCTACCGCGGCGCACCGGGCGGCGCGGATCTGCAACTGTTCGCCGGCAAGACCCTGGATGTGCCATCGAGTTTCATCAGCGGCAAGCAGGACTGGGGCACTTATCAGAATCCCGGTTCGCTCGAACGTCTCGAGAAGCAGATCACGACCAAGTACCGCGGTACACACTTGATCGATGGCGCCGGACACTGGGTGCAGCAGGAGCAGCCGGCCGCGTTGACGAAGCTGCTGCTCGAGTTTCTACGTGTGGAGGCCGGTAAATGAAGGCACTGAAACCCGCTTTGCGAACACTCGTCCTTGTTGCCCTGGCCGGCTACGTCGTCGCGGCCCAGCAGCCTGCGGCGCCGGCGGCCACGGCTACGCCGGCCTCCGTTGGCATCTCCACCGAACGTCTCGGCCGGCTCCACGCCGGCATGCAGGCCTTCATCGATCGCAAGGAAGCCGCCGGCATCGTCACCCTGATCGCCCGCGAGGGCAAGGTGGTGGACGTGCATGCCACCGGCTATCTGAACGTGGCGGCGGCAACGCCCATGCGCGCGGACTCGATGTTCCGCATTGCCTCGATGACCAAGCCGGTCACCAGCGTCGCGCTGATGATGCTCTACGAGGAAGGCAAGCTGCTGCTGACCGACCCGGTGTCGAAGTTCATCCCCGCCTTCAAGAACTCGCGCGTGCTCGAGGGCGCGGCGGAGCCGGTGCCGGCGCGCCGCGGCATCAACCTGCGCGACCTGCTGACGCATCGATCGGGCATTACCTACGGCTTTATCAACGCCGGGCCGGTGGGCGCCGGCTACCGGAAGAACGGCGTGACCGACGGCTTGACCGTGGCCACCATGACGCTGGCCGAGGCGATTGACAAGCTGGCGGCGGAACCGCTGATCGCACACCCGGGCGCGGCGTGGAACTACAGCCTGGCCAGCGACGTTCTCGGCCGGGTCGTCGAAGTGGCGTCGGGCATGCCGTTCCAGGTGTTCATGCGCGACCGCATCTTCAAGCCGTTGCGCATGACCGACACCGACTTCGTGGTGCCCGAGTCGAAGTGGCCGCGAGTGGCGTCGGTGTATGCGCCGGATCGCGCCGGCGGCATCAGGCCGATGACCGATCCCGAAACGTTCGGCAACACCGTGATGTCGCCAATCGCGTCGTACAAGGAAGACAAGACCTACTTCTCGGGCGGCGCCGGCCTGGTGTCGACCGCGCGCGACTACTGGCGCTTCGCGCAGATGCTGTTGAACGGCGGTGTCCTCGAGGGCGCCCGGCTGCTCAGTCCAAAGACCGTGGAGCTGATGACGGCGAGCCACACCTCTGACTTGCCGCCGGGCTCGATTGGCGCCGGGTCGCAGTTCGGCCTCGGCTTCCGGGTGGTGACCGACATCGGCGCCACGCAGACGTTGGGCTCGAACGGCAGCTACGGCTGGAGCGGCATCTACGGCACCAACTTCTGGGTCGACCCCAAGGAGCGGCTGGTCGCCATCGTCCTGGTGCAGCGCTATCCCGGTTCGCCGGTGGCGTCGGCGTTCACGCCGTTGGTCTACCAGGCACTGATTCGATAGTTACTTCGGCTTGCGCACCAGGTAGATGCGCTCGTCGCGATCGAGCGCGAACTGCGCGATGGCGCTGTCGTTCAGCTCGTGGCCGAAGCGTTCAATGGTCACCTGGAAACCGGCCTGCGTCAGGCGGTCGGCGAAGTCCTTCCAGCCATAGAAGCGCAGGTGGTCGAACTGCCCGAACTTCTCGGTCCGCTCTTCGTCGGTATCGACACTGGCATCCTCGTAGGTGTCCGGTTCGTCGCGAATCGGCACCTGCACCGCCGCCCATCCTCCCGGTTTCAGCACCCGGTACATCTCGCGCATCGCCTTGCGGTCGTCGGGGATGTGCTCGAGCACGTGATACGCGATCATCACGTCCCAGCTGTTGTCGGCGAGCGCCAGGTTGGTGAGGTCGAGGTGATAGTCGGCGGGGCGCTCGGGCTCGTACCACGACGTTGCATAGGTGAGGTTGCGCTGCGCCGCCAGCGCGCCGCCCAGCCCGCGCTCGGGCGAGAAGTGGAGCACCGACAGCTCGTCGCGGAACAGGTTGGTCTTCTGCTTCAGGTAGAGATAGAGCAGGCGATGGCGCTCCAGTGACCCGCAGTACGGGCACAGCGCCAGCGGGCGCGGCGGCGTGCCCGAGGGGATGAACGCCAGCGTCTGCAGGCACACCGGGCAGGTGTTCATCTGCACGGCCGGCGCGATCCCCAGCGAGGTTCTCACGCCCGGCGGCAACGACTGCAGCGCGCCCTCCAGGCCGGCGCCGCCCGAGCGCTGCAGGTAGACATACCCGGCGGCGGCCGCCAACAACAACGCAGACAGCGTGACGACCCTGCCCCTGGCACCCATGGCGACGAAGGGTAGCGCATTCTGCGCCCCCGGCTCGCACGGAGATATCATTCAGCATGCGTCGAACCCTCCCGGTCCTCCTGCTGCTGTTGTTGACGGTGTCGTGCGCCGCGAAGCAGGGCTCCAGCACCGCAGCACCTCAGCACCCAAGCACTTCAGCACCTGAGCACCCCAGCACCTCAGCACCTGAGTCAATCCGCTGGGTCCGCAACTCCGCCGAGTATCACGCGGCGCTGTTCCAGGTGTATCGGCTGGCGACCACGCGCGTGGAACAGGCGGTGGCGAAGCTGCCGACGGGCAGTTGGGCGGTCATCCTGGATGCCGATGAGACCGTGCTCGACAACTCGTTGTATCAGCTCGAGCGCAGCAAGCTGGGATTGGGATTCACCGCCGAGAGCTGGAATGCCTGGGTCAAGCGGCGCGAGGCGACGGTGCTACCGGGTTCGGCGAGCTTTCTCGCCCGCGTGCGCGCGCTTGGCGGCCGCATTGCCATTGTCACCAATCGCCTCGAGTCGGAGTGCGCCGACACGCGCGCCGTGTTCGATGCCTTCAAGCTGGCCTACGACGCCATGCTGTGCCGTCCCGACGGTACGCCGTCGGACAAGAACCCGCGCTTCGCCGCAGTGGCCGAAGGGCGCTCGCCGGCCGGCAGCACCCCGTTGGCCGTGGTGGCGGTGATTGGCGACAACATCCAGGACTTCCCGGGCCTGTCGCAGAAGACCAGAGAGCAGGGCGCCCCCGGGTTCACCGAATTCGGCGTCCGCTATTTCCTGGTGCCGAACCCGATGTACGGGAGTTGGCAGTAGCCACCAGGCTTTTCAAGCCCCAGGCCCCAAGCCCCAAGCCCCAAGCCCCCAAGCCCCCAAGCCCCTATTTGAACAGGTCGCCGGCGAGGTACTTCAGCCCGGTATCGCACGCCACCGTGGCCACCACCTTGCCTGGTCCCAGCTCGCGCGCCAGGTCCAGGGCCGCCACCAGGTTCATGCCGGTTGACGTGCCGGCGAACAGTCCCTCTTCCTTCGCCGCCCGCTTGGCCATGGCGCGTCCGTCGTTTTCCTCTATCACGCGGATCTCGTCGTAGCTGCCCTTCGTCAGGTGCGGCGGCCAGAAGCCTGCCGCTGTGCCCTCCACCCGGTGCGCGCCGCCCTTTCCCGTGGTCAGGAACGGCGATGTCGACGGCTCGAGAGCGACAATGCGCGTGGTTTGGCCGGCGGCTCTAAGCGCCTGCGACACCCCGACCAGCATGCCGGCGGTGCCGACCATGCCGACGAAGGCGTCGACGCGGCCCACTTGCTCCGCCAGCTCGCGGCCGATGTTGGCGTAGCCGTCAATGGCGTCGGCGTTGTGGAACTGGTCGGTCCAGAACGTGTTCGGGTCCGCGGTCAGCTCCTTGATGCGTGCCTTGAAGCGATCGAACAGCGCCGGCGTCACCTTGCCGCCGTCGCTCGGGACCATTTCCAGTTCGGCGCCGAACGCGCGCATGGTGTCGAGCTTCTCGGCGGCGAATGCATCCGACGACAGCGGGTGGAACTGGTAGCCCTTCATGGCGCAGACCAGCGCCAGCGACGAGCCCGTGCTGCCGCCGGTGTATTCCACCACCCGCATGCCCGGCTTCAGCCGGCCGCTCTTCTCGGCGCCTTCGATCATGGCCAGCGCCATGCGGTCCTTGTACGACCCGGTGGGGTTGAAGTATTCGAGCTTGACCACGACATCGGCGGAGCCGGGCGAGACCAGGCGCTGCAGGCGGACCAGTGGCGTGTGGCCAATAGCGTGAAGGACGGAGTCGACGGGTGCTGGTGACGTCATAGCCCTCTTGGATGAACTGCCGCGGGTCGAGGATACGGCGCTGGATGTTTGTCTTCGTGACCTTCGCGGCCTTCGTGGTAAAAGTCAGGCGTGCAGTTGGCCACCCTCGACTGGGTGATAGTGGTTCTCTCCCTGATTCTGTCGTTTGCGCCGGCCATCTACCTGATGCGGCGCGCCGGCTCCAGCACCACCGAGTTCTTCACGTCGGGCCGGGCCGCGCCGTGGTGGCTGATCGGCGTCTCGATGGTGGCCACCACTTTCAGCACCGACACCCCGAACCTGGTCACCAACCTCGTTCGCGAGAACGGCGTGGCCAACAACTGGGTGTGGTGGGCGTTCCTGCTCACCGGCATGAGCACCGTGTTCTTCTACGCCCGCCTGTGGCGCCGCTCGGGCGTGCTTACCGACCTGGAGTTCTACGAGATCCGCTACTCGGGCAAGGCCGCCGCGCTGGTCCGCGGCTTCCGCGCCGTGTATCTCGGCCTCTTCTTCAACATCATGATCATGGCCACGGTGAACCTGGCCGCGGCCAAGATTGCCAGCGTGCTGTTGGGTTGGCCGATGTGGCAAACGCTGGCGGCCTGCGCCGTGATCAACATTGCCTTCGCGTCGGTGGCCGGCCTGTGGGGCGTGCTCGTGACCGACCTGTTCCAGTTCGCCATTGCCATGGTGGGCTCGGTGTCGGCGGCCTACTTCGCCCTGCAGCAGCCGCAGGTGGGCGGGCTGTCGGGCCTGGTCACGCAGATTCCGGCGTCAACGCTGCACCTGCTGCCCGACTTCAGCGACTGGACGCTGACGGTGGCCGTGCTGATCCTGCCGCTAACCGTGTCGTGGTGGTCGGTGTGGTATCCCGGTTCCGAGCCCGGCGGCGGCAGCTACATCGCGCAGCGCATTCTCGCCGCCCGCAGCGAGAAGGACGCGCTCGGCGGCACGCTGCTGTTCAACGTCGCCCACTACGCCCTCCGCCCCTGGCCGTGGATCATCGTCGCGCTGTCGTCGATGCTGGTGTATCCCGAGCTGTCCGACATCACGGCGGCGTTTCCCTACGTCGAGCCGCGCCTGATCGGCCACGACATGGCCTATCCGGCCATGCTCACGTTCCTGCCGGCCGGCTTCCTGGGCCTGATGGTCGCGGGCCTACTGGCCGCGTACGTGTCGACCATCTCTACCCATCTCAACTGGGGCACGTCGTATCTCGTGCACGATTTGTATCGCCGCTTCATCCGCGCGGATGCCACCGAACGCCACTACGTCTGGCTCGGCCGCATCGTCACTGCCTTGCTGATGCTGCTGGCCGCCGGCATGACCTTCCTGCTCGAGTCGGCGCGCACCAGCTTCGAGCTGTTGCTGTCGATTGGCGCCGGGTCGGGACTGCTGTACCTGATGCGCTGGTACTGGTGGCGCATCAACGCGTGGAGCGAGATCGCGGCCATGAGCGTGTCGTTCCTGGTGGCCGTCGGCTTCTTCGTGGCCGGCAAGCTGGGCTACGGCGTGAGCGCCAACACCGTGCTGCTTGGCACCGTCGGCTTGACGACGGTCGCGTGGGTGAGCGCGACCCTACTGACGCGGCCCGAGAGCGACGCGACGTTGATCGGCTTCTACAAGCTGGTGCGCCCCGCAGGACCCGGCTGGACCGGCATCGCGCGCCAAGCCGGCGTCGCCGCCTCGCCCGACAGCCTGCCGCAACAACTCCTGGGCTGGATCCTGGGCTGCACCTTCGTCTACGCCAGCCTGTTCGGCGCCGGCAGCGCGCTGTTCGGATTGACCGCGCAGGCGAGCGTGTGGGGCGTGGTGTGGCTGGCGAGCGGTGCGGGCTTGTTGCGAATCCTGAACCGGCTCTGGAAGGCTTAAGGCTCGCTTCCACCTTCGCGCGTTGCGCTACGGCGGACAAGTCGCTCGTGGGGCTCGGCAGCTCCGCCGCCATCGTGGGGCTCGGGCTTCGCCCTTCGTGGGGCTCGTTACGCTCCTCTGGCGCCTCTCACCATTACCGGCGCACGAGGTACGATCCCGGAAAAACCGATGGGGCTTACGGTGCGCTTCATGAGCTCATCTCAACGGTTTTTCCGGGAGCGTACCTCGTGCGCCGGTAGTTCGGCGATTCGGCGTTCACACGAACCGCTCGCGGAGAGCCTGGTTCACCCGCGCCAGTTGGTCGTCCAGGGTTACCAACTCCAGATCTCGCGACAGCGCCAACCAGAGGTAGCTGGCGTCATATGCCGTCAGTCCCGTTCGCAGCGCCAGGTCGGCGACATCGGTGGGCGGTACGCGGACCCGGTCGATCTTGACGTGTGCCAGGCCCGCCAACATGGCCAGCGACGCAGCGTGTTCACTTGGCGTTCGCCGGGCGCGCTTCCAGCAGATGTTGGCGAGTTCGAAGTCAAGAAGGTGTGGGGCCGTCAAGCGTTCACCACGAATGTGCGCGCGAATGGTTGCGCCGGCCGCCTCTTCGAAGAGCATCGCGGCGACCGCCGAAGCATCAACGACGAGGGTCATCCCGATCTTCCCGAATCATCCGCACCGACTCACCGGATTCGGTCTTGATTCCCAGCCTCTTGGCGAGTGTGGCGAGGTCGTCAAAGGTCAAGACGTGTCCCGCCTCTTCCAGGATCGACTGCAGCTCGCCCTGCAAAGACCGGTTGTTGCGTGCGGCGCGCTCCTTCAGCCGCTTCGCCACCGCCACGGGCACGTTCTTCACCGACAAGGTCACCGTCTTGGCCATGGCTCCATTATGGATCCATTCTGGAACCATCGGGAGGCGGCACGCCGACTCGTCCGTAGTAATCTGGCTGCGGAGGAATCCCGTGACCCGACCGTTCATCACCCTGGCCGCCGCTGCCCTGCTGTTCGCGTTCGCATCGACCGCCGCCGCGCAGTCGCGCACCTACAAGGTGCTGGCGACCAGCAAAACATCGACCATGCAGAAAGAAATGCAGGAGGCCGGGCAGCTGGGCTACCGCTTCGTCGCCGTCATGGGCGGCGAGACCGCCATTGGTGGCAAGGAGGTGGTGGTGCTGATGGAAAAGGACCCGGCCACCAAGGACACCTTCGACTATCGCCTGCTCGCGACCAGCAGGACCTCGACGCTGCAGAAGGAAATGCAGGAAGTCGGCGACAGCGGCTTCGCCGTCGTCGGCCAGACCGTCTTCGAAAGCATGTTCGGCGGCAAGGAAACCGCGGCCATCGTCGAGCGAGCCTCCGCCGGCACGCAGGTCCGCTACGAGTACCGGCTGGTGGCGACCTCGAAGACCTCGACCCTCGAGCGCGAGTTGCTGGAGGCAGTGGCGGATGGCTTCACCGCCGTGGACATGACGGTGGGCAAGACGGCGCTCGGCGGCAGCGAACTGGTGGTGATCACCCGCCGCCCAAAGTGATCCCTATGGCTGGAAGGTAAACTGGTCCGGGGCAAGAGTGATGCTCCTTGAAAAAACCGTTGAGATGAGCTCATGAAGCGCACCGTAAGCCCCATCGGTTTTTTCAAGGAGCATCACTCTTGCCCCGAACCACGGCACCGGAAGTCGAGCTAAATCGCGCGTAGCACAGCGACCGTCCGGTCGATGTCCTCGTGCGTGTTGAACACCGACACTGCCAGGCGCAGTCGATTCTCGTTCGCGATCACCGTTCCCACCACTTTGCCCGCCTGCAGCAGCTTCGTCGTCGCCGCCGCATCCTTGAGCGCGAACGCGACAATCGGCGTCTCGGTGCCGGCCGGCGTCAGCGCCTTGTAGCCGAGCGGCGGCAATTCCTTCTGCAGGCGATCCGTCAACTCCTTCGCGTGCGCGCGGATGTTCGGGATCTCTAGCTTCGTTACGTAGTCGATACCGGCGTCGACGCACGCCGCCATCATCACCGGGATGCCGCCGGTTTCGTAGCGCGCCGCGCCGGGCACCGGCTCCCACGACAGCGCCGCGCGGTTGAAGTTCGACACCTGCCGGTGTCCATACCTCGTCGTCGGCAGGACGGTTTCCTGCAGGTCTTCGCGGACGTACAGGAAGCCGATGCCGCGTTCGCCCATCAGCCACTTGTAGGTGCCGGCCGAGGCGAAGTCGATGCCCAGTGCCTTCATGTCGAGCGGCACCGCGCCCACCGCCTGGATGATGTCGGCAAACACGTAAGCGCCGCGCGCGTGCGCGATGTCGCTCACCGCCTTGGCGTCGTGCATGAAGCCGTTGACGTTCGACACCAGCGCCAGCGACACCAGCCGCGTGTTCTTGTCGATGGCCTTCGCCATGTCCTCCGGATCGATCGCCCAGTTCTTGTGCTTGACGATGCGCAGCTCGATGCCTTTCTTTTCGAGCTCCTTGTACATGTAGAGCGAGCTGGTGAAGTGGAGCTCGTCGATGACGATGTTGCCCTTGGTGCCACCTGCGAACAACCCAGAAAAGACGATGTTCTCGCCGTCGGTGGTGTTGGCGGTGAAGGCGATCTCTGACGGGGAGGCGTTGATCAGCGCGCCGAACTTCTTCTTCAGCGCCTCTTGCCGGGCCGCGCCGAAGTCGCCGCGCCCTTCGCCGGGGCCGTACAGGCGGTAGTCGACCAGTTGCTTCACCGCCTCGGCGGCAAACGTGCCCACCGGGTGCATGGCCGCCGAGTTGAGGTAGGTCTCGCGCAGCACGGACGGAAAGTCCGCGCGGACGGATGCCGGGAAGATGCCGGAACCAGGCTGGAACGTGGCGTCGGCTGAAGATGTGGTGTCCGCCTTTAGGCGGATAGACGGTAAAGCCGCAACCGCGCCGGCACCCGCAAGAAACTGACGGCGACCAAGAGTGGTCATGAAGCCTCCGGCGCCATTATAGGAGCACCGAGGCACCTGGAGCACTCGAGCACCTCAGCACTCGAGCACCCCAGCACCTGGCGTCTTACGTCAGGTCTCTAGTCACCCACATAAACGCCTGGACGTCGAACATGTCCTTGGCGCCCAGCGGCTGCAGCCGCTGCAGCAGGAACTGGCTCATGCGCTGCATGGCGTCGAACGTCGGCCAGTTGGGCGTGGCGGTGTAGCGCAGGTCGAAGTTCATGCGCGCCGCCATCAGCTCGGTGTTGGTCGGCTTGAGCGCCATGAACTTCTTCGGGTCGGCCAGGAACGGCAGCAGCGTGATGTTCGGCCAGGTCAGCACCTTGCCGCCGTCCGACGGCAGCTGCGCCACGGCTTCGAACAGCGCCGCGAACTTGCCCTGGTCGGGCTTGGCGATGAACGCCAGCACCGTTTCGAGCACGTGCGTGCCGGCTTCTTCGCCCTTCTTCAGGCCCTTGTGCACGGCCTTCACTTCGAAGGTCGACGGGATGTTGGTGGCCTTGAACAGCGCGTCGAGCACGTCGGCGATCTCGGCGTGCTTGCCGGCGTCGATCAGCTTCTGGCCCTTGTTGCCGCCGAAGTTGGCGACGAACACGTCGTGCGCGGCGCGCTTGTTGCGCAGGTCGGCGTCGACGAACTTCTCGTCCTCGAACTTGTCGGGATAGGTCTTCTCGAACCAGGCGATGGCTTCATCCAGGTGATGCACCAGCCCCTTGGCCTTGGCCTTGCTCTTGGCCTTCTTCGGCTTGGCCGCGCCGGTGCCGATCAGGTCGAGTTCCGGATCGCTCTGGACCTTGGCTTTGGAAATCTGCGGCGCGTCTTCGCGCAGCTTGCGCTCGGGCCCCTGGGGCGTGTCGAGCAGCGACGTAAAGTGGATGATGGCGTAGGGAGGGGTGACGTCGAGTACCTTGCCTCGCTGCCAAACCGTGTGTTCAACCAGTGTACCAATGTCTTTCGGGGTCAGCAGCATCCCTCTATTGTAGTCCCTCCCGACGCTGGCACTGAATTTGATTTGCCAGCGCTCCCGGGAATGCACCTCGGGCCGGGAGGGTGGCAGGGTGGGCAGTCGTTTCGGGTCGGGATTCGCCGATCCCGACAAGGAATTCCCTCCCGACAGGAGTTTCCCTCCCGACAAGAGTTTCCCTCCCGACAAGAGTTTCCCTCCCGACAAGAGTCTCCCTCCCGACAAGAGTTTCCCTCCCGACAGGAGGTTCCCTCCCGACAAGAGGTGCCCTCCCGACAAGCAGTGCCCTCCCGACAAGCAGTGCCCCGCGTCGGCACAGCGCGTGCATCAGCTGCAGTGGAAGGGGTCAAAATCATGGCTGTACGGAAGACAACTGGTAAGAAACCGGCAGCGGCTGGGAAAAAAGCCGGACCGGCGGAGCAGAAGGTCGTCGCGTTGGCCGAGCAATTGGGGTGGTTCCTCGGCACCGCAAAGGCCAGGGCCGATGGCTGGATCGGCAACGTCAAGGTCCGCAACGAGCTGACCCGCATCCGCGATGGCGCCGCGCTGCTGTTGCAGCACATCGACGCCGCCGCGCGCGCGGCGGGCATCGAGAGCAGCCGGGCGAAGGCGTCGGCCAAGCCGGCCGGCACGTCCAGGTCCGCGGCCCCGAATGTGAAGGCCAGCCGCGGTCCCGTGGATGCCCCCGGCAAGCGCCACCGCAAGCCGCCACCGCAGGAGAAGCTCACGCCCGCCATGAAGAGAATGGGCGAGCCGAAGGGCAAGCAGATGGGCCAGAAGAACTTCAAGATGGGCACCGGCAAGCGCCGCATCACCGGCTAGAGAACTCGTAGAGTGGATCCCGTCAAGGGGTCCACTCCCGTCAAGAGTTGCCGCCCCGTCTCCCCGTCGAGGAGTGTCTCCCCGTCAAGGAGCGTCGCCCCGTCAAGGAGAATCGCCCCGTCAGAACCTGAACAGCCGTGTCGCCTTGACGACCAGGGTCCGGTTCTGCAACCCGGGAAATCTGTCGCCTATCCTCGTGTCGCGCCCGTCGCTGTAGACGACGAACAGGTCGCTGCTCGGCGCGTATTCCCACCGGAAGCGGATGCTCGAGCCGAGTGACTTGGCGGTCGAGTTGTATTGCACCAGCGCGCTCAGCGCCATCGCGGGCGAGAACATGTAGGTCGTCCTCGTGCTGGCGACCGTCGTCTGAAATGCGCCCGCCGGAATATCAATCCAGTTCAGCGTCAGTCCCGGCTCCACGTTGAAGCGCGGGGAGATCTCGACCACGCCGCGGTAGCCGAGCTCCCGATTGGTGCCGTCGTAGAAGGATCCAGTGCTGGCCGAGATCGACCCCGAGATGCGGCGCTGGGGGCCCAGCGTGTAGCTGGCGCGCACGTCGC
>JBFWUK010000019.1:0-21299 GCA_050247355.1 Vicinamibacterales bacterium | reverse complement strand
GCTTCCGCGCGATAACTGCTCCGGTCAATGTGGCGTCCGGCTTTAGCCGGACCTTCTTCAATGTGGTGTCCGGCTTCAGGCGGACCTTCTTCAATGTGGTGTCCGGCTTTAGCCGGACCTGTCTCCGACACCGTATAAAACCCGGTCATCGTCACATTCTGAAAGAACCAGAAGTTCGCATCGACGCCGAACACCGTATTCGCCGCCTGATCGTCCGGCGACCTCCGCGTCACTATCATCCCGACGTTGCTGCGCCGAAGGATGTCCCGACGCAAGCGAACCACGGAGTAGTTCGTAGAGGGCACATAGCCGGCCCCCCCGACTCCCGGTTCCCGACTCCCGACTCCCGATTCCAGAACGTCTTCCTCTGTCTGGATACTCAGCAACCCCACGCTGAACTTGCCCACGCGTCCCGCCACGCGTCCGCCGGCCAGGATGGGCACCTCGCGGTTGTTCGCCAGGCCAATGCGCCGGCTGTAGAACACCACCGGCGTCAGGCCTCCGGCCCCGCCGCCGCTCTGGCTGCCGCCGAAGCTGAACAGCCCCTGTCCTTCGAGGAAGAAGTCGCGCTTCTCGGGGAAGAACAGGCTGAAGCGGGTCAGGTTCACCTGCTGCTGGTCTTCTTCCACCTGCGCGAAGTCGGTGCGCACGGTCAGGTCGGCCACCAGGCTGTTGGTCAGGCTGTACTTCACGTCGAAGCCGGCATCCGCGCTCGGGTCGTTCCTGAACGCCGGCGTCGCCGCCAGGTTGGTGGTGCTCGCCGCAATCGCGTAGGGCTTGAAGTCGATCGGCTTTCGCACCGTCGGCGTTTCCACCCCGACCACGGTGGCCATGATGTCGAACTTGTACATCGCGCGCGTGGTGGCCGAAGCGGGGATCGGCGCGATCGACACGTGTTCGTTCTTCCAGCGAATCACCCGTCGCAGGTTGAAGCCCCACACCTGCGGTCCGGCCTGGCGGAAGCGCAGCGACGAATAGGGGATGGCGAACTCCATCGACCAGCCGTCGGGCAGAATGCGCGAGCGCGTCCGCCAGATCGTGTTCCAGTCGTTGTTGTTGCTGCGTTCGTCCTGGATCTCCTGGTCGCGCTGGGCACTGAGCGCGTTGGTCTGGAAGAACACCCCGCTCCGGCGGGTGTAGAGCGGGTCGATGCTGATCGAGATGTTGTCGTTGTTGTAGATGTTGAAGTTGTCGCGCCGCAGTTCGTTGGCCACCAGCCGCTCGGGCGCCGAGTCGAATGACCGCACGCTCACGTAGAAGTGGTCATTGTCAAAGAACAGCCACACCTGCGTCTTCTCGGTGGCGGCCGCGCCTTCGTTGGGCTCCTGCTGCACGAAGTGATCGATCGGCCGCACGTCGCGGTACACGGCTTCGTCGTGATTGCCGTCAAGGTCCAGCGGCGCCGTCAGCCGCGTGGCGCGCAGCGTGATGCGGCCATCGTCATCTTTGGCGAACACCGCGGGCGCGACCGGTGGTGGCGGACCCAGGATTTCGATTTGTTGCGCTGCTGCCGTCGACGGGACGAACAGGAGACAAGTGGAGACGAAGAGCTGACGCAAGTTCACGCGCAGCCATCTTACGGTGCAGCCTGCGTGGTGTTGTGAAGAGCTTGTTAAACATAATATGGAGGCCTTGACCGGGTCATCGCCGTCGTCCTTCGAGTTCGGTCCGTTTCGCCTGGACCTGTCGGCGCGCGCGTTGTATCGCGGCGGCGAGTTCGTCCCCGTCACGCCCAAGGCGTTCGATACCCTGGCCCTCCTCGTCGAGAACGCCGGCCGCGTCGTCACCAAGGAAAAGATCCTGCAGCGCGTGTGGCCCGATGCGTTCGTCGAAGAGGGCAGCATTGCCAACAACGTCTCGATGCTGCGGAAGGTGTTGAACCCGCACTTCGAGGGCGACGGTCCCATTGCCACCATCGCGCGCCGCGGCTATCGCTTCACCGCGCCCGTGCAGGCGCGCAGCGCGGTGGCGCCGGTGATGCCTGCGGCGCCGGAGGTGCCGGCGCCCGTCGTTCCGCACACCATCCCCGAAGTGGTGCTCGATGACGGCGGCTTCAATCGTCGTCTCGCCATTGCTGTCGTGGTGCTCGTGGTTGGCGGCGTGGTGGGCGGTGGCCTGTGGATGGTGGGATCCATGTGGCGTCCGCCTGCAAGTGGATCCTCGGCAACGGCCGGTTCTGCGCTGTCCGGACCCATGCGGCGTTCGGTTGCCGTGCTGCCCATGAAGAATCTGTCGGCGGATGTGGCGCAGGCCTGGCTGGCCACCGCGTTGTCCGAGACCATCAGCGCCGAGCTCGCCGGCGGCAACCAGTTCCGCGTCGTGTCGGGCGAGAACGTCGTGCGCATGCAGCAGGAGCTGGCGCCGCCGGCCGGTGTGGGCCTGACCCGCAAGCAGCTTGACGACATTGGCCGCGACCTGGCGTGCGACCTGATCCTGAGCGGCAACTACCTGGTGGTGGGCGGCAAGATCCGCGTGGATGTGCGGCTTGATGAAGTGGCGACCGGCGAGGCCATTGCGTCCGCCAGCATCACCGACGCCGCCGATCGCTTCCTCGACATCGTCTCGCAGGCCGGCGCGGAGCTGCGGGCGGCGCTGGGTCTTGGCGCGCCGGCGTCGAACGAGGCGCAGGCGGTGCGGGCCGCGTTTGCCGCCAGTCCCGAGGCGTTGCGGCTGTACTTCCAGGGTCTCGAGGCGCTGCGGCTGCGGGATGGTCCGAAGGCGCGCGAGTTCTTCACCGCGGCCATTGCCGCCGACGATCACTTTGCGCTGGCGCATGCGGCCATGTCGACGACCTGGCGGTTGTTGGGGTACGACGCGCGGGGCGTGGAATCGGCGAAGCGGGCCATGGAGTTGTCGGCGCCGTTGTCGCGCGAGGATCGCCTGGGCGTCGAGGCACAGTTTCACGAGGCGGCTGGATCGTGGGCCCGGGCCATCGAGCTTTACCAGCAGTTGTGGACCCTGTATCCCGACAACATCGAGTACGGGTTGAAGCTGGGCAACGCGCAGTGGCTGGGGTCGCAGCCGAAGGCGGCCGTGGCGACCGTCGACGAGTTGCGCAAGCGGCCCGAGCGCGACAGCCGCGATTCGCGGATCGATCTGCTCGAGGCCACGGCCGCGGACCTGTTGGCCGATTACCAGCGGGCGTCGGCGGCGGCGGCGCGGGCCGCTGACAAGGCGGTGGCTGGGCGGGCGCGGTTGTTGCTGGCGCGGGCGCGCATCAAGCAGGGTATTTACGCCAGCCGCGTGTCGCGGCAAGACGAGGCGTTGAAGTTCCTGGTCGAGGCCGAGGCGTTGTTCAGGGAGGTGAACGACGTCGGCGGCGTTGCTGATGCGGTGCGCTGGCAGGGCATTGCCGTCATGCCGTCTGGTGACTACCGCAAGGCGGCGGCGACCCTCGAGCGCGCCTACCAGGTGGCCGCGCCGCTCAACTACATCCGGCTGGCTACGGAGATTCGCATTGCGCAGGTGGACGTGCTGCGCCTCAACGGCGATGTTGCCGGCGCCGTGGCCATGGCGGAATCGGCGGTCGCTGCTGCCCGCGAGGCCGACAATCGCTCCGTCGAGGCGCGGGCGCTCACGGCGCTTGGCGCGGCGTTGCGGCTGCAAAGCCAGTTCGGCCGCGCCCGCGAGGCCTATCGCCGGGCGATCGAGATTGCCGACGCCACCGGCGAGGTGCGGCAGCGCAATGCGGCCGTCAACAACAGTGCCGTGATTGATTTCCTGATGGGCGACCTGGCGGCGGCGCGCGGCAAGTTCGCCGCGGTGCTGGCGGCCGACCGCAAGTCGGGCAACAACGGCGGCGCGGCGATGCGCCTGTCCAACCTGTCGCGCGTGCTGGCGGCGCAGGGCGAGCTGGCCGAGGCGGAGCGAATGACGATGGAAGAGTGCGGCCTGCAGGAGGGCTTGAAGGCGACGGCCGGCCTGGCCTGGTGCCGTACGCGGCTGGCGCAGCTCCAGTTCAACCAGGGCCGCAGGGCCGAGGCCGAGGCGCTGGCCGGCAAGGTCACCGCCGCCGACCTGGGTGCCAACATCAACTCGCCGATTTACCTCGCCCGTTTCGCTCACCTGCAGTTGCAGTTGGGTCACGTGGATGCCGCGGCGGCGGCGATCGCGGCCGCGGAGAAGGTGCAGGCGTCGGCCGGAGTGGTGGAGGAGCAGGCGATTCACCTCTCGACCGTGGCGGCGGAGGTCGAAGCCGCGCAGGGCCGCAAGCCGCCGGCAATCGCGCGCCTCACCCGCGCGTGGAAGGATGCCGATCGGCTGGGGCTGGTGACGTGGTCGCTCGAAGCGCGGCTGGCGTTATCGCGACTTGAACCGAGCGAGGCGGCGGCAACGGAGCGCGCGGCCCGCGAGGCGGGGTTCCTGTTGATCGCCCGCCAGGCGCGCGCCGCGTTCTGAAGCTGCCGCTGCCCGACTGGGCCATCGCAACGACCTAGCTGACCAGGACTGGTTGAAGGCTGAGCGTTCCCGTCGCAGTTTGTCGATCGCTGTCTGATCAGTGCTAGTCGGTGGGCCACACCGTGCAACTTCGACGAACTCCTCCGCTCCTGAGGTGTTTCCCGACCGTAGTGCCTCCCGTCCACGCAATTCCCCTCCCGACTCGACCTCCCGGCGAGACGCGCCTTCCCGAGAGGTGCCCCAAGGCTCTGCTTCAGGATCTCCTGCCGGTGCGCCACAAACAGCAGGCGCGGGTCGCCCATCAGCGCGTGCAGGCACTTGAAGTCGAGGGCGGCGACGATGGTCTTGCCGGTGCCGGTGGCGGCGACCACGAGGTTCTTGAAGTGGTGGTGGCGTTCGCGTTCGGCGGCAAGCGTTGCCAGAGTTGTCGGTCGGGGATGCGGATCTTATTGATGCTACAGGATCTGTATCAGCCCGTGAAGATGTTCAGCACGGCCCAGATGGGTTGATTTACGCCCTTATCTATGAGCAATGAGGAGGCCGTGATTATGATCGAGCCTTACCGTGACTATCTAACATGCTCAAACGAAAGGACGGCGGTCGACGAATCGCTCTCTGGAGAATCAATCATAGTGGTCGCCACCGGGTTCTCTTCCCCGGACTCGACGCAACTGTGAATGTCGCGTCGCGTTCGGTGCACTGGGGGCCGGTCCCTTAGGTGGCAAGAATTGCAACTTCGCAAAAGACGGAGTCTGCGCAAGACCTGAAACTCAGTCGCCTCTGCTCCCCTCTCTCGTGACGTGCGTCCGGTCTTGATTTTCACGCTTGCCTCCGGATCGACGATGCTAAACTGAGTCAGAGAGAGTTTCATTCGAAGCGACTCGACCTCGCCTGGAACATGGGACGACAATGAGAGCAACCAAGTCAGCATCCACGGGAGCGCCTAAGAAAGAGTGGAAGGTTGTATCCATGTTTTCCGGATGCGGCGGAATGGACCTAGGCTTCCTCGGTGGTTTTGAAGTGTTCGGCCGTGAGTACTCGAAGCTTCCTTTTTCAGTCGTCTGGGCCAATGATCTGAACGAAGCCGCCTGCCGAACCTACAAACTGAACATTGGCGACCACATCGTCCCGGGCGATGTGTGGAAAGCCCTGCCTTCGATGCCCAACAGCGCAGACGTAGTGATCGGCGGCTTTCCCTGTCAGGACATTTCAGTAAACGGCAAACGCGCTGGCGTCAAAGGTCGCCGCAGTGGACTCTATCGAGCGATGGTCGAGGCTGTAGATCAACTTCGTCCCAAGGTCTTCGTGGCGGAGAATGTTAAGGGCCTCTTGATGAAGTACAACGAGAGCTCTCTAGACAAGGTAATTAGCGATTTCGAAGCGATTGGATACCAGGTTAGCTACTCCCTCTATGCCACAGCCGACTACGGAGTGCCTCAGACACGTGAACGTGTCTTCATCGTCGGCACTTCAACTGGGCAGGATTTCGTGCCTCCCCTGCCAGAGCGAACTCGGGCAAATTGGATGAGTGCCGAGGAGGCCGTCCGTGACCTAGAGGGTCTCCCCGAGCGTGAAGCAATCAATCATGTCTGGAGTCGTGCGCGTCGTAGTCCTGAACAGGGTGACCGTCGACTTGTCGCATCCCGACCAGCCTACACGATTCGTGCGGAGTGCCACGGCAACATTCAGTACCACTATAAGCATCCTCGACGGATATCAATGAGGGAGGCTGCTCGCTTCCAGTCGTTTCCCGATAGCTTCATTTTTGATTCAAAACTGCGAGAAACTGAGAGGCAGGTTGGTAATGCGGTGCCACCAGTGATGGCATGGCACATAGCGAACGCCGTTGACGACGTCTTGTCGTCGCGTAAGCCAACGACTGTCACGAAGACGAAGTCTTCGCGCTTAGTTCAAGTAAAGCTGCCCATTCCCGCCTGAATTCTCAAGGCACGGCGTCCGCACCCCTCCGTTGCCTGTTCCGTGAATCCCGTGGCGCGAATTTCGTGCCCAAGGTAGCATTCCCTCCATACTTGGGCTGAAGCCCTACCTTGCCCTCTAGAACGTCTGTGGCTCGGTGCAGAGATGGAGCGAGCTGTCATGACGCGGGACGAGTTTGAACGTGTGCTTGATCAACTGCGCGACCGCCTTCGCGTCGAGATCCGGGCAGAGCTCGCCCTTCATGAACCGAAGGCCTTCGAGAATCGGGTTCGAACAGTTCTGCAACAATTGCTGCCTGCAATTACAGTCGACCTTTCCCCGCACCCTCATGAGTTTCCCGACGTTGTCGTAGGGCAGTTTGGGATCGAGGTCAAATTCTGCCGCCAGGATTCTTGGCGGAGCGTCGCGAACAGCGTCTTCGAGAGCACACGCGCTGCGTCAGTTCAGCACATCTATTTGCTGTTCGGGAAAATCGGAGGGGTCCCAGACGTCGGATGGGGCCGGTACGAGAACTGCGTAATGCACGTCCGCACGTCCCATGTTCCTCGCTTTGAAGTTGAGTTGGACGCCGGCGTTCCGCTCTTTGAACAGTTCAAGACAACTTACGATGAGTTTCGTGGCCTTACTGAGCCCGAGAAGATGAAGCTAATCCGCCGATATGCTCGTTCGCGGATCAAGCCAGGGACTGAACGCCCCTGGTGGCTCGGTGACGACATCGACGACCAACACGCCGTGCCACTTACCGTCCGTATCTACATGAGTCTCCCCGACGCCGAAAAGCGGAAGTGCCGAGCAGAAGCTGCCTTGTTGTGTCCACAAATCGTACAAGGTTCCCGATCGCGAACCAAATACGCGGACGCGGTCATGTATCTGCTCACTTATCGAGGAGTCCTTTGTCCCCAAGCGAGGGATCTATTCACGGCAGGCAGCGTGGCGGGTCCTAAGCGGGGAGGGCTCTACATGCCAAGGGCCCTGAAGGACATAGAACCCGAAATGATGCAAGCTGCAGCTGAACTCGATGATGAACTGTTCGTGGAGTATTGGGGTGAGTCAGTACCAAAAGAACAGCGTATTGCGAATTGGCTAGCGCGGGCCGACTCGCATGCCAAGGCCAAGGCCAAGGCCAGCGCCAAGGCGAAGGCCGAAATGTGGGTACCGTCGGAGGTCCTATTTCGAGACCAGCATTGAAGAAGGCGACAAAGGCTCCCGCTGTCGACCCTGCCAGGTCGAGGATGATGAGCGCAGTCAAGTCGAAGAACACCAAGTTGGAACTCGTCGTTAGATCTGCCCTGCACCGGCGTGGCTTCCGGTTTCGCCTCCACGGCAGCCAGCTTCCTGGAAAACCTGACTTGGTGTTTCCTGGAAGGCGGAAGGTGATCTTCGTGAACGGATGCTTCTGGCATGCACATACATGCGTGCTGGTTCGCCTTCCCAAGACGAACAGGACCTATTGGATGCCTAAACTCCGCGCGAATAGGAACCGTGACCTCGCGAATCAGCGGAGACTTCGGCGATTGGGTTGGGCCAGCTTCACTCTTTGGGAGTGTCAGATCAGGGACGTAGACCGCGCCATCGCCAGAGCGGAACGATTTCTGCGGCGTTGATGCCTTCCCAAACTAGGCCAGCGACCCGACGTCGCGAGACTCTTAGGAAACGACAGGGGTCAGCTTGACTTAACCTCGCGCCAATTGAATCTGCCGTCGATCGATGTCGCGAAGAAGCGCCCTTTGGACTTTGCCGCCATTAGCGCCCGATAGGTGAATTCCGGAACGCTACTGTATTGGTAGACAGTGCCCGCTTCAAACTCCAGTTCGAGAGTTTCCGTCGTCGGGTCATAGCCCGCTGAGCGGAGCATCTTCGAATCTACGCGCTTCCTTTCCATCCGAACCTCGCGACTGAGCCTTGAAGTATAGTTCGTCCGGGGACGCCGAAGTTTCGGGGCATGACAGCGGATTGATTCGTTGTGAAGAGTTCCACTTGCGCAGAGGGGCCTGAGGCAGCTAGCCACCTGCAGCCATGAAGCCAGCGACACCAAAGCCAGTAGCAGCCAAAGAAACCCGAAGTGGCCTCCAGCTTCTCGCTAGCCTTTCGCGCTATGCCCGTGGTTCGCTCTCTCTTTGGGAGATGGACCGGAAGTCGGCGAATCTGATCCGCGTACCGTTTGTGATCGTTGGTCAGCAACGCCTGTCTGTGATCTACCAGGCCTTTTAGAGGGCAGGTTGTCGGAATGACGCTGGCGAGAGCTCGACTTCGATTCGCCCCATTGCTCAAGACCTAGTTCGGATGGTGGCTGAACCTGTCCCGTTTCCTCGCCGACCAGTGCTGCGAGGCTCTGCTTCATGACCCGCGCCTCCCACCCAATCGCCACTGTCCGTCGTTATATATGACCCACATTTCACCGTTCGCTAGCAGAATGGGCCACTAGATGATAAAAACTGCCGAGGTGGCCGTCTAATGAGTTGGTTCCCGGCATTTGCCGTCAGTCCCAATTAGCCCCTTGCCCGCCATCCCCAAGAACATGAACGTATGTGACCTCCGTCTGAGCCTCGTCGAAGACTACGCGCGATGCGAGAGCATGTTTGAGTGCCATCGTACGGGCCAGCGATATCAAACTCGGCTCGATTCCCGTCCAGTCCCTTCCGATGTTTCTCCATTCGTCTCCGGTGATCGAGCATGGCGTTAGACGTTCTCTCGCCGCGAATCGAGCTAGTCAAGCAAGAGTACGTGCTCGTTCAAGCGTGGAAGAAGACTGTCAACTACATCCGTTATCACAACTGGTACTCCGATACCCTCGCGTTGGACACGGCAGCGGTAAACCTCCCCACCTTTATCGGAGAACTTCGAGAACAGCTGGCTAACCCAACGGCGTGGACGAGCGATCCCTTGAGGATGGTTCCGGCCCCGAAGAGTCAAGCGTGGCGCGTGGCGCCAGAAACGGGTCAATGGGCACCTGCGGCAACGGGACAGACTGAATCAAAACTGCGACCTTTGGCACACGTCAGCCTAAGAGACCAGGTTGCCGCAACCGCAGTGATGATGTGCTTGGCTGACCGAGTTGAGACGCGCCAAGGCGATCCTAGGACACTCCCGACAAGTCCACGTAATCGCCGCCGTGTCATTTCATATGGTAACCGGCTGTTTTGCGACCTGCGAGGTGGGGTGCTCCGCCATCGATGGGGTTCAGTCAAGCTCTATCGCGCCTATTACCAAGACTATCGAGCTTTCCTGGCACGGCCGGAGATTGTCGCCGAGAAGGTTCTGGCTGAGGACGGGACCCGCGTCGTAGTTGTCCACTCTGATCTGAAGCAGTTTTTTGACCGAGTCAGGCCCGAGCTACTGGCTCATAAGCTACGCAAGATCGGCGCCCGGGACGATGACGAGGCCTTCTATCAGCTAGCGGAGCGCCTATTCAATTGGCGTTGGTCTGCACAAGACCAAAAGGAGGCGGCTGTCTATGCCGCCCATTCTGAACTTCCAGACTTCACCAAAATAGCGCTGCCTCAAGGCCTTGTCGCGTCTGGGTTCTTCGCAAACTGCGCCCTGCTCGATTTCGATGAAGAACTTCGGAGTCTCTTGGGCGAGGAACTCGAGCCGGGTGTCAGAGTCCATGATGTCAGCAGGTATGTTGACGATCTCCGCTTTGTCTTGACGGCCGATTCTGGTAAGTCGCTCGAAGAGATCGCCCGTGTATCAGCCGACGCGGTTCAGACTGTTTTGGACCGAACAGCCGAAGGCCTCAAAACGTCCAGGGAGAAGACGATTGCGGCTGCCTTCAGAGGCGATGAACGCCCATTGGTTAGGCAGAGCCGTCGCATGGAGCGAATCCAGCGGGCGGTGTCCGGTGGATTCGATGCCGTCCGGGGCGAAGAGATCCTGGAAGCAGTTCAAGGACTGATCCGATCTCAGCAGCGATATGCCGAGCAGCGCACCGAAACGACCGGATGGTCGCTCTCGCCAATTCCAGATGTGCGTGACGCAACGGTAGCTAGATTTGCGGCTGCTCGGTTTAGAAGCACGTATCGGTCGCTTAGGCCATTGCTGCCGCTGCCAACCGAGAGTGTAAACGATGAGCTGGTGGCCGTTGCGCCACCGATTCTGAGCCACGGCCGGACGGTCAGGACCCAGGCAGACTTAGACGATGACGCTCGTTCGTTCGCCCTAGGCCTGATCGAGGATTGGGTTGAAGATCCTTCAAATGTGAGGCTCTTACGCGTTGGGCTGGACCTGTGGCCATCAGTGGACATCTTGAAGCAGGTATTGGATTTGCTGCGTCCCTTCACTCAACGAGGAGGCCGTAGGAAGGCGCCTCGGAGGGTGGCGTGGTATTGCCTTTCGGAGGTCTTCAGAGCTGGCGCTACAGAGACAGGTTTTGTCGAGAATGGCGAGTCACTGCCAGCCGGCGTCGATATCAGCGCATATCGCTCGCTGCTCGCGGAGGAAGGGGTTCGCCTTTCCACTTTGCCCGCCCGTTCAATTCCATGGTACCTGAGGCAACAGGTCTTTCTCTTCTTAGCTGCCACCGATCCTAGTCGCGCGCCGATTGTCCACACCGGTCGAACTAGCGAGATGCGCCCGTACAAAGAGCTCGTTCGCTTTCTCCGTGGTGAAGGCCACGGGATGAAAGGCATGGACTTCGCATCGCTGGCGATCCTCTCCCGAAGATCGTTTGGAGATTATGACCGCGGAATACGCCTGGCGCTAAAAGGGTTGACTCCGCGGCGCTTCGAGGAGATTGCCGAACGGGATCCGTCGTTCGCACTGGAGCTTCTGCCGTCGAATCCTAATCTGTTTGGGTTGGTCTCACCACGGCTGAGAGACGACCTCTCGTTGGACCGAGAGTCGCCCAATGAGGAGTCAACCTCTTTGGCCGAAGTCGTGCTTCGCGGGGGGCCAAGGGGACCAGCTCGGAACGAAATCTCCGTGTTGAGTTTCGCCGCCGGGTTCCTTGAGACGTGGACCGAATCTCTGGGGCTCGAGGCGCTCACGCCATCGGATGTGTTCATTGCGCTTGGTCCGAACCACCAATCGGTGTTTACTGCGGTCACGATTCGTCGTCCCAGGGTGACGCCGACGGGTTCCATGTACCAAGTGCCCCCATGGTGCCCGCCTGAAGAGGCTTGGCGATTTCAGTTGGGCTATCTCCTGCGATTCATTCTTGCAGGCCGCGAGGACTTTACGAAGACCGTTCGCCGGACTTCGTGGAGGGAATCTGCGTCGATCTATCGAATCCCGGAGAGTCATTGGTATCAGCGCCGCTACGGATTGTTCAATGGGCATTCGGGGTTCGGTGACGACTGGCTTCCAATCTCCGGCTGGACGGAGGATTTCCTGTCTGCACTGCTCGAATGGCCGGGCAGCCGTGGGTCTGCCTCTACGACATGGTTGCGGCAGGGTATTGACGTGACGCGAGCGCAGATCGACAGGCAGATTGCCGCCACAACTGAAAGAACCGGAGATGCGACAGGGCTTTTGATGCTTCCCATTTCCGCACCCTTGCCGAGTTGGCTGAGCGAAGGTCGTCCGCTGCGGGCGTGCGTCGTGCAGACGGTGATTCCTGAGGCGGAGATGTTCCAGCCGAGCGACCTAACTCTATCCGCACCGGCGCTGCGCAAGCAACACCGAAACCACCTCTCGGCCGCACTTGCTGCAGTCGAGCGAATGCTTGCTCTTCGCGAGACTCACAAGGGGCAACAGGGCAGACTCGACTGGCTATTGCTCCCCGAACTGTCGGTTCATCCGCAGGACGTCAAGACCCACCTCATACCCTTTGCTCGAGCCCACAAAGCGATCATCCTCGCTGGTTTGACGTATGAGGAGATCTTCCCTGGGGAGCCGGTTGTCAATTCTGCTTTGTGGATTATTCCTGTTTGGACCGAGACGAATGGACTTCAGGTAGTTGTAAGAAGACAGGGTAAGCAGCACCTGGCCCCGTTGGAGCATGAACTCAACAACCCGATACAGAGCATCCAGGGCTTCCGGCCTGCGCAATGGCTGGTGGGTTATGACTGGTCGAAGAACGCTCAGGAGGTTCCGCTCTGGCTCACCGCATCGGTCTGCTATGACGCCACAGATTTGAGGCTTGCGGCTGACCTCCGCGATCGTTCAGATGTCTTTGCCGTGCCTGCTCTCAACCAAGATGTCGGAACCTTCGATCAGATGGCGATGGCGCTTCACTACCATATGTTTCAGATGGTTGTGGTTGCGAACAACGGTGCGTTTGGCGGAAGCAACGCGCACGCGCCGTATAAGAAGCCGTACCGAAGGCAGGTCTTTCACCTTCACGGTCAGCCCCAAGCGTCCATCGCGTTCGTTGAGATCGAGGACATTGGCGGATTCCTGAAGCGCAGGTTGCCCTCCGACGAGTGGAAGAGTCCTCCCGCAGGGCTTGGTTGGCCTCCGACTAAGTGAGCCGAAACGACCGGATGACCACTGCCTTTCCATTTCTGACCACCTACGATCCGCTGGGAACCAGCGAGGGCACCCTCGATCCGCTCGGTCTCTATCAGATCGCCGATCAACTGGCGGTGCAGTTGGTGCCTGCGGTTCGCGAGCGCATGCAGCGTGTTCGGTTTCTGACCGCAGTCGCAGTGGGTTCGCTGATCGTCGAGGGGCTGGACGACGACCCCAGGCATCGCGACGCGTCTCCCTACCTGGTATGGGAGTGGCTGGTGGTCGAGGCTATCGTCCGTCGCTTTGTCACCGAAGGTGACCTGGCTGGCGTTGCAGGCAGGCACATGGCTCGCCGGGCCATCGACAAGTTCGGCTACCTCGATGCGAGAAGTTACCTCAAGACTCCGAGAATTTTCGGTATCCACGGTGTCTACAAACGCTTGGCCGTGCACCTCCGGCTGTTGGATGTTCACCTGGGCCCAGGTCCCAATGCCGAACGGTTGGTAGATGCCTGGGCAAGGGACATCGACGCAGCTGGTGGCGATGCCAAGGCCTTGATCGCGAAGTGGAAGTCTGGAGTTCGACGATGCCTTGAACAGGGGACACCCCAGACCAAGACGAATTGGTCGAAAGGGAGCTGGGATGAACTGGCCGACGCGTTTGCGCCAGGCGCGGCCCGGGCAAATGAGAAACGGTTCCTTCGGAGACTCCTGCTTGGTGCTGAGGGCCAGTCAGTGGGCGCCTTCCCTGCCATATGGGAGCTACAGGCTGGCTACGATCCCAAGACCTTTGAAGAGGAATCCCTGCACCGGGAGTTGGCGGAGGTCGAGCCATCCTATGGTCCCCTGCTGCACGCAATCCGGGCGTACGAGTCGTTTGCCCGCAGCCTTCAGGATGCCTTCGACGTTCTCAAGGCTGAGGCAGCCAAGTCCGAAGCGCAGGGATACGTCGTCCCAAAGATCGCAGATTCGCGTGACTTCAAGAAGTGCACGGCGAACGTTCAGCGGCAGTTCGAGGCCGCTCACGATGCCCTCGGCGCAGCTGCCATCGTGAACCGAGTGAGCCAGGGATTGTTTGCTGAGCGGTTCAAGGTGTTCTCAGAACCGATGCCGCCCTCGGCATGCGCCCTGGCCCTGTGTGAACACCACGTCAAGATTCAGGAAGGCAAGTCTGCTACTGGGAAGCGAGCGTGGTTCGACCGCCTCGGGCCGGATCGCATCTACATTCGACACGCCTACCGGGAAGAACGGCGCGACATCGCTCCGGGCGTCTACGTGCACGAGTACCGGGGGCGACCGATTGGCCGGTTCCGAAAGGACTTGTCATGAGTCGACGCTCGAAGGCGCCCAACCCAGGAGTCATGCTGGATCTCTGGCGCCCACCCAAGGACGCTGGAGATCCGGTGGGTTGTCTGGCCACGACCTACACGTTTGCCACGGGGTTGTTTGATGAACAGTGCCTGGCCCGCTTCCTCGATATTGAATCTGAACCCAATCGTGAAGACTTGTCGTTCTTGCTGGAGAGGGAACATCGCCTCGGGCCGATTTACGCGGGCGTCCTCATCGATGACACGCGAGCTGGCGTGGAGCATTCGTATCGATGGGATGTGCTGCCAGTCAGCATTCGTGGGGGCAAGCAGCACGCAAAGCTGAGCCTTCTCGCCTGGCAGAATCACGTTCGCATCATCGTCACGTCGGCCAACCTGACCGACCAAGGCTATCGCAGCAACTACGAAGTGGCTGCGAGCCTTGACTCGTCTCCCGATTCGGCCAGCACCGAGGCGCTGGAAGACGCCGTCCAGTTTCTGCGAGGCTTGGTGCGTCTAGTGCCAGGAGGCGCGGACAATCCAGCGGTGATTCGCGCCGGGGCCTTTCTCGCCGACGTTGAGAAGAAGACGAGGCGGTGGACGCCGCAGAAGCGCTCGACCGTGCGCCAACAACTGGTGTTCACCATGCCGGCCTACGGGCCCGGCCGACCAGCCCGCAGCAGCCTGGACGAATCGATCGAGAAGTGCCGAGCTCGCGGGGGCTCGCCCTGGGAGGCGTGGGTGGCGTCCCCGTTCTTTGACGGCGAAAGCGGGGCTGGAGAAGTGACGACGGCGCTGTGTAAGCAGATGGCCCGTCGCGACAAACGTGATCTGTGCCTCTGCGTACCGGCGTCAAGGGATGAAGTCTCCAGGCAGTGGCGAATCGCGGCCCCGAAGATACTGTTGACGATTGCCGAGCGCCATCACGCCAGGGTAAGGGTGGAAGCGCTGCCCGAGAAAGACGAAGACAAGAACCTGCGGCTCTGGCACGCGAAGATGGTCGCGTATCGCGGTGATGGCTACTCCGCGCTGATGGCAGGGTCGTCAAACTTCACTGTTGCCGGTATGGGCACGGGTGCCAGGCGCAATGCGGAAGCCAACCTGTTGACGATTGTGCAGCACGAGGCCTTCGCTCGAGAGGTGGGTCAGATTGAAGCTGTCTGGCCCGACATGGTCGAGATCCAGAACGCGGACACGTGCGAGTGGCAGGGAGCCGACCCAGACCGCGAAGAGGAGGAGCAAGCAGCCCCTCCCGTGCCTCCGGGGTTCCTCTCAGCGACCTATCGCGCCGGCGACCATCGTTTGTTGATTCTGGCGCTCGACCCTAAAGAACTCCCACCGGAATGGCGAGTGTCCGCTGCCGGACGCGATCCCATCCAGCTTCTTAATTCGGTGGCTTGGCGTGAAGGTGGCGGCAAGTCCACTGGGGAAATTCCCTGGGTGCCCATCCAACCACCAGAGAAGCTGATGGTTCAGTGGGACGGTAACGAGGCGTTCCTTTCGATCAATGTCGAGGATAGGAAGGCGCTGCCTCCTCCGCGGGAATGCGACTCGATGACATCGGACGACATTTTGAGGGTTCTGGCGGCAACCGACCCCAGCGCGGCGTTTCGAGCGTGGGCCAAGACCCAACAGGAAGGGGCCGGCGATGATGCGGACGAACTCGATTCAGCCGCGCCACTCGACCTGGACCCGTTGAAGCGCTACGACCTGCACGCCACCTTTCTTCACCGTGTGCGGCGCCGCGCTCGAGTCTTGGCGCAGCTTCGAGCGAACCTGGAACGTCCCGTGGGTAGCAGGCAGGCCCTCGAGTGGCGGCTCAGCGGCCTGATCGGCATCTCGACGCTGGCGAACCGGTTCCTGCGCGAACTCGCCGAGGCGACCGAGCGTGTGGATGAGGCATTGCTCACCTTGGCCGACTTTCTGATTGTCCTTCGCGAGATCAACTATCAGTCTGGGCCAGGTGCGTTGGCGAAGGAGGACTTCGACGGGGTTTACTCCGGCTTTCTCAAGGCACTGACCAAGGACCTCCAGCTTGGTGCGGCTGCTAACCGCGAACGCCTGTCGCCCGACCTGTGGGCGTTCTGGGAGCGGGTGGTTACAAAGGGGCGCCCATGACCGACATCTACGAGATGCCCGCGGAGCTCGTGTTGGGCCGGCGTCTGAACGAACGTGTACCGCCTGCCGACCAGCAGCGCCAACGCGCCGAGGTCCAGCACATTCTTCAGCGACTAAAGTCCCAGCCCGGCGTAATCCTGGCAGACGAGGTCGGCATGGGGAAGACGTTTGTCGCACTTGCCGTCGCCTTCAGCATCGCGATGCGAAACCCGAAAGGCCCTGTGATCATCATGGTGCCCTCCAACCTGGTTGAAAAGTGGAAGACGGATCTGCGCACGTTCGGCGAACTGTACCTCGAAGGGTGTAAGCCCGTGGATCGGGACACGGCTTCCGCTGAGGCCCTTTCCGGAAAAGGCGTATGCCGTTTCGGAGTGGCTCTCCACAGCGTCGATCTATTGAAGCTTCTGGACGACCCGCCGAGAGAACGATGTCACATCATCTTCCTGGCTCAGCGCGCGATGGCCCGTCGGCAGACCGACAAGTGGATACGCCTCGCGCTGATTGGCGAGGCCTTGAGGCGGCATGGCCGGGGCAAGGCGGCGCGGTTGATCCAGGTCAAGAAGCAGATACCTCGCTTTGTCGGAGAGTTGATCTACGCCCTTGGTGAACAGCGTGCTCAGGCAGCCGGAACAGAGCTGTGGGAGCGCCTCTTGCAATCGAGTCCGGAAGTGTGGAGAGACATCTACAACAGCGAGGTACGGGATGCCTCCAAGCAACTGAAGGACCACCCGGTTCCGAAGGCCGTGTCTCGCGCGCTGAATCGTGTGGATCTCAAAGCCTTGGCGGAAGCGCTGCAGGGGATGCCCGTCCGAGCCAAGGGTGGCGATGAACGCGTGTCTGAGCGAATCAAAGCCGTTCGAAACGCGCTTAGCAAGGTGGAGAACGATCTCTGGAAGGACCTCCTTGCAAAGGCTCAGTGGCGATCGCCGCTCCTTGTTATGGACGAGGCCCATCACCTCAAGAACGCCGAAACAGCCCTGGCCAGGCATTTCAAGGCTGCCGACATCGACCAGGACCTCAAGACTGGCGACGCGACCCTCTCCAAGACGTTCGACCGGATGCTGTTCTTGACCGCGACTCCGTTTCAGCTCGGACACCACGAATTGGTGCAGGTGTTGCGTCGCTTTGGCGATGTCAGGCCAGACGAGGCTGCTCTTGGTCCACATCAGAACTTCGAAAGCGCCATGAACGAACTTCGCGAGCGGCTCGACGACAGCCAGCGCGCCGCCGTGGCGTTCCAGCGAAGTTGGAGCAAGCTTCAGCCTGAGGACGCCGCCGATGATCTGGAAGCCTGGTGGGCCCAGATCGGGTCCGTGCCGATCGATTCGCTTTCGAATCGCCAGAAGGCCGTGGTGGAGGCCTATCAAGCCGCCAAGAGGACTCGCGATGCTGCTGAGAAGGCCCTGCGACCGTGGGTCGTGCGGCACAACAAGGGCACTTACTGGGCGGGCACTTCGCCGGCAATCGCTCGGCGAACTCGAGTAGACGGGGGCGCGATCGTGAACCCCTCGACTTTGCGGGGCATACAGGTCCCTCCAGATCAGCTTCTCCCGTTCTTTCTGGCAGCCCGTAGTGTGGTGAGGGCTGGACAGGATCTGTTGGGCGAAGCCCTTTGCTCGTCATACGAAGCGTTCAGGCACACCCGGTTGCACCGGGTTGTTGAAAAGGATCGCGTGGATGACGAAGAGCAACGCGATGACGTTGGGGCTGACTTATCTCACTCCCGTTGGTATCTCCAGGAGTTTGACCGTGCTCTGGAAAGCAGCAGCGGATCGAACCATCCGAAGATGGCCGCCACGGTCAAGAAGGTGGTCGATCTCTGGGAGGCTGGCGAGAAGGTCTTGGTGTTTGCCTTCTATCGGCGCACCTGCCGCGCCTTGCGAATTCACATCAGCCAGGAGATCGAGCGCAGGATGCGAGCTTTAGCGGCGCACAAACTGGGCAAAAGCGAGGGGGAGACGAACGAGTCCGACGTCGAAAAGGCCATTGAGAGCATACAGAGCCGATTTGCAGACGACTCGAAGTCACCCGGGCGAAAAGCCTTGAATCAAGCCATCGCAGGCGTCCTGGCGAAACATGGGTCCATGTTGGATGAGAAAGGCGTCACCAAAGGGCAGCGCGATCAAATTAGCGACGTCATTCGCCGCTTTTTTCGCGTGAAGACGACGCTGGTTCGCAGCTTTCCACTCGGCGAAGTAGCGTCGCTCACGCCCGCGGAAGCTGTCGATCTCGCACTCGATCATCAGGACCAGTCTGGCTCCACTTGGAGACAGAAGTTCGAGGGTTTTGTCTCTTTCCTGATTGAATGCTCCGAAGAGGAGCGGCGTCAGTTTCTCGACGCGGCCTTGCGAACCCAGACCGGTGGCATCAGGGTTGAAGATGAGGAGGACGATGAGGACGCGACCGTCACCCTCGCGAACGTGCAGGTGGCCACAGGTGTCACCAGACGCGAGACCAGGTCCCGTCTCATGCGCGCGTTCAATACACCTTTCTTTCCAGACATTCTTGTTTGTAGCGAGGTGATGGGCGAAGGCGTCGACCTGCAACGCTTCTGCCGGCACGTGGTCCATCACGACCTGGCGTGGAATCCGAGCACGATCGAGCAGAGGACCGGTCGCATCGACCGCCTGGCCTGCAAGGCCGAAGGGCGTCATTCAATCGTGGTCTATATTCCTTACCTGGGTGGCACCGCCGACGAGCGTCAGTATCAGGTCATGACCGACCGGGAGCGATGGTTCAGGGTGGTGATGGGGCAGGAGGAAGTGGCGAGGCTAATCTCTCCCCGGGCCAACGCAAGTCTGCTGCTTCCCGAATCCGTCTCGAATGACCTGGCTTTCAAGCTCGCTATAGACACCGTCGGGCTGAATAGGGAGAACCGCAGTGGATAAACGTGAGAGTCAGTTCGACGCTCGGGTCGCCAAGTGTCCAGAAGCAAATCCGAAAGATTGTGGGCTTTCTAAGCACTGCGGCAAGTAACGCTGGTGCGGAAGTCGGTGCTCCCACCTTTGAGGTTAGAGGGGTCGGGGTTACTTACTGGCGCGACGGTCACCGCTTCTGCCGGTTTGACCCGAAGCACCAGGCGGCCAACGTCGGCGTGCTGGTGGTGGGCGGAGACCGACGGGGGCTGAAAGCAGCCGGGTTGGTGAGTGACAGAACCGACGGAGTCTGGGTGTTTGTTAAGAACATGCGCGGCGCTGTCCGGTTGGTGCCGGAGATCCTCCGCGCCTACGACTGCTTTGACCGAAAACCGTAAGAAGGCTCCGCCAGGATCCCCTTTGACAGGTAAAGGTGCCATGGACTTTCCGAGATTCCTGAACCGCGTTGCCAAGGAAAGAAATTGCTCGCCGGAGTTGGTTCGGGCAATCGTGTCAGATTGCCTTGGTGAGTTGCACGAAGCCACATACAAAAATGGCCAGGATGTTGGCGCACACACCGCGTACCACGAACTGGGACCGCTAGCCGCGTGGCACTACGCCGGACTATTACGGGCTGGGCTAAGGAAGGTCAGCCTGGGACCCTGCTTAAGCGCGTCGACCCGACGCTGGAGCGCTACGACACGATCACGGAACGGTGGGACGTCGAGCTCAAATGTCAGGCCGGCGGACGGCCAAAAGGCCGGGCGGTAGAGATGATAGGGAAACCGTATCAGCTGCAGTACCAGCAGACAATGCCGGCTCGCGACGAGTTATGGGACCCTGATGCTATGGACCCAGACAACGAGTGGCCTGGTCCTGCTGACACCGAGATTGTGTGCCAGCGTCAAGCCGATGGTGCCTGGAGTGTCTGGTGCGTGGTGCATTTGGATGCCGAGGAGCCACATGAGGACGACTTCACGCGCGGAATTAGAACGGCTTCGGACTTTTGCAATGCCTTCCTGAGATGCGGCGAGATGTACGGGCTCAGTTCCGACCTCGAGTACGTTTCAGAGAACATCGCTTACTTTGAACGCGAAGACCCGGAACTGGCAGCCCAGCTCCGTAAGCACTTACACATGGATATCGAGAAGAATACGGAGTCGCCAGAGTGAACAGCGACCTGCGACGCCTTGTCCACGGCCGCCTCGTTTCCGAGGATCTGGTCCAGAAGAACTGGACCAGCCTCGTCCTCGCCGCCTGCGACGGCCGCGACGTCCTCGACAGCGTCCTCCAGAACGCCAAGACGACCTCGAAGGCGGACGAGAGGGCCACGGCAACCACCCACGCCGGCGCATACCTCACCTCCCTCACCGTCGAAGGATGGGGAAGCGAGCCCCGGCCTCACCATCGTCATCGGGCGCAACGGGTCGGGGAAGTCCAGCTTTGCCGAGGCGCTGGAAGTGCTGCTCACCGGCGACAGCAAGCGCTGGATGGATCGCTCGAAGATCTGGAAAGAAGGCTGGCGCAACCTGCACCAGGTGAAGACCGCGGCGATTGAGGCGAAGTTGGATCTGGAAGGCGGCGGGCAGGCCACGGTCGGATGCTCGTGGGCCGCGGAGGCCGGTCTTGAAGCGCAGAAGTCGGTCGCCCAGGTAAAGGGGAAGACCAAGACCACGCTGCAGGCGCTGGGGTGGACCGCCGCGCTCGAGTCGTATCGCCCGTTCCTCTCCTACAACGAGCTGGGCTCCATGCTGGACGAAGGCCCCTCGAAACTCTACGACGCGGAGGTGCGGGGTGACCTGGTTGACACCCCATCCCGGCGTCGCTAGCATCAAACCAAGGCAGGGAGCCCACATGACAGCAGGATGGATCGTCACCGACCCCGACATTCTCGGCGGCAAGCCCTGCATCCGCGGTACGCGCTTGAGCGTGGAGTTCCTGCTTGAACTCGCGGGAAGTGGTGCCAGCCAGAGCGACATTCTGACCAGCTACCCTCAACTCACCCCCGAGGCTCTGGCGGCAGCATTCTCTTACGCTGCCCAGGTGATCAAGCACGACCGCACCATCGACTTGCCGCAGCCTGCATGAAGTTGTTCGCGTTCGCGTTGTTGGCGGACGAGAACATCAACCCAGAGGTCGTAGCCGGGTTGCGAGCCCTGGGCTGTCGAATCGAGACGGTCGCTGAGCTGGGTTTGGCGGGAGCCGCCGACAGCCTGATCCTTGAGCGAGCCGTCGCAGAGGGCCGGATCGTCCTGACTCACGACCCCGATTTTGGACGGCTAGCTGTGCAAGGC
>JBFWUK010000018.1:48885-112511 GCA_050247355.1 Vicinamibacterales bacterium | reverse complement strand
ACTTCCGGCACCGCGAACGGTGCCATGGCCAGCAACCGGCCGAACGCCTCGGCATCGACGGCGGGGCTGAAGTGATAGCCCTGCCCTTCGTCACAGAGCTCGGCGCGCAGGTAGGCGAACTGGTGCCGCGTCTCGACCCCTTCGGCCACCACCCGGCAGCCCAGGCTCTTGCCCATGGCGATGACCGCCCGCACCAGCGGCGCGCTGTCCGGCGCCGGCATGATCTCCCGCACGAACGACTGGTCGATCTTCAGCACGTCGACCGGGCACCGCTGCAGGTAGCTCAGGCTCGACGGCCCGGTGCCGAAGTCGTCCACCTTGAGGATGACGCCGCTTTGCTTGAGCAGTTCGAGCAGCGGCGTGGTGGTCGAGGAATCCACCATCAGCGCGCTCTCGGTCAGCTCGAGCTCCAGGAACTCGGCCGGCAGCGGCGTCTCGCGCAGGAACCGCAGGATGTCGTCGAGGAAGCCCGGCGTCCGGAACTGCAGGGCCGAGACGTTGACGGCAATCGGAATCGGCGGCAGGCCCAGGTCCTGCCAGGCCTTGGCCTGGCGGCACGCCTCGCGCAGCGCCCACCGGCCCATCGGGATGATCAGCGACGAGGCTTCGGCGGCGGGAATGAACTGGTCGGGCGGCACCAGGCCGCGCACCGGATGGCGCCAGCGCATCAGCGCCTCGGCGCCGCTGATGATGCCGGTCTCCAGGTTGATGGTCGGCTGGTAGTGCAGCACGAACTGGTCGGCGTCGAGCGCCGTGCGCAGCTCCGACTCGAGCGATGACCGCTGCACCGCCGGGGCCTCGAGGTCGGGACGGTAGAAGCCGACCCGGTTGCGGCCGGTCTTCTTGGCGTGGTACATCGCCGAGTCGGCGCGCATGATCAGCGACTGCGCGTCCTGGCCATCCTCGGGATACAGGCTGATGCCGACGCTGACCGTCAACTGCAACTCGTGGCCCGCCACGAAGTGCGGCTCGCCCACCGACTGTACGATCTTCTCCGCGATGATGCCGGCATCGTCGGCATGATCCACCTCCGACAGCAGGATGAGGAACTCGTCGCCGCCGTGACGGCTGACCGTGTCCGACTCGCGCACGCACGACGTGAGGCGCCGGGCGATCGAGCGCAGCACCTGGTCGCCAATGGCGTGGCCAAGGGTGTCGTTGATGTGCTTGAACCGGTCGCAGTCGATGAACAGCACGGCCAGGCGGCGGCCGTAGCGGCGCGACAGTGCGATCGAGCGCGCCAGGCGGTCGCTGAGCAGCAGCCGGTTCGGCAGTTCGGTCAGGGCGTCGTGCTCGGCGAGGTGCAGCATCTGCAGCCGGCGCTCGCGCGAGACGATCACGTCGCGGAAGATGATCACGGCGCCGAGGATGTCGCCGCGGCGGTCGTGAATCGGGGCGGCCGAGTGCTCGATCGAGGTTTCGGCGCCGCGGCGGCCCACCAGCACGTAGTTGCCCTTCATGCGGACCTTGCGGTTGTGCTCGATCGCGATGCGCGACGGGTCTTCGGCCGGCTGGCCGGTCAGGCCGTCGGTGACGTCGAAGATCTTGCTCAACGGCCGGGCGAACGCCTCCGACCGGGTCCAGCCGGTCAGCGCCTCGGCTTCGGCGTTGAGGTAGGTGACGTTGCCGAGGGTGTCGGTCGTCAACACGGCGTCGCCGATCGAGTTCAGCGTGATCTCGGCCCGCTCGCGCTCGACGAACTTCTGCTCTTCCAGACCCCGGCGCTCGAACATCATCGCGATCACCTGGCACAGGCTGCGAGTGTCGAGCTGATTGGTGACGACGTAGTCGGTGGCGCCGCGTTCGACGGCGCGGCGGGCCAATGGCTGGTCGGTGGCGCGCGCCAGCATGAGGATGGCCACCGCCGGCGCCATGCGCCGGATCTGATCGATGGCGGTCAGGTCGCGGGCCTCGGGCAGCGACAGGTCGAGCAGCACCGCGCTGACGGTCTCGGTCTCGAGCCGGCGCAGGCCGGCATCGACGTTGGGCACGTGCTCGACGGCCAGGACGTCGGGCGCGTTCGCCAGCAGCGCATGCACGCTCCCGCGGTCGGCGGAGGTCTCGCCTTCGATCAGGAGCAGAAGTGGCACCGCGCGACCGTTAGACGAACTCATGCCTGCCTACTGAGCAAATCCGCTGCCGCTTCCACCTATGTACCGCCGCCGTGCACCACGGACGGCGCAGTGCATGGTTCGCGGACAAAAGTCGGGGCGCCGGCGGACTCTGCAGCAGGGTTGTGATCCGGGCGACGAATCTGCAACGCCCTGGCGCGCCCAATGTTGGCAACCGGTTTGCTCTAGTGAGCGGCGAGCCGGCAGATAGCCGGACCACACTGCGAAGTGGCAGGCGGCGACCACGCCCATATGTGGCGTCCGAGCCGCCTCCACTCTGCTGACGAACGGAAGCGACCGCACCGCATGACGAGCGCGAGAGACAACCTGGTGACCATCGCGCTCGTCTCGAGCGGCGTGCTGCTGGCGTACTGGTCGGTGATGGCCGGCCTGATCGATGCCTGGTCCACCGACGACAACTACTCTCACGGCTTCTTCATCGTGCCGCTCGCCGCCTATTTCGCCTGGGAGCGCCGCGCCCGCCTGGCCGCGGCGCCGGTGCGGCCGGCCCTCTCGGGGCTGGTGCTGGTGGTACTCAGCCTGCTGCTGCTGGTGGCCGGCACGCTCGGCTCGGAGATGTTCCTGTCGCGCGGCTCGCTGATCGGCGTCGCCGCCGGCACCGTGCTGTTCCTCGGCGGCTGGGCCTGGTTGCGGGTGCTGGCGTTTCCGCTGGCGTTCCTGCTGCTGATGATTCCGCTGCCGGCCCTGATCTTCAACAAGATTGCCTTCCCGCTGCAGTTGCTGGCCTCGCACGTCGGCGAATACGCCATCAGCTCGATGGAAATTCCCATTCTGCGGGAAGGCAACGTGCTGATCCTGGCCAACGCCACCCTCGAGGTGGCCGAGGCCTGCAGCGGCATCCGCTCGCTCGTCTCGCTGTTTACCCTGGGCATTGTCTTCGGCTACTTCGCCGACAGCCGCGCCTGGGTGCGGGCGTTCATCGCCCTGTCGGCGATTCCGGTGGCGATCTTCGCCAATGGCCTGCGCGTCGCCAGCGCCGGGGTGGCCGCGCACAACTACGGCACCGCCGGTGTCGAGGGCCTGTTCCACGAGTTCTCGGGTTGGGTGGTGTTCGTGATCGCGTTCCTGATGATGCTGGCGCTGCAGCGCCTGGTCCTGCACTTCGCGCCGCCGCCGGCCACGGAAGCGAGCCCGGCATGAGCGGCACCCGCGTCCGCGCCCTCGCGCTGTTCGCCTGCCTGGCGGCGACCGCCGTGTTCATGGCCAACGCCCATGGCGACGAGGAACCGATCCACCGGACCCCGTTCGCGGCCTTCCCGATGGCGTTCGACGGCTGGCGCGCGATCAACGATCCGCCCATGGAAGACGAGATCCTGCAGGTGCTGGGCGTGGACGACTACCTGTCGCGCGCCTACTACAAGCCCGATGGCTCGCTGGTCGGCCTCTACATGGGCTTCTATGCGACCCAGCGCCAGGGCGACAAGATCCACTCGCCGCTCAATTGCCTGCCCGGCGCCGGCTGGGAGCCGGTGTCCGAAGGCCGCGCCGTGATCGCCGATGCCGCGGGACCCGGCACCGCCATCGAAGTCAATCGATACATCGTGCAGAAGGGCCTCGATCGGCAGTTGGTCCTCTATTGGTACCAAAGCCACGGCCGCGTCGTCGCCAGCGAGTACAAAAGCCGGCTGCTGTTGATCAACGATGCCCTCCGCTTGAATCGCACCGACGGTTCGATGGTGCGGGTGATCGCGCCGATTGCCGTCGGCGCCGATGGCGCGGCCGCCGAACATCTCGCCACCGAGTTCGTGCGTTCGCTGTTCCCGCGCCTGACCGGCTACATTCCTTCCTGATTTTTCCGGCGGTGCGCACGCCGCTCCACTTTCGCAATCCACCACTCGGAGATTAGTCGCCGCCACGAATGTCATCTGCGGTGCGCGTGACCGCGGTCTTTTGTCTGACTCAGCGCCGACTACGTTCGATCCTGCTATGGCGCAACCACTTACGGGCCTGCGACTTGCGCCGCCCGTCAGCGAATTGACAAGGCGCGGAATGGCAGGGCGATTGCTCAGTGGAATGGCGTCGGACCGCGACGCACTTCGCGCGAGGGACACGACACGACGAACGAATTACAGGGAGGACTCGGATGTTTAAACGATTGAAGATGCTTGGCGTCGCCGCATTGGCGACGATCCTGATGGCGGCTCCGGCGAGCGCGGCCACCGTGATTGACTTCCAGACCGGCCTGGCCGGCGAGGGCGGCACCATCAGCTGGGACGGTACCAACCTGATTGGCGACAACATTCCCATCGGCGCGGTCTCGGTCAGTAACGCCCCGACCAACAACGGCGTCTACCTGGTGAACGGCCTGGTGCCGGCCCAGGGCGGCGGCCTCTACGGCAGCCTCAGCTTCAACACCAGCGCCGACAGCAACTTCATCACGCTGATGGGTTGCATTCCCGGCCTCACGGTCGGCACCGTCGACGACAGCGGCAACTGCACGCAGCCGGTGGCGCTGATGGATGGCACGATCCAGAGCTACTACGAGGACGGCAGCACCAACGGCCTGATCGGCGCGTTCGGCAACGACACCAAGAACACCCAGTTGCTCGAAGCCATCGGCTTCCCGACCGACCTGCCCTGGCAGTTCTTCGGTTTCTCGCTCACCACCGGCGGCCTCAACCCCGACGGCACGCCCGTCTCGGTGATCAGCACCGACGTGCGCAACACCGCGGTTCCCGAACCGGCCACGATGATGCTTCTCGGCACGGGCCTGCTGGCCGCGTTCCGCGCGCGTCGCCGCCAGCAGGCGTGAGCCCGCGTGTCCTTCCCGTGAAGTGCGGTTGAGTAGGGCACCCGGCAAACGGGTGCCCTACACTGCGACCCTCACGACCCGACTCGATGTGATGAGCGCGTTCCCCAGATTAGCCCCTGGCGAACGCGACATTACTTCCCCGCCAGCGAGACTTTCTTCACCGCCGCCACGAACCTCCAAATGAAAGCACCCAATTCACGCCGCCGGAACAACTGGCGCAGTTCTTGTAATTGAGCCGCCCATGATGCGTCGAACCACGACTGTGATCGGAATCGCCCTCTTGACCGTTGGCCTCGCCGCCTGCAAGGGCGATCCCCAGCAGGAAGCAAGAACCTACCTCGAGCGGGGCAACCAGCAGGCCGCGCGGCAGCAGTTCCCCGAAGCGATCATCGAGTACCGGCGCGCCGTGCAGTCGGACCCGCGGCTCGGCGAAGCCCGGCTGCAGCTGGCCTACGCCTACGCCTCGTCCGGCGACGGTCCCAACGCCCTGCGCGAGTACGCGCGGGCCGCCGACCTGCTGCCCGACGACACCGCCGCCCAGGTCAAGGCCGGCAACTTCATGCTGATCGCGAGTCGCTTTCAGGATGCCGAGGGACTCGCCAATCGCATGCTCGCGCGCGACGCCAACAACGTCGAGGCGCAGATCCTGCTGGCCAACGCCCTCGCCGGCCTCAAGGACATGGACGGCGCCGTCGCCGCCTTCGAGAAGGCCGTGGTGATGGACCCGAACCGCTCGGCCACCTACTCCGAGCTCGGAGCGGTGCAGTTGGTCAGCGGCAACCAGCAGGCCGCGGAAGCGGCCTTCCTCAAGGCCATCGAGATTGACCCCAAGTCGGCCAACGCCCACCTGTCGTACGCCAACTTCCTGTGGTCCACCAAGGAGCCGGCCCGGGCCGAACAGGAGATCGAGCGCGCCCTCGAGCTCGAGCCCGGGAACGTCGTCGCCAACCGCGCCATCTCGATGTACTACATGGTCAGCAACCGCGCCCCATTGGCGGAACCGCACCTCAAGATCGTCGCCGCTGCCATGCCCGGCGCCGAGCCGAAGTACTTCCTGGCCGAGTACTACCTCCGGCTCGGGCGCATCGACGATGCGCGGGCGACGTTGACGCCGCTGGTCGCCGGCAACGACTCATTCGTGGGCGCGTCAATCCGGCTGGCGCGCGTGGAGGTGGTGGCCAAGCGCAACGCCGAGGCCCACCGCGTGCTCGAAGCGGCGCTGGCGCGCGAGCCCAAGAACGCCGAGGCCCTGATCACCCTGGGCAAGCTGCAGTTGTCCGAGAACAACACGGTCAACGCGCTCTCGACCCTGCAGACCGCGGTCGCCGCCAACCCGCGGTCGCTGCCGGCGCACCTGGCCCTGGCGCAGACGCACGCGCTGCGCGGGTCGGTGAAGGAAGCCACCGCCGCGTTCAACGAGGCCCTCAACCTGGACGGCGCCAACACCGAGGCGCGCCTCGGCCTGGCACGATTGCAGATCAACAACAACACGCCGGCCGACGCGGTGCCGCTGGTGCTGAAGATCGTCGCGGAACAGCCGCGCAACCTCGAGGCCCGGCTGTTGCTGCTGCACGGCCTGATCGCCGTCAACGACCTGCCGCAGGCCACCACGCAGTTGAACGTGCTGCTGCAGCAGGCGCCGGGCTCGGCCACGGTGCAAACCGCCGCCGGCATGCTCGCCGCCATGAAACGCGACGGCGAGGGCGCCAAGCGCGCCTACGCCCTGGCCCTCGACGCCGACCCGCGCTCGTACCAGGCGCTGGCCGGACTGCTCACGGCCGAGATGCAAAGCAAGCAGTTTGGCTCGGCCAAGGCGCTGATTGAAAAGCAGCTGGCGCAGATGCCGAACGACCCCAACGTGCTGTTGATGGCGGCGCAGACCTACAACGCCATGGGTGACGCCTTTGAAACCGAGCGCGCGCTGAAGAAGACCGTGGAGGTCGACCCGCAGAGCCTGCAGGCCTACGCCATGCTCGGCAAGATGTACTACCAGCAGGGCCGCCTCGACCTGGCCCGCCGCGAGCTCGAGACCTTTGTCACCCGCGCCCCGAAGTCGGTGCCGGCCAACACCATGCTCGGCACCATCCTCGAACTGCAGGGCAAGAAGGACGAAGCCAAGCAGCGCTACGGGCAGGCCCTGCAGGTCGATCCGCGAGCGGCGGTGGCCGCCAACAACCTGGCGTGGATCAACGCCAACTCCAACGGCAACCTCGACATGGCGCTGCAGCTGGCCCAGACCGCGAAGGCGCAGTTGCCCAATCGCCACGAAGTCGACGACACCCTGGGCTTCATCTACTACAAGAAGGGCCTGTCGTCGCTCGCCATCGAGTCGCTGAGCGCCAGCGCCACGCGCCAGCCCGACAACCCGAGCTACAACTATCACCTCGCCCTGGCGCATCACCAGAACGGCGACACGGAAGAGGCGCGCAAGCTGCTCGAGAAGGCGCTGAAGTCGAACGCCAATTTCGCCGGCGCCGCCGACGCGAAGAAGCTGCTGGAGTCGATCCAGCCATGAACATCGCCGCTTCGCCCGGGCTCGCCGCCGACCTGAAAGAGATGGTGGGCGAGCAGTACGAGTTCCGCGAGCTGCTCTACCAGATGACCCGGCGCGACCTGCTGCTGCGTTACAAGCAGGCGTTGATGGGCTTCGGCTGGGCCATCTTCATGCCGCTGATGAACACGGTGGTGTTCTCGATCATCTTCACGCGGGTGGCGCCGCTCGATCTCGACATGCCCTATCCGCTGTTCGCCTACTGCGGCTTGCTGGCCTGGAACTTCTCCGCATCGTCGTTCCGCTTCGCCGTCACCTCGCTCACCGCCAATGCCAACCTGGTGACGAAGGTCTATTTCCCGCGGGAGATCTTCCCCATCTCCGCGGTCCTGGTTTCGCTGGTTGACTTTGCCATCGGCGCCATCGTGCTGGTGGCGCTGATGGCCTACTACCAGGTGATGCCGACCGCGGCGATGGCCGCCTTGCCGTGGGTGCTGCTGGTGCACGTCATGTTCACCCTGGCCATCAGCCTGCTGCTGGCCATGGCCAACCTGTTCTACCGCGACGTCAAGTACCTGTTCGAGTTGGTGATCACGGTGTGGATGTTCCTGACCGCCGTGCTCTACCCCGTCAGCCAGGTCGGCGGACTGGCCGGCCGCGTCATGACCCTCAATCCGATGACGCCGATCATCGACGGCTACCGCGACGTGCTGTTGCGCGGCCAGGTCCCCGACACCGGCCCCTTCCTGATCACGACCGTGGTCACGGCGGCGTTCCTGGCGGGGGCGTGGCTGATGTTCCACCGCGCCGAGTACGAGTTTGCGGAAAACGTGTAGATGCCGAGGCGCGCGCTGGCGGCGCCCGCCTGGGTGCTGCTGGCGCTCTTTATCGTCTATGCGAGCGCGGGCACCTGGGCCGCTGACGGGCCGCGGATCTGGGCGCCCACCCGGCTGTCGTGGCCCGATGTCGCCCAGAATCTCCTGACCTACATCACGTTCGGCATCCTGGGCGGGCTCACGCTCGGACCTGGCCGGCGCTCCACCTTCCGATTGGCGATTGCGGTCGCGATGATGGCGCTGGCGTTCAGCCTGTTCGTGGAGGGCATTCAGCTCTACACCGTGGACCGGACCGCGTCGATCACCGACGTGCTCGCCGCCGTGGTGGGCGCCGCGATTGGCGCAGTCGCCGCCGCCCCGTTCGCGCGCGTGGCCGATCGGGCCATGGCCGCGGTGCGGCCGTCGGGCGTGTTCGACGCGAGAGACACGGTCGTGCTGATGGCATTGGCGCCGGCGCTGGCGATTGCCGCATGGTGGCCGTTCGATCCGACGCTGGACGTCAGCACGCTCGCCGAACGCGTGCGGGTCGTTCGCCGCGACCCGTGGCAATTCGGCGGCGTGGCGATGGTCGTCCAGGCGCTGCTCTACAGCTGGCTCAGCCTGGCGATCGCCGCCTGCGCCTGGCGGCTGCGGACGGTCGAGGCCATGATCGCAGGCGTCGCCGCCGCGATCGTGATCGCCGTCATTCTGGACGTGGGTCAGTTGGCGATGGGGGCGGTGCCGATTGGGCTGGCCGGACTTGGCGCGCAAGTCGCGGGCGCCTTGGCCGGCGGCGCGCTGTTCGCCATGGCACGAGTGCCGAAGTAGGCCTCGGCATATTGCTGCACCATGCGGTCGAGCGAGAAATGCCGCTTGACGCGCCAGCGTCCGGCTTCGCCCATTTGGTGGCGGCGCAGCGGGTGCCGCGCCAGTTCGAGCAAGGCGCCGGCAATGGCGTGGGCATGGCCGGGCACCAGCCGGCCGGTCTCGTGATCGACGACCACCTCGGGATTGCCGCCGACCTGCGTCGCCACCACCGGCAGCGCCGCCGCCATGGCCTCCAGGATCGTCAACGACACGCCCTCGTACGTGGAAGTGTTCACGTAGACGTCGAACGCCGGCATGACGGCGCGTACGTCCGCCCGGTAACCGGTAAAGCGCACGGAGGCCGCGATCCCCAGCCGATTGGCTTCGGCCTGCAGCATGCCGCGCTCGGGACCATCGCCGACCACCACCAGGCGCGCGCCGGGATGCTCGCTCGCCAGCACCGCATGCGCCCGCAGCAGCAGCGAAAGGTTCTTGACCGGATCGAGCCGGCCCACGGTCCCGCTGACGAACGCATCCGGCGGCAGCCCGAGTTGCTCACGGGCGGCAAACCGCTGCGCCGGGCGCGGCCGTTCGCCGGGCGCAATGCCGTTGTAGACCACCTGCAGGCGGCGGCCGGGAAAACCCTCGGCCACCATGTGCTGCTTGAGGTCCGACGACACGGCGCACAGCCGGGCCGGCCACCACGACAGCATGGGGTTGACCAGCCGGCGCTTGCGTGACGGCGGCACGCCCGACAGGCGGCCATGCTCGGTGAACACCAGCCGCACGCGCGGAAGCAGCACCGTGGCGAGCAGTCCGTAGACGTAGGGCGAGTAGTGGTGGCAGTGCACCACGTCGATGCGCTGGGTCTTGATCAAACGAGACAGCTGGACCGCCAGTGCCGGCTGAAAACCCGGCTGGCGCGACAACGCCTCGACCGGAATGCCGAGCGGCGCCAGTTCGGCAGCCCAGTCGCCCCGCTGGTCGAGACAGCAAACCGTGGAGTCGACACGGCCGGCAAGCTGACGGCAGATCTCGATGACCAGCCGTTCGGTCCCGCCGGGCGACAAACTAAGCACGAGCTGCATTACGCGCGGTCTGGTCACGACGGGTCACCTAAGCCAACTGCGTGCCAGAAGGCGTGGGGGCTTAGGGGCTTAGGGGGCTAGGGGCTTCGCGACGGAAGTCTGCCCAGAGACGGTCATCGATCGGCCAATGTGGGACTTTGTTTCGCCAGTGGCCGGGCTGTGCGCCGTACCTGCATGGCGAGCGGTTTGCTTTAGGTCGGGCCGTGTGCGGCATTTGCGGTGTTGTCAGTCTCGACGGCGATTTGTCCCCCCACGTCGCGGGGGCGATTGGGACCATGACCGATCGGCTGCGCCACCGCGGCCCTGATGGCGGCGGCGTCCACCACGCGCCGTGGTTTGCGCTCGGGCACCGGCGGCTGGCCATCATCGACCGGGCCGGGGGCGAACAACCCATGGCCAACGAAGACCGTTCGGTGTGGATTGTCTTCAATGGCGAGATCTACAACCACACCGAGCTCAGGCGCACGCTGCAGGCGCGCGGCCACCGCTTCCGCACCCACTCCGACACCGAGGCCATCGTGCACGCCTACGAAGAGTACGGCGAGGCCTGCGTCGACCACCTCGACGGCATGTTCGCGTTTGCCATCGCCGACCAGAACGCCCGCCGCGTACTGCTGGCGCGCGACCGCCTGGGCAAGAAGCCGTTGTTCCACGCCACCCTCGGCGGCGTGCTGCACTTCGCCAGCGAGATCAAGGCGATCAAGCGCAGCCCGCTGTGGAACGGGGAACCCGACCTCGACTCGGTCGAAGGCTACCTCTCGCTCGGCTACTTCATCGCCCCGGCCACCGCTTATCGCCACGTCCGCAAGCTCGAACCGGCCCACACCCTGGCCGTCGACGGCTCGCGGGTGACGACCCGGAAGTACTGGGACATTGCGTCGTTCGACGGCGATCCGCGGGTCCGCACCGACCTGGTGGATGTGCTGCACGCCCGGCTGTCGTCGGCCGTGTCGCGCCGGCTCGAAAGCGAGGTGCCGATCGGCGCGTTCCTGTCGGGCGGCATCGACTCGGGCCTGGTCGTGTCGTACATGGCCGAAGCCATGGGCGCGCCGCCGGTCACGGCCTCCGTGGGATTCAACGATGCCGCGCACAACGAGCTGGCAACGGCGGGCCTGACCGCCGCGTTCTACGCCACGCAGCACAACACCGCCACCGTCGACCCGCGACTCGAAGACGTCCTGGATCCGATCGTCGACGCGTTCGACGAACCGTTCGCGGATCCATCGGCCATCCCCACCTACTACGTCAGCCAGATGGCCCGCCGCCATGTCACGGTCGCGCTGTCGGGCGACGGCGCCGACGAGGCGTTTGGCGGCTACGACTGGCGATACACGCCGCACGCCCTGGAGGCGCAAGCGCGCCGGCTGATCCCCGGCGAACCGGGCCGCAAGGCGGCGGCCTGGCTCGGCGCCCGGTGGCCGCGTTCGCGCGCCTTCCCGCGCCCGTTCCGGCTGGGCAACGTGCTCGAGAACCTTGGCCGCGATCCCGCCGGTGCCTACTACGCCGACTTGTGCTTTCTCAAGCCGGCCGACACCCGGGCGCTGCTCGGCAAGCCGCCGACGCGCGATCCGGCAGACAGCCCGGTTTACGAACAGGTGACGCGGCCGTACCGCGAGTGCCGCTCGACCAGCGCCGTCCAGAAGGCGCAGTACGCCGACCTCAAGGTCTACCTGCCCAACGATCCGCTCGTGAAAGTGGATCGCATGAGCATGGCCAACAGCCTCGAGATTCGCTGCCCGCTGCTCGATCACCGCCTGGTGGAGCTGGCCTTCGACATCCCGACCAGCAGCAAGATGCCGAACGGGCAGCCGAAGTCCCTGCTGCGCGGGCTGGCCGAGCGGCGGCTGCCACGCGGCGTCGTGCACCAGCGCAAGCGCGGGTTCACGGCGCCGGTCGCGGCCTGGCTGGCCGGCCCTTATGCCGAACAGTTCCGCGCCGACGTGCTGTCGCCCGGCGCGCGCAGCCACGGCCTGGTCGATACCGGCCGGGTGGGCCGGCTCTTCGACGCCCACCGCCGCGGTGACGCCGATCACTCCTTTGCGCTGTGGGCGGTCTGGATGCTCGAACGGTGGGCCCGGAACGAGCCGGCGCCGGCCGGGCACGCGTGATCCGCACCCTGGTCGTCGTCGCGGCGCTGGTGATCGGCTGGACGTTCGCCATCCAGAGCCCGCTGTTCGCCGCGGCGTTCTACCTGTGGATTGCCTACTTCCGCCCCGAGTCGTGGGCGTGGAGCGACGTCTTCACCACGCTGAACCTGTCGTACTTCGCCGGCGCGTTCCTGCTCGTCCGCACCGCGTTCTCGCCCACCAAGCTGCGAATCGACTACCGGAACGTGATGATGTTCGTGTTCCTGGCGCTGGGCCTGGTGTCGTCGCTGCTCGGGCCCAACCCGTCCTACTCGATGGGGTACTGGCAGGAGTTCGCCAAGGCCATCGTCATCTGCTACCTGCTGACCATCCTGATCAACAGTGCCGCCGACCTGCGGTTGATCCTGACGGTGATCGTCCTCTCGCTCGGCTTCGAAGCCGGCAAGCAGGGCTGGGCCAACCTGGTGCTGAACCCGGGCGCCCCCAACACCAACGGCGTGCCGTTCCTGGGCGACAACAACCTGGTCGCGGTCGGCATGGCGATGCTGCTGCCCATGGCCGGCGCCCTCGGCGCCACCGCCGAAGGGTGGCGCAAACGGGCCTATCAGTTCCTCAGCATCGGCGTGTTCTATCGCGCCATCAGCACCTACTCGCGCGGCGGGCTGCTCGCCGTCGGCGCCGTCGGCGGCATGTACTTCTGGCGGTCGCAGCACAAGCTGCGCACCGTCGCGGCGTTCGCTCTCGCCGTGGCGCTGGTGTTGCCGGTGCTGCCGCAGGCCTATTGGGATCGCATGGGCACCATCATGGCGCCGGCCGAGGAACGCGACGACTCGCAGCAAAGCCGGCTGCATTTCTGGCAGGTGGCGGTCGCCATGGCGAACGATCGGCCATGGACCGGCGTCGGCCACGCCGGCTACCCGCGCGCCTACAACCAGTACGACTGGACCCAGGGCCAGTACCTGACCAACCGCGCGGTGCACTCGGCGTGGTTCGGGGTGCTGGCGGAGCTCGGCTACCCCGGCCTGCTGCTGTTCATCGCCATCGTCTTCACGTCGCTGCGCGCCTGCCGGCGGGTGCGCAAGTCGGCGCAGCGCGGCGAGATTCCGGGGCCGCTCGGCCCGTACGCGATTGGACTCGAGTCGGCGTTGATCGCCTTCATCGTCGGCGGCAGCTTCGTGTCGTTTCAGTACAACGAGATGCTGTGGCACTTCTTCGCGCTGACCATGGCGCTCGAGGCCGTGGCGGTCAAGGAAGCGGCGGCCGAACGGGCCCGCCTCGCCGCGTTGCAGCAACCGCCGCCGGCAGCGGCGCCACGGCCGGCCGCGGTGCCCGAACCGGAGTTCGCCTGGGGATAACCACACATGCCGAAAGTCTCGATTGTCATTCCCGCCTACAACGCCGAGGACTTCATCCGCGAGGCGGTGGATTCTGCGCTGGCGCAAACCCACGCCGACCGCGAGGTCATCGTCGTCGATGACAGCTCGACCGACGATACCCCGCTGATCCTCAAGAGCTACGGCGACCGGATCATCGTGCACCGCCAGCCCAACGCCGGCGTCTCGGGCGCGCGCAACACCGGCGCCGCGCTGGCCACCGGCGACTGGATCGCGTTTCTCGATGCCGACGATGTGTGGCGGCCGGCGAAGCTGGCGGCGCAACTGGCCAGCGCGACGACGCCAATCTCGTATACCAACCGGTTCAACTTCGGCGCCCGCGGCGAGCTGCCCGAGGTGCAAAGCGACGTCACGCCGCTGCTGGCGGGAGACGTCTTCGTGCCATTGATGCTGCGCGGCAACTTCATCACCGTGTCGAGCGTGATGATGACGCGCGAGGTGTTCGCCGCCGTCGGCGGGTTCGAACACCAGCCGGGCGGCTGCGAAGACTGGGACTGCTGGCTGCGCGCGGCGCAGCGCTACGAGTTCTCGGTGTGCCCCGAGCCGCTGGTCGGCTATCGCTTCACCTCGAACAGCATGAGCCGCAACTACCGCGCCATGGCCCCGGCCCGGCGCCGCGTGGTGTCGCGGGCGCTGGCCTCGCCCAGGGGCCGGCAACTGGGATGGCGGGTTCGCCGGCAGATCTGGGCCGAAACCTGCCGCACCAACGGCTGGGACGCCAGCCAGGCCGGCGCCCGGCTCGACGCCCTGCGCAACTACGCCGCGGCCGCCGCTGCCTGGCCGCTCAACCTGCAACCCTTCAAGGAAGCCCTGCGGGTGTGCCTGTATGCCTGATCGGCCCTTTCGCGTCGCCGTCGATGCGCGCAGCGTCAACACCGGCCACCTGCGCGGCATCGGCAAGTCGGTCTACGAGTTGATCAAGCGCACGGCCGCCAGCGGCGCGGTGGAGTGGCACCTGCTCGCCGACCGGCCCGACCGGCCCATGCAGGTCGCCGACCCGGGGGCCTGCGACGTGTCGGTGTTCGAGACACGCGGCGACCGTTTTCACGCCTGGGAGCAGTGGTCGCTGCCGCGCCGGGCGCGGCAACTGGGCGTCGACGTGCTGCACGCGCCGGGCACCTCGATGCCGTGGTGGCAGCCGGTGCCGACGGTGGTCACCATTCACGACACCATTCCATGGCAGCATCAGGACCCGGCCTGGCCGGCCGGCTTCTACAAGGACAAGCTGTTGCCGGCGGCCTATCACCGCGCGGCCGCGGTCACCACCGTGAGCGAGTGCTCGCGCCGCGACATCCTGTCGCGCTGGCCGCACCTGCAGCCGCGCCTGCACGTGATCTCGCCGGGCGTCGACGAACGCTATCTCGACGCCGAAAGCGACCGGCAGCCGGTGCAACTGGGCGATCGCGTCCTGACCGAACCCTACCTGCTGTATATCGGCGGCAGCGATCCGCGGAAGCGGCTGATGTGGGCGTTGCAGGCGTGGTGGGGCGCCGCCCCCTGCGGCGCGTCACTGGTGGTGTGCGGCGTCGACGTGGCCGACCACGACAACGTCCGCCGCATGGTGCCGCGCCAGCTGCAGGACCGCCTGGTGCTGGCGCCCTTCGTCAGCGAGGAGGACATGCCGCGGCTCTACATGCGGGCGGACGCGGTGCTGTATCCCACCCTGTACGAAGGCTTCGGCCTGCCGGTGGTCGAGGCGCAGGCGGTCGGCACGCCGGTGCTGTTCAGCGACGTGGGCAGCCTGGCGGAATTGAAGGGACCCGGCGCGGTGGTGCTGCCGGTCGACGACCTGCCCGCGTGGGTGCGCACGATCACGAACATCCTGCAGTCACGCGACAGCATCCACGGGCCGGACCGGATCGCCCGCGCCTGGGCCCGCCAGTACTCGTGGGACGCATACACGGAGCGCACGCTCGCGGTCTACGAAGCGGTCGGCGAGAAGCGGCCCGCACAGCACGGGCGCGGTCACGGCGTGCAGCAGGGGGCGGCGTCATGAAACGGGTGTTGTTCCTCGCCTACCTGTTTCCGCCGATCGCCAACTCGGGTACGCAGCGGCCGCTGAAGTTCGTGAAGTACCTCGCGCAGTACGGCTGGCAGCCGACGGTGGTGACCGCGGCCCATGCCGACGGCCATCGCGTGGACGAGGGCATGCTGGCCGACATTCCGGCCGGTGTGCGCGTGGTCCGGGTGCCGATGCTGAACGAGCAGGTGGGCAGCGCGATCCGGAAATGGAGCGGCGGCACCCGGCTTGGCGGCCGGCTGGCCGAATCGGTGTGCTGGCGGATGCGCGACCGCTGCCGCAACCCTGATCTCTACGCGCTGTGGCGGCCGGCGGCGCGGCGGGCGGCGCGCCGGCTGATGCGCGACGAGCCGCACGACGCCATCTACGCCACCGGATTCCCCTGGACCACGCTGCTGACCGGGGTCGACCTGTCGAAGGCCAGCGGCCTGCCGCTGGTCGCCGACTTCAGGGACCCGTGGGCCGGTGAAGATCTGTTCCGCTCGGAGCGCCCGCCCAGTGAAGAAGAGCGCCCGCTCGAGCGGCAAGTCGTCGAACACGCCGCCTCGGTGGTGACCGTGGCGCCGACCATGACCCGCCGCATGGTGGCGGCCTATCCGGATCTCGATGCCGGAAAGTTCGTCACCATCTTCAACGGGTTCGATCCGGCCGACCTCGGCACGCCGGCCCCGCGAACGCACTCGACGTTCCGTATTGTCTTCGCCGGCGTGTGGAAGGAAGGTTATAACCCCTCGCCGTTGTACGACGTGATCGAGTGGCTCAAACGCTCCAACCCCGCGGCCCTGGCCGGCGTGGAAGTGATCGCGGCCGGCTTCGAGCCGGGCGAGGCGGCCCGCCGCGGCCTGACCGGCTGCATCAGCGAGGTCGGCGTGCTGTCGCACCAGGAGGCGGTGTCGCTGATGCACTCGGCCGACATCCTGTTCCTGACCAACGGCGACGGCGCCCGCCAGCAGTTGGGCCTGCCGGGCAAGATGTACGAGTATCTCGCCACCGGACGGCCGGTGCTGGCGCTGACCCATCCCGATGGCGACGCCGGCCGAATCATCCGGCAGGTTGGCGGCGGCATTGCCGTGTCGCAGGAGGATCCCGGCCAGCTGCTCGAAGTGATCCGGACCGCGTGCCTGAACCGGGCGCTGCCGACGCCGCCGCTCGACCGCGCGGCGCTGGCGATGTTCGAGCGGCCCAACCTGGCCAGGCGCCTCGCCTCGTTGCTCGACGAGGTGGTGAGCCGCCGGCCGGCGGCCGCCTACACCGCGCGCACCACCAGTTCGGGGCTGGCGCCGGGCGCACTCACCGAAAGCTCGTAGGCCGGATCCAGTTCGGCGCAGCCGGCGACCCGCGTCGTCTCGTGCACCACGAACGAGGCCAGGCCCGAAACCTCGATCGGCGTCCACAGCTTGTTGGTGTCCACGAGGTGCAGCACGACCCGATAGGTGCCGCGCAGCAAGTTGGCGCGGAAGTGAACGTTGAGGTCGAGCGAGGCGCCGGCGTCGAGGTCGATCGGCGGGTCGCCGTCGACCATCGGGCTGCCACTGAACATGATCAACCCGTCGTGGCGGATCACCTCGAAGTTGACGCGGCAGCGCGGCAGCGGCGCGTTGACGCGCATGCGGGCGTCGAGCGTCAGTGCCGCCCGCGGCTCGACCGCCTTCTTGATCGGGGCGCGGTGGGTCCGCTCCACCAGCCGGACGCTATCGACGGTGATCCGCGCGTCGGCCGCCGCGCCGCCGGGCGAGGCGTAGAGCGCCGCCACCTCGCCAACGCTCGCCAGCACCGGGCCGCGGCCCGGCCTGAGCAGCAGCGCCTTGTCGCACAAGCTGACGATCGCCTGCATGTTGTGGGAGACGAACACGATCGCCGCGCCCGACCGGCGGAACTCGGCCAGCCGCGCGAAGCACTTCTGCTGGAAGCTGAAATCACCGACCGCCAGCACCTCGTCGATCAACAGCACGTCTGGTTCGACGTGGGCCGCCACCGCAAATCCCAGCCGCGCGTTCATGCCCGACGAGTAGCGCTTGACCGGCGTATCGATGAAGTCGCGGATGCCCGCGAACTCGACCATCGCCTCGAGCTTGCCCGCCACCTCGGCGCGCGTCATGCCGAGAATGGCGCCCTGCAGGTAGAGGTTCTCGCGGCCGGTCAGGTCGGGATGGAAGCCGGCGGCGATCTCGATCAGGGCGCCCACGCGCCCGCGCACCCGGCACGTGCCCATGGTGGGCCGAAGGATCCTGGTCAGCAGCTTCAGCGTGGTTGACTTGCCGGCGCCGTTGGGGCCGATGATCCCAATCGCTTCGCCGGGCTGCACTTCGAACGAGACATCCTTCAGCGCCCAGAACTCCTGTTCCGCCAGCGCGTCGCGTTCGGCCCGGCCGGTGAACGGCCGCTTGACCAGCGCCGTCACGGCGTCGCGCAGGCTGTCGTGCCGCTCGCCGCGGCGAAACTTTTTCCAGACTCGATCAAAGACGACGGCAGGTTCGCTCATGGGATGTGAAAGACGTGAATCAGTGCGCGATAGGCAAAGCCGTCGCGGTCGGCGTGCAGTTGCGAAACGAACAGGCGCCGGCCGGCGGCATCATAGGCGACGCCGCCGACGCGCACGCCGGCCTCGGGGAACGGCAGGTCGAACGGCCACACGCCGTAGGGCTTCACGCTCCAGGGATCGCGCCGGCCGGCGCGGACGGCGGCCCACTCGGCCAGGTCATAGGCCCACATCTGGTAACGGTAGGGATAGGCGTGCTGCCCCTTGTCGGAGTTGGAGGGGTCGTAGCAATAGCGTTCGCCGTCGCCGCCGGTGCGGTTGGCCTGCCGCTCATCGCCCGTGCCGTTGCCGTAGCAGAAGGGGCCCAGGCCATTGCGGCCCACGAACAGCGCGGTGCGGGTGCCGGCGATGACCGCCAGCCCGCCCATCTGAATGGTGCCGCCGTAGGTCGGGTTCGAGCCGTCCCACGGCCCCAGGGTGGGATGCTCCGCGGTGTAGTAGACGAGCGGCGAGGCGTCGATGTCGCCGTCGCGGTGCATGCCGGCCGGATCCCACGCAAAGGCCGCAGGCCCCCACGACGTGCGGCCGACAATGGGGATGCAGCACTGGCCGGTGAGGGCGGGGCCGCCGAGCGCGGTTTGCCACTCGGGCGGCACGCTGGCCAGGTAGCCGGCGACCAGGCCGGCGCGCCCGCGCGCGCCGACCCGGCGCATGGCCGTGGCGCCGCGCTCCGCCAGCGTAAGGGGCCGTGAGAAATGCGACACCGACTGCGTGTGGTTGGCGTCGTAGTAGATCACGCCGGTGCCGTAGAGGCGGCCGCCATGCACGAGCAGGCCGGCCAGCGCCGCGCCATCTTCCGCGACTTCCTTCATCCGGCCCTCGGCGGGATCGGCGAACGGCTGCAGGTACTCGGCGGCCGGCAAGTCGGCGATCGACCCCTTGACGACCGCGGCAGGAATGGAGATTTCGGCGACGCGTCCGCTGCGGGCGCCCACGAACAGGGACGAGCGCGCCGGATTGAACGCCAGCGGTCCGCCGCCGGACGAGAAGTTGTCGCCGTTACTGTCGGTGGCCGGCAGGCGAAAGGCTCCCGTGTACTCAAGGTCGTCGAATTCGAGACGGCGCAGCTGGGTCGGATCGGTAATGGGCCGTACCCGCCCGGTCGAGGCGGCGGTCTGCGACAACAGGGGAATGCTGATTCCCGCGCCCAAGCTCGTGAGTGCGCCGAGCACAACAAAACTGACGAGCGCCGCGGCGCGGCTGATTGGCTGGAGCACGGACATCGCTGCCGACTGAAGCGAATTCCGTGCCGCCGCAGACGTCCGTAAATCTGCCGCCGCCCGCCCAATAGTCGGCAACAACGCGGCCTTTAGTCGGCACCCAGGCGGCTTCACCGGCGCGACGTGGCGCTACTGTCATATCAAACCGGCGCCACGCGCTGGCGAGGTCTTTGCTATTGGCAGGGCGTGCGACCTCTGGTGTCTTTCGTCATCCCGGTCAGGAACGATGCGCAACGGCTGCGTCGCTGCCTCACCAGCATCGTGGCCAACGACTACCCCCGCGCGTTGATCGAGCTCATCGTCGTCGACAACGAATCGGTGGACGAATCGGGCCGGGCCGCCCGCGAGTACGGCGCGATCGTGCTGCGCGCGCCGGGCGACTGCGTCGCCGAGCTGCGCAATCGCGGCGCGCGAGCCGCGCTCGGCAGCGTGATCGCGTTTGTCGACGCCGACCACGAGATCGATCCGCACTGGATCACGGCGGCGGTGGCGGTGCTGTCGAACCCTGGCGTGGCGGCGACCGGCTGCGCCTACCTCACCGACCCGCAGGCCAACTGGGTGCAGCAGCAGTACGACGGCTTGCGTGTGCGCCCCGATCGCCGCGAGGACGTCGCGTGGATCGGCAGCGGCAACCTGGTGGTCAAGCGCCAGCCGTTCGATCGGGTCGGCGGCTTCAAGACGACGCTCACCGCCTGCGAGGATGTCGATCTCTGCAATCGGCTGCGGCTGGCGGGCCACCGTATTGTCGCCGACCCGGCGCTGCGCAGCGTGCACTTCGGCGACCCGCGCACGTTGAAGGCGTTGTTCTTTGGCGAGCTGTGGCGGGGGCGCGACAACCTGGCGGTCACCTTCAGCGGGCCGCGCACGTTCCGGCACTTCCGCAGCGCGATTCTGCCCATCGCCGACCTGCTGATCCTGGGCGGTGGCATTGTCGCGGCGCTGACCGGCCATCTGCTGCTGGCGCTCGGGTGCCTGGCCCTGGCGCTGCTGCCGGCCGCCGCCCGCGCCATGATCATGATTCGACGCCGGCACCAGGACAGCACACCGCGATTCGGCGATGCCGGCCTTCGCGCGGCACAGGCCCTGGCGGTGTCGGTGGTGTTCGACCTGGCGCGCGCGTTCGCGCTGCTGGCCCGCGGCAGCCACCGGGCCAGGCGGGCGGCCTGAAATGGCGGCGCGTCCGGTTCGCGTGCTCGAACTCCGCAGCGTCAGGGGGACTGGCGGCGGCCCCGAGAAGACCATCCTGATGGGCGCCGCCATGGCCGATCCGGCGCGGGCCAAGGTCACCGTCTGCTACCTGCGCGACCAGCGGGATGCGGTGTTCGGCATGGACCAGCGCGCCGCGCAGGCCGGTGTCGACTACGTCGAGATCTGCGAGCGGCATTCCTTCGACCCGACCGTCTGGCCGCAACTGCGGCGCCTGATCGCCGACCGCCGAATCGACCTGGTGCACGCCCACGACTACAAGACCGACATCCTGGCGCTGCTGCTGGCGAAGACGACCGGCGTCGCGGCGTTGTCGACCGTGCATGGCTGGACCGGGCATTCGACGCGGGAGCGGCTGTGCTATTACCCGGCCGACAAGAAGGTGCTGTCGCGCTTCTCGCGGCTGATCGCGGTGTCGAGCGAGATCAGCCAGGAGCTGGCGCGCTACGGCGCCGATCCCGGGCGCATCACGACGGTGCTCAATGGCATTGACCCGCGGCAGTTCCGGCGCGATCCGGCGCAGGTGCCGGCGGCGCGGGCGGCGCTTGGCCTCGGCCCCGACGAGATCGCCATCGGCGCGGTCGGCCGGCTCGAACCACAGAAACGCTTCGACCTGCTGATCGAGGCGTTTGCCGTCGTGCGTGAGCGGCGGCCGCACGCCCGCCTGTTCATCGTCGGTGACGGCAGCCAGCGCGATCCGCTGGAGCGGCAGATTCAGTCGTTACGACTGACAGAGAGCTGCACGTTGGTTGGGCATACCAACGACGTGCGGCCCTCGCACCATGCGTTCGACCTGTTCGTCCAGTCGTCCGACTACGAAGGCACCCCGAATGCCGTGCTGGAGGCCATGGCGCTCGAGACGCCGGTGGTCGCCACCAGCGCCGGCGGGACGGCGGAACTGGTGCACGACGGCGTGCACGGCCGCATCGTTCCCGTCGGCCGGGTCGATCGGCTGATCCACGGCATGCACGAGGCCCTGGCCGACTCGAACGGCTCGAGGAAAATGGCCGACCGCGCGCGGCTGCGGGTCGAAGGCGAACTGTCGTTCGAAGCAAGGGTGCGGCGGGTCGAGAAGATCTACACAGAGATGACGGCCCATGCGTGACGCCGCCAAGGCCGTGGCCCGGGCGCTGGCCTGGCTGGCGGTTACGCCGTCGGTCGTGTCGTGGCGGCTGCGCTCGCTGGCCGTGGGCCCCGACCGCGCGCTCGAGGCGTCGACGCAAGCGTGGGCGGCGGTGCCGGGACTGACGGGGCAGTACTTGCGGCGCGGGTTCCTGTCGCGGACCCTGCGCGCGTGCGCGCCCGACGCCACGATCGAGTTCGGCACGCTGTTCTCATCGACGAAGGCTTCAATCGGTGATCGCGCCTACATCGGCCCTCGCTGCCATCTCGGCTGGGTGGTGATCGAACAGGACGTGCTGCTTGCCGCCGGCGTGCACGTGCCGAGCGGCGCGCGCACCCACGGCATGGACGACCCGGCGACCCCCATTCGGGACCAACCGTCATTGAAGACCGCCGTGCGCATTGGCGCCGGCAGCTGGGTGGGCAGCGCCGCGGTCGTGCTGGCCGACGTCGGTCGCGACGCCGTGATCGGCGCCGGCGCCGTGGTCACGCGCCCGGTGGCCGACCGCGCCGTCGCCGGCGGCGTACCCGCCCGCGTGCTGCGCACCAGGGACCGCTATCGCGACGAACGGCCGGCCTGACATGCGCATTCTCGTGCTCACGCATCGCCTGCCCTACGCGCCCAATCGCGGCGATCGGCTGCGCGCCTTTCACATGCTTCAAGGCCTGAAGGATCGCGCAGAGGTCGAGCTGGTGTCGCTGGTCCATGACGATGACGAGGCGGCGCATGTGGAAGAGACGCGGCGGTTCGTCGGCCGCGTTCACGGCGTCCGCGTACCCAAGCTCTGGAACTACGCCCGCTCGGCGTGGGCCCTGCTTGGCGACACTCCCCTGACCCACCGCCTGCTCGACGCGCCGGGCATGACTGGCGTACTCGAAGGGATCTGCCGGGAGCGCCGCCCTGACCTGGTGTTCGCATACTGCTCCGGGATGGCCAGGTTCGCAGTGCAGCCGCCGCTCGACAAGATTCCGCTGGTCCTGGACTTCGTGGATGTCGACTCCCAGAAATGGCGCGACATGGCGGCCGTGAACCGGCCGCCGCTGTCGTGGGTCTACGCGCGCGAAGCCGCGACGCTGGGCGCCTTCGAAGCGCGCGCCGCCACGCACGCCGCCGCGGCGCTGGTCGTCAACGCCCGCGAAGCGGCGATCGCGCGCCGGCTGGCGCCGGCCGCCGACGTGCGGGTGCTGAACAACGGCATCGAGATTGGCCGCCTGCAGCCGCCGTTTCCGCCGCCCGCCACGGCCCGCGTGGTGTTCTGCGGCGTCATGAACTACGCACCCAATGATGAAGGCATGCGCTGGTTCGTTCGCCATGTCTGGCCGCTGGTGCTGACCGCACGGCCCGACGCGACGCTCGCTATTGTCGGCTCCGACCCGACGCCGGCGCTGAAGAGCCTGTCGGCGGCCATGCCGTCGATCCAGGTCACGGGCCGCGTGCCCGACGTGCGCGACTGGCTGTGGGAGTCGGCGGTCGGCATCGCGCCGCTGCACGTGGCGCGCGGGGTCCAGAACAAGGCTCTTGAAGCCATCGCCGCCGGCCTGCCGATCGTGATCACCGACGCGGTGGCCGGCGGATTACCCGACGCGGCGGCGCCGGCGGCGGCGGTCGCGAATAGCGCCGGTGAATTCGCGGCGGCGGTGCTCGCCCTGCTGGCCCTGTCGCCGGCGCAACGCCGTGCCCGCGCGCGCAGCGCTGACCTCAGTCATTTGACGTGGCCGAGCACGCTCGAACCGCTGTGGCCGCTGCTGGCACACGCCGCGCGCCGGCGCGGCGCCGACGAGGTCAGCGAACGACGCATGGCTTCGCTACACGGTGTCGGCATCGACTACAGAACTGTCTCCCGCCCACAATAGGGTAAGTTCGCGGCCGGCGAATCGACCCGGCGACGGCGTCAGCGCGTCGGCGCCGCACAGTTCCGTGATCGCGCGTCGAAGTTCGTGATCGAAAAGCGATTGTGTGCGCACATGCGCCACCTGACATCGTTTTCGATTTTCGATTTTTCCCGCCAGCTTTCCCGCCACCGAGTCCTTCAACCGCACACCCTGGCAACTTGGTCTGCGACTTGCGATAGCCCCATTCGTGAGCCTCTCGCGGCCTCGATAACGGGCGACGAGTAGCTCCGCTCCCAACAATTTCAAAGAAGGAATCTGTGGCAATGGGGAAGAAGTGTGTACGCTCGATCGCGTTCGTGTGCCTGGCTGCGGCAATGGCCCTGGCCGGCTCGATGACATCCAGGGCAAGGGCGCAGTCAGCCGAGCCGCCGCCACTGCCTCGGCTCACCGCCGAGGATCTCGACTACCTGGGCGGCTTCCGCCTGCCGGCCGAATCGGTGAACGGCGACAGCTTCTCGATCGGCGGCCGATCGATGACGTTCAACCCCGCCTCGAACTCGCTGTTCGTGAGCACGCGGGCCGGGCGCATTGCTGAAGTCAGCATCCCGGCCCCCGTCAACAGCGCCGACGTCAACGCGCTGCCGTTTGCCGGGTTCCTGCAGCCCTTTGCCGACCCGACCGAGGGCCACCTCTCACAGATTTCGAACGACGGTGTCGCCATCGATGGCCTGATGGTCTACGGCAACCGCCTCTATGGCACGGCCTCGATCTACTACGACGCCAACAACACGCAGCGCCAGTCGCACTACTCGCGCTCGCTGCAGCTCGATCAGCCGAGTTTTTCGGGCTGGTCGCAGGTCTGGGAAGCGGGCAAGGCCGGCTTCGTGTCGGGCCTGATGGCGCTGGTGCCCGCCGAGTGGCAGCAGCGGCTGGGCGGGCCGGCGGTAACCGGCCAGTGCTGCATCCCGATCGTCGGGCGAACGTCCTGGGGGCCGGCGGCCTTCTCGTTCAACCCGTCCTCCGTCGGACAAGCCACCGTGGCGGCGTCACCCCTGCTCTATTACACCGCCGAGCACCCGACGCTGGGGCCGTGGGACGGCGCCAATCCCACCTACGGTGCCACCATCCAGATGGGCGGGCTCGCCATCATCGCCGGCACCCGCACGGCGCTCTACATCGGGCGCAACGGCACGGGACCTAACTGCTACGGCAACGGCACCAGCAACCAGGGGCTGCATGGCACGTACGGTCCGGACGGCGCCAAGTGGTGTTACGACCCGACGACCAGCGACAAGGGCTCGCATGCCTATCCGTATCGCTACCAGGTGTGGGCCTACGACCTCGACGAGTTCGTGGCCGTGAAAGAGGGCCGCAAGCAGCCGTGGCAAGTCGTGCCCTACGGCGTGTGGCCGATTGAACTGCCGACGCCGGAACCCAGCGTGAAGATCGGCGGCATCGGCTACGACGCTTCCCGGCAGCTGCTGTACGTCTCGCAGCTCGGCGCCGACCGCGACGGCTATTCCTACCGCCCGGTCATCCATGCCTTCCAGATCGACATTCCCGCCGTGCCGCCGGCCGCGGTGGTGCGTGAAGTCACCCTCACGGTCGACAAGGCCGCGCCGCGACGGGTCAACGAATCCATGACCTTCTCGGCAACCGCGGTCGACGGCGTCGCCCCCTACCAGTACAAGTGGCACCTGCACGATGGCCGGTCGTGGACCGCTGCCGGCGACTGGACGTCGTCGAATCAGATCACGTGGACGCCGTCGGCGGCGAATCCCGACTACCGCATCGGCGTGTGGGTGCGCAGTGCCGGCAATGCCGCGGATGCCCGGGAAGCCGAAGCTGAAATGGCGTTCTCGATCGTCGAAGACGCGCCGGTCGTCACCCCGGTGCATAGCGTCACGATAGCCGCCGACAAGGTTGCGCCGCAGGTGCCGGGCACGACGGTCACCTTCACGGCCACGCCGGCCGGCGGCGCAGCACCCCATCAGTACAAGTGGTGGATCTACGAAGACGGTTGGAAACCCATGGGCAGCTGGACCACCTCGAGCACCTTCGCCTGGACGCCGACGGCCGCCAACGCCGGCGGCCGCATCACGGTATGGGTGCGCAGCGCCGGCAACCAGGCCGACCAGCAGGAGTCGGCGGCCGCCATGGACTTCGTGATTGCCGGTCCGGCCGGCACGCCGCCGCCGGCGCCCTCGCCCTCGGTCCGCACCCACGGCGTGACGATCGGCGCCAACAAGGTGGCGCCGCAACCAGCCGGTTCGACGACCACGTTTACCGCGGTGCCCACCGGCGGTGCCGCCCCGCATCAGTACAAGTGGTGGGTCTACAACGGCGACGCCTGGGTACCGATGACCGACTGGACCACAGCCGGCACCTTCAACTGGACGTCGGCTACCGCCAACGCGGGCGGCCGGGTCACGGTGTGGGTGCGCAGCGCCGGCAGCACCGTGGACGAAGCGGAAGCGACGGCGGCGATGGACTTCGTCATCTCGGCCGGCAGCTTCCCCACGGCGCCGCCGGCACGCGCCCACGGCGCGACGATCAGCGCCAACCTGATTGCCCCGCAGCCGCCCGGCACCACGATCACGTTCACGGCCGCCGGCAGCGGCGGCACGGCGCCGTACGAATACAAGTGGTGGATCTACGACGGCGATCGCTGGGTGCCAGTCGGCACCTGGACCAGCTCGAGCACGTTTGCCTGGACGCCGGCCGCCGCCAACGCCGGCGGCAGAGTCACCGTGTGGGTGCGCGCCGCCGGCTACACCGCCGACGAAGCGCAGGCCACCGCGGCCATGGATTTCGTCATTCGGTGATCGCTGCTTCGCGTCACCGCCGCGCTAGAAGTGCGACCAGGTAAGAACGTCGTACCGCTGTGTAACTGTTCCACGGGTTGAACTGGATCACGCGCTCTCGTCTCCCCCACGAGAGCGCGTGTTCGTCCGCAAGTTCGTCACGGTTTCGTTCGCAATCTACGCCTTTCGTAATTTTGTTCTTCCCGCATACGCATTCTGGCGCGCAGCTTGCGATAGCGCGGCGCGCAGGCTGAACGGCTGTCGTTGATGGCGGCCGGATCCTGCTCCAAACAATTCACGAGGAATACCAAATAGATGTGGAAACACTGCTGCGCCTTCGTGTGCGCGCTCGGCGGCCTGCTGCTGAGCACCTCTGCACTCCTTGCCACCGCCGACGACCCCTCGACCTTGCCACTAGTCCAGTTTGCGGACCTGCTTTACGCCGGAGCCTTCCGCCTGCCCGATCAATTCGTCAACGGCGACGGCTTTACCATTGGCGGCCGGCCGGTCGCCTACAACCCGGCACGCAACTCGCTGTTCATCGGCAGCCGCAACGGCCGTCTTGCCGAAGTCAGCATCCCGACGCCGGTGAACAGCGCCAACGTCAACGCCCTGCCCTTCGCGTCGTTCCTCCAGGGGTTCTACGACCCCACCGAAGGCAACATGTGGCAGATCGCCGGCGACGGCGCCTCGATTGACGGCATCCTGGTCCACGGCGATCGGCTCTACGGCTCCGCCTCGATCTACTACGACGCCAACAACACCCAGCGCGTCTCTCACTACTCGCGCTCGACCACGCTGTCGGCGTCGAGTTTCGTGGGCATGGCGTCGGTGTGGCAGTCGGACATGACCGGCTTCGTCTCGGGTTACATGGCCAACGTGCCGGCCGAGTGGCAGTCCCGGCTCGGCGCCCCCGCGATCACCGGCCAGTGCTGCCTGCCGATCGCCTGGCGCACCTCGTGGGGTCCCAGCGCCTTCGGCTGGAATCCGTCGCAGTTAGTGTCGACGGCGCAAGTGCCGGCCACGCCGCTGCTCTACTACCCGCACGATCACCACACGCTCGGGCACTGGGACGCCTCGGGACCAGCCTACGGCGGCACCACCCAGATCAACGGCGTCGCCATCATCGCGGGCACGCGCACCGCGCTGTTCTTCGGCAGAAACGGCACCGGCCCCTTCTGCTACGGCAACGGCACCGCCAACCAGAGCCTGGTCGGCACGCTCGGACCCGACAACGAGGTCTACTGTTACGACCCGAGCACGCCGGCCAAGGGCCAGCACGCTTATCCCTACCAGTATCAGATCTGGGCCTACGACCTGAACGACCTGGCGGCCGTCAAGGCCGGCACCAAGCAGCCTTGGGACGTGGTGCCGTACGGCGTGTGGCCGTTCGCGTTGCCGACGCCGGAACCCATGGTTCGCATTGGCGGCATTGGCTACGATTCGAGCCGGCAGATCATCTACGTCTCCCAGTTGCTGGCCGACCAGGACGGCTACGGCTACCGGCCGCTGATTCATGCGCTGAAAATCGGCAACACGACCGGCGCTCCCATGCCGTCGCCCGATCCGACGCCGGCCCCGGCGCCCGCGCCCAGCGTTCGCGTCTCGACCGTGGCCATCTCGGCCAACCAGTCGGCGCCGCAGCCACCCGGCTCCACCGTCACCTTCTCGGCCGCGCCAAGCGGCGGCACCGCGCCGCTGCAGTACAAGTGGTGGATCTACGACGGCGCCTGGAAGCCCGTCGGCGGCTGGACGTCGTCGAGCACGTTCGCGTGGACGCCGGCCACCACTTATCCGTCGGGCCGAATCACCGTGTGGGTCAAGAGTGCCGGCAACGCCGCCGATGAAGCCGAGGCCTCGACGGCGATGGACTTCGTCATCTCCGGCACGCCGGTCTCGACGGCGCCACCCTCCTCGTCCACCCGGGTCACGGCGGTCACCATCGCGGCCAACAAGACCGCGCCGCAGGCGCCGGGCACCACGGTGACCTTCAGTGCGGTGCCTGCCGGCGGCGCGTCGCACCAGTTCAAGTGGTGGATCTACGACGGCTCGTGGAAACCGGTCGGCGGCTGGACGTCATCCAGCACCTTTGCCTGGACGCCAACGACGACCTATCCGGCCGGCCGCGTCACGGTGTGGGCCAAGAGCGGCGCCAATTCCGCGGACGAGGCCGAGGCCTCAACCGCCATGGACTTCGTGATCACCGGCACACCCGTCACGGCGACGCCGCCACCGTCCGCGCCGCCGCCCGCCTCGTCGCGCGTCAGCACCGTCGCCATCTCCGCCAACAAGACGGCGCCGCAGGCACCGGGGACCACCGTAACGTTCAGCGCCGTGCCGGCGGGTGGCGCCAGCCCGCATCAGTACAAGTGGTGGATCTACGACGGCGCCTGGAAGCCGGTGACCGGCTGGACATCATCCAGCACCTTTGCCTGGACGCCAACGACGACCTATCCGGCCGGCCGCGTCACGGTGTGGGCGCGCAGCGCCGGCAACACCGCCGACGAGGCCGAGGCCTCGACCGCCATGGACTTCGTGATCACCGGCACCGCAACGACGTCGCCGCCGCCGGTCACGCCGCCGCCGTCGACCTCTCCCTCGGCGCGGGTTTCGTCCGTGCGGATCGACGCCAACCGCCTGTCGCCGCAGCCGCCGGGCACGACCGTCACCTTCAACGCCACCCCGTCGGGTGGCAGCGGTCCGCTGCAGTACAAGTGGTGGATCTACGACGGCGGCTGGAAGGTCATGGGCGGCTGGACCACGTCGAGCACGTTTGCCTGGACCCCTACGACCGCCTATCCCTACGGGCGGATCACGGTGTGGGTGCGCAGCGCGGCCAACACCGTTGATGAGGCCGAGGCGGCGGCGGCAATGGACTTCGTGATCTCGGGCACGCCGGTCACCTCGCAGCCGGCGGTGGTCTCGTCGGTGGCGCTCGGCGCCAACAAGATCGCGCCGCAGCCGAGGGGCTCGTCGATCACCTGGACCGCCACGGCCACCGGCGGCGTGACGCCGTATCAGTACAAGTTCCTGGTCTGGGACGGCGCTACGAAGCTGGTCGTCCGCGCGTGGAGCACGTCGAACACGTTCACCTGGACGCCGACGATGGCCAACCAGTACTACAAGGTGATCGTGTGGGTGCGCAGCAACGGCAACATCGCCGACGCGCCGGAGTATGTCACCGAGGTGGCGTACCCAATCCACTGAGCGCCCTGGGGACGCGATAGAGGTACGCCTCGTCGGCGTCGATCAGGTCGGCCACGTTACGTTCGACACGGCTGCTCAGCGGGTTCCCGCTGGGCAGCCGGCCGGCCAGGGCCCGCAGCCCTTCCAGCCAGGCGCGCGTCAGGGAACCGTCCTGATAGGCGCGGCCGCGCCACACCAGCTGCCATTCAGCCGGCGGCGCCGCGATCTCCGGCGGCAGCACCATCTGGTATGAAGAGGTGTAGACCTTCGCGGCCTGGCGATCCAGCAGCACATAGGCATCGCCGGCCGATGCCGGGTCGCCGAGCACGACAATCTCGTTGGTGTCGAACCGCGCGTGGTACCAGACGTCGACCTTGCCCAGTCGCGGCTCGAGGATGCGCAGGACCCGGGCGCCGTAGTAATCGGTGAACAACTGCGGCGGCGCCGCCGCCCGCAGCGCCGGCAGTACCGCCAGCGTGTTACGGGTCCGCTCGCTCGAGGTGACGTGCAGGTAGGCAATGCACGGAGCGGCGGCACTCGCCACCACCACGGCGCAGGCCACGGCCACGGCGCGATGCCGGCGTCGGAACAGCTGCGTCAACCAGGCCCCGGCCACCAGCATCAGCAGCGGCGTGACCAGCGCGGTGTAGCGCGGTGTCTTGGGCAGCGGCGCATACGACGACAACGATCCGCTGCCGAACTGCAAGTAGAACATCAGGATCAGGAAGGTGACTGCCGCAAAGGCCAGGCGCGCCCCGCCCCATCGCACGGCGGCCCACAACGCGGGCACGGCAAGCCACCAGTACAATCCAACCTGGGCGGGCAGCAGAAACAGCGACCGCAGGAACGCATCCCATCGCCAGATCTCGGAGATCTGCAGCTGGTCCTGCGGCGCCGCGCCCAGGCCGGACGTCGCCGACAGGCGAAACAACGGGTTGCCCTCCGCCAGCCAATAGCCCACGCATTCGGCCGCGAACACCAGCGCCGCGCCGCTCATGACCGCCGCCATCGTCGAACGCCGCGGGAACCCGGTCAGCAGCGAGGCGGCCGCGGCGGCAGCCACGACGATCGCCACATCCTCTTTCACGAGGTAGCCGAGACCAAGCGCCAGTCCGGCGGCGACGGCCAGGCCAATACGCCAGCAACGGGTGGGAACCTGCTCCGCGCCGGCGACCAACGCCAGGGCCGCGGCGACTGCGGCCACCTGGAACGCGGTCGGGTAGAACATCACCGCTTGCTGCACGGCCAGCGGATAGATGGCGTACAACGCCGCGGCCGCGATGCCGGCGCTCGCGGTGCCCGCCAGCAGCCAGCCGGCGGCAAACAGCGAAACCAGCGTGACGCATTCCGCCAACGTGGTGAGGATCCAGAACTGTGCCGGGACCAGCCAGCCGGCCTGCAGCAGCCAGCCAAGCGGATAGGCCATGCCGACGCGCGTGCGAAACAGCGGGAACATGCCGTCGAGCGAACGGCCCTGGCTCACGCGTTGCGCCGCCTCGAGGTACCCCAGGTCGTCGAGACCGTCGAACTGGGGGGCCAGCGAGACGCGCAGGGCAACCGCCGCCAGCACCACCGCCAACGCGGCGACCAGCGCCGGCGAACCGGCGTCAGCCCACCTTGCGAATGGTGGGGGTGTCGAGCCGGCTGCGGCGCGATTCATACAACATCTCCTCCAACTGGAACCGGAGCCGGGCGATCAGGTCCGCCAGCAGCGCCACCACGCCCAGCAGCAAGCCAAGCAGCACACCGCCGACGCTGATGGTGATGAGCGAGGTGTAAGGCGCCGTCTCGCCGGTGCGCAGCCAGTGCAGGGTGACGAACAATCCGGCGAGCAGGCCGGGCGCCAGGGCCGCCAGCGAGAGCAGGCCGAAGAACTTCATCGGGCTGTAGTCGCGGGTCGCGCGAATCAGCACCGGCCCGGAGCGCATGGCGTAACGCAGCACGCTGCGCATGATGCGCGACTCGCCCACCGGCCGTTCGGCCAGCACCGGCAGCGCCACTTCTTCAATGGTCAGGCCGACGCGGCTCCAGTTGAGCAACGACTCGTGGATGTACTCGTAGTCGCTGTGAATGTCGACCCGCAGCGCCGCTTCTCTCGACATCGCGCGAAACCCGCACGACACGTCGGTGAAACGCGTCCCGGCAATCCAGCTGACGGCGCCGGTCAGCAGGCGGTTGCCGGCCATCTTTCGCCAGCTCATGTCGCCCACCAGGTTGCCGTCGGCGAACCGGGAGCACAGCACGACGTCGGCGCGGCCCTCGCGAATGGGGGCAATCAGCCGGGCCACGTCTTCACCGCGGAACTGGCCGTCGGCGTCCATGCTGACAATGATGTCGGCGCCGGCCCTGAGCGCCGCCGACACGCCCGAAACGAAGGTCTTGCCGGTACCAAGGTTGCGGCGATGCTGCACGACGGCGGCGCCGTGCCGCTGCGCGATCGCCCCGGTCGCGTCGGTCGACCCGTCGTCCACGACGATGGTCCGGATGGACTCGATGCCAGGCAGGCGGGAGGGTATGCCGTCGAGCACGGCGCCAATCGTTTCCGCCTCGTTCAACGCTGGGAGATAGACGACCACTTTCATCATGGCACCCGGTCAGGAAATGAGGAGGGCAATCAGCACGAGGGCGGCCGCCGACACGCCGGCGCCGGCCAGCAGCAGGCGGCGCACGACACGGCGGCGCAGCGGCACGAATGCGGCGCGTTCCACCGCGGGCGGCGGCAACACGGCCGCCGACACGGCAGCAACCGGCCGCAAGGGACGCTGGAAACCGTACGCCAGCAGCAAGACCAGCGGGCGCACCAGGGTGCCGGTCGGCGACACCTGCAGCGTGGCCACGGCGTAGTCGGCGAAGCGATCGGCCATCACCAGGAAGCGGCCGCGCCAGGTGTCGTCGTCAGCATGGCGGGCGGCGTATTCGAAGACCGCCGCCTTGCGAATGTCCTGGGCGGCCCAGGTCTCGGTTGGATACTCGAGGCGTTCGGGCGCGTCGAGGTACGGGCGTTCGTGGGCCCACATCCAGTGCGCGTAGGCCAGCAGCGCTGCGCGCGCGTAGGCGTACGGCTCGTCCACCAGGCCGCGGTCGGCGCGGTGTTCGAGATACTTGCCGAGCGCCTGCAGGAAGACGGTGTACGACCAGCGGTTCTCGGCGTCGCGCAAGCCCAGCGCCTCGAGATCGTCGTCCGGGTGGACGCAGCGCGCAATCAGGGCCTCGGCCTTTTCAAGATAGCGCGAGTTGCTGGTCAGCCGGTGCGCATCGAGCAGGGCGTTGATCGAATTGCCGGCGCCGCGGCCCGGGCCGTGGAAATCAGGCGACCGAGTGCCGCTCGCCAGCCCGGTATCGTTCCGATCGATCCAGCGGAACCGCGATTTGCGGCCATCGTCCATGTCCATGACCCAGTCGGCCAGCTGGATCACGGCCGCGCGCGAGCGCTCGGAGCCGGTCAGGCAATGGTGCAGCAGCAACCCCGTCGTGTAGTTGTGCTCGGCCGACGGCCCGCCGCCGTGGGCCCCGGAGAGTTTCGAGTAGGCGCGATGCGTGGCGGTGCCGGCGGCGGCGTAGTGCTGCGTGTGCCAGAAGTAGCCGCCGTTGTAGGCGGCGCGGTCGCGGGTCGTGTGGTACAGGTCGATGTCGGCGACGTGGCCGGCCAGTTCGTCCATGGCCGCCCACCACCGCGCATCGCCGGTCTGCAGGAAGCGCGTCGCGAAGCCGGCAATGGCGTCGTACTGGTTGTTGTAGTGCGAGACCAATGCCTCGGTCTTGCTTCCGCCTGCCAACGCAATGTGGTGTCCGCCTTCAGGCGGATTTGTGGTGACCGCCTCGTGGTCCGCGTAGATCTCGCCGAAGTGCCGCCAGCCGTACTCGTCCACCACTTCCCGGCGGGCGCCAAACGGCGCCTCGCCTGCAATGATCCGGTTGACCAGCGCCTCGTAGCCATCCCGCATCGCCTGCGATCCAACCGCCATCGGCGCCCAACAGCCGGCGTGGCGATACGACTCCGGATCGGCGGCGGCCTGCGCCGGCGACCGTACCCACGCCAGCGGCTCGGCCGACACCCGGTCGCGACCGCAGCACAACGTGAACGTGAACGTCGATCGTTCGCCGCCCTGCAGTTCGTGGAGGTCTGAGTACTCGCGGGGAAACATGCCAATGCGGCAGGCGCCGGCGCCCGCGACCAGCGCCTTCGGGAACACCTCCCAGAAGCGCGGCGCCGCCACCGTGACCCGGGTCGCCCCGCATCCGATCGACGCCACCGGCGTCGCCCGCAGTCCCTCGCGTTCGGCGCCGTCGCGCAGCGCGCGGAATCCGCGGAAGGCGGCCGTCACTTCGCCGTCGCGATTGACGTGCGTGTGGTGACGCCAGTGCTCGCCGCCACTCGAGTCCTGATAAACAGCGAACAGGTCGCCGGCCGGCGCCATCGGGTCGTCGCGGTCGAGCGAGGCCCACACGTCGGCCGGCAGGCCCGGCGACCTGACGATAGAGACCGAGAGGTCGCGAATCAGCGCCGAGCCGGGATCGCCAAGATCCCAAATGCCGCCGGCATGCCTGGCGGCTTGCGGGTTGGTCACCGACAGTTCCACGCGGACGGCGCCGAGGCCGGCATAGAACTGCAAGCGAACGACCGCGTCGAGCCAGCAACCGCCGGCGCCGGCCAGGCTACCCTCCAGGGCCACCACCGCCGTCACCTCGCCCGCCCGCTCGATGGTGGTGCGGCGAACGTCGAATCCATACCGCCGGCCGCCACCGTCTTCTGCCTCGAGGGCGGCGCCGTCCAGCGCCGGCTGTCCGTCAACCCGGGACGCCAGCCACGGCGCCGAACCGCTGCGCGGCACGTCAAATACCGCGGCGCCGGTGTCGATGCTGATGCGCTCGCCGGTGTGCTCGATCGATAACGACGATGAGCAGGCCGCCGGCCCCTCGCCCGGCACGAGCAAATAGGAGGAACCCTCGCAGGGATGGATGTCGGCCTGGAACTCCACCAGCAGCCACCGCACCGAGCCGTCGCCCCAGCGCTCGAGTGTCGTGGCCTGAACGGCGACGGGCTGGCCGCCGGGCGCGCGCAGGGCCCAGGCATCGTCCCGCCGAACCGCGCCGCGCGGCAATGCGACGCCGATCGACACCGGCTCGCCGTGCCGTTCAAAGGGCCGGCCCGCGGGATCCAGCGCAACGCGAATGGGGATCGGCCTGGCGCTCATGGCTTCAGGGAATGGCGCGGACAATCATCGGTCCGACGCGCAGGGTGACGGCCAACGGCAGCTTCTGCCAGACGGCAATCGCCATTTGGAACTTCGGGTTGCCAGGACTCACATTCGGCAGCGATTGTTCCCGCTGCAACTGGTACTCCCAGTGCAGCGGCAGCGGCTCGGCGCCCCACTGCTGCTTGAACTTGAAGGTGCCCTCGTTGGGCGTCGAGCGGCCCATGTCGAACACCGTGCACCCCTGTTCGACGGCGTACTGGATCGCGTCCCAGTACAGCAGCGTGTTCGGGCACAGCGAGTTGTAGTCGCGAATCGACGAGGCCCACGGCAACTGGGTCATGCGCGGCGTACGGTAGGTCACGCCGGCCGCCACCGGCCGGCCGGCGAGTCGCACGACGTGCATGGTGGCGCGGCCGGGGAACACGCGAAACACTTCGTCGAACAGCCGGCGAGAGTACACCGGCGTCCCGAGGTCGCGCATGTTGCGCGCGAACACGGTGTAGAAGTCGTCCACCAGTTCGCCCCCGCCCCGCTCCACCGTCAGCCCCGACTTCTCGGCCTTGCGCACCTGGTTGCGGACCTTGCGATCGAGGCAATCCCACAGTCCCGGCTTCAGCGGCAGCCGCATCGACACCTTGTGCTGCTTGCGCGGCAGGTGCGGAAACTGCGCCGCGACGTGACGCAGTTCCACGTGATCGCAGCGCCGCGATTGCGCCTCCCGGTGCGACGCGTCAACCAGGGCTTGCGCGGCCTCGGCGCAACCGGCGAGAACGCCGCCGTAGTTCAGAAACGGCAGCGAGGTCAGCGAGCGGCCAAACAGCAGACTGTTGATGTGCACGAGGGGCAGCACTCCGGCGACGTCGCCGCCGCGGCGGGCGATCAGGTAGACGGACCGGTGGCCGAAGGCACGGCTGAACACCTGTTGCCAGTCCCACGCGTGGTAACCCGCATCGTCGCCGCGAGACGTCACGAACGCCTCCCAGTCAGCCCGGTCTTCGGGCGTGGCGAGTGTGACGGCAAGCTCAGCGGGCATAGGCCAACCCCGGCACGTGGCTGCCCATGGCCGCCGACTGCACCGCCAGCATCGACGCGATCGTGTCGAACCGGAACGCGGTCATCAGCCGGTCCAGGCGGCGATGGGTGGCCCGCAAACCGGTGTAGTGACGCAGCGCGGTCGTCTTCGAGACCTTCAACCGCGGCTGCGCAGGATCGATCTCCCACGGGTGCAGGTAGAACGTGACCGGCTGGCGGTCGCGGCGATTGACGTGCTCGATACCCCATCGCGTCCACGCATACGGCAACAGGCGGAAGTAGCCGCCGCCGGCGATCGGCAGGTTGGTGCCGGCCACGCGAACCGTGGAACCGGGTACTTCGACGATGGTGCCGGCAGGGCGATTGATGGCGTGGGGAAAGCGTGGTGCGCCCGGGATGCCGTAGCGATCGTGGTGAATCGGAAAAATGCTGGCGTCGTAGGTGTGCCCTTCGTCGATCAGCACGTCCAGCGCCCACAAGCTGGCATCGGTGACGCTGAAGCTCGGTGCCCGATAGCCGTTGACCCGGCACCCGGCGGCGTCTTCGATGGTCCCCTTCGCGCGGCGAACATCCTCGCGGAACTGCGCCGGCGTGAGGGTGTAGATCAGTTCGTGGTGATAGCCATGCGAGGCGACCTCGTGGCCGAGGGCGGCAATCTCTTTGATCAAAGACGGAGATCGCTCCGCCACCCATCCCAGCACGAAGAACGTGGACCGCACGTCGTGGCAGTGGAACAGGTCGAGCAGCCGGCGGGTGTTGGCCACCACGCGGCTGTCGAAACCGGCCCAATCCTGCCGCGACACCACCCGTTCGAATGCCGACACCTGGAAGTAGTCTTCGACGTCGACGCTCATCGCGTTGACCAGGTCGGCCTTGTTCTCGTTGACCGGCGTCATCGTGCACCCCGCCGCAGCAGCACGGTCTTCACGGTTTCAAATGCGATCACGATGTCGAAGCGGATCGACAGGTTCTTCACGTAGAACAGGTCGTACTGCATCTTCTCGATCGCGTCTTCGACGCTGGCGCCGTAGCTGTAGCGCACCTGCGCCCACCCGGTGAGGCCGGGCTTGACGACGTGGCGCTGGCCGTAGAACGGAATCTGTTCGGTGAGCTGCGCCACGAACGACGGCCGCTCCGGGCGCGGGCCAATCAGGCTCATCTCGCCGCACAGCACGTTCCACAGCTGCGGGATTTCGTCGAGCCGGGTCTTGCGCATGAACCGGCCCACCGACGTTACGCGCGTGTCGTTGGCGCGGCTCCAGATCGGCCCGGTGCCGGCTTCGGCGTCGCTGCGCATGGTGCGGAACTTGTGGATGGTGAAGACCTTGCCGTTGAGGCCGACACGCGCCTGGTGGTACAGCACGGGGTCGTTCGGCGACTCCAGCTTCACCACCAGCGCCGACAGCGCCATCAGCGGCGCCGCCAGGATGAGCCCGCTCACCGCGGCGACAATGTCGAACGCCCGCTTGGCGGCGAGCAGGGCGCGCGTCTTGCGGAACCCGGCCGAGAACACCAGCCAGCTCGGACGCAGGTTCTCGAGGGCGATCTTGCCGGTGTATTCCTCGTAGACCGAGGCCAGGTGATCGAACACCACGCCGCTGCGCAGGCGCACGTCGAGCAACTGGCCCATCGGCAGCTTGCCGCGCTCGTCCGACAGGCTGACGACGACCCGGTCCACCCGCATGCGCTCGGTCAGCCCGGGAATATCGTCGATGGTCCCGACCACGCCGGGGTTGATCACCGGCGCGCCGACCCGCGACGGGTCGGGATCGACGAACCCGACGATGTCGACGCCCAGCTCGTAGCGGCGCTCGAACAGCTCGCGCGCCAGCACCACCGCCGCGGCGCTGGTGCCCACCAGCAGCAGCCGCTCGCGCGGCGCCAGGTGGCTGGTCACCCACTCGAAGGCCGACCGCCACGCAAAGACCAGCAGCAGCGCCAGCGCGGCGAACAGCACGAAGATGCCCTGCTCGACCACCAGCAGCGGAAACAGCCAGTAGGTGATGCCCAGGATCAGCGACGCCGCGCCGATGGCGCGCATCATCCGCACCGCCAGGTCGCGCGCGCCGGTGATGGTGTGCAGGTCGTAGAGGTCGACGTAGTGCAGCGAGACCTGGCAGACCAGCACCACCAGCAGTACCCGGAAGACGGCCGTGTTGTCGGTCAGCAGGACCCAGGCGTACGGGCCGGCCACCACGAAGCTGCTGATAATCACGGCCGCGACCAGCAGCGCCGCTTCGCCGCAGACCAGCACGACCGAGCGCCAGGCCTTACTGAACATGGCGCGCGCCCCGCTGCCGGCCGAACCACCGCGACCACCGCGGCCGGGCCTGGTGCGGCCCGGCTCCGGCGCGCGCGTAATAGCCATATCCCGACGGCATGCCCGACTGCTCGGCGCGGTTCAGCACCACGCCGAGAATGCGCGACGGCCCAATCGCCTGGGCGGCGCGCTGCACCATCGGGTACGGCGTCGCCTGCGCGCTGACCACCAGCAGCGCGGTATCGATCATCGAGGCCAGCAGGTTGGCATCGGGCAGGATGGCGATGGGCGGGGTGTCGACCACCACCCAGTCGAACGCCTCGCGGGCGTCATCGAGCAGGTGCTTCATCGAGCCCGAGACCAGCGTGCTCATGGGGTCGGCCGTGGCTCGGCCCGCCGTCAGCACCCACAGCGTCGGCGTGATCTGGTGGACGGGCAGGCGGCCGCCGCGAGGGTTGTTCAGGCTGTCGGACAGGCCCTCGCCGTTGGCGAGTCCGAACACCTCCTTGATCCGCGGCCGGCGCAGGTCGGCATCAATCAGCAGCACCCGCCGCTGGTACGACTCGCTGATGGTCAGGGCGAGATTGGTGGCCGTGAGCGTCTTGCCCTCCGACGGCAGCGCGCTCGTCACCATTACGCTGCGGCAGCCCGACTCGCTCTGCGCGTGGTGCAGCACCGCCGCCAGGTGACGATACTGCTCCACCAGCGCCGGGTCGGCGTCGTCGCCAATCACCAGCCGGCCGCGCTCGTCGGCGTGGAAGCGGGCGGCCAGCGGCCCGGCCGGCGGCGGCGGGTCGGCGGCGGGCGGCGCGGCCGGTGGTGGCGTCGAGCGCTCCTCCACCGGGAACTGCCAGGCGCCCGGGCCCTCGTCCTTGAGCATTACCGCATCGGCCGGGGTTTCGGCGGCGCGCTGAAGAGCTTCACTGAGTCGGGTCATGGGTGGGCAGCCTTTAGAAGAATGAGAAACGGCGGGCACGCGTGAACCCGGCAAACATCGGCGCCCGGCCGGCCGCCGCCGGCTCGCGCATGAACGGCGACTCGGGACTCGCGGCCGCCGGCGCGACGTCCAACGACAGCGACTTGCAGACCTCGGCGATGGTCGCCGCCCCGACCGGCCGCTGGTCGGAGGCGAAGCCGTTGACCAGGGCGTTGTCGCAGATCACGCTGATGATTCGGGGAATCCCCTTCGACCGTTCGTGGATGGCCACCACCGCGTCGCGCGAGAACAGCCGCGTGGCGTCGCCGCCGGCGGTCTTGACCCGGCCGGCGATGTACGCGGCGGTGTCCTTCAGGCTGAGCGGGGTCAGTTCGCACCGCAGTACCACCCGCTGCTTCAACTGCCGCAATCCCGGCTCGTCGAGCCGTCCGGCCAGCTCGGGCTGGCCGACCAACGCCACCGCCAGCGAGCGGCCGGAGGCCGCCTCGGCATTGGTCAGCAAGCGGATCTCTTCCAGCAGTTCGTAGGGCACGCTCTGCGCCTCGTCGACCACCAGCGCGAGCACATGCCGCGTGCCGGTGGCGTCGATCAGCGCGTGCTCGAGTTCGCGCAGGAAGTGCACCTTCGAATGGCCCGCCTGGCGGCTGAAGCCGTAGCCACCGGCCAGGTACTCGAAGAACTCGTCGCGCGTCAGCGTGGGGTTCGACAGGTGAACGATCGTCGATTGCCCTGCCGATGCCTGCAGCGCCGCGCGCACCAGCGTCGTCTTGCCGGTGCCGGCTTCGCCGACCAGCATGGTGATGCCGGGCCGCCCGCTCAGGCCGTACTGCAGGTGGACCAGCGCCTCCTTGTGCTGCGGGGTGAAGCACAGGAAGCGCGGATTCGGCGACAGATCGAAGGGTCGCTCTTGCAGGCCGTAATAGCGTTCATACATGGCTATTGCAGCAGCCTCCACGCCACGGCGGCGCACACCGCCAACACCGTGACCGCCCCCAGGCCCATGGCCAACTGCCGCCGCAGGCGCCGGCCCGACGTCACCGCATCGCGCATGTACGGTACCGTCGCCAGCACCATCAGGTTCAGCGCCGCCCGCACGTCGGCTTCGGACCGCAACGAGCGGTCGAAGTATTCGGCCGTGGCGGCGAGCGCGCCCCCCAGTCCGATGGCCGCGAGGATGACGATCAGGTAGAGCCGCGGCCGATCGGGACTGGCCGGCTTCTCGGGCATGCGCGCCGGGTCGAGGATCTTGAACTGCTCGCCGATCTGCCGGCGCTCGAGGTTCGCCGAGATCTGCGACTCCTCCTTCTTCTGCAGCAGTCCGCGATATGACTGCTGCAGCGTTTCGTAGTCGCGAGTGATGGCGGCCAGTTCGGCCTCGCGGGCGGGCGCCGCCTCGATGCGCGCCTGGTACATCGCCAACTGGCTGCGCAACCGGCCTTCCTCCGAGATCTTCGCCGCCAGCTGGCGGTCGAGGTTGTCGAGCGCGGCCCTGGCGTCGGTCAGCCGCTTGCGGCGGGCGTAGTCCATGGTCACCGGCGCGCGCGGCTTGGTTGCCAGCGTGCCTTCCAGTTGCTGGGCCTCCACCCGCTTTCTCAGCTCGTCGACGTTGCGGCGCTGCCGCTTGACGTCGGGATGTTCCGGCTTGAGCTTCAACTCGACGGCCAGCAGCGCCTGCTCGGCCGTGCGCAGTTCGTCGGCCAGCGTCTTGGCCATCTCCGACTCGCCGGGCGGCGCGACGGGCTCGTCTGGAGCGTCGACGATGTCGGCGACCGAGCGTTCGAGCAGCAGGCGGCGCTCGCGATCGCGGTTGAGCGACTCGCCAATCGACTGCAGCGCCATCTCGGTGTTGTGCAGGCCCTGCAGGTTGGCGGCCATCTGCGTCGGCAATTCGCCGTTGTGCTGCGCCTGGTACTCCTCCAGCTTCTTTTCGTTGAGCACCAGTTGCCGCCGCGCCTCGTCCAGCTGTGTCGCGAGGAACTGGTTGGTGCCCTCGGCCAGCACTTCCCGATCGCGCAGGCTCTCGTCGATGAACAGCGACGCCAGCCGCTCGGTCACCCGCATCGCGGTGCGCGGATCCTCGGCCGAGTAGCTGACCCGGAACGCGTCGCCCTTGACGATGTCGATGCCGATGTCCTTGGTCCGCATCCGCTCGACGATGTCCTCCATCAAGTGCTGCTCGGCGCGCTCCCGCGGATAGAGGTTGAAGTCAGCGACGATCTGCTCGAGCCGTGTGCGGCTCATGATCTGCTGGCTGATCGTCTGCAGCCGATCCTCGATCCGCGCCGTCACGGTGGAGCGGACGTAACTCTCCGGCACGCGCTGCGGCACCACCAGGATCACGGTTTCCGAGCGATAGCTGTTGGGCAGCCGATGCACGATCGCCGCGCCGGCGCCGGCGATCAGGAGCGCCGGCAGGATGATCAGCCATTTGCGGCGCCGCGCGATCAGCACGAGCGTGTCGAACGAATACTGCTTACCGGGGATCACGGGGTTCCCTCACTCTGGAGAAAATCGGGACGTAGGCCGACAGCCCGACCGAGACGGACTGGCGGGACAACTGCGGCAGCAGCACCACCGCGCTGGTGCCGGGGGGCAGGTCGTAGCGGTAGTAGGTGTACTCGGCGTAGACGCCCAGCCGGCGGGTCACGGCGGCCGACAGCCGGGTGGTGCCGGTGTAACTGATGAAATCGTCGAGGGCCTCGAAGCCGACGCGGCCGCGGCTGGCGCCGGCGGCGGCCGACCACTCGACGCGGTCGGCGAGCATGCCCGACAGCGTGGTGCTGACGCCGTCGGTGAAGACCGGCTCGAGGAACCCGGGCAGGAACTCGGTATTGCGGGTCGCCGACACCGACATCGCCCAGGTCCGCCGGAACGCGCGCGTCAGGCCGATGCCGCCGTTCAGGCGATATCGGCGCTCGCCGCCGGTTTCGCGAATCATCGAGGTCTGCGTGTTGAGGTGGAACGCGGTGCGGCGCGCCACCGAGAACTCGCGGGCCAGATCGAGACCGACGTCGAACACCTCGTGGATGAACCGGCCGTCCTGCGACGCGGTCTGCTGGATCTCCTCGCGGCCGTAGCCAATGCGGGCGGCGACGTCGCGCGTCATCTTGCGCGTCCACATCGCCTTGGCGCCCCACAACTCGAAGTCGTTGTCAGGCTCGTCGAAGAACCGGGTCGCCCGCCGCGACACCGAGGCGCTCAGCGTCGAGCGACGGGTGTACGGGCTCGAAAAGCCCGCCGTTCCCTCGATCGTGTCGTTGTCGAGACGGCGCGCCGCGAAGGCATCGGTCGGCACCAGCACGTCGGGCGTCGGCAGGGCCCCCGACACCGCCGGTTGCAGGTGGACGAATGGCGAGCGGCGATAGTTCACCGTGCCCTCGAGCGACAGCCGCGTGGCCACCCGGGCCAGCAGCAACGCGCCGCCGTCGTAGGAGGTGGCGTCGAACGGCGTGTCGCGGAAGAACTGCTGATGACTGCCGGCGGCGTGGGCGCTCAGGCGCAGGCGGTCGCGGCGCCGTTCGAAACTGAGTCCGGCGTTGACGCCGCCGGTCGAGCCGCTTTTCGGAACCAGTTCCGCCGGCGTGGCCTCGTCCAGGATCGCATCGTCGTACTGACCGCCGACGGCCGAGCGGAATTCGAGCGCGGTGAACTCCTTGCCGGTGCGCTCGGGCGTGCGGCCGAACAGCCCGCCGAACGGGCCGGCCAGGCTCTGCGCTGCGGCGCCCGGCGGCGCCAGCAGCGCGGCGGCGATGACCAGGGGGGCAATGCGCATCAGGGCACGACCACCGTGTCGCCGGGCTTCAGTTCGACGTTCTGTTCGAGGTGCTTGCCGGCGGTGACGTCGCGGTAGTTGAACGGCAGGCTGATCGGGCGGCCGTTCTCGGTCCGCATGATGATGATCTTCTTGCTGTTGGCGTATTCGCGCAGGCCGCCGGCCATGGCAATCAGCTGGATCACGGAGGTGCGCGCCGTCAGTGGATAGGGACCGGGCTTGTTCACTTCGCCGGTGATGAAGACACGCCGGCTGTTGATCTGCCGCACCACCACCGTGATGTTGGCGTCTTCCATGTATTTCTTGGACTCCTCCGTCAGCTTCTGGCGGAGCTGATCGGGGGTGAGGCCGGCCGCCGTCACCTCGTTGATCAAGGGCAGCGCGATCTTGCCGTCGGGGCGCACCTGCGCGTCGGCCGACATGTCCTTGTCCTTCCAGTAGACGATCGACAGCACATCGTCGGTGCCGATCACGTAGCCGGGCGGAATGGGCGGATCGGTCGGCCGCGGCGCAGCGGCCGCGGCGGCCGCCGGCGGCGGCTCGGTGGCCGGCGCCTGCGCCTGCGCTTGCGCGAACGTGGCGGCGCTGAGCAACAGGAGGATTGCACCTGAGCACCTCAGCACCCGAGCACCCAAGCACCCGAGCACCTGAGCACCCGTATCTCTATCGATATTCCTTGAAAGGCAGCTGGCAGTCATGTTTCCTCAGGAAGTTCAAGAAGCGCTTGTATTCGCGCGATTCCATGTTGAAGAGGCGGGCGACGATCTTGTAGTTGCCGCGGGCTTCTTCGAGGCCGCGGCGGACGACGTCACGGACGTGGGCGCGAGTGATCTCGCGGGCCATGTACATCGGGTAGACGGTCGCCCAGAACGACTCGCGCTGCTCGGTGAGCCGGGTATAGAGGTCGTCGGCCACGGTCCGCCGGCGCTCGCGCCGTGGCCGGAAAGCGACGTTGTCCTGGGCCCGCACTTCCGACGGCAGGTCGTTGACTTCGATGGTGTCGTGCTGGACGGCGACGACCATCCGTTCGATCAGGTTCTCGAGCTCGCGGACGTTACCCGGCCACGAGTAGGCCATCAGCGCCTTCATGGCGTCGGGCGAGACGCCGGTGATCGGCGAGCCGTTGGCGCCGACGAACTTGCTCAGGAAGTAGTGGACCAGGTCGGGCACGTCTTCGCGCCGTTCGCGCAGCGGCGGCACCGTGATCTGGATGACGTTGAGCCGGTAGTAGAGGTCCTCGCGGAACGTGCCCTGCCCGATCATCTCGCGCAGGTTGCGATGGGTGGCGCCGATGATGCGGACGTTCACGTGGCGGGCGCCGCCGTCGGCGCCGACCCGCTGAATCTCGCCGGTCTCCAGGAAGCGCAGCAGCAGGCCCTGCATGCGCAGCGTCATCTCGCCAATCTCGTCCAGGAACACCGTGCCCATGTGGGCCGACTCGAGCTTGCCAGGCTTGTCGCGATAGGCGCCGGTGAAGCTGCCCTTGACGTGGCCGAACAACTCCGACTCGAGCAGGGTTTCAGGCAGGCCGGCGCAGTTGACCGGCGCGAACATCATCGAGGCGCGCGGGCCGCCACTGTGGATGCTGCGCGACACGATCTCCTTGCCGACGCCGCTCTCGCCGGTAATCAGGACCTTGGCGTCGCTGCGGGCGACGCGGTCGATCTCGGCCTGCAGGGCCGTGATCTGGGGGCTGCGGCCGATCAGGCGCACATGCACCTTCGATCGGATGGCCATGGGGCCGTTGAACTGGCTGGTGTAGTCGCGACTGATTGCTTCCAAAATGTTCCTCACTGATCCGCAAACCGCTCGATGACGCGCTGGTCCTGCCGACTGAGCGCGACGAAGGCCGCGCCAATCGAGAAACGCGAGGCCCCGGCCGCCGGTGCCAGCGGCGTCAGCCGCTCGACCCTGACCTCGGCCGAGAACGGCACGCCGCCGAAGTTGAAGCGCAGGGTGCCGCGCGTCCCGAGTTCCACCGGGTGGCCGGCTTCGAGCAGCACGCCGGCCAGGCTGATGTCGAGCAGGCGGACCGGCATGGGAAACGCCAGCACCGACAACTCGGTATCGGCCATCACGGCCCGCGGGGTGCGGCGTCGGTCGGGCATCGTCTCGCGCATGTGCCTCACTGATTGCAAAGAAGTCGCCAACTTTACGGAGCCACAAGTCTTCCTGAGAGGCGACAACGCCGCGGTTCGCCAGTGCGATCCGCGACGGCCGTGCAGTGTTTCTTGTCAGGAAGACGAAATTCGCGATCGCGGAGCGCAACGGCGCGACCGGCGTTGGACAATCAGTTACGCAAGTTCGGTAGGAGACGAGCGGTAGGCGACAAGCCGATCGACGGCTTCCTGGAAAGCAGATGAGGCGGACAGGAACTCGATGCCGACCAGGTAGCGTCGCTGCGCCGAGGCCGCCGCCGGCCGCAGGTGACGGACGCGCGCGTCGGAGATCGCCGGCTGCCCATCGACCGTCACGCAGATCGACTGAATCGACTCGACGGCGAGCGGCGTGTCGGCCTCGATCAAGGCGCCGTTACTGGTGAGGTTGCAGACGCGCACCGGCTCGCGCACGTCGAAGGCGCCCCAGAAGGATCCGAACACCTCGAAGCGGACACGGTTGCGCCGGTCGCCGGCTCCGCCCTTCACGACAGCAGTCCATCCATCTGCATGCCGACCTGGTGCAAGGCGGCCGCCACAGCGGAGTTTACGTCTTCATAGGGAAGTCAGCGGGGCGTCGCGCCGGCGATCAGCCGGAAAGCCCGCGATAGGCCGACATTTCTCTGGTTCACAGCAACGTTTGTCGACGCGCCGGGAGTGTGCAATCCGGCACAGCGCCGGCGGTGCGGCGGGCGCTATGCTGAGTTCCCCTAGGCAGCCCTCGTGCCCTTCAGCAGGGGGAGGGCAAGGAGAAACACCATGCTCCACGAATTCATCGTCCTCCAGCGCGACGTCATCATCGAGCGGACCAGGGCGCGGGTGCGGCGGCGCACCTGGCCGTCGGTGTCGGCCGACGAACTCGAGTTCGGCGTGCCCTTGTTCCTGACACAACTGTCCGAAACACTGCGGCGCGAGTCCACGGCGGCGCCGTTTCCGGAGGGAGACATCGACGCCAACGCCGCGCAGCACGGGGCGGAGATGCTGAGCCGCGGCTACAGCGTTGCGCAGGTCGTGCAGGACTACGGCGACATCTGCCAGGTCGTGACGGAGCTGGCGGTCGAGGCCCAGCTGCCAATCACCGCCGAGGAGTTTCAGACGCTCAACCGCTGCCTGGACGTCGCGATCGCCGGTGCGGTCACCGAACATGCGCGCATAACCCGGCAGACCCACCAGGCGGAAGAAATCGAGCGACTGGGCCATACCGCGCACGAGGCCCGCGACTTCCTGAGCACGGCGTTTCTGGCCTTTCACTCGTTGAAGCGCGGCGATGTCGCCATCAACGGCAGCACCGGCGCCATGCTCGGCCGCAGCCTGATGGCGCTGCGCGACCTGATCGATCGCACGTTGTCGGAAGTGCGCCTGGTCGCCAACGTCCGCCGCATCGTCCGCATGCCGGTGGCGCCGTTCGTTGACGAAATCGCCGCCACCGGGTTGCTGCACGCCGAGTACCGCGACATCCGTTTCACGGTCGAGCCGACTGCCGGGGCCCTGACCGTTGACGCCGACCCGCAGCTGCTCGGCTCTGCGGTCATGAACATCCTGCACAACGGGTTCAAGAACACACCCAAGGGCGGGCAGGTGACGTTGCGTGCGTTCGCCTCGAAGGGCGACCTGTGTCTCGAGGTCGAGGATCAGTGCGGCGGTATTCCCGAGGAGAAGGGCGACCTGTTCAAGACCTTCGGCGATCGCCGCGGCCGCGATCGCTCGGGGCTGGGCATGGGCCTGTCGATCGCCCGCAAGGCCATCCGGGCCCACGGCGGCGACATCAGCATTCGCAACCAGCCCGGGTACGGCTGCGTCTTCGCCATTTGCGTCCCGATGGTCTCGGCCCCGGTTCCCGCGGCCACCGTTCCGGCCGCGGTCTGATATGATGTTGAGCTACGCGCCCATAGCTCAATTGGATAGAGCGTTGGTCTCCGAAGCCAAAGGTTGTAAGTTCAAGTCTTACTGGGCGCACCATTCGACTCACCTGACGCTTCGCCTTCGGCGAACCGTAAGGTTCGCTCATGGCAAGCCATCTGCCAGGGAGAATGCCCTGAGCGAAGCGAGTCGAAGGGCAGCCCAGTCCCACCCAACCTCCTCCATTAACCGCTACTCCACCAACTTCTTCACCAGTTGAATCTGGCCGGCGTGATACGCCGCGTGGCCGGTGATGCCGATCACGAGGTCGAACCGTTCGGCCTCGCTGAGCGGTGAGGTCGTGCGGCCGCTGGCGATCGCCGCAACCGCCTCGCTCAGGCGGGCGTGAGCCGCGTCGACCGTGGCGCGGACGGCCGCCCACGACAGCGCCGATTCGTCGTTCAGCTCGAACCAGTCTTCGCCGGCCAGCGGGAACGCCGGCGCTTCCGTCGTCAGGCGCAGCACCGCCTGCCCGGCCCAATAGGCATGATGCAGGGCGATCTCGGCGATGTTGTGCCGCGCCGCCGCCGGACGGGTATAGGCCACGGCGGCACCGACCGCCTCGATCGCGGTCCGCAGGTCGGCGCCGTACCAGGCGCCCGGGCCGTGCCCCTCGTCCAGGATCCGGTTCAGGGTCGAGGCCGGAAAGCCGGCCGGGGTCGGGGTCTTCGTCAGGATGTCGGTCATGTCTCTGCTCCGTGGTCCGCGTAACTGTTTAACAAACTTTCGACGGTTACAGAGACTAGCCGCGGCCGGTGTAACCTGTCAAACACATTTTGGAAGTTACGGCCGGGACGCCGTACAATCGGCGGCAATGGCCAAGCCGCCCGGGCGCCGCGCCCCCGCTTCCCTGCCGGCCGAACCGGTGGATGCCGAACGCGTGCTGGCGTTCGTCAACACGCTCAGCGGGCGCCCCACCGCCGCGCCGTCGGAGCGGCTGGTCAGCTACGAGGCGCTGGTGGCGTGGGCGCGCGAGCAGCACCTGCTGCCGGCGGCCGCCGCCGACCGCCTGCTCGCGCAGGGCCGCAAGCATCCCCACCAGGCCGCCGCGGTGCTGGCGCGCGCCCGCGAGCTGCGCGAGGCGCTCAACGGCCTGGCGACGGCCATCGACGCCGGCCGCATCCCCGCGCCGGCCGTGCTCGACACCATCAGCCACTTCCTGGCCGCCGCCTACGCGCACGGCCGTCTGGTGCCGCACGACGGCGCGCTGCAATGGGTGGCGGACACCGATGACGAGCTGGATCGGGTGCTGTGGGAAATCGGCCGGGCCGCCGGACGGCTGGTGCTGTCGCCGCGGCTGGGCCGCGTCCGCGCCTGCGCCGCCGGCGATTGCGGCTGGTGGTTCGTCGACGACACCAAGAACCGCAGCCGCCGCTGGTGCGACATGAAGCTGTGCGGCAACCGCGAGAAACTGCGACGCTTCCGCGCCAAGGGCTGACCGGGGTTGCCGGGCTAGTCGTGCAGGACGATGCTGAGCAGCGAGCTGTTGATCTTGAGCGTGCCGTTGTACTCGATGAAGCCCAGCTTGCGGAACTTGTTCATGAAGAAGTTGACGCGCGACCGCGTCGTCCCCACCATCTCGGCCAGCGTTTCCTGCGACAGCCGGGGCAGGGTCCGGAGCGGCAGGTCGTCCTTGCCGTAGCGCGCCAGCAGCAACAGCGCGCGCGCCAGGCGCTTCTCGCTCGAGTTGAACAGCTGATCGACCAGGTCTTCCTCGATCCGGATGTTGCGCGCGAGCATGTGCGCGATGAACAGGTCCGAAAACGCCGACTGGTCGTGCAGCATCCGGACCATCTCCTTCTTGGGCATGCGCAGCACCGCGGTCGGCGCCATCGCGGTGGCCGACCCCATCCGCAGCGGCTGGCCGGCCAGACAGCCCTCGCCAAAGAAGTCGCCGGGGCCGAGCATGGCCACCACGGCTTCCTTGCCCGTGGCCGAGAGCACCGAGAGCTTCACGGCGCCCTTTTGCAGATAGAAGACGTTGTTGGCGGCCGCCCCCTGCGCAAACACCACCGCGCCGGGCAGATATCGGATCACCCGCCTCGGGACGTTCGCCGAGACCAGGAACGAGTGCACGTCAAAGCTCGGCAACACGGTGGCGGCCGGACGTTTCGGGGGCATTCTTCGAGATACTCGCACACCTGCCGCCCGGGGCGATGTCCAAAATGAGACAGCCCGGATAAGGTCAGGGCGAAGGGGGAGCCGCCGTCTTGACGGCGGGAATGACCTGCTGCTCGACGAGGTCGTAGATAGCGCCGAGGTGGTCGCGCCGCTCGCGGCTGACATCCGACCTGGAGGTCGTCACGACCACCAGTTGCAGGTCGGGGACGATGAACACGAACTGGCCGCCGTAGCCCCAGGCGTAGTAGCTGTCGTGGCCGGCCAGCTCGCGGATCCAGAAGCCGTAGCCGTATTCCCGATCGCTGCCCCACCGCGACTTGCCGCGCGGCACGCGGGTCTTCGCGACCCAGTCCTTCGGCAGCACCTGCGCACCGCCGGCCCGGCCTTCGTTCAGGTACAGCTCGCCGAAGCGCACCATCTGCCGCGGCGTCATCGACATCTCGTTGCCGCCGAAGTACACCCCTTGCGGATCGCGCAGCCAGCGCGGCAGCACGAACCCAAGCGGCTTGGCGAGCGACTCTTGCGCGAACTGCCAGGTGCTGGTCCTGGTTGCCTTGGTGAGGATCGCCGACAGCAGGTGCGAGGTGCCGGTGCTGTACTCGACGCGGGTGCCGGGCTCGTCGATCAGCGGCCGGTTCAGCACGTAGCGCACCCAGTTCGGGCTTTGCACCCAGGCACCGTAGTTGCGGCCACTGGTTGATTCGAGCCCCGAGCGCATGGTCAGCAGATCCTCGATGGTGATCTCGCGCTTCCGCCGCTCCGGGTCCTTCGCCAGTTCCGGGAAGAAGTCGGCAATCGGCTGGTCGAGCCCCTTGATCAAGCCGCGCGACACGGCAATGCCGACCAGCGCCGAGATCACGCTCTTCGACGCCGACTTGATGTTGGCCGCCTGAGCGGGACGCGCACCGCCGTAGTACCGCTCGAGCACCAGCTCGCCGCGATGGCTCACGAGCAGGCTGCGCAGCCGCGGCAGCGCCGCGCCGGCCTTGGCCGCCGACTCCAGTCCAGGTGATCCCACTGCCATGTGGCGTCCGGCTTCAGCCGGACCAACGCCCTGCGCCCACCCGGCTGACACCGGAGACCATACGAGAACCGCGGCCAAGATGAGAGCTCGATTCATGCGCAAGCCGAGTATCGCATTTCCGCTACAATCCGGCAGATTCGTGGAGACTGGCATGCGTATTTTGAAAGTCCTGTCTGCGTTATCTGTGTCATCTGCGGCCCTGGCGTTGCTATCTGCGTCATCTGCGGCTGCCCAAGTCGCGCGTGCCGACTACGAGCGCGCGCAAGGTCTGCGTGAGCAGTACGAGTCGCTGGCCATCAATGTCCCCGATACCCCCACGTGGATCGGGACGACCCATCGTTTCTACTATCGCCGCTCGGTGGCCGGCGGCCACCAGTTCATCACCGTTGACGCCGACACCCGCCAGAAGCAGCCGTCGTTCGATCACGCCCGCCTGGCCGAGGCGCTGTCGAAGGCCGCCAACAAGCCCCGGCCCTACACCGCGACCCGGCTGCCCTTCCAGGCGTTCACCTTCAACGAGGCGCTGAGCGCCATCGATATGACGATCGACGGCGCGCGCTGGACGTGCGTGCTCGCCGATTACTCTTGCCGCACGCCGGAGCTGCCGCCACCGGGTGAGATTCGGCGCGGCATCACCGGCCCGGTGCGCGGCGACCTGTCGCAAGCCACCCCGCGGCCCCGCATGTCGCCCGACGGCAAGTGGATGGCGTTCATCGACAACTACAACGTCGCCATTCGTCCCTTCGGCGGCGACAAGCGCACGGCCCTCAGCACCGACGGCTCCGAAGGCAACTACTACGACGGCGCCTCCCTCGTGTGGTCGCCCGATTCGACCCGGATTGCCGCGTACCGCGTGCGGCCAGGCTACCGCCGGCTCGTGCATTACGTGGCATCGTCTCCCGAGGATCAACTGCAGCCCGAGCACTGGGCGATTCAGTACGCCAAGCCCGGCGACCTGCTCGACCTCGAGCAGCCGGTGATGTTCGAGGTGCGCAGCCAGAAGCAGATCACCATCGACCCGCGGCTGTTCCCGAACCCGTTCGACCTCTCGGACCTGGTGTGGCGCAAGGACAGCCGCGGCTTCACCTTCGAATACAACCAGCGCGGCCACCAGGTTTACCGCGTGATTGAAGTCGATGCCCAGACCGGCGTCGCGCGCGCGATCGTCTCCGAAGAGCCCGCGACCTTCTTCTACTACAACCGGTCGGCCGCCACGCTGCAGGCCGGCAAGCGCTACCGTTACGACCTGGCCGACGGCAAGGAAGTGGTGTGGATGTCGGAGCGCGACGGCTGGAACCACCTCTACCTGATCGACGGCGCCACCGGCGGGGTGAAGGCGCAGATCACGCAGGGCGCGTGGCCGGTGCGCCACGTCGTGAAGGTGGACGAAGAGAAGCGGCAGCTGTGGTTCAGCGCCGGCGGCATGACGACGCCGGCCCGGGAGGGACAGGATCCGTACTTCCAGCACTACTACCGCATCAACCTCGACGGAACCGGCCTGACGCCGCTCACGTCGGCCGACGCCAACCACATCGTCGAGTTCTCGGCGGACATGACCATGTTCGTCGATCACTACTCGCGGGTGGACATGGCGGGCGTGTCGGAATTGAAGCGGGCGGACGGCACGCTGCTCGCCGAGATCGAGAAGGGTGATCTCTCGCAGCTGATCCAGGCCGGCTGGCGCGCCCCCGAGGTGTTCGTCGCCAAGGGCCGCGACGGCGCCACCGACATCTGGGGCCTGGTGTGGAAGCCGTCGCGTTTCGACCCGGCGAAGAAGTACCCGGTGATCGAATACATCTACGCCGGGCCGCACGGTACCCACACGCCGAAGTCGTTCGCGGCCGCCAGCGGCATGCAGGCCCAGGCCGAGCTGGGCTTCATCGTGGTGCAGATGGACGGCATGGGCACGTCGAACCGCTCGAAGGCGTTTCACGACGTGGCGTGGCGAAACATCAAGGACGCGGGGTTCCCCGATCGCATCCTGTGGCACCAGGCGTTCGCGGCAAAGAATCCGTGGTACGACATCTCGCGGGTCGGCATCTACGGCGGCTCGGCCGGCGGCCAGAACTCGATGGGCGCGTTGCTGTTCCATCCCGACTTCTACAAGGCGGCGGTGTCGTACGCCGGCTGCCACGACAACCGGATGGACAAGATCTGGTGGAACGAGCAGTGGATGGGTTGGCCAATCGGCCCGCAGTATGCCGCGTCATCGAACGTCGAGCATGCAGCGAAGCTGCAGGGCAAGCTGCTGCTGATCGTCGGCGAGCTCGACACCAACGTCGACCCGGCGTCAACGCAGCAGGTGGTCAACGCGCTGCTCAAGGCGAACAAGAATTTCGACTACCTGATGATCCCCGGCGCGGAGCACAACGCGGGGCGCGGTGGTGAATACGCCGACTACGGCGAGCGCAAGCGCTTCGACTTCTTCGTCCGCCACCTGCTGGACCAGAACCCGCCGGAATGGAGCTCCGTCTCGCCAATGTAGCGTCCGCCTTCAGGCGGACCTTGCCTTCGCGGCTTCGCTCTTCAGCCTGCGAAGTTGCGCAACCCTTCAGGGTTACCTCTTGGGCAGCAACGGTGGAGGCAACCCTTTAGGGTTGCCTGATGCCCACGACGACCGCACGCCGTCGCGGCCCTATCGGGCTGCCACCACGATCCGAACCGTCTTCGGGTCGACAACCACAACGGCAAGCCCCGCCCGCCGAGTCAGGAGCGCCAGGGCTTCATCAACGGACGCGTCCCGAAAAGTAACCGTCACCGGCGCCGCCGGACGCGACCGCGCCTCGGCGCTGACGCGGGCATCCCACTGGATAGAGATTCCGGCCAGCTGGGCCACCATCTCGATCGCCTCGTCGAGGCGGGCATCGACAAGCTTCATCGTGACGGGCTTTGACACATCGAGCGCGGGTGTGGTGCCTTGCGCCAACGCGGTGCTTGCGACCGGGAGAGTTACGCCGACGAGAACGGCCAGTTTCATCTGTCGTTCCTTTCAGAGAGGCCCGAACGATACTCACCATTGGACGCTGGCTCCGCGCGGCTGGTCTGTGGTCTTGCTGCTGACGAGAAGGCCCGGGCGCCCGCCGCGGAGGCGGCGGGCGAGGTCAGCAGCACATTCAGGCGAGCACTAATGACCTCCTCGCGCCGAGCTTACATTCGTCAAGAAGGCCTGTCCCTGTCCTACAGTCACCGCCACAAGTTGATGACGGCGAACACGCCGAGCGCTACCGCGCCGAGGACGGCGAGAACGACCATAACGCCGTCTGCACCCAACATTTGCTCCAAACTCGCTGAAGTGGGCCATGGCTCCCGCTCAAACTGAACGGGATCGGCCGTAGCCTTGCGTCGTTGGCTGCGCTGAAAAGCAATGCTGGCACCGAGCATCCGCAGTAGGGTTAGTAAGCCAACCAGCAGGGACAGCCCAAACAAAGACCAGGCGATGAAGATCATCGAGCCCGCTAGTCTCGAGGGCGCCAAGTCCTCAAGAAACGCCACACTGAGTACAATGGCACTCCCGCAAAAACCCATCACCAATTGGATCAGGCTCTTCCGCTCGTCTCTCGTGCGTTGGTGGTGCTGCACCAATAGAGCCACTGCGCGCTGGCTCAGTGTGGCCTTGTCGCCATTGGCGTTCATTGCGTCCCCCTCGCTGTGGTCGAAGTCTTTCAATGGCCTTGTGCCATCTCGCGCTACAACTCGAATAGGCGCGCTCCGGTACCCCCGTCATCGATACCCCAGGACAATCTGGGCAGATAGTCGCCAGGAGCCTCGTCGCTAATGGTGTTGGTGTCGCAGGCGGTCAGCATGCAAATGTTCGCAGCTACGTTGGCGTCATGAGATCCGACGCCCCCTGCCTAACGTTGCGCGCCGAGCCGCAGCGCGAACTCACAGGGCCAGGCTCGCGCTGTTGGCACCCGCACGGGGTTGGACGGCCGAGGCTTGACCTTCCCCAGCGCCCAACTGGGCGAGCCCTTGCACCGCAGCCTCGATCGCAGCGCCTGCGCCAGTTTTCGATATCTGAACCAACTCGTTCAGACCGGTCAAGCTGGTGAAGTGAATGTCCTCGTACAGCGCGATCGGAAGCTCGCGGTTGCCCTTGAACCTCTTGTCGGGCCCGCCCCTCTTGTTGACGTACTTCCAAGTGTGGCCCACGACTTGCGCGTCCTTCGGAACGGTCCCGTCTTCGATAAACCGGGTTTGTTGCCTCGCGATCCTGACCTGCTCGTAAGGCACAGCGCCAACCCCGGCGGGCTCGAATACAAGTAGGCGATCAGGGAAGAACCAAAGTGTTTGGCGCCCAACCGGGATATAGGGCAACGAGAGGTTCGTCTTCACGAATGGCGGCTCGCCTTTCGCTGGCTTGGTTGGCTTTCGTCGCACGACTGAAGATGCCCCAGCGTGTCGCTTGTGATCGCTGATAGATCCTTCGGCCTCAACGTGCCACTGACAACCACAGGCAGCGAGTTCGTCGATCGCGTCATGCAGACGCTGGTATGCGGCTTCAGCGTCTGGCTCAAGCTCGTAGAGAAGGACGGTGGTTTTTGCAAGTACGTCTCTGGACCGCGCGGCCCACGACGCTGCAATGGCAGCGAGGACAGTAATCCCCGAAACCGCGGGGTTGCCGACATTGCCGAGAACGGACAGCGATAGTGCCGCCCCCGCCACCGCCGTTAGGGGAAACCATCGGAACGTCTTACGTTTCTGGTCGAGCTCGGCGAGCAAACTGGCTGACGACGAATCCTGCATTGCCGAGACGGCTGCACTTTCGATTTCCGTGAGCTGGTCGGGTACTGGGGCCAGATTCAACTTGGGTGCCGACGACGAAGGCGCCGAGGTTGCAGGAAGGGCCGCCCGATAATAGAGGCCGTGGGCGCCCATGTGGACGTAATTACCCCTGGGACCAGCGCCAAGTCGAAATCCGCGTACACCCGCTGAGACACCGACCCCAGACTTCGATAGATTGAATCTCACCGGGCCAACGCGAATGCTCTTGCGTAAGTAGAATCCCATTCAAGTCTGCCCGTTCCCCCAACCTGCCGTTAACTGTATCTATGCTGGAATCCCGTCGGGCTAACCCTGATTCCTCGGCCGTTCATTCGCATGCCGCTGCTGGAAACTTCCGGCCCTGCGCGGCAGTTCGCGCCCTTGTTCAAATAGACGGCCAGCTCCGCGGTAATTCTCACGCGACGGCGCGCCGCTTGCCGTCAGCTGCCGCGCGACTGCAACTCGGCGCCCGTGCGGAGCGGTATGTTCCGGCGTGAGCGTTCGACCGAGCCGACGAAGGTCACTTACGCGACAAATCGACCGGAGGCTACGCAGGCGTGGCTTAGCTTTGTTGCTTCGCCCTGCGCTTGATGCGCCGAGGGAGATTTGACCGGCGAGGGAGAGCGAACGCCGGGACATACCGCTCCGCGCGGGTGCGCACCGACGCCTCTAGTAACGCGGCACAATCCGCCTAAAAGGCGGACTGCACTTCGACACCGCTCCCCCTTTTGGCGCCCAGGCTCCTTTGGCGCCCCAGGCACGATAAAGTTGTGCGGTGCGCTGTGGTTTCGCTGCCTTCGCCCTGGCTGTCTGCCTTTCGTCCTGCTCGCCCAGGCCCTCGACGCCGCAAGACATCGTGGCGGTCACGCGCGAGGTGGGCTCCTGGCAGGGGCGCGGGACGGCCACGGTGGGCGATGTCCCCAGCGAGACCGGGCGGTTCCGCATCCACTGGGAAACCAGCAACGAGGCACCGGCCGGGGCCGGCACCTTCAAGCTGACCATGCGGTCGGCGATCAGCGGCCGTCCCTTGCAACTGGTGGTTGACCACCAGGGGGTGGGCGCCGGTACCGCCGACTTCGACGAAGGCCCCAGGACCTACGATTTCCTTGTGGAATCGGCGAATGTTGACTGGAAATTCACGGTCGACGAGACGACGGGCAGTTATGTGCCGCCGGGCAGGCAACCCTGAAGGGTTGCCTCCACCAGCACGCCGGGCACCCCTGAAGGGTGGGGCCGGGATGGCCGGGCGCATCACCCGCCGGGCGGCAATTTTGAGTATTCTTTACAGGTGCTACACATCCCGTTTTCCCGTCTTGTCTTGATCTCGTGCGCCCTGGCAATGGTCGCGGCCTGCCGCACCGGTTCCAGCGGCGCTCCCCCGACCACCCAGATTCTGCAGCCCGGCGCGCCCGGACAGGAAACCAAGGCCATTGACGTGGCCGCGGCCACCGACCTGTCGAAGGTGCAGTTCACGCCGGCCGACGTCAAGTTCATGCAGGGCATGATCGGCCACCACGCGCAGGCGGTGGAGATGGTCGCGCTGATCCCGTCGCGCACCCAGAACCAGTACATGAAGATGCTCGGCCAGCGCATCGACGTGTCGCAGGAAGACGAAATGAACATGATGCGCGGCTGGCTCAAGGCGCGCGGCCAGGAGATTCCCGGCCCGCACGCGCATCACGAACCCGGCGGCATGATGCCCGGCATGCTGACCGCGGAAGAAATGACCGCGCTGGCCGCCGCCAAGGGCGTCGAGTTCGATCGCCTGTTCCTGCTCGGCATGATCAAGCACCACATGGGCGCCATCACCATGGTGGATGAACTGTTCAAGACCCCGGGGGCCGGACAGGACGGCGAGATCTTCGCCTTCGCCTCGGACGTCGATTCCGACCAGCGCATGGAAATTGACCGGATGGGCGCAATGCTCAAGGAGCTTCAGAAATGAGATCGGTTGCCTCGAAAGTCTTCGCACTCGCCGCGGTCGTCGTCTCGCTCGCCGTCGCCGGCAGCGCCCAGCAGAAGCCGATGGATCCCAAGGATCCGCGCACGGGCCTGAAGCCGGGCCTGCGCGACGCCGGCGTCGCGGCCATGGGCATGGAACTGGTGTCGACGCGGCCGCGGGCCGAAGGCTTCTACGACCCGACCAACCCGGCCGGCGAGGCCCTGCCCGCCGAGCGCCCCGCGGGCGCGCCGGCACCGGCCCCACCCGCCCAGCCGGCCGCACCCGCCCCGGGCGCCGCGCCGCGGCCGCCCGCCGGTCCCGGCGCCCTCGACTTCGCCAACTCCGACATCGCCTTCAGCGGCCAGCGGATGGTGATCGGCAACTTCCACGGCTTCAACGCCTACGACATCGAGAGCGCGAAGAGCCCGCGGCTGCTGGCGTCGGTGGTCTGCCCCGGCGGCCAGGGCGACGTCTCGATCTACGGCAACCTGCTGTTCATGTCGGTCGAGCAGACGCGCGGCCGCATCGACTGCGGCGTGCAGGGCGTGCCGGAGCCGGTCAGCAAGGAACGCTTCCGCGGCGTCCGCATTTTCGACATCACCGACATCACCAAGCCCAGGCAGGTGGCGGCGGTGCAGACGTGCCGCGGCTCGCACACCCACACGCTGGTGCCGAAAGACAAGCAGACGCTGTATGTCTACGGCTCGGGCACCGGCGGCGTGCGTTCGGGCGAGGAACTGCAGGACTGCTCGGGCGGCGACCCGAAAGAGAACGCCAACACCGCGCTCTTCAGCATCGACGTGATCGAAGTGCCGCTCGGCGCCCCCGAGAAGGCGCGCGTCGTCAACCGCCCGCGCATTTTCGCGGACGAGAAGACCGGCGCCATTGCCGGGCTGAATCCCGGCGGCGACAGCGGCCCGGGGACGCAGCGCAGCGCCACCACCAACCAGTGCCACGACATCACGGTGTTCCCCGAGATCGGGCTGGCCGCCGGCGCCTGCTCGGGCAACGGCATCCTGCTCGACATCTCGGATCCGGCCAACCCGAAGCGGCTGGATCACGTCGCGGACAAGAACTTCGCCTACTGGCACTCGGCGACCTTCAACAACGACGGCACCAAGGTGATCTTCACGGATGAATGGGGCGGCGGCACGCGTCCCCGTTGCCGCGCCACCGACCTGCCCAACTGGGGCGCCAACGCCATCTTCGAGATCGTCGACAAGAAGATGAAGTTCGGCGGCTACTACAAGATGCCGGCGGCGCAGACCGAGACCGAGAACTGCGTCGCCCACAACGGCTCGCTGATCCCGGTGCCCGGCCGCGACATCATGGTGCAGGGCTGGTACCAGGGCGGCGTGTCGGTGTTCGACTTCACCGATGCCGCCAACCCGGTGGAGATTGCCTACTTCGACCGCGGCCCGCTCGACGCCAAGAACCTGATCGTCGGCGGCTACTGGTCGACCTACTGGTACAACGGCCACCTCTACGGCTCGGAGATCTCGCGCGGCATGGACATCTTCAAGCTGGTGCCGACGCAGTACCTGTCGCAGAACGAGATCGACGCCGCCACGCAGTGGCGCCTGCCCGAGTTCAACGCGCAGAACCAGCCGCTGGTGAAGTTCGAACCGACGACGGCGGTAGCCAGGTCGTATCTCGATCAGTTGAACCGGTCGAAGGGCATCTCGGCGGCCCGCGCCAAGGCGGTCGTCGACGGCCTCGACAAGGTCGACGAACTGCGCACCGGCAAGGAGCGCAACGCGGCGGCCGCGCTCGAAGCCCTGGATGCCGTGGCCGCGCAGCTGGCGGCCGATGCCAAGGCCGCGAGCGGCCGCGACGCCATGCGTTTGCAAGCACTGTCGGAAACGTTGAAGGGCCGCACGGCGCGCCTTCGTTAGATGTAGCCTCCGGCTTTAGCCGGAGCTTGCGAGGTTGATATGAGAATCGAGAAGAGTCTTGTTGCCGCGGCGTTGGTCGTCGCGGCGGTCGCCGTCGGACAGGCGCAACAACCGGCGCCACAGGCACCGGCACCGGCGGCGCAGACGCCGCCCCAACGGCAGCCCGATCCGGTGCCACCCGACAACCTGCCGCGGCCGTCGACCACCGACCCGCGCGCCAACCTCAAGCCGGGCGGTCCTGGCCAGAAGGCGGCCGAGGCGGCGTGGAACATGGAACTGGTGTCGAACCTGCCGAAGCCGGAAGGCTTCTACGACCCGGCCATGCCGCTCGGCACGCGTCCGCCCGAGCCGCCGCCGGCAGCGCCCGGCGCGCCGCGCACGCCGCCGAACCCGAACCAGCTGTCGTACACCAATTCGGACCTGGCGTTCAGCGGCAATCACGTGATCGTCGGCAACTACCACGGCTTCAACACCTACAACATCGAGCGCGCCAACCGGCCGCAGTTGATCGCGTCGGTGGTGTGCCCCGGCGGACAGGGCGACGTCTCGACGTGGGGCAACCTGCTGTTCATGTCGGTGGAACAGACCCGCGGCCGCCTCGACTGCGGCCTGCAGGGCGTGGTGCCGCCGGTCAGCAACGAGCGCTTCCGCGGCGTGCGGATCTTCGACATCTCCGACTTGAAGAACCCGAAGCAGGTGGCGGCGGTGCAGACCTGCCGCGGCTCGCACACCCACACCCTGGTGCCCGATCCGCAGAACAAGTCGCGCATCTTCCTGTATGCCTCGGGCACCGGCGGCGTGCGCTCGGGTGAAGAGCTCCAGGGCTGCTCGGGCGGCGATCCGAAAGAGAACCCCAACACCTCGCTGTTCAGCATCGACGTCATCGAAGTGCCGCTGGCCGCGCCCGAGAAGTCGCGCATCGTCAACCAGCCGCGCCTGTTCGCCAGCGACACCAACATCGCCGGCCTGTGGGCCGGCGGCGACCACGGCCCCAACACGCAGCGCACCAGCGTGACCAACCAGTGCCACGACATCACGGTGTATTCCGAGATCGGCCTGGCCGCCGGCGCCTGCTCGGGCAACGGCATCCTGATGGACATCAAGGATCCGCAGAACCCGAAGCGCCTCGACTTCGTGTCGGACCCGGGCTTCGCCTACTGGCACTCGGCGACCTTCAACAACGACGGCACCAAGGTGATCTTCACCGATGAATGGGGCGGCGGCGGCCGCCCCCGCTGCCGCGCGGTCGATCCGCTGACCTGGGGCGCCGACGCCATTTACGACATCGTCGACAACAAGCTGGTGCACAAGGGCTACTACAAGATGCCGGCGGCGCAGACCGAGCAGGAGAACTGCGTGGCGCACAACGGCTCGCTGATCCCGGTGCCCGGCCGCGACATCATGGTGCAGGCGTGGTACCAGGGCGGCCTGTCGGTGTTCGACTTCACCGATTCGGCCAACGCCAAGGAGATTGCGTACTTCGACCGCGGTCCGATCAACGGCGAGGCCATGCTGTCGGGCGGCTACTGGTCGACCTACTGGTACAACGGCAACCTCTACGGCGCGGAAATGGCGCGCGGCATCGACGTGTTCCGCCTGAAGCCGAGCGAGTTCCTGACGCAGAACGAGATCGACGCCGCCATGCAGTTCCGGCTGCAGGAGTTCAACTCGCAGAACCAGCCCAAGGTGGTGTGGCCGGCTTCGTCGGCGGTCGCCAAGGCCTACCTGGATCAGCTGAACCGCACCAAGGGCATTTCCGCCGCCCGCGCCAGCGCCGTGCTGAGCAGCCTGTCGAAGGTTGACTCGCTGCGCACCGGCACGGAGCGCAACGCCGCCGAGGTGCTGACGGCCCTCGACGCGGTGGCCGCCCAGGTCGAAGCCGACGCCAAGTCGGCCACCGGCCAGGACGCCAGGCGCCTCGCGGCCCTGGCCGAAACCCTGAAGGGCCGCGCGCAGGCTCTGCGGTAACCGACTCCCTGCCCTCCGCCAGGAGGTGGAGGCAACCCTTCAGGGTTGCCTGAACATCGAAAAGGGCCGCCGAAAGGCGGCCCTTTTTCTTGTACGAACCTTTTCTCCTGTGGGACGTATAGAGGAGAAGCGACACTCCTCTAACCATCCAACAGGAGACCCCGTGGGCGACAAATCCGACATCCTGCAAGGCACGCTCGACCTGATGGTGCTGAAGACCCTCGACGCCATGGGACCCATGCACGGCTTTGGCATTGCCCGGCGCATCGAGCAGATCAGCGAAGACGCCCTGCAGGTCAACCAGGGCACCATCTATCTCTGCCTGATTCGCCTGGTGCAACAGGGCTGGATCGACGCCGAGTGGGGCGTGTCGGACAACAATCGCCGCGCCAAGTTCTACGCCATCTCGAAAGCCGGCCGGAAACAGCTCGCCGAAGCCACCCGCAACTGGGAGCGGGTCGCCGGCGTGATGGGCCGGGTGCTGCAGCTGTCGCGGGGCAAGGCATGACCCGCCTCCGCCTGCTGCTCGCCCGCGTCCGCGCCCTGCTCGCCAATCGGCGCCTGGACGATGACTTCACTGAGGAACTGCAGGCGCACATCACGCTGCTGGCCGACGAGCATGTGGCCCGCGGCGTGGCGCCGGCCGAAGCGCGCCGCCTGGCGGCGGTGCGGGTCGGCAACGCGACCTCGCTCAGGATGCAGCATCGCGACGCCCGCGGGCTTCCGGTGATCGATGCTCTCTGGCAGGACCTCCGCTTCGCGCTGCGGCTGGTCGTGAAGGACCGCTGGTTCTCGGCCGCGGTGGTGGCGGCGATCGCGCTCGGCATCGGCGCGAACACGGTCGGCTTCACCATCATCAACGGGGCCTTCCTCCGCGGCTTCGCCTTCGAGCAGGCGGATCGCCTGCACGCCGTATCCTGGCGCCCCGATCGCGGCTTTCGAATGCGGCTGTCGTTTACCGACTACCAGGAGTGGCGGGAACAGTCGCAGTCGTTCACGGACATGGCGGCGTACCAGTTCACCGCGATCAACATCAGCGACGATCACGCGGCGCCGGAACAGACGCAGGGCTCGTGGGTCACCGCCAATCACTTCGACGTCCTTCGCCAGCCGCCACTGCTCGGGCGCGGGTTTGCCGCCGGCGAAGATCGCCGCGGCGCCGAGCCCGTCGCGATCATCGGCTACGAGATCTGGACCAACCGCTTCGCCCGCGATCCAGGAGTGATCGGACGCACGCTGCGCGTCAACGGGCACCCCGCCACCATCGTCGGCGTCATGCCGGCGGGCATGAAGTTTCCGGAAGACAGCGAACTGTGGCTGCCCTTGATCCCAACGGATGCCCAGCTCGCCCGGGATGCGCGCGCGCTCAATGTCTTCGGCCGCCTCGCCGACGGCGTCAGCCAGCGGTCGGCGGCCGTCGAGATCGACGGCTTCGCGCAGCGCAGCCGGGCCGCCTATCCGGAGCAGACCAGGGACGTCATCGGTGGCCAGGTCGAGACGCTGGTCGATCGCTTCCTGGGTCGAGCGGTGAAGCCGATGCTAATCACGGTGATGGGCGCGGCAGTCTTCGTGCTCGCGATCGCGTGTGCCAACGTCGCCAACCTGCTGCTGTCGCGCGCTGCGTACCGGGCGCGCGAGGTCGCGATCCGCTACTCGCTCGGCGCCACCCGGTGGCGGATCGTGCGGCAGTTGTTGATCGAAAGCGTCGCCCTGTCCAGCCTGGGCGGCATCGCGGGACTCGTGCTCGCGGTGCTCGGCGTCGGCGCGTTCGACGCCGCCATCCAGACCTCGGGCGCCCCCTACTGGCTGCGCTTCTCGGTCGACTACCGCGTGCTGGCGTATGTTGCCGCCATCTGTGTCGCCACCGGGATCCTGTTCGGCCTGGCTCCCGCGATGCACGTATCGAAGGACGACCAGCACGGCGCGTTGAAAGACGGCGCGCGCGGGTCGGGCGGCGGCGGCCGGGCCCGCCGCTTCGGCCACGGACTGGTTATCGCCGAGCTGGCACTCACGGTGGTGCTGCTGTGCGGCGCGGGCCTGATGCTTCGCAGCTTCGTTTCGCTGTACGCCATCGACCCGGGGTTCCGGCTCGACGGCTTGACCCGCATGCGGCTCCAGTTGCCACCGACGCGTTACCCCACCCCGGAGGCGCGGGCGCGCTTCTTCGCGCAACTCCAGCCAGGCCTGCAGGGGATTGCCGGCATTCAGGGCTTCGCCCATGCCACCAGTGTGCCGCCGCTCGACGACGAGGCCTGGCGGGTGGCGATCGAGGGACGGCCGCCGATCGACGACGAGCAGCGACCGTTCGTTTCGACGGTCACCGTGACCTCGACCTATTTCGAGGTGCTCGGCGTGCCCATCGTGCGCGGCCGGGCACTGACTGAGGCCGACGGCGTGCCCGGCGCCGAGAACGTGGTGATCAGCCAGGTCATGGCGGCGCGCCACTTCGCCGGAGAGGACCCCATCGGCCGGCGCATTCGCTTCATTCAACGGGAGGACGAACCCGAGCCCGTGCAGGGGTGGCGGACCATCGTCGGAATCAGCGCGCCGTTCCTGCAGGGGTCGTCGGACGAGGCGTTTCGCAGCGCCGTGGTCTACCTGCCGTTTCAGCAAGACACGCCACGAACATCGTCGTTGCTGATCCGCAGCCCGCTGCCGCCCGCGAGCGTGATGAGCGCCGTCCGCGGCGCCGTGCAGGCGATCGACGCCGATCAGCCGGTCTTCACGATCGAGACGGTGGCAGCGGTCTTTGCCAACGAACGAATCATCTACCGCATCTTTTCAACGCTGTTCAGCGTGCTCGCGGCGATCGGGCTGGCGTTGTCAGCGGTCGGCGTCTACGGGGTGACGGCCTATGCCGTCACGCAGCGGACGCAGGAGATCGGCGTGCGCATGGCGGTGGGCGCGCAGCAGTGGCAGGTGGCGTGGATGTTCCTGCGGCGCGCGCTCGGGCAACTGGCAGTGGGCCTGGCCCTGGGCCTGCCGGCGGCGCTGGCACTCGCGCAAGTCGCGCGCTTTCGACTGGTGGAAATCGAGCCGAGCGATCCGATCACGATGATCGGCATCACCATGATTCTGGCGGCCGTCTCGATCGCGGCGTCGTTGCTGCCGGTCCGCCGCGCCGCCAGGGTCGATCCCGTCACGGCGCTGCGCAGCGAGTAGCCG